>CAWJKK010000007.1:0-343017 GCA_963843485.1 uncultured Solirubrobacteraceae bacterium | reverse complement strand
ACGCATCAACGCCTCCGCCTCGGCAAGGAGGTGCACGTGCGCCGGTCGACCCAGATACCCAATCGGGGTGTCGGTATGGACTTTGAATGCACCGTTGGCGCCGACCAGCTGATCACTGCGGCCCGAAGCGATACGGTAGTTCTCGTCCGGGTTGACGACCCAGGCCTGAACTCGGGCATTGTTGACTGGGTCGCCAGTTCGAGCATCGAGCACTCGTCCGATCAGCTGTTGCCCCTCAAGTGCCGCATTCGTGCGCACGTCTGTCGCCGCAGAGAATGCTCAGAATAAAATGGGCCCAACGTGTCAACTTCGGGGATCTGATCTCGAAGCTTCCAGTCACGTGTCTGTTCGGGTGATGCAATGACCCGAGCTTCCGTCGGTCGGTAACTTGCTGACAGTGGAGACGTGACCTGTGGCGCAGGAGGTGCAAGGGCGGACATTTGAATCTCCGTTGTAGGGTGCCCAGCTCCTTCGAAGGATCGGCGCGGCAGTGTCCGCCACCGGCACCAGCTGGCCGTGGCACCTCCTGGCGGTGGCCGCATCAGGTTCGCGAAGCTGCAGCAGGCGATGGCTCAGCTCGAGCAGCTCGTCTTGCAGGCCTGACGCTCATGGCAGGTAACTGGTCGTGGACACAAGTACGACAAAGCCCCCACCTGAGCAGGGGCTTTTGTGAGTACCGCATACGGGATTTGAACCCGTGCTACCGCCGTGAGAGTGTCGAAAACCTACACGGCGGAATGCAAAATGGGCCGGCTGCCGCTGCCCAATGTTCAGCCCTGGACAAGTTGCCAACGTTGCTGTGGTGGCTGTCCTTTGGAACTTATTTGGAACTCATTGCAACGTCGACAACGACGAACCTTGTGGGCGCTACTATCGGGATTTGACGAATTGAAAAGCCGCTCCCTACAAGAGAGACGTACCAGACAGTTGTGAGTCGAGGGGCGGATCGAACTCGTCGCGCGACATCCTGTATCCGCTCACAAACCAGACGAGTTTTCGCTGAAGCTGCTGTGCGCCTTGGAGCGAGACTTGAGTAACCCATTGAGTCTTCAATTAGGTAGTAATAGAGAGAGCGTATACACTAATCCCATTGACTCGGGCAGCTCTGCCTCGAAATTGGCAGGCGGGTAGTCTAGTGATGAGGGGGTCGTGCGAGCGAATCTGGCCGAGCAGATCCTCTCGTATCGTGCCCCGCTCGACGAGGTCGACAAAGCGGCGTGACGGGCACCAGTGTACGCACGAGGTGGGCGTACCCGGCGCTGCCTTGTGCGCTCATTGAGCATGTTGGGGTGATGAGTATCACTCGTCCAGGCTCTAGTGGGCCAGAAAGAAACAGTCGGGTTCCGCCGACCACGGTGCCTGCTACTTCAGACTCATCGATCACGATTTCGCGCGCCGGATTGGGGTAGGCGAGAGGTACGTCCTGGAAGATGTCGCCCTGACTCAGAAGCGTCGACCGGTTGGACGCGTAATAGTCGCTGTCGGTGGGGCGGCGCTCTCTCACACGCCCGAGTGTAACCAGCGCCTCCGTCGCACTACGATGTCAATCGAGGTCGTCACCGTGCAGAACCGTGCCCTTACCCTTGCGCTCGGGCGCCATCCTGCTGATCGTCGCCGCGCTCGAGCCGGAGGACCTGTACGAGCTGCTGCAGGAGGCGGGCGCGCTCGACCTCGACGCGCTCGTCGAGGTCCACGACGAGCGCGAGCTGGACGTGGCGCTCGAGGTCGAGGCGGACGTGCTCGGCTTCAACAACCGCGACCTGACCGACTTCAGCGTCGACATCGACCCGCACGTACCGGCTGCTGTCCGACGTGCCGGCCGGCAAGACCGTCGTATCGGAGTCCGGCTTCTCGACGCGCGCGCAGCTCGACGAGCTCGAGGACGTCGGCGTCGACGCGGTCCTGATCGGCGAGACGCTGATGCCGCGGTCGACATCAGGCGGCCTGCCGCCAGCTCACCGGCGGCGACCTCGACGCTGTTTAGCCGGGGCTAACGCGGCGCCTCCACCCTTGGGATCGCCCGACGCAAAGGCGGCACGCGTGCCCTTCTGGCGGCTCTGCTCGGCGGCGTCGTCACCGCCACGGCGATGCAGGCGGCGACACGGAGACGGACTCCGCCGAGCAGGGCCTCCTTGCGGTCTCCTCCAGCGACGGTCGCCTGTCCGCCCAGGAGATCTTCGATCGCGCCGCTCCCGGCGTGGTCTACGTGCGTGCGCAATCCGTCAATCCCGCCGTCGCGTCCGCGTTCGAGGCGACGGGCGGCAGCAGCGATCTGGCCGTATCGACCGGATCGGGCTTCGTGCTCGACGACGACGGCCGGATCGTCACCAACGCGCACATCGTCAGCGGCGTCACCGACGTGCAGGTCCTGTTCGCCAACGGCGTCGGCGTGCAGGCGACCGTGCTCGGCAAGGACGAGGAGACCGACCTCGCGGTGCTCGGCGTGGACCCGGACGAGGCGCCGGAGCTCGTCCCGCTCGAGCTTGGCGACTCCGATGCGGTCAACGCCGGCGACCAGGCCGTCGCCGTCGGCAACCCGAGCGGCTTTGCCGCCACCGCCGGCACCGGCCGCATCGGCGCCTCCGACCAGCGCATCGAGGCGCCCGGCGGCTACGTGATCGACGGTGTCTTCCAGACCGACGCGGTGATCGAGCCCGGCACCTCGGGCGGCCCGCTGCTCGCCTCCGACGGCCGCGTGATCGGCGTCATGTCGCGGCTCGAGGGCGACGAGGACGCGCCAACCTCGCCGTGCCGTCGAACAAGGCCCGCGAGGTGTTCACCCAGATCGAGGAGGACCGCAAGGTCATCCGGCCCTACACCGGGTTCCGCGGCGAGGCCGGCGGCGACGGCCTGACCGTCGCTGCGGTCTTCGCGGGCGGCCCGGCCGCGGCCGCCGGCCTGCAGGTCGGCGACGTGGTCGAGGAGGTCGAAGGGCGGAGGTACAAACCCCGATCGAGCTGCACGACGTGACCGCCGAGCGCCGCCCGGGCGACATCGTCACGCTGCGCCTGCTGCGAAGCGGCGCCCGCGGAGACGTCGATCTCCGCCTCGCCGAGCGCCCGGCGACGATGCCCGATGGCTGAGTAGGCTCGGCGCGGGTCTACTAGCCTGGGTCTGTGACCCGGGTCAAGCTCTACGGTACCACGCGGCTCGAGGACGCCGAGCTCGCGGCGGCGGTCGGTGCGTGGGCGATCGGCTTCGTGCTGTGGCCACAGTCCAAGCGCGCGTGCGATCCCGCGGTCGCCGCCGGCATCGCGCGCTCCGTGCGGCGCCAGGTCGAGCTCGTCGGCGTGTTCGTGAACCCGACGCTCGACGAGGTCGCGCACGCCGTCGATGCGATCGGGCTCACGCACGTGCAGCTGCACGGCGACGAGGGGCCGCACTTCTGCGCCGCCGTCGGGCAGCGGACCGGGGCGAAGGTGATCAAGGCGCTGCCGATCGCCTCCGGCGCCGACCTGCGCGAGGCCGAGCGCTTCCGGACCGACTTCCACCTGCTCGACGCCTCGGTCGCCGGTGAGCGCGGCGGCACCGGGCGGACGTGGGACTGGGCGCTGGCGGCGCGGCGGCGCTCGAAGGTGCCGCTGATCCTGTCCGGCGGGCTGACGGCCGAGAACGTCGCCGGGGCGATCGCCGCCGTGCATCCGTGGGGCGTCGACGTCGCGTCCGGCGTCGAGGCCGAGCCCGGCATCAAGGACCCGGGGAAGGTGGAGGCGTTCATGGCCGCCGCGCAGGGGGTGACGGTCGCGTGAGCGCGCCCGCCGTCGAGCACCGCTTCGGCCCCTACGGCGGCCAGTACGTGCCCGAGACGCTGATGCCGGCGCTGGACGAGCTCGAGCGCGCCTAGGTCGAGGCGCGCGCCGACGCCGGCTTCCAGGCCGAGCTGGACGCGCTGCTGCGCGACTACGTCGGCCGCCCGACGCCGCTCTACCACGCCGAGCGGCTCTGCGCGAGGCGGCGGGCCACGATCTACCTCAAGCGCGAGGACCTGGCTGCACACGGGCGCGCACAAGATCAACAACGCGCTCGGCCAGGGCCTGCTCGCCAAGCGGATGGGCAAGCCGCGCATCATCGCCGAGACCGGCGCCGGCCAGCACGGCGTCGCGACGGCGACGGTGTGCGCCCTGCTCGGCCTCGAGTGCGTCGTCTACATGGGCGACGGAGGACATCGCGCGCCAGGCGCCCAACGTCTTGCGGATGAAGCTGCTCGGCGCGACGGTCGCAGCCGGTCGACGCCGGCGCCGCGCACGCTCAAGGACGCGATCAACGAGGCGATCCGCGACTGGGTCACGAACGTCGCGATCACGCACTACATGATCGGATCGGTCGTCGGGCCGGCACCCTTCCCGGCGATCGTGCGCGATCTCCAGCGCGTCATCGGCGACGAGGCGCGGGCGCAGATGCTCGAGCGCGCCGGGCGGCTGCCCGACCGCGTCGTCGCCTGCGTCGGCGGCGGCTCGAACGCGATCGGCATCGTTCGTCCCGTTCGTCGACGACGCGGCGGTCGAGCTGATCGGCGTCGAGGCGGCGGGGGACGGGATCGACACGCGGTCGCCACGGCGCGCCGCTGACGATCGGCGGCCGCGGCGGCGTGCTGCACGGCGCGTACTCGGCGATCATGCAGGACGAGGACGGCCAGATCCTCGAGGCGCACTCGATCTCGGCCGGCCTCGACTACCCCGGCGTCGGGCCCGAGCACGCGTAGCTGCGCGACAGCGGCCGCGCGCAGTACGTCGCGGTCACCGACGACGAGGCGCTCGACGACGCTTCAGCGCGTCTGCCGCAGCCGAGGGCATCATCCCGGCGCTCGAGTCGTCGCACGCGGTCGCCTGGGCGCTGCGCGAGGGCGCCGCCGCCGCCACGATCGACGTCGTCTGCCTCTCCGGCCGCGGCGACAAGGACCTCGCCGAGGTGCTCCCCAGGCTGGGGTACGGCAGCTGACGGTGATGGAGAAGGGCACGGACCGGATCGCCGCGGCGTTCGCCGCCGCGCCCGGGCGCGCGGCGCTGATGCCGTACCTGATGGCGGGCTTCCCGGACCTCGACGCCTCGGCGCGGATCGGCGCCGCCTGCGCCGACGCGGGCGCGGACCTCGTCGAGCTCGGCGTCCCGTTCTCGGACCCGCTGGCCGACGGCCCGGTGATCCACGCCGCCGGCACGCGCGCGCTCGCCGCCGGGGCGACCCTGCACGGCGTGCTCGAGACCGCGACCGCGATCGCCGAGCGCCTGCCGGTCGTGCTCATGTGTTACGCCAACCCGCTCTACGCGCGCGGCGCCGAGCGCTTCGCGCGCGAGCTCGCCGAGGCCGGCGTGAGCGGGCTGATCGTGCCCGACCTGCCGCTCGAGGAGGGCAGCGCGGTGCGCGACGCCTGCGACGCGGCCGGCGTCGCGCTCGTCCCGCTCGTCGCACCGACGACGCCGGACGGCCGGATGCAGGAGATCGTGCAGCGGCGCGCGTGGATTTGTCTACACGGTGGCGGTGGCCGGGACGACCGGCGAGCGCGCCGGAGTCGACGGTGCGGTGGCGGGCGTGCTCGCCCGCGCGAAGGCCCACAGCCCCGTGCCGGTCGCGCTCGGGTTCGGCATCTCGACCCCCCAGGACGCGGCCGACGCGGCCGCCGCGGGCGCCGACGGCGTGATCGTGGGCTCGCGCCTCGTGCGCGCGGCGACCGAGGCGGTCGACGCCGGCGAGGATCCCGCGGAGGCCGTCGGAACGGCCGTCGCGGCGCTTTCCAGGGCGCTCAGTCAGTAGGCTCTGCGCCACATGGGCGTGATCCTCACCCTGATCGCGGGCCTCGTTCTCTGGGTCGTCCTCTGGGCGATCGGAGCGAAGGCGTTCGACGCGATCATGCTCACCATCCTGATGCTCGTCATCGCCGCGGCCGTGCACCTGCTCGCGCCGTATCTCCCGGGCAACCGCAAGCACGGCTGAGCCCGGTTCCGAACCGGCGGGTTCGCCGTTTCGGGCAATCTGCCGCGGTTCGTCTTACCCTGTTGCCCGGCCGGAACGGGTGTGCGTAGAATCGCCGCCCAAGACAAACCCTTATGAGGAGGGGTTCCTTGAATTCACGCAGGTTGGCAGCAACTGGCTGCCTCGTCGCCGCGCTTGCGATGGGCGCAGCTGCCTGTGGCGACGACGACGACAGCGGCGATGGCGGCGGCGGCGGTGGCGGCGAGAGCGCCGGCAAGACGCTGAACGTCTACTCGTCGCTTCCGCTGCAGGGCGCGTCGCGTCCGCAGACGACGGCGATGGTCCAGGGCATCGAGCTCGCGCTTGAGCAGGCGGGCAACAAGGCCGGCGACTTCACCGTGAACTACCAGTCGCTCGACGACTCGACCGCTCAGGCGGGTTCGTGGACGCCTGAGGCGACCACGGCGAACGCCCGCAAGGTCGCGCAGGATGATGCTGCCGCCGTCTACATCGGCGAGTTCAACTCGGGTGCTTCCGCGGTCTCGATCCCGATCCTGAACGAGGCGGGCGTCCCGCAGATCAGCCCGGCGAACACCGCCGTGGGCCTGACCTCCGACGAGCCGGGCGCTGAGCCGGGCGAGCCGGACAAGTACTACCCCTCGGGTCAGCGCACCTACACGCGCATCGTCCCGAAGGACACCATCCAGGGCGCCGCTCTCGCGACGCTCATGAAGGAGGACGGCTGCACCAAGGTGCAGCTGACGAACGACAAGGAGGTCTACGGCGCCGGCCTCGCGAACAACATCCAGTCCGCCGCCGAGGCCCAGCAGCTCGAGATCATCTCGAACGAGGCGATCGACAAGAACCAGCCGAACTACCGCTCCGTGGCCGCCAAGGCCAAGGGCGCCGGTGCGGACTGCTTCGTGTACTCGGGCATCACCGCCAACAACGCGGTCCAGCTCTACAAGGACTTCGCGGCGGCGCTGCCGGACGCGAAGCTCTACGGGCCGGACGGTGTGGCCGAGTCGGGCTTCGCCGATCCCAAGGAGGGCGGCATCCCGGCGAACGTGGCGTCGCGCACCAAGGTGACCGTCGCGACCCTGTCCCCGGACGAGTACCCGCCGGAGGGCCAGGAGTTCTTCACGCCAGTTCGAGGAGAAGTACGGCGAGCCGAACCCGGACCCGTACGCGATCTACGGCTACGAGGCCATGCGCCTCGCGCTGGACGCGATCGAGCGCTCGTCCACGGGTGAGAAGGCCGACATCATCAAGGCGCTGTTCGAGACGTCCGATCGCCAGTCGGTGCTCGGCACCTACTCGATCGACGAGAACGGCGACACGACGCTGACGGACTACGGCGTGTACTCCATCGACGGAGGCGAGCTGTCGTTCGACCAGACCATCAAGGCGCAGGCCGAGTAACGACGGACTGACGACCTGAAGCCGGGGGCGGGCGACACTTCCCGCCCCCGGCCTTCGTCTTTCTGAGAGTCTCACCGACCATGGAAGCTGCAAGCGTCCCGGCCGCACCGCCCAATCCACCTGGGCAAGCGGTACGCGACTTCATCGGGAAGTACGGGCTGATCGTCCTGCTGTTGGCGATGCCCGTGATCTTCGCGATCACCGACTTGACCGGCGACGAGGGCGACCTCTCGCGTCTGGGGAACAACCTCGTCGACGGCCTCTCCAACGGCGCGATCTGGGCGCTCGTGGCGATCGGCTACACGCTGGTCTACGGCATCGTCGAGCTGATCAACTTCGCTCACGGCGAGGTCTTCATGATCGGCTCGTTCGCGACCGCCGGGTTCTTCGGGTTCCTCGGCCTGACGCAGGACACGAGCTACCTGCTCCTGGCCCTGGGCCTGTTCCTGACTCTCCTCGTGGCGATGGCCACGTCGGGCTCGCTGAACACGATGATCGAGCGCGTGGCCTACCGGCCGTTGCGCAACGCGCCGAAGCTGGCGCCGCTGATCACCGCGGTCGGCTTCTCCTTCATCCTGCAGCAGGTCGGGCTCCTGTGGCTCGGCGGCTCGCAGGAGGGCATCCCGGACCTGATCCGGGCCCAGCACGAGATCGTCACGATCGGCGGCATCGTGATCACGAACGGCGACGTGCTGTCGATCGGCGTGACCATCCCGCTGCTGCTCCTGATGACCGCGTTCATCGGCCGCAGCCGGCTCGGCAAGGCGATGCGCGCCACCGCGCAGGACCCCGAGGCCGCGCGCCTGATGGGCATCAACGTCGACACGACGATCTCGCTGACGTTCCTGCTCGGCGGGGTGCTGGCGGGCGCCGCCGGCATGATCTACGCCCTCTACCAGACGACGATCTGGTACTTCCAGGGCTTCACGGCCGGCCTGGTCGCCTTCACCGCCGCGGTCATGGGCGGCATCGGCAACCTCCAGGGCGCCGTGCTCGGCGGGTTCATCATCGGCTTCATCCAGCAGATGTCGGACAACCGGATCGGTCCGGAGTGGACGAACGTGCTGGTCTTCGCGTATCTGATCCTGATCATGGTCTTCAAGCCGTCCGGCCTGCTGGGCGAGCAGACGAGGGACGCAGGATGAGCGCCACCGCACCAGAACCGGCCGCGGCCAAGGCCCCGGACAAGAAGCGGCGGATGCCTTCGACCGAGGGCATGCCGTGGTGGGTCGAGAAGGTCATCGTGCCCGCCCTGTTCCTGCTCGCCGCGTTCCTGCTGCCGTTCTTCTTCGACTCGGGCAGCGCCTTCATCGGCGACTGCATCCTGGCGCTCGCCTACACGCTGATGGCGCTGGGCCTGAACATCATCGTCGGCTTCGCCGGCCTGCTCGACCTCGGCTACGTGGCGTTCTTCGCGATCGGCGCGTACACGATCGGCTGGTTCGGCTCCGGGTTCTTCTCCGAGGTCGGCAACCAGGAGGGCTGGCACGTCGGCGTGACGGGCTTCGCGGCCAACCTGCCGGGCATCCACCTGAACTTCCTGCTGGTGATCATCGTGGCGATCGTCTTCACCACGATCGCGGGCATGATCATCGGCCTGCCGACGCTGCGCCTGCGCGGCGACTACATCGCGATCGTGACGCTCGCGTTCGGCGAGATCATCGGCCGCCTCGCGGTCAACGGCGACGAGATCCGCCTCGCCGCGGTGCCGCTGATCGGCGGCGCGCTGGAGAACACGTTCGGCGCCGAGCAGACGATCACCGCGGGCAGACAGGGCATCACGCCGGTGGACAAGGTGCAGTTGCCGGGCCTGGATGCGTTCACGTCGCTCGAGCTGCGGCCGTGGTACTGGCTCGCGCTCGCGCTCGTGGCCGTCGCGCTGTTCGTCAACTTCCGGGTCCGCGACTCGCGGCTCGGCCGCGCGTGGGTCGCCCTGCGCGAGGACGAGGTCGCCGCCGTCGCCATGGGCGTCCCGGCGGTCAAGACGAAGCTGCTGGCCTACGGCACCGGCGCCGCCTTCGGTGGCGTGTCCGGCGCGTTCCTCGGATCGTTCAACAACACGGTGAACGCGGACCAGTTCCAGTTCTTCTTCTCGATCCTGATCCTCGGCATGGTGATCCTCGGCGGCCTCGGCTCGATCTGGGGCGTCGTCCTCGGCGCGATCGTGCTCACGTTCATCAACTTCTGGTTGTTGCCGGACGTGATCAACAGCGTGCCACGCGACCTCGGCCTCGACTTCGACATGACCGAGATCAACTTCGGCATCTACGGGTTCCTGCTGGTGATCATGATGATCCTGCGCCCGCAGGGCCTGTTGCCGGAACGGAGACGCAAGATGGAGCTCACGGACGAGGCGGAGACCTCGGACGAAACCCTCTACTCGGCCCGAGCATGAGCGAAGACGCCCCCACCACGAACGTCCTCGAGACGCAGAACGTGACGAAGCAGTTCGGCGGCCTGACCGCCGTCAGCGACGTCACCTTCAACGTGCCGGCGCGCTCGATCGTCTCGATCATCGGGCCCAACGGCGCCGGCAAGACGACGTTCTTCAACATGCTCACCGGCTTCTACAAGCCGACGCTGGGGCGGATCATGCTCGAGGGCAAGAACGTCACCGGCGGCCGGCCGGACGTGATCATGAAGCTCGGGATGGCGCGGACGTTCCAGAACATCCGCCTGTTCTCGACGATGTCCGGCGGTCGAGAACGTGCTCGTCGGCCAGAACTCGCGGATGAAGGCCGGCCTGTTCGGCTCGATCATCCGCACGCCCGGCGTGCGCAAGGAGGAGAAGCGGGTCCGCGCGAAGGCGGAGGAGGAGCTCTCCTACGTCGGGATCCGCAAGTCCTGGCACGAGCAGCTGGCCATCAACCTGTCCTACGGCGACCAGCGGCGCGTGGAGATCGCGCGCGCGCTCGCGTCGGACCCGACGATCCTGCTGCTCGACGAGCCGACCGCCGGCATGAACCCGCAGGAGTCCGACGAGCTGACCGCGTTCATGCGCAAGCTGCGCGACGAGCGCGGGATCACGATCGTGCTGATCGAGCACGACATGAAGGTGATCATGGGCGTCTCGGAGCACATCACCGTGCTCGACCACGGCGAGAAGATCGCCGAGGGCAAGCCCGCCGAGGTGCGGGCGAACCCGCGTGTGGTCGAGGCGTATCTCGGCAAGTCCGCTTCGGAGGAGGGTTAGGCGATGACGTTCCTCGAAGTCGACGACATCCAGACGTTCTACGGGAACATCCAGGCGCTCAAGAGCATCTCGATCACGGTCGAGCGGGGCGAGTGCGTGACGCTGATCGGCTCCAACGGGGCCGGCAAGTCCACCACGCTGCGCTCGATCTCGGGGCTGACGCCGCCGCGCCACGGCTCGATCAAGCTCGACGGACGCGAGATCTCGCAGCTCCCGCCGCAGGAGATCGTCCGGCTCGGCATCTGCCAGTCGCCGGAGGGCCGCAAGTGCTTCCAGCGCATGACGGTCCGCGAGAACCTGGAGCTCGGCGCGTTCCTGCGCCGCGACCACGACGGGATCCGCGAGGACCTCGACCGGGTCTTCGACCTGTTCCCGCGCCTGAAGGAGCGCGAGGCGCAGAAGGCGGGCACGATGTCCGGCGGTGAGCAGCAGATGCTCGCCATCGGCCGCGCGCTGATGGGCAAGCCGCAGGTGCTGTTGCTCGACGAGCCATCGATGGGCATCGCGCCGATCCTGGTCGAGCGGATCTACGAGACGATCGCGGAGATCAACCAGCAGGGGATGACGATCCTGCTGGTGGAGCAGAACGCGAACTTCGCGCTCGAGGTCTCCAAGCGCGGCTACGTGCTGGAGACGGGGAGCGTCGCGATGACCGACGAATCCACGAAGCTCCGGACCAACCCCGAAGTCCAGAAGGCGTACCTCGGAACATGACCTCGACGTTCGCACTCATCGGCGCGCTACGCGCTGTACCTGCTCTACGTGTGGCTGATCTCGTCGATCGTGGCGTCCTACCTGTCCGAGCGCAAGGGCTACGGCGAGAAGCTCGGGCTCGCGTTCGGCATGCTGCTGTCGGTCGTCGGAGCGATCATCTGGTTGTTCTGGCCGGCGCGCCCGGACTCCAAGTGGAAGAACCTCGGCCCGTTCGGCGGCGGCAAGGCCGACCGCGAGGCGGCGCTGGAGCCGGAGGCGACTCCCACCACGAAGTGAGCTAGCAGGCGTCGTTCATCGTCTGCCACTCGCCGCGCGGGTACTCGCACGGCCCGGGGGTGGCGCGCTCGGAGGCGAAGAGCGCGCCGCCGCCGTCCCTCACGCTCGGCGCCAGGGTGCCGGGTGCCGCCACGGCGATCGCCAGCGCGGCCGCGGCGGCGGTCGCGACCATCCGCCGCGCGAACGAAGCGCGGCGGCGGCGGGCGGCGATGTCGCGCGCGGCGGCGGCGGTCAGCCGGTCGCCGAGGTGGCTGAGGTCGTCGGGCAGCTCGTGGGGCATCCTTACCCCGAGTATGGGCCGAGCGCCCTTTGCGTGTCAGCGCTCGGTCAGCCGCCGCAGGCTTCGGGCACCGTCACGGGCACGCTGCTGCGCAGGCTTCCCTCGCCGGCGCGCCCGCTCACCTTGCAGTACGTGAACCGCCCGCTGGGGAAGTCGACCAGCGCCCGGTAGGGGTAGCCCATGCTGCTCGACTCGTTCGTGTTCGTGGTCGGCGCGACCGCGGTGATCGCCAGGCACGAGTAGCGGCCGGTGCTGGACGTGAGGTCTGCCGCCGGGTCCTCGCCGCGGGCGCCGCGCGGGTAGCGCTCGCACTCGACGGCGCGGACGCCCTGGTCGAGCTCGCCGGCCTGCACGCGGGCGCGGGCGTCGGCCTCGACGTCGGCGGAGAGGTCGTCCACCAGCGCGCGGCGGGCGGTGAGCTCCTCGGCGCCGGTGAGCCCGGCGGCGGCCGTGCCCTGGCCGCGCACGAGGCGCTGCTCGGCCACGAGCCGCTCGACGAGCGCCGCCTGGCGCTGCTCGGCGGCGCTGCGGTCGGCCGCCGCCCGCTCGTCCTTGCTGTCGTTGATCGACGGCAGGCCGAAGACGATCCCGGCGGCGAGGGCGACGAGCAGCACGGCGAGGATCGCGACCACGATCCTGCGGCCGCGGCGCCCGAGCTTGCGGTAGAGGAAGCCCGGGATCTCGAGCAGGCCGGGGAGCGGTTCGTAGCGGTCGCTGCCGGCGGGGCTCGTCACTGGCCGGACTTTACCACCGGTCGGCGGCTGGTGGTCAGGCGAGCGCGGCTTCGAGCGCTTCGTCGAGATCGGGGTGGCGGAAGCTGTAGCCGAGCTCCTGCGTGCGCCGCGGGAGCGCGTTCTGGCCCTCGATCACGAGCTTCGCCATGCCGCCGTAGAGCGCCTTGACCGCGAGGCCGGGCACGGGGAGGACGGCGGGGCGGTGCAGAGCGCGGCCGAGCGCCTTCGAGAGCTCCGCGTTGGTGACGGGCCGCGGGGCGGTGGCGTTCACGGGCCCGGTCCAGTTCTCGCCGTCGAGCGCGGCGGTGTAGATCCCGACGACGTCGTCGAGGTGGACCCAGGGCGCGTACTGCTTGCCGCCGGCGACCGGGCCGCCGACGCCGAGCTTGAACGGCGGCAGCATCTTCTCGAGCGCCCCGTTCTCGCGGTCGAGCACGAGGCCGGTGCGCACGAGCACCACCCGCAGGCCGAGCTCCTGCGCCTTCAGCGCCTCCTCCTCCCAGGCGACGCAGACGTCGGCGAGGATGTCCCTGCCGGGCGCGGCGTCCTCGTCGACGGGCTCCGGGCGGTTGCCGTAGAAGCCGACCGCGGAGGCGGAGACGAGGGCGGAGGGGCGCGGGTCGGCGGCGCGCAGGCCTTCGACGAGGTTGCGCGTGCCCTGCTCGCGCGAGTCGCGGATGCGGCGCATCGCCTCGTCCGTCCAGCGCTGGGCGATGTCCTCGCCCGCGAGGTGGACGACCGCGTCGCGGCCGGAGAGCGCCGCGGCGGGGGCGGGGCCGGTGGCGGGGTCCCAGGCGACGGCGCTCACGCCCTGGGGGAGCTTCTCGCGGGCGCGGCCGGGGCTGCGGGTGAGGACGGTGACCTCGTCGCCGCGGCGGACGAGCTCGGCCACGAGCAGCGAGCCGAGGCGGCCGGTGCCGCCGGTGACGGTGATCTTCATCGTCCGGGGTACGGGCGCGGGCGCCGGCGCGCTCATGGGCGCAGGCTGCCGAACTCCTGCGTGTCCCCGGGCGCGTAGCCGATGCGGTCGCCGTCGGCGTGCGCCGAGCCCTCCTTGCGCGCCTGCTCGGCGACGGCGCGGGCGACCGCCTCGGGCACGTCGCGGTTGAAGGGGGAGGGGATGATGTAGTCCTCGCGCAGCTCGTCGTCCTTGACGATCCCGGCGATGCCGCGGGCGGCGGCCATCTTCATCTCCTCGGTGATCTCGTGCGCGCGGACGTCGAGGGCGCCGCGGAAGATGCCCGGGAAGCAGAGGACGTTGTTGATCTGGTTCGGGTAGTCGCTGCGGCCGGTGGCGATGATCCGCGCGTGCGGCTCGGCCTCCTCGGGCGAGACCTCGGGCGTCGGGTTGGCCATCGCGAACACCATCGCGTCGTCGTTCATGCGGGCGAGCGCGTCGGGCGGCATCACGCGCGCGCCGGAGAGGCCGACGAACAGGTCGGCGCCCTCGATCACGTCGGCCGGGCCGCCCTGGCGCTTGTCCGCGTTCGTGTGCTCCGCGTACCAGCGCTTGATCTCGCTCATCGAGCCGTCCTGGTAGTCGGGCCGGTCGGTCGAGACGGCGCCCTTGCTGTCGCAGCCGATCACGTGGCGGACGCCGGCCTCGAGCAGGATCTTGGTCACCGCGACCCCGGCCGCGCCGAGGCCGACGACGAGCACGTCGAGGTCCTCGAGCCGCTTGCCGGTCAGCTTGGCGGCGTTGAGCAGGGCGGCGAGCGTGACGACCGCGGTGCCGTGCTGGTCGTCGTGGAAGACCGGGATGTCCAGGTCGGCCTTCAGCCGCTCCTCGATCTCGAAGCAGCGGGGCGCGCTGATGTCCTCGAGGTTGATGCCGCCGAAGGTCGGGGCGACGGCCTTGACGGCGGCCACGATCGCGTCCGGGTCCTGCGTGTCCAGGCACAGCGGGAACGCGTCGACGCCCCCGAACTCCTTGAACAGCATCGCCTTGCCCTCCATCACGGGCATCGCGGCCTCGGGGCCGATGTCGCCGAGGCCGAGCACGGCGCTGCCGTCGGAGACGACCGCCACGGTGTTGCGCTTGATCGTGTACTGGTAGGCCTTGCTGGGGTCCTCGGCGATCGCGGTGCAGACGCGGGCGACGCCCGGCGTGTACGCCATCGAGAGGTCGTCGCGGGTGCGCAGCGGGTGCTTGTTGTGCTGCTCGATCTTGCCGCCGACGTGCATCAGGAACGTCCGGTCGGTGGTGTCGATCACCTCCGCGCCGTCGACCCCCTGGACGGCCGCGATCACCGCGTCGCCATGCTCCTCGCCGGCCGTGTCGATCGTGATGTCGCGCACCGTGTGCGCGTCGTCGATCGCGACCAGGTCGACGAAGCCGATCGTCGCCCCGGCCTCGCCCGATCGCACTCGCCACGCGGCCCAGCATCCCGGGCCGGTGGGCGATCCGGACGCGCAGTACGAGGGAGAACTGGGCACTCGTCGGCCTCGCCATGAGCCGCATCATGCCACCGGCGCCGACCTGTGGCAGTTAGGTGTCGCTATGCGGTACCCAACCGCCACAGCGGCTCGGCGGCTCAGTAGCCGAGCTTGGCGAGGCGCTCGGCCTCGGCCTTGCGCTTCGCCTCGCGCTCTTCGCGATGCTCGTCGTCGCGGTCGCGGCGGGAGCCGTCGCTGTCCACGTGGACGATGCGGACCGAGGAGCGGAAGGAGCCGTCGCGGCCGTGGGCCTCGAGCTCCTCGCGGCGCGCGGGACGTCCGCCGCCACGGTCGCCGCGGCCACCGCCGCCGCCGCCGTAGCCGCCTCCGCCGCCATAGCCGCCGCCACCGCCGTAGCCCCCGCCGCCACCGCCGCCGCCGGAACGGCCTCGGCCGCGACCGCGGCCACGGTTGTCGTCGCGGACACGCGGGTTCACGATCGCCTTGACGTCACGGACGGGGGTCGCGGCGAGCCGCACCCACGCGGTGAAGACCGGGTCGCCGGGCTTGACGCCCTGCGCCTGCTCAGCGCAGACGGAGGACCACTTCATGGTCTCGCCGTCGTCGCGGCGCTTGGGCTGCAGCGCCTCACGGACCGCCTCGGCACCGCCGACACGCTCGATCGCCGCGACCAGGCGGGCCTGCGCGCGGGCGGAGCGGGAAGGGGAGGTCGCGGGCGGCGCCGCGGGAGCGGCTGCCTGCGGCGGCTGCGGCTGCGGCTGCGGCTCGGCGGGAGCCGGAGCGGCGGCCTCGCCCTCGGCGGGCGCCTCGGCCACGGGAGCCTCCTCCGCGGCCGGCGCCGGCGCCGGCTCGGCCGGCTCGGGCTCGTTGGCCTCCACAGCGGCCTGCTCCTGCTTGCGAAGCTCGCTCAGCTTCGCGAAGAACGTGCGCCGGTGCCGCTCGGCAGCGGTCAGGCGCCGCCGCCGCCGCGGGCGATCCTTCGAATCCTGTCGCTGGCCACCGCCACCACCCTGCCGGCGCCCCTGACCCTGGCCCTGACCACCCTCGGCCGCGGGCTGCGGGGCGGTCTCGGCAGCGGGTGCCGAAGGAGCGTCGCCGGCGGGCGCCGGGGCGGCCTCGGCCGCGGGCGCCGAAGGAGCGTCGGCGGCGGGCGCGGGCGCGAGTCTCGGCGGCGGGCGCCGGGGCGGCCTCGGCCGGGGGCTCTGAGGGAGTCTCGGCGGCGGGCGCCGGGGCGGTCTCGGCCGGCGGGCGCTCGGCGGCGGCCTCGGCCGGCGGGCTGCCGAGGGCGGTCTCGGCGGCGGGCGCCGGGGCGGTCTCGGCCGGGGGCTCTGAGGGTGTCTCGGCGGCGGGCGCCGGGGCGGTCTCGGCCGGGGGCTCTGAGGGAGTCTCGGCGGCGGGCGCCGGTGCGGCCTCGGCCGGGGGCTCTGAGGGTGTCTCGGCGGCGGGCTCGACGGGGCAGTCTCGGCCGGCGGGGCTCTGAGGGTGTCTCGGCGGCGGGCGCCGGGGCGGCCTCGGCCGGGGGCTCTGAGGGTGTCTCGGCGGCGGGCGCCGGGGCGGTCTCGGCCGGGGGCTCTGAGGGTGTCTCGGCGGCGGCCGGTGCCTCGTTATCGGTGCCCGCAGTTTCCGGGGCCGGGGCCTCGGCGGCGGGCTCCGAAGGCGCGCTCGGCCTCGGCGGCGACCGGCTCCGGCGCAGGCGGGGCGGCCGGGGTGCCGGGCTCCTCCGCAGCAGCGGGGGGCGGCGTTGGCTCGCGATCCTCGGGGGCGGGCTTGTCGGTCATCGTGTCGAAACCCTCGGTTGCAGCTCTCGGATGCGCGGCGCGTGGCGGTGCCATGGAGCGCGCGCGACGCGGGCTCCAGCAGCGTGCCGGACCCGCGTTCGGTCAGCCAGCATAGCGGCGCGGACCCCTCCTGCGAGCCGCCGTCGCCTCCGCCGCGACCACTAGCCTTGCGGGGCGATGCCCGCGGCCGACCAGACCACCCCGCGCGAGTTGTTCCTGATCGACGGGAACTCGCTCGCGTACCGGGCGTTCTTCGCCCTGCCGGAGTCGATCGCGACCTCCGACGGTCGCCCGACCAACGCGATCTTCGGCTTCGCGTCGATGCTCGTGAAGATCCTGACGGACTACGGCCAGGTGCCGACGGTCGTGGTGTGGGACGCCGGTCTGTCGGGCCGCAAGGAGCTGAGCGCCGACTACAAGGCCCAGCGCTCGAAGAAGCCCGACCTGCTGAGCCAGCAGTGGCCGCACCTGCGCCCGCTGGTGGAGGCGTTCGGCTACCGCAACATCTCCGTCGAGGGCTTCGAGGCCGACGACGTGATCGCCACGATCAGCGAGCAGGCCAAGCAGCGGGGGATCCCCGTGATGGTCGTGACCGGCGACCGCGACGCCTACCAGCTCGTCGACGACGGCGTGCGGATCATGACGACCTCACGCGGGATCACGGACACGAAGGTCTACGACCGCGATGGCGTCGTCGACCGCTACGGCATCCAGCCCGAGCTGATCCCCGACTTCATCGGCCTCAAGGGCGACACGAGCGACAACATCCCGGGCGTCCCGGGGATCGGCGACAAGACCGCGTCCGAGCTGCTGCAGCGCTTCGGCGACCTCGAGACCGTGCTCGGCAGCGTCGACGAGATCACCGGCGCCAAGCGCAAGCAGAACCTGACCGAGCACGCCGACGCGGCCCGCCTCTCCAAGCAGCTCGCGACCGCCTTCCGCGACGTGCCGGTCGAGCTCGACTTCGACGCCGAGCTCAACCACGAGCCCGACCGCGCGAACCTCCGCACCGTCTTCCGCGACTGGGAGCTGCGCGACCCGCTGCGGCGGCTCGAGGAGGCGCTCGAGGCCGCCGAGATCGAGGCGATCCCGCGCCCCGAGGCGGCCGTGGCCCGCACCGTCCCGGTCAAGCCCGGCGGTCCCGACGACGTCGCGAAGCTCGCGGGCGACGAGCTCGCGCTGGTCGCGACGGCCCCCGAGGCCCCCGAGGGCGAGCTGATCCCGCGCGAGCCGCGCTGGCGCTTCGGCGCCTACGCCGGCGGCGCCAACGCGGTCGCCGGCGAGGTCGACGACCCCGCCGAGCTCGTCCGGGCGACCCAGGGCCGCAACGTGATCGCGCACGACGCGAAGGCGCTCGGCGACGTCCCGGCCGACCTCACGTTCGACACCCAGCTCGCCGCCTACCTGCTCGACCCGGCCCGCCGCGGCTTCCCGCTCGACGAGCTGGCCGAGGAGCGCGGCCTGGCCGTCAACGCCGACGACCCGCAGGCCGCCCGCGCCGTGCTCGTGCACGACCTCGCCGCCCAGCAGCGCCCGCAGCTCCACGAGCGCGGCCTGACCGACCTGCTGACCGAGATCGAGCTGCCGCTCGTGCACGTGCTGCGCGAGGCGGAGAAGGTCGGCATCAAGCTCGACACGAAGCGCCTCGAGGAGGCCGCCAGCCGCATCCGCACCGACGCCGCCGAGCTCGAGCGCGAGATCTGGGCGCTGGCCGGCGAGGAGTTCATGATCGGCTCCCCGCAGCAGCTCGCCGAGGTGCTGTTCGTCAAGCTCGGCCTGTCCCGCAAGCGCCGCGGCAAGACCGGCTTCTCGACCGACGCGCGCGTGCTGCAGGCGATCCGCGACGAGCACGAGATCATCCCCAAGATCGAGCGCTTCCGCGAGCTGACCAAGCTCGTGCAGACCTACCTCGACGCGCTGCCCGCCTGGATCGGGCCCGACGGCCGCCTGCACACCACGTTCCTGCAGACGAACGCGGCGACCGGCCGCCTCGCCTCGATCAACCCGAACCTGCAGAACATCCCGATCCGCACCGAGACCGGCCGCGTGATCCGCGCCTGCTTCATCGCCGAGCCCGGCAACGTGCTGACGTCGGTCGACTACGAGCAGGTCGAGCTGCGCGTGCTCGCGCACATCGCCAACGAGCAGGTGCTGCGCGACATCTTCCTGCGCGGCGAGGACGTGCACACCGAGACCGCGTCGAAGGTCTTCGACGTCCCGCCCGACCAGCTCGACCACGGCATGCGCTCGAAGGCCAAGATGGTCAACTACGGGATCGTCTACGGCCTCAGCGCGTACGGCCTCGCCGACCGCCTGCAGATCCCGCAGGAGGAGGCGCAGGAGTTCATCGACCGCTACCTCGAGCGCTTCCCGGCGGTCGCCCAGTTCATGAAGGACGCCGTCGAGCAGGCCGAGCAGCACGGCTACGTCTCGACGCTGTTCGGCCGCCGCCGCCAGATCCCCGAGATCCGCGCGCGCAACTGGCAGACGCGCAAGCTCGGCGAGCGGCTCGCGGTCAACTCGATCATCCAGGGCACGGCGGCGGACATCATCAAGGTCGCGATGGTGCGCACGCACGACGCGCTCGCCGACGCCGGCCTGAAGACCCGCGTGATCCTGCAGATCCACGACGAGCTGCTGGCCGAGGGCCCGCAGGAGGAGGCGGCCCAGGCCGTCGAGGTGATCTCGCGCGAGATGGTCGCCGCCGCCGACCTCGACCCGCCGCTGAAGGTCGACGCGGGCACCGGCCCGAACTGGCTCGAGGCCAAGTAGGCATGGACAAGGGCCTCGCGGTCGCCGTCGCTGCCGTGATCGGCGGGATCGTCGCGACCCAGGCGCCGCTGAACTCGCAGCTCGGCCGCACCGTCGGCGGCCTCCAGGCGAGCGTCGTCGCGCTCGCGGTCTCGCTCGTCGCGCTCGCGCTGCTGGCCGCGGTCACCGACGGCCTCGGCGGCATCCGCCGGATCGGCGAAGCGCCCTGGCACGTGGCGATCGGCGGCGGCCTCGCCGGTGCGCTCTACGTCGGCAGCATCGTCTGGACCGTCCGCGCGCTCGGCGCCGGCGGTCTCACGGCGGTGACGATCGCGGGCCAGCTCGGCGTCGCGGTCGCGATCGACCACTTCGGCTGGCTCGGGGCCGAGCGGTCGCCGGTCACGCTGGGCAAGGTCGCGGGCGTCGCGCTGCTCGCGGTCGGCACCTGGCTCGTGATCCGGGAGTAGCCTTCCGCCATGCGGCTCAGCTGCAGCGTCAACGGTGAGGCGCGCGAGGTCGACGGCGTCTGGGAGGGCGAGAGCCTGCTCTACGTCCTGCGCGAGCGGATGGAGCTGCCGGGCTCCAAGAACGCCTGCGAGCAGGGCGAGTGCGGGTCGTGCTCGGTCTACCTCGACGGCACGCTCGTCTGCGCCTGCCTCGTGCTCGCCGGCCAGGCCGAGGGCCGCGAGGTCGTCACGATCGAGGGCCTGACGCCGGACGAGGGGCTGCACCCGATCCAGGAGGCGTTCCTCGAGGCCGGCGCCGTGCAGTGCGGCTTCTGCACGCCGGGCCTGATCGTCGCCACGCACGACCTGCTGGAGCGCAACGCGCAGCCCTCCGACGCCGAGATCCGCGAGGCGCTGGCCGGCAACCTCTGCCGCTGCACCGGCTACGAGAAGATCCTCGACGCCGTGCGCCTGTCGGCGGCGCGCCGATGACGCGCGAGGAGTTCGTCGCCGAGTACGGCTTCGCCTACGAGTCCTCGCCGTGGATCGCCGAGCGCGCCTACGACCGCGGGCCGTTCGACGGCCTCGAGAACGTGATCAAGGCGCTCAAGGAGACGGTCGACGGCGCGACGACGGAGGAGCAGCTGGCGCTGATCCACGCGCACCCCGACCTCGCCGGCCGCGCCGCGCTGGCCGGCGAGCTCACGCCGGCCTCCACGAGCGAGCAGGCCTCGGCCGGGCTCGACCGCCTCGACCCGGCCGTCCACGCCCGCCTCACCAGCCTCACCGCCCGCTACCACAAGCGCTTCGGCTTCCCGTTCGTCGTCTGCGTCCGCGAGCACACCGTCGCGAGCATCCTCGACAACGCCAAGGGCCGGATCTCGCACGACCGCCCGACCGAGGTGCGGACGGCGATCGCCGAGATCCACAAGATCGCCGCGCCCTCAGACTG
The DNA here is from genome assembly GCA_963843485.1 of uncultured Solirubrobacteraceae bacterium. Classification (GTDB taxonomy): domain Bacteria; phylum Actinomycetota; class Thermoleophilia; order Solirubrobacterales; family Solirubrobacteraceae; genus DASSUW01. The sequence continues at coordinate 322,167 of CAWJKK010000007.1, read as the reverse complement.
CTCGACCGGTAGGGTCGCGGCCCGGCAACGACGACGGAGGAGAGCAAGGGGTGGAGGGCTCGAGGACTGTCCTGCTGATCGGCACGCTCGACACCAAGGGCGCCGAGTACGCCTTCCTGCGCGAGCGGCTGCGAGGCGGCCGGCGTCGGCGTGATCCTCGCCGACGCGGGCATCGACCCGCCGGCGGGCGCCGAGCCCGACATCGGCCGCGAGGAGGTCGCCGCGGCCGGCGGCGCGGACACGCGCCGGCTCGCCGACAAGCGCGACCGCGGCGAGGCCGTGACCGCGATGGCGAACGGCGCCGCCGCGCTCGCCAAGCGCCTGCACGACGAGGGGCGGATCGGCGGCGTGCTCGCCGCCGGCGGCTCCGGCAACACCGCGATCGCCACGCGCGCCATGCAGGCGCTGCCGGTCGGCGTCCCGAAGCTGATGGTCTCGACCGTCGCCGCCGGCAACACGGCCGACTACGTCGGCGCGGGCGACGTGACGATGATGGCCTCGGTCACCGACGTCGCCGGCATCAACTCGATCTCCGGCCGCATCCTCGCCAACGCCGCCGCCGCGATGGCCGGCATGGTGTCCGCGCCGCCGGTCGAGCTCGGCGAGCAGCGGCCGCTCGTCGGCGCCTCGATGTTCGGCGTCACCACGCCGTGCGTCACCCGCGCCCGCGAGCGCCTGGAGGAGAAGGGCTACGAGGTGCTCGTGTTCCACGCGACCGGCACCGGCGGCAAGGCGATGGAGGGCGCTGATGGAGTCGGGCTTCCTCGCCGGCGTGCTCGACGCCACGACCACGGAGCTGTGCGACGACCTCGTCGGCGGCGTGCTCTCGGCCGGCCCGGACCGGCTCGAGGCCGCAGGGCGGCTCGGCCTGCCGCAGGTCGTCTCGCTCGGCGCGCTCGACATGGTCAACTTCGGCGCCCGCGACACCGTGCCCGAGAAGTTCGAGGGCCGCAACCTGTACGTGCACAACCCGTCGATCACGCTGATGCGCACGACGCCGGAGGAGTGCGCGGAGCTCGGCCGCCGGATCGCCCGCAAGCTGAACGCGGCGACCGGGCCGACCGCGCTGTTCATCCCGCTGCAGGGCGTGTCGATGATCGACGCCGAAGGCCAGCCGTTCCACGACACCGAGGCCGACGCCGCGCTGTTCAACGCGCTGCGCGACGGGCTCGGCGACAACGTCGAGCTGGTCGAGATGGACTGCAACGTCAACGATCCCGCGTTCGCCGACGCCATGGTCGAGAAGCTGGACGCGTACATGGAGGAGGCCAGGTGACGGGCGACGAGGCACGCGCCAAGCTGCGCAGGACGCTCGACGACGGCAAGCCGATCATCGGCGCCGGCGCCGGCACCGGCCTCTCGGCCAAGTGCGCCGAGGCGGGCGGCATCGACCTGATCATCATCTACAACTCGGGCCGCTTCCGCATGGCCGGGCGCGGCTCGCTCGCGGGGATGATGCCCTACGGCGACGCCAACGCGATCGTCATGGAGATGGCGCCGCGAGGTGCTGCCGGTCGTGCGCGACACGCCGGTGCTCGCCGGCGTCTGCGGCACCGATCCGTTCCGGCTGATGGACGTCTTCCTGCGGCAGGTGCAGCCGAGCGGCTTCGCGGGCGTGCAGAACTTCCCGACCGTCGGCCTGATCGACGGCACGTTCCGCGCGAACCTCGAAGAGACCGGCATGGGCTATCGCGCTCGAGGTCGAGATGATCCGCGCCGCGCACGAGCTCGGCCTGCTGACGTCGCCGTACGTCTTCGACCCCGAGCAGGCCGACCGCGATGGCGGAGGCCGGCGCGGACGTGCTCGTGCCGCACATGGGCCTGACCACCAAGGGCTCGATCGGCGCGCAGCACCGCCATGACGCTCGACGAGTGCGTCGAGCGAGTCCAGGCGATGCGCGACGCCGCGTCAAGGAGAACCCGGACGTGATCGTCCTCTGCCACGGCGGCCCGATCGCCGAGCCCGAGGACGCGCAGTACGTGCTCGACCGCACGCGAGGGCATCGTCGGCTTCTTCGGCGCCTCGAGCATCGAGCGGCTGCCCACCGAGGTGGCCATGACCGAGAACATGAAGCGGTTCAAGGAGCTGACTGCCTGATGCCATCGAAGCTCGTCGACCCCGCCAGCTTGCCCACGATGACGTTCGACTGGGGCGTCATCAAGCCGCTCGTGGCGACCGACAACACCGACGACCCCGCCGTCAGCATGATGCACGTGATCCTGCTGCCCGGGAAGGGCCACGACCGCCACAACCACGAGGACGCGGACGAGATCCTCTACATCCTCGCCGGCGAGGGCGACCAGATGGTCGACGACGGCGAGCCGTTCGCGGTCCGCCCGGGGCAGACGGTCTTCATCCCCAAGGGCGCCTTCCACTCGACGCTGAACACGGGCTACGAGCCGATGGTGATCCTCGCGATCTACGCCCCCGCGGGCGCCGAGCAGGTCCTCAAGACCCTGCCGGACTATCGAGAGGTTCCGCCCGGCGAGGCGCCGCAGCTCGGGCGCGGCTAGGCAGGCCGGCCAGGGCGACGGTCGCCCGGCGACCGCGATGCCGGCCGCGTCGCCCGTGCCGGCGACCGAGACGAGGATCGCGAGGCCGGTCGCGCCACCGACCTGCAGCGCGGTCGAGGCGAGACCGGAGGCGGTGCCCTGCTCCGGCCCGGCTGGCGGGGAACAGGACCGCCGCGTACGCCTGCCGCAGACCGACGACGACTTGACCCCGCTATGCGAGGAACTCGTCGCACGACGAGTTGTCCGCGCGGGGGCGCGGCGCGGGGCTAGGCGGGGCGGCCGTGCAGTAGCTCGAGCGTGCCGCGCAGGTGCGTGGTCAGCACGTCGCGTGCGCGCGCCCGGTCGCCGGCCGCGATCGCGCCGACGATCGCGCGGTGCTCGACGAGGATCGAGGCGGTCCGCCGCTCGTCGCGCAGCAGCGAGGTGATGATCATCCGCCGCTGGCGATCGCGCAGCGAGTCGTAGAGCCCGGTCACGATCGGGTTCCCGGCGGCGTTGACGAAGATCGTGTGGAACTCGCGGTCCTCGGCGACGAAGCCCTCGGAGTCGCTCGCCACCGCGAGCTCCTCCTGGCGCTCGATCGCCGCCAGCAGCGCGGCGACCAGCTCGGGCGCGGCCTTGCCGTCGGCCAGCACCTTGTCGATCGCGAACCGCTCGACCAGCAGCCGCGTCTCCATCACGGACTCGACCTCCTGCACCGACACCGGCACGACCAGCGCGCCGCGCTTCGGATACAGCCGCAGGAGCCCTTCGGCCTGCAGGCGCAGGAACGCCTCGCGCACCGGCGTGCGGCTCATCCCGAGGGCGTCCGCGACCTCGCCTTCGGTCAGCAGATCGCCGCCCGCGTAGGTCGAGTCGAGCACCCGCTGCTTCGTGAAGGAGTAGGCGCGATCCGTTGCGCTCATCGTCGGAGCTTGCCACACGGTCCTTGAGATGCTAGAAAGACGCAACTTAGATGCAAGGGCCTTGGGAGGAGGGGCTCGTGTCTGCTGCAGGCCTGCTTTCGTCGCTACGCGACCGGATACCGCACGACCGCCTGCTCACCGAGCCGGGGCCGCGTCGCGCCGTTCGAGTCCGACGCGCTGACGGCGTTCCGCGCGCCGCCCCGAGGCCGTCGTGCTCGCCGAGACGCGCGCGGAGGTCATCGAGACCGTGCGGGCCTGCCACCGCGAGCGGCGTGCCGTTCGTGGCGCGCGGCAGCGGCACCAGCCTGTCCGGCGGCTCGCTGCCGGTCGAGGGCGGCATCGTGATCGCGCTCAACCGCCTCAACCGCGATCCTGCGGCTCGACCCCGACGAGCGCGTCGCCGTGGTGGAGCCGGGCGTGATCAACCTGCACGTGTCGAGCGCCGCCGCCCGCACGGCCTGTTCTACGCGCCCGACCCGTCGAGCCAGTCGATCTGCACGATCGGCGGCAACATCGCCTTCAACTCCGGCGGCGCGCACTGCCTCAAGCACGGGATGACCACCAACCACGTGCTCGGCGATCAAGGCCGTGCTGCCCGACGGCGAGGTCGTCCGACCTCGGCGCCGACAGCCCCGAGCCCGTCGGGCCCGGACTGGCTCGGGCTGTTCGTCGGCTCGGAGGGGCTGTTCGGGATCGCGCTCGAGGTGACGCTGCGGCTGCTGCCGCTGCCCGAGGCCACGCACACGGTGCTGGCCGCCTACCGCAGACCTGGAGGCGGCCGGCGACGCGGTCGCGAGCGTCGTCGCCGCCGGGCTGCTGCCGGTCGCGATGGAGATCATGGACGAGCTGGCCATCGAGGCCGCGCGAGGCGTCCGTGCAGCCCGGCTACCCCGACGGTGCCGGCGCTGCTGATCGTCGAGCTCGACGGCGAGCGCGAGCTGCGTCGACGACGACGTCGCGCCGGCTCGCCGAGCTGATCCGCGACTCCGGCGCGACCGAGGTCCGCGCGACCGAGGACGCGGACGAGCGCGCGCTGATCTGGAAGGGCCGCAAGAGCGCGTTCTCGGCGGTCGGCTGGCTCGCGCCCGACTACATCGTGCAGGACGGCGTGCGTGCCGCGCACCCGGCTCGGCGAGGCGCTCGCGGAGATCGACCGGATGGCGCGCGAGGCCGGCATCCGCGTGGCGAACGTGTTCCACGCCGGCGACGGCAACCTGCACCCGCTGATCCTGTTCGACGGGCGCGAGCCGGGCGCGGTCGAGCGCGCCGAGGAGCTGGCGGGCGAGATCCTCGACCTCTGCATCCGGCTCGGCGGCTCGATCACCGGCGAGCACGGCGTCGGCGTCGAGAAGCGCGACTACCTGCGCGCGCATGTTCGCGGCGGCCGACATCGCCGCTGATGCGCCGCCTGCGCCGCGCGATCGACCCGGCCGAGCTCGCGAACCGGGGCAAGATGTTCGGCGCCGGAGCGGCCCGACCCGCGTGCCGCAGCCGCCGCGGTCGACCCGCGCGAGGCTGAGATCCAGGCGCTGCGTGCGCGCGGCGCGGCGCTGCCCGTCGTGCGCGGCGGCGGCAGCAAGCCGGCGCTGTCGGCCGCCGACGACGCGTCACGCTCGACGTCGGCGCGCCTGCGCGGGATCGTCGAGTACGACCCGGGCGAGCTGACCGTCACCGCGCTGGCCGGCACGCCGATCGCCGAGCTGCGGCCGACGCTCGCCGCGCACGGCCAGTACCTGCCGTTCGACCCGCCGCTCGCCGCGGCGGGCGCGACGCTCGGCGGCGTCGTCGCCGCGGGCACCTCCGGGCCCGGCCGCTACCGCCACGGCGGCGTGCGCGACTTCGTCATCGGCGTCCGCTTCGTCGACGGCGACGGGCGAGCTCGTCGGCGGCGGCGGCCAGGTGGTCAAGAACGCCGCCGGCTTCGACCTGCCGCAAGCTGCTGGTCGGCTCGCCTGGGCCGCCTCGGCGTGCTCGTCGAGGTCTCGCTCAAGGTCTTCCCGGCGCCCGCCGGCCTGGGCGACGCTCGCGGTCGAGGCGCAGGACGGCTGCGCGACGCTCGCCGCGCGCCGCTGGCGCGCGGGCTCGACGTCGACGCGCTCGACCTCGAGCCGCCCGGGCGCGCTGCTCGTGCGCCTCGGCGGCCGGCGGACGGCGCTCGACGCCCGGCTCGCGCGGCTCGAGCGCGTGCGCTCGGCCTGCCCGCGCGAGCGCTCGACGGCGCCGCCGAGGCCGGCGCTGTGGCGCGACGGCCGCGCGAGCTGACCTGGGTGCCGCTCCGGCACCGCGGCCGTCCGCGTCGCGCTCACGCCCGCGCGCCGCCGCGAAGCTCGACCCGGCGCTGCAGACGGCGCCGAGCGCCGCTACATCGCGGGCGCGAACGTCGCCTGGATCGCCTGGCCGCACGCGCCCGAGGACGACTCGACGCGATCCTGCGGACCGCGGGCCTGAGCGGCGTGCCGCCTCACCGGCGGCGCCCGGCCCGGTGCTGCTCGGCGCCGAGCGTCGGCGGCGAGTTCGCCGCGCCGCGGCCGGCACGGCGCTGCGCGCCCGTACGCCCGTGGCGGCGGTGCGCTGATGCAGCACGACATCGACACCGCGGCGCTCGGCGCCCAGGGCGAGGCGATGGCGGACGCGATCGGCTGCTGCGTGCACTGCGGCTTCTGCCTGCCGACCTGCCCGACCTACGTGACGATGGGCGAGGAGATGGACTCGCCGCGCGGGCGCATCTTCCTGATGAAGGAGGTGCTCGAGGGCACGCTGCACCTCGAGCAGGCGCTCGCCCTTCATCGACAACTGCCTGGGCTGCCAGGCGTGCGTGACCGCCTGCCCGTCGGGCGTCGAGTACGGCGACCTGCTCACGCCGCTTCCGCGCGCTACGCCGAGCAGCACCGCGAGCGCCCGCTCGATCGACAGCCGCGCAGCGCGCGATGGTGCGCGACGACGCTGCCCGTACCCGCGCCGCTTCCGCGCTCGCCGCTCGCGCGGGCCGGCTCGCCACGCCGCTGCCCGCGTTCCTGCCGAAGCCGCTGCGGGCCGATGCTCGAGCTGCTGCCCGAGCGCGCTGCCCGCGCGCGCAGCCGCTGCCCGCGCGGTTCGCCGGCCGATGGGCGAGCGCCGCGCGCGCGTCGCGCTGCTGGCCGGCTGCGCGCAGCAGGTGCTCGATCCCGACATCGGCTGGGCGACGCTGCGCGTGCTCGCCGCGCAACGGCGTCGAGACCGTGATCCCGCAGGCGCAGGGCTGCTGCGGCTCGCTCGCGATGCACACCGGCGCCGCGCCGCAGGCGCGCCGCCTCGCCCGGCGCAACCTCGGCGCGTTCCCGCACGGACGTCGACGCCGTGATCGTCAACGCCGCCGGCTGCGGCTCGGGCATGCGCGAGTACGGCCTGCTGTTCGCGGGCGAGCCGGAGGAGGACGCGGCGCGCGCGCTCGCCGGCGCGCCGGTCGACGTGAGCGCGTTCCTCGACGAGCTGGGGCTGCGCGAGCCGCCCGCCGGCGCAGCCGCTGCGCGTCGCCTACCACGACGCCTGCCACCTGGCGCACGCCCAGCGCGTGCGCGAGGCGCCGGTGCGCTGCTGCAGGCGGCGGGCCACGAGGTGGTCATCCCGGAGACCTGGGAGCTGTGCTGCGGGTCGGCGGGGACCTACAACGTCGAGAGGCCGGAGATCGCCGGCGAGCTGGGCCGCCGCAAGGCGGAGAACCTGCTGGCCACGGGAGCGGATGTCGTGGCGGCGGGGAACATCGGTTGCCTCACGCAGATCGGGGTGCACGTGCGTGCACTGGGACGGGAGCTGCCGGTAATGCACACGGTCCAGGTACTGGACCGTGCCTACCAGAGGGGGAGAGGGAGTTGAAGTCGCTCAAGGCGGTAGTGCTCGTACTGGTCGGGGTGCTGGCAGCACTGGTCTTCGTGCCGACGGCGGGTGCCCAGGAGGAGCCCCGTTTCGACGTGCTGGTGTTCTCCAAGACGACCGGCTTCCGCCATGCGGACGCGATCGACGCCGGCAAGGTCGACGATCGCCGAGATGGGCGAGTCGAGCACGACTTCGCCGTCACGGCCTGAGCGAGGACGCGGCGCTCTTCACCGACGCCGGCCTGCGCGCCTTCGAGGTCATCGTCTTCCTCAACACCGACGGCGAGGGCATCCTCAACGCCGCCCAGCGCACCGCCGTTCGAGCGCTGGACGTCAGCGCGGCGGCGGCATCGTCGGCATCCACGCCGACGCGAACGCCGACCGCGACTGGGCCTGGAAGGGCGACATGATGGGCGGCGCCTGGTTCCTCAACCACCCGGCCGGGCGCCCCAGTTCCAGAGCGCGACGGTGAACGTCGAGGACCCGATCGCACCCCGCGACGGCGGACGTCCCGCGCCGACCTGGGTGCGGACGGACGAGTGGTACAACTTCACCGCCGAGCCGCGCGGCAAGGTGCACGTCCTCGCTACGCTCGACGAGAGCACCTACGAGGAGCAGGACGGCAGCGCCGCGGCCGACGACCACCCGATCGCCTGGTGCTCGAACTACGACGGCGGCCGCCACTTCTACACGGCGCTCGGCCACCACGGCACGTACTGGGAGGAGGCCGCCTACCGCGCGCACATCCCGGCGCGATCGAGTGGGCCGCCGGCGAGGCCGCGGGCGACTGCGGCGCCGAGCGCGCAGGGCATCCCGACGGACGCCGTCGTTCGACAAGGTCGACGCTCGACGACAACACCGAGAACCCGATGGAGATCGCGGTCGCGCCGCGAACGGCAACGTCTACTACGTCGAGCTCGCCGGCCGCGTCAAGCAGTACGACCCGGCCGACCACAGCGTCCGCGCCATCGGCACGATCCCCGTGCACCGCGGCAACGAGAACGGCCTGCTCGGCATCGCGCTCGACCCGGGCTTCGCGACCAACCGCCAGCTGTACCTCTTCTACAGCGCGCCGACGCCGGAGGAGCAGCACGTCTCCCGCTTCACGCTCGCCGCGGACGGCACGATCGACATGGCCTCCGAGAAGCTGCTGCTGACGATCCCGCACCAGCGGATCATCTGCTGCCACTCGTCCGGCTCGATGGCGTTCGGGCCCGACGGCGACCTGTTCATCTCCACGGGCGACGACACCGAGCACGCCGCGTCGCAGGGCTACAACCCGATCGACGACGACGTCCTGCGCAACAACGTGCCGGGCACCAACCCGGACGCCGACCGCGCCTACGACGCGCGCCGCACCTCGGGCAACACGAACGACCTGCGCGGCAAGATCCTGCGCATCCGGCCGAAGGCCGACCCGACCGGCGCGCCGGGCCCGGCAACACCTACGACATCCCGGCCGGGCAACCTCTTCGGCATCGGCGGGCAATCCCCGGCGTCGAGGCCAGACGCGGCCCGAGATCTACACGATGGGCCACCGCAACCCGTTCCGGATCCAGGTCGACCAGGAGACCGGCTGGCTCTACAACGGCGAGGTCGGGCCGGACGCGAACACCGAGAACGCCAACCGCGGCCCGCGCGGCTACGACGAGCTCAACCAGATCCGCGAGGCCGGCAACATGGGCTGGCCGTACTGCATCGCCGACAACAAGCCGTACCGCGACTGGACGTTCCCGAGCGGCCCGTCGGGCGGCACGTTCGACTGCTCCGGCGCGCCGGCGGCGCCGAACAACACTCGGCCTAGAACACCGGCCTCGCGCAGACGCGCGCCGGCCACCGGCGCGTGCTCTGGTGGCCGTACTCGCCCTACCCGGCGGGCTTCCCGTTCGCCTCCGGCCCGACCGCGATCCCGACCGGCTCCGGCCGCACGGCGATCGCCGGCCCGACGTACCACTTCGACGCCGCGCGGACCTCGGACAGTCGAGCTCCCGGCCTACTACGACGACAAGGTGTTCTTCGCCGACTGGTCGCGCGACTGGGTCGCGACGCTGACGCTCGACGCCGCACGGCAAGCCGGCCGCGGTCGAGCGAGTTCATGCCGAACGCCGACTGGCGCCACCCGCAGGACATCGAGATGGGCGCGGACGGCGCGCTGTACGTGCTCGAGTGGGGCCGCGACTTCAACTACGCGGGCTGCGGCATCAACCCGGACTCCGGCCTGTACCGGATCGAGTACGCCAAGGGCAACCGCTCGCCGGTCGCCGGGCGAGCGTCGGACAAGGACTCCGGCCCGGCGCCGCTGACCGTCCAGTTCTCCAGCGACGGCTCCGAGGACCCCGACGGCGACGAGCTCACGTACGAGTGGACTTCGGCGACGGCGACGACCTCGACCGAGGCGAACCCGACGCACGTCTTCGACGAGGCCGGCACCTACACCGCCCGCCTGCTCGGTGACCGACTCGACCGGCAAGTCCGGCGTCTCGACGGTCGTGATCACGGTCGGCAACACGCGCCCGGCCGTGACGATCGACGTGCCGCAGGGCGGCCTCTACGACTGGGGCGACGAGATCCCGCTACGACGTCACCGTCACCGACCCGGAGGACGGCACGATCGACTGCGATCGACGTGGTCGCTGAACCCGGGCATCTTCCACGACGAGGGCGGCAACGCCCACGTGCACCCGGGCGTCTCCGAGACCGGCTGCTCGGGCACGATCGAGGTCGCCCGCCGAGTCCGGCCACGAGAAGAGCGCGAACATCGCGCTCGTCCTGACCGCGGCCTACACGGACGCGGGCGGCGCGCCGCGGCTCGCATCCGCTCGACGGGCGCCGACACGCGGCGGCTCACGCCGAAGCAGATCCAGGCCGAGCACTTCACGGCCCAGACCGGCATCCAGAGTCAACGACCGTGGCCGGCGCGGAGGGCGGGCGCCGCGTCGGCTTCGCCGACGCCGGCGACTGGATCTACTTCGAGCCGATCTCGCTGAACGGCATCGACGAGGTGACGATCCGCTACGCGGCCGGCGGCGACGGCGGCATCGTCGAGTTGCGCCTGGACGCGCCCGACGGCCCGCTGGTCGGCACCGCGACGCTGCTGCCGACGGCGAGCTGGACGACGTTCGTCAACGCACACGACGCCGATCGAGGCCGACGACGCACGGGCCGCACTGTACCTCGTGTTCCGCGGCCGGCCCGGCGACGCGACGACCGACCTGTTCGACCTCGACGAGCTGACGTTCGGCGGCCAGGGGGTCGCGTCAGAACTCGGCGCCGACGGCGTCGCGCAGGCGGACGAGACGTCCGGCGCCGTCGCCGCTCGACCGTGGACTTCACGGGCAAGGGCAGCGACCCCGAGGGCACCGCGGTGACCTACGCGTGGGACTTCGAGTCCGACGGGACGGTCGACGCCACGACGAAGGACGCCACGCACACCTACACGACGGCGGGCGAGCACGTCGCCTCGTTCACCGTGACCGACGCGAGCGCGGCGCGCACGGTCGACGATCGACATCGACGCGTACGCGCCGATCGCGGCCTGCGCGGGCGACGACGAGTTCGACGGCACGCGCGCTGGACACGAGCCGCTGGAACACGGTCGTGCGCCGCAACGACGAGTTCCTGTCGGTCTCCGGCGGGGCGCTGCACATCGACGCCCAGAAGCAGGACATCCACGGCGGCGACCAGGGCCTGCCGAACATCGTGCTGCAGGACCTGCCGGCGTCCGGCCCGTGGACGGCGACGACGCGCGCTGACCTGGAACCCGACGATCAACTACCAGAACGCCGGGCTGATGGTCTACCAGGACGACGGCAACTTCATCAAGACCGGCATGGTCTTCGCGGGCGGCCGCAAGTTCGAGGCGTTCAAGGAGCACGAACAACTCCGCCCGCGGCGCTCGGCGACACGGCCAGCTGCCGGCCGCGTTCCCGAGCACGTTCACCTGCTGCGGCTCACGTCCGACGGCACGGTCGTGCAGGCGCAGTACTCGCCCGACGGCGCGACGTGGACGAACATCGGCAACGCGACGAACATGAACGGGCTGGCGCGGCGCCGAAGATCGGCGTGTACGCGACGGCGTCGACGGCGGCGGCGTCGATGCCGGCACCCGCGGTCGTTCGACTGGTTCACAGCTCGACCGCGCCGCAGAGCGCCGAGCGACGAGTTCGACGGCAGCGCGCTGAACACGTGCCGCTGGAACGCGATCGTGCGCCACGACCCGACCGGCTACGAGGTGGCCGACGGCAAGCTGACGCTGCCCGCCGCGCACGGCGACTTCTTCGCCGCGGGCGCCGAACAACAACCCGAACATCATCCTCCAGCCGGCGCCGCGCGGGTCCGTGGACGATGACGACGCGGATGACGTTCATGCCGAACGAGAACTACGAGCAGGCGGGCCTGCTCGTCTACGGCGACGACGCGCAACTACGTCAAGGCCGACCTGGTCCACGCGGGCGGCCGCGCGCTCGAGTTCCTGCGCGAGGTCAACGACGTCGCGGCCGGGTTCGGCGGCACCGTCGCCGCTGCCCGGCGACTTCCCGGCGACGGTCGAGCTGCGGATCGTCGTCGGACGGGACGACGCTGCGGGCCTACTACCGCCGGTCGGCGGGACGTGGGTCGCCGTTCGGCGAGCCGGCCGCGCTGTCGGCGGTGCCGAACCCGAAGATCGGGCTCTACGCCAACGACTCGAACGCCACGGTCGCGACGCGCGACGACGCCGTGTTCGACTACTTCCGGCTCACGCCGGGGCTGCCGGACACGACCGCGCCGACGACCACCGCGACGCTCGACGCCGGCCGCGCCGGACCGGCGACGAGGGCTGGTACAGCCGGCCCGGTCGCCGTGACGCTGTCCACGCGAGGCGGGCGCCACGACGGAGTACCGGGTCGGCAGCGGGGCCTTCCAGGCCTACACCGCGCCGTTCACGCTCGACGACGACGGCACGCACGTGCGTGACGTACCGCTCGACCGACGGCGACGGGCAACGTCGAGGCCGACAAGTCGGTCACGGTGAAGATCGACGCGACGGCGCCGGCCTCCGCGGCGACGCTGAGCCCGGCCGCGCCCGGCCCCGGCGGCACGTACGACGGGCCGGTGACGGTGACGCTGACCGGGACCGACCCGGCCGGCGGCTCCGGCCTCGGCGGCGCTCGAGTACCGCCTCGACGGCGGCGACGTGGACCGCGTACTCCACGCCGGTGACGGTGTCGGCGGAGGGCGCGCACACGGTCGAGCACCGTGCGACCGACGTGGCCGGCAACGCCGGCGAGACGGGCAGCGTGGCGTTCACGATCGACGAGGGCGGCGGCGGCACCGGCGCCCCCGACGGTCGAGGCGTTCGCCGACCCGACGTCCGGCCCGGCGCCGCTGCGCGTGCGCTTCTCCGCGACCGGGCTCGACCCGGACGGCGGCGCGCTCACGTACCGCTGGACGTTCGCCGACGGCGCCGTCCTCGGGCCGAACGTGACGCGACACGTTCCGCACCGCGGGCGACGCACACGGCGACGGTCACGGCGACCGACGACGAGGGCGAGACCGCGACGAAGACGATCACGGTGACCGTGACCGCGGGCGAGAACGCCGCGCCGACGGTCACGAGGCGGGCGCGGACGCGACGTCCGGCCCGGCGCCGCTGCGCGTGCTGGTTCGAGGCCAGGGCGCCGATCCGGACGGCCGCGCCGGCGACGCTCACGTACGCGTGGGACTTCGGTGACGGCGAGGTCGTCGCTGGAGCGCCGAGGCCGAGCACACCTACGCTGACGCCCGGCACGTACACCGCGACGGTCACGGTCACGGACCCGGGCGGCGCGACGGGCACCGACAGCGTGGAGATCGAGGTCACGGACGCGCCGGCGCAACCAGTCGCCGACGGTCCAGGCCGCGGCCGCTCCGCGCGTCCGGCCCGGCGCCGCTCTCGACGCTGCTCACCGCCGCGGGCAGCGACCCGGACGGCGACGCGCTGACGTACGCCTGGGAGCTTCGGTGACGGGGCGACCGCGCAGCGGCCGCCGCGTGCGCCACTCGTACACGCTGGCCGGAACGTACGAGGCCACGGTGACGGCGACCGACGAGCACGGCGCGACCGCGACCGCGACCGTCGAGATCGTCGTCGGCAACCCGGCCGGCAACCAGGCGCCGACCGTGCGCGTGGCCGCCGACCCGCGCAGCGGCACGGCGCCGCTGCGCGTGCGCTTCAGCTCGCAGGCGTCCGATCCGGACGGCGACGCGCTGATCTACGTGTGGTCGCTTCGGCGACGGCGGGCAGGCGGGCGGCGCGGCCGCGACGCACACCTACGCGTCGCCCGGCACCTACAACGCGACGCTGACCGTGCGCGACGCCCGCGGGGCGACCGGCACGGCGACGATCGCGGTGACGGTGACCGCGCCCGCGGGCCGCTCGGGGACCGGGGACGTGGCCGGCGCGTTCGCGTCGGTCCGCGTGCCGGCCTCGGTGGCGGCGTTCCGCCGCTCCGGCGTGCGGCTGCGGGTCAGCTGCGACGCCGCGGGCAGCGGGCGGGCGACGCTGCGCGTGGCGGCGAAGGTCGCGAAGCGGCTCGGCCTGCGCGGCCGGACGCTGGCCTCGCAGCGGATCCGCTGCGTCGCCGGGCGGACGCTGACGGTGCGCGTGAAGCCCGCGCGCAAGGTCGCGCAGCGCCTCGCGGCACGGCGGACGCGGACGCTGCGGGCGACCCTGCGGATGTCACTCGCCGGGGAGGAGGCGGTCACCCGCACGCTGCGGATCGGCAAGCGGTGACCCTCGTCGCGGAGACCGTCGGCGGGGCGCTGGAGTCCAGCGCCCCGCCACGCGCGGCGACCGGGCTCGAGCGGCTGCGGCTCGCGCATCGCGCGCTGCCCGGCCGCGCCCGCGGCGACGTGCGGCTGCGGACGCGGCTGCTCGGCGCCGACCTCGAGGCGCCGGTGCTGCTCGAGGGGGCGACGCGCGAGGCCGCCGCCGCGGCCAGCGAGCACGGGACCGGGCTGCTGCTGGCCGGTGACGTGCTCGCCCCCGATCGCCCGCCGCTGCTGCTCGCCGCGGTCGGGCTGCAGGAGCTGCGGGCGGTCGACGGCCCCGAGCGGGCCGAGCGGCAGGTCGCACGGCTCGACGCCGACGGGCTGGTCGTCCGCCTCGACCTGCTCGCGCAGGCGTCGGCCGGCGGCCCCGAGCCGCCGCGCTGGCCGATCGAGGCGATCGCGGCGGCGGCCGCCCGGATCGCGCCGCTGCCGCTCGTCGTCCGCGCCGACGGCTGCGGCCTCGACGCGGCGGACGCCCGCGAGCTGCGGCTCGCCGGTGCGTCCGCGATCGACGTCGGCGGCGCCGAGACCCACCGCCCCGGCGATCCGCACTGGGAGACGTGGGGCGTCCCGCTGGCCGACGCCGTCGCCGAGGCGGCGCTCGGCGCCGGCGGCGTACCGGTGCTCGCGGGCGGGCTGCGCGACCGGGTGGAGGTCGCGAAGTGCCTCGCGCTCGGCGCCGCCGCGGCCGCCGTCGCGCTCGCGCCGGAGCGGCTCGGCGCGCTGATCGCCGACCTGCGCGTCGCGGTCTGGGCGACCGGCGCGGCGGCCGCGGCGGAGCTCAACCAGGGGTACCTGCGCGCGGCGCCGTAGCATCGGCCGCGTGCGGATCGCGGCGCTCGCTCTGGTGCTGGCCGCGCTCGCCGGCTGCGGCGGGTCGGACCCGCCGCGTGCCGACGTGCTGGTCTTCTCGCGCACGACCGCGTTCCGCCACGGCGAGGCGATCGACGCCGGCCGCGCCGCGCTGCGCGAGCGCTTCGGCGCCGAGCTGACCGAGGACGCGGCGCGCCTGGAGGACCTCGAGGGCGTCGACGTCGTCGTCCTCCTGCAGACGAACGGCACGGTGCTCGACCCGGGTCAGCGTGCCGCGTTCGAGCGCTGGGTCCGCGCGGGCGGGAGCGTCGTCGCGATCCACGCGGCCGCCAACGCCGAGCGCGACTGGCCGTTCTACGGCGAGCTGCTGGGCGGCGCGCGCTTCCGCAACCACCCGCCCGGCGCCGCGCAGCTCCAGCGCGCGACGGTCACGGTCGCCGGCCGCGACCACCCGGCGACCGCCGGGCTACCGCGCCGCTGGCCGGTCACCGACGAGCTCTACAACTTCGACCCCGAGCCGCGGGCACGCGTGCTGGCGACGCTCGACGAGCGCGAGTACGACGAGTTCGACGGCAGCGCCGCCGCCGATCCGCACCCGATCGCCTGGTGGACGCCCGTCGGCGCCGGCCGCTCGTTCTACACGGCGCTCGGCCACGGCGCCGAGCTCTGGGACGACCCGCGCTACCGCGCCCACGTGTTCGGCGCGGTCGACTGGGCGCTCGGCTAGACCTGCTCGAGCGCCGCGTCGCGCGTGGGGTGCGTCGGCACCGCCTGGTCGAGCCCGGTGATCGCGATCGCGCGGCGCGATCGGCGAGCCCTCCGGCACCACGAGCAGCAGGCGCTGCTGGCGCTGCCCGAGCTCGGCGCCGAGCTCGAACAGGAGGTTGATGCCGGCGCTGTCGAGGTAGGTCGTCGGCCGCGAGGTCGACGACCAGCGCGATGCTGCGGTTGCGTGAGCAGCGCCCGCAGGCGGCTGCCGACGAGCTCGGCGCGTTCGACGCGTCGATCTCGCCCTCGATCGACGCCGACCGGCACGTCGCCCGTCGTGCTCCTCGTGGACGCTGCGCGAGCAGGCTCATGCGCGCCTTCCCAGCGTGCGTTCGAGCACGACGACCGTGCCGCTCTCGCCGTGGCGCACGTCGACCGCGTCCATCAGCGCGCTCCATCAGCAGCAGCCCGCGGCCGCGGTTCGTGCCCCGCGGCGGGCGCCAGCGGCCCGAGTCGCGCACGGTGAGGCGGACGCAGCCCGGCGTCGCAGCTCGGCCTCGAGCGCGAACGACGCCCGTCCCGGGCGGTAGGCGTGCTCGACCGCGTTGGCGCACGCCTCCTGGCAGGCGACGGTGATGTCGTACACCTCGTCCCGGTTCGCGCCGCGGTCGCGCAGCCAGCGGCGCAGCAGCCGGCGAACGCCCGCCAGCACGTCGCGTGTCGGCGGGCCAGCTCGCGCGCAGGCGCTCCGGCGCGCGCGGCACGCGCACGGCGATGATCGCGACGTCGTCCGGCGCGCCGGTCGGGCACGAGCCGGCCGGTCACGCGCGCGCACAGCGCGTCGAGCCCGTCGCTCCCCTCGGCCTCGGCCCGCAGGCGCTCGAGGCCGGCGTCGAGCGACTCGCCGCGGCGCTCGACGAGCCCGTCCGTGTAGAGCACGAGCGCCGAGCCCGTGGGGAACGGGTGGGTCGCTGCAGGTGTAGCGCGCGGTCGCGCTCGTGCCCAGCGCGACGTTGCCCTGCAGCGGCAGGAACGACGCATCGCCCGTCGGGATCGATCACCAGCGGCGGCGGATGGCCGGCGTTGACGAGGTCGAGCGACTCCCGCTCGGGGTCGAGCACGACGTACGCGAGCGTCGTCATCGCGCCCGGCCCGAGCGACCACATCAGCCGGTTCACCCGCTCGACGACCGCGGCCGGGGGATGGCCGTCGGCGGCGTAGGCGCGCACGCGCGGTCCGCAGCTGCGCCATCACCGCCGCCGCGCTCGATGCCGTGCCCGACGACGTCGCCGACCGACGACGGCGATCCGGCCGCCGGTCGAGCGGGAACGCGTCGTACCAGTCGCCGCCGAGGCGTCTCGCCGCTCGCCGGCAGGTAGCGGCTGGCGAGCTCGACGCCCCGGCGTGCCGCCGAGGTCCTGCGGCAGCAGCCGGCGCTGCAGCGCCTCGGCCAGCCGCCGCTGCTCGAACAGCAGCGCGTGGTCGATCGCCAGCGCGGCGCGGTCGGCGGCGAGCTGCAGCAGGTCGCGCTCGTCGGCGCGTGAAGCGCCGCGGCGCGAGCGAGCCGACGTGCAGGACGCCGAGCACGCGGCCCTCGATCAGCAGCGGGACGCCGAGCAGCGAGCGCATGCCCTTCTCGCGCAGGACCGGGTTGACGATCTCGGCGCGGGCGACGTCGTCGATCGCGATCACGGCGGCGCGGCTCGCCGCGACGCGGCCGGCGAAGCCCTGGCCGACCGGGATCCGCACGTTCCGCTCGAGGCTCTCCTCGAGCCCGAGCGCGGCCCGCACGCGGAGCACGCTCCCCGTCCGGGTCGAGCAGCAGGACCGCGGCGGTGTCGATGCCGAGGATCTCGGTGATGCGGACCAGCATCTCCTGCAGCAGCTCGTCCTGCGGCAGGTAGGCGAGGCCGGCGTCGGTGATGCGCTGGAGCGACTCCAGCGTGCTGCGCGCCCGCCGCTCCTGCGCGTAGGCGCGCGCATGCTCGATCGCCAGCGCGGCGCGGTCGGCCGCGAGCTGCAGGAGGTCGCGCTCGTCGTCGGTGAAGCGGCGCGGCACGAGGCTGCCGACGTGCAGCACGCCGAGCGGGCGGCCGCTGAGCAGCAGCGGCGCCCCGAGCAGCGAGCGGATGCCCTTCTCGCGCAGGATCGGGTTGAGGATGTCCGCGTGGTCGACGTCGTCGACCACGACGGTGGCGCGCTCGGCCACGATGCGCCCGGCGAAGCCCTTGCCGACCGGGATCACGACCCCTTGCTCGACCTCCTCCTCGATGCCGCGCGCCGCGCGCGCCCGCAGCAGCGTCCCGTCCTCGTCGAGCAGCAGGATCGCCGCCGTGTCGGTGTCGAGGATCTCGGTGACCCGCAGCAGCAGCTCGTCGAGCAGCTCCTGCTCGGAGAGGAACGCGAGCGCGGCGTCGGTGACCCGCTGCAGCGCGTCCAGCGACCCCCGGTTCGACTGGAGCGGCGGGTCCGCGGCTTCCGGCACAGCGCGAGTGTAGGTGGAGCGCGCCGAACCACGTTGCGGCTGGATCATCGATTATCTATGATCGCCGGCGAGGGAGCACCAGCCGAGGAGGAGAGATGGCCGTAGCCGAGGAGGTCCTGGGCACGTTCCACGGGTCCGACGCGTTCCCGATCGAGTGGGAGGAGGGCGAGAAGGAGCTCTTCTGGATCTTCGACGACCTCCACTGCCCGAACCCGGTCTCGCCGATGTTCTTCGACATCGGCGGCTGGTGGCTGACGTGCGACCACATGTTCCGCCGCTTCGGCACGCCGTTCGCGTGCGACTGGATCGCCAAGGAGATCAACGGCTACGTCTACACGGCGGCCGTGCCGGCCGACTCCGGCATCCGCAGCGAGGCGACCGAGTACCAGGCCCGCTACGTCCCGCGCGTGCCGCGCGACCCGGGCCACGCCGGCGTCGATCGGCGCCTACCTCGGCTGGGTCCTGCCCGAGTACGCCGGCAACTTCCTCGCCTGGTGGCGCGACCGCCTGCGGCCCGAGATCGAACGCAACTTCGAGTACCTCGACGGCATCGACTACGCGGGCGCCACGATGCGCGAGATCGCGGTCTACCTCGAGGACGCGATCGACGTCCACGACCGCCACTGGAAGATCCACTGGATGCTGAACTTCGCCCAGTTCGCGTCGACGACCAACCTCAACGCGGTCATCGCCGAGGTGCGCGGCGGCGAGGACCCGGGGTTGATGGGCCGGCTGCAGTCGAGCCTCGAGGACCGCAACTGGGACTCGATCGAGGACCTCTGGAAGCTCAAGGAGCGAGATCAAGGGCGACGCCGAGCTGCAGGCCGCGTTCGAGGGCGACACCGCCGCCGACGTGCTGCGCGCGCTCGAGGGCAGCGACGCCGGCCGCCGCTTCGTCGCCGAGGGGCTCGAGCCGCACCAGCGCCTGTTCGGCTACAAGGCGATCTGGTCGCACGAGTTCGCGTTCAAGACGTGGCGCGAGGACCCGGCGCCGATCATCGAGGCGGTCCGCGGCTACCTCGCGACGGACTACGACTACCCGGCGAACATCGCCGCCGTCCGCGACGACCTCGAGGCCGCCGAGCGCGAGGTGATGGAGGGCGTCGAGGGCGAGGAGCGCGAGCGGCTGCAGGACGGCGCTCGACCTCTCGCTGGGCATGAACCCGCTCACGCCCGACCACCACTTCTACATCGACCAGGGCACGAACGCGCGGCTGCGGATCGTGCTGGTCGCGATCGGCGTCAAGCTCGCCGAGGCGGGCGCGCTCGACGACCCCGAGGACGTGATGTACCTCCGCTACAACGAGCTGCGCCTGCTGATGGCCGACCCGTGCGCGGTCGACGCCCGCGAGCTCGTCTCCGACCGCCGCGACTACCACGAGGACGCCGCCGAGCGGCGCCCGCCGTCGTGGGTCGGCACCGCGACGCAGACCGCGCTCGACTTCCCCTACAACGCGCTCTGGGGCTTCCCGGAGAAGTTCCACGCCGGCGAGCCGGCGACGACCGGCGAGGTCCGCGGCCTGGCCGCCTCGCCCGGCGTCGTCGAGGGCCTCGCGCGCTACGTGCACTCGCTCGAGGAGTTCGACCAGGTGCGCCAGCGGCGAGATCCTCGTCTGCCGCATGACCAACCCGGCCTGGGTCGTGCTGTTCACGAAGATCACCGGGCCTGGTCACCGAGGCCGGCGGCGCGGTGTCGCACCCGGCCGTCGTCGCGCGCGAGTTCGGCATCCCGGCCGTGGTCGGCACGACCGAACGCCGGCGAGCGGATCAAGACGGGCGACCGGATCCGCGTCAACGGCACGACGGGCGTGGTCGAGCTGCTCGGTCGTGACCGAGCCGGCCTGGATGGCCCCGGCCTCGCTCGGAGGAGGCGCTGGCGCTGCGCGCCGAGCACGGCGACGAGGCGACGGTGCTCGCGGGCGGGACGTTCCTGGGGATCCTGATGAACCAGGGCTTCCTGGCGCCCGCCGCGCTGCTGTCGCTCGGGCGCCGTCGGCGAGCTGCGCGGCATCGCGGTCGTCGACGGCGAGCTGCGGCTCGGGGCGATGGTCACCCACCGCGCGGTCGAGCGCTCGGACGGCCGTGCGCGACGGCTGGCCCGTGCTCGCGCGCGCGTTCTCGCTCGTCGCGAGCCCGCGCGTGCGCAACCAGGCCACGGTCGGCGGCGTGCTGGCGGACGCCGACTACGCCTCCGACCCGCCGGCGATGCTGGCCGCGCTCGGCGCGCGCGGGCGCTGCTGCGCTCGCCGCGCGGCGAGCGCGCGGTCGACCGTCGAGGAGCTGATCCTCGGCTACTACGAGACCTGCATCGAGCCGGACGAGCTGCTCGTCGAGGTGCGCGTGCCGCCGCAGCCGGAGCGCGCGGTCTACCGCAAGTTCCGCTCGCGCTCGAGCGAGGACCGTCCGTGCGTGGCCGTCGCCGCCGCGCGCGAGGACGGCGGCCTGCGCGTGGTGGTCGGCGCGGTCGCCGAGACGCCGCAGCAGCTTCCCCGAGGTCTGTGCGGCGGCGACCGCCGCGGAGCGTCGGCGAGATCGCGGCTACGCCGAGCGGATCGAGCCGCTCGTCGGACGCGCGCGGCTCGGCCGCGTACCGGCGGCGCGTGATCGCCGGTCGAGGTCCGGCGCGCGGTGGAGGCGGTGTCGTGATGGACGCCGTCGCGGGCGCCCGGCGCTACGCGGTCGACGTCGAGCGGCCCGGCATGCTGCACGCCGCGTTCGTGCGCTCGCCGCACCCGCACGCGCGCGTGACCGCGGTCGACGCGTCGGCGCTGTCCGGACGGATGCGTCGTGCTGCTGCCGGAGGACGTCGCCGACCTCGGCGCCTACGGCTGCCAGGTCGCGACCAGCGCGTGCTCGCCGACCCGGCGCGCCACGTCGGCGACGTGGTGGCCGCGGTCGCCGCGCCGACGCGCGCGGCCGCCCGCGCGGCCGCGCAGCTCGTCGAGGTCGACTACGAGGAGCTGCCCGGCGGTCTTCGACCCGCTGGTCGCGGTCGCGCCGCGGCGCGCCGCTGGTGCACGCGGAGGCCGCGGCGTCCGCGGGCGACGCGGTCTCGATCGGCGTGCGGCCGATCGCGGGCACGAACGTCTGCCACCGCTTCCGGATCCGCCACGGCGACGTCGCCGACGGGCTTCGCCGACGCCGACGTCGTGGTCGAGGAGATGTTCCGCGTCGCCGGCGCCGCGCACGCGCCGATGGAGCCGCACGCCGCGCTCGCCGAGTGGGACGGGACGGCCGGCTGACGCTGTGGACCGGCACCCAGACGCCGTTCAACACGCGCGCCGACCTGGCCGGGCTGTTCGGCCTCGACGAGGAGCGGATCCGCGATCGTGGCCCCGCCGATGGGCGGTTCGTTCGGGGCCAAGACGTTCGTGCGCCTGGAGGCGCTCGTCGCCGCCTCGCGCGCAAGGCGGGCCGCCCGGTCAAGGCCGTGCTCGATCGCGCCGAGGAGTTCCTGACGCTCAACCGCCACCCGGCGGTCGTCCGCGTGCGGATCGGCGCCCGCGCGCGACGGCACGCTGGTGGCCAAGGAGCTCGCCTGCTGGGCCGACACCGGCGCGTACGCGGACTGCGGTCCGGGCGTGGCGACGAAGATCGGCTACGCCGGCGTCGGCCCGTACCGGATCCCGCACGTGCGCGTCGACGCGCTCGCGATCTACACGAACCTGCCCGCCGAACGGCGCCTACCGCGGCTACGGCGCGATGCAGTCGGTGTGGGCGTCCGAGCGCACGATGGACATGCTCGCCGCCGAGCCTGGCGATCGAGCCCGCTCGAGCTGCGGCGCATGAACCTGCTGCGCGACGGCGACACGTTCGCCACCGGCGAGGTCATGCACGACGTGCAGTTCGAGGAGTGCCTACAGGCCGCGGCCGACGCGATCGACTACGAGCGCCGACCCGCGCGGCAAGGGCCTCTGCGTGCTGCTCAAGGGCATGCAGACGCCGAGCCGCGCCGCGATCGCCGTCGAGCGCACGCCGGTCGGCTACGTCGTGCGCTGCGCCGTCGTGCGAGATGGGCCAGGGCGTGCGTCGCTCGCTGCAGCTGATGGGGGCCGAGCTGCTCGGCTGCGAGCCCGGACAGGTCGAGGTCGCGGAGCCGGACACCGACAGCTCGCCGTTCGACACCCGCACGACGTCGAGCCGCTCGACCTACATGATGGGCCGCGCGCTGCGCGAGGCGGTCGCCGACCTCGAGCGCGAACGGCGGCGAGCGCGGGTTCGGCGAGATCGCCAACGACGGCGGGCTCGACCCCGACACCGGCCAGGGGATCGCCTCCACGCACTGGCACCAGGGCGCCGCCGGCGCGCACGTCGCGGTCGACGAGGAGACCGGCCGGGTGACCGTCGAGCACCTCCATGCCGCGGTCTACGCCGGCCGCGTGGTCAACCGGCCGGGCGCCGAGCTGCAGAACGAGGGCTCGATGATCATGGGGCTCGGCACCGCGCTGTTCGAGGCGATCGAGTTCGCCGACGGGCCAGGTCACGAACGCAAACCTGTCGGACTACAACCTGCCCGCGGCGGCCGACGTGCCGCCGGCTCACGCACGAGCTGATCGAACGCGACGGCGCCGAGGTGCACGGGCTGGGGGAGACCGCCCTGCCACCGGTGCCGGCGGCGATCGGCAACGCGCTGGCCTCGCTCGGCGTGCACGTCACCGAGCTGCCGATCACCGCCGAGCGCGTGCTCCGCGCCGGACGCGCGCGGGCCGTGAGGGTCGAGCTGCGGCTCAACGGCCGCGCCGGCGCCGCTCGAGGCGCGTCAGCGACGAGATGCTGCTCGACGTGCTGCGGCGCGAGGTCGGCCTGCGCTCCGTGCGCGCGACCTGCGGGATCGGCGTGTGCGGCGCCTGCACGGTGCTGCTCGACGGCGAGCCGGTCTCGGGCTGCCTGCTGCTGGCCGCGCAGGCGGAGGGCCGCGAGCTCACCACCGTCGAGGGGCTCGGACGAGCTCGCGACCCGGTGCGCGCGCGTTCGCCGAGGCGCACGCGTTCCAGTGCGGCTGGTGCACCCCGGGCTTGGTGCTGACGGCGAAGCGGCTGCTGGAGGAGGTGCCGGACCCCGGCGAGGCGGAGATCGCCGAGGCGCTCGGCGGCAACCTCTGCCGCTGCGGCTGCTACGTGAAGATCGACGAGGCGGTCCGGCGATGCGGCTCGTGACCTACGACGCCGGACTCCGGGCCGCGCGTCGGCCTGCTCGAGGGCGAGACGGTGCGCGACGCGGGCTTCGACGGCGACATGGTCGCCTTCATCGACGGCGGGCGCGCCCGCGGCGCCCGGCGCCGGTGGTCGACGGACGCGCGGCTGCTGGCGCCGCTGCGGCCGCGCACGCTGCGCGACTTCCTCGCGTTCGAGGGCCACCTGCGCAACGCCTACGAGCGGCTCGGCCGCGACGTCCCGGACGAGTGGTACGAGGTCCCCGCCTACTACAAGGGCCTGCCCGACACGGTGATCGGGCCGGACGAGGAGATCGCGCCGTGGCCGGCGTACGTCGAGCAAGCTCGACCACGAGCTCGAGCTGGCCGCGATCATCGGCCGGACGGTCAAGGACGTGCCGCGCGAGCGCGCGCGCGGACGCGATCTTCGGCTACACGATCTGGAACGACATCTCGGCGCGCGACGTGCAGAAGCGCGAGGGCGCCGGTCGGCATGGGCCCGGGGAAGGCGAAGGACTGGGACGGCTCGAACGTCCTCGGTCCGTGCATCGTCACCGCCGACGAGATCGACGCCGCGCACCTCGCGATGCGCGTGACGCGTCAACGGCGAGCTCTGGGGCGAGGACAACAGCGCGAGCATGCACCACACGTTCGCGGACATGATCGCCTACGCCTCGCAGGGCCTGACGCTGCGGCCCGGCGAGGTGCTCGGCTCCGGCACCGCCGCCGGCGGCTCCGGGCTCGAGCTCGACCGCTGGCTGGCCGCGGGCGACGTCGTCGAGCTCGAGATCGAGGGCATCGGGGTGCTGCGCACCACCATCGGACACAAGGGAGACACCTGACATGGCCTACGTCGTCTGCGCCAAGTGGACCGCCAAGGAGGGCGAGGAGGACCGCATCGCGCGCATCTGCGCCGAGATGACCGAGCCGTCGCGGGCCGAGCCCGGGAACCACTTCTACCAGGCGCACCGCTCGCCCGAGGACCCGCGCCTGTTCTTCCTCTACGAGCAGTACGACGACGAGGCGGCGTACGAGGCGCACATGGCCTCCGAGCACTTCACGCGCATGGTCAAGCAGGACGCGATCCCGAACCTCGAAGCGCGCGAGCGCGAGTTCTACACGACGCTGTGAAGCTGGAGAACGAGTTCACGGTGCCGGCTCCGGTGGAGCAGGCGTGGGGCGTGCTCCTCGACGTCGAGCGCGTCGCCCCCTGCCTGCCCGGGGCGGCCATCGAGGGCTCCGAGGGGGACGGCTACGCGGGCACGATGACGATCAAGATCGGCCCGATCACCACCCGCTACAAGGGCACGATCGAGATCGCCGAGGCCGACGAGGCGGCCCGCCGCGCCGTCATGAAGGCGCGCGCCCGCGACAGCCGCGGGCAGGGCACGGCGAGCGCCACGATCACGTCGAGCATGGAGGCGGTCGAGGGCGGCACGGCCGTGCGCGTCGAGACCGACCTGCGCATCACCGGGCCCGCCGCGCAGTTCGGCCGCGGCGTGATGCAGGACGTGAGCGCGAAGCTGATGGGCCGCTTCGCCGACTGCCTCGCGCAGGAGATGGCCGGCGCGCCCGCCGCGGCCGCCGGGTCCGCCGCCGGCACGGGCACCGCCGCGCCCGAGCCGCCGCCCGGCCCGGCGGGCGACTCCGCCGAGGCCGCGGCCCGCGCCGTGCCGCGCCCCACCGAGGAGGTCCTCGACCTCGGCGAGGCGAGCCGCGACGCCGTGCTCAAGCGCGTCGCGCCCGCCGTCGCCGCGCTCGCCGGCTTCATCGCGCTGCTCGCGCTGCGCCGGAGGCGCCGGTGACGGCCTTCGACCGCTCCAACCTGCGCGCGCGGGTCAAGGACGTGATCCTGCAGCGGATCGTGGCCGGCGAGTACCCGCCGGGCGCGCGGCTCGTGGAGACGCGGATCGCGGGCGAGCTCGGGGTGTCGCAGGCGCCGGTGCGCGAGGCGCTGCGCGACCTCGAGCAGCTCGGCTGCATCGTCCACGAGCCGTTCCGCGGCTGCTCCGTGCGCGCCTTCTCGGCCGCCGAGCTGCTGGAGGCGTTCCCGGTCCGGGCGGCGCTCGAGGCGCTCGCCGCCCAGCTCGCGGCGGAGCGGATCGAAGAGGACGAGCTGGCGCACCTGGCCGACCTGCTGGAGACGATGCGGGCGGCCGCCGAGCGCGGCGACGCGCACGACCAGTCGCAGGCCAACGCGTCGTTCCACGCGGCGATCGTGCGCGCGGCCCGCAACGCGACGCTCGAGCGCCAGTGGTCGCTGCTCGAGCCGTTCTCGCGCACGTACATCTCGGTGTCCCAGCCCGGGCTCGACCTGCGCGCGCTGTCCGACCGCCACGTGCCGATCCTCGACGCCCTGCGCGCACGTGACCCCGACGCGGCCCACGACGCCATGCACCAGCACCTGATCGCGGCTGCCGACCTGCTCCGACCGATGACGAAGGGGGCCGTGTGAGACGCATCGTCGACCTCTCGATGCCCGTGCACGCGGACATGCTGACCTTCCCGCGCGTGCCGCCGCCGATGCTGCTCGAGTACGAGTCGCACGAGCAGTTCGCGGAGCGGATCGGCGCCGCCGCGTTCGGCGTCACGTCGCTCACCGCGAGCAACCTGATCGTGATCAACGACCACGTCGGCACGCACTGCGACTCGCGCCGCCACATCGTCCCCGACGCCGGCGGCGCGGACACGATCCCGCTCGACTGGTGCATCTCCGACGGCGTGCTGCTCGACTTCACCGACCGTGCTCCGGGCTACATCATCCAGGCGGCCGACGTGGAGGCGGCGCTGGCGCGGATCGGCTACGCGGTCAAGGAGCGCGACATCGTCCTGATCCACACCGGGGCGGGCGCGTACAACACCGAGGAGCGCTACCGCACCGACCATCCGGGCATGAGCGCCGAAGCCACCCGCTGGCTGATCGAGCGCGGCGTGCGGATGATGGGCTGCGACGCGATCACGTTCGACCCGCCGGTGTGGGCGATGTTCGAGCAGAAGAAGTTCTGGGAGGCGCACCGGGTCATGTGGGACGAGGAGTACTGGCACCTGGAGAACCTCATGAACCTCGAGCAGATCGGCCGCCCGCACGGCTTCCAGCTCGTCGTCCTGCCCGTCAAGTGGACCGGCACCACGGCCGCCCCGGTGCGCGCGGTGGCGCTGGTGGACGAGTGATGCTCGCGTTCGCCGACGCCGCCTGCCTCGAGGTCGCCGCGCGCCGGCGGCAAGGGCGCGTCGCTGGCCCGCATGAGCGCGCTCGGCCTGCCCGTGCCGCCCGGCTTCGTCGTCCCCGCCGAGTGCCTGGCGGCGGCGCTGCCGGACGGCGGCGAGGCGCTGCGCGCCGCGCTCCCCGACGCCGGCGAGGCGCAGGCGATCGTCGGCGCGGCGGAGGTCCCGGAGGCGATCGCCGCCGCCTACGCGGAGCTCGGCGCCGACGTTCCCGTGGCCGTCCGCTCGAGCGCCTGCGCCGAGGACGGCGAGGCCGCCTCCTACGCCGGCCAGCAGGAGACCTACCTGCACGTCCGCGGCGCCGAAGCCGTGCTCGCGCGCGTGCGCGACTGCTGGGCCTCGTTCTTCTCCGAGCGCGCGCTCTTCTACCGCGAGCGCAAGGGCTCGCTCGACGACCTCGGCATGGCGGTCGTGGTCCAGCGGATGGTGGAAGCCGAGGTGGCCGGCGTGCTCTTCACGTGCGACCCGATCCACAAGCGCCGCGACCGCATGGTCGTCGAGGCGGTGCTCGGGCTCGGCGAGGCGGCGGTCTCCGGCCAGGTCACGCCGGACCACTACGTGCTCAAGCGCGACGGGACGCTCAAGCGCGCGCAGGTCGCGCAGCAGCCGTTCGCCGTCGTCGCGAAGGCCGACGGCGGCACCGAGGAGCGCCCGCTCGACCCCGAGCGCGGCGGGGCGCAGAAGCTCGACGAGGAGCAGCTGCGCGCGCTCGCCCGCATCGGCGACGACCTCGAGCAGCGGCTCGGCCACGCGCAGGACATCGAGTGGGCGCTCGCGGGCGGCGAGATCTTCGTGCTGCAGGCGCGGCCGGTGACGGCATGACCGCGACGCTGCAGGCCGCGCAGGCCTGGGTCGCCGAGGTGCACCCGCACCGGCGCCACCTCGAGCGAGCGCTCGACTGGCTGCTCGTGCTCGACCCGGACGCCTCCGAGGCGGCGCGGATCGCCGCCGCCACGCACGACATCGAGCGCGCGTTCCCGGACCTCGAAGCGCCCTGGGACTCGGCCCGCGACTGGGACTCCGCGCAGTACAACCGCTGGCACCAGGACCGCTGCGCCGACATGATGGCCGCGTGGCTGCGCGAGCGCGGCGCCGCGGCGGACCTGACCGGCGAGGTCGAGCGGCTCGTGCGCGCGCACGAGGACGGCGGCTGGCCGGACGCCGACCTCGTGCAGGCCGCCGACTCGCTGTCGTTCCTGGACACGATGGTCGAGCTGGTGATCGCCTGGGTCAGCAGCGGCCGCACGACGCGCGAGCGCGCCGCCGGCAAGCTGCGCCACTCCGTCGAGCGGATCGCGCCGGACCTCGGGCGCGCGCGCGAGCTCGGCGAGCAGATGCTCGCGCCCGCGCTCAGCCGCCTGCGCGCGACGAGCGCGCCGGACGAGGTCCGCGACCTCACCGCGCTCGTGCGCAGCGGCCGCATGTTCCGGCTCGCCCGCGACCGCTTCCCGAAGATGCCGCTGTTCGCCGGCCACCCGACGTTCGAGGTCGTCTCCTACCGCACGCCGCAGGGCATCCGCGCCGCCGGCGACGAGCCGTGGGGCGCGCCGAACGACGCCTGCCTGGGCTACATGAGCGAGCTCGTGATGGGCACGACGCACTCCGGCGCCCACATCGACGCGCACGCGCACATGACGATCGGCCCCGAGGACCGCTGGCACGGCGGATCGGCGCGGACCGACCTCGGCGACTTCGGCCCGCTGCGCGGCGACGCCACCGAGATCCCGCCGCTGTGGCGGCGCGGCGTGCTCTACGACGTGCCCGGCCTGCGCGGGACCGGCTCGCTGGACGCCGGCGAGCCGGTGACGGCCGACGACCTGCTGGCGCTCGAGCGCCGCCACGGCGTCGCGGCCGGCGCGGGCGACGTCGCGCTCGTCCGCACCGGCTACCTCGCGCACTGGCCGGACCCGGACGCGCTCGCCGCCCACCGCGGCGCCGGGCCGGACATCTCCGCCGCGCGGCTGCTGGCCGACCGCGGCGTCGTCGCGACCGGGTCGGACACCGAGACCTACGAGGTGCAGCCGGCGCCCGACCGCGGCGAGCCGGCGAACCCGCAGCCCGTCCACACGCTGCTGCTGATCGAGCGCGGGATCCTGATCCTCGAGAGCCTGGACCTCGAGGAGCTCGCGCGCGCGGGCGTGCGGGAGTTCCTGTTCGTGGCCCTGCCGCTGGCGATCCGGGGCGCCACCGGCTCGATGGTCGACCCCGTGGCGGTGACCTGATGCGAGCGCTCGTCGTGCAAGCGCCCGACGTCTTCGGCGTGGAGGACGTGCCGCGCGCCCGCGCCGGGCCGCCACGAGGTCCTCTGCCGCGTGCGCGCGATCGCGATCTGCGGCACCGACCCGCACATCATCCAGGGCCACTACCCGGGCTTCTGGCCGAAGGCGTGGCCGTTCATCCCCGGCCACGAGTGGTGCGGCGACGTGGTCGAGCTGGGGGAGGGCGCGGCCGACTTCGGCTGGGAGGTCGGGACGCGCGTGGCGGGCACGTCGCACGCCGGCTGCGGCTTCTGCCGCAAGTGCGTCGAGGGCCGGTACAACCTCTGCGAGCGGTTCGGCGACGAGCGCGTGCACCGCCAGTACGGGCACTACACGCAGGGCGCGTACGCCGACTACGTCGTGCACTCGATCAAGAGCGTCTTCGCGGTGCCCGACGCGCTGTCGGACGAGGAGGCGGCGATGCTCGACCCGGCGGCGATCGCGCTGCACACCGTCAAGCGCGGCGGCCACGCCCCGGGCGACACCGTCGTCGTCGTCGGCCCGGGCGTGATGGGGCTGCTCGTCGCCGAGTGCGCCCGCGCGCTCGGCGCCGGGCGGGTGATCGTCGTCGGCCGCGGGGCGCGGCTCGCGCGCGCCGGCGAGCTCGGCCACGAGACGCTCGACTTCACCGCCGAGGATCCGGTCGAGGGGATCCGCGCGCGCACCGGCGGCCTCGGCGCCGAGGTGGCGCTCGAGTGCTCGGGCGACGCGGAGGCGCTCGGCCGCTGCGTCGGCATGCTGCGCAAGGGCGGCCGCGTGGCCGTCATCGGCATCCCGATGGAGGAGGCGAAGGTGCCGCTGCAGCGGATCGTGCTCGACGAGATCGAGGTGGTCGGCGTGCGCGCGGCCGCGGGCGAGATGCCGCAGGCGATCGCGCTCGCCGCCGGCGGGCCGGATCCGGCTCGGCGAGCTCATCACCCACCGCTTCGCGCTCGAGGACTTCGCCGAGGCCTACGCGACGTTCACCGAGCGCCGCGACGGCGCGCTGAAGGTGATCGTGCGGCCATGAGCAAGGTCTTCTGCTCGTGCGCGCTGACCGGCGGGATGAGCGTCCCCGGCCAGAGCGCCGCGATCCCGGTGACGCCGGACGAGATCGTCGCGAGCGGCGCGGCCGCGGCGGCCGCCGGCGCCGCGATCCTGCACCTCCACGTGCGCGACCCCGAGAGCGGCCGCCCGGCCTCCGACCTCGGGCTGTTCAAGGCCGTGCTCGACGGGCTCGCGGAGCGCTGCGACGCGATCCTGCAGCCGACCACCGGCGGCGGCGTCGGGATGACGATCGAGGAGCGCGCCCGCGTCGTCACCGAGTGCCGCCCGGAGATGGCGACGTTCAACTGCGGCTCGTTCAACTTCGGCATCTTCGGCGTCCGCCACCGGCCGGAGATGGCGGCGTGGGAGACCGAGTACCTCGAGAGCACGCGCGACTACGTGTTCCGCAACACGTTCTCCGACATGGCGCGGCTCGCCGAGCTGTTCCGCGCCGCGGGCACGAAGCCCGAGTACGAGGTCTACGACGTCGGCCACCTCTACAACCTGCACAACCTGGCCGAGCAGGGCCTGGTCGACTCGCCGATCCACCTGCAGTTCGTGCTCGGCGTCGTCGGCGCGAACGCGGCGCGGATCGAGCAGCTCGTGCACATGCTCAGGACCGCGCAGACGCTGTTCGACGGCTTCACGTGGTCGGCCGCCGGCGTCGGCTACCCGGGCGAGTTCCACATGGCCGCGACGGCGCTGATGCTCGGCGGGCCACGTGCGCGTCGGGCTCGAGGACAACCTGCGCGTCGCCGGCGACCGCCGCGCGGGCTCGAACGCCGAGCTGGTGGAGAAGGCGATGACGCTCGCGCCGCTGCTCGACCGCACGCCGGCGACCGCCGCCGAGGCGCGTGAACTGCTCGCGATCGGTTGATACGATCGGCACATGCAGCCGCGCAACCCGCGCATGCTGTCGACGCTCGCCGACACGTTCTGGGTGCTCGTCCTCGCGGTCGTCGTGCTGTTCGCGTTCTTCGTGGCGCTCGGCGCCTTCTCGCCCGGTGAGGTCATCGGCCTCACGCTCGCGGTCGCCGTGCTCGCGCTGCTCTGGGTGGCCCACGCCGTCTGGGACGCGCGCCACAGCGATCCGCACGACCCGGCGATGGTCCGCGCCCGGGAGCGCCGGGGCTTTTGCGTCAGCTAGGCAGCCCAACCACCGTCCACGCTGATCGCCGCGCCGGTGATGTAGCGCCCGTGCGGGCCGGCGAGGTGCGCGACCGTGAGCGCGACGTCGTCCGGGTCGCCGTAGCGGCCCGCCGCGGTCAGGGCGGCCTCCGACGCGGCGTCCGGGCCGTCGGCCGGGTTCATGTCGGTGTCGGTCGGCCCGGGGTGCACGACGTTCGCGGTGATGCCGCGCGGGCCGAGGTCGCGCGCCAGGCCGCGCGTCATCCCGCTCAGCGCCGCCTTGGTCATCGTGTAGAGCGTCACGCCGGCGTACGGCACGCGGTCGACGAACGTGCTGCCGATGCTGATCACGCGCCCGCCGTCGCCCATGTGCGGGACGGCCGCGCGCGTCGCGGCGAACACGCCGCGGACGTGCACCGCGAGCGTGCGGTCGAGCTCCTCGTCGGTGACGTCCTCGAACGGCCCGAAGGGGAACACGCCGGCGTTGTTGACGAGGATGTCGAGCCGCCCGAGCTCGGCCGCCGTGCGCTCGACGGCCGCCTCGACCGCGCCGCCTTCGCCGCTGTCGGCGGCGATCGGCAGCGCGCGCCGCCCGGCCGCCGTGATCGCCGCGGCGACCGCGTCGGCGGGCCCGCGGTGGTAGGTCAGGGCGACGTCCGCGCCCTCGGCGGCCAGCCGCCGCGCGATCGCCGCGCCGATGCCGCGGCTGCCGCCGGTCACCAGCGCCACGCGTCCCTCGAGCATCCGATCCCTTTCTGTAGCGGTCACTACTGAAAGAGATACCGGTATTGTCAAGCGATCGCTACAGAAAGTTCACGACCGAGCCGCGGCCGCCCGCGGGCGTTCGACCGCGAGCAGGCGCTCCAGCGCGCGATGGAGGTCTTCTGGGCGCGCGGCTACGAGGGCGCGGCGATCAGCGACCTGACGGCGGCGATGGGAATCGGCGCGCCGAGCCTGTACGCGGCGTTCGGCAGCAAGGAGGCGCTGTTCCGCGAGGCGGTCGAGCGCTACGACGCGCTCGACGGCGCGTTCACCGAGCGGGCGCTGCGCGAGCAGCCGACCGCCCGCGCGGCGGTCGCGGCGATGCTGCGCGACAACGCGCGCGCCTACGCCGATCCCGCCACGCCGCCCGGGTGCATGATCGTGCTGGCGGCCGCGCCGTGGACGGCGAACCGCGCCGTCGCCGAGCACCTCGCGTCACTGCGGCAGGAGGCGCAGGACGCGCTCGAGCGGCGTCTGCGCCGCGGCGTCGAGGAGGGCGAGCTGCCCGCCGGCGCCGACACCGGCGCGATGGCCGCCTACTACACGACGGTCCTGCACGGGCTCTCGATCCTGGCGCGCGACGGCGCGACCGCGAGCGCGATGGAGGCCGTCGCCGACGTCGCGATGGGCGCGTGGGATCAGCTGGCGTCGCGCCGGTAGCGCTCGGCCCACTCGGCCGAGACCGCGCCGGCCTGCCGCCGCAGGCGCGGCTCCGGCAGCGGGCGCGCGAGCTCGCCCGCGACGCCGACGAGCTCGAGCGTCGCCAGCACCGCCGCGGCCGGGTCGTCGGAGACGTCCTCGTAGCGCAGCTCGAGCGGCTCGATCGCGCGGGCCGCGAACCAGCGCCGCCAGCGGCGGTCGTGCGAGCGCAGCATCTGCACCAGGTGGTCGATGCCCGCGAACGAGTAGCGCGGCTCGGGTGCCGGCCGGTCGCCGTCGTCCGCCCGCCACTCGCGCGTCTGCACGGCGCGCCAGAGCGAGATCGCCTGCGCCACGACGTCGTCGCGGCGCACGTGCACGTAGCGGACGTCGCCGAGCAGGCGGGCGAAGCGGTCGGCGGCGTCGAGCTGCGCCAGCGCCGGCACCTGCGCGAGCCGCGACTGCAGGTCGGCGTGGTAGCCCCACATCACCTTCGCGCCGAACACGCCGTTGGGGGTCGTCGCCTCGCGCACGACGTCGGCCAGCCGCTCGTGGAACGGCGCCTCGGCGAGCGGCGGCTCGGAGCGCGGCAGCAGCTCGAGCACCTCGGGGTCGTCGACGCCCTCGAAGTACTCGCGCGGCTGGCGCGGGCGCCCGGTGCCGCGGAGCGACTCGAAGTACTCCTCGGGGTGGCCGGCGACGCCGGTCGCGTCGAGCAGGTCGCACAGCAGCGTGCTGCCGCTGCGCGGCGTGGCGCAGAGCAGATACGCCGCGCGCGGGCGCAGCGCTTCGAGCTCCGGGGGGAGCGGGAGGTCGGACTCGGTCAGCAGGTCTTGTCCAGTATTCCGATCGAGTTCAGGCAGTAAACTCTGTCGCAGTCATGAGCGCAAGGCCGAACATCCTCTACCTGCATTCCCACGACACGGGCCGCGGTATCCAGCCCTACGGTCATCAGGTCCCGACGCCGAACATCCAGCGGCTCGCCGACCAGGGGCTGCTCTTCCGCCAGGCGTTCTGCGCCGCGCCGACGTGCTCGGCCAGCCGCGCCAGCCTGCTGACCGGCCAGTGGCCGCACTCGAACGGGATGACCGGCCTCGCGCACCGCGGCTGGCAGCTCAACGACGTCAACCACCACATCGTCCACACGCTGCGCGACGCCGGCTACTGGTCGGCGCTGGTCGGCGAGCAGCACGTGTCCGAGGACCCGGCGGACCTCGGCTACGACCACGTGGTCGAGATCGACACGCACCACGTCGACGAGGTCGCGCCCGCCACCGTCGCGCTGCTGCGCGAGACGCCGCGGCAGCCGTTCTTCCTCTCGGTCGGCTTCTTCGAGACCCACCGCGAGTTCTTCGAGCCGACCTCGGTCCGCGACGCGCTCTACTCGCAGCCGCCCGCGAACCTCCCGGACACGCCGCAGACGCGCCGCGACATGGCGTCCTTCAAGGCCAGCGCGCGCTCGCTCGACCAGGGCGTCGGCGCCGTGCTCAACGCGCTCGACGAGCACGACCTCGCCGACGAGACGATCGTGATCCTCACGACCGACCACGGGCTCGCGTTCCCGGGCGCGAAGGCGACGCTGACCGACCGCGGGCTCGGCGTGCTGCTGATCATGCGCGGCCCGGGCGGCTTCCACGGCGGCCGCGTGTCCGACTCGCTCGTCTCGCAGATCGACCTCTTCCCGACGCTCTGCGAGCTGATCGGCGTCGACCGTCCCGACTTCCTGCAGGGCCGTTCGCTGATGCCGGTGCTGCGCAAGGAGACGCCCGAGGTCAACGACGCGATCTTCGCCGAGATGACCTACCACGCCGCGTACGAGCCGCAGCGCGCGATCCGCACGCGGCGCTGGAAGTACATCCGCCGCTTCGACGACCGCCGCACGCCCGTGCTCGCGAACATCGACGACGGCCCCAGCAAGGACCTGCTGGTCGACCAGGGGCTCGCCGACCGGCCCGTGCCGGAGGAGGCGCTGCACGACCTCATGTTCGACCCGCAGGAGGCGCACAACCTGGTCGGCGACCCGGCGCGCGCCGACGTGCTCGCGGACATGCGCGAGCGGCTCGAGCGCTGGATGCGCGAGACCGGCGACCCGCTGCTGGACGGGCCGGTCGAGCCGCCGCCGGGTGCGTACGTGAACTCGCCCGACGAGATGTCGGCGGTGACCGAGCCGAGCGGGGCGCTGCGATGAGCACGGGCCAGCTCGTGCTCGACGCCGACATCCAGGCCGTACTCGACGTCATGAACGCGGCACCGGGGCCGCCCGCCCACGAGGTCCCGTTCAACCAGGCGCGCGCCGCCTACGTGAGCGAGACCGAGCACATGTGCGGGCCGGGCGAGCCCGTCGCCGCGGTGCGCGACCTCGCCATCCCCGGCCCCGGCGGCGAGATCCCGCTGCGCGCCTACCGCCCCGAGGGCGAGGGCCCGCTGCCGGTCGTCGCCTACCTGCACGGCGGCGGCTGGGTGATGGGCGACCTCGACACGCACGCGTCGCTGCAGCGCGCGCTCGCCAACGCGTCCGGCGCGATCGTCGTCGGCGTCGACTACCGGCTCGCGCCCGAGCACCCGTTCCCGGCCGCGGTCGACGACAGCGTCGCCGCCGTGCGCTGGCTGCACGCGAACGCCGCCGAGCTCGGCGGCGACCCGGACCGGCTCGCGGTCGCCGGCGACAGCGCCGGCGGCAACCTCGCCGCCGTCGTGGCGCTGAAGCTGCGCGACGAGGTGCCGCTGCGGCTGCAGATGCTGCTCTACCCGGTCATCGACGCCGGCGTGAACACGCCGTCCTACCGCGAGTTCACCAGCGGCCACGGCCTGTCCGCGGCCAGCATGCGGCGGTTCTGGAACGCCTACCTCGACGGCGCCGACGGCGGCGATCCGGACGCGTCGCCGGTGCGCTCCGAGCGATCTCGCCGGCGTCGCCCCGGCCTACGTCCTCACGGCCGCGGCCGACGTGCTGCGCGACGAGGGCGAGGCGTACGCCGATGCGCTGCGCGCCGCCGGCGTCGAGGTCGAGGCCGAGCGCCGGGCGGGCACGATCCACGGGTTCCTGCGCTGGCTGGCGGTGACGTCGATCGCCGGCGACAGCGTGCGCGACCTCGGCGCCACGCTCCGCCGTGCTCTCGCCTGACCGGATACGGTCCGCGCATGACCCGGTTCTGGCACCCGTTCGCGGACATGGCCGCGGTGAGCCGCTCCGAGCTCGTCATCGACCGCGGCGAGGGGCCATGGGTCTTCGACGACGCCGGCAAGCGCTACCTCGACGCGACGGCGAGCCTCTGGTACGCCAACATCGGCCACGGCCGGGCTGAGGTCGCCGACGCGGTCGCCGCGCAGATGCGCAAGCTCGAGGCGTACTCGACGTTCGGCGACTTCGGCAACGCGCCGGCGACGGAGGTCGCCGAGCGGCTGGCCGAGCTGGCGCCGATGGACGGCGCGCGCGTGTTCCTCGCCTCCGGCGGCGGCGACGCGATCGACAGCGCGGCGAAGATCGCCCGCCGCCACTTCAACGCCACCGGGCACCCGGAGCGCACGCACCTGATCGCGCGCACCCAGGGCTACCACGGCACGCACGGGTTCGGCACGAGCCTCGCCGGCATCGAGGCGAACGCGGTCGGCTGGGGCCCGCTCGTCGGCGGCGTCTCGACCGTGCCGCACGACTCCCTGCCCGCGCTCGAGCAGGAGATCCTGCGCGTCGGGCCGGGGAACGTCGCCGCGTTCTTCTGCGAGCCGGTGATCGGCGCCGGCGGGGTGCACCTGCCGCCGGAGGGCTACATCCAGGGCGTCGCCGACCTCTGCGCCGAGCACGGCGTCCTGCTGGTGATCGACAGCGTGATCTGCGCGTTCGGGCGGCTCGGCACGTGGTTCGGCGTCGAGCGCTGGCCGGACGTGCGGCCCGACATGATCACGTTCGCCAAGGGCGTGACCGCGGGCTACCTCCCGCTCGGCGGCGTGATCGCCTCCGGCAGGGTCGCCGAGCCGTTCTTCGGCGAGCCCGGCGGCCCGGTGCTGCGCCACGGCGCGACGTACGCCGGCCACCCGGCGGTCTGCGCCGCCGCGCTCAGCGTGCTCGACGTCTACGAGCGCGAGCACCTGATCGAGCGCGGGCGCGAGCTCGAGGGCCCGCTCGCCGACGCGCTGCGCGCCGCTCGCCGACCACCCGGCGGTCACCGAGGTGCGCGCCGGGCTCGGCTTCCTGGCCGCGGTCGCGGTCGCGCCCGAGGCGGTCGCCACGGTCGCCGCCGGCGCGCGGGCGGCCGGCGTGCTCGTGCGCCCGCTGCTGGCCGGCGTCGCGGTCTCGCCGCCGCTGGTCTGCGACGAGCGAGCACATCGGCCTGATCGCCGACGCGATCGCCGCCGGCCTCGAAGCGCTCTAGGCGGCGGCGAGCTGCTGCGTCGCGGCGGCTTCCGGCGCCGGGAAGGCGAACTCGGGCGGCGCGATGTCCAGGTAGTGCCGGAAGCCCCAGTGGGCCAGGCGGCGGCGCGCGAAGAGGCCGACGAGGCCGTTCATCGGCGCGCCGTGCAGATGCCGGATCGACTGCTGCACCGCGTACATGCACGCGTACGGGAAGCTGTGGCCCGCGGAGAAGTCGTGGTAGCGGCGCAGCGCCTGCGCGGCGTCCTGGCGACCGTCGAGCACCGCGCGCAGCTCGCGGCCGGCGGCGATCCCGAAGTACAGCGCGGTACGGATGCCCTCGGCGCTCATCGGCAGGCAGTGGCCGGCGGAGTCGCCGGCGAAGAACACGCCGTCCTCGGTCGCCGGCCGCAGGCGGTGCGGGATCCAGTTGCCCTGGAAGCCGACCGGCTCCGCCGCCACGTCCTCGGCGAGCTGCAGCGTCGGCTGCTTGACGTGCAGCTTCGGGTCGAACGAGCCGACCCCGATCCGCAGCTCGTCGTCGGCCGGGAACGACCAGCCGTAGCCCGGCGAGACGTAGCGCGGGTGGAGCCACAGCTCGAGGTCGCGGCCGGTGCCGCGCGGGTGCACCTCGAGCCCGCGCGAGAGCGGGGCGTCCGGCGGCTGGACGTTGGCGCCGGCGCCGAGCACGCGGCGCCACCCGAGCGCGTCGACGATCAGCTCGGCGCTGACGTCGCCGCGGTCCGTGTGCACGGTGCGGCCGCTGCGGCCGTCGACCTTCGCGGTCTCGAAGCGCGCGTCGCCGGACTGCGCCCACAGCTCGCGGCAGAGCATGCGGTAGTCGAACGTCGAGAACGTCCACGGCAGCGACCAGCGGGCACTGCGATCCGGGGTGTGGAAGACGAGCGAGTCGAACGTCTGGCGGATCGACCGTTCGAGGCCGAGATTGGTCAGCCAGTCGGTCGGCGCGGCGCACGCGGAGGTCTGCCGCTCACCGATCTCATAGCGGTCGACGACGAGCACCTCGGCGCCGGTCGCGCGCAGCTCGCGGGCGACCGCCAGGCCGGCGAAGCTGGCCCCGCAGATCAGGACGTCGTAGGAGGCGCCGGAGGGGAAGCGAGTCCGCTCGGCACCGCGCTTGGTGGCACGCACGGGCATATGGACGGCTCGCTACAGTATCTGGCTGCTCATGGAAGCCACACTGACCCCTGAAACCACGACCGACGCCAAGGTCGTCGAGGGCTCCAACGGGATGCTCCTCGAGATCGACGGCCACATCGTTCCGAACTACGACGCAACGATCGTCCCCTTCGAGGAAGGCGACGTCGTCACCGGAAAGGTGGTCCGGATCGACAAGGACGAAGTCCTCGTCGATATCGGATACAAGAGCGAGGGGGTCATCCCTTCGGGCGAGCTGTCGATCCGCAAGTCGGTCGACACCTCCGAGGAGGTGGAGATCGGCGAGGAGGTCGACGCTCTCGTCCTCACCAAGGAGGACCAGGACGGGCGCCTCATCCTGTCCAAGAAGCGCGCACGCTTCGAGCGCGCCTGGCGCCGCATAGAGGCGGCCGCCGAGTCCGGGCGAGCCCGTCATCGGCGCCGTCATCGAGGTCGTCAAGGGCGGCCTCATCATCGACCTCGGGGTGCGCGGCTTCCTGCCCGCCTCGCTCGTCGACATCCGGCGCGTGCCGAACCTCGACGAGTACCTGGGCCAGAACATCCAGTGCAAGGTCATAGAGCTCAACCGCTCGCGCAACAACGTCGTGCTGTCGCGCCGCGCCGTCCTCGAGGAGGAGCGCAAGGAGCAGCGACAGGCGATCCTGGAGCGGCTGCAGCCGGGCCTCGATCATCGAGGGCCAGATCTCCAACATCGTCGACTTCGGCGCGTTCGTCGACCTCGACGGGATCGACGGCCTGATCCACATCTCCGAGCTCTCGTGGTCGCACGTCAACCACCCGAGCGAGATCCTCTCGATCGGCGACACCGTGCAGGTCAAGGTGCTCGACATCGACCGCGACCGCCAGCGCATCTCCCTGGGCCTCAAGCAGACCCAGGAGGACCCGTGGCAGCGCGTCGTCGACACCTACAACGTCGGTGACGAGCTCGAGGGCACGGTCACCAAGGTCGTCGCGTTCGGCGCGTTCGTGGAGATCCTCGAGGGCGTCGAGGGGCTCGTGCACATCTCCGAGCTCGCGCAGCAGCACGTCGAGAACCCGCGCGAGATCGTGCAGCCGGGCGACGACGTGAAGGTGAAGATCCTCGAGATCGACTCCGAGCGCCGCCGCCTGTCGCTCTCGATCAAGCGCGTCGAGGGCCAGGTGCTCCCGCGCCGCTCGGCCGCCGAGGCGGGCGACCTCGAGAACGTGCCCGAGCTGGGGCTGTCCGAGGACGTCTTCGCGGCGCACCCCGAGGCCGGCGAGGACGTCGCCGCCGTGCCGGAGGGCGAGGTCGCGGAGGTGGCGCCGGACGCACCGGAGGTCGTCGCCGAGCCCGAGGCCGAGGCCGACCGCGCCGAGCCCGAGGCGGAGGTCGTCGCCGAGCCGGAGGCCGAGCCCGAGGCCGAGGCCGTCGCCGAGCCCGAGGCGGAGGTCGTCGCCGAGCCGGAGGCCGAGGTCGCCGGCGAGGAGGAGCCGCCCGCCGAGGCGGTCGCCGAAGAGCCGGAGGCGCCGGCCGAGGAGCCCGCGCCCGAGGCCGAGGACTCCGAGAAGACCTGAGCTCCACGATGAGCGCCCCGCCGTTCGTCGGTCTGACCGGCGGGATCGGCGCCGGCAAGTCTGAGGCACTCGCCGCGCTGGCCCGTCTCGGCGCGGCGACGCTCTCCGCCGACACGGTGGTGCACGAGCTGTACGGGGATCCTGAGGTGCGCGCGGCGGTCGTCGCGCGCTGGGGCGACGAGGTGGCGCCCGGCGGGGCGGTCGACCGTGCCGCCGTCGCGCGCCACGCCTTCGCCACCGCCGACGAGCGCCGCTGGCTCGAAGGCCTGATCTGGCCCAAGGTCGGCGAGCGGATCGCCGAGTGGCGGGCGATCGAGTCCACGCGCGAGCCGCCGCCGCCCGCGCTCGTGGTGGAGACGCCGCTGCTGTTCGAGGCCGGCCTCGAGGCCGGCTACGACGCGACGATCGCCGTCGTCGCCGACGACACGGTCCGGGCCGCAGCGCGCCGCGGAGCGCGGCCACGAGCGCCTCGACGAGCGCAACGCCCGCCAGCTGACGCAGAGCGAGAAGGCCCAAAGAGCGACATACGCGGTGGAGAACTCGGGCTCGATCGGCGAACTTGAGCAGGAGCTGTCATCGGTCCTTGCGAAGCTGAGGTAGATGAGCACCGCCACCCAAGCACGCGCCGGCACGCGCCGGCCCACCCGGCGCCGCCCCCGCCGGGCGCAGGTGCTGCGCCGGCGGCTGCTGCTGCTGGCGACGGTGGTGATCGCCTCGGTCGTCGCGGCGCTCGTGCTGTCGCCGTGGGCGGACAAGGCGGTCAAGGAGATCCGCCTCCCGCTGCGCCACGATGACGTGATCCGCCAGCAGGCGGCCGAGAAGGATCTCGACCCGGCGCTGATCGCGGGCGTGATCTACGTCGAGTCGCGCTTCCGCGACCAGACGTCGCACGCGGGCGCCAAGGGGCTGATGCAGATCATGCCCGCCACCGCCGACTACATCGCCGGCAAGTCCGGCGGCACGCGCTTCGAGCAGGGCGACCTGGCGTCGCCGCAGATCAACATCGCCTACGGCTCGTGGTACCTGCGCTACCTGCTCGACCGCTACGAGGGCAACGAGGTCCTCGCCCTCGCCGCGTACAACGCGGGCGAGGGCAAGGTCGACTCGTGGGTGGGCGGCGCCGAGGCGCGCGGCGAGCGGTTCCGCGTCGCGAGCCACATCCCGTACCCCGAGACGCGCGCCTACGTCTCCAAGGTGCTGTCCTCGCGCCGGGCGTACCGGCGCGAGTACTCCAGCGAGCTCGGCGTCTAGCCGGCCACCTCGCCGGTCACCTTCTTCGGCAGCCCGGCCTCCTCGCGCAAGCGTCTGCGCGATCGCCGCGATCTCCTCCGGCGCGTAGTCGGGCGCGAACGAGTCGGGCTGCGGCGGCAGGTCGTGCGGCGGCGCGCCCGCGGGCGGCGCGTCCTCGACCGTCAGCTCCTCGCCGGTCTCCGGGTGCGGCCCGTTGAAGACGGCGACGATCTCCTGGTAGTCGTTCGGCGAGAAGCGGTAGAGCTTCGTGTCCAGGCCGGCGTCGAGGTGCGGCTTGCACTCGGGGATCTTGTCGGTCGGGATCCGCGGCGTCGGGAACATCTTCGTCAGGTCGGCGCCGGTCAGCTTCTCGAGCGCCCGCGCGTAGGCGACCTGGTGCACGCCGCCGCGGACGAGCAGGTAGCCGGTCAGCGCGCGCGCCGCCGGGTGGTCGACCATCTCGTAGACCTTCAGCTTGTTGTTGCGCGCGCCGGTCTCGAGGAAGAAGTTGTGCGTCAGGTCCTCGACCAGGTCGCCCGAGGAGAACACGTAGTCGCCGGTCCACGGGTCGCCGCTGCGAGTCCGCGGCAGCGCGCCCTTGCCGCCGGCGATGAAGTGGTGCGGGTTACGCGGTCCTTCAGCCCGAGCGCGGCGTCGGGCCGCCGTCCTCGGCGGCGAGGCGCCGGTCAGCATCGTGTTGATCGCGACGGCGACCAGCTCGATGTGGCCGTACTCCTCGGCGGCGATGTTCGCGATCAGGTCGTAGAACGGCCGCGCGCTCTGGCGCCCGCGGAAGTTGAACGACTGGAACGTGTAGTTCATCAGCGTCGACATCTCGCCGAACCGGCCGCCCATCAGCTCCTGCACGGCCTGCGCGCCCTTGGGGTCGGGATCGGACGGCGGGGGCATCTCCACGCCAAGGCGGTCGATTCTCAGGATCATCGAAACTCCTCCAGTCTGGAACGGATCCAGACGGCGCTACCCAGCCGCGCGAACCCGGTACCAGGCGCGTCAGCGCTCGGACGCTAGTTCCGGCCCCCGCAAGTACGCACGGTTCCGGCAGCCGCCGATCACCGCCTGACGCCACCCGATGACCGGCATGTGCCCGGCACACTTCCGGTCACCGTGCGACGTCAGCCGGCGCCGGCGACCACCGGCGACCGCACGCACTTCCGTGGCCGGCATTCGGCCGCGGCGCGGGCGCCGCCGCTTGCGGGCCTCGGCCGACGGCTCCGGCTCCGGCTCCGGCTCTGGCTCGGGCGGGCGGCGTGCGGCCTCGCGGTCGCGGTCCTCGGCGCGGCCGACGAGGTAGAAGGCCCCCGCGACCGCGAGCACCGCCAGGACACCCACGAGGGCGATCACGATCGCGGTCAACGTCGTCGACATCCGCACCTGAGCCTAGACCGCGCGGCGGTGGGCCGCGAGCCCCGCCGTCGTGAGCACGCGCTCGCCCGCGATCGTCAGCGCGGAGAAGCCGTCGAGCCCGGCGGTCCAGCGCGGCCCGGCGGTCCCCATGGCGAACGCGGCGGTCGCGTAGGCGTCGGCCGTCGCCAGCCGCGGGCCGACGATCGTCACCGAGGCGACACCGGTGGGCGCGCGGCCGCTGTGCGGGTCGACGATGTGCGCGCCGCGCTCGTAGGTGCCGGACGTCGCCACCGCGGCGTCGCTCAGCTCGAGCACCGCGGCGAGCCGGCGGCGCCGCCGCGGATGGCGGATCCCGACCCGCCACGGGCCGCCGCGCAGCAGCACGTCGCCGCCGGCGTCGATGCACCAGCGCTCGAGGCCGGCCGCGTCGAGCAGCGCGCCCGCCCGATCGACCGCCCAGCCCTTCACCAGGCCCGTCGGGTCCAACCTAAAGGGGTCAGACCCCTTTAGGTTGGCGTCGAAGTAGCCGTCCGTCTCGACCCGCAGCGCCTCGCAGCGGGCGAGCACCTCGCGGACGTCCGGATGCGCGTCGCGCAGCGCCAGCTCGCCGCGGCCGAGCCGGCTGATCTCGCTGTCGCGCCGGTAGGTGCTGAAGCGCGCGTCGACCTCCCGCAGCCACGCGAACACGGGCTCCGCCGTCGCCCGATCGGCGCCGAGCACCGCCACGGGCATGCCCATGATCGATCGTACGTTCAGCCACGGCGCGCCTTCCGGATCGCGCCCTTGAGCGACTCGATCCAGATCATGCTCGTCGAGGTCGCGCCGGAGACGACGTCGATGTCGGCGCTGCCGGCTCGCAGCGCCTCCTCGCGCAGGATCGGCTCGGCGCGCGCGTTGAGCGCGTCGGTGTGCGGCCCGTCGCCGCTCAGCGCCACCGTGGCGACGTGGCTCAGCTTGCCGCCGGTGAGCGTCGCCCGCACCTGGATGACCGAGAACGGCGTGGTCATCGCCGGGCCGACCGCCGTGCGCGTGCGCGGCCCGTCCGGCGGCGGTGGCGGCGGCTCCCCGATCGCCTGCGGCGTCGTGGCCGGCCGCTGCGCCGCGGTCTCGCGGTCGAGCGTCACCGGCGGCTCGGTCTCGAAGCGCGCGAGCAGCACGACGGCGACGGCGGTCAGCAGCAGTGCGACGGCGGCGCGGCGCATCAGAAGGCGAACCGCTCCGTGAAGATGTGGCGCCGCGGCACGCCGGAGCGGCCGAGGCTCGCGCGCGTCGCCGCGGTCATCGCCGGCGGCCCGCACACGTACACGTCGCGCGCGGCGAGGTCCGGCACCAGCGCGAGCAGCCGCTCGGGCGAGAGCAGGTCCTCGTCACGGTCGCCGTACAGGTAGTGCAGGTCGGCGCCGCGCCGCTCCACCAGCTCGTCGAGCTCCTCGCGCAGGATCACGTCGGTCGCCGCCGTCGCCCGGTACACGACCGCGATGTCCCCGTGCCCGCCGGGCATGTCCTCGAGCAGCGCGCGGATCGGCGTGATGCCGACGCCGCCGGCGATCAGCGCGACCCGTGCGCGCCGCCGGTTGGCGCCGGTGAACGAGCCGAACGGGCCCTCCGCGATGACCCATGTGCCGGGAGCGATCGCGGCCAGGCCGTCCGTGAAGTCGCCGACGCCCTTGACCGTGATCCGCAGCCGCCGCCCGTCGGGCGCGGCCGAGAGCGAGAACGGGTGTGCCTCCCACCAGCGGTCGCGCGTCAGGAAGCGCCAGGTGAAGAACTGGCCCGTGCGGATCCGCAGCCGGTCGAGGCCGACGCCGCCGACCTCGATCGAGACGACGCCGGGCGCCTCCTCGATGACCCGCAGCACGCGCAGGCGGTGGCGCGCGCTGCGCCAGATCGGCACGGCCAGCCGGAACACGACGATCGCGCCGAGCGTGAAGGCGTAGAGCGCGTACCAGTACGCGCTGGCCAGCGGGTCGCCGACGAAGTCGCTCCCGGTCGCGAGCTGATGGCTGAACGCGAGCGCGACCGCGAGGTAGGCGTAGAGGTGCACGAAGTACCAGGTCTCGTAGCGCAGGCGCCGCCGCACGATCACCACCGACGTGACGGTCACGCCGATCAGCGCCGCCAGTCCGGCGATCGCGGTGATCACCCCGGGGTAGCCCTCGATCAGGCGCGCGACCTGTTCCCACAGCGTGGTCCCGTCGCCGAGCGTGTAGCCGGCGAGGATCAGCGCGGCGTGCGCCAGCAGCAGCGTCACGCAGGCGAAGCCGTTGACGCGGTGCCAGGCCGTCAGGCGGTCGAAGCCGACGAGCCGGTCGAGCACCGGCAGGCGTGCGAGCAGCAGCAGCTGGATCAGCACGAGGTAGGCCCCGAGCA
This sequence comes from uncultured Solirubrobacteraceae bacterium, assembly GCA_963843485.1. Lineage (GTDB taxonomy): Bacteria > Actinomycetota > Thermoleophilia > Solirubrobacterales > Solirubrobacteraceae > DASSUW01. The sequence continues at coordinate 277,884 of CAWJKK010000007.1, read as the reverse complement.
GCCCGCACACGCGGCCGAGGCCGGTCAGCAGGCTCGCGCCGTCGTGGATGTCGGCGATCCCCTCGGGACCCCACAGCCAGAGGACCGCGGCGCCGTTCCCTGCCGCCGCCAGCAGCAGGAGGGCCGCCCACGTCCGCCGCCGGGTCACCGTCAGCCGACGCCGATCCGCAGCGAGTCGAGCACCGGCGCGGCCACGTCCTCGAGCTCGGAGAGCGACCGCTCGTCGGGGGCGTCGAGCGTGATCACGAGCGGGTCGGGCTCGGTGCGCAGGATCGTGAACCGCAGCCGCGTGCCGTCCTGCAGCGACAAGTTGGGGGCGAAGATCGTGCAGGTCACGAGGAAGCGCTGGCGGCAGTAGGGGTCGCTGTGCGCCGGGCGGTCGAAGCGCACCTGCGCCCGGAACGTGGTGCCCGGGACGCCGCCGACGGTCACGGGCGACGCCTCCTCGACGCGCAGATCCGGGTGCGCGCGCAGCCACGCCTCGAGGTCGGCCGGAGCGGCGGCGAGGCTGGCATCGAGCCCACGCGTGTCCGGCTCGAAGACCTGCTGCAGGCGCGAGAACGCCAGGAAGCCGGTCGGCGGCCCCTCCAGCCTCAGGTCCTCGTCCTGCTGGAGATTGCGGCGCTCCATGATCAGCAGGTCGGCGGCGCTCGCGTCCGGCACGAACCAGCGATCGTCCGGAACCGAGAAGGAGAGCGCGGGCACGAAGGCGCGCGTGCGGTAGCGCACGTCGGGCTCGAGGCTGCCGCCGAACAGCTCGCGGCCCTCGGGCACGGGCGGATCGGCGGGCTGCGGCGGCGCCGGCTCCGTCCGCAGGCCGCCGGAGGCCAGCACGACGATCACGGCAGCGAGCGCCGCGGCGCCGGCCAGGCCGGCGAGCAGGAACCGCGGCTCGGGCAGCCGCCAGGTCACACGGCGCGCCTGCTCGCGCTCGGCGGCGGCCACGAGCTCGGCCCGCAGGCCGGATACGAAGTCGCTCATTCGCGGCCTCCCATCCGCTTGCGCAGCGAGCCCAGCCCGCGGCTCACGCGCTTGCGCACCACGGCCTCGGACGCGTTCGCGGAGACCGCGATGTCGTCGTACGGCTGCTCGTCGATCACGTGCGCGCGCACGGCCTCGCGCTGGTCGGGCGGCAGCTGCTCGATCAGCGCGTGCGCGGCGTCGCGGCCGAGCATGGCGATCATCTCCGCGTCCTCCTGCCCGAGCGCGACGCGCTCCATGCCGAGCCGCTCGTAGAGCCGCAGGTGCGTCGCGCCGCGCCGCCGGTGGTCGGCCAGCTTGTTCTGCGCGATCCCGAACAGCCACGCGACCGCGGGCGTGCTCGCGCGCCGGAACCGCTTGCGGGCCACGAGCGCCGCGGCGAACGTCTCCGCCGTGAGATCGGCGGCCGTCTCGGTGTCACCGGCGCGACGTGCGAAGTACCCCAGGAGCATGTCCACATAGCGGTCGTAGAACAGGCCGAAGTCCTCGGCATCGCCCGACAGGAGCAGGTCCTCGTCAGTGCGCATCCGTTCTCTGCTCAACCCTCGCAGGAAGCAGCCGGTTTGTGACCGCAGCGGTCACAAACCGGGCGCGCGCTGCGAGGAAGGGGACATGAGCAATCGACGAGAGCTCGAGCCCTGGGGCGGCGAGGTCCGCGTCCCGCGCTGGCTGCGGCGCCTGACGGGCGGCGCCGGACCCGGCGACACGCCTGAGCGGGCGCGCGAGGCGGCGCGCGAAGCGCTCCATCCCGCACTGCCGGACGTCTCGGTCGCCGAGAACGCCGACCGCGCGATCTTCGGCGCCTTCTCCGAAGGTCATCCGGGCAACCGCGAACCTGAGCGCGGCCGGTAGCGCCGGCACTACGTCGTCCGGCGCTCGACGACGGCGAGCGGCGCCAGCGCCTCGGGCGCCGGCTCGCCGCCGGCGAGCCGCGCCAGCAGCAGGTCGGCGCCGCGCGTGCCGCTCTCGCGCAGCGGCTGGCGCACGGTGGTGAGCCCGACGACGCTCGCCACCTCGACGTCGTCGAAGCCGATCACGGCGACCTCGCCGGGCACGCTCAGCCCGAGCGCGTCGCACGCCTCGAGCACGCCGATCGCCTGGATGTCCGAGGCCGCGAACACGGCCGTCGGGCGGTCCGGGAGGCGCAGCAGGTCCTCGGCGAGCGCGCGCGCTTCGGCGCGGCCGTGGGTGCCGAGCACCTGCAGCTCCGGGTCCGGCTCGACACCCGCCGCGCGCAGTGCCTGCTCGAAGCCGCGGCGGCGGTGCTCGCTCGACGTGAACCCGAACAGGCTGCCGGCCGCATCGCCGACGAAGCCGATCCGCGTGTGACCGCGCGCGAGCAGGTGCTCGGTCGCCAGCTCGCCGCCGTGCACGTCGTCGATCGCCAGGTGCGGCAGCGTGGGGTGGGGGACGTCGACGAGCACGACCGGCAGGCCGTCGCGCTGCAGCAGCGCGACCTCCTCGTCGGTCAACGGCAGCGAGATCACCAGCAGGCCGTCGATGCGGTCGCGGCGGGCGAACGCGCGGAACGCCTCGGCGCGCTGGCCCGGCGCCTCGACGTCGTAGAGCATCAGGTCGAGCCCGCGGTCGGCGAACCGCTCGACGACCCCGCGCAGGCGCTCGACGACCGACGGCGTCGTGAAGAACGGCGCGACGACGCCGACCGCGCCCGTCCTGCCGAGCGACAGGCTGCGCGCGGTCGCGCTGCGCTCGAAGCCGAGGGCGGCGACCGCCTCCTGCACGCGGGCGCGGCGTGGGCGCGGACACCCGCGGCGCGTCGTTGAGCACGCGCGAGACGGTCGCGACGCTGACGCCCGCGTGCTTCGCGACGTCCCGGATCGTCGGCGGCGAGCCCCGCCGCGTCACCGGCTGGTCAGGCTCGCGCCGGCCGCGTCGAACAGCTCCCGTGAGCGTGATCTCCGACATGCTGCGCATCTCCCCTCGCAGGCGCTTGTAACCGGTTACACTCCCGCACCGTCCCAGCCGATCGGCGCGCTGTCAAGGCTCGCGTGCAGAACGTCCACGACATGTCCGCGGCCGAGCGGGTCGCCTTCGAGGCCTTCGCCGCGCTCAGCGGCGCGGAAGGCGTGTTCGCCGCACGGCTCGAACGCCACTTCACCGCCTTCCACGGGCCGCTCACGCGCCTCTACGGCGACCGGCTCGGCGAGCACCTGCCGGCGATCGCCCGCCTGCTGGCGCGCATCGACGGCGAGCGCGACCCGCGGCTGCGCCGGCGCGACTGCGAGCGCGAGGTCACGCCCGACTGGTTCCAGCGCGCGCGCCACGTCGGCTACGTCTGCTACGTCGACCGCTTCGCCGGCACCCTCGCGGGCGTCGCGAGCGGCTCGCCTACCTGCAGGAGCTCGGCGTCACGCTACCTGCACCTGATGCCGCTCCTGCGCAGCCGCGAGGGGGCGAACGACGGCGGCTACGCGGTCGCCGACTACCGCCAGGTCGAGCCCGCGCCTCGGCACCGATGGACGACCTCGAGCGCGCTCGCCGCCGACGCTGCACGACGCGGGCATGAACCTGTGCGTCGACCTCGTGCTCAACCACACCGCGCGCCGAGCACGAGTGGGCGCGCCGCGCGAGCGCCGGGGAGACGGCCTACCGCGACCTCTACCTGACCTTCGCCGACCGCACGGAGCCCGACGCCTACGAGCGCACGCTGCCCGAGGTCTTCCCGGACCTCGCGCCGGGCAACTTCACCTGGTCGGACGGAGCTCGGCCGCTGGGTCTGGACGACGTTCAACCGCTACCAGTGGGACCTCGACTACGCGCAACCCGCGCATCTTCGTGGCGATGCTCGAGACCATGCTCGTCGCTCGCCAACCGCGGCGTCGACGTGCTGCGCCTGGACGCCGTGCCGTTCATGTGGAAGCGGCTCGGCACCGACTGCCAGAACCAGCCCGAGGTGCACGCGCCTGCTGCAGGCCTTCCGCGCGATCGCGCGCGATCGTCGCCCCGGCCGTCGTGTTCAAGGCCGAGGCCATCGTCGTCGCCGGACGACCTCGTCGCCTACCTCGGCGCGCCGCGCCCCGAGTGCGACCTGGCGTACCACAACTCGCTGATGGTGCTGCTGTGGAGCGCGCTCGCGGCGCGCCGCGTGAGCCTGATGACGCAGACCCTGCGCGCGATGCCCGCGATCCCGCACGGGCGCGCGTGGATCACCTACGTGCGCTGCCACGACGACATCGGCTGGGCGATCACCGAGGACAACGCGGCCGCCGTCGGCGAGGACGCGCACGAGCACCGCAAGTTCCTCGTCCGCTACTTCAGCGGCGACTTCTGGGAGTCGTTCGCGCGCGGCGCCGTGTTCCAGCCCGAGCTCAACGGCGAGGGCCGGACGAGCGGCACCGCCGCCTCGCTGGCGGGCGTCGAGGTCGCGCTCGAGCGCGGCGACGAGGCCGAGCTCGACCTCGCGCTGCGGCGGCTGCTCGTGCTCTACGGCGTCGCGTTCTCCTACGGCGGCCTGCCGCTGATCTACATGGGCGACGAGCTCGGCCTGCGCAACGACGACGGCTACGCGCGCGATCCGCTCGCCGCGGCCGACAACCGCTGGCTGCACCGCCCGCACATGGACTGGGACGCGGCCGCGCGACGCGACGACCCGGGCACGCTGGAAGGCCGCCTGTTCGCCGGCCTGCGCGAGCTCGTCGCGGCGCGCCGCGCCTGCCCGGCGCTGCACGCGGCCGGGACCGTCGCGCCGCACGACACGGGCAACCCGCACGTCTTCGGCTTCCGTCGCGACCACGGCGGCCACGCGCTCCTGGCGCTCGCCAACTTCAGCGAGCACGAGCAGGCGGTCGCCGCCGTGCAGGCGGGCCTGCGGATCGACGCCGGCGAGCGCGCGTACGGCGCGCCGCCGCGCCGTGCGGGCGACTACGCGATCCTCGAGCCGTACGGGATCGTGTGGCTGACCTACGCCGTGCCGCCGCCGCACCTGCGGCGGCGGCACGGCTGAGCGGTCAGCCCTTGACGGCTCCGGCGGTGAGGCCGGCCACGATCCGCTTCTGGAAGAGCAGGACCATGATGATCAGCGGGATCGAGATCGTCACCGACGCGGCCGTGATCGTCCCGTAGGGGATCTCGAACTGCGTCGAGCCGGTGAAGAACGCGATCGCCGCCGGCACCGGCCGGGCAGCCGGCGAGGACGTCAGCGTGATCGCCAGCAGGAACTCGTTCCAGACGGCGATGAACGTGAGGATCGCCGCCGTGGCGAGCCCCGGCGCGGCGAGCGGCACGACGATCTTGCGGAACGCCGTGAAGTGCGTCGCGCCGTCGACGAGCGCGGCCTCCTCGAGGTCCTTCGGGATCTCCTTGAAGAACGAGACGAGGATGTAGATCGCCAGCGGCAACGCGAACGTGAGGTTCGGGATGATCAGGCCGATCAGGGTGTTGAACAGCCCGATGTCCGACCACAGGCGGAACAGCGGTGCGGCGATGGCGATCGCCGGGAACGTCGTGATCGACAGGACCAGCGCCAGGATCAGGAACTTGCCCTTGAAGCGCAGGCGCGCCAGGGCGTAGGCGCAGAACGAGCCGATCGTGATCGCCAGCACGGTCGTCGTGACCGAGATGATCACGCTGTTCCCGAGCGACCGGACGAAGTCGTCGTTCTGGAAGATCGACTTGTAGTTGTCGAGCGTCGGGTTCGGCGGGATCAGGGACGACGAGGACAGGTCGGCGCCCGTCTTCAGCGACAGGCTGACCAGCCAGTAGAACGGGAACAGGCAGAACACCACGATCGCGCCGACCGCGATCCACATGTACCACGGCGTCTGCGGGCCCTTCGGCTTGTTCACCTTGCGCTTGGTCTGGGCCTGGTCGGTGGCCACCGATGCGGCTGCGGCTCCCATGGCCTAGTCCTCCGCCAGGCCGCGGATGTTGCCGCCCACGGTCCGGATGTAGATGGCAGCCACGATCATCACCGTGATGAACGTGAGGATCGAGTACGCCGCGCCGAGGCCGTAGATCCGGTTCTCGGCGAACGTCTGCTGCGCGATCAGCGACAGCGTGGTGGTTCCGTTCGCTCCCTTCGTCAGCACGTACGGGAGGTCGAAGATCCGCAGCGCGTCGAGCGTGCGGAAGATCAGCGCGACGAGGATCGCCGGCGTCAGCAGCGGCAGCGTGATCTTCCAGAACCGCTGGATCTTCGTCGCGCCGTCGACGCTGGCCGCCTCGTAGATCTCGCCCGGGATCGTCTGCAACCCCGCGAGGATCAGCAGCGCCATGAACGGCGCCGTCTTCCAGACGTCGGCGATGATGATCACGATCAGCGCGTGTGGCTCTTGGCCGAGCCACACCGTGTCACCGCCGAGGATGCTGTTGACGAAGCCCTGCGGCGACTCGAAGATCGTCCGCCACATGATCGCCGTGACCACCGTCAGGACCGCCCACGGGACGAGCACGACCGTCCGCAGGACGCCCTGGCCCTTGAACGCCTCGTGCATGCACAGCGCCATGCCGAGGCCGATCACCAGCTCCAAGCTCACGCTCGCAGCGCTGAAGATGAGCGTGGTCACCATCGCGTCCCAGAAGTCCGGGTTCGACAGCGCATCGGTGTAGTTGCTCAGGCCCGCCCAGCGGGAGAGGCCGGCCACCCGCACGGAGTACTCGTGCAGGGAGAGCCAGATCGCGTAGATGATGGGGTACGCCGCGACGACTGCGATGAGCAGCATCGACGGCGACACCATGAAGAACGCCAGGCGGCGCTCCGAGAGACCTCGGGAGCGCCGCCGCTGGGGCGTGCCTGCCGGAACGGAGGCGACGTCAGCCATGGCTTAGAACGTCGCCAGCGCCTGCTCGATGTCGGCCTGCGCCTGCTTGACTGCCTCTTCGGGAGAGGTCTGGCCCGAGAGCGCCGCGTTGACGTTCTTGTAGATCGCCTGCGAGATCTGCGGGTAGACCGGCGAGACCGGGCGCGAACGCGCCTGCTCGACGGCCTGCTTGAGCTCGGCCGAGAACGGCAGCGCCTTCTTGACGGCCGGGTCGTCGTACGCCGCGTTGGTCGTCGGCGCCAGGCTGAACTTGCTGGCGTAGAGCGACTGGATCTCCGGCGAGGAGATGAAGTCGACCATCGTCAGCGCGCCGCCCGGGTTCTTCGAGTACACGGAGATGACGCTGTTGTGGCCGCCGAGGATCGAGGCGGCCTCGCCACCCTCCCAGGACGGCAGCGGCGCGACCTCGAACTTGCCCTTGACCGCCTCGGCCTTCTGGTTGAGCGCGTAGGCGTACGGCCAGTTGCGCATGTACGTGTAGTCGCCGGTCTGGAACGCGGCGAGCGACTCCGGCTCCATGTAGGTCGTGACCGCCTTCGGCGCGGCGCCGTCCTTGACGGCGTTGGCCATCGTCGTCAGCGCCTCGACGTTCTCGGGCGAGTCGAACACGGCCTTGGTGCCGTCCTCGTTGAGCACCTCGCCGCCGGCGGCGAAGGCGACCTCGAGGAAGTCGCAGGTCAGGCCCTCGTAAGCGGCGCCCTGGAACACCATCCCGTCCTGCTCCTTGGCCGAGGCGTAGACCTCCTGCCAGGTGGCCGGCGGCTCCTGGACCTTGTCCGAGCGGTAGTACAGGAACGCCGCGTCGGTGGTCTCCGGCGCGCCCCAGACCTTGCCGTCGTACGTGACGGTCTCGAGCGGTCGCGTCGATGTAGTCCGTCCTTGGTCTCGATGTAGGGCGACAGGTCGAAGATCCACTTCTGCGACGCGAACTCCGCCGTCCAGACCACGTCGGCCGAGAAGACGTCGCAGTCACCGGACTTGGCCTGCTGGCGCTGGATGAACTGGTTGCGCTGCTCGTCGGCCGAGGCCGGGAACTCGACCAGCTTGGCCGTCAGGCCCTGCCCCGAGTACTTCTCGTTGAACAGCTTCGACCATCTCGGTCGCGTTGCCGGCGGTGTCCTTGCCCTGGCAGTACGTGACCTCGCCCTTCGCGCCTTCCATCGAGTTCGGGTCGATGACCTCGGCGCCCTCCGTCGCGCCCGACTCCTCCGTGCCGGGGGCAGCTCCGCCGCCCCCGCCGTCGTCGTCGCTGCCGCAACCGGCCGCGACCAGTACCAAGAGCGCTGCGCAAGCCAGCAGCAGCGCGATGAAACGGTTCCTTCTCATGTGCGCACCCTCCTCCGTCGGCGTTCCGACTTCAGTTCGTATGTTCTGCTCCCCTCGCACGAGGCACGCCGACGAAAGGGCCCGGTGGACCCCCGGTCGACGACCTCGAGCGGCAGCCGGCGACCTTCGACGGGCTCGCCGGACATCGCACGCAACAACAGTTCGGCGCCCAGGGCGCCGCTCCCCTCCAGGGGCTGGGCGATCGTGGTGAGCCCGGCGTACGCCGCGAGCTCCACGTCGTCGAACCCGATGACCGACAACTGCTCGGGCACCGGTACTCCAGCGGCGTCCGCCGCCTCCATCGCTCCGATCGCGACCGTGTCGGAGCCGGCGAAGATCGCCGTCGGCGGGTCGGCCAGCGCCAGCAGCTCCGCCATGGCCTGACGGCCGTCCCTCCGGCGCAGCTCCGGCGCGAGCGCGGCGCCCGCCGCCTCCAGGCCGGCCTCGAAGCCCTCGCGCCGGCGGGCGCTCGAGTCGAGGCCGAGCCCGTCCAGCTCGGTGTCATCCAGGAAGGCGATCCGCCGGTGGCCGAGCGCCAGCAGGTGCTCAGCGGCCATCCGGCCACCTTCGCGGTCGTCGACGCCGATCGAGGGCAGCGTTCCGTGCCATCCGTCGACCAGCACCATCGTCACGCGCGCGGCCCGCAGGCCGTGCAGCTCCTCGTCCGTCGGAGCGATCGAGATCGACAGCAGGCCGTCGATCCTTCCGTGCAGCGCCTGCGGCTGGAACATCCGCCGCCGCGCCGCCAGGTCGATGTCGAACAGGATCAGCTGGTAACCGGCCTCGGCGATCGTGCGCGAGACGCCGCGCAGGCGCTCGACGACGGCCGGGCGGGTGAAGAACGGTGCCACGACCCCGATCGTGTGCGTGCGGCCCGTCGAGAGGGCGCGTGCGGCGGCACTCGGCTGGTAGTCGAGCGCGACGATCGCCTCGAGCACGCGGCTGCGCGTCCCGTCGCTCACTGAGGACGAGTCGTTGAGCACCCGCGACACGGTCGCGACACCCACGCCAGCCTCTGCCGCTACGTCGGCGATGGTGGTCCTGCGCATCTCTCCTCATGCGTCGTGGAAGCGGTTCCATCACACCATGCCTGTCAAGCCACGGCCTAGGCTTTGAGCCCATGAACGGCCTCGATTGGTGGCGCCGCGGCGCCATCTACCAGATCTATCCCCGCTCGTTCGCGGATTCGAACGGCGACGGCGTCGGAGACCTGCGCGGGATCGCTCAGCACGTCGACCACCTGGCGGAGCTCGGCGTGGAGGGAGTGTGGCTCTCGCCGTTCTTCACGTCGCCGATGGCGGACTTCGGCTACGACGTGGCGGACTACTGCGACGTCGACCCGATCTTCGGCACGCTCGCCGACTTCGACGACCTCGTCGCGACCTGCCACGCCCGCGACATCCGCGTGGTCATCGACTGGGTGCCGAACCACACGTCGGAGCGCCACCCGTGGTTCGAGGCGTCGCGCTCGCGCCGCGAGGACCCGCGGCGCGACTGGTACGTCTGGCGCGACGGCGTCGACGGCGGTCCGCCGAACGACTGGCGCTCGACCTTCGAGGCCTGCGGGGCGGCGTGGACGCGCTGCGAGCGCACCGGCCAGTTCTACCTGCACTCGTTCATGCCCGAGCAGCCCGACCTCAACTGGGACAACCCCGAGGTCGTCGCGGCGATGCACGACGTCCTGCGGTTCTGGCTCGATCGCGGCGTCGACGGCTTCCGCCTCGACGCGATCGCCAAGATCGCCAAGGACCCGCTGCTGCGCGGCCACGCCGGCGCGGCGCGCCGGCACGACGAGGACTGGGACAGCCTGCACGAGCGGCTGCGCGGCATCCGCAGCGTCGTCGACGAGTACCCGGACCGGATGCTGGTCGGCGAGGTCGCGCTGCACGACCTGCACCGCGTCGTGTCGTTCCTGAAGTCCGGCGACCAGCTGCACCTCGCGCACAACTTCGTGTTCGTGGAGCAGCCGTGGGACGCCGACGCGTACCGGACGTCGGTCGACGACTTCGAGGCGCTCGCGGGCGACGCCGCGTGGCCGGCCTGGTTCCTCGCCAACCACGACGTGCCGCGGGTCGCGAGCCGCTTCGACGAGCACGGCCAGGGCGCCGCGCGGGCGCGCGCCGTCGCGCTGATGCTGTACGCGCTGCGCGGCACGCCGTTCGTCTACCAGGGCGAGGAGCTCGGGCTGCCGGACGCCGAGATCCCGGCCGACCGCGTCGTCGACGTCGACGGCCGCGACCCCCAGCGCGCGCCGATCCCGTGGCTCCCGCCCTCGCAGGCCGGGCCGGGCGCCGGGTTCACCGCCGGCGAGCCGTGGCTGCCGCTCGTGGCCGGCGCCGAGACGCTCAACGTGCGGACGCAGGCGGACGCGCCGGACTCGATGCTCGTGCTCGTCCGCCGGCTCGCCGCGCTGCGGCGCGCGAGCCCCGCGCTCCAGGCCGGCACGCAGCGCTCGCTCGACTCCGCGGACGCCGTCTTCGCCTGGCTGCGCGAGCACGCGGGCGAGCGCCTGCTGGCGGCGGTCAACTTCGCCGCCGCGCCTTCGCCGCTCGGCGTCGGCGAGGCCGCGGGCGCCGCCGAGCTCGTCCTGTCCACCGATCCGGCGCGCAGCGGCGGGCCGGTCGACCCGGCCGCGCTGCGGCTCGCGCCGGGGGAGGGAGTGCTGCTGCGTGTCTGAGCTCGACGGGCTGCTGTCGCAGGAGGGCTGGGCGTACGCGTCCTCGACGCCGGTCGCCGCGGGCGACCCCGGCCGCTTCCACGCGCTGTTCGGCCGCGACTCACTCATCACCGCGCTCCAGGTGCTGCCCGAGCGGCCGCAGGTCGCCGCGGCGACGCTGCGCGCGCTCGCCGCCCGCCAGGGCAGGCGCGAGCACCCGGGCACGCTCGAGGCGCCGGGCAAGATCGGCCACGAGTTCCGCGACGCGGCGCCGGAGCCGTTCGTGAACGCCGGCTGGCCGGCCGACGGGCCGTTCGCCTACTTCGGCACGGCCGACGCCAGCTCGTGGTTCCTCGTCCTGCTGGCGGAGACCGGCGACGCGGCGCTCGCCGCGCGAGCTCGACGGCGCCTGGCGCGCGGCCGGCGGCTGGCTGGCGAGCGCGCTCGACCGCGGCGGCGGCCTCGTGCGCCACGGCCCGGGCGAGTGGCCGGCGCTGAGCCAGCAGGGCTGGCGCGACACGATCGACCCGCGCGCGTCCTACGGCGGCGGCATCCTGCGGCCCGACGGCGGCGTGCCGGAGCCGCCGCTCGCCGACGCCGACTCGCAGGCCGTCGCGCACGCCGCCCTGCGCGCGCTGGCGCGGCTCGATCCGGCCGGAGTCTGGAGCGAGCGCGCCGACGCGCTGCGCGCCCGGCTCTCGCGCGACTTCGGGCCCGACGTGATGGCGCTCGAGGCGGGCGACGTGGCGGTGCCCGGCGCCGGCTCGCAGCTCGGCTGGCTGCTGTGGGCGGACGCGCTCGACGAGCGCGCGAGCGGAGCGGCCGCCGAGCGCCTGTGCGCGCCGGACATCCTCACCGGCTTCGGGCTGCGCACGCTCTCGAGCGACTCGCCGGTGTTCGAGCCGCACGCCTACCACCGCGGGGCCGTGTGGCCGTTCGACTCCTGGCTCGGCTGGGGCGGCCTGCTCGCCGCCGGCCGCCCCGACGAGGCCGAGCGCGTCCGCACCGGGGTGCTGACCGCGCTCGACCGGCTCGGGCGCGCGCCCGAGCTCTACGCCGTCACGACGGCCGGAGAGGTGGAGCCGATCCCCCTCTCCAACCGCGTGCAGGCGTGGACCGCCGGCGCCCGCTGGGCGCTGGAGGCCCGATGGTCCGGGCTCACCCGCCAGCCGTGACCTCCAGCACGTGCCGGCCGCGGCCGGTGCGCACCGTGACCTCGGTGCCGCGGTTCGTGCGCCGCACGTCGTAGCCGGTCCGGCGGCCGTCGAGCCGGACCTCGTCGACGCGCGCGCCGTGCGGCAGCGTGTGGCCGATCGCGAGCCGCCGCAGCGAGACGCTGCCGCTGTCGACGACCGTGCGGTAGCGCGCGGCCGTCGCGCGACGCGCTGACCAGGTCGAGCGCGCCGCGCCCGAGCCGGATCTCGCGGCCGGCGATCGGCGCGGTCGACGGCAGCTGCGGGACGACCTCGACGGCGTCGCGCCCGAGGTCCGGCCGCACGCCGAGCTGCTGGTGCACGACGGGCCACGCGGTGCCGAGGTTGCCCCAGGCCTGGATGAACATCGAGCGGCAGGTCCAGCAGCGGTCGATGTTCTTGCCGAACAGCGGCGACGGGACGATCTCCGGCATCGCGCCCGGCATCTCGTCGGGCGTGCCGTTGGTCGCCGGCTGGGCGAACATCGTCTCGACGTTGGCGTCGGTGTAGCGGCGCTGCTGCTCGGCGCCGAGGCGGCCGTAGTTGCCCTCGCCGACGGCCTGGATGGCCGTGTTGAGCGAGAAGATCTGCGCCTCGCCGGCGCCGGCCGGGCCGCCGCCGCAGCCGGTGTGGAACAGCCCGCGGTTGAACGGCCGCTCGCCGCTGAAGCACGGCGTCTCGTGCAGCGCCAGCGAGCGCGTGCCGTGCTCGAGGCTCGCGAGCCCGGGCACGGCCTTGCCGTCGATCGTCAGCTCGGCGTCCATCGGCGTGCCGGTGATCCAGTGCTTCTGCTGGATCTTCTCGTCCATCTCGCCGAGCGAGTCGGCGTGCAGGCTCTGATCGTCCATCCACCACTCGTCCTCGAAGCGCGCGGTCAGGTCGTCGGCGATGCCGGTCGCCCAGCGCTCGGTGGCGCGGTCGCCCTTGGACTCGGCCATGTCGGCGAGGTCGTAGAGGCCGCGGATGTAGTAGACGTTGTTGTCGAGCTTCTCCGGGCCCATGCCCTCGCGCTCGACGTTGCCGAGGCCCTCGAGCCAGCCGTCGTCGTCGGTGTCGAGCTCGGTGGCGGCGTAGCGCAGGTTGCGCTTCGTGAACGAGTACATGTCGTCGCGGAAGCGGTCGTCGCCGGTCCAGCGCCACAGCAGCGCGACGATGCTCGGGAACTTGACGGTCTCGTCGGTGTTGCCCGGGTCCTCGTTGGCGCCGTACCAGATCGAGCCGTCGGTGACGATCTCGTGCACGAGCTTGCCGGAGCCGTCGTTGGCGATCTCCGACACGTCGCGCAGCGCGCGCATGTGGTCCATCGTCGGCTCGAACTGGCCGAGCGCGACGCTGGCGAACGCGGTGTACTCGCCGTCGGTGCCGAAGATCCACGGGTAGTCGGGCCAGCCGGCGCCGCGGAAGCGCACGTGGTCGACCCGGCCGGCGGGGCGCGGGTAGGCGCGACCCTCGTCGACGTGGCGGATCTCGAGGTCCTCGGCGGCCTGCGTCGAGTCGGCCAGGTTCTGCTTGCCCCACTCGATGCCGGCCTGCAGGCGCTGGTCGCCGGGCAGCGAGAGCTGCGTCCAGTCGGCCAGCTCCTCGCGCTCGTCGACCTTGCGGCGCAGCGCGCGCTCGGGATCGCGCAGCGCGTCGTCCAGCTCGCCGCGCGCCTTGCCGAGGCCGTCGTCGGAGCCCGCGACGCCGATCCACAGCGTCTCGCTGCCGCGCGCGGGCACGCGGACGTCGTAGCGCAGCTGACCGCCGCGGCCGTTGCCGAACGGGCCGTCGTCGCACTGGCTCGGCGGCTCCTGCGCGGTGCAGACGTTGTCGCCCTGGTCGCCGCGGTGCGTCGCGCCGGTGACGCCGGAGGCGGGCCGGCGGTCGGAGCCGACGAGCGCCGCGTAGTCGTGCCGTTCGGCGTTGGGGTGGGGGAGGGTGCCCTGGTCGCGGAACACGAGGCGGCGGCCGTCGTAGGCGGCCGTGTCGGCGAGGTTGTCGCTCGCGTTCGGCCGCGACGTTGTCGAAGCCCCACGGGTAGGCGCCCATCAGCTCCGAGTGGGCGTCGACCGCGATCCGCACGGTGCGCGCGCCGCCCGGGTTGCGGATCTTCAGGCCGAACAGCGCGCCGCGCACGCCGTCGGGCGCGAAGTCGACGCGCTCGAGCTCCAGCCCGGCGGTGTCGGGCAGCTCCATCTCGGTGTAGCCCCAGCCGCTGCGGAACTCGGTCGCCGGGCCGACCCACTGGCCGTCGACGGAGAACCAGACGCCGTCGAGCAGCTTCAGCGGCGGCGTCCAGATGCCGCCCATCTCGCCGGTGATGTGCCAGCCGTTGGCGTAGAACCGCCCGTCCTGGAACCCGACCACGTAGGCGCGCTCCGAGGACGCGAGATAGCGCCGGTCCTGGAGGCGGTCGGACACACCGAGCTCGGGTGCGGCCTGGGCCGCACCGGCTCCGATCGTGATCGCCAGGATCAGCCCGGCGATGACGGCACGCGCGAGTCGCATCGCATTCTCCCCCTGCTTGCTTAACCGCTTAAGTCGTGCTCGTGGCACGATACAGGACGTGATGCCCGGAGGCGGCGGTTCCGATGCGCCAGGTCGGCGGCGACGGCCGACGATCGACGACGTCGCGGCGCGCGCCGGCGTGTCGGCGGCGGCGGTGTCGTTCGCGATGAACGGGCGCCCCGGCGTCGGGGCGGCGACGCGCGAGCGGATCCTCGCCGTGGCGGCCGAGCTGGGATGGCGGCCGAGCGCGCACGCGCGCGCCCTCACCGAGGCGCGGGCGCGCGCGGTCGGGCTGCTGCTGGCGCGGCCCGTCGAGCAGCTCGAGTACGACCCGTTCTTCGTCCGCTTCCTGGCCGGGATCGAGCGCGTGCTGGCGCGTACCGACCACGCGCTCGTGCTGCGCGTGATGGACGCGGCGGAGCCGCCCGACCTCGGCGCCTACGAGCGCCTCGCCGCCTCCGGCCGGGTCGACGGCTTCCTGCTCTGCGACGTCGAGCTCGACGACCCGCGCTTCGACCTGCTGGCCGCGGCCGGGCTGCCCGCCGTCGTCGCCGGCCACCCGGTGTCGCCGTGCCCGTTCCCCTGGGTCGAGACCGAGCACGCGCACGGGATGGCGAGCGCGACCGAGCACCTGATCGCGCTCGGGCACGAGCGGATCGGGTTCGTCGGCGGCGCGCCGCAGCTCGAGCACGTGCAGGCGCGGCTCGCGGTCTGGCGCGAGACGCTGGCCGCCGCGGGGCTCGAGCCGGGGCCGGTGGCGTACGGCGGCGCCGAGCCGCTGCTCGACGCGCCGGAGCGGCCCGGGGCGATCGTGTTCGGCAGCGACATGCTCGCCGCGGCGGGGCTCGCGGCCGCGCGCGAGCGCGGGATCTCCGTGCCGGACGAGCTGTCGCTGACCGGCTTCGACGACTCGCCGGTGGCCGCGCTCGCCTCGCCGCCGCTGACGAGCGTGCGGGTCGACTACGCGCAGTTCGGCGAGGCCGCCGCGACCACGCTGCTGGCGGCGATCGCCGGCGAGCAGCCGCCCGCGTTCCGGGGCGCCGAGCCGGAGCTGGTGGTCCGCGCCTCGACGGCTCGGGCTCAGGCGAGCCGGCTGCGCCGGCGCGAGTAGCCGAAGTACACGATCAGGCCGAGCACCATCCAGCCGACGAAGCGGAACCAGGTGGTCGACGGTCGAGCGTGACCATCAGCCAGATCGAGAGCCGCGATCGCCAGGATCGGGATGTACCGGCACGAGCGGCGTGCGGAACGGCCGCTGCGGTCGGGGTCGGCGCGCCGCAGCAGCATGAACGCCGATCGCCACGAGGATGAACGCGAACAGCGTCCCGATGTTCACCAGGTCGGCCAGCGTGTCGATGCGGCGGAAGCCGGCGAGGATCGAGATCAGCGACCACGATGATGCAGCGTGAAGCGCGTGCGGCGTGCCGTACCTGGGGTGCGTCTTCGCGAGCGCGGGCGGGAACAGCCGGTCGCGCGCCATCGCGAAGCCGACGCGCGTCTGGCCGAGCATCAGGATCAGCACCGTGTTGGCGAGCGCCAGCAGCGCGCCGACGTAGACGATCGACGCGATCCACGGCTTGTCGAGCGGCTTGAACGCGTCGGCCACCGGCGCGTCGCCGGGCGAGCTCCTCGTACGGGCGCATGCCGGTGATGACGAGCGGCGACCAGCACGTAGAGCACGGTCACGATCGCGAGCGAGGCGATGATGCCGATCGGCATGTCGCGCTGCGGGTTGCGGGTCTCCTCCGCGGTCGTGGCGACGATGTCGAACCCGATGTAGGCGAAGAACACGACCGCGGCGCCGCCGACGATCCCGTCCCAGCCGAACGGCAGGAACGGCGACCAGTTGCCGGTGTCGACCTCGGTGCCGCCGACGACGATCACCAGCAGCACGACGGCGACGATGATCGCCGAGATGACGATGTTGGCCTTGGCCGTGATCCGGATCCCGCGGATCAGCAGGAAGGCGACGAGCGCGACGATCGCGATCGCCGGCAGGTTGATCGAAGCCGCCCTCGGCGCCGGCGGCGCCGGAGATCGAGGTCGGCAGCGTGACGCCGAAGATCTGGTCGAGCGTGGCGTTCAGGTAGCCGGCGAAGCCGACGGCGACCGCCGAGGCGCCGACGATGAACTCGAGCGCGAGGTCCCAGCCGATGACGAACGCGACGAGCTCGCCGAGCGTCGCGTAGCGTGAACGTGTACGCGCTGCCGGCCACCGGCACCATCGCGGCGAACTCGGCGTAGCAGAGCGCGGCGAAGACGCAGATCACCCCGGCGAGGACGAACGAGAGCGTGATGCCCGGGCCGGCCTCCTCGGCGGCCGCCTGGCCGGTCAGGACGAAGATGCCGGCGCCGATGATCGACGCCGATGCCGAGCACGGTGACGTCGAGCGCGCCGAGCTCCCGCTTGAGCTTGAAGCCCTCCTCGTCCGCGCCCGCGATCGCTTCGTCGACGTCCTTGCGCCGTCCCCAGGTCAGCTCTCGCAACCCCGCCACGTCCGGCCACTACCCCGTCGGGGCCGCCCTCTATCGTCTACGGGTCCATGCCGCCCTTCAAGCTCGATGCCGTCTACTCGCCCACCGCCGATCAGCCGCAGGCGATCGACGGGCTCGTCGAGCACGTCGAGAGCGGCTCGCGCGGGCGTCACGCTGCTGGGCGCGACCGGCACCGGCAAGACGATGACGATGGCGGCGACGATCGAGCGGCTGCAGCGTCCCGCGCTCGTCCTCGCCCACAACAAGACGCTCGCGGCGCAGCTCTGCAACGAGTTCCGGACGTACTTCCCGTCGAACGCCGTCGAGTACTTCGTCTCGTACTACGACTACTACCAGCCCGAGGCGTACGTCCCCTCGAAGGACCTCTACATCGAGAAGGACTCGGCGATCAACCAGGAGATCGACCGGCTGCGCCACGCCGCCACGGCGGCGCTGTTCGCGCGCCGCGACGTCGTGATCGTCGCCTCGGTCTCGGCGATCTTCGGCCTCGGCTCGCCGGAGACCTACAACGACAACTGCCAGATCCTGCTCAAGGGCGGAGACGTGGACCGCGACGAGCTGCTGCGCAAGCTCGTCTACCTGCAGTACAACCGCAACGACACGGCGCTCGGCCGCGGCACGTTCCGCGTCCGCGGGGACACGCTGGAGGTCTTCCCGGCCTACGCCGAGACCGCGTTCCGGGCGATGCTGTTCGGCGACGAGGTCGAGCGGCTGCAGCACTTCGACCCGCTGACCGGCGAGCTGATCGCGGACGACCTCGAGCACGTCGCGATCTGGCCGGCGACGCACTACAACGTCAAGGAAGGGACGATGGAGCGCGCGGTCGAGGACATCGGCCGCGAGCTCAACGCCCGCTGCATCGAGCTCGAGGCCGAGGGCAAGCTGCTCGAGTCGCACCGCCTGCGCCAGCGCACGCAGTACGACATGGAGATGCTGCGCGAGGTCGGCTTCTGCTCGGGCATCGAGAACTACTCGCGGATCCTCGACAACCGGCCGCCCGGCGCCCGCCCGTACTGCCTGATCGACTACTTCCCGAAGGACTTCGTCTGCTTCCTCGACGAGTCGCACCAGACCGTGCCGCAGCTCGGCGCGATGTACGAGGGCGACCGCTCGCGCAAGACGACGCTCGTGGACTACGGCTTCCGGCTCCCGAGCGCGCTCGACAACCGGCCGCAGACGTTCGCCGAGTTCCTCTCGATCTCGCCGCAGCTCGTGTTCGTGTCGGCGACCCCGGGGCCGTACGAGCGCGAGCACAGCGCGACGATCGTCGAGCAGATCGTGCGCCCGACCGGGATCGTGGACCCGGACATCGAGGTCCGCGAGACGCGCAACCAGATCGACGACCTGATGCGCGAGATCCGCGAGCGGACCGAGCGCAACGAGCGCGTGCTGGTCACCACGCTCACGAAGAAGATGAGCGAGGACCTGACGGACTACCTGCTCGAGATGGGCTTCAAGGTCCGCTACCTGCACTCGGAGATCGACACGCTGGAGCGGATCCAGATCATCCGCGAGCTGCGGCTCGGCGAGTACGACGTGCTCGTCGGCGTGAACCTCCTACGCGAGGGGCTCGACCTGCCGGAGGTCTCGCTGGTGGCGATCCTCGACGCCGACAAGGAGGGCTTCCTCCGCGGCGAGACGTCGCTGATCCAGACGATCGGGCGCGCGGCGCGCAACATCGGCGGCACGGTGCTGATGTACGCCGACAAGCGGACCGAGGCGATGCGCAAGGCGATCGACGAGACCGACCGCCGGCGCGCGATCCAGGTCGCGTACAACGCCGAGCACGGCATCACGCCGGAGACGATCGTCAAGGGGATCTCCGACATCACGGAGTTCCTGATGGGCGAGAGCAAGGTCCCGCGCTCGTCGCGGCGCCGGCGCGAGAAGCGCGTCGACATGACGCCGGCGGAGATCGAGTCGACGATCGTCGCGCTCGAGGAGGAGATGCTGGCCGCGGCGGAGGAGCTGCGGTTCGAGTACGCCGCCAAGCTGCGCGACGAGCTGCGCGAGCTGCGGCGCGAGCTGGACGAGGCGGCCGCGGCCGCCCCGTCCGAGTCCGCTTCGAGCTAGCTCAGGCCGTTCCAGACCTGCGTCAGCGCGCCGCTGCGCGCGGACGCGATCGACGCGGCCGAGGAGCGGATGCGCCGCGTGACGGTCATCGTGCCGACGAGCTTCGGCTTCGTGCGCTTGGAGTAGCGGCGCACGTTGTCGAACTGCACGCGGTACTTGCCGCTGTCGGCGTTCGAGGGGACGACCCTCGTGCGTGCGGTGAACGTGCCGCAGGGGCCGGCGGCCGAGCGCGTGACGCGCTTGTCCGTCTTCAGGCCGTGGTTGCGCACGTGCATGAACACCGGCTGGCCGGCGGCGAATCCGCTGCCGCGCAGGAGCAGCTTCTTGCCGGCGCGCGCCTTCTTCGGGGTCACGGTCACGCGGAACTCGGTGGCGGTGAACGGGAAGGTCGCGGTCAGCGCCGGGTTGGCGTTGTCCGTGGCGGTCAGCGTGTGCGGCTTGACGCCGCGGAAGCCGCCGAGTCGCAGCGTGTTCGTGTACGCGCCCGCGGCGTCGATCGGGACCGAGCCGAGGTTCTGCTTGTCCAGGGTCACCGCCACCGAGCTGCCGGGGGCGAAGCCGGAGAGCGTGACGGTCGTCGAATCACCGTTCACGTAGCAGGGCTTGGCCGGCGTGATCGCCACCGCCGGGGCCTGTGCGTGAGCGATGCCCGTGGCCGCCGCCACTCCGGCCAGGGTCAGTGTGAACGCGGTCGCCATCCGTCTCAATTGCGCTTCTCCTCGGTTTGGGGGAACCATGGGCGCAGGCGAGAGTAGCTCGAAGGTGAGCGAGGGGCCGGCTCCCGCCGAGCCGGCCCCTCTTCCCGGGCCCCCGCTAGAACCCGAGCTGGGGTGCGCCACCGACGACCGGCAGCTGCAGCCGGCTGTCGCTGACGTTGACCGTGTAGGCCGGCGCCGGCGTCGTCTTCACGACCGTGCTGTAGTCGCGGAACGTGCCGACGACGACGATGCCGATGCGGTGTCCGGCGCGGAACGTGTAGTCGTTCGTCCAGAGCGGAACCTGGACCCACACGTACGACGGGTTCGTGGCGCCGGCCGGCGTGACCGGCATCAGCGTCTTCTGCCGCAGGCTGTCGCGGTTCTGCACGTCGATCGCACCGCGGCTGACGACGTTGTTCGTCGTCTCCCGGTAGGTCCGCTTGATCGGCTTGTAGCAGCCGTCGTCCTCGATCGAGTTCTCGCCGAAGCAGTCCTCGGCCGCCTCCTCGTCGGTGACGTCGCCCTCGCTGTTGCGGTAGTCGATCGTCTGGTACGGCGTCGTCGCGTAGTCCACGAGCACCGCGCCCAGAGCGCCTGCGGGCTGGTCCGACGCCACCCGCAGCCAGACCGACGAGCGGCCGGAGATCCGGACGCCGCGCTGGAGCGACGGCGACAGGTGGATCAGCCGGTTCGGGTTCGCCCTGTCGTTCGGGTTGTCGATCAGCTTCGGCAGCGACGACGTGTAGTTGTCGACGGTGAACGTCTGCGGCGTGCCCGGCGCGTCACGGCGGTCCGTGAACGTCGAGGTCGCCGCGGCCTGCTCCTTCGTGGTCGACAGCGCCGCCTGCTCGTTCGGGTTCGACGGCGCGGGGCGGAACCACAGCGACGTCGGGCGCGCACCGGGATCCGGGAACGACGCGTACTCCTTGAACGTGACGGCCCCGCCGGTCAGGTTCGGCTGCTGCTCGATGCGGGCCATCGGCTCGTCCATGATCCCGTTGTCGATGTCCTGCAGCCAGTAGTCGAACCACTGGTGGATCGTGTCGACGTAGTTGTCGCGGTCGAAGTCGAACGGGTCGACGTGACCGGTCTGGGTCAGCCAGATCTTGCGCGGGACGTCGTTGTGCGCGAGGTTGTCCCACCACTCGTCGTAGTTGTTGGGCTTGACGTTGTAGTCGTTGAGCCCGTGGTGCACGAAGACCGACGCCTTGACCTTGTCGGCGTGGGCCTCGTAGTCGCGCTCGTCCCAGTACGGGTTGAAGTTGCCGTCGCTCTCCGGCGTGACGGTGCCCTCGCCCGCGTTGGTGGCGATCCGCTGGCGCGCCGGGGCGCAGTCGGCGCGGCGCGTCGGGTGCGTGACCGTGTTCGACAGCCCGCTCGGCCCGCCGGTGCTGAAGCGCAGGCCGTTGATCCGGTAGTACTTGTACCAGGAGGAGATCGCCGAGATCGGCACGATCGTGCGCAGGCCCTCGACGCCGGTGGCCGCCGCGCCGTTGGCGTGCGTGCCGTCGTAGGACTTGCCCCACATGCCGACGTTGCCGGTGCTCCAGCGGCGGGCGCGGACCTCGCGGCCGCCGGCCTGTGCGTCGTAGCCGGTCGCGCGGCCGTTGAGCCAGTCGATGACGCGCGTGATGCCGACGATGTCCTCGACGCCGCCGACCGTCGGGCAGCCCGTCGAGTTGTTCGTCCCGACCGTGTCGAGCAGCGCGACGGCGTAGCCGCGCGGCACGAAGTAGTTGTCGTAGAACAGCGGCCACTTGTCGTTCAGGCCGTCGCCGTCGACGTCCGCCTTGCACTCGCCCTCGTTGCCGCGGCAGACCGTGTTGTAGTACGGGCTGGCGTCCATGATGGTCGGCACCTTGAGGCCGTCCTCGGTCGCCTTCGGGCGGATGATGTCGACCGAGATGCGGTCGTCCGTCCCGTCGCCGTCGGAGTCGTACTCGATCGGCACCCAGACCCGCTGGCGGATCGCGTCGGCGTAGCCGTAGACCGGCTGCGTGCGGCCGTCCTCGACGACCGGGCCGGGCGGCTTCGCGACGGCGCCGGGCGCCGGCGCGGTGGTGCCGCCGGGTGCGGGCGCGGCCGAGCGCGTCGCGGTACGGACCGTCAGCTTGCGCTTGGCGAACCTGCAGCTCGCCTTGCGGCTGCCCACGCGCGCGCACGTGACCACGTGGTAGCTGCCCGCCGCGAGCGAGGCGGGGACGCGGACGCGGACCTTGTAGGCCAGCGTGCGCTTCGCCTTCGTGCGCTTGAGGAACTTGGCGGCCACGATGCGGCCGTCCTTCGCGTTGCGGGTCTTGCGCAGCGTGACGGTGAGCCGTGCACGCGCGGACCGGTTCGCCTTGTTGCGGATCTTGCCCTTGAGCGTGAACGCCTGTCCGGCGACGGCCGCCGAAGGCGGCGAGCCGGCCGAGAGCAGCGACGCCGGAGGTCCGGCTGCCGCCGTGGCCGCCGGTGCCAGCGCGAAGACCGCGAGCGTGCCGCCGAGCAGCAGGGCACGGGATCGGTTCATGGATACCCCTCGCAGGTGTGTGTCGGCTGCGGTCACACGCAGGCCCCCCAGCCCCTACCTCAACGTGGGCGAATGCTATGCCTCCGGGATGCCGGACGGATCGTGGATTTACCTCAACGCCTTGGTCGCGTTCCTGCAGAAGCGGCTCGTGCCCGGCGTCGAGGCGGTCGACGGCGGCGTCTACCGGCGCACGGTGGCCGGGCCGGCGGTGCTCGAGCTGCCCTCCGGAGCGCCGCCCGCGCTGCGGCTGTGCGGGTCGGCGGAGGCGTCCGCGGCGGCCGACGAGCACTTCCGGTCCGATCCCTACCTCGGCCCGCTGGTGGCGGCGCGGCCCGGGCCTGCGCGTTCCCGGGACGGTCGACGGGGCCGAGCTCGCGGTCCGCGCCGTGCTCGGCCAGCAGGTCACGCTCGCGGCCGCGCGCGGCCTCGCGGCCCGGCTCGTGGTCACGGCGGGCGAGCCGCTCCCGCAGGGCGTCGCCGGTCTCACGCATGTCTGGCCGGCGCCGGAGGCGGTCGCGCAGGCCGCCGGGTCACTGCCGATGCCGCGGGCGCGGCAGCGGGCGATCGCCGGGCTCGCGCACGCCCTCGCCGGTGGCCTGCGGCTCGAGCCGGGCGTGGACCTCGCGGCGGCGCGGGCGGAGCTGCTCGCGCTCCCCGGCATCGGGCCCTGGACCGCCGAGTACGTGGCGATGCGGGCGCTGGCCGACCCGGACGCGTGGCTGCCGACGGACGTCGGCGTGCGCCACGCGCTCGAGCGGCTCGGCGCGCCGCCGGACGCGGCCGAGCGCTGGCGGCCGTTCCGCTCGCACGCCGTGATCCACCTCTGGGCTTCGCTCTAGTACGACAAGCCGGGGGACTCGCGCAGGTACGTGCCGTCGGCCACCAGCCCGAGCGCGAAGTCGGCCACGTCCGCCCGCGAGATCTTGAACTCGGCGCCAGGGCGACCGTGGCGGTACGTGCCGGTGCGCTCGCCGTCGGTCAGCGCTCCGGCGCGCACGATCGTCCAGTCGAGCCGCGACGCCCGGACGACCGCCTCCTGGCGCTCGTGCTCGGTGAAGGTCGGGCGCAGCAGCAGCGGGACGAGGGCGTAGCGGTAGAGCGGCGGCAGCGTCGCGCGCGTGTCGCCCGTCCCGAGCGTCGAGTGGCACACGAGCCGGCGCACGCCGGCGCGCTGCATCGCCTGCACGATGTTGCGGGTGCCCTGCGACCGGACCTTGCCCGGCTTCGTGGCGGGCCGGCCGACGGCGCACAGCACCGCATCGTGGCCGGCCACCGCCCGCTCGACCGCGGTCGCATCGAGCACGTCGCCCGCGCGGAGGCTCAGGCCCTCGCGCTCGCCGAGCGTCGACGGGTCGCGCGCGAACGCCGTCACCGAATGACCGCGGTCGAGCGCCTCGCGGACGAGCTCGCGACCGGTGCCGCCGGTCGCCCCGAAGATCAACAACTGCATCGCCGCTCCTCTCTGATTGACACGTGTAAACCACGGTAGCGCTAGGGTTTACACATGTCAACTGCGGCGCGGTCACGCATTCTCGAGGCGGCCTTGGCGATGGTCGAGGCCGGACGCCTGGACGAGCTGACGATGGGCGCGGTCGCCTCCGCGGCCGGCGTCTCGCGTCAGACGGTCTACGTCCAGTTCGGCACTCGCGCCGGCCTGCTCGTCCAGATGGTCCGCCACCGCGATCAGACGAACCCGCGCGGCGAGCAGCTCGCCGCGGCGATCGCGACGCCGGACCCGGTCGCGGCGCTGCTCGCGCTCACCCGCACGCTGGGCGCCTGGTGGCGGGACATCCACCCGATCGCGCACGCGCTGTTCGCCGCCGCCCTGACCGACGAGGCCGCACGCGCGGCCTGGGACGATCGGATGGCGCACCTGCACGAGTTCGCGGCATCGGCCGTCGGGCGGCTGGAGGAGGCCGGCCGGCTCGCTCCGGAATGGGACGCGGCGCGGGCGAGCGACTGGCTGGCGGCCGAGCTCAACCCGCTCGGCTGGGTGCTGCTGGTCGACGGCGGCGGCTGGCCGCAGGACGTCTACGAGGAGCACCTGGCCGCGGTCGTGAGCCGTGTGCTCGTCCGCTGATCGCGCCCGCGCCGAGCCTGTAGGGTCGGTCGCGATGGACACCGACGCGCTGCTCGACTGGTACGGGCGCGTGCGGCGGCCGCTGCCGTGGCGGCGCACGCGCGACCCGTACGCGCTGCTGGTCAGCGAGGTGATGCTGCAGCAGACGCAGGCCGCCCGCGTGGTGCCGTACTTCGAGGCGTTCCTCGAGCGCTTCCCGGACGCGCAGGCGCTGGCCGCGGCGCGCCGCGCGACGTGCTCGCCGCCTGGAGCGGCCTCGGCTACAACCGCCGCGCGCTCGCGCTGCAGGCGGCCGCCAAGGCGGTCGCCGCCGGCGGCTGGCCCGACGACCTGACCGACCTGCCGGGCGTCGGCGCGTACACGGCGGCGGCGGTCGGCTCGTTCGCGTGGGACCGCCAGGCGGCGGCGGTCGACACGAACGTGCGGCGGGTGATCGAGCGCTTCGACGGCGTCCAGCGGCGCCCGGTCCCGCTCGCCCGCCGCGCGAACGCGCTGATGCCCGCCGGCCGGGCGGCCGACTTCAACCAGGCGCTGATGGAGCTCGGCGCGACCGTCTGCCGCCCGCGTGCCGCGCGCTGCGGCGAGTGCCCGGTCCGCGCCGGCTGCGCCGCGCACGCGGCCGGCGGCCCCGTCGCCCGCCCGCGCCGCCGCGGCGCCGAGCGCTTCGAGGACACGGACCGCTGGGCGCGCGGCCGGATCGTGGCCGCCCTGCTCGCCGGCGATCCGCTCCCGCGCGAGGTCACCGGCGAGCGCCGCGAGCGCGCGCTCGCCGGCCTGGCGCGCGACGGCCTCGTCGTCCGCGAGTCCGACGGCTCCGTCCGCCTGCCGTGAAGCGGATCGCGCTGACCGTGCGGGCGGAGGACCTCGAGGAGGTGCTCGACGAGCTGCTGCCGCTGCTGCCGGACGGCGTGCACCCGACGGAGCTCGGCGAGGCGGTCGAGCTCGCGGCGTACGGCGCGGCGCTGCCGCCGCTGGCCGAGCTGGAGGCGCTCGCCGGCGACGCGCTGCTCGGCTCCGAGGTCCAGGACGTGCCCGCGGACGTCCACGAGCGGCGGCGCCGGTTCGGCCACGGCTGGGAGATCGCGGGCCGGCTGCACGTGCGCCCGCCGGACGCGCCACCTGGGCGCGAGGGCATCCCGGACCTGGTGATCGAGTCGCCGGCCGGCGCGTTCGGGACCGGTGCGCACCCGACCACGCGCACGTGCCTGGAGCTGCTGCTCGACCTCGAGCCCGGCGGGCCGTTCGCCGACCTCGGGTGCGGCGCCGGGGTGCTGGCGATCGCGGCGGCGCGGCTCGGCTGGGCGCCGGTCCTCGCCGTCGACTTCGAGCCGGGCAGCGTCGAGGCCACGCGCCGCAACGCGGAGCGCAACGGGGCCGACGTCGACGCGCTCCAGCTCGACCTCCTGACCACGCCGCCGCCCCCGGCGCCGACGGTCGCGGCCAACGTGCCGCCCGACGTGCACCGCCGGATCGCCGCCGAGCTGCCGCCCGCGGTCGTGCACGTGATCGTCTCGGGCGTCGTCTCCGCCGACCTCGAGCCGGTCCTCGCCGCGTACGACGCCGCCGGCCTCGAGCCGGTCGACCACCGCGGCGGCGCGGGCTGGCGCACCGTCCTCCTCCAACGTAAAGGGGTCTGACCCCTTTATGTGGGCGGCGGACGCGATCGCGGCGGCCGGTGCGGTGCACGGCCAGCTCGCCAGCGGCCTGCCGCACGGCGGCCTCGCGCTGTCGAGCCACAAGCTCGTCGAGGACGGCGCCCGCGCGCTGATCCTCTACGTGCCCGGCGTCTTCCGGCTCGACGTGCGCCCGGTCGAGGACACGCTGCAGGTGACGACGCGCGACCTGCACGACGCGCCGACCCGCTGGAGCACGACGCCGGCGCCGTTCAGCGACTACAGCCGCGCGCGTGAGCCCGCGGTCGTCGGCTTCGAGTTCGTCTGCGAGGCCGAGCCGGACCCGATCGCGGGCCGGATCCAGCTCGCGTCGACGCTCGACCGCGACCGCCTGGTCACGCACTTCGCGGCCCACGCGATCGTGCGGGTCGTGCCCGCGGCGTGACTATCCTGCCGCGCGTGGATCGAGACTCGATCGAGCGCCGCGACTTCCCGGTCGGCCGCCGCGGCTACGACCAGGCCGCGGTCGACGCGCACCTGCGCCACGTCGCCGACCAGATGGAGTCGCTGCGCGACCGGCCGCCCGCCGCGCCGTCGTCGCTCGCGGCCGGCACGTCCGAGCAGGTGCGCGCGATCCTCGAGGCCGCCGAGGCCGGCGCCGCCGAGCTGCGCGCGGGCGCCGGCGAGCAGGCGGCGCGCGTGGAGGAGGCCGCGAACGACATGCTCGGCCAGCTCGGCCGGCTCGAGGACGAGCTCGGCGGCCTGCTCGAGTCTCTGCGCCGCAGCAACGAGCGCCTGAACGAAGGCCTCGCGCGGCTGCGGCAGGCGAGCGCGCCGGCTCCCGAGCAGGAGGAGGACTTCGCCGCGGCCGCGCCTGCGCCCGAGAGCGGCGACGAGGCCGGAGCGCGCCTGACCGCGCTCAACATGGCGCTCGGCGGCACGCCGCGCGAGGAGACCGCGCGCTATCTCGCCGAGCACTTCAGCCTGCCCGACGCCGACGCGCTGCTCGACGACGTGTACGAGCGGGCCGGCCGGTGAGCGCGCCCGCCGAGCTCGCCGCGCTGCGCGAGCGCGCAGCGGAGCTGAGCGACCTCTACGCGATCGGCGGCCTGCTGTTCTGGGACCAGCAGACGATGATGCCGCCGTCCGGCGCCGACGGCCGCGCCGAGCACAGCGCCACGCTGACCAAGCTCGTCCACGCGCGCGAGACCGACGCCGGTCTCGGCAGGCTGCTCGACTCGCTCGAGCCGTGGGCGGACGGCCAGGACCCCGACGCCGACGACGTCCGGCTCGTCCGCTGGCTGCGCCGCGACTTCGAGAAGTCGGTGCGCGTGCCGGCCGCGCTCGCCGCCGACCTCACGCGCGCCAAGGTCGAGGGCCAGCAGGCCTGGCTCGAGGCGCGCGCGGCGAACGACTTCGCGCCGTTCCGCGACGCGCTCGCCCGCCACGTCGATCTGCGCCACGCCTACGTCGCGTGCTTCGAGGGCCACGCCCACCCGTACGACGTGCTGCTCGACGACTTCGAGCCCGGTCTCACGACCGCCGAGCTGCGCCCGCTGCTGGAGGGCCTGCGCGACGAGCTCGTCACGCTCCTGGGCGAGGCCGGCGACGCCGGCCCGCGCAACGCCGGCGTCTTCGAAGGCCCGTTCGCGGTCGACGCCCAGCGCGCCGCGGTGCTGGCCGTGCTCGAGGGCGTCGGCTACGACCCCGACCGCTTCCGGCTCGATCCCGCCGTCCACCCGTTCGCGGTCGCGCTCGCCCCGACCGACGTGCGGCTCACGACCAAGTACGTCGAGCACGACTTCGCGATGGCGCTCTACAGCGGCCTGCACGAGTTCGGGCACGGGCTCTACGAGGCCGGCGTCGCGCCCGAGCTCTCGCGCACCACGCTCGGCGACCCGGTCTCGCTCGGCGTGCACGAGTCGCAGAGCCGGCTGTGGGAGAACCTCGTCGGCCGCTCGCGCCCGTTCTGCACCTGGCTGCTGCCCGCTGCTCCAGCGCATGCTTCCCGGCGGGTTCGAGGAGCTCGACGCCGACGCGCTCTTCCGCGCGGTGAACGGCATCCAGCCGTCGCTCGTCCGGATCGAGGCCGACGAGACGACGTACAACCTGCACATCATCCTGCGCTTCGAGATCGAGCTCGCCCTGATCGAGGGCACGCTCGCCGTCGACGACGTGCCGCAGGCGTGGGACGAGGGGACGCAGCGGCTGCTCGGGCTCGAGGTCGACGGCCCCGTCGACGGCGTGCTGCAGGACGTCCACTGGAGCGCCGGGCTGATGGGCTACTTCCCGACGTACACGATCGGCAACCTGGTCGCGGCCCAGCTCTGGGAGCGGCTCGCGATCGACGTGCCCGACCTCGACGCCGCGATCGAGCAGGGCGACTTCACGCCGCTGCGCGAGTGGCTGCGCGAGAACGTCCACCGCCACGGCCGCAAGTTCCCGCCGCGCGAGCTGCTCGGCCGCGTCACCGGCTCCGAGCAGCTCGAGACCGAGCCGTTCCTGCGGTACCTGCGCGCCAAGCTCCACGACGCCGGCGTGCTCTCCGCGGCGCGCTGAATCGCCGCGTCCGCCGCAAAGTCCGGGCGGTACGAACAGGCGTTCGATTTTCCCGCCGCGCGGCGCCGTAGAATCACGTGCAGACTTATGACGCCCTCTGGAAGCATCGTCGTCTCCGGCGCACGGGAGCACAACCTCAAGGACGTGACGGTCGAGCTGCCGCGCGACTCGCTCGTCGTCATCACCGGCCTGTCGGGCTCCGGCAAGTCGTCGCTGGCCTTCGACACGATCTACGCCGAGGGGCAGCGCCGCTATGTCGAGTCGCTGAGCGCGTACGCGCGCCAGTTCCTCGGGCAGATGGACAAGCCGGACGTGGACTCGATCGAGGGTCTGTCGCCGGCGATCTCGATCGACCAGAAGACGACGTCGCGCAACCCGCGGTCGACGGTCGGCACGGTCACGGAGATCTACGACTACCTGCGGCTGCTGTGGGCGCGCATCGGCCAGCCGTTCTGCTTCAACTGCGGGCGCGAGATCGCCGCCCAGTCGGCCGAGCAGATCATCGACCAGATCATGGCGATGGACGACGGCGAGCGGTTCATGGTCATGGCGCCGATCGTGCGCGGGCGCAAGGGCGAGTACGGCAAGCAGCTCGAGGAGCTGCGCGCCGAGGGCTTCACGCGCGTGCAGGTCGACGGCGAGCTGCGGCTGCTGGAAGAGGAGATCGTCCTCGACAAGAAGTTCAAGCACGACATCTCGGTCGTCGTCGACCGGCTGGTGATGCGGCGCGACCTGCGCAAGCGCCTGGCCGACTCGGTGGAGACCGCGGTCGCGCTGGCCGACGGGATCATCGAGATCGTGACCGTGCCGCGGGACGGCGGAGCGGTCACGACCACGACCTACTCCGAGAAGTTCGCGTGCCTGCACTGCGGGCTCTCGATGCCGGAGCTGGAGCCGCGCTCGTTCTCGTTCAACTCGCCGCACGGCGCATGCTCGCGCTGCACCGGGCTCGGCTCGCAGATGGAGATCGACCCGGAGCTCGTGGTGCCGGACCCGTCGCTCTCGCTCAACGAGGGCGCGATCCTGCCGTGGGCGAGCGGGGCGACGAGCTACTACGAGCAGATCACGCAGGCGATCGCCGAGCGCTACGAGATCGACCTCGATGCGCCGTGGTTCGACCTGGCGGACGACCAGCAGGACCTGTTCCTGTACGGCACGAACGGCGACCGGCTGTACGTCAGCTACCGCAACCGCATGGGCCGCAAGCGCTCGTACATGACGAGCTTCGAGGGCATCGTGCCGAACCTCGAGCGCCGCTACCGGGAGACCGACTCGGACTGGTCGCGCGAGAAGATCGAGGAGTACATGTCGGTGCGGCCGTGCCCGGAGTGCAAGGGCGCGCGCCTGCGGCCGGAGTCGCGGGCGGTCAAGGTCGGCGGGCTGGCGATCCACGAGTTCTCGGGCAAGAGCGCGCGGCGGGCGCTGGCCTGGCTCGAGGGGCTCGAGCTGTCCGATCAGGACCGCGCGATCGCGCGGCTGATCCTGCGCGAGATCGACGAGCGGCTGCGGTTCCTGGACAACGTCGGCGTCGGCTACCTCTCGATGGACCGCGCGGCCGGCACGCTGTCGGGCGGCGAGGCGCAGCGGATCCGGCTGGCGACGCAGATCGGCTCGTCGCTGGTCGGCGTGCTCTACATCCTCGACGAGCCGTCGATCGGCCTGCACCAGCGCGACAACGAGCGGCTGATCGCGACGCTCGAGCGGCTGCGCGACCTCGGCAACACGGTGCTCGTGGTCGAGCACGACGAGGGCACGATGCGGGCGGCCGACCATCTGCTGGACATCGGGCCGGGCGCGGGCGAGCACGGCGGCCACATCGTCGCCGAGGGCACGGCCGAAGAGGTCATGCGGGTGGAGGAGTCGCTGACCGGCCAGTTCCTGGCCGGCACGCGCCGGATCGAGGTGCCGGAGAAGCGGCGCAAGCCGGCCGGCTACGTCGAGATCCAGGGCGCGCGCCAGCACAACCTGCAGTCGGTCGACGTGAAGGTGCCGCTGAGCACGTTCTGCTGCGTGACCGGCGTGTCCGGCTCGGGCAAGTCGACGCTGGTCAACGACGTGCTGTACAAGGCGGTCTCGAACAAGCTGCACCGGTCGCGGATGCGGCCGGGAGCGCACAAGCGCATCACCGGGCTCGAGCAGCTGGACAAGATCATCAGCGTCGACCAGTCGCCGATCGGCCGCACGCCGCGGTCCAACCCGGCGACGTACATCGGGCTGTTCGACCAGATCCGCGACCTGTTCTCCAAGACGCAGGAGGCGCGGGTGCGCGGCTACAAGCCGGGCCGCTTCTCGTTCAACGTCAAGGGCGGGCGCTGCGAGGTCTGCCGCGGCGACGGCCAGATCAAGATCGAGATGCACTTCCTGCCGGACGTGTACGTCCCGTGCGAGCAGTGCCACGGCAAGCGGTACAACAAGGAAACGCTGGACGTGCGCTTCAAGGGCAAGACGATCGCCGACGTGCTGGAGATGCCGATCGAGGAGGCGCTCGAGTTCTTCGCGCACATCCCGAAGATCCGGCGCCGCCTGCAGACGCTGCACGACGTCGGGCTCGACTACATGCGCCTGGGCCAGCCGGCCACGACGCTGTCGGGCGGCGAGGCGCAGCGCGTCAAGCTCGCGGCCGAGCTCTCGAAGGTCGCGACCGGGCGGACGCTGTACATCCTCGACGAGCCGACGACCGGCCTCCACTTCGCCGACATCCAGCGGCTGCTCGAGGTCCTGCAGCGGCTCGTCGACGCCGGCAACTCGGTCGTGGTGATCGAGCACAACCTCGACGTGATCAAGGTCGCCGACCACCTGATCGACATGGGTCCGGAAGGCGGCGAGGAGGGCGGGCGGCTGATGGCGTCCGGCACGCCGGAGCAGGTCGCGGCGGTCGAGGGCTCGCACACCGGCGAGTTCCTGCGCGGCGCTGGTCGAGCCGGCGAAGCCGAAGGCGCGCCGGCGGCGGCGGGTCGCGGCCGCGGCGTGAGCGTGGAGGTCATCACGGCGCGCGAAGGGCGCGACGTGGCGATCGTCGCCGCGAGCGAGGCGCTGACCGTGACCACGTCGCGCTACGGGCCCGGCGAGCGCGGGCCCGACCCGCACGTGCACCACGAGCACACCGACGCGTTCTACGTGCTCGAGGGCGCGCTCGTGTTCGAGGTCGGGCCGGAAGCCACGAGGGTCGAGGCCGGCACGGGCACCTACGTCTCCGTCCCGCCCGGCGTCATCCACTCGTTCTGGAACGAGGGCACCGGCGACGCGCGCTTCCTCAACGTCCACGCCCCCGACGCGGGCTTCGCGGCGTTCATGCGCGGGGCGCGCGACGGCGTTGCGCGCGAGTGGGACAGCTTCGCCGCCCCGGACGACGGCGGCCTGCCGCCGACGGCGTCGTCGTCTCGCGCGCTTAGCGCCCCGCGGCGCTTACGCCGCGCTCGGGCGCGGGATCGGCGAACGGCTGGCTGGGTAGGGCGGCGGGGAGGTCGGCGGGGCCGGTCTCCGCGAGGCGTGCGACGAGAAACGTGCGCCATGGCGCACCTTTCTCGTCGCGCGACGCGTTGACCCCGCTATGCGGGGCAAACTCGTCGCATCGACGACTTGACAGCCCATATGGCTGTCAGCTCGTCGCTCGCGAGCTAGGCACGCGAGCGTGCTTATCGCGTCATCGCCCGCGCGGCGGCCGACGCCTGCCGCTGCCCTACCCAGCCCGTAGTTCGCCGATCCCGCGCCCCGACGCCCGAGGCAGACGCCGACCGCCTTCCGGACAGTCCTGTATGGTCTCCGTACATGACTGTACGGAACAGCACCGAGATCGCGGCATCCGTGACCGTCCCGGCCGTCCTGCTCGGGCTCTCCGGCCTGCACGCGGCCTGGGCGCTCGGCTCGCCCTGGCCGGCCGCAAGCCGGCGCGAGCTGGCCGAGCGCGTCTTCACGCAGACCGAGATCGGGAAGCTCGACGGCGGGATGCCGCCGGCCGCGGCCACCTGGGCGGTCGCGGGCGGGCTGGCGGGCATGGCCGGAGCGGTCGCCGCGGCCGGGGCCGGGGTCCGGTCACGGCGCCTGCGCCGCGCCACCTGGGCGATCGCCGCGATCTTCGGCGCCCGCTCGGTCGCGTACCTGCCGAGCGATCTCGCGCGCGGCGGCCCGAGCGACGCCTACCAGCGCCTCGACCTCACGGTCTACGCGCCGCTCTGCGCCGCGATCTCGGCCGGAACCGCCGCGGTCGCGCGGCGCGCGGCGTAGGTAGCGAGCCGGTGGCCCGCGGCGCCGCCAAGGCCGCGGACCACCGTCGCTCACCTATCCGCCGAAGCGGGAGCGCAGCGCCTGGACGTTGTTCAGGTACTGCTGCGTGTCGTCGTAGAGCCCGCGCTCGCGCACCGAGGCGAGGCCCTGGTAGTAGCCGGCGACCGCGGCGTTCTCGTCACCGCCGGAGTCGTTCAGCAGGCGCTTGAGGTACATCACGCCGGCGTGCACGTTGTCGGTGGCCGAGTTGGGATCGAGCGGGCGCGACGCGAGGTTCTGCTGCACGTAGTCCCACGTGCCGGGCATGACCTGCATGACGCCGCGCGCGTTCGCGGACGAGACCATCGAGTTGTTGAAGCCGCTCTCCTGGTAGGCGATCGCGGCCGCGAGCGAGGGGGAGACCCCGTGCGCGGCGGCGACGTTCTGCACGTCGACGGCCGACACCATCTGGCCGGTCGGCGCGGGCGCCGCCTCCGGGACGACGACCTCCTCGGGCGCCGGCGCGCTCGCCTGCACGGGCTCGGGCGCGCCCGACGGCAGCTTGATCACCGTGCCCTCGATCAGCAGGCCGGCCGGGTCGAGGCCGTTCATCGCGGCCATCGCGTCGACCGACACGCCGGCCTGGCTCGCGAGCGCGGACAGCGTGTCGCCGGCGCGGACGGTGTACCCGCCCTGCACCGCGGGCGCGGCGGGCGCCGCCTCGACGGGCGCGGCCGCCGTCGGCGCGGCCGCGGGCGCGGCTGCGGCCGGGTCGGTCGGCACGAGCCCGGCCGACTGCAGCGCGGCGTAGCCCTCGACGGTCGACGGGATCTGGATCGTCGAGCCGAGCACGACCTGGGAGTCCTCGGACAGGCCGTTGTAGGCGGCCACCGTCCGGGTCGTCAGGTTGTTCGACGCGGCGATCGACCACAGGGTCTCGCCGGGCTGCACGGTGTGCGGCACGGCGGCTGCCGCGGGCGCGGCAGGAATCAGCATCACTAGACAGAAAAGCAGCAGGCGGCTCGGTCGCACGTTCGGTTCCCTCCGTGGGTCCGGGTTCATGTCGATCCTCACCCCGCCACGGCACTCCGGGAACCGGAGCGCACGGCATTACGGCACCCTGCAAGCCGCGTTGCTGGCATGCTCAGCGCGCGTGGAAGCCGCCGACATCAAGCTCTGGGCGCAGAAATGGCGCTGGTACGAGCGCTCGTCGCTGCCCTGGAACCGGGCGCGTATCCACCTCGAGTTCGCGCGCCGCCGCGCGTTCTGCCGCTGGCCGGTGCACGGGAACGTGCTCGAGCTGCTGCGGGACGGCCGGCTGGAGGTCGGCGAGCACGCGCTGCTCGAGCCCGGCGTGTGGCTGACGGCGCAGGCGCCGGGCCGGATCCGCATCGGCGCCGGGACGTTCCTGAACCTCGGCGTCCAGGTCGCGGCGGTCGAGCTGGTCGAGATCGGCGCGCACTGCATGCTCGCCAACGGCTGCTTCGTGACCGACGCGAACCACCGCTTCGACGACCCGGAGCTGCCCGTGCCGTACCAGGGGTTCACGTCGAAGGGCCCGACCCGGCTCGGCGACAACGTCTGGTGCGGGGCCAACGTCGTCGTCACGAGCGGCGTGACGATCGGCGAGCGCTCGGTGATCGGCGCCAACTCGGTGGTGACGACCGACGTGCCGCCGTACTCGATCGCCGCCGGCGTGCCCGCGCGCGTGATCCGCCAGGTGCAGTACCCGTCGAGCTAGCCCTTCGAGAGCATCGCGTTCACGCCGAGCACCACCGCGGCGGCGAAGGCGAGGAACGCCAGCACGGCGAGCCCGCCGAACACGACCGCCGTGCCGCCGTTGCCGGCCCGCCGCGCCTCGGCCGAGCGTGCGCTGCCGAGCACGACGCACGAGAACGTGACCGTCGCGAAGATCGAGGCCACGATCGAGACCCAGATGACCTCGAGCAGGTGGCTGAGCTGCACCGCGGCGAACATCACGCCTCCGCGGTCAGGGTCCGGCCGGCGCTGAGGCGGCGCGCGAAGGCGACCGCGAGCGCGACGAGGAGCGCCGACCGAGACGACGATCGGGCCGGCGGCGCCGCTCCCGAACAGCTGCGTGAACCCGTAGGTCACCGCACCGACGGTCGCGGCGGCGGGAAGCGTCAGCACCCAGGCGGCGACGATGTTCCCGGCGACGCCCCAGCGCACCGCCGAGACGCGCTTGGCGGCGCCGGCGCCCATGATCGCGCCCGAGATCACCTGGGTGGTCGAGAGCGGGAAGCCGACGTGCGAAGCGGAGAGGATGACGGCCGCGCCGGTGGTCTGGGCGGCGAAGCCCTGCGCCGGGTCCATCTTGATGATGCGGCTGCCCATCGTCTTGATGATGCGCCAGCCGCCGACGTACGTCCCGAGCGCGATCGCGGTCGCGGCCGAGACGACGACCCAGGTCGGCGGATCGGCGCCGGCGTCGAGCTTGCCGCTGGCCACGAGCGCGAGCGCGATGATGCCCATCGTCTTCTGCGCGTCGTTCGTGCCGTGCGACAGCGAGAACAGGCTGCCGGACACGATCTGCCCGAGCCGGAAGCCGCGCGTGACCGTCCCCGGCTTCTGGCGCCCGACGATCCGGTACGCGAGCAGGATCCCCGCCCCGGCCACGAACATCGCCAGCACCGGCGCCACCAGCGCGGGGACGATGACCGTCTCGATGATGCCGTCGCCCATCACCGCCGCCGCCCCCTCCGCTGCGAAGGCCGCGCCGACGACGCCGCCGATCAGCGCGTGCGAGCTCGACGAGGGCAGCCCGAAGTACCACGTGGCGAGGTTCCAGGCGATCGCCCCGATCAGCCCCGCGAACACGATCTCCTCGGTGACGAGGCCCTGGTCGACGATGCCGGAGGCGATCGTGGCCGCCACCTCGAGCGACAGGAAGGCGCCGACGAAGTTCAGGATCGCGGCGATCGTGACCGCCACGCGCGGCGACATCGCGCGCGTCGAGATCGAGGTCGCGACCGCGTTCGCGGTGTCGTGGAATCCGTTCGTGAAGTCGAACGCGAGCGCAGCCGCGACGACGATCCAGAGGACGACCTCGGTTCCCATCGAGCCCGTCTACTGGTTCTTGATGACGATGCCCTCGAGGACGTTCGCCGTCGTCTCGCAGGCGTCGATCGCGTCCTCGAGCCGCTCGAAGATGTCCTTCCAGCGGATCACCAGCATCGGGTCGATCCCGCGCTCGAACAGCGACGAGAGCGCCTGCCGCACGACGCGGTCGCCCTCGTTCTCGAGCTGGTTGACCTCGACCGTGAAGTGGCGGATGTCCTTGAACGTGCGCAGGCGCGGGATCGCGCCGGCCAGCGACCGCGTCGCGGCGTGCAGGATCCGCGCGAGGTCGTTCGCCTGGTCCATCGGCGCCTCGATCTTGTACAGCCCGAGGAAGTCCGAGACCTCCTCGATGAAGTCGACGATGTCGTCGAGCGCCGACGCGAGCGCGTAGATGTCCTCGCGGTCGATCGGCGTGACGAACGTCGAGTTCAGCCGCTGGATGATGTCGTGCGTGATGCGGTCGCCCTCCTGCTCGCACACGACCACGTCGCGCGCCAGCTCGGCGCCGTCCGGCCAGTCGCGGAGCATCCGCTCGAGCAGCTCGGAAGCCCGGACGATGTTCGCGCCGGCCTCCTCGAACAGGTCGAAGAACTCGCGCTCTTTCGGCGCGAACAGCTGGGAGAGGCGGGCCATAGGGCCGCCAGTGTAAAAGAAGTGTTAAACCGCGGTGCGGTGCGGCGGCAACTGCTCGCGCAGACGCTCGATCTCCTCGGGTGCGATGCCGTAGTCGTGCTCCGGCGCGGGGAACGCGCGGCTGCGCACCTCGGCGGCGTAGCCCTGCACGCCGCGGCGCATCTCGGCGCGCACGTCGGCGTACTGCTTGACGAACTTCGGCTTGTGCCCTTCGTGGATGCCGAGCAGGTCGTGCAGCACGAGCACCTGGCCGTCGGTGCTGGCGCCCGCGCCGATGCCGATGATCGGCACCTCCATGTGGCCCATGATCACGTCGGTCACCGCGGCCGGGATCGCCTCGAAGACGATCGCGAAGCAGCCGGCCTCCTGGAGCGCGAGCGCGTCGTCGAGCACGCGGCGGGCGCGCTCGGCCGTGCGGCCCTGGGCGCGGTAGCCGCCGAGCGCCGTCGCGGTCTGCGGCGTGAGCCCGACGTGCCCCATCACCGGCACGCCGGCGCGCACGATCGCCTGGGCGCGCTCGGCCATCGTGCCGCCGCCCTCGAGCTTGACCGCGTCCGCGCCGGCCTCCTTGACGAACCGGTGCGCGGCGGTGATCGCCTGCGCGTCGGACGCCTCGTAGGAGCCGAACGGCAGGTCGGCGACCAGCAGCGGCGTGCGCAGCCCGCGGCGGACGGCGCCCGTGAGCATCAGCAGCTCGTCGATCGTCACCGGCACGGTGTCCTCGTAGCCGAGCACGTTGTTGGCGGCGGAGTCGCCGACGAGGACGACGTCGATGCCCGACTCCTCGGCCACGAGGGCGCTCGGGTGGTCGTAGGCGGTGATCATCACGATCGGCTCGCCGAGCGCGCGCATCTCGGCGAGCTTGGTGAGCGTGACCGGTCTGCGGTCGGTGCGGGGGGCGGACGACATCTCAGGCCTCCTGGGTGGTCGGCGCCCGCTGCCGGGTCGCCGCCGTGTGGATGATGGTGTTGTCGATGAGTCGGGTGCTGCCGAAGCGCGCGGCTACGGCCACGAGTACCCGGCCGCCGCTCTCGGTGATCGGCTGGAACGTGTCGGGGTCGAGCACGGCGATGTACTCGGGCTCGACGCCGTCGAGCTCCGCGGCGGCCGCGGCCCGCAGCGCCTCGGGGTCGCCGGCGCCGCCGGCGGCCGCCGCCTCCGCGGCCCGCAGGGCGCGCGAGAGCGCGAGCGCGCGGCTGCGCTCGGCCGCGCTCAGGTGGACGTTGCGGCTCGAGAGCGCCAGCCCGTCGGCGTCGCGCACGGTGGGGAGGACGTCGAGCGTCACGGGGATGTCGAGGTCCTTCACCATCCGCCGCAGCACGGCGACCTGCTGGGCGTCCTTCTGCCCGAACAGCGCGACGTCCGGCGCCACGACGTTGAGCAGCTTGGCCACGACCGTGCAGACGCCGGCGAAGTGGCCGGGGCCGCGCTCGGCGCCTTCGAGGACGTCGGACAGGCCCTGGACGCGCACGCTGGTGGCGAACCCGTCGGGATAGACCTCCTCGAGCGTCGGCGCGTAGAGCACGTCGGCGCCGAGCTCGGCGGCCGCGGCGGCGTCGCGCGCCTCGTCGCGCGGGTAGGCGGCGAGGTCGGCGCCCTCCTCGAACTGGCGCGGGTTGACGAACAGCGAGACGACGACCTCGTCGGCGCGCTTGCGCGCGGCGCGGATCAGCGAGTGGTGGCCGGCGTGGAAGGCGCCCATCGTCGGGACGAGCGCGATCGTGGCGCCGCCGGCGCGGACGCGCTGCACGTGGGCGCGCATCTCGGCGACCGTCCGGATCGTCCTCATCGCGCGGCCAGCTCCCGGGTCGCTTCGGCGAGGGCGTCGAACAGCGGCAGCAGGTCGGGCGTGCGCTCCGCGATCGCCTCCCGCTGGCGCGCGACGACCGCCTCGTCGCCGCGCGCGATCGGGCCGGTCAGCGCCGCCCGCGAGCCCAGCTCGACCCAGCTCTCGACCGCCGCGCGGACGAGCGGCGCGAGCCACTCGCGCTCGATGCCGGCCGTGTTCGCGAGCCGCTCCGCCGCGCCCTCGAGCGTCACGAGGAAGTTGGCCGCCATCGCGGCGGCCGTGTGGTAGGCGACCCGGTCCTCCGGCGCCACGCGGGCGGCCCGCAGCCCCAGCGAGGCGGCGAGCGCCTCGGCGGCGGCGAGCGCGCGCGGGGTGCTGCCGTCGACCGCGCAGCCGGCGCCCGCGAAGACGTCGGGCCCCGAGCCGGCCGGCACGGTCATCAGCGGGTGCAGCGAGAACGCCTCGTGCGGAGCCAGCGCCTCCAGGCCGGTCGCCCCGGACAGGTGGCCGACGAGGCGGCCCGGCGGCAGCGTCGCGGCCGCCGCGGCGATCTCGGCGTCCGGCACGGCGAGCAGGATCGTCCCGGCTTCGCCGACGTCCGGCTCGCGGCCGAGCGGCCCGAGGACGTCACGATGGGCCGCGCGCAGGGCGGCGGTGAGTGCGGGGCCGATCCGGCCCGCGCCGACGATGGCGATCAAGTCCAGTTCCCTCACGGAGATACCGGCTTCAGACGACGCCGGAGAGGATAGTCCGCCGCGCGGGTGTCTACAGTCGCAAGTCGTGAGCAGCGCAGCGGAACGCCGCGACGAGCTCAAGGCCGTATGGCGGCAGGCGCAGACCTGCACCAACTGCCAGCAGCTCGCCTCGACCCGCCAGACGGTGGTCTTCGGGTCGGGGAACGCCGACGCCGACCTGATGTTCGTCGGCGAGGCTCCGGGCGCGAACGAGGACCGCCAGGGCCTGCCGTTCGTCGGCCAGGCCGGCCGGCTGCTCGACACGCTGCTGGGCGAGATCGGCCTGACCCGCGAGGACGTGTTCGTCGCGAACGTCCTGAAATGCCGCCCGCCCGGCAACCGCGACCCGCTGCCGCAGGAGATCGACGCCTGCCAGGACTACCTGTTCCGGCAGCTCGAGCTGATCGAGCCGCGCGTCGTGTGCACGCTCGGCAACTTCTCGACGAAGCTGCTGCGCGGCGACCCCGGCACCGGGATCACGCGGCTGCACGGGCGCGAGGAGGAGCGCCGGATCGGCCCGCGGAACGTGCTCCTGTACCCGATCTACCACCCGGCCGCGGCGCTCTACACGCCGAAGATGCTGGAGATCCTGCGCGCCGACTTCGGGCGGCTGCCGGAGCTGCTGGCGCAGCCGCCGCTCCCGCAGCCCGAGCCCGCGCACGAGCCGGAGCTCGTCGTGCCGGAGCCGGAGCAGGTCGTGGAGCCGGAGGAGCGCGTCGAGGAGCCCGCGGCGGCTCAGCTCGGGCTCTTCTGAGCCGCCCGCTCGTCGGCCGTGATCGCGTAGCGCTCGTGGTCGCGCCACTGGCCGCCGATCAGCAGGTAGCGCGGGGAGAAGCCCTCGAGCCGGAAGCCGGCGCCGAGCGCGAGGCTGATCGACGGCTGGTTCCCGGGCTGGATGTTCGCCTCGACGCGGTGCAGCGAGAGCGGGCCGAACGCGTGGTCGAGCACCTGCTGCATCGCCTCGCGCATGAGCCCCTGGCGGGAGTGGCGCTCGCTCGCGTAGTAGCCGAGGTACGCGGACTGGAACGCGCCGCGGACGATCTGCGAGACCGTGAACACGCCGGCGATCTCCGCCGGGTCGTCGACCAGGCAGGCGAGCAGGCAGACGAAGTCGTCGCGCCGCGAGCGCGCGAACAGGTCGTCGAACTGGTCCGGCGCGCTCCGGCGGGTAGGTCCAGGGCCGGTGCAGCTCGCGGCTCTCGCGGGCCAGCGCCAGGAACGCGTCGCGGTCCGTCCGCTCGAGCACGCGCAGGTGCACGCGCGCGTGGTCAGGGCCGGGCTCCGGCTCGATCTCCGACGGTCGCAGGCCCGCCGTCGCGATGGCGGAGAGCGGTCGGCGGCGGAGCATCGGGCGGCGCACCCCGCGAATCAAAGCGCAAGCGCGTGAGCGAGGCGTGAGAGTGCGGCGGGGCCCGATCGCGATCGACGCGCGGGCGGCCGTGCGGCCCGAGCTCGGCGGGGTCGAGCGGTGGGCGCGCGAGCTCGCGCGGCGGCTGCCGGCGCTGCGGCCGGGCGGCTACGTCGTCGTGGCGCCGCGCCCGTGGCTCGCGCACCGCGCCGGGCACGCGTGGGAGCAGGTCGTGCTCCCGGCCCGGGCCGCGCGGGCGCGGGCGCTGCTGTGCCCGGCGAACCTGGCGCCGCTGGCGCATCCGCGGACGGTCGTGATCGTCCACGACGCCGCGGCCCTGCGCCATCCCGAGTGGTACTCGCGGACCTACGCGGCCTGGCAGCGGCGCGTGCTGCCGGCGATCGCGCGGCGCGCGCAGCGGGTCGTCACCGTGTCCGAGTTCTCGCGCCGCGAGCTGGCCGAGCTGCTCGGGATCGACGCGGCGGTGGTGCCCGGCGGCGTCGATCCGCGCTTCTCGCCCGCCGCCGACCCGGAGCCGGCGCGGCGGGCGCTGGCGCTGGACCGCCCGTACGTGCTGACCGTCGCCTCGCAGACGGCGCGCAAGAACCTCGCCGCGCTCGCCGCCGCCGCGCGGGCGCTCGCCGCCGAGGGCGTCGACGTCGTCGCCGCCGGCGGCCGGCGGCCGCAGTTCGCGCGCGAGGCGGGGCTCGAGGGCATCCGCCTGCTCGGCCACGTCGACGAGGCGCTGCTGCCCGGCCTCTACGCGGGCGCGACCGCGTTCGCGCTGCCCTCGCGCTACGAGGGCTTCGGGCTGCCGGTGCTCGAGGCGATGGCCGCCGGCGTGCCGGTCGTGGCCGCCGACGCCACCGCGCTGCCGGAGACCGCGGGCGGCGCCGCCCGGCTCGCGGCCCCGACGGCCGGAGGCGTTCGCCGCCGCGCTCACGGGCCTGCTCGCCGACCCGGCCGAGCAGGACCGCCTGCGTGTCGCGGGCAGGCAGCGCGCCGCCGCGTTCACGTGGGACCGCAGCGCCCGCGCGATCGACGCGCTGCTGCAGCAGCTCTAGCGGCGCAGGAGCCGGGCCATGCGCCGGAACGTCGCGTGCGCGGGCGCGCTGACGATCCGGCCGTTCCGCAGCCGCCGCAGCCCGGAGTAGTTGAAGACGCTGCCGCGCGTGCTCTCGGCCGAGAGCCACGTGTACCAGAAGACCCGCTGGATCCTGAGCTGCCGGCGCGCGGCCGCCAGGCGCACGAGCGCGTTGCGGAGCTTCTTCGCCTGCCGCGCGTCGTTGGTGTCGATGCCCGGCCCGACCTCGATCCGGCCCTGGGCGGCCGGGAACGACATCTCGGTGATCCAGATCGGCTTCGCCCCGTCGCCCCGGTTGCGCATGATCCGGCGGGCGAAGCGGACGATCCGCACGACGT
Source organism: uncultured Solirubrobacteraceae bacterium (assembly GCA_963843485.1). Classification (GTDB taxonomy): domain Bacteria; phylum Actinomycetota; class Thermoleophilia; order Solirubrobacterales; family Solirubrobacteraceae; genus DASSUW01. The sequence goes on along the minus strand of CAWJKK010000007.1, from coordinate 236,220 downwards.
TGCGCGGGGCGGCCGTGTAGGGGTGGAGCGCGACCGCGTCGAACGTGCCGCGCCCGCCCGCCTTGTAGATGCTGCGCAGGTCGTCCCAGCTCTCGCCGGTGAGACCGCCGAGGATGGCGCGGGCGCCCGGGTCGGCCGCGAGCAGCGCCCGCCGCGCCTCGCGCAGCAGCGCGACGTAGCGCGCCGCGAACGGCTGCAGCGACCAGAAGCCCGGGTAGTCCGGCTCGTTCCAGATCTGCCAGTCGCGGATCGGCCGCCGCGGCAGCGACGGCTGCTGCGCCCACAGCGATCCGCGCGGCCCGTAGCGCCCGACCAGCGCCTGCAGGAAGCGGCCGTATGCGGCCGGGTCGCTCGGCGGCGACGCGCCGCCTGCGCGCGGGTCGAGCGCGACCCAGGGCGGCGACCCGAGCACGACCGGGAGCACCTTCAGCCCGCGCTGGGCCGCGGTGACCACGAGCCGGTCGTACTCGGCGAAGTCGAGCGCGGCGGGCCCGGTCGGCTGGCCCTGCTGCCAGTAGAACGCGATCCGCACGGTGCGGACGCCGGTCCGGGCCATCCGGTCCCACTCGCCCGCCACGTCGGCGGTCGCGTCGGTCATCGGCCCGTCGGCGGCCATGCCGAGCCAGTCGCGCGGCACCGCGGCGTTCGCGGGCGCGGCGAGGACGAGGCCCAGGAGCAGGGCGGCGAGCGTCATCCGCAGCATCAGCGTGAGAACCCTAGAGCGACTGCAACGATGCGGCGACGCTCTCCAATACAGTGCCCGCCGATGACGGCCTCCCGCGTCGCCCTCGTGCACGACTTCCTGCTCGACCTGCGCGGCGCCGAGCGCGTCTTCGCGGCGATGTGCGACACCTGGCCGGACGCCGACGTCTTCACCGCCGTCTACGACGAGACCGGCACCGAGGGCCGCTTCGCGGCGCGCGCGCCGCAGACCTCGTTCCTGCAGCGGGTGCGACCGACCGCGCGCACGTTCCGGCCGCTGCTGCCGTTCTACCCGCACGCGATCGAGTCGCTCGACCTGCGCGGCTACGACACCGTCGTCTCGTCCTCGAGCGCCTGGGCGCACGGCGTGCTCGTCGACCCCGGCGCGGTGCACGTCTGCTACTGCCACAACCCGTTCCGCTACGCCTGGCTGGAGCGCGAGGCGACCGTCGCCGCCCGCCCGGCGCCGCTGCGCGCGCCGCTGCGGCTGCTGCTCTCGCGCTGGCGCCAGTGGGACTGGATCGCCGCCCAGCGCGTCGACCGCTACGTCGCCAACAGCCGGCTGACCGCCGAGCGGATCCGGCGCTACTTCGGCCGCGAGTCGACCGTCCTGCACCCGCCGGTCGAGCTCGCCCGCTTCGGTCCCGGCCGCGTCCGCGACCACTATCTCGTCGTCGCCGAGCTGATGGCGCACAAGCGGATCGACGTCGCCGTCGAGGCGTTCAACCGCCTGCGCAAGCCGCTGGTCGTCGTCGGCGACGGGCCCGAGCTGCGGCGGCTGCGCCGGCTCGGCGGCCCGACCGTCACGTTCGCCGGCCGGCTGCCGGACGCCGACGTGGCGAGCCTGATGAGCAGCGCCCGCGCGCTCGTCGTGACCGCGGCCGAGGAGTTCGGCATCGCCGCCGTCGAGTCGCTCGCGTCCGGCCGGCCGGTGATCGCGCTCGGGTCCGGCGGCGTGCTCGAGAGCGTGCGCGAGGGGGAGACCGGCACGTACTACGAGGTGAGCGACCCGGCGGCGCTGGCCGCCGCGGTCGCGCGCTTCGACCCCGCGACGATCGACCCGGAGGCCTGCCTGCGCGCCGCCCGGCGCTTCGGCACCGAGCGCTTCCAGTCGGCGCTGCGGGGGATCGTGGCCGAGGCGATCTCGGCCGAGCGCGCGCCGCGACCGGGCGAGCGTCCTACCATGGTCGGTGGCCTCCTGCCGCTGAGGCGCGCTTCGTGAGTGTGCGGTACGTCACACCGACGTCGGAAACGCGACGCGTTTCCGCGCGATTTGCGGCACACTTCCTCAGCGGTGCCTAAAACTCCCGCGCTGCGGGAAGAAACCGCGTAACCTGCGGCGTCGCCGAGGGTTGACTTTGGTGTGCGGGCGTTGCGAGACGCCCGAAACCTGAACTACGACTGGGTCCACAGCGTAGAACAGGCAGACCGCCTCGAAGGGCGGGCCGTCCGACCTCCCCCGGGCGGGCCGACCCACCGGAAGCTGCAGAAGAAGCAGCGACCGGCCGGTGCGAGCCCGGGAAGTGGTTGCATCGGCAACTGGATCTCTCTATAATTCCGACTAGAAGAGTTGGTTTTCTGAAATGGCTACCAAGACATCACCGAAAGGACCCAAGACGAGCACGTTCACCGATATCCCGCGCACCCGGACCGCGCCCGAGCACGTGGCCGATCCGACCATGGACTCCCTGCAGCTGCTGCTCCGAGAGGCGGGTCGCTACCCGCTGCTCAAGCCGAGCGAGGAGATCGAGCTGGCCAAGCGCATCGAGAAGGGCGATCTCGCTGCCAAGGACCGCATGATCAACTCGAACCTGCGTCTGGTCGTCGCGAACGCGCGGCGCTACCAGGGCCAGGGCCTCGCGCTGGGCGACCTCATCCAGGAGGGCATGCTGGGCCTCATCCGGGCCGTGGAGAAGTTCGACTGGCGCAAGGGGTTCCGGTTCTCGACCTACGCGACGCTGTGGATCCGTCAGGCGATCCAGCGCGGACTGGAGAACACGAGCCGGACGATCCGGCTCCCCGTCCACGTGGCGCAGCGGTCCCGCAAGGTCGGGCGCATCGAGCGCGAGCTCACGACGAAGCTCGGTCACGAGCCGTCCGACGAGGAGATCGCCGCGGTGGCGGACCTCCCGCTGGCCGACGTGATCGAGATCCGCAAGGCCGACCGCGCCGTGGTCAGCCTCGACAAGCCGGTCGGTGACGAGGGCGACACCTCGTTCGGCGACCTGCTGGCGATCGAGACTGCCCCGGTCGACGAGGAGGTCGGCGAGAAGCTCCGCTCGGAGACCCTGCTGAGCGCGATCGCCGATCTCCCGGAGCAGGAGCGCAACGTCATCGAGATGCGCTTCGGCGCCGGCGACCAAGAGCCGCAGACGCTCAGCCAGGCCGGCCGCAAGCTCGGTGTCTCCACCGAGCGCGCGCGCCAGATCGAGGAGCGGGCGCTGAAGCGCCTGTCCCAGCGCACCGACGTCATGTCGCTGCGCGAGGCCGCATAGGAACCTCGAGCACTGCTTGACCGACGACCCGGGCATCCGCCCGGGTCGTCGTCGTTAACGGCGGTCGAGCCGCCGCAGCTCGCCGGCGCCCTCGATGTCCGAGCTGACCGCGGGATCGCCGCTGTAGATCACGTCGGCGGCTCCGCGCACCTTGACGTCGAGCTTGTCGCTGACCCGCACCGAGGCCTCGCCGGCGCCCTCCACGGTGACCTCGGCCGTGGTGGCGGCGAGGTTGCCCAGCCGCGCGTCGCCCGCGCCCTCGATCGTCGCCGCGAGGTGCCCGGCGCGCCCCGCCGCCTCGACCTCGCCCGAGCCCTGGACGGAGAGCTCGAAGCGCTCGCTGTCGATCCCGTCGAGCACCACGTCGCCCGACCCCGAGACCGTGACGCCGCGCAGGTCGGAGGCGGCGACCGTGACGCGGACGTCGCCGAGCGGGTCGGGGCCGATCACGATCCCGCGGTCGATCACGTCGAGCCGCAGCACGCCGCCGTCCGCGCGCGTCTCGATCCGGTCCATCACGTCGCGGCCCGCGTGCACCTGCACGCCGCCGCTGCCGGGCACGACCTCGACCTCGATGCTGTCGGCGACCTCGAGGCGGTCGAACGCCGCGACGTCCCGCTCCTCGGTCACGCGCGGGCCGCCGCCGCAGCCGGCGATCGCCAGCGCGACCAGCGCCAGGGGAGCGAGCCGCCTCACAGCGGGATCTCCGCGACGACGGTCGTACCGGCCCCGGCCGGCGAGTCGACCTCGAGCCGCCCGTCGAGCGCCTCGATGCGGTCGCGCAGGCCGCGCAGCCCCGTGCCGGAGCGCAGGTCGGCGCCGCCGACGCCGTCGTCGGCGATCGCGAGCCGCAGGTAGCCCGGGAGGACGGTCAGGTCGACCGACGCGAAGTCGGCCTGCGCGTACTTGGCGACGTTGGTCAGCGCCTCGGCGGTGGTGAAGTAGGCGGCGGACTCGATCGGCGCCGGCAGCCGCTGCGCCGGGATGCCGGTCACGGTCACCGGGATCGGGGCGCGCCCGGCGAGCGCCTCGAGCGCCGGGCCGAGGCCGCGCTCGCTCAGCAGGGCGGGGTGGATGCCGCTGGCCAGCTCGCGCAGCTCCTGCACGGCCAGCCGCGCCTCCTCGCGGGCCTGGGCGATCAGCGGGGCGGCCGCGTCCGGGTCCTTGAGGCGCGACTCGGCCATGCCCAGCGTCAGCGAGAGCGCGACGAGCCGCTGCTGCGCGCCGTCGTGCAGGTCGCGCTCGATCCGGCGCCGCTCGGCGTCGGCGGCGGCGATGATGCGGGCGCGCGCGTCGCGCAGGTCGTCGACGCGCTCGTGCAGCGCCGCGGTGCTCGGGCCGAGCATCACGCGCGCGAACAGCGCCCACAGCCAGGCGACGCCGTTGAAGAGGTGCAGCAGCAGGAAGACGGCGAGGGTCCCGGCGACGCACAGCGGCAGCGCCTGCAACGGGTCGTCGACGATCCAGCCGAAGACCGTGACGGGCGTGGTCAGGACGATGATCGGCGAGAACGCGAGCACCAGCGCGACGAACCCGAGGCCGCCGACGAGCGCCAGCGTGACGATCCCGAGCGGGAACTTCAGCGCGACGAACACGAGGCTCTTCCACGTCACCGGGTCGCGCAGCCACTTCGCGACGCGGTCGGCCAGCGGCAGCCCGCGGCGGTCGGCGGGCTGCGGGATCGAGACGCCCAGGAGCGTGCGGGCGAGGCCGCGCTCGACGCCGGCCATGAACCGCCAGGCCGTCAGCGTCAGCAGCAGGATGCCGAGGCCGACGATCACCACCGCGAGGGCGACGCCGGAGGCCACGCCGGCGACGAGCACGACGAAGTAGGCGACCCCGGTCGGGAACGCGAGCAGCAGGTAGACGAGGTTGAGCCAGGTCTGCCCCTGCCAGGCGACGCCGGCGAAGCGGGCGGGCGCGCCCGGTCGCGCCGCGGGGAGGACGTCGGCGCCGCTCACGGCGCGGACCCTAGTGGCGGAGTCGCCCGCGGCCGCTACGGGCGACCGGCGGCCGCCGGTGTGGCTATCCCCACCGCGGTGGCGAAGCGGTCCGCGGCGACCGCGGGGTCGAAGGCGACCGCCGCCGCCCGCGGGTCGCCGGGGTCGGCGAGCAGCGCCCGCACCGCCGCGGCGGCGGCGTCTGGATCGCCCGGCGGGTAGAGCCGGCCGCCGCCGCGCGCGAGGATCTCGGCCGGGCCGCCGGCGTCGGGCGCGGCGACCGGGCGGCCGGACGCAAGCGCCTCCAGCAGGGCGAGCCCGAATGGCTCGGCGTCGGCGCAGTGCAGCAAGAGCCTCGCGCGGGCGAGCGCCGGGCGTGGGTCGGCGAGCGCGCCGGAGAAGGTCACGCGGCCGGCGAGGTCGGGTTGGGCGGCGCGCTCGTGCAGGGCGCGGACGAAGTCCGGCGGGTCGTCGGGCAGCGGTGCGCCGGCCAGCTCGAGCTGAAGCTCGGGGATGCGGGCGGCGACCTCGAGCGCGAGGTCGGCGCGCTTCCACGGCACGAGCGCGCCGAGCACCAGCGCGCGCGGCGCCTCCGGCAGCGGCGCGGGCTGCCAGTGCTCGAGGTCGACGCCGGGGTGGATCACCTGGGCGTTGGGGCCGACCGTGCGGGCGACCGTCGCCGAGATCGCGACGACGGCCGCGCAGCGGCGGCCGGCCAGGCGCACCGCGCACGCCAGCAGCGGGCCCGTGGGCAGGTCGACGTGGAGGGCGACGACCGGCGTGCCGCGGCGGCGGGCGGCTGCGCAGGCCAGCACCGGCCGGCGCCCGGCGGCCACGATCACGCGCGGCCGGCGGGCGGCGACGAGCGCGGACACGTCGCGCGCATGCGCCGCGAGCGCCCGTGCCGCGGCGACCGGCCCTGCGCGCACCGGCAGCGGGCGCTCCGGCAGGACCTCCACGGGGACACCCGCGGCCCGCGCCGCGGCGGCCAGCGGCCCTTCCGGGCAGGCGAGCACGGCCTCCGGCAGCGCGCCGCCCCAGTCGAGCAGGATCCGCTCGGCGCCGCCGAGGACGCCGGCGTAGGCGACGAGCAGCGCCGAGCCGGGGCTCGGAGCGGCGGCGCGCGCCGCCCGCAGTCCCGCGAGCTGCGCGCGCGGGCGCTCGCGGTCGCCGCCGAGCAGCGCGTGGCCGGCGATGCGCGAGCTGAACGTGGCCGCCTGCGCGAGGTCGTCGAGCCTGCGGGCGTTGCGGCCGCGGGTCGCGCGCACCGCCTCGCGCCGGCGCCGGGCGAGCAGCTCGTACGGCTCGCCGTGCCGGAGCGTCGAGTGCCCGCCGGCGTGCCGGAGCGCGAGGTCGGGGTGCAGCACCGTCGGCAGGCCGAGCGCGCGGGCGCGCAGGCACAGCTCCATGTCCTCCCCGAACAGGTGCACGGCCGGATCGAACGGCCCCAGCCGGCGCAGCAGCGCGGTCGGGGCGGCGAGGCAGGCGGCGATCGCCCAGCCGACCGTCCGCGGCCGCGCCGACCGGTACGGCTCCAGCCGGTCGCGCACCGAGACGGGCAGCAGCGGCGCGTGCACCACAGCGCCGGCGAGCGCGCCGACGGTGCCGGGAAGCGGATGGGCCGACCGCTGCAGGCTCCCGTCCGCGTTCAGCAGCCGCGGTGCGTGCAGGGCGTCCGGCGCCGCGCGCACCCGCTCGGCCAGCCGCACGAGCGCGTCGTCGAATAGCTCGCAGTCCGGGTTGAGCAGCACCGTCACGTCGGACCGCGCGGCCGCCACGCCGAGGTTCGTGGCCGCTCCGAAGCCCACGTTGCCGCCCGCGTCGAGCACCTGCGCACCCCAGTTGCGCGCGAGCGTGGGCCCGCCGTCGCGCGACCCCGAGTCCACGACCACGAGCTGCGGCCGCGCACCGGCTGCGCGTCGATCGACGCCAGCAGCCGAGCGAGGTCGGCCTCGGAGTCGTGCAGCACGACGACCGCCGTGAACATCAGCGGGCGAGGAAGCCGGTCACGCGGTCGAGCAGCGGCGCGTCGAACGTCGCGGCCCAGTCGCGGCTCCAGGCCACGGCGGCGCCGGCCACGCGCGCGTCGGCGTCCTGCGCCGCGGCCTCGGCGTCGCAGCAGCGCGGAGGCGATCGACTCGACGCCGGGGTGGGCGGCGCGCAGGTTGGGCGAGATCGCCGCCAGCGCGTCCGCGGTCTTGTTGGCGAACGTGTTCGTCACGGTCACCATGCCCGCCGACGCCATCTCGATCGGCACCAGGCTCGGATGCGGCGTGTACATCAGCGCCAGCCCGACGTCGTGGCCGCGCAGCACGCCCGCGTAATCCGCCTGCGCGGCGCGCGGGAGCAGCTCCATCGCCGCGCCGCCGCCGAGGTCGAGCCGCCGCCCGCCGCGCACGCTCCCGATCCCGTGCAGCTCCCAGCCGGCGAACGCGCCGCGCTCGAGTGCGCGGGACAGAGCCAGCACTCCGAGCTCGAACATGTTGCGTGCCGCGTGCGGCTCCGGGCGCGCGTAGAACAGCAGCCGGCGCCGGCCCGCCATCGCCGCCGCGGCGGGCGGGTCGACCGCCGTGATCGCGTTCTGGAACGACGCCGACTCGCCGGCGCCGCCCGCGAAGACGCCGATCTGCCGCTCGCGGAAGAACCCGCGCAGCAGCTCGGACGAGAAGAGCGCGTGATGGGGGAGCGCATACGAAGCCTCGGCGAGCGCGGCGAAGCTGCCCATCGGGAACGTGAACGGCTCGTACTCCTGGATCAGGTACAGGAAGCGGTCGCCGCCGAGCGAGCCGAGCGCCGCCTGGGCGACGTGCGCCGTCCACCACGTCGTGGCGACGAAGGCGTCGTCCCGGCTGACCTCGACGCCGCCGGACTCGCGGCCGAACGCGACCTCCACGCGGTCGAACAGCCCGCCGAGGCCCGCGTACGCCTCGACGGCGGCGCGCCAGTCGCGCGGCAGCGCGCCGACCGGGTCGACGGTGACGATCCGCACCCGCTCCCCGCGCGCGGCCAGGGCCTGCGCGAGGTTGAGCTTGGCGATGTAGCCCCCGAAGAAGTGCTCGAGGTCGAAGGTCGGGATCAGCAGGTTGACCCGGCGCGGCGCGTCATCGCGCACGGCGAGCCGCAGCGGCGCGATCTTCTCCGCCACCGCCCGCAGCTCCGGGTCGCCCGGCGCGCGCGCCCCCGGCCGCGGGTCGAGCACCGGTGGCGGCACCGCGTCCAGCCGCAACCCGCGCTGCGGGGCGTCGCGCGCCGACAACGCCAGCAGCCGCCGCCACAGCAGCGCCAGCGCCAGCATCCACTCGGCCCCCAGCGTCTGCGGTCGCTCCCGGCGCAGGTCCCGCAGCCCGCGCGCGGCCAGTGCGGCGATCGTCGCGAGCGACCGGTCGGCGCGCAGGAAGCGCGCGAGCGTGCGCCGACGGCGGCGCGGCATCCGCGCGCCGACGCGCTGCTCGAGCACCGTGCCGAACTGGAACAGCCGGCAGACGTCGACGAAGTAGTGCATGCGCCACATGCGGATCCGCTCACGCGCCCCGCGGCGCATCGCCAGCCGCTGCCGGATCGTCGTGGTCGTCGTCGCGTTGGCGTGCCCGAGCGTGGCGCCGCCGTGCTGCACGTAGTCGTAGAGCGGCCGGTCGACGTAGCGGATCTCGCCGAGCGAGCGCGCGACCAGCGCCAGCCAGTGGTCGTGGAAGTGGGCGAACTGCGCGGGCGGGAACGGCAGCGCGTCGGCCAGCAGCGCGCGCGGGAACAGCGACGCCGCGCCGGTCACCGAGTTCGCGGCCAGCAGCGAGAGCAGCGACTCGTGGTTGTTCTCGCGCCGGCGCCAGTACGTCTCGGCGACCACCGCGCCGTCGCGCGCCACGACCCGCTGGTCGCTGTAGACCAGCTGGGCGCCGTCGGCGGCGGCGAGCAGCGCCGCCAGCTTGTCCGGATGCCAGTCGTCGTCCTGGTCGGCGGGCGCGACGAAGCGCGCGCCCGCCGGCGCGAGCGCCAGCGCGCGCTCGAAGTTCGCGTAGAACCCGCGCCGGCGGTCGGACGGCACCAGCACGAAGCGCTCGTCGTCGCCGAGCACCGAGCGGATCTCGGCGAGCTTGGCCGGTCGCGAGCAGTCGTCGGCGACGACGCAGAGCCAGTCCGTCTCCGTCTGCGCGCGGATCGACTCGACCTGGCGCCGGAACAGCTCGAGCGGCGGCTCGAAGGCCGCCATGCAGATCGCCACGCGCGGAGACCCGGGCAGCGGCTCGGGCAACGGCGCGACCGCGATTCGCGCCAGCGGCGCGTCGACGACCGCGCCCGAGGCGAGCCGCGCGCGCAGGCCGAGCTCGACCGCCCCGCCTTCCCGCGGGCCGATCCTCGCCAGGCCCCAGAACCCGGCGCGGTACGCGGCCGGCTCGTCGCTCGCCCGCATCAGGTCGAGCCGCGGCATCCCGTGCGCCGAGAGCGGCTGCTCGGCGCCGTCGACCAGCAGCACGAGCCGCTCGACGCGCTCGCCGGGCACGAAGCACGTGCCGCAGACGAACAGGGCGGTGCCGGGGCCGACCGCCAGCTGTGGCGGGAGCGGTGCGTCGAGGCGGACGTCCAAGGCGCGCCCGAGCGTATCCTGTCGCCATGCCGTTCCGGCGGATCGCTCGTGCGCTCCGCGGCAGGTCCGCCGGCGAGCCGCCGGCGCCGCCGCGCCTCGACTCCTGGCTGAAGCACTACCACGGCGAGCGCCTCGCCGCGCTCGACGCGGCGTGCGCGGACGGCACGCCGCTGGCGACGTTCCGCGACCTCGACCCCGACGTCTGGGCGCTGCTGCTGACCCAGGAGTACGACGCCTTCCCGCACATCCGGGCGACGCTCCCGGACGTGCCCGCGGCGTGGATCCAGACCGGCTGGAACGGCACCAGCGGCGCGGCGCTGGCCGCCCAGGGCGCCGCGTTCTACCGCCGCCTGCTCGCCCGCTACGGCGAGCACGGGCGCGTGCCGCTCGCGCAGGCGCGGGTGCTCGACTTCGGGTGCGGCTGGGGCCGGCTGACGCGGCTCCTGGCCCGCGATGTCGAGCCGGGCCGCCTGTTCGGCTGCGACCCGGTCGAGAACATCCTCGAGGCGTGCCGCACGACCGGCGTGCCCGCGACGCTCGCGCGCAGCGACTTCCTGCCCGCGCGGCTGCCGTTCGACGAGTCGTTCGACCTCGCCTTCGCGTTCTCGGTCTTCACCCACCTGTCCGAGGAGGCCGCCGAGCGCTGCCTGACCGCGCTGCACGCCGGCCTGGCCCCGCACGGCCTGCTGATCGTCACCGTGCGGCCGCCGGCGTACATGCAGCGTCCGGCCGACGAGCGCGAGTACGTGTTCGAGCCGCATCCCGCGGACCCGGACCATCCGCAGTGGGCGGGCGACGCGATGCACTACGGCGAGGCGGTCGTGCCGCTCCCGTACGTGCGCGAGCGCTGGGGTGACCGCTTCGAGCTGCTCGCCGTCGACCTGCTGCTCGACGACCTGCACCAGGTGATGCTGACGCTGCGGCGGCGCGAGGCGGCGTGAGCGACGAGTTCTGGCGCGAGCTGCGCGCCCGCCACCCGCGGCTGCGCGTCGCGCTCGTCGAGGACGCCAAGGTGACCGCCCGCTACCGCGGCGAGCGGCACGAGTTCCGCTCGCGGCTCGACGCGGCCGCGCAGATGGCGCGGCTCGCCTGGGTCAGCGACGCCTACCTCGCGCAGGCCCTGTACCGGGTCAAGGCGCGCCTGCAGGCGCTCGGCGTGCCGGTGCTGCCGCGGCTCGCGCACCGGCTGGCGATGGCCACCGCCCAGGTGTCGATCGGCGACCCGGTCGTGGTGCACCCGGGCGTCTACCTGCTGCACGGCCAGGTCGTGATCGACGGCATCGTCGAGGTCCACAGCGGGGTGACGATCGCTCCGTGGGTGACGATCGGGCTGCGCGAAGGCGACCTCCGCGGCGCGACCGTGGAGCGCGACGTCAGCATCGGGACCGGGGCCAAGCTGATCGGCGCGGTGCGCGTGGGGGAGGGCGCGCGGATCGGGGCGAACGCCGTCGTCGTGCACGACGTGGCGCCCGGTACCACCGTCGTCGGCGCCCCCGCTCGGGTACCGTGACGCCGATGTTCCGACTCAGGCGAAAGGAACGCTCGGACTTCGACGGGAGCACGGACGAGCTGCACGACGAGATCGAGCGGCTGTCGGCGGCAACCGCTCGCGGCCGGACCGCGGGACCGAGCGGCGCGCTGCTGCGGCTGCGCCATCTCGCGGGCATGCGCGCGCTCGACGAGGCGCAGGGCCGCCGGGCGACTTTCCCGGCACCCGGACGCGGGCGCCCTGCCCGTGGCCGACGGGCTGCCCGAGTTCGCTCCCGCGCGACCTCACGCCCGAGCTGCTGCGCGCCGGCGATCCTGCGCGACGGCTGCGTGCTCGTCCGCGGGCTCGCTCGACCGCGAGCGGGCGCGTCGCCTTCGCCGAGCACATCGACCGCGCTTCGCCGACCGTGCCGGCGGGCGCGCCGACGGCCTGTTCGAGGAGTTCGAGCCGCACGAGCGCTTCGGCGCCGGTCGTCGGCCGCGGCTGGATCGAGGACGGCGGCGGCCTGCTGGCAGCCGACTCGCCGGAGCTCGGCGCCGAGATGCTCGACCTGTTCCGCTCGATGGGCCTGCCGGAGCTCGTGGACGGCTACCTCGGCGAGCCGGCGCTGATCTCGGTCCACAAGACCACCCTGCGCAAGGCCTCGCCGTCCGTGCCCGGAGCCTGGCACCAGGACGGGACGTTCATGGGCCCCGTGCGCTCGCTCAACCTGTGGCTGTCGCTGTCGCGCTGCGGCGACGTCGCGCCCGGCCTCGACCTGCTGCCGCGCCGCCTCGACCAGCTCGTCGCCGCCGGCACGGACGACGCCGCGATCGAGATCGTCACGTCGCAGGCGATGGTCGATCAGGCGGCCGGCGACACGCCGATCGTGCGGCCGATCTTCGAGCCGGGCGACGCGCTGCTGTTCGACGAGCTGTTCCTGCACCAGACCGCGTCGGACCCGTCGATGCCCGATCCGCGCTACGCGATCGAGAACTGGTTCTTCGCGAGCTCGTCGTTCCCGGCCGACTACGCGCCGATCGCTCCCTGGTGACGCGCCCGCTCCCGGACTTCGACCCCTACTCCCACGATCCCGACGGCTGGGGCACGTCCCTGGCCCACTCGGCGGAGCTCATGCTGCCGTGCCTGGACGCGGCCGGTGTGCGCTCGATCGTGGAGGTCGGCGCGTTCGCCGGCGCGCTCACGCGCGTGCTGATGGCCTGGGCGGAGGGCGCAGGCGCGAAGGTCACGGCGATCGACCCGGCCCCGCAGCCGGACCTCGTCGCGCTCGAGGCGGACGGGCTCGAGCTGATCCGCGAGACCAGCCTGGCGGCGCTGCCGCGGATCGAGCTGCCCGACGCCGTCGTCATCGACGGCGACCACAACTACTTCACGGTCTCCGAGGAGCTGCGGCTGATCGGCGAGCGCGCGCCGGGCGCCGAGCTGCCGCTGCTGCTCTTCCACGACGTGTGCTGGCCGCACGGGCGGCGCGACGACTACTTCGACCCCGGACGCGATCCCGGCCGAGCTGCGCCAGCCGCTGGCCGGCGAGGGCGGTGGGCTGTTCCCCGGCGAGCCGGGCCTGCACCCGGGCGGCCTGCCGTACCCGCGCTCGGCGGCGACCGAGGGCGGGCCGCGCAACGGCGTGCTGACCGCGGTCGAGGACTTCGTCGCCGCGCGTGAGGGGCTCCGGCTCGCGGTCGTCCCGGTGTTCTTCGGCTTCGGCGTGGTCTGGCACCGTGAGGCGCCGTGGGCGGACGCGGTCGCGCGGCTGGTCGCCCCGTTCGATCGCCACCCGATCCTCGAGCGCCTGGAGGCCAACCGCGTCCGCGACCTGGCCGAGCGCCAGGCGACGCGAACCGAGCTCTGGCGCGAGCGCGAGCGGTGCGGCCGCCGCGACGCACTGCTGCGATCGACTGCTGCGGTCGAGCGCGTTCGCGGTCGCCGAGCGGCTCTCGCGCCTGCGCGTCCGCGCGCGCGTCGCGCCGAGCCAGTCCGTGATCTCCAAGGACGAGATCCGGCGCGTGCTCGAGGACTAGCGCCGGCGGCGGGCGTCTCAGGCGGCGCAACGGCTCCGTGAGCCGCCAGGAGAGCGAGCCGGTCAGCGCCTCGAGCTCGCGTTCGAGCGGCAGGACCCGAGCCTCTGCGGCGACGGTGGCCGAGTAGGACTGCGCGCGTGCGGCGTCGCGCTCGGCCTCGGCGCGCCGCGCGCGGGCGCGCCAGTCCTCCTCCGGCGGGTCCCAACGCTCGGCGGCGGCGATGTGCGCCTCGATCCAGATGTCGCGGTGCTCGATCAGCTCGAGCGGGCGGTGCAGGATCGCCGGCAGGTCGGCCGTGACCACCTTGCGGCCGGCCGCGCGCGCCCGCCGGCAGAGGTCGACGTCGAAGCCGACGCCGAGCTGCAGCCCCTCGTCGAAGCGCAGCTCGCGCACCGCCCACGGCGACAGCACGAGCAGGAACCCGGCGAGCGCCTCGACCTCCGCGGGGGCCGTGCCGGTCAGGCCCCAGGCGAACGCGTCGAGCTCGCCGCCGCCGTGCTCCTCGTAGCGGTGGACCACGTCGGGCCGAGTTGACGTCGCCCGTCCCACCAGGCCACGGTGCGCACGCCGGTCGCGCCCGTCGGGCCCGCGACCGCGACCCGGGGTCGGCGAGCGCCTCGCCGCACCGCCGCGCAGAAGCCCGGCCGGCGATCTCCGCGTCCTGGTCGACGAGCACCAGCGCCTCGAGGTCGTCGAAGCGGGCCGCGCGCTCGAGCACGAGGTTGAGGCTGCGGGGCACCGACCGCAGGGCCGCCAGGGCGATGATCTCCGAGTCCGGCTCGGCCGCACGGTCGATCCCGGGCCGGGCGTAGCGCCGGTAGGCCTCGGGGTCGAGCATCGCGGTCCCGAACGCGATCACCATGCGCCTCCCGCCTTCAGCTCGGGGCCGACATCGGACGCGTCGCCGGCGGCTCGGCGCGACGGCGCGACAGCAGCCGCAGCGGCGCCGTGATCCGCCACGAGACGCTCCCGCGCGCCTCGGCCAGGGCACGCTCGAGCTGGGCGGTGCGCGCCTGCTCCTCGAGCCCGCGCGAGTGGGTCACCGCGCGCGCGGCGTCGCGCTCGGCCTCGGCGCGCAGGGCTCGCTCGCGCCACGTTCCGGGTGCGCGGCCGACCGTCGGCATCCGGCCGTCCCACTTCTCGGCGACGAGCACGTGCGCCTCGATCCACTCCTGCGGCTCCGGCAGCATCTCGAGCGGTCGGTGGTGGATCGCGCGGAAGTCGGCGGTCACCACCTTGCGCCCGGCCTCGCGCACCTGCAGGCAGAGATCGAGGTCGTAGCCGTGGAACGCGCCGAGGTCCTCGTCGAAGCGCAGCTCGCGCACCGCCCACGGCGAGAACACGAGCACGAACCCGTCGAGCGTCTCGACCTCGCCGACCTGCGCGTACGGCGGCACCTCGTCGCGGCTCCACGAGAACGAGTGCAGGTCGCCGCCCCCGTGCTCGTCGTAGCGGTTGACGAACGACGCCAGCGTTACCGACCCCTCCCACCAGGCGATGCTGGTCACCCCGATCGCGCCGACGCAGCCGACCAGCCCCACGTCCGGATCGGCGAGCGTCCGTCGCAGGATCGCGCAGAGGTCCGCGTCGATCAGCTCGGCGTCCTGGTGCACGAGCACCAGCGCCTCGAGGTCGTCGAGCGCGGCCGCGCGGTCGAGCAGCGCGTTGTAGCTGCGGGCGATCGACTGCGTGGAGTCGAGCGTGAGGATCTCCGAGTCCGGCTCGGCGACGCGCCGGATCCCCGGCTCGGCGCACGCCCGGAACACGTCGGGGCGGGTGATCGAGGATCCGAAGGCGATCATCGCCGGCGGCCCGCAAGTCGCCGCCACCACGGGCCCGGCGCCGCCGGCCGCTCGCGCAGCACCGCGAGCTCGTGCTCGAGCTCGCGCTCGCGTCCGGTCGGCACCCGCAGGACACCGTGCCGCGCGGCGGGCCGGGTGTGGCCCGCAGGCGGGGGCACCGGTGGGGGCGGCGCACGCCGCCGGGTCCGGGCTCGTCGCTGCGGCGCCAGCGCACGCACGTCCAGTCGACCGTCTCGATCGGGTCGTCGATTCCGTGCTCGACCCGGAACTCCTCGACCGCCCGTCGGCAGTCCTCCTTGGCCATCACGCCGAAGTCGTCCACGATCAGGTACCCGCCGCGCGCGAGACCCGGGTAGAGCACCTGCAGCGCGAGTCGCGTCGCCTCGTAGGTGTCGGCGTCGAGCCGCACGACCGACCACCGCCCGCCGGCCAGCGCCGGCAGCGTCTCGTCGAAGAACCCGGGCACGAAGCGGACGCCGGCGGCGAGGCCGAAGCGGGCGAAGCTCGCCTGCACCTCCTCCACCGGGATCGCCAGGAAGTCGGTGGCGCTGAGGTGGCCGTGCGCATGGTCGGCCGGGAAGCCCTGGAAGGAGTCCGCGACGTAGACCGTGCGATCGCCCGCGCCGAGTGTGTCGAGCGTCGCCCGCATCAGCATCGAAGCGCCGCCGCGCCAAGCACCGGCCTCGATCAGGTCACCCGCCACGCCGTCGCGCACGACGGACTCGACGCACGCCTGTAGGTCGTCGAGGCGCTTGAGACCGAGCATCGAGAGCCCGGTGAGCGGCCAGTCCATGCCCGCTGCACGCAGCTGCAGGTCCTCGCCGGAGAGCTCGCGCGAGGCGACGGTCCCGTCGTACTGCATGCTCACCGACCCGGTCCGCGAACCGCCGAGATCGCAGAGGCAGAGCTTCAGCAGGTCGAGGTACGCAGCCCGCAGCTGCTCGGTGCCGGGACCCGGTCCGGCGGCGCCCGGCGCCCGCGCGTCCTTCCAGCCCGCGAACTCCCTCAGGGCCGTCAGGTCCGGGAACGCCATCGCGCGAGCATGATATTGCTGCGGTGATGACGGACCGACCGGTCGTGTTGGAGGTCCGCGGGGTCAGCAAGACGTTCCGGATCCCGACGCACCGGGTCGACTCGCTCAAGGAGCGGGCGACGCATCCGCTGCGCCGGGTCGAGTACCGCGAGCAGCAGGCCCTGCGCGACATCTCGTTCGACGTCCACCAGGGCGAGTTCCTGGGCATCGTCGGCCGCAACGGCTCGGGCAAGAGCACGCTGCTGAAGATCCTCTCGAGCATCTATCAGGCCGACCACGGGCGGATTCGCGTCGCCGGGCGGCTTGCGCCGTTCATCGAGCTCGGCGTGGGCTTCGACCCTGAGCGGACGTCCGGCGAGAACATCGTCCTCAACGGCGTGATGATGGGCCTCGGGCGGCGCGAGGCCGCGCGCCGGCTGGACTCGGTGCTGGACTTCGCCGACCTGCGCGAGTTCGCCGACCTGAAGCTCAAGAACTACTCGTCCGGCATGCTGGTGCGGCTGGCGTTCGCCGTCATGGTGGAGGCCGACGCCGACATCATGCTCGTGGACGAGGTGCTCGCCGTCGGCGACGCCGCGTTCGCGCACAAGTGCATGGACGTCTTCCGCGCCCGGAGGCGTGCAGGCCGCACGATCGTCCTCGTCACCCACGACATGGCGACGGTCGAGGCGATGTGCGACCGGGCGATGCTGATCGAAGCGGGGCGGCTCGCCTACCTGGGCGATCCTCAGGAGGCCGCGCTGCAGTACTACCGCGTCAACTTCCCGAGCGCCTACACCAGCTCGGAGCCTGACCCGGCCGGCGCCGTCTGGGACGTCAACGTCAAGCCGGTCGACGCGTGGCTCGAGGATCCGTCCGGCGAGCGTGTCGAGACCGTCCAGCCGGGCGAGCCGATCGGCCTGCAGATCGTGCTCGAAGCGCGGCAGGATCTGGACGCGCCGATCTTCAGCATTCACTTCGTCGACGCGCTGGACCACACGATCTTCGGCTTCGACCGCTCTCCGACCTTCGCGCCCGGAGCGCCGCAGCGCGTGCCCGCCGGGCGGCGCGTCCGCATCGGCGGGTCCGTCCAGAACCGGCTGCTGCCCGGCCGCTACTCCGTGCAGGGCTTCGTCGCCCGCAGCCGCGAGCAGGGCGACTACGCGATGCACCGTCTGCGGCTGCTGGAGTTCACGGTCGTCGGCACCCAGACGGCCAAGGGGAACGTGCAGGTGGACGCCGATCTCGCGGCCGAGGTGGAGCTGTGAGCGATGCGGCTCCCGAGCTCGTCGAGGTTCGCGGCCCGTCGGCGCTCGGAGGCGGGTGGCGACGCGCCGCCGACCTGCTCTACCTGATCGCCGTCACCGAGTTCCGCCGCAGCTACCTCGGCACGGCGCTCGGCTACCTGTGGTCGTTCTTCCGGCCGCTGCTGCTGTTCGCGGTCCTGCTCGTGGTCTTCACGCAGGCGTTCGACCTCGGCGATCGCGTGAAGCAGTACCCGGTGCTGCTGCTGTTCAACATCGTGCTCTTCGGCTTCTTCCAGGAGGCCACGGTGCAGGCAGTCGGCTCGATCGTGGCCTCGGAGTCGGTGGTGCGCAAGACGCAGTTCCCGCGGCTCGTGATCCCGCTCGCCGTGGTGCTCACCGGTCTCTTCAACCTGGCGGTGAACCTGGTCGTGGTGTTCTGCTTCATCCTCGTCGCCGGGGTCGACCCGACGTGGACCTGGCTGCTGCTGCCGCTCGTCGTCGCCGCGCTGACGCTGTTCACGACGGCCGTCGCGATGATCGTCTCGGCGCTCAACCCGCGCTTCCGTGACACGGGGATCATCTGGTCGGTGGCGGTGATGGCGCTGTTCTATGCCACGCCGGTCCTCTATCCGCTCGAGATCGTGCCCGGCACGGTCGGGAAGCTGCTCGCACTGAGCCCGCTCGCGCCGCTGTTCGAGCTCGCCCGCAAATGGGTGATCGATCCTGACGCTCCCGGTCCGGCGGCCGCGGCGGGCGGCGCGGTGTGGCTGCTGATCCCGGCCGCGATCTTCGTCACGGTCTGCGTCCTCTCGGTCTGGGTGTTCAAGCGCGAGGCGCCGCGGATCGCGGAGGTGCTCTGAACACCCAGGCGCGCTGGACGAGGAAGCTGATCGGCGCCACGACGAGGATCGCCGCGATCTGGGCCGCGATCTCCGACGAGCCCCGCGACCTCGACGAACAGCGTGAGCAGGACGACGCCGAGCGCGATCGCCGACGCGAAGACGAGCAGGTAGCGCGCGCCCTGGTGATGGATCGGCGCCTCCCGCTGCATGAACGTCCAGTGCCGGTTCATCAGGAAGCTCGCCACGAACGCCAGCAGCCCGGATAGGACTGCGGCGATCCGGTAGTCGGCGCCGAGGCCGGTCAGGAGCGCGAACGCCGCGACGTTGAGGCCGTTCTGCAGCAGGCCGACCGCCGCGAAGCGCAGCGCCTGCGTCACTCGTGCCTCGCGAGCGCCAGCAGCGACACGCCGAACGGCAGGTCGCGCCGCGCGACGATCCCGGCCTCGGCGCCGAACACGGCGCCGAGCCCGCGGTTCAGCGCCGCCGGACCGACCTCGAAGTCGCTCTGTCGCGAGCCCGGGCGCCGCAGCAGCCGCCGCCCGACCCGCACCGCGGCGATCGGCGGGAAAAGGATCGTGTTGAAGTAGCTCGTGCGGTCGACCGCGAACCCGGCCGCAGCGAGCGCCGCGCGCAGCGAGCCGGCCGTGTAGCGGCGGCGGTGGTGGGACACCTCGTCCTGCACGCCCCACAGGAACGTGAACGCGGGGACGGCGACGAGCAGCCGCCCGCCGGGCCGCAGCACGCGGCGCAGCTCGGCCAGCGCGGCGACGTCGTCGTCGATGTGCTCGATCACGTCGAGCGTCGTCACGGCGTCGAAGGCCCCGTCGGGGAACGGCAGCGGCGCGCCGGGCGGGGCGAGCTGGACCTCGGAGCGCCCGCGGGCGTGACAGAAGGCGACCGCGCTCGGGTCGGCGTCGACCGCGCGCACGGTCCCGAACCGCTCGAGGTGCTCGAGGAAGGCGCCGGTGCCGCAGCCGAAGTCGAGCAGCTCGACCGGCCGGTCGCGCAACGGGATCTGCTGCTCGAGCAGCCGCAGGAACAGCCGGCGGCGGCCGAGGAACCACCAGTGGCGGCCCTCGAGCTCGAAGTACGCCGGGTAGAAGTCCTGCTCCATCCGGCCTACTCGGCGGCCGGCGGCTTCGGCGCCTCGCCGAGGACGTACACGGGCCGGTGCTTCGTCTCGTCGTAGTTGCGGGCGAGGTACTCGCCGAGCACGCCGAGGAACAGCAGCTGGATCCCGCCGACGAGCAGCACGAGGATGTGGACCGACGCGATGCCGGACACCTCGTACAGGCCGGCGATCCGGAGCACGACGACGACGGGGATCGCCACGAACGCGGTGACGGACATCACCAGGCCGATCCACGCGGCCACCCGCAGCGGCACGGCGGAGAACGAGAGGATGCCGTCGGCCGCCAGGCGCAGCAGCTTGCGCAGCGGGTACTTCGAGCTGCCGGCATGCCGCGCGTCGCGCTGGTACACGACGCTGGCCTGCCGGAAGCCGACCCACGAGGCGAGCCCGCGCACGAACCGGTTGCGCTCCGGCAGCGCGTTCAGCGCGTCGAGCGCGGGCCGCGCGATCAGGCGGAAGTCGCCCGAGTTGCCCGGGAAGCTCGCGAGGCCGGACAGCCGGTTGAAGAGGCGGTAGAACGCCCGGATCACGAACAGCCGGCGGCGCGACTCGCCGCGGCGCTCGTGGCGTACGCCGTGCACGACCTCGGCGCCGGCGCGACCACTGCTCGATCAGGCGCGGGATGACCTCCGGCGGGTCCTGCAGGTCGGCGTCGATCGTCACCGCCGCCGCGCCGCGCGCCGCCTCGAGCCCGGCCGTGACCGCCGCCTGGTGGCCGAAGTTGCGCGAGAGGTGCAGCGGGCGTACGGCCGGGTCGGCTCGCGGCGAGCTGCTCGATCAGCTCCGCCGAGCCGTCGGTCGACCCGTCGTTGACGAGCACGAGCTCGTAGCGGTGCCCGGCGAGCGCCGCCGTCACGCGACGGTGGAACTCGGGAAGGGTCTCGATCTCGTTGAAGACGGGGGCGATGACGGAGACGAACGCGGTGTCGTCGGCCGGCGCGGCGCTCATCGGCGACACCGTAATGGCTGGCTGGGACAATGCGGCGGTTCCCGTCCCGGCCCGCAACCGACTTGCCGCTCGGCTGATCGTCGCCGTCGTGGCCCTCGGCCTGATCGGCTGGCTCGCCGTCATGGAGCGCGACGCCCGCCTCTACGCCCGCGCGATCGCGGCCGGGGGCAGCCTCGACGACCCGGCGACGATCGCGCAGGCGCGAGGCCGACTTCCGCGGCGCGCGGCTGCTGACGCCCGACCGCACGCCCGACATCGGCCGTGCGCTGACGCTGTGGACGGTCGGGCGCGAGAGCGAGGCGCGCCCGCTGCTCGAGGACGTCGTGCGCGCGGAACCGGACAACCTGAGCGCCTGGAGCGCGCTCGGATGGGTCAACGACGGCCGCGACGCGGCGCTCGAGCGCCGGGTGCGCGCCGCGATGGAGCGGCTCGACCCGCTCAGCGAGGCGCCGCCGGCTCCGGCTCGGCCAGGACGATGAGCAGCCCCGCGAGGGCGAGCGCGGGCAGCGTGACGGCCGGCATCTGCCAGTCCCAGTCGATCGCGGCGTGCAGCGACCAGGTCACGAGCGCCGCCGCCGGGCCTGCGGCGAGCGCACGCTCGCGGCCGAGCGCCCGCCGGGTGGCGACGAAGACTCCGCCGCCCAGCAGCGCGAGCGCCAGCAGCCCGGCCAGCCCGAGCTCCGCGGCCACCTCGACCGGCAGCGAGTGGGTGTCGCGGACGGTCTCGCGGATCGGCCGCTCCTGCAGCCACACGACGCGGAAGCCGCCGGCGCCCGTGCCGCCCAGCGGGTGGTCGCGGAACGCGCCGAGCGCGACGCGCCAGTACTCGTAGCGATTCGACGTCACCGAGGTCAGCCGGGCCGCGCTCGCGCCCGCCGACAGCTCGCGCTCGCTCGGCCGCTCGGCGACCCCGCCGGCGACGAGCCCGATCGCGACGGCGGCGGCCGCGATCCACGCGGCGGGGGCCAGCCGCGCGTACCAGCGCGGCCGCGTCTGCGGCTCCGCGCCGGTTCGCGCAACGGCCAGCGCCGACGCGATCGCGGCGAGCACGAGGACGGCGAGCATCACCGCCCCGTCGCGCGCGCGGTCAGGACCGGTGACCGTGGCCACGGCGGGCAGCAGCTCCGAGCACACGGCCACCGCGGCCGCCGCCAGCAGCGCGGTGGCCGCCGCGCGCAGCTGGGCGCGTGACGGCGCGGCAGCGGCGAGCACGAGCAGGCCGAGCACGGCGACCGCGAGCGCGCCGCGCGAGTACGACAGGTAGAGGCCGAGCCCGAGCACCGGGGCGGCGGCGCCGGCGGCCGCGCGGATCGACCGCGGGCGGGTGACGTCGCCGGCCAGCCGCGCGCAGAGCACGAGGCCGAGCGCCGCGAGCGCGCCTTCGGCGTTCCAGTACGTGAGCGGCTGCTCGAGCCGGCCGCCGGCGCTGCGCGAGCTCGCGAGCTCGATCAGGCCGGGCAGCAGCCGGCCCGCGATGCCGTAGCCGATCACGATCGCGGCGCCGCCGGCCAGCACCGGCTCGACCGCCCGCTGCAGGCTGCGTGCGCGCAGCGCGCCGAGGGCGAGCAACAGCGCGCCGCAGTAGAGCACCAGCCGCTGCACGCTCTGCATCGCCGGCCCGGCCTGCGGCGCCCACAGGACCGAGAGCGCGCTCAGCCCGGTCAAGCCCGCGAGCCCGGCGAGCGCGATCCACCCGGGCGTGCTGCGCGGCAGCGGCGCGGGGCCGACGGCGGCGAGCGCCAGCACGAGCGCCCAGACCACGATCGCCGCGATCAGCCGCGGCTGGGCGAAGTAGCCGCCCGAGAAGAACGCCAGCACCGTGGGCGCGGTCAGCAGGCACGCGGCGGCGGCGACAGGAACGGCGCGCCTCATCCGGCGGGGCAGACCTCGACCTCCTCGCCGGCGGGCGCGATCCGCGCGTGCCACGGCACCGGCGAGCGGTCGGCGCGGATCACGAGGCGGCCCGCTCCCGCCGCGCCGGACGCGGCCCACCGCGGCCTCGCCGAACCCGGCGGCGAAGCGGCGCAGGCTCACGGTGGCCTCGCCGTCGATCAGCAGCCCGCCGGCGGGCACGGTCACCTCGATCGCGGGCGCGGGCTGCGCCGGGCCCGGCGGCGTCGGGCGTGAACATCACGCAGCCGTCCGCGCTCGGACGCGCCCCGCCGGTCGCGGCGTCGACGATCGGGCTCCGGCCCGGACGCGGCGGCCGCGCCGGCCGGCTCGAGCGCGATCCCGTGGATGCGCACGAGCTCGTCGTCGGCGGCGCGGCGCACGCTCTCGGGCGCGCGTGCGAGCTCGTCCTCGCTCGCGGCCGGCGTCCCGAGGTCGCGGGCCATCGCGAAGTACTCCTCGGCCGGCACGACGACCAGCGGATAGCCCGCGACGGCCGCCGGGTGGGTGGGCTCGACCACGGGCCGCCCGATCTCCAGCGCCGCCAGCCCGACGCGGGTGAGCAGCCCCTGATCGCGCAGGAAGGCGGCACCCGCGCGCATGTCGCCGACGTTGGCGACGGCGATCACGAGCGCCGCGGCGCCGGCGACCAGCCACGCCCGGCGCGACAGCGTGACGCCGCGCAGCAGCTCGACCGCCAGCGCGACGACGAAGACCGCGCCGACGTACACGTAGCGGCTCGACTCGGCCGGTCCCAGGCCCGCCCGCTGGAGCCCGGTCAGGCCCCAGAACAGCGGCGAGGATCGTCAGCAGCGTCAGCACGCGCGTCGGGATCCGCTCGACCCGCCACAGCCGCCACAGCACGAGCGCCGCGGCCACGACGGCGACCGGCCGGCCCCAGCCCAGGGTGCTGCTGTCGTCGCCGATCAGCGGCCCGGCCAGGCCGGCGAGGGCGGCCAGCGTCGCCGCCAGCGAGTCGGCCGCGAACCCGGGCGCGAGCGTCAGCTCGCGCCGCACCGTGCCGGAGTCCTGGTAGCCCAGCCACCAGATCGCGAACAGCGCCAGCGGCACGGCCACGATCCAGACGCGCGCGCAGGCCGCGGCCGCGGACGACCTCGACGAGCACGCCGGCGGCGATCGCGATCCCCGGGCCCGAGGCCGCGATCGTCAGCAGCAGCAGCGCGCACGCGGCGACGTCGCCGATGCGATCGCGGCGGTCGAGCATCAGCAGTGCCCCGAGACCGCCGGCGATGCTGACCAGCCAGCCGATCTGCAGGCCCCAGATGATGTTCTGCCAGCCCGGGCCGAGGAGCAGGATCGACGCCGCCGCGAGCAGCGCGAGCCCGGTGCCGACGCGGCGCAGCGCGTACACGTAGACGAGCGCGACGCACAGCAGGTGGCCGGCGATCCCGACCGCGCGGTACGGCGCCGACTGGTCGATGCCGACGGTCGCGAACAGCAGCCGGTAGATCGCGACCGGCACCAGCGTCGGGTGGCCGTTGTGCGGCGCGACGAAGCCGTCGAAGCTGTTGTCGCGGTACTCGCGCGCCCAGATCCACTCGTCGAACCAGAGCGTCGTGCCGCGAGTCTCGTACATCAGCCAGGCTCCGGCGAGGACCGAGCGCGGCGGCGATCGGGAGCTGCCTCACTGCGTTCTGGCCGCGCACGGCTGGCGACCTTAGAGGTTCTGGCGGCTATGGTCTTGCGCTTGCCGCGGACCCGACGACACCGGATCGCGTCGCTCCTCGTCGCACTTTCGCTGGCCCTGCCGGCGGCGGCCTACGGTCAGAGCGCCGGCGACGACCAGTACGAGGATCCGTTCGGCGGCGGGCAGGAGCAGGAGCAGGAGCAGCCCGCGCCGACGGCGGAGCCCGAGCAGGCCGCGCCCGAAGCCGTGCCGGAGGCGGCGCCCGAAGCCGCGCCCGCAGCGCAGGCGACACCCGCCCCGGCTGCGCCGGCGGCCCAGGAGCAGCTCCCGAACACCGGGGTCGAGACCGGCCTCGTCGCCGCCGCCGGAGCGCTGCTGCTCGGCGCCGGCGTGACGCTGCGCCGGCGCTCCGCCACGCGGTAGAGTCGCCGCCGCGGGAGGGGACCACGACAGGGGGGTTGTGCCATGTCCAGACGGGGATGGGCGGCGGGCATCATGGCGCTCGCGGCCACCGCGCTCGTGCCGGCGGCCGCGCCGGCGAAGGACCACTCGTCGCTGGTGGAGGTGAGGATCGCCGACCGCCAGGTCGACCAGCGGCTGACCGATCGCGGGCTCGACGTCGTGCTGATCGGCAAGCGCCGGACCGAGGTGATGGTCCACACGGCGGCGGACCGCGCGCTGCTGCGCTCGACCGGCCTGCGCACGCGCACGCTGGTGGCGAACCTCGATCGCCGCAACCGCGCCGCGCGCCGCGCCGAGGCGCGCCTCGCCCGCCGCGCCGCGCAGGACGAGCAGCTCGAGTCGGACCTGCCGACCGGCCGCGTGGCGTACCGCACGCTCGACGAGATCAACGCCGAGATGCGGCGCCTGGAGCGGCGCTTCCCGCGCGAGGTCGAGCGCTTCGAGCTGCCGCACCGCACGCTGCTCGGCAAGCGCGTCTACGGCCTCGAGATCACGCACGACGTCAGGCGCGACCACGGCAAGCCCGTGTTCCTGCTCACCGGCGTGCACCACGCCCGCGAGTGGCCGACCGCGGAGTTCACGCTCGAGTTCGCCTGGGAGCTGCTCCAAAACGACGGGCATGACCCGCGCGTCACGGCGCTGCTCGAGCAGGGCAAGCTGATCGCCGTGCCGGTCGTCAACGGCGACGGCTACGACATCTCGCGCCGGCTCGTGCAGGAGCAGAAGCGCAAGAACTGCCGCGTCGTGCCGGGCGAGATCCCGACCGCCGCGCAGTGCGAGGCGCCCGCGAACGTCAACTCGGGCGTCGACCCGAACCGCAACTACGGCCCGTTCTGGGGCGGCCCGGGCTCGAGCCCGGACCTGGCCGCCAGCAACCACCGCGGCGCGGCGCCGTTCTCCGAGCCGGAGATCCAGAACATGCGCGAGCTGGCGTCGGAGAACCAGATCACGGTCGCGATCAACAACCACACGCCGGACGAGCGGCTGCTGCGCGCCCCGAGCTCCTCGAACGAGCCGGTGCCCGCGGACGTCGTGCCGTACGACGCGCTGGCCCAGGAGCTCGGCGCGATCCTCGGCTGGCCGGCCGGTCCGTGGCCCGAGATCTACTACGAGGCCAGCGGCACCGCCGAGCAGTGGGCCTACTACTCCGCGGGCACGTTCGGCTTCACGCCCGAGGCGACGCCGGGCCACGGCGGCAACGACCGCTTCCACCCGCCGTACCAGTTCGTCATCGACCAGTACCTGGGCACCGGCGCCTACGAGGACTCGACGATGCGCGAGGCGTACCTGCACGCGTTCGAGGCGGCGGTCGACCCGGGCGGGCACTCGATCGTCAGCGGCCGCGCGCCGCGCGGGGCGAAGCTGACGATCGCCAAGGAGATGACGCTCGAGTCGTCGCTCCTGACCGACGCGTCGGGGCCGTTCGTGCTGCCGTTCCAGCAGGCGATCGCGTCCTCGATCAGCGTGCCCGCGAACGGCCGCTTCACGTGGCACGTCAACCCGTCGTGGCGGCCGAGCCAGCACGCGAGCGCCCACGTGCGGGAGGCGTGGACGATCAGCTGCGGGCGCAGCGACACGACCGTGTCGGTGGCACGCGGTGCCACGGCGACGGTCGACCTGAGCCGCTGCCGCCGCTGACGACGTTCTAGTCTCGCCCGCGTGATCAGCGCGGGCGAGACAGCCGGTCCCGAGGCCACCGAGCAGGCGGGCGCCGAACTGGCGGCCCGCCTGCGGCCCGGGGACGTCGTGCTCGTCTCGGGCGACCTCGGCGCGGGCAAGACCACGTTCGTGCGCGGCGCCCTGCGCGCGCTCGGCGTCAGCGGCCCGGTCACCAGCCCGACGTTCGTCGTCGGCCACTCCTACGACGGCGCCTCCGGCCCGGTGTCGCACCTCGACCTCTACCGCCTGGCCGGGATGGGCGACGAGGACCCGGGCCTGCTCGACCCGTTCTTCCCGCCCGACGCGATCGCGTTCGTGGAGTGGCCCGAGCAGGCGCCGGGAGCCTGGCCGCCCGAGCGCGTCGCCGCGCACGTCCGGCTCGGGCACGCGGGCGGCGACCGGCGGACGCTGGAGGTCGGCGAGTGATCCTCGGCATCGACACGGCCACGCCGTCGACCGCGGTCGCCGCGTGGGCGCCCGACGGCCTCGCGGTCGAGCGCCGCCACGACCCGGCGCCGGGCGAGCGGCCCGGGCACGGCGCGCAGCTGCTGCGGCTGGTCGAGGCCGTGCTCGCGGAGGCCGGCGGCTGGGAGCGGGTCGAGCGGATCGCGGTCGGCGTCGGCCCGGGCGGCTTCACCGGCCTGCGGATCGGGATCGCCACCGCCCGCGCGCTCGCCCAGGCGCGCGACCTGCCGCTCGTCCCGGTCTCCACGCTCCAAGCGCTCATAAAGGGGTCAGACCCCTTTAGGTTTGCGGTGATCGATGCGCGGCGTGGCGAGGTGTTCGCGGCCGCCGCGGGCCGGCTCGAGCCGACCGCGCTCGCTCCCGCCGCGCTCGCCGCGCTGATGCCGCCCGGATCGGTGGCCGTCGGCGACGGGGCGGTACGCTTTCGAGCGGAGCTCGAGCGGGCCGGGGCGGTGATTCCGGCCGACGACTCCCCCCTGCACCGGGTGAGCGCGCTGCAGGTGTGCCGGATCGGCGCCACGGGGGAGCCGGCCGACCGTGACGCGCTGCTCCCGGACTACCGTCGCGAGCCCGACGCCTCACCTCCCCGCCTGCCTTGACCGCCCCACCTGCCAGCGCCGTCGAGATCCGCCGGCTGACCTACGCCGACCTCCCGCAGGTCGTCGCGGTCGAGCGCCGCGCGTTCACGACCCCGTGGTCGCTGGCGATGTTCGTGCTCGAGCTCTCCAAGTCGTCCGGCATCTGCCTCGCCGCCGACGTCGAGCAGGAGCTGACCGGCTACCTCGTCTGCAGCCGCTACGACACGGTCTGGCACCTGATGAACATCGCCATCGACCCAGACCGGCGCCGCCGCGGCATCGCGTCCGCGCTGCTCGCCCACCTGATCGAGCACGTCGGCAACGACGCCCAGCTCACGCTCGAGGTGCGGCGCTCGAACCACGGCGCGCTCGCGCTCTACGAGCGCTTCGGCTTCCGCTCGGCCGGCGTCCGCCGCCGCTACTACGCCGACAACGGCGAGGACGCGGTGATCATGTGGCGCACGCCGGCGACGCTGCGCGGGACGCTGGACGACGTCCCGGGCACCTCATGATCCTCGCGCTCGAGACGTCCTGCGACGACACCTGCGCCGCCGTCGTCACGCACGCCGGCGAGGTGCTCTCGAACGTCGTCTCCTCGCAGGGCGTGCACGCCGCGTTCGGCGGCGTGGTGCCGGAGATCGCCTCGCGCCACCACCTCGAGCTGGTGAACGCGATCGTCGACGAGGCACTCGCCGTCGCGGACACGAGCCTCGACGGCATCGAGGCGATCGCCTTCACCCAGGGCCCCGGGCCTGGTCGGCGCGTTGCTGATCGGCGTCGCCACGGCCAAGGCGCTCGCCGCCGCCCGCCGCCTGCCGGTGATCGCGGTCGACCACCTGCAGGGGCACGTGGCCGCCAACTTCCTCGAGCCCGACCCGTTCGAGCCGCCGTTCGTGTGCCTGCTGGCCAGCGGCGGCCACACGCTGCTGGCCAAGGTCACCGACAAGCAGCGCTTCGCGACGCTCGGCCAGACGCTCGACGACGCCGCCGGCGAGGCGTTCGACAAGGGCGCGCGGCTGCTCGGCCTCGGCTACCCGGGCGGCCCGGCGCTCTCGCGGCTCGCCGAGGGCGGCGACCAGCAGGCCTTCGACTTCCCGACCGCCGCCCGTGTCAAGGGCCTCGACCTCAGCTTCGCCGGCCTCAAGACCGCGCTGCTCTACAAGGTCCGCGACCTCGGCCCGGAGGAGACGCGGCGCCGCGCCGCCGACCTCGCCGCGAGCTACGAGCACGCGATCGTCACCGCGTTGCTGCAGCGGGTCGAGCGCGCGCTCGCGCAGGAGGCCGAGCCGCGGCTCGCGATCGGCGGCGGCGTCGCGGCCAACCGGCTGCTGCGGACGCGGGCGCAGGCGCTCGGCGTGCCGGTCCACGTCCCGCCGCCCGAGCTCTGCACCGACAACGCCGCGATGATCGCCTCCGCGGCCCGCTTCCAGCCCGTGATCGAGTTCCCCGAGTACCTCGGCGTCGACGCCTATGCCAGCGCCCACGGTCACGCTCTATAGCCGCCCCGGCTGCCACCTCTGCGACGACGCGCGGGCCGCGATCGAACGTGTCCGCGCGCGGACACCGCTGACGCTCGACGAGGTCGACATCACCGCCGACGACGCCCTGCACCGGCGCTACCTGGAACGGATCCCGGTCGTCGAGCTGGCCGGCGAGGAGCTGTTCGAGTTCTTCGTCGACGAGGCGGCACTGGAAGCCAGTCTCTATCGTCTGGCGGGATGAGCTTCGGGGACGTGGCGACGCGCGGGGACGACAGCGCGCAGGAGGACGACGGGCTGGGGCCGCTCGCCGATCGCCTCTCCCTCGGCGTCGCGGCGCGGCTCTCGCGCTACCTCCAGGTGCTCACGCAGGCCCGCAAGATGGGCAAGGAGACGATCTCGTCGCAGGAGCTCTCGGAGTACACGCACGTGAACTCCACCCAGATCCGGCGCGACCTCTCCGGCTTCGGCAAGTTCGGCAAGCGCGGCGTCGGCTACAACGTCGACTCGCTGGTCTCGCAGATCCGCAAGATCCTGCGCACGAGCGGCCAGCACAACATCGCGCTGTTCGGCGCCGGCCACCTCGGCCGCGCGATCGCCTCGTCGGACATCTTCGCCGACCACGGCTTCCGCGTCGTCGCGATCTTCGACTTCGACAAGGACAAGGTCGGCGAGGACATCAACGGCGTCAAGGTCCGCCACACCGACGACGTCAAGAGCGTCGTCGAGGAGGAGGACATCGTCGTCGGCGTGCTCGCCGTCCCGACGGCCGCCGCGCAGGAGCTGGCCGACCAGCTGGTCGACGCCGGCGTCAAGATCATCTTCAACTACTCCGAGGCACTGCTGCAGGTGCCGCCGGAGGTCACGGTCCACACGTCGAGCCCGGCAGTGGACCTCCTCTACGCGCTCTACTTCTACCTGACCTGAGTTGATCGATCTCGCCGCCGCGCGGGAGACCTTCGAGGCCTCCAAGGATCTGACGGTCGGCATCGAGGAGGAATGGGCCCTCCTCGATCCCGAGACGCTCGAGCTCGTCCCGCGCTTCGAGGTGCTGCGCGAAGCCGGCGCGACCGACCCGGTGCTCGCCGACGCGATCGCGGGCGAGCTGATCTCGTCCGAGATCGAGATCCGCTCGGGCCGCGGCGAGGACGTCGCGCACGCGCTGGCGCTGCAGCGCGAGGCGCGCCGGCGGCTGTTCGCGCTCTCCGACCTCCACGGCGTGCGGCTCGGCGTCGACCGGCACGCATCCGCTGTCGGACTATCGCGAGCAGCACATCATCGACACGCCCCACTACCACCGCGTCGAGGACGGCCTAAAGTACGTGGCCTGGCGCAACAACACGTTCGCCCTGCAGGTTCACGTCGGCGTCCACGGCGCCGACCGCGCACTTCGCGTCTGCGACCGCCTGCGTCCCGTGCTGCCGCTCCTGCTCGCGATCTCGTCCAACTCGCCGTACGTCGACCGGATCGACTCCGGCCTGCACTCCGCGCGCACGCAGATCTTCACCAAGTCGTTCCCGCGCTGCGGCGTCCCGGACGCGTTCGGCGGCTGGGCGGCGTGGTCGGACTACGTCGACATGCTCGTGCGCACGAACTCGATCGTCGAGTACACCCAGCTCTGGTGGTCGGTGCGCCCGCACCACTCGTTCGGGACCGTCGAGGTCCGGATCTGCGACGCGCAGACCACCGCGCCGGAGGCGGACGCGATGGTCGAGCTGATGGTGGCCTGCGTCGCGCAGGCGCTGCGGGAGATCGACGCGGGGGAGACCCCGCCCGACCTTCCCGGCCGGCTGATCGAGGAGAACATGTGGCGAGCGCTGCGGTTCGGCCAGGACGGGCGCCTGCTCGACCTCGAGGCCGAGCGGATCGAGGAGTACCCCGCTGCCGAGGCGTTCGACCGGCTGAAGGCCTGGACCGGCGCCGACATCGTGCTGCCCGAGCTCAACGGCGCCCAGCGCCAGCGGCGCTTGATCGATGCGGGGGCCAGCCCCTACGAGGTCTACGCGACATGCGTGGAGGAAACGAGAGTCACCCATGAGACAGCCGTCTGAAGAGGAGATCCGGGCCCTCGAGGCCGAGATGGAGCGGCTGACGGTCGACGACGTGCTCGTCCAGACCGTCGTCACGCTGCTCAACCTGGGCGCCCGCAAGGCGGGGCTGATCGAGGGGTCGCAGGCCGACCTGCCGCAGGTCAAGCAGGCGATCGAGGGCGCGCGCGCCCTGCTGCCGCTGGTCGAGGAGAGCCACGGCGAGCAGCTCGCGCCCGTGCGCGACGCCCTCTCGCGCCTGCAGATGGCCTACGTCCAGAAGACCGAAGGCGAGCCCGCGGACGCGCCCGCGGGCAGCGAGCCGCAGGCCCCGCCCGCGGCCGACCCGGAGCAGCCCGAGGGCCCCGGCCCGGCGCAGACCTCCGGGCGGCTCTGGGTGCCCGGCCAGTAGCACAGCGAGCCGTTCCGCGGGAACAGGCGATAGACTGCGCGCGCTTCGAGCGGCGGCCTTCATAGGCTGCCGCTTCGCTTTGTTCTCAGAAGTAGGGCGGGCCGGCGCCCGCCTCCTTTGACCTAGAGGGGTTTCCTTGACCGAATTCCTGTCCGACTTCGGGGTCGTCGTCGCCCTGGTGTGTGCGGCGCTCGCGGTCGCGTACGGGCTGCTGACCACGAAGGCGCTGCTGGCGCTCTCGCCAGGCAACGCCACCATGCAGGGCCTATCCGCGGCCATCCAGGAGGGTGCTTCTGCATACCTCCGCCGCCAGTACAGAACGATCGCGATCGTCGGCGTCGTGCTGTTCGTCGCGCTCCTGTTCCTGCAGGACTTCTGGGTCGCGCTCGGCTTCGCCATCGGCGGCGCCGCGTCCGCGGCGGCCGGCTTCATCGGCATGAACGTCTCCGTGCGGGCGAACACCCGCGTGGCCGAGGCGGCCCGCGGCGGCATCGGCCCGGCGCTCGACGTCGCGTTCCGCGGCGGCGCCGTGACCGGCATGCTCGTCGTCGGCCTCGCGCTGATCGGCGTCGCCGGCTACTACGGCATCCTCGTCGGCATCGTCGGGCAGGAGGAGAAGGAGGCGGTCGACGCGCTGATCGGCCTCGGCTTCGGCGGCTCGCTGATCTCGGTCTTCGCGCGTCTCGGCGGCGGCATCTTCACCAAGGGCGCCGACGTCGGCGCGGACATCGTCGGCAAGATCGAGGCCGGCATCCCGGAGGACGACCCGCGCAACCCGGCCGTGATCGCCGACAACGTGGGCGACAACGTCGGCGACTGCGCCGGCATGGCGGCCGACCTGTTCGAGACCTACGCGGTCACCGCGGTCGCGGTCATGCTGCTCGGCGTCCTCACGTTCGCCGACGACGTCGCGACGCAGGTCGTGCTCTACCCGCTCGTCCTCGGCGGCGTCTCGATCATCGCGTCGATCATCGGCACGTTCTTCGTCAAGTCGGCCGCCGGCAACGTCGAGCGCGCCCTCTACCAGGGCATGGTCGTGGCCGGCATCATC
This sequence comes from uncultured Solirubrobacteraceae bacterium, assembly GCA_963843485.1. GTDB lineage: Bacteria > Actinomycetota > Thermoleophilia > Solirubrobacterales > Solirubrobacteraceae > DASSUW01. The sequence goes on along the minus strand of CAWJKK010000007.1, from coordinate 204,340 downwards.
GCCGCGCTGCTGTTCCTGCCGGTGACGCTGTGGATGATGGACGACCTGTCGTACACGAACCTCGAGCCTCGGCGCCGGGCCGAGCGTGTGGCGACATCTACCTCTGCGCCCTGATCGGCCTCGGCGTCACGGCGCTGCTGTTCGTCATCACCGACTACTACACGTCGACGCGCTTCGCCCCGGTGAAGAGCACGGCGCGCGCGTCGAGACCGGCCACGCGACCAACATCATCCAGGGCCTCGCCCAGGGCATGCAGGCGACCGCGCTGCCGGCGCTGGTGATCGTGTTCGGCATCCTCGGCGCCTACGAGCTCGCCGGGGTCTACGGCATCGGCGTCGCGGTGATGGCGCAGCTGTCGCTGACCGGCCTGATCGTCGCGCTCGACGCGTTCGGCCCGATCACCGACAACGCCGGCGGCATCGCCGAGATGGCGGACATGCCCGAGGAGGTCCGCAACGTCACCGACCCGCTCGACGCGGTCGGCAACACGACGAAGGCCGTCACCAAGGGCTACGCGATCGGCTCCGCCGCGCTCGCCGCGCTCGTGCTGTTCGCCGCGTTCAAGATCGAGCTCGACGAGGAGCGTCGGGAGGCGATCGTCACGTTCGGCATCGACGACCCGGACGTGCTCGTCGGCCTGATCATCGGCGGCATGATGGTCTACCTCTTCGCGCCGCTCTCGATGGAGGCCGTCGGCCGCGCCGGCGGCGCCGTCGTCGAGGAGGTCCGCCGCCAGTTCCGCGAGCACCCGGGGATCATGGACGGCACCGAGAAGCCGGACTACGGCCAGTGCGTGGACATCGTGACCCGCTCGGCCCAGCGCGAGATGATCATCCCGTCGCTGATCCCGATCGTCGTCACGGTGATCGTCGGCGTGCTGTCGGCCGAGGCGCTCGGCGGCCTGCTGATCGGCGTCATCGTCGTCGGCCTCTTCATGGCCATCTTCATGACCGCCGGCGGCGGCGCGTGGGACAACGCGAAGAAGCTGATCGAGGACGGCGCGTTCGGCGGCAAGGGCTCCGAGGCGCACGCGGCCTCGGTCACCGGCGACACCGTCGGCGACCCGTTCAAGGACACCGCCGGCCCGGCCATCAACCCGATGATCAAGGTGGCGAACATCGTCGCGCTCCTGATCATCCCGCTGGTCGGCTAGCCTAGGCGCTCACCCGAGCTTGCGAGGTGGTGCCGCACTGTCCGTGGTGACCGTGGCGAACTCCCCGTGGAGGCTCGCCGCGGTCGCCCGCGCCAGCTCCGGCGCGGTGACGGTGTCGCCGTCCGGCCCCACGCGGTCGAACGTGTGGGTCGCGTCGAGCACGAACAGGACGTCGTAGCCGAGGTTGCCGCCCATCCGGGCGGTCGTCTCGACGCAGTGGTCGGTGGTGATGCCGCAGACCGCGATCGCCGGGATCTCGCGCTCCTGCAGCCACGCGTGCAGGTCCGGTGAGCCGTAGAACGCCGAGTTCACGGTCTTGCTCACCAGCAGGTCCGGGTCACCGGTCACCACGTCCTTGAACGCGTTGCCGGCGCTGCCGGACTGCAGCGGCGAGCCCGGCTCGATCGAGTCGTGGCGCACGAACACCAGCGGGCGCCGCGCCGCGCGCCAGGCCTCGATCAGGCGCCCGACGTTCGCTTCGCACGCCGGGTTGTCGCGCTCGCCCCAGAATTTGGCGTCTTCGAAGCCGCGCTGGACGTCCACGACGACCAGCGCGGTACGGGTGAGGTCTCGCATCCGGGCCATGATGCCGGTACGTTGCGACGTGGTGTCGTCGAGCGAGGTCAGCGCGCTGTTCGACGTGGTGGGCGAGGGAGCGCCGGTCGGACTGGCGTTCATCGACTCGGACCTCCGCTTCGTACGCGTCAACGCCGCACTGGCGGACGTCAACGGCCTGTCGGTCGCCGATCAGGTCGGGCGCCGCGTCGCTCGCGCGCACCGCGACCTCGTCCGCGGCGTGCTCGAGAGCGGCGAGGCGGTGCTCGAACGCGAGCTGACCGTGCGCGGCGCCGCCGGCGCCCGGCAGCTGCTGGCGAGCTGGTTCCCGGTGCACGTCGACGGCGCGGTCACCGGGGTCGGCATGGTCGTGGTCGACGTCAGCGGCCGCCACGCCGCCGAGTCGCGGCTGGCGGCGGTGCTCGAGCAGATGCCGGCCGGCGTCGTGATCGCCGACGCCGCGGGCCGCGTGGTGCTCACCAACCCGCGGCTGGAGGAGATGGGCCTCAACACCGAGCCCGGCGGCACACGGCTGGTCGACGCGACGATCGACGCCTGGCACGCCGACGGCAAGCCGTACAAGCGCGAGGAGTGGCCGCTGACGCGCGCGCTCGTGCTCGGCGAGGACGTGCGCGGCGAGGAGATGTTCATCCGCCGCACCGACGGCGAGCGCGGCGTGATCGAGGCCACCGCGGCGCCGATCCGCAACGAGGAGGGCACGATCGTGGCCGCGGTCGTGGTCGTGCTCGACGTGACCGAGCGCCGCCGGGCGACCGAGCGCCAGACCCTGCTGCTGCGCGTCGGCGACGTGCTCGACTCGGCGCTCGGCGTCGACGAGCGGCTCGAGCGCCTGGCCCGCATGCTCGTGCCCGACCTGGCCGACTTCGTGAAGATCGAGCTGCTCGAGAGCGCCGGACGCCGGCCGGTGGCGATCGCCCACCAGGACCCGGAGCGCGAGGCGCTGATGCGGCGCCTGCGCGCGACGGTGACGCTGGGGGAGGAGACGCACGTCGGGATGGCCGCCACGTTCGCCCGCGGCGAGGCGCTGCTGACGTCCGACATCACGCCGGACATCGTCGCCCGCCAGGCGGCCGAGCGCGCGGGCGCCAGCGCCGGCGAGCTGATGCAGGCGATCGGCCCGCGCTCGCAGGTCGTGGTGCCGCTGCGCGCCCGCGGGCGCGTGCTCGGCGCGCTCTCGCTGACGATGGCCGAGTCCGGCCGCCGCTACGACGAGGGCGACCTCGACCTCGCGCGCGACATCGGGCTGCGCGCCGGCCTGGCCGTCGACAACGCGCGGCTGTTCGAGGAGGAGCAGCGGCGCGCGGCGCAGCTCGACGCGCTGGCCGGCGCCTCGCTGGCGATCCACCGCATGCGCAGCCTCGACGACCGGCTCGCGCGCCTGGCCGCCGAGGCGCGCGCGCTCACCGGGGCGCGCCAGGCGGCCGCGGTGGTCGAGCCCGCGCCGCCGCCGCCGCCCGCGGACGGCCTCGCGACGCCGCTGCTCGCGCGCGACGGCAGCGTGCTCGGCTCGATCCGCGTCTGGGACAAGGCCGGTGACTTCAGCGCCGGCGACCGCCGCGCGCTCGACGACCTCGGGCGGATCGGCTCGCTGGCGATCGACAACGCGCGGCTGGAGGAGCGCGAGCGCCAGATCGCCACGACCCTGCAGCGCAGCCTGCTGCCGCCGTCGCTGCCGGACATCCCGGGGATCGACGCCGCGGCCCGCTACCGCGCCGGCGGCGAGGGCACGGTCGTCGGCGGCGACCTCTACGACCTGTTCGCGGTCGACGACGCCTGGGCGGTCGTCGTCGGCGACGTCTGCGGCAAGGGCGCCGAGGCCGCCGCCCTGACCGCGATGGTCCGCTACACGATCCGCGCCGAGGCCGTGCACCACGCGGGCCCGACCGAGGTGCTGGTCGCGCTCAACGACGCGATCCTGCGCCACCAGACCGACGGCCGCTTCTGCACGGTCCTGCTCGGGCGCCTGCGCACCCACGGCGGCGGCGCGACGATCAGGCTGGCCTGCGCCGGCCACCCGCAGCCCGTGCTGCTGCGCGCGAGCGGCGAGGTCGAGCCGGTCGCGCTGCCGCGGGCGCCTGCTCGGCATCGTGCCCGAGGCGTCCGCGCCCGCGGTCGACGTGGAGCTCGCGCCGGGCGACGCGATCGTCTGCTTCACCGACGGCGTGACCGAGGCGCGCGGGCCCGACGGCATGTTCGGCGACGCCCGGCTGGCCGCGACGATCGCCGCCGGCGCGGGTGAGGACGCGGACGCGCTGGCCGACCGCGTGACCGACGCGGTGCTGGCCTGGAGCGAGGAGCGCCGGCAGGACGATCTCGCCGTGCTCGTGCTCCGCGTGCCGCGATCCTAGAATCGCCCCCGCATGGCAAGACGTCGCCTGGAGGGCCTCGAGCGGGTGCTGGGGGCCAACGCGCTCTTCTCCACCGCCTACGGCAACGTCGGGTCGTCGATCTACTACGCCCTCGGGCTCGTCGCCTCGCTCGCGCTCGGCCTCACGCCGATCGTGTTCGTGATCACCGGCGCGCTCTTCTACTGCACCGCCACGACCTACGCCGAGGCGACGGCGATGTACCCGGAGGCCGGCGGCTCGTCGCTGTTCGCGCGCCAGGCGTTCAACGAGTTCTGGTCGTTCTTCACGGCCTGGGCGCAGATGCTCAACTACGTGATCACGATCGCGATCTCGGCGTTCTTCGCCGCCCACTACGCGGGCGGCCTCGGGGTCGACTGGTTCAGCACCGCGCCGGGCGACATCGTCTTCGCGGTCATCCTGATCGCGCTGCTCGCGCTCGTGAACGTGCGCGGCGTGAAGGACGCGGTCAGCGTCAACGTCGTGCTCGCGGTGATCGACTTCATGAGCCAGCTCGCGCTCGTCGTCGCCGGCGTGTTCCTGGTCCTCAGCCCCGAGATCCTGATCGAGAACCTGAGCTTCTTCGGGACCGCGCCGACCTGGACCGACTTCCTGATCGCGATCCCGGTCGGCACGGTCGCCTACACCGGCATCGAGACGATCTCGAACATGGCGGGCGAGGCGCGCGACGAGGCGAAGACGATCCCGGCCGCGATCAAGCGCGTGATGATCGCCGTGTTCGCGATCTACTTCACGCTCCCGTGGGTGGCGCTGTCGGCGCTGCCGGTGACGCTGCGACGCGAACGGGAACAACTGCACGACGCCGCTCGGCGTGGCCAAGGAGGACGGCGGCTACGCGTCCGACCCGATCCTCGGCATCGTCGCCAACATGGACCTCGGCTTCCTCGAGGGCCCGGCGCAGACGTACGTCGCCGTGCTCGCGGTGACGATCCTCGTCGCGGCGACGAACGCCGGCGTGCTCGGCGTCTCGCGCCTGACCTACTCGATGGGCATCCACCGCCAGATGCCGGACGGCCTGCGGCGGCTGCACTCGCACTTCCGGACGCCGTACATCGGCATCCTCGTGTTCTCGGCGCTCGCCTGCGTCGCCGTGCTGCCGGGCCAGGCCGACTTCCTCGGCTCGATCTACGCGTTCGGCGCGATGCTCTCGTTCTCGATGGCGCACCTGGCGCTGATCCGCCTGCGCGTCTCGCACCCGGAGGTCGAGCGCCCGTACCGCAGCCCCGGCCGGGTGACGGTCCGCGGCTCGGAGCTGCCGCCGTTCGCGCTGCTCGGCGTCACCGGCACGCTGCTGTCGCTGCTCGTCGTCAGCGTGCTCGACCTGACGGTCGCGTTCGCCGGCACCGCCTGGCTGCTGCTGGGCATCCTGATCTACGTCGTCTACCGGCGCCGCCAGGGCCTCGACCTCGTCTCGACGCACAAGGTCGCGATCCCGCAGCCGGTCGTGGACCACGAGGCGGAGTACGACTCCGTGCTCGTGCCGCTCGTCGACGGCCACTATGACGAGCTGGTGATGGCGACCGCCGCCAAGCTGGCCGCGCGCAAGCGCCGCGGCATCCACGTGCTCGCGCTCGTCACGGTGCCGAACGCGCTGCCGATCGAGGCGCGGATGCCGAGCGCCGAGGCGACGGCGGGCTCGGCGATCGAGCAGGCCAAGATCGAGGCCGGGCGGCGCGTCTCGGGGCACATGGAGAAGATCCGCGCCGGCCAGGCCGGGCGGCGGATCATCGAGGAGGCGACCGACATGCGGGCGGCCGCGATCGTGATGCCGCTGCCGCGCCGGATCGACGGCGCGTCGCTGTTCGGCAAGACGCTGGAGACCGTGCTGGCCGAGCGCCCGTGCCGCGTGATCATCGAGTCGACGCCCGAGCAGTGAGCGGCGCGACCTACCTCCTGTCCGGGCTGATGGTGCTGATCGGCCTCGCGATCGTCGTCCGCACGCTCGCCGCCGGCGGCAGCCCGACGGCGTTCGGCCTGCTCGTCGGCGTGCTGTTCGTGGCCGCCGGCGCCGGCCGCCTCTACGTGGAGCGCAAGCGGTGAAGGACCAGTCGCCCGCGGTGCTCAAGCGCAACCTCGGCGCGCCCGCCCTGTTCGGGATCGTCCAGGGGTTCATCGCCGCCGGCGTGTACTTCGCGGTCGGCGTCGTGGCCGAGCGCGCGCTCGGGCTGACGTGGCTGGTCTTCCTCGTCGGCGCGCGTGCTGTTCACGCTCGTGGTGCTCTCGTACGTCGAGGGCGCGTCGCTGCACCAGGAGCGCGGCGGTGCGACGGTGATCGCGCGCTACGGGTTCAACGAGCTCGTGAGCTTCATCGCGGGCTGGGCGATCTGCCTCGAGTACGTGATCCTGATCGCGATCGCGGCGTTCGCGACGACCGACTACGCGGCCGTGTTCTGGGACGAGCTGCGCTCGGGCGTGCCGGAGTTCCTGCTCGCGGCGTCGCTGATCCTGTTCGTGGCCTGGTGGAACGCGCGCGGCTCCGGCGCCCCGCGCTACGACCGCGCGGTCCTGCTCGTGCTCGGCGACCTCGCGCTGCAGCTGCTGATCGTCGCCTTCGGGCTCGCGCTGCTGTTCGAGCCCGAGGTGCTGAGCGACCCCGGCGCCCTGTTCGCGCAGCCGTCGCTGGAGGACCTGGTGTTCGCGTTCCCGTTCGTGCTGGTGGCGTTCAGCGGGCTCGACGCCTCCTCCGGCCTGGCCGGGCAGATCGCGATCGGGCGGCGCGGCCTGCGGCGGCTGATCGCGGTCCGGATGCTGGCGGCGATCGTGCCCTACGTCGGCATCGCGCTGGTGGCGTCCTCGACGCTGCCGGGCGAGCCCGGCGGGCGCTGGATCGAGGCGCCGATGCTCGGCGTCGTCTCCGCGTTCGAGCAGGACTGGCTGCGCGAGCCGCTGCGCTACCTCGTCGCCGTCTCCGCCGTGGCCGTGCTGGCGGCCGCCTGCAACGCGGCGATGCTCGGCGTCTCGCGGCTCGGCTACAGCCTCGCGGTCAACCGCCAGCTGCCGTCGCGGGTCGGCTACCTGCACCCGACGCGCTCGACGCCGGTCGTGATCATCGGCATCGGCGCGCTGCTGGCCGTCCTGTTCGTGCTCTCGGCCGACCTCGAGTGGCTGCTCGGCATCTCGGCCTTCGGCGCGACGGCGGCGATCACGATCGTCTGCCTGTCGGTCGTGCGGCTGCGCTTCCGCGAGCCCGACCGCGACCGGCCGTACAAGATGCCGCTCAACGTGCGCATCGGCGGCGGCGAGCTGCCGCTGCCGGCGGCGGCCGGCGCGGCGATCTCCGCCGCCGCGTTCGTGGCGGTGCTCGTCCTCCACACCGGCGCGCGCTGGTGGGGCCTGGGCTGGATGGCGTTCGGCGTGCTCGTCTACGTGATCTACCGCCTGAGCGAGGACAAGCCGCTGCTCAAGCGCATCACCGTGCCCGAGAAGGTGCTCACGCGCAAGCGCACCGAGGCCGAGTACGGCTCGCTGCTGGTGCCGGTGCTCGGCACGCCGCTCGACGACGACATCGTCCAGACCGCCGGCCGCCTGGCCGCCGACGAGAACGAGGACCTCGGCGAGGGCGGCGCGGTGATCGAGGCGCTGTGGGTGTTCGAGGTGCCGATGGCGCTGCCGCTCGACGCGCCGATCCCCGACGCCGAGCTCGCCCGCGCCCGCCGCGCGCTGGCCCGTGCGAAGGCGGTGGGCGAGGAGTACGAGGGCGTCGAGGTCGCGACCGCGATCGTGCGCGCCCGCAGCGCCGGCGAGGCGATCGTGCGCGAGGCCCGGCGCCGCGGCGTCGAGGCGATCGTGCTCGCCGCCGAGGAGCCCACGCGGCTGCGCGGCGGGGTGCTGCTGGGCGGCAAGCAGGGCCTGCGCGACTCGTTCGTGGGGGACACGACCCGCTACGTCGTCAACAAGGCGCACTGCCGCGTGCTGCTGACCGCCACCGCCAGCGGCGAGTCCAGGCCCGCTAGCGCGCGCCGTCGCACGGCTCGTCCGTCCCCGACGGCCATTCGCCGGACGGTCTCGCGGGCCGGAATGTTCGTTCTCGTCGTCGGAGCCGGCCGCGTGGGGTCCTCGGTCGCCACCTCGGCCCTCGGTCAGGGCCACACCGTCTCGGTCCTCGACGAGGACCCGCTCTCGCACGAGCGCCTGGACGTCGAGCTCGGCCAGTCGTGGGAGGAGGCCGGCGGCCGCTTCACGATCGGCACCGCGCTCGAGATGGACGCGCTCGTCGAGGCCGGCATCGAGCAGGCCCACGTCTTCATCGCCTCCACGAACGGCGACAACACGAACCTCGTGGTCGCGCAGATCGCCCAGCGGCGCTTCGAGGTCCCGCGCGTGATCGCCCGCGTGCTCGACCCGCGGCGCGCCGCCTGGTACAGCGAGCAGGGCGTGCACACGATCTGCCCGACGCAGATCGCGATCGAGCAGCTCGAGCAGGCGGCGCTCGCCGAGAAGGTCCCCTGATGGCCGGGCTCTACGTCATCATCGCCGGCGCCGGCAAGGTCGGCTGGAACCTCGCCCGCGAGCTGATCGACCGCGGCGACGAGGTCACGGTGATCGAGCAGGACCGCCGCCGCTACCTGACCGTCGAGCAGGAGCTCGAGCACGCCGTCCAGTACGGCGACTCGACCGAGCTGTGGGTGCTCGAGCGCGCCGGCATCCAGCGCGCCGACCTCGTGATCGCCGTCACCGGCGACGACGAGGACAACCTGCTGATCTGCCAGGTCGCCAAGGAGAAGTACCTCTGCGAGCGGATCATCGCCCGCGTCAACAACCCGCGGAACCTGGAGCACTTCAAGCTGCTCGGCATCCAGCCCGCGGTCTCGGCGACCGACCTGATCCTGCGCCTGATCGAGCACGAGGTCCCGCGCTACGGGCTCGTCCACCTGCTCGACCTGCCGGAGGAGCGGCTCGAGATCATCGAGCTCGTGGTCGCCGACGACGCGCCCGCGGCCGGGCGCATGGTCGCCGACATGGACCTGCCCGACGGCGCGCTCGTGATCTCCGTGCTGCGCGACGGCAGCGGCTTCGTGCCGAAGGCCGACACCGTGGTCGAGCCGGGCGACGAGGTGCTCGTGGTCCTCGACCCCGGGCTCGAGGAGGCCATCACGGCCGAGTTCGTGGGCGGCACCGCGGGTGGATGACGTCGACGTCCTGATCGTCGGTGCGGGCGCCGCCGGCTCGGCTTGCGCCTCGGCGCTGCGCGAGGCGGGCTTCGGCGGCTCGATCGTGCTCGCCGGCCGCGACGTCGACCCGCCGTACGACCGCCCGATGTGCTCGAAGGACTTCCTGCGCGGCGAGGTCGAGCGCGAGCAGACCTACCTCGAGCTGCCCGAGGACCTCGACCTGCGGATCCGCACGAGCGTCATGAAGCTCGACACCGAGGCGCGCACGGCGAAGCTCTCCGACGGCGAGGAGCTGCGCTTCGGCCAGGCCGTGCTCGCCACCGGCGCCAACGTGCGGCGCCTGCGCGTCGACGGCGGCGCGCTCGACGGCATCCACTACCTGCGCACGCTCGGCAACTCCGAGGCGATCCGCGCCGCCGCGGCGGAGGCCGAGCACGTCGTGCTGGTCGGCGCGTCCTACATCGCCTGCGAGGTCGCCGCGTCGCTGACCGCCCAGGGCAAGCGCTGCACGCTCGTGGCGGCCGAGCGGCTGCCGCTGTCGCTCGGCTTCGGGCGCGCCGCCGGCGAGTTCTTCGGCGCCCTGCTGCGCGAGAAGGGCGTCGACTGGGACGGCGGCGACGCGGTCGCGCGCTTCGAGGGCGACGAGCGGGTCGAGCGCGTGGTGCACGGAGTCCGGCCGCACGATCGAGGCCGAGATGGTCGTGATGGGCACCGGTGTGGTGCCGGACGTGATGCTCGCGCGCTCCGCCGGCCTGCGCGCTGGGGGAGACCGGCGGCATCGCCTGCTCGGACGCGCTCGAGACGTCGGCGCCCGGCATCTGGGCGGCCGGCGACGCCTGCGAGTACGACTCGAAGGTGCACGGGCGGCGCCTGCGCGTGGAGCACTGGGAGGTCGCGCGGGCCCAGGGCGCCGCCGTCGCGGCCGCGGTGCGCGGCGAGGCCGCGCCGTACACGGAGATCCCGTACTTCTGGTCCGACCTCGCCGACTGGTGCACGCTCGAGTACGTCGGCCCGGCGGCGCGCTGGGACGCCGAGGTGCTGCGCGGCGATCCCGCGAGCGGCGAGTTCACGATCTTCTATCTCGACGGCGACCGCCTGGCGGCGGCGCTGACCGTCGGCCGCTCGGCCGACCTCGACGAGGCGCGCGAGCTGCTCGCGGCCGGCGATCCGGTCGACAGCGCCGCGCTCGCCGCCGGCTGACTACGCTCCCCGTATGCGGGGAGCGCTCGCGCTGCTGGGCCTCGTCCTCTTCGCCGGCTGTGGCGGCGGCGCCGCCGAGCGCGAGGCCGCGGCGCAGTGCGGTTGGGAGCAGCGCGCCGACGGCGCGCTCGCGCGCACCGAGGTCGCCGCCGCGCGCGTCGGTCCGCACGTGTACGTCGCCGGCGGCTTCGAGGAGCGCAGCGGCGTGGCGACGGCCGCCGTCGAGCGCTACGACATCGCGCGCGACCGCTGGAGCCGCGTCGCCGACCTGCCGTTCGCCCTCCACCACGCGGCCGCGGTCAGCCACCGCGGGCGCGTCTACGTCGTCGGCGGCTACCGCCACGGCCGCGGCATGACGCGCGAGACCGCCGCGCTCCTGCGCTACGACCCGGGCAGCGACCGCTGGCGGCGGCTGCCGTCGATGCCGACCGCGCGCGGCGCGCTCGCCGCCGGCGTGATCCGCGGCCGCATCTACGCCGTCGGCGGCGCCAACGCCGGCGGCAACGCGCTGGCCACGCTCGAGGTCTACGACGTCCGCCGCGGCCGCTGGCGCAGTGCGCCGACCGATGCGGCTCGCGCGCGAGCACCTGGCCGCCGCGGTCGCCGGCGGGCGCTTCTACGCGCTCGCGGGGCGGGCGACCGGCGCGGGGAACTTCAACGCCGTCGAGGCGTACGACCCGCGCGCGCGGCGCTGGCGCCAGGCGCCGGCGATGGCGAAGGCACGCGGGGGCATCGCGGCGGCGACCGTCGGCCGGCGGATCATCGTGGTCGGCGGCGAGGAGGCGGCGGGCACGATCGCCGAGGTCGAGCGCTACGACCCGCGCACGCGCCGCTGGCGGCGGCTGCCGGACCTGCCGACGCCGCGCCACGGGCTCGGCGCCGTCGCCCGCGGCGGCGAGCTGTTCGTGCTCGAGGGCGGCGACGTGCCGGGCTACGCGTTCACGCCGACGCTCGAGGTCCTGGCCGCGGGCTCCTGCTGAGCCACGGCGAAGCGGCCCTCCGGCGGGTCGCCGCACAGCAGCCAGCCGCCGTCGGGGCGGCGCACGATGTCGCCGCGCGCGATCAGCCGCCCGAGCGCCGTGGTGACCGACGGGCGGCGGGCGCCGACCATGCCGGCGAGCGTGCGGTGGGGGAGGCGCAGGTCGATCAGCACGCCGTCCGGCCCGACGCGGCCCCAGCGCTCGGCCAGGCACCAGAGCAGCGCGAGCAGGCGGTCGTCGACGCGCGTCAGGTGCCCGATCGCCTGCATCGTGACCAGCCGCTCGGCGCGCCGGGCGGCGCGCTCGACGAGCGCGGCGAGGACCTCCGGCCACTGCGCGGCGCGCACCGCCAGCGCGTGGTCGATGATCGCGATGCGGGCGTTGGAGAGCGCGCTCCAGCGCACGCTGCGCGGCAGCAGCACCTCGGCGTCGCGGTCCTCCCACGCACGCAGCAGGTCGCCCGGCCCGAGCAGCTCGGCGGACGGGTGGTCGCCGACCGTGGCCTCGCGTACGAGCAGGCCGTGGAGCACGAGCAGCCCGATCGGCTGCTTGTCCGCCACCAGCGTGCGCTGCGGGCTCCAGGGCCCGCGGGGGATGTCCACCACGCGGGCGAACAGCCGCTGCGATACGTCCCGGACGCGCCGCGGGTCCACCCCGCGCGCAAGCTCCGGGTCAGCTTCGAGGAGCTGGATAGATCCGTTCCCGCCGTCCGACAAAGCGCTCCTTCCCGCGGCAGCCTCCCGAGCGCCGCGCGGGGCGGAGAGTAGCGCCGACCCCGGCGGGAGCCAAGCCGGGCGCACGTGCAGACTGTAGGAAACCGAGCGGGAGGAACGGACATGCCGACGATCGATCTGCCGAGCGGGACCGTGAACTACCGGGTCGCCGGGCCCGAGGGCTCGAGCGCGCCGCCGGTGGTCTTCGTGCACGGCTTCCTCGTGGCCGGCAGCATGTGGAACGCCACCGCGGCGGCACTGGCCGAGGCCGGCGTGCGCTCGTACGCGCCCGACTGGCCGCTCGGCGCGCACCCGATCGCCGCTCGCCGCGGCCGCCGACCGGTCGCCGCGCGGGGTCGCCCGGCACGTGCTGGCGTTCCTCGAGCGCATGGATCTGCGCAACGTCACGCTCGTCGGCAACGACACCGGCGGCGCGATCTGCCAGTTCGTCGTCGACACGGACCCGGAGCGCGTCGGCCGCCTCGTGCTCACGAACTGCGATGCGTTCGACACGTTCCCGCCGTCGCCGTTCGACGTGCTCTTCAAGTCCTTCCGTCGCGCCGGCGCCATCCGTGCGCTGATGGCCCCGATGCGCTTCGCCGCGGTGCGGCACTCGCCCGCGGCCTTCGGGCTGCTGGCCGACAAGTTCGACGCGGACATGACGCGCGAGTGGGTCGAGCCGTGCCTGAACGATCCCGCCGTCCGCCGCGACACGGCGGCGTTCGTCCGCGCCGTCGATCCCGCCGAGCTGGCGGACGTCGCCACCCGCCTCGGCCGCTTCGACCGGCCGGTGCGGCTGGTCTGGGGCGCGGCCGACCGCTTCTTCAAGGTCGAGCTCGCCCGGCGCCTGCAGAGCGTGTTCGCGGATGCCCGGCTGGTGGAGATCGACGGCGGGCGCACGTTCGTGCCGCTGGAGCATCCGCAGCGCCTGGCACGCGAGATCGCCGCGTGACCCGGGCATCCTCCTATACTGGGCGCCGCCCGTTGCGGGGTGGTGTAATTGGCAGCACGCCAGATTCTGGCTCTGGTAGTTGGGGTTCGAGTCCCTGCCCCGCAGCCTCCGGGTCCACCGGTGGTGCCACATTGGTGTTGCAATGGCACCACGATGGTGCCATACTGGCGCCATGGACCTGACGCAGCACGTCGAGCATCTCCGCCGCGAGCTCGCCGCGGTCGCCGACGCCGGCGGCGAGGAAGCCCGCGCACTCGCCGAGCGCCTGACGGCGCCGCTCGAGTCGACGGTGCGGCTGATCCTCCTCGACGCGCTCTCGGCCGCGGCCGACGACATCACGCGCGAGCTCGCGCCCGGGTCGGTCGAGCTGCGCCTGCGCTCCGGTGAGCCCGACTTCGTCGTGCTGCCGGCGCCGGCCGAGGCGCCCGAGCCGGAGCCCGACCTCGCGCCGCCCGCCGTCGACGAGGACGGCGCCACCGCACGCATCAACCTGCGGCTGCCCGAGCAGCTCAAGGCCGCCGTCGAGGAGGCCGCGGCCCGCGAGCGCTTGTCGGTCAACGCCTGGCTCGTGCGCGCCGCCGCCACCGTGGTCGCGCGCGAGGACCCACAGGCGCGGCCGCGGCAGCGCGGCGGCCGCTTCGGGCAGGGCTACACAGGCTGGGTGCGCTGATGCCGACCTTCGACACCCCTGAGCCGATCACCGTCGTGCTCGATCTCGTCCTCGCCGACGTGCGGATCGGCGCCGGCGAGCGCCGCACCACGACCGTCGAGGTGCACCCGAGCGACACGGCCGACGCGGACGACGTCAAGGCCGCCGAGCTGACACGCGTCGAGTACGCCGACGGGCGGCTGGCCGTGCGGATGCCGAAGCTGCGGTCGTGGCTCCCGCGCGGCGGCGGCGGGTCGGTCGACCTGACGATCGAGCTGCCCGCCGACTCGGCCGTGCAGGGCGCCGCGTCGTTGGCGGACTTCCGCTTCGACGGCCCGCTCGGCGACTGCCGGATCAAGGTCGGCGTCGGCGCCGTGCACGTCGGCGACGCCGCCACGCTGAACATCCGCAGCGGCAGCGGCGACATCGAGGTCGAGCACGTGCGCGGCCACGTCGACGTCACGACCGGGTCCGGCGACGTGCGGCTGCGCGACCTCGGCGCCACCGCCGTCGTCAAGAACTCGAACGGCGACACCTGGATCGGCGAGGCGGCCGGCGAGCTGCGCGTCAGTGCCGCCAACGGCCGCATCGCCGTCGAGCGCCCGCTGGCCGGCGTCGTCGCGAAGTCCGCCAACGGCGACGTGCGCGTCGGCGAGGCGGTGCGCGGCACCGTCGTGCTCGAGACCAAGGTCGGCGACCTCGAGGTCGGGATCGGCGAGGGCACTGCCGCCTGGCTCGACGTCAGCGCGACCGCGGGCAGGCTGCACAACGCGCTCGAGGCCGCCGACGCGCCCGGTGAGGCGAGCGCGAAGGTCGAGGTGCGCGGCCGCACCGCGCTCGGCGACATCGTGATCCGCCGTCCGTAGCGAGCGGCGCGGCGCTGGCCGGAGGACCAGTTTGCTTCGCGCCGCGGGTGGCTATTGTCCGACCGAATGCTGATCGGCCTGCTGACCCGGGAGCTCCGCACGCTCCTGATCACGGAGAGCGAGCGCGTGCGGATCGCGCTCGACGCGGACGGTGCCGCGGTCTCGTGGTGGGACCGCGAAGAGGACGTGCTGCGCACGCTCGTGAACGTCGGCGCGCTGGCCGGCGGCCACGAGCGCTTCCCGGCCGACGAGGCCTACCCGCTCGACTCGTTCCCCGCCATGGCCGCGCTCCTGCGCGAGGGCGAGCGGTACCTGAACCCGAAGGACGTCTCCTCGCTGGCGGTCGCCGCGAGCGAGCACTACGGCTCGCAGGCCGCTGCGCCGCTGGTCGTCGACGGCGAGATCTGGGGCGAGCTCTGGATCGGCCGCGCGATCGGCCGCGACGAGCTCACCGGCGTCGACGCGGACCTGCTCGAGCAGGCCGCCACGCGGCTGGCCGACGGCCTCGCCGCGCTCGCCGAGCGCTGACGCGCTCACTGACGCGCTAACGGTCCCTTTACGAAGGCGTCTCTAGACTGCCCGCCCGATGCGGACCAAGTTGATCACCCTGAGCCTCGCCCTCGTGCTCTCCCTCGGCGCCGTCGCGTGCGGCGAGGACGACGAGCCCGCCGCCGGGAGCGGCGCCGACTCGGGCGAGCAGGCGGAGAACCCCGCCCCCACCGAGGCGCCCGCCGAAGGCGGCGACGTCGATGCCCTGGTCGCGAGCGTGACCAAGGACCTGAAGGCGAAGCCCGAGTTCACGGCGCCGTCCGGCGAGCCGCCGGTCGAGCTGATCGCCGAGGACGTCATCGAGGGCAAGGGCCCGGCGGCGCAGGCGGGCGACAACATCACGATGCAGTACGTCGGCGTCTCGTGGTCGACCGGCGAGCAGTTCGACGCGTCGTGGGACCGCAACGAGGCGTTCCCGTTCCAGCTCGGCGCCGGCATGGTCATCCCCGGCTGGGACCAGGGGATCGTCGGCATGAAGCGCGGCGGCCGCCGGATCCTCGTGATCCCGCCCGACCTGGGCTACGGACCGCAGGGCTCGGGCCCGATCGCCCCGAACGAGACGCTCGTCTTCGTCGTCGACCTCAAGAAGGTCAACGCTCGCTAGACGTCAGGCTGCCGCCTGCTCCGCCCAGTCGCGGTGCAGGCGCCAGTAGGCGCCCTGCGCCGCCAGCAGCTCGGCGTGCGTGCCCTGCTCGACGATCCGCCCGTGGTCGAGCACGACGATCCGGCCCGCGGTCTGGATCGTCGACAGGCGGTGGGCGATGACGATCGCGGTCCGGCCGGCGAGCAGCCGCCGCAGCGCCGGCCTCGATCCGGCCCTCGGTGTGGATGTCGACGTTCGCCGTCGCCTCGTCGAGCACGAGGATCCGCGGGTCGGCGATCAGCGCGCGCGCGAACGCGACGAGCTGGCGCTGCCCGGCCGAGAGCTGGATGCCGCGCTCGCCGATCTGCGTCGCGTAGCCGTGCTCGAGCGCGCTGACGAACTCGTGCGCGTGCACGGCGCGCGCGGCCGCCTCGACCTCCTCGGCGGTCGCGCCCGGCCGCCCGAACGCGATGTTCTCGCCGATCGTGCCGCTGAACAGGAACGCCTCCTGCGGCACGACGCCCATCTGCGAGCGCAGCGAGTGGGCGGTGATCCGGCGCAGGTCGTGCCCGTCGACCAGCACGCGGCCCGCGGTCGGGTCGTAGAAGCGCGCGACGAGCTTGGCGATCGTCGACTTGCCGGCGCCGGTCGCCCCGACGAGCGCCACGGTCTGGCCCGGCGGCACGTGCAGGTCGACGTCGCAGAGCGCCGGGTGGGCGGGATCCGTGTCATAGGAGAAGCTCACGCCCTCGAAGACGATCTCGCCGCGGACGCGCTCGAGCGCGACCGCGTCCGGCGCGTCCTCGAGCTCGGGCTCGGTGTCGAGCAGCTCGAAGATCTTGTCGAGCGCGGCCATCCCGGCCTGGTAGGTCGTGTAGAGCTGGGACAGCGCCTGGATCGGGTCGAAGAAGTTGTTCAGCGCCGCGACGAACGCGACCAGCACGCCGACCGTGACCTCGCCGTTGAGCGCCTGGACGCCGCCGTAGAGCAGGATCCCGGCGGTCGCGATCGCCGAGAGCAGCTCGACGGCCGGGAAGTACGCGGCGTTCAGGTTGACCGTGCGCATGTTGGCTTCGCGGTTGTCGTCGTTGAGCTCGGCGAACCGCTTCAGGTGCCGCTCCTCCTGCGCGAACGTGCGCACGACGCGGATGCCGGAGAGGGTCTCCTGCAGGTACGCGGTGATCGCCGCGACCTTCTCGCGCGTGAGCCGGTAGGCGTTCGCCGACACGATCCGGAAGGCGAACGAGCCGATCGCGAGCACCGGGAACACGAGGAACGTGAGCAGCGCCAGCTCGGCGTCGAGCACGAGCAGGATCGCCGCCGTGCCGACCAGCATCAGCGTCGAGCCGAACAGCGTCACGATGCCGTCGGAGACGAGCTGGTCGAGCGCCTGCACGTCGTTCGTGAGGCGCGAGATGATCACGCCCGCCTGGCGCCGCGAGTAGAAGCCGACCGACTGCGTCTGCAGGTGCGCGAAGAGCTGGATCCGCAGGTCCTGCAGCACGCGCTGGCCGACCCAGCCGACGAGGTACGTCTGCGCGTAGGTCGCGCCCCAGTAGATCAGCGCCGAGACGAGGAACGCGACGACGACCCAGGTCAGCGTCTCGAGGTCGCCCGGCACGATGCCCTCGTCGATCGCGAGCTTGGCGAGCGGCGGAGGGGCGAGCGCGGCCGCGGTGCCGAGCAGCAGCGCGCCGAGCATCAGCAGCGTGCGGCGGCGGTAGGGCCGCAGCAGGATCAGCAGCCCGCGCAGCTTGCGCCCGCGGCCGCTGGTGGCGCGCCAGCGCTCGACGATCTCCGCGCGGTTCACAGCCCCACCGCCCGTTCCTCCGGCTTGCGGTTCAGGAACACCTGGTCCGGCAGGCCCTTGGCCGCGATCTCGGCGTAGAGCGGGCTCTCCTCGAGCAGCTCGTCGTGCGTGCCGCGGGCGGCGATCCGGCCGCCCTCCAGCACCACGATCTCGTCGGCGAGCGCGATCGTGGACAGGCGGTGGGCGATCACGAACGTCGTGCGCCCGGCCATGATCTCGCGCAGCGCGGCCTTGATCGCCTGCTCGGTCGTGGCGTCGACCGAGCTGGTGGCGTCGTCGAGCACGAGGATCCGCGGGTCGGCCAGCAGCGCGCGGGCGATCGCCAGGCGCTGGCGCTGGCCGCCGGAGAGCGTGAGCCCGCGCTCGCCGACCCGCGTGTCGTAGCCGTCGGGGAGCTCGGCGACGAAGCCCGCCGCCTGCGCCCGCTCGGCCGCGCGCACCACGTCCTCGCGGCTCGCGTCCGGGCGCGCGTAGGCGATGTTGTCGTGCACGCTGGCGGAGAACAGGAACGGGTCGTCGCCGACGACCGCGATCGCCCGCCGCAGCGACGTCAGGTCGACCTCGCGCACGTCCGCGCCGTCGACCAGCACGGCGCCGCCGGTGACGTCGTAGAGCCGCGAGATCAGCTGCACGAGCGTGCTCTTGCCGGAGCCGGTGGCGCCGACGAGCGCCACGGTCGTGCCCGCCTCGACGGTCATGCTCACGTCACGCAAGGCCGGCGGCGAGCCTTCGTAGGCGAAGCGCACGTCGCGCAGCTCGACGCGGCCGCGGCCGTCCGGCAGCGGCGGCGCGCCGGCCGGCGCGACGACCTCCGGCGCGCGGTCGAGCAGCTCGAACACGCGCGCGCCCGACGCGGTCGCCCGCTGCGCCATGCCGAGCGCGATCCCGAGCTGGCGCATCGGCCCGATCAGCATCAGCAGGTAGGCGTAGAACGCCGTGAACTCGCCCAGGGTGAGCGAGCCGCCGACCACGCGGCGCCCGCCGACGAGCAGGATCACGGCCAGCCCGAGGTTCGGCAGGAAGCCGATGAACGGGTTGTAGAAGGCGCGCAGCCGCGTGGCGACCATCGACTGCGTGAAGACCCGCGAGACCGTGCCGCGGAAGCGCGCGAGCTGGCGGTCCTCGGCCGCGAACGCCTTCACGACGCGCACGCCGGAGACGTTCTCCTCGACGTCGGCGGTCAGCTCGGCGATCCGCTGCTGGACCTCCTGCAGCGCCGGCCGCGAGCGCCGGCCGTAGCGCGTGGCGACCACGACGACGAACGGGACCGGCGCGAGCGCGAGCGCGCCGAGCGCCGGGTCGAGCGCCAGCATCGCCACCGCGGCGAGCAGGATCGTGAGGGCGCTCTGGGCGATGAACACGAGCCCGTAGCCGAGGAAGAAGCGCACGCTCTGCAGGTCGACCGTGGCGCGCGACATCAGCTGGCCGGTCTGCTGGCGGGCGAAGAAGCCCAGCTCGAGCGCCTGCAGGTGGCGGTACATCAGGTTGCGCAGGTCGACCTCGACGCCGAGCGACACACGGCCGGCGACGAGCCGCCGCAGGACGGACAGCACGAGCCGCACCAGCGCGGCGACGAGGATCCCGCCCGCGAGCAGCTCCAGATCGGCACGCTGATCGCGCGTCACAGCGTCGATCGCCCGGCCGGTGAGCCACGGGATCGCCACCGTGGCGGCCATCGCGAAGGCCGCGAGCACGATCGACCACGTCGCCCCGGCGCGGTACGGGCGCAGGAATCCCAGGAGACGGAGGAACGTGCTCACGCAACCAACCTTAGGAGACGGCCTTGTGCGAGACTCGCGCGCGCCATGACGGACCCGATCTCCCTCCGCAACCGCTTCGCGATGGCCAAGGGCGCCTGGGACGAGCATCTCCGCGGCGTGCCGTTCCCCGCGCTCGGCGAAGGCACGGCCGAGCAGAAGATCGAGCGCCTCGAGATCGCCCTGGTCGACGAGATGCTGGCGCGTGCGAAGCCCGAGTCGGCCGAGCAGACGGCCGACGCGATGTGGGGAATCGTCCACAGCCGGCCGGACGGCGACGCCGTCAAGACGCGCGTCACGCAGCACCACGAGGAGCTCGCCCGGCTCGGCCACCGCGGCCTGCGCTAGGCGCGCGCGCCGGTCGTAGCGCCGTGGCGGCACGAACTGCGGCTGGGTAGGGAGGCGGAGGGGAGGAATGTGCGACGGCGGTCCCCGATCGGGCGCGGTTCGCACATAACTCCCCGTCTGGGGGAGGAATGTGCGACGGCGGTCCCCGGTCGGGCGCGGTTCGCACATAACTCCCGTCCCACTCCCTCGCTGCCCTACCCAGCGCAGTTCGTCCCGCCGACGCGTCGGCCGAGCCCCGCGCTTCGAGCACGCGGGCGGCCGAGGCGCGGACGCGCTCGCGGAACTGGGGCGAGCGGCGGGCCTCGCCGAGCAGGGCGCGGAAGACGCGGATGTACGAGCCGCGGCCGGTGGTGAGCATCACGTCGACGCCGGCGCGGGCGGACGCCAGCGCGGCCTCGTCGACGTCGGCCACGGCACGCACCGCCGCGGCCTCGAGCGAGTCGGTCATCACCACGCCCTGGAAGCCGAGCTCGCCGCGCAGCAGGCCGTCGATCACGGCCGGCGACTGCGAGGCGATGCGCTCGCCGTCGAGTGCCGGATAGACCGCGTGCGAGGCCATCACGAGCGTCGCGCCGGCGTCGAGCGCCGCGCGGAACGGCTCGAGGTCCTCGTCGAGCTCGCCGCGCGTGCGGTCGATCGTGGCCGAGCCGTCGTCGGTGTTGACCGTCGCGCCGCCGAGGCCCGGGAAGTGCTTGACGGTCGGCAGCACGCCGGCGGCGAGCCAGCCGCGCACGGACTCGGCCGTCGCGGTCGGCCGCCGCACTCGGGGTCGGTCGAGAACTCGCGCCCGGCCATCGCGGCGCCGGGCACGCTCGGCACGTCGCCGACCGGCGCGAGCGACACGTCGATCCCGGCCGCGCGCAGGTCGCGCCCGGCGGCACGGGCGTCGGCCCGTGCGGTGCCGTCGGCGCCCTGCTGCGGCGCGGAGCGCTCGGGCGCGGCCCACGGGACGATCCGGATCTCCCCGCCCTCCTGGTCGACGCAGACCAGCGCGTCCGGGTCGGCGCGGTGCAGCTGGCCGGTGAGCGTGCGCAGCTGCTGCGGGTCGATCACGTTGTCGCGGAACAGGATCGCCCCGGCCGCGCGGCGCTCGCGCAGCACCTCGCGCACGTAGCCGGGCGCGCTCGTGCCGGCGAAGCGCAGGACGATCATCTGGCCGACCTGCTGGCGCAGCGTCAGCCGGTCGACGGGCTCCTGCTCCGGCTCGCGCGGCGCTTCGGTCGGCTGCTCGCGCGCGGCCGGCGGGGCGTCCGGAGCGGCCGGCTCGTCGTCCGCCGCCGCCGGTCGCGGCGCCCGCGATGACGCCGATCAGCAGCGCGGCGACGGCCGCCGCGGCCAGCACCCGGCGACGCCGCCGGACCAGTGTGCGCCGCCGGCGGCGCTCGATCCGCTCGTCCACGGGTGTCGATGATGGCGCAACGGGCCGATAACCCGGACGATGGAGCCGAGTCGCTATGCCCTCGAGCCCGTGCTGCGCGCGGCCGCTCGCACGATCGCCGCGTGCGTGGGCTTCAGCACGGCCGTGATCAACCTGCACCGGCCCGCGTACGACGACTTCCAGACGGTGGTGGTCGAGGGCAGCGACGGCGCCAAGGCGGCGCTGCTCGGCCAGACCTCCACGCGCGAGGACTGGCTGCCGCTGTTCGACGCCCGCTTCGAGCGCCGTCGGCGCGTACCTGATCGAGTACGGCAGCTACGACTGGAGCCAGGACCACCTGACCTCCTACGTGCCGCAGGCGGTCGCCTCCGCCGACCCCGGCGCCTGGCATCCCGAGGACGCGATGTTCGTGCCGCTGCGCTCGGTCGCCGGCGAGCTGCTCGGGATCCTCTCCGTCGACGAGCCGAAGGACGGCCGGCGGCCGTCCGACGAGCGGCTCGACCTGCTCGTCGCCGTCTCCCAGCACGCGGCGCTCGCGCTCGAGCACGCGCAGCAGGCCGAGGCCGCCGAGCGCCAGCGCGCGTCGGTCGACCACCTGCTCAGCGTGACCGCGCGGCTGACCGAGGGACGCGGCTTCGACGAGATGCTCGAGGCCGTCTGCCGCGGCATCCACGAGGCGCTCGGCTTCCAGACCGTGTGCGTGTCGATGCTCGACGGCGAGGACTTCGTCCCGCGCGCGACCGTCGGCCTCAGCGACGCCGAGCTGGAGCGGCTCGGGCGCGTGCCGATCAGCGCGATCGAGCGGATGTTCGACCCGGCCGTGGAGCGCGACGGAGTGATCCTCGTCGACCGCGAGGCCGCGGCGGACCGGATCGACGACACGCTGCGCGGCGGCGTCGACCGCGGGGTCGGCGGCAGGGGCTCGCGCGCCTGGGACCAGCACGTGCTGCTCGTGCCGATGCGCGACCGCGGCGGCGCGATGATCGGCAGCATCTGGGCCGACGACCCGGCCGACCACCTCCTGCCGACGCGCGAGATGCTGAAGGCGCTGCGCGCCTTCGCCAACCAGGCCGTGAGCGCGATGGAGTCCGCCCGCCAGCTCGAGCAGATGCGCCACCTGGCCGAGCACGACCCGCTGACCGGCCTGCGCAACCGGCGCGGCCTGCAGGAGCACATCGACGCGGAGATCGACCGCGCCGGCTCGGTCGCGCTGGTGGTCTGCGACCTCGACAACTTCAAGCGCGTCAACGACGTGCTCGGCTACGCCGAGGGCGACGACGTGCTGCGCCGCACCGGCGCCGTGCTCCGCGGCCAGGGCGCGCTGGCCGCCCGGCTCGGCGGCGAGGAGTTCGCGGTCGTGCTGCCGGGCCTCGGCGAGCGCAAGGCGCTCGAGGCGGGCGAGCGCATCCGCGCCGCCCTGCGGCGCGAGTTCGACGACCTGCCGTGGCCGATCACGACGTCCGTCGGCGTCGCGGTGACGTGTGCGGGCACCGAGCGCGCCTCGGCGCTGCTGCGGGCCGCCACGCGCGCGGTGCTCGGCGCCAAGCGGCTCGGCCGCGACCGCTGCGTCGCCTACCACGCCGAGACGCTCGAGCCGCTGCTGGGCACGCTCGAGGACGCCGGCGGCCACGCCCGCGAGCAGCTCGCGGCGGCGATGCTGCTGGCCGAGACGCTCGACCTGCGCGACGTCAGCACGGCCCGCCACTCCGACACCGTCGGCCGCTACGCGGAGGCGATCGCCCGCGCGCTGGACCTTCCCGAGGCGCGCGTGGAGCGGATCCGCGCGGCCGGCGTCCTGCACGACATCGGCAAGCTCGGCGTCGCCGACGCGGTGCTCAAGAAGCCGGGCCCGCTGACGGACGAGGAGTGGGAGGAGATGCGCCGCCATCCCGAGCTCGGCGCCCGCATCCTCGACCACGCGAACCTGCGCGACATCAGCGGCTGGGTGCTCGCCCACCACGAGCGGATCGACGGCCGCGGCTACCCGCACGCCCTGGCCGGCGACGAGATCCCGCTCGAAGCGCGGATCCTCGCCGTGGCCGACGCCTACGAGGCGATGACGGCCGACCGCGCGTACCGTTCGGCGCTCGGCCACGACGCCGCGCAGCAGGAGCTCTGCGCCGGCGCGGGCACGCAGTTCGACCCCCGCGTCGTCGACGCGTTCCTGGCGGTCATCGCCCCGCGCGGATGGCAGGAGCGACGCGCGCTGCTGCCCGCACGCTCCGTGTAGGCTGTGTCAGTAAGCAGACAATCTGGGGAGAGGGCGATGCGAGGCTTCGGGCTGACCATCGAGCCACTCGCGGGCGGCGCGGTGCGCGTAGCGCTCCGCGGCGAGCTGGATCTCGAGCACGCGTACACGTTCGACGAGGAGCTCCGTCGCGTCGAGGACCTCGGGCCGCCGTGCCTGGTGCTCGACCTTCGCGGGCTGTCGTTCCTGGACTCCGCGGGGCTCGCGCGGCTGCTCGCCGCCCGGCGGCGGGCCAAGCGGTCGCGGCGGCGGCTGCTGCTCGTGCGCGGCGGGCCGGCGATCCAGCGGCTGCTGGCGATCACCGCGGTCGGCGATCACTTCGAGATGGTCCGTGAGCTGCCGCCCGACCTACTTCCCGCCAGCGGCCTCGCGAGCCAGGCGTAGGAGCTCGCGCACCGGCTCCGGCACCTCGGGGTCGAAGTACGTCTCGCTGCGGCGCACGCCGGCGCTGACGATCAGCACGTCGTAGCGCATCATGTCGGCGCCCCGCGGAGGCGGGCGGCCCGGCGGCACCGCCGCCGCCAGCTCCTCGACGGTGCGCGCCTCGTCCGGCGCGAGCTCGCTCGTCTCGAGCACGAGCGGCGGCCGCCGGATGCCGGCGAAGCCGCCCGCGACGCGCAGCTCGATCCTCACTCCCACTTCACGCCGACCTCGTTCCAGGCGGCGAGCGTCGCCTTCGCCTCCTTCGAGCCGTTGCCGAAGCGCGCGCGGGCGGCGCGGTGCGTGAAGCGCGCGAACTGCCGGAACGTCCCGGTGGTCGTGAGCGCGGGGTCGCGCAGGGCGCGGTACCAGATGTGGCCCGGCGCGTGCCAGGAGCGACCCGTCAGCTTGGTGCAGAGCAGGTAGAACGCCTTGTTCGGGATCCCCGAGTTGATGTGCACGCCGCCGTTGTCCTCGAACGTGCGCACGTAGTCGTCCCAGTGCGCCGGCTGCGGGTCCTTGCCGAGCACCGGATCGTCGTAGGCGGTGCCGGGCGCCTTCATCGAGCGCAGCGCGTCGCCCTGGAACTGCGGGCCGCGCAGCTCGGCGCCGATCAGCCAGTCGGCCTGCGTCACCGTCTGGTTGAGCTTGCGCTGCTTGACCATGATCCCGGCGACGTCGGCGACGTGCTCGTTGAGCGCTCCCGACTGGCCCCAGTACTCGAGCGCCGCCTCGTCCTCGATGATCCCGTGGCCGAGCTCGTGGCCGATCACGTCGAGCGACCGGGTGAAGCGCCGGAAGAGCTGGCCGTCGCCGTCCCCGAACGTCATCCGGCGGCCGTCCCAGAACGCGTTCGGGTAGTCGACGCCGAAGTGCACGACGCCGCGCAGCGGCATGTTGGCGTTGTCGATCGAATCGCGGCCGAAGATGTCCTGCCAGAAGCCCCAGGTCTCGCCGAAGCCGTCGTAGGCCTCGTCGACGGCCTTGTCACCGGTCGGACCCTGGCCCTCGTCGCGCACGCGCTTGAGCCCGGTCACCTCCCACTTCTTCTTCGCGTCCCAGATGATCCGGTTGCGGCCCTCGGGCGCCAGCGCGGCGGTGACGTCGTGGCCCTCGCGCGGGCCCTTGCGGCCGCGCGCGACAGAGCTCACCGCGCGCGCCTGACGCAGCGTGGCGTCGGTCGAGAGCGTCTTCAGCGCCCAGTCGCGCTGGCTGTCGGACCCGTGCCGGGCGATGGTGTCCAGCATGTACGGCGGCACGACGCAGAACAGCGGGTTGCGGCAGTGATGCACGGACGGCCTCCGGTCTCCGGGACGGGCGTTAGTGCGGTTCTATTGCGGACGTGGGCGCGCAGTCAAGGGCCGCCACTGCGCGATCAGCAGTCCGGCGGCCACCAGCACCGCCCCGCCGAGCGCCGCGGCGGTGATCCGCTCGTCGTAGAGCGCCGCCCCGAACACCAGCGCGCCGAACGGCAGCAGCAGCGTGATGTAGGACACCGTCACCGCCGGCAGCTCGCGCAGCAGGATCGTCAGCACCACGAACGGGACGGCCGAGCCGATCGCCGCGAGGTACGCGACCGAGCCGATCGCCTGCGTGCTCCAGGCGGCCTGCGCCCAGTCCTCCGCCGGCGCCGACACGGCGAGCAGCAGCGCGCCGCCGCCGAGCATCGCCCAGCCGTTGAGGACGACCGCGTCCAGGCTCGCGCCGCGGCGCTTGATCGACACGTTCCCGATCGCGCTCGCCAGCGGCGCCAGCGCGCACGCCGTCGCGGCCAGCAGCGCCCACTCGGCGTGGCCGAGCGCGAGGCTCTCCCCGAACGCCAGCGCGAGCCCGCCGAGCGCGACGCCGATCCCGGCGACCAGGCTCGTCCGCAGCGGCTCGTCGGCCAGCGCGAACGCCGCGAGCCCGGCCGAGTACAGCGGCATCACGCCGAACAGCACGGCGGCGAGGCCGGAAGGCACGTACTGCTCGCCCCAGTAGATCAGCCCGTACGCGGCGGCGAACGGCAGCAGCCCGAGCACCGCCGCGAGCCGCGCGTCGGTCCGCAGCGGCCGGCCGAGCGCCCGCGCGACCACGAGCAGCGCCCCGCCGGCGATCGCGAAGCGGATCCCGGCGCCCAGCAGCGGCGGCACGTCCTCGAGCCCGATCTTGATCGCGACCCAGGTGCTCGACCAGATCAGGACGAGCATCCCGTACAGGCTCCACACGACTCCGCGAGACACGCGACGAGAGGTAGGGCTTCGGTTGCGGAAGTCCCGGCATGGCGGCCGGGGCCTGAACCGTGACCTTCGGGGTTGACATCGCGGTCGAAGCCTCGGGGAGTGTCGGCGCGGCGCAGGCCGACCGAGCGCGCCAGCGAGGAGAAGGAATCATGGCCTCCAAGCGGATGTCGGTGACCATCGTCTCAGCGGTGGTGGCTCTAGCGATGGCGGTCGCACCGCCGGCGGGCGCGAAGCCGGCGGCCCGTCGGTGCAGGACGCTGGCCACGTTCGCGGCGGCCGGGTGCGAGTTCGCCTGTGGCTCGGGCAGCTCCATCGGACCCGGCGGCGACCTCTACGTGACGGACGGCTCGCGCGGGCGGGTGCTGCGCGTGGACCGCCGCACGGGTGCGGTCTCCACATGGGCGAGCGGTTTCCCCCGCGCCACGCGGCCGCCCGGGCTCGGCGGCGCCATCGACCTCGTCTTCGTCGGCCGTACGGCGTACGTGCTGGTCGGCGTGGTGCTGCCCGCGCAGGGGCAGCCACCCGTCGTCACCGGCATCTACCGCGTCGACCGCGGCGGCACTCCCAGGGTGGTGGCGGACATCGGCGCCTGGTCGGTCGCCCACCCGCCGGCGATCGAGGTGCAGGTCCCGATCGGCGTGCCGTACGCCATCGAGCGGTTCCGCGACGCGTTCCTGGTCACCGACGGGCACCACAACCGCGTCCTGCTCGTCAGGCACGGCGGTGACGTCTCCGAGTTTCGGGCGTTCGGCAACGTCGTGCCGACGGGGCTCGACGTGCACGGCAGGACGATCTACCTCGGACTGGCCGGGCCGGTCCCGCACGCGGCCGCGGACGGTCGGGTGGTGTCGTTCACGGCCGGTTCACGTGTCGTGCGCACGCTCGCCGCCGGCGCCCCGCTGCTCGTGGACGTCGAGCTGGGCAGTCGGCACGGCCTGTACGCGCTCGCCCAGGGCGCGTTCCCCGCGGGCGGCGAGCCAGGCTCCCCGGCGTCACCGAACACCGGCCGGCTCATGCGCGCGCACGGAGGCGGCCGCTTGGCCACGCTCGTGGCGGGGCTGGACCGGCCCACGTCGCTGGAGCTCGTCGGCCGCACCGCTTACGTGGTCACCCTCACCGGCAAGGTCCTCCGCGTGACCGGTCTGCCGTAGACGCGGACGGGGGCCGTGTCGGCGCGCGCCTAACCGGTGGTTGCGACCCGCCGGTGAGGATGGCAAAATGAAGGGGGTGGACGGCCAGCTCGAGCCTGCCCGCGGCGCCGCCGCGGTCACCGAGGCGCTCCTGAACTCAGGGGCGTTCGTCGAGACCGTGTTCCACTGCCCGCAGTGCGGCCGCGGCGGCACCAGCGTCGCCCGCACGGGGACGCTCGGCGACCACGGCTGCCTCGGCTGCGGCGCGCCGACGGTCGTGACCGTGCTCGACCGCTTTCCCCGCGGCTAGCCTGAGCGCAATGGCGAAGGAGCTGACGGCGGAGGAGCAGCAGCGGCGGTTGGCCGCGCTCGCGCAGGTGCGCAAGTGGGGTGACCCGGTGCTGCGCGAGAAGGCGCGCCCGGTCGCGGTGTTCGACGCTGCGCTGCACGCCGAGGTCGAGCGCTTGACGCGCCTGCTCGAGGACGCTCGCGGGGCCGGGCTGGCCGCGACGCAGATCGGCGTCCTGAGCCGCGTCTTCGTCTACCAGATGACGCCGGAGGGTCCCGTGCAGGTCATGGTCAACCCGGAGATCACGGCCGCCTCCGAGGAGACCGAGCTGTTCGACGAGGGCTGCCTGAGCCTGCCCGGCGTCTGGTTCGAGGTCGAGCGCCCGCTGCGCATCAGCGTGCGCGCGTTCGACGAGCACGGCGAGGAGCGCGTGTTCGAGGCCGAGGGCGCCGAGGCCGACGTCATCCAGCACGAGCTCGACCACCTCGACGGCGTGCTCGTGCTCGACCGCGTGCCGGCCGAGCAGCGGCGCGCCGCGATCCGCTCGCTCAACGGATCACGTACATCGGATTCGGCAGCTTGAACGTCCGCCCGGCCCAGCCGCCGCGCAGGTCGCTGCGCTGGTCGCCGACGTTCACGACGACGCGCCGCCCGCCGCGCGTCAGCGCCCGCCGCTCGCGCGTCTTGTAGCGCACCGCCGTCAGCCCGCGCTCGTCCTGCGAGCGCATGATCAGCCGCCAGCGGCCCGTGTAGCCGGCGGCGCGCAGGTTCGCCTCGGTGACCGCGCGCATGGTCGCCGCCCGGCCCGTGAGGAAGACCACGGACACGCCGTTGCGGCGGGCGAAGCGGAACAGCCGCAGCGTCGAGCCGATCGCCGGCATGTCGCCGGCGGCGCCGCAGTTCGTGCCCGCGCGCTCGAAGCCCGCCGCCAGCAGGCAGCCGTAGCTGGACAGCGCGGTGTCGTCGACGTCGAGCACGAGCAGCGGGCGCGGCTCGTCCAGCCGCCGCCGCAGCGCGGCGAGCGCCCGCGCGTTCGCCGCGCGCGTGTCGCGCACCCACGCACCGGACTCGCGGTAGGCGACGATCTCGTCCGGCGTCGCGGGCGCGGGCGGCTCGTCGGCACCCGCGAGCGCGAGCGCGGCCAGGGCGGCGGCGATCATGCGAAGCGCGAGGCGGGCTCGGTCGCGCGGGCGCTGTTCTGCTCGATCGCGTCGAGGATCTGCGGCCACGCCGGCCGCGGCAGGTCGTGGCCCATGCCCTCGATCATCAGCAGCCGCGCGCCCGGGACCGCGCGCGCGGTCGCCCGCCCGCCGGAGGGCGCGACCAGCCGGTCGGCGGTGCCGTGGATCACGACGGTCGGCACGGCGAGCTCCTTGAGGCCCGGCGTGCGGTCGGATGCGGCGATGATCGCGGCGAGCTGGCGGCTCGAGCCGGCCGGGTTGAGCCCGCGGTCGTAGCTGAGCTCGGCGAGCGCCCGCAGGTCGGCCTCGTCGCGCGGGAAGCCGGGGGAGCCGATCTGCTCGAACGCCCACACGGTGTGCTCGACGTAGCCGTCGCGGCCGCGCGCCGGCCGCTTCAGCAGCACGGGGTAGAGCCGCGGCGAAGGCTGGCCGTTCCAGAACGATCCGGTGTTGGACATGATCGACGCCAGCGAGCGCGCGCGCTCGGGGTGCCGGATCGCGACCGTCTGGGCGATCATGCCGCCCATCGACGCGCCGACGAGGTGCGCGTGCTCGATGCCGAGGTGGTCGAGCAGGCCGACGGCGTCGCCCGCCATGTCCTCGAGCGTGTAGGCGGCGGCGCGGCGGTCGCGCGTCAGGAGCTGGCGCAGCGTCGGCGCCGGCCCGTCGATCGCCTGCGAGCGGCCGACGTCGCGGTTGTCGAAGCGGACGACGTGGAAGCCGCGGCCGGCGAGCTCCTCGCAGAACGCCTCGTGCCAGGCGAGCATCTGCGTCGCCAGGCCCATGATCAGGAGCATCGCCGGATCGGCGGGGTCGCCGAACGTCTCGTAACAGAGCTCGACGTCGCCAACGGTGCAGAACTGCTCGGACATCGCGAAGACGCTAGCGAGTCAGGAGAGCGCGCGGATCAGCTCGAGGTACTGGAGCAGGCTCCGGGCGCTCAGGAACTCCTCCCGCACCCGCTCGCGCGCCCGCACGCCCATCTGCTCCGCGGCGTCCGGGTCGGCGAGCAGGTCGCGCAGCGCCTTGCCGTACGCGTCCTGGTCGGACGGATCGTCCAGCAGCACGCCGCTCACGCCGTCCTCGATCTGGTCCTGGATGCCGCCGATCCGCGACGCCACGACCGGGCGGCCCTTCCACATCGCCTCCGCGACGGTCAGGCCGAAGCCTTCGGCGAGGCTCTTCTGCACGACGACGCTGGCGTGCCGCTGGAGCGCGTTGACGACGATCGCGTTCTCGTCCGGGTCGTCCATCGGCAGCGCCGCCAGGTGCACGCGCCGGCGCGCATCCGCGGGCAGCGCTTCGCGGGCCGCGATCGCCTCCTGCAGGACCTGCGCGCCCTCCGGGTCGTCCGACACCGCCTCGACCGCCGGGCCCGCGTAGACGAGGTGCGCTTCCGGCACGTGGTCGGCGAAGCCGCGGATCACGCCGAGCGGGTCCTTCAGCGCGTCCCAGCGCGAGACCTGCACGACGATCCGGTCGTCCGGCCCGAGCGGCACGTCCTCGAACATCGTCGCGTGCGCGGTCGACGCGGCCGGGCGTGCCGTCCTGGTGGCGGTAGGTCGCCGGCGCGTCGTCGCCGGTGACGACCACGCGGGCGGCGTTGAGCACGGCGGCCACGGTCGCGTCGTCGAGCTCCTGGTTCTTGGGCGCGAACGCGTCGATCGACGGCGCGATCACGTGGATCTTCGCGTCCGGCAGGCCCTCCCACACGAAGGCGCGGCGCGAGAACACGTAGCCGTCGACGTCCTCGACGTACGACCGCAGGAACTCCCAGGCGTCGCGCGCGTGCTCGTTCGGCACGTCGAGCCCGATGTGGCAGCGCCAGACGACCTTCGCGCCCGCGGCGCGCACGGCGCCGGCCATCCCGGCGGTCTGCGGGTCGTGCAGGATCACGACGTCGTCGGGCCGCAGCAGCGCCGCCAGCTCGTCGGCGGCGTCGCCGAGCGGCGCCTCGTACGCGCGCCGCGCCTCGTCGTCGAGCGGCAGGCCGTCGCCGGCGGCTCCGTGCAGGCGGTTGTGGATGCGCTTCGTGACCTCGAAGAACGGCGCGTCGCCGTCGATCACGGCCCAGCGCGCGTCGACGCCGGCGCCGCGGGCGTAGCCGACGAGCGGCCGCAGCAGCTCCGCGACGCCGCCGCCGCGCGCGGTCGAGTTGACGTTCCAGACGACGCGCGCGCCGAGGATCTCGCGCGCCTGCTCGACGCCGGCACGGAACTCGGCCAGCTGCGCGGGGGAGAGCACGTCGGCGAAGTGCTCGGGACCGACGGCGGGGATGTCGACGTGCTCAAGCATCGGTTCTCGGTTCCTTACCCGGGCAGCGACTTGTCGAGCCAGAAGTCGACGCGCCCGTCGCGCCGCTCGGTCGCGGTGATCTCGTACCCCGACGAGCGGTAGAGGTCGCGCGCCTCGACCAGCACCTCGGTCGTGAGCAGCTGCACGCGCTCGCAGCCGGCCGCCGCGGCCAGCGCCTCGAGCTCGGCCAGCAGCCGCCGGCCGTGCCCGCGCCCGCGCGCTCCCGGCGCGACGAACATGCGCTTGATCTCGCCGATGCCCGGCGCCACCGGCCGCAGGCCGCCGCAGCCGACCGGGACGTCGTCGTCGTAGAGCACGATCCAGGCCGCGCCCGGGCCGTCGAACTCGGCGTCGGTCGCGAAGATCTCCGGCGTCGGCGCGAACGCGGGGCCGAGGCGGTCCTGCACGAGCGCGATGTAGTCGCCGAACAGCGCCAGCGACGCCGGGCCGTCCGGGGGCTCGTGGCGGACCTCGATCACGCGCGCCGCCGCAGGGCGAGGACCACGATGTCGTCGTCGAGCGTGGGCGACCACTCCAGCGCCTGCTCGTACACGTGGCGGACGAGCGCCTCGGGCGCCAGCGCGCGCCCGTGCTCGGCGAGCACCGCGGCGAGCCGCTCGTCGCCGAACTGGCGGCCCTCGCGGCGCGCCTCGATCAGCCCGTCGGTGGCCACGAACACGACGTCGCCGGGGCCGAACGGCGCCTCGGCCGTCGCGTAGGCGGCATCGTCGTCGACGCCGAGCGGCAGGCCGCCGTCGCCCAGCTCGCGGTCGTCGCCGCCGGCCGTCATCAGCAGCGGCGGCGGGTGGCCGGCGTTGCACCAGCGGATGCGGTCGCCGTCGATCACGGCGATGAACGCGGTCACGAACGTCGTCCCCGGCAGGCGCCCGCGCAGGATCGCGTTGGTCTGGGCCAGCACCGCGGCCGGGTCGTCGGTGTCCCACGTGCGCGCCTCGATGAAGAAGCGCACCATCGCGCGGACCGCCGCGACCTCGATGCCCTTGCCGCTGACGTCGCCGACGAGCACCGCGAGCGCGCCGTCGGGCCGGCGCCAGACGCCGAAGAAGTCGCCGCCGGAGACCTCCTGGCCGACGGCTCGTAGACGAGCCCGGCGTCGAAGCCCTCGAGCTGCGGGCGGCGCGTCGGGGATGAAGCCGCGGTCAGCGCGCGGGCGATCCGCCGCTCGTGCTGGAACTCGAGCGCGTTGGCGATCGCGCCGGCGGCCGCGCGCCCGACGCGAGTCAGGCGGTCGAGCACGCCCGTCGCAGCGCGTCGCGCTCGGGCGACGCCACGGTGAGCACGCCGAAGCGCCGCGGGCCGAGCGACAGCGGGACGTGCGCGAACGAGCGCACGCCCTCGTCGACGATCCACGGCAGGAAGCGCTCGCGGTCGGCCGCGCGGCTCGACGTACGGCCGGCCCGTGGCCGCGACCTCGCCGATCATGCCCTCGCCGACGCGAAGCGCGCGCTGCGGATCCGCTCCGAGGCGCCGACGCGCGCGACCAGCGCAGCGTCTGCGTCTCGCCGGCTCCAGGCGGATCAGGATCGCCATCGGCGCTCGCGCAGCAGCGCGACCTGCTCGACGATCGCGGCGCGGTAGACCGCGTCGAGCTCGAGCGAGCGGCCGACCTCCTGGGCGGCGCGGTTCTGCTGCTGCTCCTCGAGCGTGCGGCGTTCCTCGCGGCTCGAGCAGCTCGGTGCGGTCGAGCGCGAGCGCGGCGAGGTCGGCGAACACCTCGGTCGCGCGCAGGTCGTCCTCGTCGAAGCGGCGTCGCGCGCGAGCGCGAGCACGCCGAGCGTGCGGCCGTCCGGGGTCTGCACCGGGCAGGAGAGGAACGACGAGGTGCGGTACCACTCCCACTCTGCGCGCCTCGCTCGGCGGCAGCTGCTCGCTCGAGCCGGCGCGCGCAGCGCGTCGGCGCCGTGCCACTCGCTCGATGTCGGCGATCAGCAGCGGCTCGCCGCGCTCGATCGCCGCCTCGGTGACGCCGCCGCGGTCGGGCTCGTACGGGCGGTCGAGGACCGGCCGAACGTGTTGCGGACGGCGTCGGAGGAGAACCACGCGGCGGCGGGGCTGATGTGGCGCCGCTCCCAGTCGACGATCTGGAACGCGCAGCCGGACAGTCGAGCAGCACGCGCACCTGCCGAGACGATCTCCTCCAGCGTGTGGCGCAGCCAGCTCGCCGGAGGAGGCGGCGTGCTCGATGCCGCGGTCCTCCGGACCGGCCGGGGTGTGCGCTCGTACCGGGATCGTCAGCCCGCTCTCTCCTCGCGGGCGACGATACCGGTGGGGGTCACTCCTGGTCGAGCACCGAGAAGCGGACGGCGTCGGCCTCGCGCTGGGCGTCCAGCACCTTGCCGTCGAGCGCGTCGACCGCGACCGGGTCGAGGTAGAGCTCGGCGCCTTCGGCGTCCACCACCTCGTCGTCGGGAGCGGGCTCGGGTACGACCTCGAGCGTCAGGCTCGGCCCGCCTCCGTTGTTCGAGGGCCCGTCCGTGGAGATCCGCACGCCGCCGGGCTTGGGCCCGAGCACGGCCCGCAGCGCGTCGGCGGCGTCGGGGGTGATGGTGAGCATGCGCGTTCGGATACCCGGTCCCGGCTCGCCGGTAGCCTCCGGCGCGTGATCACCTGCCACATCCGTTACGAGATCGACCCCGACCAGCTCGAGGCGTTCGAGCGGTTCGGCCGGCGCTGGATCGAGCTGGTCAACCGCGCGGGCGGCACCCACCACGGCTACTTCCTGCCCGCCGAAGGCGCGAGCGACATCGCCTACGCGCTGTTCAGCTTCGAGAGCCTGGCCGCCTACGAGCGCTACCGCGAGGGCTTCGGCACGGACCCGGACTTCATCGCCGCCGACCGCATCCGCGACGAGTCGGGCTGCATCCGCCGCTACGAGCGCAGCTTCCTGCGTCCGGTGCTCGCGTGATCGGCCGCGAGGACGTCCAGCGCTGGCTCGACGCCTACGTCGAGGCCTGGCGCAGCTACGACGCGGACGCGATCGGCGCGCTGTTCAGCGCCGACGCCACGTACCGCTACCACCCGCACGACGAGCCGCTCGAGGGCCGCGCGGCGATCGTCGAGAGCTGGCGCGGCGAGCAGGACGAGCCCGGCTCGTGGGAGGCGTCCTACACGCCGTTCGTGCTGACCGACGAGGTCGTGATCGCGAAGGGCGAGACGAGCTACGCCGGCGGTGACCGGTTCTCGAACCTGTTCGAGCTGCGGTTCGCCGCCGACGGCACCTGCAGCGACTTCACGGAGTGGTACATCCTCCAGCGGGACTAGCCGGGCCCGGGACCGCCGTCCTCGTCGTCGGACAGCTGCTCGAGCAGCTCGAGCGCGGCGGCCTGCGCCGGCGTGGCGCCGACCTCGTCGCCGCCGAGGTCCTCGAGCTGCGGGAAGAAGCTCGCATGGATCGCGATCTCCTCCGGCCCGGCGTCCTCGAACACGATCACCGCCCGGCCCGTGGGGTCGTCGCCGCTGCCGGGCTCGCCGAGCGCGGCGCCCGCGGCGGTGAGCACGGTGACGGCGAGCTGGCGCCAGTGCTCGATCGCATCGTTGCGCTCGACCTCGCTCATCTGCGCGAGGTGGTGGTGGTTGCGCTCGGCCAGTGCGGAGACCGCTGCCTCCAGCGGGGCCTCGGCGAGCAGGTCCTCGGGTGTCGACACGCCCGCCAGTATGGCGTGCCTACGGCACCGCGCCGCGCCAGCCGTCGCGTGACGCTTCAAGTCGGCCGCGTGGCGGATCCGTTCGCGCGACGTGCCGCGCGAGCTCGACGCGCGAGCGCACGCCGAGCTTGCGATACGCGTTGCTGAGGTGCGTCTCGACGGTCTTCGGCTTGACGAACAGGCGGGCGGCCGTCTCGCGGTTGGTGGCGCCTTCGGCGACGAGGCGTGCGACCCGCAGCTCCTGCGGCGTCAGCTGGTCCAGCGTGTCCGGCGTACGGCGGCGGGCCCGCTCGCCCGTCGCGCCGAGCTCGTGCCGGGCTCGCTCCGCCCATGGCTCGGCACCGAGGGTCTCGAGGATCGCGAGTGCGCGCCGCAGCGGCGCGCGCGCCTCGCTCCGGCGCCCGGCGCGGCGCAGCCGCTCGCCGTGGCACAGCTCGGTCCGCGCTCGCTCGAGCGGGCAGGCCACCGGCGCCTGCCAGGCCAGCGCACGCGTGAAGTGGGCGTCGAGCTGGCGCTCGTCCGCGAGCAGGCCACGGCAGCGCGCCGCGCCCGCCAGCGCCAGCCGGCGCCCGGTGTGCGCCGCCTGGCGCTCGAGGATCGCCAGCGTCGCCTCGGCCTCCTGCCGCCGGCCGAGGCGGATGTAGGCCTCGGCGAGCTCCTGCGCCCACGGCGCGACACCCGGCTCGGCGAGGCCGCACTCGAGCGCGATCCGGCCGGCGGGCTCGAGTGCGGCCACCGCCTCATCGTGATTGCCGGCGCCCAGCTCGACGAGGCCGAGCGCCCAGCCTGCCAGCGGGCGCATCGACCCGATCCCGAGCGCGGACGCGACGTCGAGGGCCGTCGCCAGGTGCTCGCGCGCGTCTTCGACGCGACCTTCACCACCGGCGACGAGGCCGAGCGCGACGTGCGGGAGGCAGACCAACCCGGGCTGCCGAGCCGATCCGGCGAGGTCGAGCGATTCCTGTGCCACGGCCGTGCGGCACGCCAATCGCCGCAGAGGTACTCCGCGAGCGCGAGGCCCTGTAGGGCGTACGGGAGGGCCATGACGTCGCCCTCGGCGCGGATGCGGCGAATCACGTCGATCTGCAGCGTCCGGCTCTCCTCGAACCGCCCTATCCAGAGCAGCGCGACCGCCAGCAGGGAGCCGGCGGCGCCGAAGACCGACGGCTCGGTCGCCCTCAGCAGCGGGCGTGCGCGCTCGAGCAGCGGGCAGCCGGTGGCCGCCTCTCCGCACAGGATGCGCGCGGCGCCCAGGAGCAGCGACGCCATCAGTGCGGTCGGCCGGTCGGCGCGCTTTGCCGCGGCCGTGGCCAGCTCGGCCAGGCGCAGGCTCTCGCGGGGCTCGCCGCTCGCGACGGCGAGCGTTGCCGCATCCACGAGCAGTGCCGCCGCACAGGCGCGGTCGAACGGCTGGACCCGATCCGCCTCGGCGACGAGCGCGGCGCGCGTCTCCCGCAGCGGCCGCCGCATGCCATCGACCTGCGCGCGGGCGTGCTGGACGTCGGCTCGCAGGCGTGGCGCCTCCGTGCCGGCGAGCGCCCGGTCGAGCGCGTCGAGGGCCGCGGCGGCGTCGCCGGCACGGTGGTGCGCCTGCGCCGCGCCGATCAGCCGCTCGGTACGGCGCCCACCATCGGGCGTCAGCCGCGCGGCCGCCTCGAGCGCCTGCCCGGCTGCCGCCGGCGTGCCTCGCGCGGCTCCGGCGGCGGCGTCGAGCGCGCGGGCGATGCTCTCGCTCGGCCCGAGCGCCGCGGCCACGAGGTGCCGCGCGCGCTGCGCGGCATCCGTCGCGCCGGGCACCGCGGCGAGGGCGGCGTGCGCGTCGCGGCGCGACGCCGGCGACGCGCAGTGGTAGGCGGCGGAGCGGAGCAGCGGATCGGCGAAGGTCAGGCGGCCCGCCGCGATCGTGACGATCCCGGCTGTCTCCGCGTCCTCGAGTGCGGCGAGGTCAAGTCCGCGACCCTGGAGCGCCCGGGCCAGCAGCTCGAGGTCGCCGCCCTCGTGTGCGGCCGCGATCACCAGCGCTCGTCGCGGCGCGGCGCTCAATGGGTCGAACCGTGCCGCGAGCTCCCGCAGCAAGCGCGGTCCCAGCGGCAGCGGGTCCGGCAGCGGCTCGGTCCCGCCGAGCTGCGCGGCGGCGAGCACGCGGCCGAGATCGCGCAGCGCCAGCGGGTTGCCGGTCGTCTGCGCGCGCAGGCGTTCCAGCACGGCCTGCGGAAGCGCCGGCGGGAGGAGCGCGCTCGCGGCGGCGAGGTCGAGGCCCCGCAGCGTCAGGACCTGTTCGTGCGGCAGCTCGAACGCCGGCTCGCCCTCCTCGCGCGTGGCGACCAGCATGGCGATGCCCGCGCCGCGCAGCCGCCGGGCGACGAACGCGACCACCGCGCTCGACGCGGGGTCGAGCCACTGCGCGTCGTCGACCAGCAGCAGCAGCGGCGTTTCCGCGGCGGCACGGCGCAGGGCCGTCGCGCAGCGGGCCGGTCGCGCCGTGTCGAGGTCGGGCAGCAGCTGCGACAGCGCGGCACCGGCCATGGCGGACTCCGCGCGTGCGGCCCGCGTCTCGAGCACCGTCATGCCCGTCGCCTGCTCGCGCGCGAAGCGCAGCAGCGCGGTCTTGCCGACGCCCGGCCCACCTCGCAGGAGCAGCACCTCGCCGCCGTGGGTGCGAGCGCTCTCCAGTATCGCCTCGATGCACGCGCACTCGGTCGTCCGCCCGACCAGCACGACGCGATGCTACGCGACCCGAATCTCCAAATCTAGGTGAAAACCCCGAGGCGAACCCCGAGCGCCGGCTGGGAGGCTCGGATGGGACTGTCGCAGCCATCGCAAGGAGGGTCTGATGGAACTGACGGGCAACTGGGACGGCCGCATCAGCCGTCGGACGCTGCTGCGGACCGGAGGGACCCTCGCCGCGGGCCTCGTCCTCTTCGATCGCGCGGCGCTGCGCGCCGAGGCGTTCGCCGCGAGTCCGTTCCGCCTCGGCGTCGCCTCGGGCGATCCGACCGCGAACGGGGTCGTCCTGTGGACGCGGCTCGTGCCCGGCGACCTCGACGGCACCGGTGCGAGCGCGCGCCCGTTCGGCGTGCGGTACGAGATCGCGGCCGACGAGGGCTTCCGCAGCATCGTCCAGCACGGCGTCGTGCCGGCGATGCCGGACGAGGTCCACACCGTGCACCTCGAGGTCCGCGGGCTGCGGCCGGAGACGCCCTACTGGTACCGCTTCAAGGCGGGCGCCGACGAGAGCCCGGTGGGGCGGACGCGGACGGCGCCGCCGGCCGGCTCGCTGCCCGGCGACCTGCGCTTCGCGTTCGCCTCGTGCTCGCAGTACTCGGGCGGCTACTTCACGGCGTACGCGGACATGGCACGACAGGACCTGGATCTCGTCGTGCACCTCGGGGACTACATCTACGAGGGACCGGGCGACCCTATGGGCCCGTCGCGTGCAGCTGCCCCGGCGCACGTGCGTGAGCCTGAGCGACTACCGGACCCGCCACGCGCAGACCCGGACCGACCACGACCTCCAGGCCGCCCACGGGGCGTTCCCGTGGCTGATGACGTGGGACGACCACGAGTTCGTCAACAACTACGCCGACCTCGACATCGACCGGCCGAACACCCCGCTCGAGACGGTCGCCGAGCGGCGCGCGGCCGCCTACCTCGCGTACTGGGAGCACGCGCCGCTGTCACGCTCGCGCAAGCCCGTGGGACCGGACATGCCGCTGTTCCGGCGCGTGCACTGGGGCCGCTCGGCCACGTTCCACGTGCTCGACACGCGCCAGTATCGCTCGAACCAGGCTCGTGCAATGCGCGGCGCCGTTCGTGACCCCGAATCGGGCTACTGCCCCGAGCAGCTCGACTCGACCCGGGGGATACTCGGCGCCGCGCAGCGCGACTGGCTGTTCGAGGGTCTCGCCGGCTCGCAGGCGAGCTGGAACGTGCTGGCCAACCAGCTCGCGTTCGCCCCGAACGACACAGTCAGCGGCGCTGGTCGCTCGTTCCCGATCGATCCCTGGGACGGGTATGTGGCCGATCGCCAGCGCGTGCTCGACTTCCTCGGCGAGAAGGACCTGCGCAACGTCGTCGTGATCACGGGGGACGCGCACATCAACTCCGTGCGCAACGTGCCGCCGGACTTCCGCCGGTTCGACGCCGCGCCGGTCGCCACCGAGTTCATCGGGACGTCGATCACGTCGAACCGCGACAGCGGCGGCCTGGATGCGGTCTACGGCCCGACCCCCGACAACCCGCACATCCAGATGATCCGCGGCGGGCGCCGCGGCTACGTCATCGTCGACGCGCAGCCCGAGCGGTGGACGACGACGTTCCGCAGCGTGAACACGGTGACTGCAGCCCGTGTCGCCGGCTTCGACCGTGATGTCCTTCGCCGTCGAGCAGGGGGTTCCCGGCGCGCACCGGGTCTGAGTCATGGCACGACGCCGCGCCAGACGGTGAGCAGCGTGTCGCGCGCGAGCTCGCGGTCGAACGCCCGGGTCGCGGCCGAGCGTCTCCATCAGGTAGTGGCCGTTCATCAGGTGCAGCGCGCGGGCGAGCTCGATCGCGCGCTCGCCGCCGCCGAACGCGTTGCCGGTCTCCTGCACCCAGCGCTCGAGGAACGCGCAGTAGGCGGCCTCGATCTCGGCGTCGCTCCCGGCCGCGCCGTTGAGCGCGCGCAGGAACGGGCCGTGCTCGGCGAAGATGTCGACCGCCGCGGTGAGCACGTCGGCCAGCCAGTCCTCGCTCGGCTCGCTCTCCAGCAGCTCGGCCGCGACGTCGGCCTCGATCTCGCGCCAGCAGCGCGAGCACGACCTCCGGGAGGCCGTCGAAGTGGCGGTAGAAGACCGTGCGCGAGAGGCCGGCGGCGGCCATCACGTCCTCGACGGTGAGCTCCCGGAACGGCCGGTCGTTCATCAGGCCGGCGGCGGCGGCGATGATCCGCTCGCGCGCCTCGCCGCGGCGCGCGCGGGCGTTCTCGCGACGGCGTGCGGAAGCGGCGGGCGGTGACATCGAGGAGCAGTATTGCAGGACCAGACAGCATGTGTGACACTGTGTCGCATGAAGACCGTATCCGTCACCACGACCATCGCCCGGCCGCGTGAGGAGATCCACGCGGTGCTGTCCGATCTCCCGGCCCACGAGCGCTTCACCGACCACTTCCTCGTCGACTGGCGCGTGATCGGCGACAACGCCGTCCGCGTCCGCGTGAAGGGCGTCGGCAAGCACGACCAGTCCGAGTTCCGCCTCGACGAGATCACACCCGACCGGATCGTCGAGCACGGCAAGGGCGGCAAGGACCTCGCGAAGGAGCTGCGCGGGATCTGGACGCTCGGCTCCACGCCCGACGGCCGCACGAAGGTCACGTTCACCAACGAGCTGGAGCCGCAGGGCCTGGCCGACACGCTCGGCTGGCCGCTGGCCAAGGCGTGGCTCAAGCGCAACAACGGCAAGGCCGTCGAGCGGCTGCGCGCGCAGCTCGAGCAGTAGACCTAGGCGAGCCGCTCGAGGGCGGCGCGCAGCGGCGCCGGGATCTCCGCCGGCCGGCGCCGCTCGCGGTCCACGAACACGTGGACGAACCAGCCGTCCGCCGCGGGCTCGCTGCCGCCGGCGTAGATGACGAGCTCGTAGCGCACGCTCGAGCGGCCGAGGTGGGCGACGCGCAGGCCGGCCTCGACAGGTCTCCGGGAACGCGACCGGCGCGTGGAACGCGCAATGCGACTCGACGCAGACGCCGATCACGGCGCCGCCGTGGATGTCGAGCCCGGCCTCGATCAGGTACGCGTTGATGACCGTGTCGAAGAACGCGTAGAAGCGCACGTTGTTGACGTGGCCGTAGACGTCGTTGTCGTCCCAGCGCGTCGGGAGCGTCTGCCGGTGCGGGAAGTCGGCGAGCGTCACGCGGCCGCGAGGCGCCGCTGCGCGGCGACGCGGGCGAGGCCGCCGAAGAGCGCGTCCGACAGTGCCCGCTGGGCGGGGAGGTGGAGCGCGTCGGCCGCGCGCGCGTCGGCCTCGGCGACGCCCGCCGAGACGAGCTCGTCCGGCCAGTCGCGGTACCAGCCGTCGACCGCGGCGTCGTCGACCTCGGGGTGGAACTGGACCGCCCACGCGCTGTCGCCGTAGCGGAACGCCTCGCCGCTGGGGCCGGGGCGGCGCAGCAGCTCGACGGCGCCGGGCGGGGGCTCGAAGCCGTCCTCGTTCCAGTGCAGGCCCATCGCGCCCGCGGGCAGCGCGCCGAACAGCGGGTCGCCCGCCGCCGCCGGGAGCGGCTCGAGCGGCGTCCAGGCGAGCCAGCGGTCCCGCAGCCGGGCGACGCTGCCGCCGAGCGCGTACGCCAGCAGCTGCGCGCCGAGGCAGACGCCGAGCGTGGGGACGTCGCGCTCGACCGCCGCGCGCAGCAGGTCGGCCTCGGCCTGCAGCGTCGGGTCGGCCGCGATCGCGGTCACGGACTGCTCGCCGCCGAGCGCGACGATGCCGTCGACCGCGTCGAGCGCGGGGAGGGGGTCGCCGTCGCGCAGCCGCCGCTCGTCGATGATCGCGCCGGCCGCGAGCAGGGCGTGCCCGGCGTTGCCCGTGAAGGCGGCCTCGAGGTTGTGCAGGACGGCGACGACCGGGGCGCTCATCTCACCCGCCAGCGTATCCCCACCGCAGGGGTACGGTTTCCCACACCCGCATTCACCGGCACGCCGTATCAAGCCGAGGCCGCCGCGCTGGGAGTATTCGCGTCGTTCCCCCCACACAAAGGCGACGCCCCAAGGAAGGGGCAGGCGCCTTGACCCGCTCCGGCCCGGGCTTGTCCCCTCTCCTCCTCCCCGGCGGCCCCGGCTGGAAGCAACGTGACCACGGGCAGCCGTCGCGCAACCCCAAGCGCGGCGGCACCCCGTCGGTCACCGATACGTGGGCCCGCTCTACGCAGCGACAGCCGAGATCGGCGCGCCGCGACGGTACTCGTCGGACGCCTCGCGCAGGCAGTCGAGCATGATCGCCGCCGGCCCCGTGGCGTCGGTGCGGTAGACCGCGCCGATGCGGCGGTAGGGCGGGCGGCCGCGCAGCGGGCGGACCGCGACGTCGTTGCGCGCGGACGCCAGCGCGAGGCCGGGCACGAGCGCGACGCCCATCCCGCTCGCCACGAGCCCCTGGATCGCGAAGTAGTCGTCCGACGTGTAGGCGACGTGCGGCTCGAAGCCGGCCTCCTGGCAGGCGTGCAGGACGATGTTCGAGTCCGCGCAGGTGCCGCGCAGGCCGACGAGCATCCACTCCTCGTCCTTGAGGTCGGTCAGGGCGATCGCGCGCCGCGTGGCCAGCGGGTGGCCGACCGGCAGGGCGGCGTAGAGGACGTCGTCCATCAGGCGCTCGACGCCGAGGCCGGAGAGGTCCGGGTCGACGTCGAAGCCGCCCTCCTCGCTGATCGCGATGTCGATGTCGCCGCGGCGCAGGGCGGGGATCGACTGCGGCGGGTCGAGCAGCTGGAGGTCGACCGTGACGCCCGGCCGCAGGCGGCGGAAGGCGGAGACGGCGTGCGGGACGATCGTGCCGGCGGCGGTGGCGAAGGCGCCGAGCCGCAGGCGGCCGCGGGCGCTGCTGGCGATGTCGCCGAGCTCGGCCTGCGCCTCGGCGAGCTGCGCGAGGATGCGTTCGGTGTGGCGCACGAGCGCCTCGCCCGCGGGCGTGAGGTTGATGCCCTTGTGCTGGCGCTCGATCAGCTTCACGCCCGCCTGCGTCTCGAGACGGGCGATCTGCTGCGAGACCGCGGGCTGGGAGTAGGAGAGGGCGTCGGCGGCGGCGGAGAAGGAGCCCCGCAGCGCGACCTCGCGGAGCACCTTGAGCAGGCGGAGATCGTCCATAACCGCACCTTATCATGGACTTCAGGAACGATCATTTGAACTTATTCATGCGCTCCCGCACACTGTCTCTACGCCGCCACACCAGGAGCCCACGATGACCTCTCTCACCCTTCGCCCCGCCACCTCCGCCGACCAGCTCGCCCTCGAGCGCCTGGCGGCCCTCGACAGCGCCCGCCCGCTCGAGGGCGACGTCCTCGTCGCCGCCGCCGGCGACGAGCTCCAGGCCGCGCTCTCGCTCGACAGCGGCCGCGTCACCGCGGACCCGTTCCGCCCGACCGCGGAGCTCGTCGAGCTGCTGCGCGCCGCCGCCCGCGGCGAGCGCCGTGCGCCGCGCCGCCGCCGCCTCGGCTTCGCGCGCGCCCTCGCCGCCTAGATCAACCCTCCCCAGCGCTCCCACTCGGGGGCGAGCGCGGCCTGCACCCCGGCCGCGCTCGCCCCCGAAGCGCGTCTGAGGGCGCCCGCTCCGTGCAGCGCGGGAGCGTCGCGCCGGCCCAGCAGCGCGACGGTCCCGGCGACGCGGTGGCCGGGCGCGAGGGCGACGTGCTCGTCGCCGGCGGCCGAGCCGCAGCTCGTCGTGCAGCAGCGGCGCAGCCGGCGAGCAGCACGCGCGTGGTCGAGCGCAGCCGCCCGGGCGGCTCGCCGGCGCGCCCGAGCACCACGACGTCGCGGGTCAGCGCGATCGCCTCCGCGCCCAGCTCGATGCGGACCGTGCGCACGACCTCGGCGCCCGCGGCCACGATCAGCGGCGGCTCGTCGAGCACGACCCGCCCGCCCGCGCTCGACCACCACCTC
The DNA here is from genome assembly GCA_963843485.1 of uncultured Solirubrobacteraceae bacterium. GTDB lineage: Bacteria > Actinomycetota > Thermoleophilia > Solirubrobacterales > Solirubrobacteraceae > DASSUW01. The sequence continues at coordinate 161,278 of CAWJKK010000007.1, read as the reverse complement.
GAGGTCCAGCCGCGTCGTCGCCGCGCCCGGCAGCGCGACCGTCGCCGCGATCGGCTCGAGCACGAGCGTCGCGCCGGCCCCGACCCGGATCCGCACGCACGTCCTGGTCACCCGCGAGCGGCCCCGCCTGCGTCGGGCACGAGCGCCGCACGCGCGATCGCCCCGCGTGCGAGCACGCGCGGCACGACGCGCGCGCCGCGCCGCAACGCGGCGATCCGGCCCCCGGCCTCGACCGCGAGCACCGCCGGCTCAGTGGACGTGCGGGTGCTCGTGGTGATGGTCGGGGACGCCTTCGGCGCTCGAGTGCAGGTGGCCGTGGGCGGCGAAGTCGGCCAGCCGGTCGCGGACCCAGGCGGCGACGGGCGCGGCCGCCGTCGGCCGACCGCAGCGAGATCGCGTGCACGGGCAGCTCGCCGCGGCGCTCGGCCGCCTCGGCGAGCATGCGCTCGACGTCGGAGCCGACGTGCGGCGGCGAGGTCGGTCTTGTTGATCACCAGCAGGTCGGCGCGCGCGATGCCCGGGCCGCCCTTGCGCGGGATGTCGTCGCCGGCCGCGACGTCGATCACGAACGCCTGCACGTCGGCGAGCGCGGGGGAGAAGATCGCGGTCAGGTTGTCGCCGCCGCTCTCGACGAACACGACGTCGAGCGGCCCGGTCGCGGCCTCGAGCTCGCTCGACCGCCTCGAGGTTCGCGCGCGATGTCGTCGCGGATCGCCGTGTGCGGGCAGCCGCCGGTCTGCACGGCCGCGATCCGCTCGTCGGCGAGCACGCCGGTCGAGCGCAGGAACTCGGCGTCCTCGGTCGTGTAGATGTCGTTCGTCACGACGCCGACCCGCAGGTCGCCGGCGAGCTCGCGGCAGAGCGCCGCGATCAGGCTGCTCTTGCCGGAGCCGACGGGTCCGCCGATCCCGACGCGCAGCGCGCGGTCAGCTGGCAAAGAGACGCTCCCTTCGCTCGCTGGTGGGCCGCCGCCGCGAGCTCGAGCGCGACCGCCGCCGGCGCGGGCTGCTCGTGCAGCGGCGCGCCGGTCCGCGGCGACCGTCGCGCGCGCCGCGCTCGATCCGCGGCGCCAGCCGCGCGAGCCAGCCCGCTGCGTCGCGGCGGGGTCGAGCGGCAGCAGCTTCGGCGCCGCCGACGGTGACCGTCGCGGCGTCGTCGTAGAGCGCGAGCAGCGCGAGCTCGCGACGTCGTCGAGCCCGGCCGCGGCGGCGACGACGCCGAGCGCGACCGGCCGCGGCGTCGCTCCGAGGCGCCGCCGGTAGGCGGCGATCGCCGGCTCGTCGGCCACACGGTCGCCGCCGACGCGCAGCAGCTGGGCCCCGAGCCGCCGCGCGGCCTCGCGCAGCGACCGGGCTCGGGCAGCGCGCGGCCCACTCCGCGTCGACCGCGTGCAGCGCCGCAGGTCGTCGCCGCGCCCGCCGCGCCGCGACCGCGACGCGCGCGTCGGCCGTCGCGGCCAGCCGCAGCCGCGCCGCGGCGAACGCCGCGACCTCGTCGCCGCCGAGCCCGTCGGCGACGGCCTGCTCGAGCCCGAGCGAGTGCGCGTAGCCGCCCGCCGGGAAGCGCGAGTCGGCGAGCAGGAGCGCGAGGACGTCCATCAGAACAGCGAGTAGCGCTGGGCGAGCGGCAGCTCGCGGGCCGGGTCGGGCACGATCTCCTCGCCGTCGACCCAGACGCGGAACGTGTCGGGCTCGACGCGGATCTCGGGCAGCGCGTCGTTCAGCGGCATGTCGGCCTTGGTCAGCGCGCGCGTGTCCGCCGACCGCGCACGATCGCCGCCTCGAGCCCGAGCGCCGCCGACCGCGGCCGCCGGCGCGCACGAACGCGAGCGAGCGCCGCGCCGCCAGCCGGCCGCCGCCCGCGAACATCGGCCGCATCAGCACCGGCTGCGGGCGTCGGGATCGAGGCGTTCGCGTCGCCCATCGGCGCCCAGGCGATCGCGCCGCCCTTGATCACCAGCCGCGGCCGGATCGCGAAGAACGCCGGGTCCCACAGCACGAGGTCGGCGAGCTTGCCGACCTCGACCGAGCCGACCTCGTGCGTCGATCCCGTGCGCCACGGCCGGGCAGATCGTGTACTTGGCGACGTAGCGCCGCAGCCGCTCGTTGTCGGCCCGGCCGCCGCCGCGGCCGGCGCCTTCATCACGTGCGCCGTCTGCCACGTCCGCACGATCGTCTCGCCGACGCGGCCCATCGCCTGCGAGTCCGAGCCGATCATCGAGATCGCGCCGAGGTCGTGCAGCACGTCCTCGGCGGCGATCGTCGTCCCGCGGATCCGGCTCTCGGCGAACGCCAGGTCCTCCGGGATCCGCGGGTTGAGGTGGTGGCAGACCATGAGCATGTCGAGGTGCTCGTCGACCGTGTTGACGGTGTGCGGGCGCGTCGGGTTCGTCGACGACGGCAGCACGTGCTCGCTGCGACGGCGACCTCGATGATGTCCGGCGCGTGGCCGCCGCCCGCGCCCTCCGTGTGGTACGCGTGGATCGTCCGCCCGGCGATCGCCGCGAGCGTCGACTGCACGTAGCCGGCCTCGTTGAGCGTGTCGGTGTGGATCGCCACCTGCACGCCGTCGTCGTCGGCCGACGCGCAGGCAGGCGTCGATCGCCGCCGGCGTCGTGCCCCAGTCCTCGTGCAGCTTGAAGCCGCCGGCGCCGGCCGCGCAGCTGCTCCTCCAGCCCGTCGGCCGAGACGGTGTTGCCCTTGCCGAGCAGCAGCACGTTGACCGGCATGGCGTCGAGCGCCAGCAGCATCTCGCGCGAGCGCGCGCGGCGACGGCGTGCAGGTCGTCGCGCGCGTCCCCTCGCTCGGGCCGGTGCCGCCGCCGATCAGCGTCGTCATCCCCGCGGCGCAGCGCCTCGTCGACGATCTGCGGGCAGATGAAGTGCACGTGGCAGTCGATCCCGCCCGCGGTGAGGATCCGCCCCTCGCCGGCGACGACGTCGGTGCTCGGGCCGATCTCCAGCTCCGGGTGCGACGCCGTCGGCGATGTCCGGGTTGCCGGCCTTGCCGAGCGCGACGATGCGGCCGTCGCGGACGCCGACGTCGCAGCGCACGATGCCCCAGTGGTCGAGCACGACGACGTTGGTGATCACGAGGTCGGGCGCGCCCTCGACGCGTGGTGCCCTGCAGCATCGACTCGCGGATCGTCTTGCCGCCGCCGAACACCGCCTCGTCGCCGCCGACGCAGCGGTCCTCCTCGACCTCGAGCCACAGGTCGGTGTCGGCCAGCCGCAGCCGGTCGCCGACGGTCGGCCCGTACAGCGCCGCCGTAGCGGTCGCGGCCGATCCGGCTCACGGCCGCACCTGCAGGCCGGGCACGCGGCGCGCGCCGGCGAGCGCCACCAGCGTCACGTCGCGCTCGGCGCCGGGCTCGAAGCGCACCGACGTGCCGGCGGGAACGTCGAGCCGGAAGCCCGTCGGCCGCCGCGCGGTCGAACTCGAGCGCGTCGTTGACGTCGGCGAAGTGGAAGTGCGAGCCGACCTGGATCGGCCGGTCGCCGGTGTTGACGCACGCGCACCGTCGCGCGTCTCGCGGCCCGCGTTGAGCTCGACCTCGCCCTGCGCCGCTGACGAGCTCGCCGGGGATCATGCGATCGGGTCGTGCAGCGTCACGAGCTTGCGGCCGTCCGGGAACGTCGCCTCGACCTGCACCTCGTCGACCAGCTCCGGCACGCCCTCCATCACCTCGTCGCGGCCGAGCACGCGCCGCCCGTCGTCCATCAGCTCGGCCACCGGCGGCCCGTCGCGCGCGCGCCTCGATCACCCAGCAGGAGAGCAGCGCGACCGCCTCGGGCTGGTTGAGCATGCACGCCGCGCGCGCGCCGCTCGCGCGCGACCATCCCGGCGACGGCGAGCAGCAGCTTGTCCTGATCGGACGGGCTCAGGCGCATGCCGCGCCGAACGCTACTGCAGCGGCTCGGGCGCGGCCTCGGCGCGCAGCACGGCGTGGTGCACCGGCGGCCGCGTCGTGTACCAGAGCGTGAACCGCGACACGGCGAGCTGCCCGCCGAGCGCCGCGAGCGCGGCCTCGACGCGCGCGGCGAGCGAGCCCTCGTCGCTGTCGGTGATCCGCATGATCTCCTGCATATGCAGGATGATCGACCGCTCGGGCCGCCGGCAACAGCGACCGGCGGTCGGCGATCAGGGGGACCTGCGGTCGCAGCTCGAAGCACATGCGCACCTCGGTCCCGCCGTCGGCGGGCGAGGTGATGTCGACGCGCGCGGGCGATCCGGCCGACCAGCGGGAGGCCGAGCCCGAGGCCGGGGGAGTCCAGCCGCGGGCGCATGCCGTTGCCGCGGTCGGCGACGCAGAGCACGAGCACGCCGCCGCTCTGCTTGGCCTCCATCGCCACGTCGCCCTTGCCGCCGCGGTAGCCGTGCACGACGCAGTTCGTGACGACCTCCGAGACGGCGAGCAGCACGTCGGAGAGCGCGGCCGGGTCGGCGCCGCTGCCGCGCAGGAACGCCCGGATCGCGTCACGCGCCACGGCGGGCGCGCGCGGCGACGCGGGGAACGAGCGGCTCAGTGTGGCGTCGATGTCGCTCAACCGCCGGAGAGTAGCTCGACACCGGGGCGAACGATCGTCAGGTCGGCCTCGACCGTTCGGCGTTGCCCGGCGCCGCACATCCTGTGAGGATTCGCGCCGTGCCGACCGTGGCCGACGGGTTCTACGACGAGATGCTCGACGCGGAGGGTCTTCCGCGCCCGCACGCGGGCACGCTGGCCGAGGCGCTCGACGCGCTCGGGCCGGAGGCGCTCGCCGCGGCGGGCCGCCGCCGCGACGCGATCTTCATGCAGCAGGGCATCACGTTCGACGCCGCCGGACCGGAGGCGGACGGTCCGGTCCGGGACCGCCCGTTCCCGCTCGACCTGGTGCCGCGCATCATCCCCGCGGCCGAGTGGACCACGATCAAGCGCGGCCTCGCGCAGCGGATCCGCGCGCTCAACCTGTTCGTCGACGACGTCTACCACGGCCGCGAGATCGTCCACGACGGGATCGTGCCCGTGGGAGCTGATCGTCTCGCGCCCGGAGTTCGCTCGCGCCGCCCACGGCATCCGCCCGCCCGGCGGCGTGTACTGCCACGTCTCCGGCTGCGACCTCGTGCGCGACGCCGACGGCACCTGGAAGGTGCTCGAGGACAACGTGCGCACGCCGAGCGGCATCTCCTACGTGCTCGAGAACCGGGTCGCGATGACGCGGCTGCTGCCCGGCCTGTTCGCGCACTACCGCGTGCGGCCGGTCGACCACTACCCGGCGCTGCTGCGCACCGCGCTCGAGGAGGTGGCGCCGACCGGCGGCGAGGAGGAGGCGACCGTCGTCGTCTGGACGCCGGGCCCGTTCAACTCGGCCTACTTCGAGCACGCGTTCCTGGCGCGCCAGATGGGCGTCGAGCTCGTCGAGGCGTCCGACCTCGTGGTCCGCGACGCGGTCTGCCACATCCGCACCACCCACGGGCTGCAGCGCGTGCACGCGATCTACCGCCGGATCGACGACTCGTTCATGGACCCGCTCGAGTTCCGGCCCGACTCGCTGCTCGGCGTCCCGGGCCTGATGCGCGCGTACCGCGCGGGCAGCGTCGCGATCGTCAACGCGCCCGGCACCGGCGTCGCCGACGACAAGGCGATCTACCACTACGTGCCGGAGATGATCCGCTACTACCTCGACGAGGAGGCGATCCTCGAGAACGTCCCGACCTACCTGATGTCCGACGGCGAGCAGCGCGAGTGGGTGCTCGGGCGGCTGGGCGAGATGGTGGTCAAGCCGACGAGCGAGTCCGGCGGCAAGGGCGTGTTCATCGGCCCGTCGGCGAACGAGGAGCAGATCGAGCGCCAGATCGAGCTGGTCCTGCGCGACCCCGAGCGCTGGATCGCCCAGGAGCTCGTGCGGCTCTCGACCGTGCCGACCGCGGGCGCGGACGGCACGCTCGTGCCGCGCCACGTCGACCTGCGCCCGTTCGCGGTGTTCGGCGACGAGATCCGGATCGTCCCCGGCGGCCTGACGCGCGTCGCCCTGCGCGAGGGCTCGATGATCGTGAACTCGTCGCAGGGCGGCGGCTCCAAGGACACGTGGGTCCTGCAGGAGGACGGCGCGACCGGGCCCGAGGCGATCCAGGCGGCCGCCTGGTCGCCGCCGCGGATGCCCGGGCTCAGCCAGGGCGGCGGTTGGTCCAGCCAGCGGCAGCAACAGCAGCAGCAGCGGGCTTCGGCCTGACGTGCTCGCCCGGATCGCGCACGAGCTGTACTGGATCGGCCGCCAGCTCGCGCGCGCCGAGCACACCGCGCGCATGCTCGACGGCGTCTTCCACGCCGACCTGCAGGGCCGGCCGGACGACCCGGCCGGCGTCCGGCTCTCGTGGGACCACCTGCTGACGATCGTCTCCGGCGAGCCGCCCGAGGAGCCGGCGTCGCGCGACGCGGTGCTGCGCCTGCTGACGCTCGACCCCGAGCACCCGACCTCGGTCCTGAACTGCGTGCACCGCGCGCGCGAGGGCGCGCGCACCGTCCGCGACGTGTTCTCGGCCGAGATGTGGGAGGCGATCAACACGTTCCACCTCGGCCTGCTGCGGCGCGACATGTCCGCCGCCCTGCGCACCGGGCCGTACTCGGTCTACGCCTACGTGCGCGAGCGCTGCGGCCTGTTCTGGGGCGTCACCGGGCGCACGATGCTGCGCGACGAGGCGCACGCGTTCCTGCAGGCGGGCGCCGCGATCGAGGCCGCCGACATGGTGCTGCGGATGCTGCGCGTCGCGCTGCCGACCGACGGCGTGGACGAGGAGGCGCACGCGCGCGACGGCCAGGCGCTCGCGCTGCTGCAGGCGGTCGGCGGCTTCCAGGCCTACCGGCGCGCGGTGCCCGCGCCGCCGAACGCGCAGCCCGTCGGCGCGCTTCCTGCTCTACGAGCGCGACTACCCGGACTCGGTCGCCTTCTCGGTCGAGGCGCTGCACGCCGCGCTGACCGCCGCCGACCCGAGCTACCGCGGCTCGCCCGCCGTGCTGCGGCTGGGCCGGCTGATGGCCGACCTCGACTTCCGCGCGCGCACGACCGAGCGCGACGGCGCCTTCGCGGGCACGCTCGGCGTCGTCCAGCGCGAGCTGCGCCAGGTCGATGCCGACATCGCCCACCGGTACTTTGGAGGCGCCGGCACGCCCGCGGCCCGCCTGGTCACCGCCTGATGCACTTCGCGATCCGCTACCTGACCGAGTACCGGTACGACGCGCCGGTGACCGACAACCTCAACGCGCTGCGCGTGATGCCGGCGACGACGCGCTCGCAGCGCGTGGACGACTTCGGCGTGCGCATCGACCCCGAGTCGCGCCTGCACCAGCACCTCGACTACTTCGGCACGACGGTGATCGAGTTCGGCGTCTCGCGCCCGCACGACCACCTCCTGATCGACGTCCGCGCGCGCGTCAAGACGATCGCTCCCGACGACCCGCCGGACGAGCCGTGGTCGGCGCTCGAGGACCCCGCCTACCGCGTCGCCGGCGGGCGAGTTCCTGCTGCCCTCGGGCGAGGAGCCGGACGCGCTGGCGATCGACGAGCTGGTCGGCCTCTCGCGCGCCGAGACGCCGCTGGCGACCGTGCGGCGGCTCCTGGACGTGATCCCGGACCGCTTCGAGTACCGCACCGGCGTCACCTACGTCGGCTCGACGGTCGGCGACCTGCTCGAGGCCGGCGCGGGCGTCTGCCAGGACTTCGCGCACCTCGCGCTGCTGCTGCTGCGCCGCCACGGGATCGGCGCGCGCTACGTGTCCGGCTACCTGTGGGCGCCGCCGCGCGGCGACAAGGGAGCGGACTCGGCCGAGGTCGACACGCACGCCTGGGTCGAGGCGCTGCTGCCCGCCGGCGACGAGCCGGTGTGGGTCGGCGCCGACCCGACGAACCGCACGCTCGGCGGCGAGAACCACGTCAAGATCGGGCACGGGCGCATCGTACGCCGACGTGCCGCCGGTCAAGGGCGTGTTCCGCGGACCCGCGGACGCAGAGCTGAGCGCGTCCGTCCGGATGAGTCGCACCGACGCCGCTCCGGCGCGGGCGTAGGCTCGACCGCCCAGCGCGCGAACGCCGCCCGCGCCCCGGCGGCGGCGAGCAGCGCGGCGACCGCCCCGACGAGCAGGCCCGCGCGCGGCCCGGCGACGTCGGCGATCCAGCCGACGAACGGCGCGCCGATCGGCGTCGAGCCGAGGAACACGATCGAGTAGAGCGCCATCACGCGCCCGCGCATCGCCGGCTCGACGGCGATCTGCAGCGCCGAGTTGACCCCGGCCGCGAACGTCACGCTGGCGGCGCCGAGCGGGACGAGCGCGACGAGCTGCAGCTCGAGCGTGGGCGCGACGGCGGCGAGCAGCATCGCGCCGCCGAACGCGGCCGCCGCGCCAGACCAGCAGCCGCGGTCGACACGCGGCCGCGCGCCCCGGCGAGCAGCGCGCCCGCGACCGAGCCGACGCCCATCGCCGCGGTCAGCGCCGCGTACGTCGAGGCGGTGCCGTTCCAGGTGAAGTCGGCGAGCAGCGGCAGCAGCACCTGGAAGTTGAACGAGAGCGTGCCGACCACGGCCATCATCGCGAGCGGGATCGAGCAGCTCCGGGGTGGCGGCGACGTAGCGCAGCGCCGGCGCGCAGCTGCCCGCGCCCGCGCGGCGCGCCCTCCGGCGGCGCCTGCAGCGCGCGCGGGTCCATGCTGCGCAGCGCGACGAGCATCGCCAGGAACGAGAGCGCGTTGACGAGCGAAGCACGGGCCGACGCCGAACAGCGGCGATCACGGCGCCGGCCGCCGCCGGGCCGAGGATGCGCGCGCTGTGCACGATCACCGAGTTGAGCGAGACCGCGTTGACGACGTGGTCCGGCGCCGACCATCTCGATCACGAAGCTCTGGCGCGCGGGGTTGTCGACCGCGTTGACCGAGCCGCGCAGGAACACCAGCAGGTAGACCATCCACAGCTCGACCGACCCGCTCGTGACGCAGCGCCCAGAGGGCGAGCGCGGGGGCGGCGGCGAGCACCTGCGTGACCGCGAGCAGCCGCCGCTTCGGGATCCGGTCGGCGAGCAGGCCGCCCCAGGCGCCGAACAGCAGGATCGGCAGGAACTGCAGCGCGGCGGTGATGCCGACCGACACGCCGTTGCCCGTGAGCTGCACGACGAGCCACATCTCGGCGACCGTCTGCATCCAGTTGCCGGTGATCGAGACGACCTGGCCGCCGAAGTAGCGGCGGTAGTTCGGAACCTGCAGGGAGGCGAACGTGCGGCTTACGGCCGCACTCACGCGTCGCGCACCCGATCCAGGATGTCGGCGGCCTCGGCCAGCACGTCGCGCTCGTGCGCCGTCAGCGCCTCGAGCCGCGGGACGAGGAACGCGGTCTTGCGGTTGCGCATCGCCTCCATCAGCGCGTGGCCCTCGGCCGTGATCGCGAGCAGGGCGGAGCGGCGGTCCTGCGGGTCGGGCGTGCGGACGACGAGGCCCGACTCCTCGAGCCGGGCCAGCATCCGGGTCGCCGTCGGCCGCTGCACGCGCTCGCGCGTGGCGAGCTCGCTCGGCGTCAGCGGGCCGTGGCGGTCGATCGTCGCCAGCGCGGAGGTCAGGGACGGGGACAGGTCCGTCCCCGCCTCCTGACGCAGCCGCCGCGCCGTGCGGGCGATCGTCATCCGCAGGTGCACCGCGAGATCTGCCGTGGAAGTGGTTCGCACGGCTAATTAGTCTAGCGAACCAATGCCGCCGCCTCGCTCACGGTCTCGCGCCGCCGCAGCAGGCCGGACGCGGTGACGAGCGCGGCGAGCGCCGCCGCCGCGACCGGGACGACGAGCGCCGTGCGGTAGCCGTCGAGCAGCGCGTCCGGAGAGCCCGACTCGGTCGCCGCCACGTTGACCGCGGTCACGACCGCCAGGCCGAACGCCGCGCCGAACTGCAGCGACACGTTGAGCAGGCCGCCGGCCAGCCCCTGCTCCTCCTCGGCGATGCCGTCGGTGGCCGAGATCATCAGCGCGCCGTAGGCGAGCGAGAACGCGAGCCCGAGCAGGATCATCGAGGGCAGCAGGTTCGCGTAGGTCCAGTCCGCGCCGAGCGGCAGGAACAGCGCGTACGCCAGCGCCGCGATCAGCGTGCCCGCGAGCGTGACCGCGCACGGTGCCGAAGCGGCTCACGAGCCGCGGCGTCAGCGTCGGCGCGATGAACGCGTCGATGCCGGCGACCAGCAGCGCCAGGCCGGTCTCCAGCGCCGACCAGCCGCGCAGCTCCTGCAGGTACAGCACGAGCACGAACTGGAAGCTCATGAACGCGCCGATGAACAGCATCGCGCCGAGGTTCGCGCGCAGCAGCGGCGCCGAGCGCAGGATCCCGAAGCGCACGAGCGGGGCGGGCGAGCGGCGCTCGATCGCGACGAACGCCGCCAGCAGCACGGCCGCCGCGGCGAGCGTCGGGATCGTCGCGCCCCAGCCGACGTCCGGCGCGCGCACGACGGCGAACACCAGCAGCAGCATCGCGCCGGTGATGCTCAGCGCGCCCGGCAGGTCGAACCCGCCGGCGGTCCGCAGCGGCGGCGGCGCGCCGCGCGGCACGAACCGCAGCGCGAACGCGAGGATCACCGAGGCGGCGATCACGGGCGCGAAGAAGACCCAGCGCCAGTCGATCTCGGTCAGGGCCCCGCCGACGACGAGCCCGAGCGAGAAGCCGGCCGCGCCGGCGGCGCCGTAGACCAGCAGGGCGCGGTTGCGCGTCGGCCCCTCGGCGAAGGTCGTGGTGATGATCGAGAGCGCCGCCGGCGTCATGAAGCCGGCGCTGACGCCGGTGACGAAGCGGGCCAGGATCAGCATCCAGCCTTCGCTGGCGAGGCCGCCGAGGCCGGAGAAGGCGATGAAGACGCCGAGCGCCAGCAGGAACATCCGGCGCCGGCCGAGCAGGTCGGCGGCGCGCCCGCCCAGCAGCACGAAACCGCCGTAGCCGAGCACGTAGGCGCTCACGACCCACTGCAGGGCGCTCGTGGACATGTCGAGGTCGGCGCGGATCGCGGGGAGCGCGACGCCGAGCATCGAGACGTCGACGCCCTCGAGGAAGACCGCGCCGCACAGCACGAAGAGGATGCCCCACGCGCGGCCGGTGAGGCGGTCGATCTGATGGGGAGGGGAACTCATGCCCGTGGACAATACGTGCGTATGCAAGCTTTGTCCATGCAAGTTTGTAAGATCGTCCTCACATGGTCGTCACCTCCCAGACCGAAGCCTGGCGCGAGCTGATGGCGGCGCACGCGCGGGTCAGCGGGGCGCTCGATCACGCGCTGCAGGCGCGTCACAACCTCTCGCTGACCGAGTTCGAGGTGCTGCAGCGGCTCGTCGAGTCGGCCGACGGGTCGCGCCGCATGCAGGAGCTGGCCGACGAGATCCACCTCAGCCCGAGCGCGCTCTCGCGGCTGGTCGGGCGGCTCGAGCGCGCCGGCCTGGCCTTCCGCGACGTCTGCGACGAGGACCGTCGCGGCGTCTACGCGTGCGTCAGCGACGCCGGCCGCAGCGTCCAGGGCGAGGCCGAGCCGACGCACCGCGAGATCCTGGCCAGCACGCTCGCGGGCTGAGCTCGCAGCCGGGCGATTCGGCGCGGCCTCCGGCGGGCATGACGGTTTATGTGCCCGGAAGCTTGTATGCAAGTATTCAAGGGGACATGGAGGCGCTCCTGCCCGTATCGGCGCTCACGCGCCGCGGACCGGCCCGCACGCAGGTCTACGGAGTGCTGCGCGACGCCATCGTCACCGCCTCGATCGAGCCCGGCCGCCAGATCTCCGAGAACGAGCTGGCCGCCCGTCTCGGCGTCAGCCGCACCCCGATCCGCGAGGCGCTGCAGCGCCTGAGCGAGGACCGGCTGGTGGCGATCGTGCCGCAGCTCGGCACGTTCGTGACGCGGATCAGCGCGACCGGCATCGGCGACGCCCAGTTCGTCCGCGAGGCGCTCGAGTGCGCCGCGATCCGCGAGGCGGCCCGGCGCGCCGGCCCGGGCGACGTCGCCGTGCTGGAGGCGATCGTCGCCCAGCAGGACGAGACGCGCGCGGCCGCCGACTTCGACCGCTTCTACGTGCTCGACGACGACCTGCACCGCACGCTCTGCGACCTCAGCGGCCACGGCATCGCCTGGTCGCTCAGCCAGCGCGCGCAGGGCCACCTGAACCGCGTCCGGCACCTGAGCCTGCCGATGCCCAGCTACCTGGCCGAGATGATCGAGGAGCACCGGGCGGTCGTCACCGCGGTCGCGGCCAACGACCCCGACGCCGCCGAGCACGCGCTGCGGCACCACCTGCGGATGGTGCTCTCGGGCCTGCCGGTCATCCGAGAGCAGCACCCCGACTACTTCGAGGAGGAGGAGAGTCAGTGAGCACGATGCCCGCACCGGCGACCCTGTCGCCGGCCGAGCTGCGAGACCTGTACGAGCAGATGGTGCTCATCCGGGTGTTCGAGACCGAGTCCGAGCGCCAGTACAAGGCCGCCCGCATCGGTGGCTACTGCCACCTGTCCTCGGGGCAGGAGGCGGCCACCGTCGGCGTGACCCACGCGATGCAGGAAGACGACATCCTCGTGACGGGTTATCGCTGTCACGGCTTCGCGCTCGCGCGCGGAGTACCCCCCGAGTCCGTGATGGCGGAGCTGTTCGGCCGTCGCGACGGCTGCGCGCACGGCCGCGGCGGCTCGATGCACCTGCTCGACGTCGAGCGCGGCTTCTACGGCGGCTGGGGGATCGTCGCCGGCCAGCTGCCGATCGCCACCGGCCTCGCGCTGGCGCTCGTGCGCCGCGGCAAGGAGCAGGCCGTGATCTGCGAGCTCGGCGACGGCGCGGTCAACATGGGCGCCTGGCACGAGTCGCTCAACCTCGCCGCGCTCTGGCACCTGCCGGTCGTCTTCCTCGTCGTCAACAACGGCTACGGCATGGGCACGAGCGTCGAGCGCGCATCCGCCGAGCCGGACATCTTCCGCCGCGCCTCCGCGTTCCGGATGCACGGCGAGCGCGTCGACGGCGACGACCTCGAGGCGACGATCGAGGCCTCCGACCGGCTGCTCAAGCGCGCCCGCGAGGCGCGCGAGCCCGCCGTGCTCGAGGTCGTGACCTACCGCTACCGCGGCCACTCGGTCGCCGACGCCGGCCTCGCCTACCGGACGAAGGAGGAGATCACCGACCGCATGGCGCGCGACCCGATCGTCCGCGTGCGCACCGCGCTGCGCGAGAGCGGGATCGGCGACGAGGAGCTGGACGCGATCGACAAGCAGGTCGACGAGCGCGTCGAGGCCGCGGTCAAGTTCGCCTCCGAGAGCCCGGAGCCCGACGTCTCCGAGCTCGCCCGCAGCGTCTACGCCCCCGGCTCCGGCGGGCAGTTCGCGCGCATGAAGCCGGGCAGCCCGTTCGGCGAGGAGGAGCTCGTGTTCAACGGAGGGCTCGGCTCATGAGCGCGGTCGCCGACGAGCCGAAGACCACCGGCACCGAGCGCATGACGTACCGCGAGGCGCTGCGCCTCGCGCTGCGCGAGGAGCTCCAGCGCGACGAGCGCGTCTTCATCATGGGCGAGGAGGTCGGGGTCTTCGAGGGCTCCTACAAGGTCACCGCCGGCCTGATGGGCGAGTTCGGCCCCGAGCGCATCCGCGACACGCCGATCTCCGAGGAGGGCTTCGTCGGCGCCGCCGTCGGGGCCGCGATGGGCGGCGAGCGCCCGATCGCCGAGATCATGACGATCAACTTCCTGCTCGTCGCGATGGACCAGGTCGTCAACCACGCCGCGAAGGTGCGCACGATGTTCGGCGGCGAGGTCGGCTGCCCGATGGTCATCCGCACGCCGAACGGCGGCGGCAACCAGCTGACGGCGCAGCACTCGCAGTCGCTCGAGGGCTGGTTCGCGGGCACGCCCGGCCTGAAGGTCGTCGCCCCGGCCACGCCGGCCGACGCCAAGGGCCTGCTGAAGTCGGCGATCCGCGACGACGACCCGGTGCTGGTGGTCGAGAACCTCCCGATCTACAAGGAGAAGGGCGACGTCCCGCTCGACCCGGAGTTCCTGACGCCGATCGGCCGCGCCGACGTCGCCCGCGAGGGCTCGGACATCACGATCGTCTCGCACTCGTTCGCGACCGTCCGCGCGCACCACGTGGCCGAGAAGCTCGCGTCCGAGCACGAGGTGGACGTCGAGATCGTCGACCTGCGCTCGCTGCGGCCGCTCGACGTCGAGACCGTCGCCAAGTCCGTGCAGAAGACGAACCGCGTCGTCTGCGTCGAGGAGGGCTGGCCCTCCTACGGCGTCACCGCGGAGCTCGCCGCGCGGATCCAGAAGGCGTGCTTCGACGACCTCGACGCACCGGTCGAGCGCGTCGGCATGGCCGAGGTGCCGCTGCCGTACGCGAAGAACCTCGAGCTGGCCGCCCTGCCGGGCGAGGACCGGATCCTCCAGGCCGTGCTCGCCACGCTCGATCTCGCGCCGGCCGAGTAAGGGGTCTGACCCCTTTAGAACCGCACGCCGGTCAGCCGTTCGCTGAGGTCCCACAGCGTCGCGGCGGTCTCGAGGTCCGAGGCCGCCGCGCTGCGACCCACGAGCGCCGGCCGCCCGCGGAGCTCGCCGGGGCCGCCAGGGCCGACGTAGCTCGCGCCCGGCAGGTCCCGGAGCGCGGCGTAGAGCGTCGGCTGGGCACCGCTCTCGGGGCTCTGGCCGATCACGACGTTGGCCACGGCCATGACGGCGTGCTGGAGCCGGCTGCCGGTGTGGCCCTGCAGGTTCGTGGACGCGTAGCCGGGGTGCGCGGAGAGCGCGCGCCGCGGGTCGCCGGCCGCGTCGAAGCGGCGCTGCAGCTCGAGCGTGAACAGCAGGTTGGCGAGCTTGGACTGCCCGTAGGCGCCCCAGCGCTTGTACGGGCGCCGCTCCCAGTTGAGGTCCTCGGCGTCGATCTTGCCCATCCGGTGCGCCCCCGAGGCGACGGTGACCACGCGGTCGCGGATGTGCTCGAGCAGCAGGCCGGTGAGCGCGAAGTGGCCGAGGTGGTTGGTGCCGATCTGGCTCTCGAAGCCGTCGGCGGTGCGCTCCTCCGGCACCGCCATGATCCCGGCGTTGTTGATCAGGACGTCGATGTCGCCTTCCCACGCCGCGGCGAACGCGCGCACCGAGGCGAGGTCGGCGAGGTCGAGCCGGCGGACCTCGGTCTGCCCGCCGGCCTCCTGCGCGGCGCGCGCGCCGCGCTCCTCGCTGCGCACGGCGAGCACGACGCGGTGGCCGGCGGAGGCGAGCTCCTTCGCCGCCGCCAGGCCGATCCCGCTGGTCGCGCCGGTGATGACGAACGTGCGGCTCACGCGCCCTCCAGAGCGGGCCGCGGCAGCACCCGGTCGAGCCAGCGCGGCATCCACCAGCTGCGCTCGCCCAGCACCTGCATCACGGCGGGCACGAGCACGAGCCGCACGATCGTCGCGTCGACGAGGATCGCGGTCGCCATGCCGACGCCGATCAGCACCAGGAACACCTGGTCGCTGAGCGCGAACGCCCCGAACACGGCGACCATGATCGCGGCCGCGGCGGTGATCACCCGCGCCGTGCGCGCCAGCCCCTCGGTCACGGCGCCCGGCGTGTCCCTCCCGGCGTCGAACGCCTCGCGGACGCGGGAGAGCAGGAAGACCTCGTAGTCCATCGAGAGGCCGAACAGTACTGCGAACATCATCACCGGGATGAAGGGCGGCACCGGCGTCGGGGTGTCGATGCCGACGAGCTGCCCGGCCCAGCCGCCCTCGGCCACGAGCGCCACGACGCCGTACGCGGTGGCGACCGACAGCAGGTTCATGACGCCGGCCTTGATCGCGACCGCGACCGAGCGGAAGGCGACGAGCAGCAGCAGCAGCGAGAGGCCGACGACGACGCCGATGAACAGCGGCAGCCGCGCCGCGGTCACCGCGCTCTGGTCGATGCCCATCGCGGTCGCGCCGCCGACCGCCACGTCGGCGCCCGCGGCCGGCAGCACGTCGTCGCGCAGCCGCTCGACCAGCGCCTCGGTCCGCGTGTCCTGCGGCGACGTCACCGGGATCACGGTGATCGCCGCGGCGTCGCCGGCGGCGTTGTAGGCGACGGGCGAGACCGACGCGACGCCGTCGACGCCGCGCAGCTCCCGCGGCAGGCGGTCGAGCGCCGCGCGACCGTCCGCGGACACCTCGGCCGCGAGCACGAGCGGGCCGTTGGCTCCGGGGCCGAAGCCGCGCGCGACGAGGTCGTACGCCTGGCGCGTGGTCGTGTCGGCCGCGTCGTTGCCCTGGTCGGGATAGGCGATCCGCAGGCCCGCGACCGGCGCGGCGATCACGGCCAGCACGATCAGCGCGAGCGCGATCGCCGTCCACGGGCGCCGCTGCACGGCGCGGCTCCAGCGGGCGGCCGGCGTGCGTGCCGGATCGGCCGGCGGCCGGCCGGTGAACGGGATCCGCAGCCGGTTCACGCGCTCGCGCGCGAAGCCGAGCAGCGCCGGCAGCAGCGTGACCGCGGCGACCATCACGACGAGCACGGACAGGATCGCGGCCAGCGCGACGCCGTAGAGGTAGGGGAGACCGACGACGAACAGGCCGAACAGCGAGATCACCACGGTCGTGCCGGCCACGAGCACGCTGCGCCCCGCGGTGGCGATCGACGCCGACGGTCGCCGCCCGCGCGTCGAGCCCCGCCGCGAGCCCGGAGCGGAAGCGCGTGAGGATCAGCAGCGCGTAGTCCAGCCCGACGCCGATGCCGATCATCGCGGCCACGGACGAGCCCCAGTCCGGCGTGTCGACGACCGCGGCGAGCACGCCGATCAGCGCCGACGAGATGCCGAGCCCGAACAGCGCGGTGGCGATCGGCAGGCCGGAGGCGACGACGCTGCCGAAGGTCACGAGCAGCACCAGCGCCGCGATCAGGAAGCCGACGGTCTCGGACGAGATCTCGCCGCGCTGCGCGTTGCCGATCACCTGGCCGCCGAGCTCGAGCCGCACGCCGGCGCCGGCTTCGCGCCGCGGCCAGCTCGATCAGCCGCTCGCCGGTCGCGATCGGCACCTCGGCCGGGCCGCGCGTCAGCGGCACGCGGGCGACGGCGATCGCGCCGTCGCGCGAGACCTCGGCCGCGGCGGCCGGCGGCGGCGTGCCGACGCCCTCGAGCGTCGCCGCCTCGGCCAGGAACGCGTCGACGCGCTCGCGCGCGGCCGGCGCGGCGGCGTCCTGCGCCGCCCACACGACGTCGAACGAGTTCGAGGAGCGCTCGGGGAAGCGCTCGGCGAGCAGGTCCTGCGCGGCCTTGGACTCCGAGCCGGGCGTCGCGTAGTCGGCCGACCACTCCCCGCGCAGCGCGCCGCCGGCCACCACCGCGGCCACGAGCACGGCGATCCACGACACGAGCACCAGCCGCCGGCGGCGGAAGGCGAAGTCGGCGAGCCGGGCGAGCCGGCCGGGCGGTGGGGAGCGGGGAGCACGGGGAGGACCTCCAGGATTTCGCCAGCAAGGGTTGAGAGATCAACGATTGCGCCGCGAACCCTGACAGCCGACAGTTGACGTGTCAACCCTCCCGTCTACAATCCGCCCGGATGCTCGGAGACGAACGCTGGCTGGCCTGGTACGCCCAGGCGAAGATGAACGCGCGGCTGCTCGAGGACCTGACCGCCGAGCAGGAGCGCCGGACCGGGCTGCCGGCGGCGTGGTTCGACGTGCTCGCGCACCTGTGCCCGGAGGGCGCCGGGCCCGTGCGGATGAACCAGCTCGCGGACGAGCTGGTCGTCTCGCGCGGCGGCGCCACGCGGATCATCGCCCGCATGGAGGAGGAGGGCCTCGTCGCGCGCGAGACGCCCGCCGACGACCGCCGCGCCACCTACGCGGTCGTGACGCCGAAGGGCCGCGCCGCGTTCGAGGCGGCGCTGCCGGTCCACCTCGAGCTCGTCGAGCAGGGCTTCAGCCGCCACCTCGAGCCCGGCGACGCCGAGGCGCTGCTCGGCGTCGCGGGCCGGATCTCGGCCGCCTACGGCTGGCCGGTCAAGTCAGTGGCCGAGGCTCAGGGCGGCGGCGCCGTGTAGACCGTCGGGTCGCCCTGCACGAGCCAGATCTGCGGGTGGTCGAGCGGCACGAACGAGCGGTCGCCGCCCGGCTCGCGGCCGGCCGGCACATCGTCGCGCCCGGGCAGGTGGAGGATGAAGTTGACCGCCTTCGTGTCGTCCTTCAGCGGGATCTCGTAGACCGCGCCGAACGCGTCGGTGCCGGTCCGCTGGCGTGGTGCGTTCCAGTCGGTCGCGACGCCGCCGGCGATCGCGTCGCCCCACAGGTGCAGGCCCCAGAGGCCGTAGTCGCCGGCCGGGCGCCGGTAGTGCACGGTCGCGGTGGTGACCGGCGGCGGCCCCATCTGCGCCGTGCGGACGGCGCTGGTGATGCGCCCGTTCAGCGTCGCCCGGTAGCTGATCGGCGTGCCCTCGGGCACGCCGAGCGCCGAGACGTCGTCGTAGACCGTGTACGGCGACGGCGACGAGCTGTCGGTCCCGATGTCCGTCCACGGGCCGTCGGCGACGCGGCGCTCGAAGCGCACGACGTCGTCGGCCGACTCCGGGACGACCGACGCGGTGACGGCGACGCGGCCGCGCACGCGGCCGCCCTCGGCGGGCGTCTGGATCGCGACCGCCGGCTCGGCGACGCGGATGCCGCGCGCGCCGGAGCGGCGCGTGTTGCCGCTGTTGTCGAGCACGACCGCGCGGTACTCGACGCGGCTGCCCGCACGGCGGTCGGCGATGTCGTGGAAGACGCGGTAGGGCGCCGTGTCGTCGGTGCCGATCGGCCGCCAGCCGCCGCGGCCGCGGTCGCCGCGGGCCAGGAACGTCACCTCGTAGAACGAGTCGCCGTCCACGTCGGCGCCGACCTCGACGCGGTCGCGGTGCGGCCCGGCGGGCAGGTCGAGCGCGATCGCCGGCGCCCGGCGGCTGCGCGGGAGCCGCCGCTCGGCCCGGTAGACGACCGCGCCGAGCGCGGGCACGGTGAGCTCGAGGCGCCCGCCGCGGTCGGTCCGCAGCCGCCGCTCGCCGTCGCCGTGCACGCGCTCGAAGCCCGCGCGCTCGAGGTAGGTCGGGACGGCGGCGGTGCGCTCGGCCTCGGCGTTGTTGAGCGCCACGACGTACTCGCGCTGCTCGCGCCGGTCGATCCGCGAGAACGCGTAGATGCCCGGCCCGTCGCTCGACCAGCGGTGCTGGTGCGCGCCGTCGCGCAGCGCCGGATGGCGCTCGGCGGTCCGCGCCAGGGCGGCGATCGAGCGGTACAGCGGATGCCGGCGGTCGAAGTTCGACACGGCCGTCGTCGCGTCCGTGCCGATCAGGTCGTCGGCGTTGTACTCCGCGACCTGGCTCGGGAACATGTCCTGGCGCGCCGACTGGTCGCCGCCGAGCCCGGCGAAGCCCTGCTCGTCGCCGTAGTAGACGACCGGGTTGCCGCGCGAGAAGTACATCAGCGCGTGCGCGAGCCGCAGCCGCGCGACCAGCTCAGCGTCGTCCGCACCCGGGTTCGCCTGGCGCACGAAGTGGCCGATCCGGCCCATGTCGTGGTTCCCGAGGAACGTCGGCAGCTGGTAGACGTTCGAGTCCGCGTCGGTGTACCAGTCGTCGTCCCGGAAGAACGCCCGCAGGTCGTCGGTCGGCCCCGAGCTCGCCGCGAACCGCTGGGCCGCGGCCTGGAACGGGAAGTCGATCACGGCCTGGACCTCGTCGCGCGTCGTGAAGTGCGACGTGAACGGCCGCGAGGTGTCGAAGACCTCGCCGAACATGAAGAACTCGCGCTTGCCCTGGCGCCGCGCGTACTCGAGCACGTCGGGCGCGAACGCCTGCCAGAACTCGTCGTTGACGTGCTTCATCGTGTCGATCCGGAAGCCGTCGACGCCGAAGTCGCGGATCCACGTCTTGTAGACGTCGGTCAGGCCGCGCACGACCCGCGGGTGCTCGGTGAAGAGGTCGTCGAGCCCGAAGAAGTCGCCGTAGAGCGAGTTCTCGCCCACGAACGTCGTGTTGCCGCGGTTGTGGTAGAGCGTGACGTCGTTCAGCCAGGCCGGGACCTTCAGGTTCTCGCTGCCCGGCGGGTTGAACGGCGTGAACGGGAAGGAGACGTCGGGGTCGAGCGCCGGGAAGCGGTTCGTGCCGGCGTAGTCGCGGTCGTCGAACACCCGGCCGGAGGCGTCGCGGTACGGCGACTCGTCCTTGGAGACGTAGGCGGGGCGCTTGCCCTCGCGGTAGTCGATGACGTCCGCGGTGTGGTTGGTGATGATGTCGAAGTACACCTTCATGCCGCGGCGGTGGGCGGCCTCCACGAGCGCGCGCAGGTCGGCGTTCGTGCCCAGGTGCGGGTCGATCTGCGTGAAGTCCGTGATCCAGTAGCCGTGGTAGCCGGCCGACGGGCCGTCCTCGAGCTGCACCGCCTTGTTCTTGAAGCTCGGCGTGAGCCAGATCGCGGTCGTCCCGAGGTCCTGGATGTAGTCGATGCGGTCGAGCAGCCCGCGCAGGTCGCCGCCGTGGTAGAAGCCCTTGTGGGTCGGGTCGAAGCCGGAGACCAGCCGGTCGCTGCCGAGCCCGCCGTCGTCGTTCGCGGTCGTGCCGTTCTCGAACCGGTCGGCCATGACGAAGTAGAAGCTCTCGTCGGTCACCGGCGCCCGCAGGCTGTGCCGCGCGTCGCGATCCGCCGCCGCGACCCCAGGCGCGGCGAGGACCAGCACGGTGACGACCAGCACGAGCAGCGCACGACCGGACATGGCCTTCTCTCCTCCCTCGGTTGCAGGGAGGGATACCCCGTTGCTAGCGGATCGAGCGCCGCGCGAGCTCGATCGCCCGCTCGGCCTCCTCGGTGGTGTCGACGAAGTTCGGCCCGGTGGCGATCACGTCGCCCTCCTCGGCGAACAGGCCGAAGCGCGCGCGCTGCGCCAGCATCGCCACCGGCCAGTAGCCCTGCAGGTAGGGCTGCTGGTCGATCGCGAACGCGATCCGCCGGTCGCGGACCGCGACCAGCACCTCGGGGCTGAGGTCGAACGTCCCGACCGTGACGAGGCCGGTGCGGGCGGCCAGCTCGACGGCGTCGGCGGCCATCGCGCCGGTGGTGGCGTTGGCGGCGACCACGCCGTCGATCTCGCTGCCCTCGAGCGCGTTGGCGATCCGCCGCACGGTCGCTCCCGACTGGTCGTCGACGCCGAGGGTGAGCGCGCGGCCGCCGGCGGCCCGCAGCGCGGCCGTCACGCCGCGGCAGCGGGCGTCGGTGCCGGCGTTGCCGATCTGCTGGTTGATGCAGAGCGCGTTGCGCGCGCCCGCCTTCGCGAGCTTGCGGCCGGCGAGCCGCCCGGCGCGCTCGTCGAGCTGGCCGACGTGGGCGAGCACGCCGAGGCCGAGCGCGGTCTCGCTGCCCGAGTTGATCGAGACGACCGCGATGCCCTCGCGCACGGCGCGCCGGACCGAGCGCGCGATGCCGTCCTCGGGGATCGAGACCACGAGGCCGTCGGGCCGGCTGGCGATCGCCTCGTTGACCATCCGTCGCATCTCGGCGATGTCGTAGACCTCGGGCGCCTGGTAGTCGACGAGCACGTCCATCTGCCGCGCCGCCGCCTCGACGCCGTTGCGGACGATCGCCCAGAACGGGGAGGACGCCTGGCCGTGCGTGACGACGGCGATCCGGATCGCGCCGTCGGGCGTCGCGGGCTCCTGGGCGCGCGGCGCGCCGCCGCTGACCACGATCGCGGGCTCGCGGACGACCTCGGACTCGCCGCAGCCGGCGAGCAGTGCGAGCGCGAGCAGGAACAGGGTGAGTCGTCTCATCGCACGAGCTCCTCGGCGTTGGCCAGCGGGATCCGGGCGAGCAGCAGCGTGCCGCCGCCCGGCGGGCTCTCGATCGCGAGCGTGCCGCCGAGCGCGGCGAGCCGGTCCTGCAGCCCGCGCAGGCCGCTGCCGGAGTCGGGGTCGACCCCGCCGACCCCGTCGTCGGCGACGGTCACGACCACGTCAGCGCCGTCCAGCGTCACGTCGAGCCGGACGCTCGAGGCATGGGCGTAGCGCGCCACGTTGGTGAGCGCCTCGGCGACGACGAAGTAGATCGCCGCCTCGATGCGCTCGGGCAGCCGCTGGTCGACGGACACGCGCGAGACGATCGGCATGTCGACGCGCGTCGCCAGGGCGTCGATCGCGGGGCCGAGCCCGCGGTCGCTGAGGATCGTCGGGTGGATGCCGCGGGCCAGCTCGCGCAGCTCCGCGAGCGCCTGGTTGAGCTGCGCCGAGAGCGCGTCGAAGAGCGGTGAGAGCTCCGGGTCGGCGGCGCGCGACTTGAGCATCCGCAGCTGCAGCGCGAGCGCGACGAGCTGCTGCTGCGCGCCGTCGTGCAGGTTGCGCTCGATCCGGCGGCGCGCGGCGTCGCCGGCTTCGACGATCCGCAGGCGCGACTCGCGCAGCTCCTCGAGCCGCGCGCGCAGGTCCGCCTTCAGCCGCTCGTTGTCGAGCGCCAGCGACGCGGCCGCGGCGGCCGCCTCGACGAGCTGCGGGCTCGCGTCGAGCTCGGCGTCGTGCAGGATCGCGGCGACGCGGCGGCCGTCGCGCTCGACCGCCGTCCAGGCACGGCCGCTGCCGGGCCGCGGGAGCTCGACCGGGCGGCCTGTGTCGTCCACGAAGCGGCCGCGCTCGGGCAGCCAGTAGGCGATCGACACGCTGCGGTCGCCGAGGCTGGCGGCGAGCATCTCGCGCACCGGCTCGCCGGGCGGCACCGCGCGCGGCGCGAGCGCGGCGCGGATCAGCCGCCGCAGCAGCCGGTGCAGGCCGTCGAGCGTCGCGAGCACGAGCACGAGCGCCGGCAGCGCGAGCACCAGCAGCACGGCGCCGAGCGCCGGCCCGAAGTCCCAGGGCCCGATGTACTCGATCGAGCCGAGGTCGCCGACGCCCTCGACGCCGAGCCGCAGCAGCCAGCCGACCACGACGATCGGCAGCACGATCGCCGCCAGCGCGCCGAGCGCGCACGCCGAGAGCACGCCGAGCTGGCTCGCCACGCGCTTGCGCGAGCGCTCGGGCAGCGGCGGCAGCCCGGTGCCGAGCCAGCGGTTGCCGGCGCGGCGGTGCAGCCGCACGAGCCAGCGCGCGGCCTTCGGCGCCAGCAGCGCGGGCAGCGCCAGGCAGGTGATCAGGCACGCGACCGCGACGTACGACAGGACGCCGCGCGCGTGCGCGATCCGGCGGTCGAGCTCGAGCGTCCCGATCACGGGCCCTCCACCAGCACGTCGCCGGACGAGCTCAGCGCCTGGATCGTGAACGGGGCGTCCTCGGTCGAGCCGATGCCGCGCAGCGTCTGGCGGCCGGACGCGCTCTGCGCGTCGATCACGTAGCGGCCGGGCGGCACGACCGCGTGCACCGACCCGGTGCGCGAGCGCAGGGCGAGCTCCTGCAGCGGGCAGGCGGCGGTCGCGTCGATGCTGCCGCTGACCGCGGTGGCCTGCAGCGAGAAGCCGCAGAAGCCCTCGACGTCGATGTCGCCCGCGCTCGTGCTGACCTTCGCCGAGCCCTGGTAGCGCTGGAAGCGGACGTCGCCCGCGCCGGTCTGGATGTCGACCGGCACGTTGTCCGGGACGACGATGCGGTAGCGCACCGAACACGCGTCCGGGAGCGCCTCCGGGCAGCGCGAGGTGACCGTGAAGACACCGGACTCGACGGTCTTGCGCGTCTCGGCCGGCCGCCCGAACGAGTAGGCCTCGCGGCGGCTGACCTCGACCTGCGTCGCGCGCCCGCCGCCGACGACGGTCACGTCCGCGTCGTCGACGTCGAGCACCACGCGGCTGACGGCGCCGCCGACCGGATACGAGACGAGCCGCTCGTGGTGGGACGCGAGGTCCCACCCCACGAGCACGGCGGCGCTCCCCGCCACCAGCAGGGCCGAGACGATGACCAATCGGCCCCACGGTGACACCTTCACAGCGCCAACTGTAGCCCCCTGCTAGGAGCTCTTCACCTCGGCACGCTGCAGCCGGATGATCCCGAGCGCCAGCGGCAGGGCGATCCAGATCAGCGAGCTGACCAGCAGCCGCGTCCAGTCTCCGCCGGCCATCTCGTTCTCTGCGAGCGGCTCGAACGTCTGGCTCGTGTCGACCCAGTCGTCCGGGAACGCCTCGATCAGCCCGCCGATGATGCCGACCGCGGTCGGCAGGGCGAAGTACATGACGATCGCGATCGGCGAGTTCAGGAACAGCGCGCCGAGCGCGAAGCCGCCGAGCATGCCGAGCATCTGGAACAGCAGCACGCTGCCGATCGCCGAGGCGCTCATGTCGATCTCGCCGCCGATCGCCGCGCCGAGCAGCGACACGACGATGCAGACCACGACCGTCGCGACGCCCAGCAGCAGGGCCGCGACGACCTTCGCGACCATCACGCGCCAGCGCTCGGGCACGAGCGTGAACGTCGACAGCGCGGTGCGCTGCGACCACTCGCTGGTCACGGCCAGGATGCCGACGATCGGCAGCAGGATCGAGGTGGCGAACGTGGTGCCGCTGAGCAGCGAACTGAACGCCTTGTCCTCCGCGTCGCCGGCGATCAGCACGATCACCGGGACCGCGACGGCGAGCAGGGCGACGATCGCGAGCAGCCAGAAGCCGGCCCGCGTGTCGACCATCTTGCGCAGCTCCACGCGGCTGAGCCGCGGCAGCGAGGGGCGCCGGAACGGCGCGCCGGCAGCGAGGGCGCTCACGCGATCGCCTCCTGGGTGTCGGGCTCGGCGTCCGGCTGCGGGGTGCCGGTCAGGGACAGGAAGAGCTGCTCGAGACCGCCGCTGTCGGCGGGCCGCAGCTCGGTGAGGATGGCGCCGGCGGCGGCCGCGGCGCGGCCGACGGCCTCCGGATCGGCATCCACGAGCAGCGCGCCGTCGGAGCCGGAGGTCGCCTCGAGCCCGGCGGCGGTCATGGCCGCGTGCAGGGCCTCGGTGTCGACCCCGCGGGCCACGGTGCCGGCCGCCGCGAGCAGCTCGGCCTTGCTGCCCTGGGCGACGATCCGGCCGTTGCCGATCACGACGAGGTCGTCGGCGACCGCCTCGACCTCGCGCAGCAGGTGCGAGGAGAGCAGGACGGTGCCGGCGCGGTCGGCGAAGTCGCGCAGCAGCTTGCGCATCCAGAAGATGCCCTCGGGATCGAGCCCGTTGGCGGGCTCGTCGAGGATCAGCACGCGCGGGTCGCCGAGCAGCGCGTGGGCGATGCCGAGCCGCTGGCGCATGCCGAGCGAGTACTTGCCGACGCGCTTCTTGGCCGCGGACTCGGACAGGCCGACGCGCGTCAGCAGCTCGCCGACGCGGCTGCGGTCGACGCCCATCAGGTCGGCGCTCAGCCGCAGCACCTCGCGGCCGGTGCGGCCGGCGTGCTGGGCGGAGGCGTCGAGCAGCACGCCGATCTCGCGGCCCGGGTTCGGGATCCGCTTGTAGTTCTTGTCCAGGACGAGCGACGACCCGGAGGTCGGCGGCGTCAGGCCGCAGATCATCCGCATGGTGGTCGACTTGCCGGCGCCGTTCGGGCCCAGGAAGCCGGTCACGGTGCCGGGCTCGCAGCGGAACGACACGTCGTTCACCGCGATCTGGCTCCCGTAGCGCTTCGTCAGTTGGGTCACTTCGATCATGCCTGCAGCATCGTCGCCGGGACGGACGGCGTCCATCCGCCTGAGGTCGATTCCGGGGCGACGAAGGTCGAGGGCCGTCACGCGAGCTCGTGCCGGCGCAGGCGCGCGAGCCCGATCAGCAGCGGGATCCCGAGCCAGATCGCGGCGCTGACCGCGAGCCGGGCCCAGTCCGCGCCCGACGCGTCGCCCTGCAGCAGGGCGGCGAACGTGACCGACGTGACGATCCAGTCGCCGGCGCCCTCGAGCGCTCCGACCAGCTCGGTCAGCACGCCGACCGAGGTCGGCAGCACGAAGAACAGCACGATCGCGGCCGGCGAGTTCATCACGGCGAGCCCGAGCGCGACGCCCATCAGCACCACCAGCGCCTGGTCGAGCACCGGGCCGGCCAGCGCACCGGCGGACAGGGTCCAGGCGCCGTCCGCGATCGCGGTGCCGACCGCGGCGATGACGACGCAGACGGCCGAGGTCGCGAGCGCCAGCAGCACGCCCGCGGCGAGCTTCGCGATCACGATCCGCTCGCGCCGGGGCACGAGCGTGAACGTCACGAGCGCGGTGCGCTGCGAGAACTCGCCGGTGACCGCGAGGATGCCGACGATCGGCAGCAGCAGGCTCGTCAGCCCGACGGTCGCATCGACGAGGCTGTCGAGCGACCGGTCGCTCGCGTCGCCGACGGCGACCACCAGCGCCACGATGCTCGCCGCGACGAGCGCGGCCGCGATCAGCAGCCACAGCCCCGAGCGCGTGTCGGCGAGCTTGCGGAGCTCGATCGCGGTCAGGCGCGAGAGCGAGGGGGAGGTGAACGCGGTCATGGCCCGAGGATCGTCCGCCGGGCGCCGGCCCGCCAGCGGCCGAAGGGCGATGTCGCACAGCCGATCGACGGGCTACGAAGGTCGATGCGGGGATCGACCTCGGTCGGTGGGCACGCGCGCGCGCGGGCCATACCCTTGGGCGGACGATGGGCACGCTGATCGCCGATCCTGACCATCCGCGGCTGCTGCCGGCGGTCCTCGTCCCGCGGCCGGACGTGGACCCGGACACGACGCGCCTGCGGCGCACGATGCGCGACTGGATGGTCGACATCGTCGCGTTCGTCCTGTGCGCCGGGTGCGGGCTGCTGCTGTTCGGCGCCGAGGAGGCGCGCACCGAGGTCTCGCGCGCGGTGCTGAACATCGATTTCGCCGTCGGCTGCGTCGCCCTGCTGGCGCTCTGGCTGCGGCGGCGCTGGCCGGTCGGCGTCGCGATCGCGCTCGGCCTGACGAGCGCGATCTCGTCGCTGGCGGCCTTCGCGGCGGCGTTCGCGCTGTTCACCGTGGCGGTGCATCGCCCGGCCTCGAAGGTCTTCCTCGTCGCGCTGCTGACGATCCCGACGTTCCCGATCTACACGGCCACGCACCCGGACGACTCGACGAGCTTCCTGCTCGAGGCGAGCCTCGCGGTGCTCGTCACCGGCGGCGTGATCGCGTGGGGGATGGTCGTGCGCGCGCGCCGCCAGCTCGTGCTCTCGCTGCGCGACCGCGCGCTGCGCGCGGAGGCCGAGCAGCAACTGCGGGTCGAGCAGGCGAAGGCGTCCGAGCGGGCGCGGATCGCGCGCGAGATGCACGACGTGCTCGCGCACCGGATCTCGCTGCTGTCGCTGCACGCCGGCGCGCTCGAGTTCCGCGGCGACGCGCCGCCGGCCGAGGTCGCGCGCGCCGCGGGCGTGATCCGCGACACCGCGCACGAGGCGCTCGAGGACCTGCGCGAGGTGATCGGCGTGCTGCGCGAGGACGGCGGCGACACGCCGGAGCGCCCGCAGCCGACGCTGGCCGACCTGCCCGCGCTCGTCGGCGAGTCGCGCGGCGCGGGCATGGCGGTGCGGCTGGACGTCGAGGAGCCCGAGGCCGTGCCGGCGAACGTGGGCCGGACCGGCTACCGCGTCGTGCAGGAGGGCCTCACGAACGCGCGCAAGCACGCGCGCGGGGCCGCCGTCGCGGTGACGGTCGCGGGCGCGCCCGGCGAAGGGCTGACCGTCGAGGTGCGCAACCGGCTGCCGATCGGCGGCGGGGCGGCCGGGATCCCGGGCGCCGGCACCGGCATCGTCGGGCTCGCCGAGCGGGTCGCGCTCGCCGGCGGGCGGATCGAGCACGGCCGCACCGACGACGGCGACTTCCGGCTCTGGGCGTGGCTGCCGTGGCCGCGATGATCGACGTCCTGATCGTCGACGACGACGCGCTCGTGCGCGCGGGGCTGCAGATCATGCTCGGCGGGACCGAGGACATCCGGATCGTCGCCGAGGCCGCCGACGGCGCCGAGGTCGCCTCGGCCGTCGACGCCTTCCGGCCCGACATCGTGCTGATGGACATCCGGATGCCGCACGTCGACGGCCTCGAGGCGACCGAGCGGCTGCGGGCGCGCGAGGACGCGCCGCAGGTGATCGTCCTGACGACCTTCTCGGCCGACGAGCACGTCCTGCGCGCCCTGCGCGCGGGCGCCAGCGGCTTCCTGCTCAAGGACACGGCGCCGGCCGAGATCGTGCGAGCGGTGCGGCTGGTCGCCGCCGGCGAGGCGATGCTGTCGCCGGCGGTCACGCGGCGGCTGCTCACGCACGTCGCCGGCGACGGGCTGGACGCCCGCCGCGCCCGCGCCGTCGAGCTGCTGAAGCGGCTCACCGACCGCGAGCGCGAGGTCGCGGTCGCGCTCGGCCAGGGGCA
Organism: uncultured Solirubrobacteraceae bacterium; assembly: GCA_963843485.1. GTDB lineage: Bacteria > Actinomycetota > Thermoleophilia > Solirubrobacterales > Solirubrobacteraceae > DASSUW01. The sequence goes on along the minus strand of CAWJKK010000007.1, from coordinate 133,015 downwards.
ATCGAACGCCGAGATCGCCGCCGCGCTCTACATGAGCGTCGCCACCGTCAAGGCGCACGTCTCGCGCCTGCTGACCAAGCTCGAGCTCAACAACCGCGTCCAGATCGCGCTGCTCGCGCACGACGCGGGACTGGCGTAACCAGCGCCGCAGTGCGGTGTTGTTGTAGGTGAGCGGCGCCGTTCGCGCCGTTCCCGGACGAGTTGCGCGCCGTACCCGGTCTGACGACGGCGTGCCCACGGAGGTACTCATGGCCTGGGTCATCCTGTTCGTCGCCGGCGCGCTCGAGACCGTCTGGGCGCTCGCACTGAAGGAGTCCGACGGGTTCTCCAAGCTCGGCCCGACGCTGCTGTTCGCGGTGACGGTCGTGGCCAGCATGGGCCTGCTCGCGCTCGCCCTGCGCGACCTGCCGGTCGGAACCGGCTACGCCGTCTGGACCGGCACCGGAGCGGTCGGCGCGGCGCTCGCCGCGATCGTGCTGTTCGGCGAGTCCGCCGCGCTCACGCGGCTGCTCCCGATCGGCCTGATCGCCGTCGGCATCGTCTGGCTCGCCCTCGGCGAGAGCTAGGCGACCTGCAGCGCGCGCGGCACGAGCAGGCAGGTCACGGGCCCGATCGCGACGCGCTCGGCGCTGCCCGGAAGCAGGTCCTGCGGCGCCGGGCGCGGCTCGCGCGGCGGAACCGGGAGGCCGAACATGCGGTGCCCGAACTCCGCCGCCGCCGCGCGCAGGGCGCGGCCGGCCTGCGGGCGCGAGACGCGCCAGCCGGCGGCGACGAGCGTCGCGCCGTGCCACAGCTCCCAGCGCCAGCGGCGGAACGGGAGCCGCCCGGGCGGGAGCTCGTGGAGCGCGTATCCGAACTGCAGGCCCTCGACGGTCGGCACGTGGCCGCCAGGCTAGCTCAGGAGTGCAGCCCGCACTCGGATTTCTCCGAGCCGGTCCAGCGCCCGTCGCGGCCGGCGCCGGGCTTGGTGCAGTGCGTGCAGCCGATCGAGGCGTAGCCGCGGTCGTGCAGCGGGTTGTACGGCAGGTCGTGCGCGGAGATGTAGCCCCAGACGTCCTTCTCGGTCCAGTCGGCCAGCGGGTTGGCCTTCCAGCGCTCGTGGCGCGCGTCCCAGGCGAGCTTGGCCGTGCCGGCGCGGCTCGGCGCCTGGTCGCGCCGGACGCCGGAGATCCAGGCGTCGACGCCCGCGAGCGCGCGCTCGAGCGGGCGGACCTTGCGCAGGTCGCAGCAGCGGTCGGGCTCGCGCTCCCACAGCCGGTCGCCGTGCTGGTCGGCCTGGCGGCCGAGGCTCGGGCCCTGGAAGACCTCGACCTCGATCCCGTAGCGCTCCTCGACGCGCCGCCACGTCTCGTAGGTCTCCGGGAACAGGACGTGCGTGTCGAGCGTGAAGACCCGCGCGTCGGGCGCGATCTTCAGCAGCAGGTCGAGGATCACGGCCGATTCCTTCTGGAAGGAGCAGGCCACGGTGAGGCGCGGGTGGAAGCGTTCGACCATCAGCTCCAGGACCTCTGCTGCGTCCAGGTGCTCGGCCTCCGGGGGAGAGAGCGTCGCCGCCATCGCGACCTAATGTACTAAACCGGATCGGATTATTCGATTATCGGCCAGCAGGCGGAGATCTGCAGCGCTGACGCGACGTCGAACCGGTTGCGCATCAGCAGCAGCGAGGCCTCGTGCTGCGCGCGGTCGTCGCTGGCCACCGCGTCCTCGGCGAGCACGACGTAGAGGTCGGCGAACAGCGCGTCGCGCGCCGTCGACTCGACGCAGCCCTCGGTCGTGCAGCCGCAGACGACGACCGAGCGGATGCCGTTGCTGCGCAGGAGCAGCTCGAGGTTCGTGCCCCAGAAGGCACTCGAGCGGTACTTGCGCACCACGAGGTCGCCGGGCTCGGGCGCCAGCTCGGGCAGCATCTCGTGGCCCGGCGAGCCCTCGAGCGCGTAGGCCAAGGGCTCGCCCGCGTGGCGCGCGTGCAGCCGCATGTTGAAGCGGATCTGCGCCGGCGACTCGCTGCGCCGCCCGGGCAGCACGGTCATCTGCACGAACACGACGGGCACGCCGCCGCGGCGCGCGGCCGCGACCAGGCCGGCGATCCGCGGGATCACCGGCGGGTACATCGACAGGTCGATCCCGAGCCGGTCGAACGCGCCGCCCGGCTCGCAGAAGTCGCGCTGCATGTCGACCACCAGCAGCGCGCTGTGCGCGGGATCGACGAGCTCGCCGAGCTCGGTGAGGACCTCCTTGCCGTCGACGACGATCACGGCCAGGAGCCTAGAGCGCCGCGCGAGCCGCCTGCCGGCGCTCGGCGATCATCGAGGCCGCGATCGCCACGGCGAGCACGCCGATGATCGAGCCGAGCGTGAGCCCGGTCGAGATCTTCTCGCCCGTCAGCTCGCCATGGACGAGCTTGCCGGCGATGCCGATCAGCAGCACGCCGAGCGCAGCCTGCAGGTACGCGAAGCGCGCGACGCCGCCGGCGACGAGGAAGAACAGCGCGCGCAGGCCCAGCAGCGCGAACGCGTTGGCGGCGAAGACGACGAAGGTGTCGGTGGTGATCGCGAGGATCGCCGGGACCGAGTCGACGGCGAAGATGACGTCGGCGAGCGCGATCGCCACCAGGCGCGGCGACTGCCGGCTTCATGCCGGGCCAGCGCCGCCGGATGCGGTCGACGATCCGCGCGCCGTCGTCGTGCGCGTCGCCGGCGCGCAGGATCCGCCAGCCCGTCCAGGCGAGCAGCGCGGCGAACGGCCAGGCGACCCAGCTGAAGCTCGCGAGGCGCCTCCGCGCCGGCGAAGATGAAGATCGCGCGCAGGACCAGCGCGATCAGGATGCCCCAGAGCAGGATCCGCGGCTGCTCCTCGCGCGGCACCGCCAGCGCCGCGAAGATCAGCGTGAACACGAAGACGTTGTCGAGCGACAGCGCCTTCTCCATCACGTAGCCGGCGAAGAACGAGCGGCCGACCTCGGCGCCCTCGAGCGCCCACAGGCCCGCGCCGAAGAGCACGGCGAGCGCGATCCAGACGGCGCTCCACACCGCGGCCCGCCGCAGCGTCATCGAACGACGCGCCGAGCCGACCGTCAGGTCGACCACCACCATCACGGCCAGGAAGGCGATCAGGCCGGCCCACAGCAGGGCACCGGCTTCGATGGACTGGGTCATGTGAACCTCCGGCTGGTCGCGAGAGCAGTCGAAGGTTTCCCAGCCCGGGCTGACCGAGCCACGCCTCCCGGGCTCCGATCGCGCGGAGCCGTGCTGACGGAAGACGGCGTCGTGGTACTTCCCTTCGCCCGCACGCTAGGCGCCGTCCCTGAGGCCCGTCTAAACGACCGCTAGGGTGCCGCGCATGGTCTTCGCAGCGATCGACGCGTACAGCATCTCCGTCTTCCTGCACGTCACCGCCGTCGTCGTCGGCTTCGGCGCGACGTTCGCGGAGTCGGTCACGTTCCCCGTCGCGATGAAGCTCGACCCGCGGCATCTCCCGTACGTGCACCGGCTGCAGCTGACGATCAACCGCAACTTCGCCCAGCCCGCGCTCCTCGTCGTGCTCGCGACCGGCTTCTACCAGACCGCCGACGCCGACTGGGGCTTCGGATCGTTCTGGATCAGCGCCACGTTCGCGATCGTGATCGTGCTCGGCGGCATCCTCGGCGGCTACTTCATCCCGACCGACCGGCGGCTCGAGGCGATGGCGGCGAAGGAGATCGCCGCCGCCGGCGACGGCCCGGTGACGATGTCGGACGACTACCTGGCGCAGGCGCGCCGTGAGGGCGCGTTCGGCGCGCTGACCGGCCTGCTGCTGATCGCCGCGATCTTCCTGATGATCACGAAGCCGGGGGCATGAGCATGGAACACCGGCAGCTCGGCGACTCCGACCTCCAGGTCTCCGCGATCTCGCTCGGCTCCTGGCTGACCTACTCGGGCGGCGTGGGACGCGACCAGACCGAGGCCTGCACGCGCGCGGCGTTCGACGCCGGCATCACGTTCTTCGACACCGCGAACGTCTACGGCCGCGGCGCGTCCGAGACGGCGTGGGGCGAGATCCTGCGCGACTACGACCGCAGCTCGTACACGCTGGCCACGAAGGTGTACTTCCCGATGTCGCGCGCGCGACCGCGGGCTCTCGCGCGGCCAGATCCTCAAGCAGATCGACGCCTCGCTCGAGCGCCTGCAGGTCGACTACGTGGACCTCTACCAGTGCCACCGCTACGACGACGACGTCGAGCTCGCCGAGACGATGGGCGCGCTGACCGAGGTCGTCGAGGCGGGGAAGGCGCGCTACATCGGCTTCAGCGAGTGGCCCGTGGAGCGCGTCCGCGAGGCGCTCGAGCTGCCCGGCGTGGCGAAGTTCGTCTCGAGCCAGCCGCAGTACTCGGCGCTGTGGCGGGGCCCCGAGGCGGAGCTGATCCCGCTGTGCGAGCGCAGCGGGATCTCGCAGATCGTCTGGTCGCCGCTCGCGCAGGGCGTGCTGACCGGCAAGTACAAGCCGGGCGAGCAGCCGCCGGCGGACTCGCGCGCGACCTCGAAGGAGATGAGCGGCTTCATCGGGCGCCTGATGGACGACGCGACGCTCGTGGCCGTCCAGCGGCTCGTGCCGATCGCCGAGGCGGCCGGGCTGTCGATGGCGCAGCTGGCGCTCGCGTGGGTGCTGCGCCAGCCCAACGTGGCGTCGGCGATCATCGGCGCGACCCGGCCTGAGCAGGTGCACGACAACGTGAAGGCCGCGGGCATCCGGCTCAGCGACGACACCGTCGCCGCGATCGACGACGCGCTGGCCGACGTCGCCGCCCGCTAGAAGAGCGGCGGCGTGCTGAGCAGCGGCTCGATGCGCCAGCCGCCGCCGGGCGCCGCCGTGGCGTGCCAGAGCTCGTCGAATCCCTCCTCGGGCACGGGGCGGACGAGCCTGCGCGCGGTCGCGCCGACGACGTGGCCGGCGCGGCGCGCGACCGCCACCCCCGGGTCGGCCTCGACCAGGTAGCCGACGACCTTGAAGCCGGCGGCGCGCGCGGGGTCGACGTAGCGGGCGCGGTCGGCCGGCGTCGGGTTCGTGTTGTCGACGACGAACGCGAGCCCGGCCTCCAGGCAGCGCTCGAGCAGCCCCGCCTCGCGCGGCCGCGTGCGCAGCTCGTCGAGGTTGACGTGCACGTGGGTGGCGGCGAAGCGATCGCGGTAGAGCGTCGTCTTGCCGCTGCCCTGTAGGCCGCAGAGGAGCACCGCCTCCATGGCGCTGACCGTAGTGGCCAAGAACTTTTGCTGCAATCTACGCAGAAGACGTGTAGCTTCCGGTCTTCGGGGATTGAGAACTGCTCTGGGGGAGGAAGAAGTGCGCCGTCCGCTCACGCTCGCGCTGCTCGTGGCGCTCGTGTCGTCTCTGCTGGTCACGGCCGCGCCCGCGGGCGCGCAGACCGCCGATCCGAAGGTGCTCGTCTTCTCGAAGACGGCAGGCTTCCGGCACAGCTCGATCGCGACCGGGATCGCGGCCATCCAGTCGCTCGGCGCCGCCAACGGCTTCGCCGTCGACGCGACCGAGGACGCCACGCAGTTCAACGCGGCCAAGCTCGCCGAGTACGAGGCGGTCGTGTTCCTCTCGACCACCGGCGACGTGCTCGACGCGGCGCAGCAGACCGCGTTCGAGGACTTCATCCAGGCCGGCGGCGGCTACGCCGGCGTGCACGCCGCGGCCGACACCGAGTACGACTGGGGCTGGTACGGCGACCTCGTCGGCGCGTACTTCAACAGCCACCCGGCGAACCAGACCGCGACGGTCGACGTCGAGGACGCCGAGCACCCCTCCACGGCGTGCGTCCCGGCCGAATGGGCGCGCTTCGACGAGTGGTACAACTACCGCGCCAACCCGCGCCCGGACGTCAACGTGCTCGCCACGCTCGACGAGTCCTCCTACAGCCCGGGCGGCGGCGCGATGGGTGCCGACCACCCGATCGCCTGGTACCACGAGTTCGACGGCGGCCGTGCCTGGTACACGGGCATGGGCCACACCGAGGCGTCGTTCTCCGAGCCCGCGTACCGCGCCCACCTGCTCGGCGGGATCCAGTACGCCGCCGGACTCGAGCCCACGGGCTGCGAGCCGGAGGAGCCCGAGGAGCCCGGCTGCGCGCCGACCGCGTCCGACGAGTTCGACGGCACGGCGCTCGACGAGGGCGTCTGGAACGTGCTCAACCGCAACCCGGCGACGCTGCGCGTCGCCGACGGCGCGCTGCGCATCACGACCGAGGACGGCGACCTCTGGTCGGCCGGCACGCCGGTCAGCAACATCGTCACGCAGACCGCCCCGTCCGGTGACTTCACGGTCACGACGGAGGTGACGATCGACGCCGCGGGCGGCAGCCGCCAGGCCGCGATCGTGCTCTACACGGACGACGACAACTACCTCAAGCTGAACCTGATCGGGCGCGACGGCGCGCGCTGGTCCGAGTTCATCCTCGAGACCGCCGGGCAGCCGCGCTTCGACGGGACGCTGGATCGCAGCGAGAACCTCCCGGCGTCGTTCCCGAACACGTTCCAGCTCCGGCTCACGAAGTCCGGCGACGAGCTGACCGGCGAGATCTCGGCCGACGGCGAGACCTGGACCACGGTCGGCCGTCCCGCGCCGGCCGCCGGCCTCACCGACCCGCAGATCGGCCTGATGGCGCTGACGAACGAGCCCGACCAGGTCAGCGAGGCCGCGTTCGACTGGGTGCAGATCGAGGGCGGCACGAGCACCGGCGGCGACGACGAGTTCGACGGCGACGAGCTCGGCTGCCCGTGGGAGGTCGTCGACCGCGTCGACGAGAACCTCGAGCTGGCCGACGGCGCGCTGCGCATCACCACGACCAACGGCGACCTCTACGGCAGCGGCGGCAACGACGTCGACAACATCGTGGTGCAGCGCGCGCCCGGCGGCGACTGGGAGGCGACGACCGAGGTCACGATCGACGCCACCGGCGGCAGCGAGCAGGCCGGCATGATCGTCTACGCCGGTGACGACGACTACGTCAAGCTCGGCCACATCGGCCGCACCGGCGAGAAGTGGTTCGAGTTCTTCGGCGAGCACGCCGGGCAGCCGAACTTCGACAGCGGTCAGGACCGCACGCCGGGCCTGCCGGCCGGCTTCCCGACGACGTTCCAGCTCCGGCTCACGCACAGCGGCGGGACGGTCACCGGCGCCTACTCGACCGACGGCACGAGCTGGACCACGGTCGGCCGCCAGCAGGCGATCGGCGACTTCAGCGCGCCGCGGGTCGGGGTGTTCGCGACCACCAACGACGACAGCGAGATCACGACCGCGGCGTTCGACTGGTTCCACCTCGAGGGCGACGGCGGCGAGCCGGGCGAGGACACGACGGCGCCGACCGTGCGCGCCGCGTCCGACGGCCTGCCGACGTCGACCGGCGCCTTCCTGGGCCGCGCGGAGGTCACGATCACGGCGAGCGACGGCGGCTCCGGCGTCGACACGATCGAGTACGCGATCGGCGACGGCGCGTTCCAGCCCTACGAGGGCCCGGTCGAGGTGACCGGCGAAGGCGCGCGCTCCGTGCGCTACCGCGCCACCGACAACGCCGGCAACAGCTCGACCCCCGGCACCGCCAACGTCACGCTGGTCGACAACGACTGCGAGCCGGTCGAGCCCGAGGCGGGCTACCGCGCGATCTACGACGGCACCGTCGACAGCCTCGCCGGCTGGAAGATGGCCGGGCCCGGCGGGTTCGACCTGCGCCCCTCCGACGAGTGCACGATCGACGCCTGGGGCGGCATGGGCCTGCTCTGGTACGCGGCCGAGCAGCTCGAGAGCCCGTACACGATCCGCACCGAGTGGAAGATCTACTCCGACGACGACAACTCGGGCGTGTTCATCGGCTTCCCGGACCCGGGCGACGACCCCTGGCACCCGGTCAGCAACGGCTACGAGATCCAGATCGACCCGACCGACGAGCGCGTCCGGACGACCGGCGCGATCTACTCGTTCCAGGAGCCGAACGCGGCGCGTGACGAAGCGGTCAACCCGCACGGCGAGTGGAACGTCATGGAGGTCGAGGTCGACGGCCAGCACATCACCGTGCGCATCAACGGCGTCGTGGTCAACGAGTACACGTCGCCGCATCCGGAGCGCGACCCGGCGACCGGCTTCGTCGGCATCCAGAACGACGGTGCCGGGCGCGACGTCACGTACCGCAGCGTCCAGATCAAGGGCGCCGACCTGCCGCCGGCCGACACGACGAAGCCGACCGGCACGGCGGAGCTCGACGGACCGCGGCGCGACGACGGCGCGTACACCGGCCCGGTCGCGGTGACGCTGGCGGGCGCGGACGAGGCGGGCGGCTCGGGGGTGGCGAACGTCGAGTACGCGCTCGACGGCGGCGCCTGGACCGGCTACGCGACGCCGTTCACGGTCAGCGCGCCCGGCTACCACACGGTGCAGTACCGCGTGACCGACGTCGCCGGCAACGTGTCCGACGCGCGGGCGGTCGCGTTCACGATCCTCGCGCCGCCGGTCGAAGATCCGCCGGGCTCGCCGCCGCCGAAGGGCGGCTCGTGACGGCCCGCCGATCGTCACGCCCATTCCGCCCGACCCGCCGGCGACCTACCGCCTCGCCGCGGTGGCCAAGCGGATGCCGCTGGCGCGCTTCGCCGGCCGCGGCCTGGCGCTCCGGCTCACGAGCAGCGAGGCGGCCCGGGGGACGGCGCGGATCGTCGTCTCGCGCTCGGTCGCGCGCAGGCTGCGGCTCGGCCGCCGCGTGCTCGCCGCGGGCAGCTTCCGGCTGCGGCGCGGAGAGCACCCGCACGCTGCGCCTGAAGCCGGGCCGCAAGCTGGCGCGGGCGCTCGAGCGGGGCAAGGGCAGCGTGACCGCGACGGTCGAGCTGCGGCTCGTCGACGGCGACGGGAACGTCCGCCGCATCACGCGCCGCGTCGTGCTCAGGCGCTGATCGGCGAGCGTTCTCAGCGAGGTCTCAGGTCGGGGAGCATCATTTGACGGCATGAGGGTGCTCGTCGTCGAGGACGACGCTCGTATGGCGGCCGCCATCCGCCGCGGGCTGCGCTTCGAGGGCGTCGTCGTCGACCTGGCCGCGCGGCGGCGAGGACGCGCTGTCGCATGGCCGGGGCGACCGCGTACGACGCGGTCGTCCTCGACGTGATGATGCCGGGGCTCGACGGGTTCGAGACCTGCCGGCGCCTGCGGGCTGCAGCGCAACTGGGTGCCGGTGCTGATGCTGACCGCGCGCGACGCCGTCGAGGACCGCGTGCGCGGTCTCGACGGCGGCGCCGACGACTACCTCACCAAGCCGTTCTCGCTCGCCGAGCTGCTCGCCCGGCTGCGCGCGCTGGTCCGGCGCGGGGCGGTCGAGCGGCCGGTGCAGCTCGAGGTCGGCGACCTGCGGCTCGACCCGGCCACGCGCGAGGTGCGCCGCGGTGACCGACGCGATCGAGCTCTCGGCGCGCGAGTTCGGCCTGCTCGAGACGTTCATGCGCCACCCCGGCCAGGTCTTCACGCAGCTGCAGCTCCTCGACGCGGCGTGGGACCTCGGCTACGGGCAGCGCTCGAACGTGGTCGAGGTCTACGTGCGCTACCTGCGCGAGAAGATCGACCGGCCGTTCGGCGTGGAGTCGATCGAGACCGTGCGCGGCGTCGGCTACCGGCTGCGGGCCGACGGCGGCCGCGGGTGAGCCGCGTCTCGATCCGGCTGCGGCTGACCGCGACCTTCGCGCTGGCGATGGTGCTGCTGACGGCGGCGGCCGCGCTGTTCGTCTACCTGCGGCTGCAGGCCGACCTGGACGAGAGCGTGACGGCCGGGCTGGAGGCGCGCGCGGCCGCGGTGGCCGCGGCCGGTGCGGCCGTCCGCGGGCGCGGTCGGGCGACGGTGAGGAGGGCTTCGCCCAGCGTCGTGGGCGAGGACGGCGAGCTGCTCGACAGCGCGGGCGGGGCGACCGCCGTCGTGCTCGACGCGGGCGAGCTGCAGGCGTCGCGCGGGAGCAGGTGCGCACCGACATGCGCGTGCCCGGCATCGAGGGCGAGGCGCGCGTCCTGGCCCGGCAGGACGGGACGGGACGGTCGTGATCGTCGGCCAGTCGCTCGACGACCGCGACGAGACGCTCGCCGGGCTCGTGACCTCGTTCGCCGTCGGCGGCCCGATCGCGGTGCTGATCGCCTCGCTGGTCGGGTACGCGCTCGCGGCCGCCGGGCTGCGGCCGATCGAGGCGATGCGGCGCCGCGCGGGCGAGATCTCGCTCGGCGACGACGACGATCGCCTGCCGCTGCCCGCCGCCCACGACGAGGTCCACCGGCTCGGGACGACGCTCAACGAGATGCTCGAGCGGCTGCACGGGCTCGCTCGAGCGCGAGCGGCGCTTCGTGGCCGACGCCAGCCACGAGCTGCGGACGCCCGTCGCGGTGATCAAGACCGAGCTCGAGGGCGCGTTGCGAGCCGGCGGGCACGATCCGCGGGTGCGCGAGGCGCTCGTCGCCGCCGTCGAGGAGTGCGACAACCTGGCGCAGCTCGCGGAGGACCTGCTCGTCGTGGCGCGGACCGGGACGGGAGCGCTTGCCGCTGCGCCGCGAGCCGCTCCCCGCGGAGGCCGTGCTCGAGGGCGTGCGCCGGCGCTTCGCCGACCGTGCGCGCGAGCGCGGGCGTGCGATCGTCGTCGACGTCCCGTCCGGACCTCGCGGCTGTACGCCGACGACCTGCGCCTGCGCCAGGCACTCGGCAACCTGGTCGACAACGCGCTGCGCCACGGCGAGGGCGAGATCCGTCTGCGCGCGCGCCGCCGCGGACGGCGGCGTGGCGCTCGAGGTGCAGGACGCCGGGCCGGGTTTCGGCCGGACATCGCGGGGCGCGCCTTCGAGCGCTTCGCCCGCAGCGACGGCGCCCGCGGACGCGAAGGCACCGGGCTCGGGCTCGCGATCGTGCGCACGATCGCCGAGGCCCACGGGGGACGGGCGGAGATCGTCCCGGCCGCGGGCGCCACGGTGCGCATCTGGCTCCCTCAGCGGGATCTCAGCGCGGCGGGCGTAGCTTCGCGATCGTCAGCAGGCGACCGAAAGGAGGCAGACCATGAAGGACAAGCGCAAGACCGCCGTCATCGCCGCAGTGGCGATCGCGGCCCTTGCCGCGCGGCGGCACGGCGGTCGCGACGGCCGGAAGCGGCGGCGACGACGACGCGACCGAGACGCCGATCACCGGCAAGACGCTCGAGCGGGCGAGCGCGATCGCGCTCGAGCACACCGGCGGCGGCAAGGTGACCGGGACCGAGGCGGGCGACGAGGAGGGCGCGTACGAGGTCGAGGTCACGCGCGCCGACGGCAGCCAGGTCGACGTCCACCTCGACGAGAACCTCGACGTCCTCCGCTCCGAGGCCGACGACGCGGGCTCCGCGAGGACGCCGACTGATGCTGCTCGCCGTTCGACGATCGCGGCCGTCGCGCTCGCCGGGCTCGGCGGGCAGCTGCCGCAGGGCTCGCGAGACGGTGCACCTCGACCCCGCCGACTTCACCACGCGGATCGACAACCCGTACTGGCCGATGAAGCCCGGGAGCCGCTGGGTGTACCGCGAGACGGACCCGAACGGCACCAGGCAGAAGGTGGTGGTCGAGGTCACGCACCGGACGAAGCTGATCGCCAACGGGATCACGGCCCGGGTCGTGCGCGACGTCGTGACCGAGAACGGCCGCTTCGTCGAGGTGACGGACGACTGGTACGCCCAGGACCGGCGCGGCAACGTCTGGTACCTCGGCGAGGCGACGACCGAGTACGAGAACGGCGAGCCGGTCTCGACCGCCGGCTCGTTCGAGGCCGGGGTCGACGGCGCGCAGGCGGGCGTGATCATGCCGGCGCGCCCGCGGCGGGGGCTGTCCTACCGCCAGGAGTTCTACCGCGGCGAGGCCGAGGACAAGGCGCGCATCGTGAGCCTGCGCGAGCGGGCGCAGGTGCCCGCGGGCCGCTTCCGGCGGGTGCTGATGACGCGCGACGTCAACCCGCTCGAGCCGGACGTCCTCGAGTTCAAGTTCTACGCCCGCGGGGTCGGCCCGGTGCTCGCCGTGAGCGTCTCGGGCGGCAGCGACCGCGAGGAGCTGGTCCGCTTCGAGCGGGGATGATCAGTTTCTCGCCCGCCCGCCGTCATACCTCCATGACCGAAACGGACGAGCCGAGTTCAACGCGCACGCGCAGCGCCACCGGCGCGAGCTGCAGGTGCACTGCTACCGGATGCTGGGGTCGTTCGAGGACTCCGAGGACGCGGTCCAGGAGACGCTCCTGCGCGCCTGGCGGCGGCGCGAGACCTACGCCGGGCGCGCCTCGTTCCGCGCGTGGCTGTACCGGATCGCGACGAACACGTGCCTGGACGCGCTCGAGAAGCGCCCGCGCGTGCCGGCGCAGGTCGCGCCGGAGGCGATCGGCGCGCCGTCCGAGATCACGTGGCTGCAGCCGTTCCCGGACGCGATCCTCGACGCGGCGGCGCCGAGCCGCGAGCAGCCGGACGCCGCCGTGGTCGCGAAGGAGACGATCGAGCTGGCGTTCCTGGTCGCGATCCAGCACCTGCCGCCGCGCTCGCGTGCGGTGCTGATCGTGCGCGACGTGCTCGGCTGGTCGGCGAAGGAGACGGCGGAGCTGCTGGAGACGAGCGTCGCGTCGGTCAACAGCGCGCTGCAGCGGGCGCGGGCGGCGCTGCAGGAGCGGCTGCCCGAGCGCCGCGACGAGTGGGCCGCGGGCGCCGACCCGGACGCCGCCGAACGGGCGCTGATCGAGCGCTACGTCGAGGCGTCCGAGCGCGGCGACGGCGAGGCGCTGGCGGCGATGATGCGCCGAGGACGCGCGCTTCTCGATGCCGCCGCAGCCCGAGGCCTACACGGGCCGCGACAACATCGTGCAGGGCTGGATCGACGGCGGCCTCGGCACCGCGGAGTTCGGCGACATGCGCTGCGTCGCGACGCGCGCGAACCGGTCGCCCGGCGGTCGCCTGCTACGTCCGCCGGCCGGGCGACGACCGGCACCGGCCGCTGGCGACTCGACGTCCTGCGGATCGTGGACGGCGAGATCGCCGAGATCACCACGTTCACGTCCGCGGTGTTCGCGGCGTTCGGGCTGCCCGCCGAGCTCTGATGGACGGCTTCGAGCTCCGCACGGTGTCGCTGGCACCGGGCGGGGAGCGGCCGTACGACGCCGACGAGTGGCGCGACGCGCTCGTCGTCGTGGGGCGCGGGCGGGTCGAGCTCGAGAGCCGCGGCGGCCGCCGCCTCGCGTTCGGGCGCGGCGAGACGCTGTGGCTGAGCGGGCTGCCGCTGCGCGCGGTCTGCAATCCCGGCCGCGAGACCGCGGTGCTGATCGCCGTCTCGAGGCGGCGATGAGTTTTCGCGCCGGCACCCGTCACAACTCATATGTCCTCCCCACAGACTCCCCCCAAGGCGACGCGCCGCGAGTGGATCGGGCTCGCCGTGATCGCGCTGCCGTGCCTGCTCTACTCGATGGACCTCACGGTGCTCAACCTCGCGGTGCCGGCGCTCAGCGCGGACCTCGCGCCGAGCAGCACGCAGCTGCTCTGGATCGTCGACATCTACGGCTTCCTGGTCGCCGGCTCGCTGATCACGATGGGCACGCTCGGCGACCGCATCGGCCGCCGCAGGCTGCTGATGATCGGCGCGGCGGCGTTCGGCGCTGGCGTCGGTGCTCGCCGCGTTCTCGACCAGCGCCGAGATGCTGATCGCCGCGCGCGCGCTGCTCGGGCATCGCCGGCGCGACGCTGGCGCCGTCGACGCTGTCGCTGATCCGCAACATGTTCCACGACCCGCAGCAGCGCACGGTCGCGATCGGCGTCTGGATCGCGAGCTACTCGGTCGGCGCGCGCGATCGGGCCGCTGCTCGGCGGCGTGCTGCTCGAGTACTTCTGGTGGGGCTCGGTGTTCCTGCTCGGCGTGCCGGTGATGGTGCTGCTGCTGGTCGCTCGGCCCGATGCTGCTGCCCGAGTACCGCGACCCGGACGCCGGGCGGCTCGACCTCGCCGAGCGCGGCGCTGTCGCTCGTCGCGGTGCTCGCGGTGATCTACGGCTTCAAGCAGATCGCCGAGGACGGCCTCGGCTGGGCGCCGCTGCTGCCGATCGTGGCCGGGCTCGCCGTCGGCGTCGTGTTCGTGCGCCGCCAGCGGCGGCTCGCCGACCCGCTGATCGACCTGCGGCTGTTCCGCGACGCCGGCGTTCAGCGCCGCGCTCGCCGACGAACGTGCTCGGCGTTCTTCGCGGCGTTCGGCACCTTCCTCTTCATCGCCCAGTACCTGCAGCTCGTGCTCGGCCTGTCGCCGCTCGAGGCCGGCCTGTGGACGCTGCCGTCGTCGCTCGGGTTCGTCGTCGGCTCGATGCTGACCGCGCGGCTCGTGCGGCGCGATCCGGCCCGCGGACGTGATGGCGGGCGGGCTGCTGCTCGCCGCGGTCGGCTTCGCGGTGCTGACGCCAGGCCGACGCGGCTCGGCCGCGATCGTCGCGGGCTCGGTCGTGTTCTCGCTCGGGCTGTCGCCCGGTCGCACGCCTGGCCACCGACCTGATCGTCGGCGCCGCGCCGCCCGAGCGGCGCCGGCGCCGCCTCGGCGATCTCGGAGACCGGCGCCGAGCTCGGCGGCGCGCTCGGCATCGCGGTGCTCGGCAGCATCGGCACGGCGGTCTACCGCGCGCAGATCGTCGACTCGGTGCCGGCCGGCGTGCCCGGCGGCGCCGCGGACGCCGCCCGCGAGACCCTCGGCGGGGCGGTCGCGGCGGGCGAGTCGCTGCCGGCGCCGGTCGCGGGCGAGCTCGTCGACGCCGCCTCGTCGGCGTTCGTCACGGGCTTCCAGACGGCCGCCCTCACGGGCGCGATCGTCACCGCCGCCGCGGCCGCGCTCTGCGCGCTCGTGCTCCGCCGCCGGGGCGCCGGCGCGCGCGAGCCCGCCTGCGCCGCCGAGCCGGCCTGAACAGAGGGGTCAGGCACGTTCGTGCCTGACCCCTCCGGCGGCGGGGCAACTGGTCTCATGTTCGGGGCGGATCGTGGATCTGGTGCATGTACCAGCTGTGGGCGATTCTCATCGCATGACCTCCACCGCGCCCGGCGCCCGCCGCCTGTTCGTCGTCTCGATCGTCGCCCGCCTGCCGCTGGCGATGTTCGGCATCGCGATGCTCGTGCACGCGGAGCACCTGACCGGCTCGTACGCGGCGGCCGGCATCGTCGCCGGTGCCTACGCGGTCGCGATCGGCGTCGGTGGTCCGCTGCTCGGGCGGCTCGTCGATCGTCGCGGGCAGGCGCAGGTGCTGGTGGCGAGCGCCGCGGCCGCCGCGGCCGCGCTCGCCGCCCTGGCACTGCTCCCCGCCGGCGTGCCGCTGCCGCTGCTGGCCGCGCTGGCCGCCGCCGCCGGCCTGGCGACGCCGCCGCTCGGCGCGTGCATGCGGGCGCTGGTGCCGGCGCTGATCCTGGACGGCCGCCGGCAGCGCGCCGCCTACGCCGTCGACGCCTCGGCCGTCGAGTTCACCTGGGTCTCGGGGCCGCCGCTGGCGCTGGCGATCGGCGCGGTCTGGTCGACGGGCGCGGCGCTGGCCGCGGGCGGCGCGGTGCTGCTGCTGGGCACGATCGTGTTCGCCGCGCACCCCGCCTCGCGCGGCTGGCGGCCGGCCGCAGGTCGCGGCGCGGCCGCGCGGCGGCTCGCTGCAGGCGCCCGCCATCCGCACGCTGGTCTTCGTGCTGCTCGCCGTCGGCGCCGTGTTCGGCTCGGTCGAGGTCGCGGTCACCGCGGCCGCCGAGCACCTCGGCGGCACGGCCGCCGCGGCGCCGCTGATGGCGCTCTGGGGCGCGGGCTCGCTGGCCGGCGGCCTGCTGGCGACGCGGCTCGGCGGCGGCGCGCAGGGCGCGGCCGGCCTCGGCCTGATCCTCGCCGCGCTGGCCGGCGGGCACCTGCTGCTCGTCGCGGCCGCCGGCAGCGCGGTCGCGCTCGGCGCCGTGCTCCTGATCGCCGGCGCCGCGATCGCGCCGACGCTGGCGACCGTCTACGCGATGGTCGACGGCGCCGCGCCCGAGGGCACGCTGACCGAGGCGTTCGCCTGGCTCACGACCGCCACCGCGGTCGGCACGGCGGCGGGCGCGGCCGTCGCCGGCGTGCTCGCCGACCACTCCGGCGCCACCGCGGCGTTCGCGCTCTCCGGCGTCGCCGGCGTCCTCGCCGTCCTGATCACCGTCAGCCGCGCGACCACGCTCGCCGCCACGCCCGTTCAGGCGGCGCGCTGAGCCGAGCCGACGTCCGGGTGGAGGTCGATCAGCTCGCCGGCGCCGGAGAGCTCGAGCAGCCGGTGCACGGGCGTCCCCTGCGGGCAGATGACGATCAGCGAGCGGTTGAGCGCGCCGATGCGCGTGTGCGCCTCGAGCAGCGCGTGCAGCCCGGTCGAGTCCATGAAGTCGGTGGGCGTGAAGTCGAGCCAGAGCTCGAGCGCACCCACGTCGAGCGCTTCGTCGATGGCGTCCCGCAGCTGCGGGACGGTCAGCACGTCGATCTCGCCGTCCACGCGCAGCACGCAGCGGCGGCCGACGACGGAACGGTGGACGACCAGCTCGGTCTCAGGGTCGGGGATGGCCACACTTCTCGCATAGGTCGGTCTCGGGCGCGTCACCACTTGTCAGAGTTCGAACGGTTGACGGCGTCCGCTCCCCGAGATACAACTCCGCCCCGAATGGACCGGGTCCTGCGCATCGCGCTGACCGTCGCTGCGCTGCTGCTGTTCGGCGCTTCGGCGTTCGTGGCGACCGAGTTCGCCCTGATGGCGGCTCCGGTCTTCTTCATCATGCTCCTCCTCTTCAACGGGGTCCGCCCCGGCGAGGAGCTGATCGAGCGCTACCGCCGCCGTACGCCCGACGCCGCCGTCCGGCGCCGCGAGCGCGGCCGGCCGCTCGCCCCGCGCACGGTGCTCCGCCACGGCCGCCTGGTCGTGTCCGGCCTCGCCATGCGTCCGCCGCCTGCGGCGCCGCACCTCAGCTAAGGGCGCGCGCACCTCCGGCGGGACGGCGGACGGCGTTCGCGCCCGTTCTCGTTGTCTTTCGACAGAGGAGGGGAGCGCGATGCGCACTCTCGGTACCGCGGTCACCGCGGGCGTCGCCGCACTGGCGATACCGGCGGCGGCCGCAGCCGCACCACCAGCTCCGTGCAACGGAGCGGCACAGATCTCGGACGTCGCCCTCGACGGCCACCACCCCAACACCGACGTGCTCGGAGGCTGGTTCTCGGAGGCGAACGGGCGGCTCCAGGCCGTGATCCGGCCGCGCGTCGCCGACTGGGCCCCGGCCCACGACGAGTCCGCCGCCGCGGGCTGGGCGATGCTCTTCACGCAGGCGGGCCAGACGCGGTTCGTGCGCGTCGTCGGGCCGCGCGGCCCGGCGCAGTTCGACTTCGGCACCTGGACCGCGCCCGGCGGCTTCGCCAGCGCCGGCGCGACCGCCGGCGTGACCGAGACCGGCGGGGCGACGATCGACGTGCCGGGGACGATCCCGGGCTCGGTCCTCGCGCAGCCGTTCGTGCTCACCTACGACGGCGGCACGACCCCGGACGAGCACTGGGTCGACCGCGCGCCGGGCGGGACGACGCCGGCCGGCGACGACTTCGGCGCCGACTACGTCGTCGGCTCGTGCAGCGGCGGTAGCGCGCCGCCGCCCGGCGGCGGCCCGGCGCCGGTCACGGGCGTCACGCTGAGCGCCCCGCGACGCGTCACCGGCGTGCGGACCGTCACCGTCCGCGGCAGCGTCACGCCGGCGCAGGCGGGCGTCGCGGTCGTGCTCAGCAAGCGCACGCGCGGCACGAGCACGCGCACGCTGACGACAGCCGCCGACGGCGCGCTTCTGCGGCCAGGGTCCGGATCTCCGAGACGTCGCGCCTGAGCGCCTCCGCCGGCGGCCTGAGCTCGCAGACCGAGCGCGTCGACCGTCAAGCCGCGGGTGCGGATCAGGCTGCGGCGGATGCGCGACGGCGACGTCCGCATCCGCGGCACCGTCGAGCCGCGACTGCCCGGCCGCGTGCTGCTGCTGCACCGCGACGCGGCCGCGCCGCGCGCCGCGAAGCGCCCGAGCCAGGGTCGCTTCGCCTTCCGTTTCGAGCGGCTCCGCAAGGGCCGCTGGCAGGTCGTCTTCGTCCCGCCCGCGGCCGCGCGCTGCGGGCCACGTCCAACACAGGAGTCGTTCGATGAAGCAGTTCCGGATCGCCGGTGCGGCCGTCGCCGCGGCGGCCCTCGCCCTTCCGGCGGTGGCCTCGCGGCCACGGATCGGTCTACCAGTTCACCGCGAAGACGGTCGCCGACCCGGCCGCCCGCCGCCGCCAGGCCGGCCTCGCGGACCAGACGCAGTACGTGGTGACCAACCACGGCTTCACGTTCGTCCTGCGCGAGTCGCAACGGCGCGGCCGGACGCGCGGCATGGTCAACTACAAGGTCGCTCCCGGGCCCGTACCGCAACCAGGCCGGGCTTCGAGCCCGCGCCCGGCACCGCACGCGGCTGATCGCCGAGGGCGACACCGGCGCCCAGCCGCACGCCACCTGCCGCGGCGCCGCGGCTCGACGCCGAGGCGGCGATCCTCGCCTGGCAGGGCGACGACCCGTTCTACAACTACGTGCCGTTCCAGGCGGCGGCGCCGGGCTCGAGGACGATCCGGCGACCTGGCTCGCCGTGGTCGAGGACGGAGACCGGCGTCGACCTGATCGCGGTCACACGCGACCGACGCCGCCGCCGCGTGCACGCGGGCTCGGCGGCACGTACCGCGCAGCCGACGCGACGCTGACGACCGCGACGTCGCTCGCTGCGGCACGATCGCGGAGGCGACGGCGCCGCTGCAGACGCAGATCGCGCAGCTCACGCGGCGAAGGCCGGGCCGACGCCGCGAAGGCCGCGCGCCGACGCGCGTGCGGGCCAACGCGCTCGACGCAGCTCGCCGCGCGCCGAACGCGGCGCTCGCCGGCTCGCGCAGCGACGCGCAGAAGTACCTGCTCGCGTCCGCGCCGGTCGACGCTCGACGTGCTTCGGCAACACGAAGGCGAGCACGGTCGCGCGCCAGGGCGCGACGGTCAGCGTCACCGGCCCGCCGCTGCGGCCCGCGACCGTCCAGCTGCAGGTCAGCGGGCAGGAAGGCGAAGGCGATGGGCCTGAAGTCGCGCGTGCTCGCCCGCAAGGTCACGACGATCGGCGCCGGCGGCTCGACGATCGTGGTCATGAAGCCCGGCACGAAGGTCGCGAAGGCGCTGCGGAAGCTGAAGGGCACGCTGAAGGTGACCGTCTCGGGGTCCTCCACGAGCCGCGACACGGCGACGACCCGGTTCACCCGCTGATGCGCCGCTCGCTGATCGCCACCACCGCCACGGTCGCCGCCTTCGCGGCGACCGTCGCGCCCGCGCTCGCGCACGTCGACGTCACGTCGACCAGCCCGTCGCGCGGCGGGTCCGCCAAGACCACGATCCGCACCGTCAAGGTCACGTTCGACGGCCAGCTGCGCAGCGGCACCGCTGACCGTGACCGGCGCCGGCAGCGGCAAGGTCTCGCGCGGCGCCGGCGGCCGTGACCCGCGCAACGTCCGCCGGCTCTCGGTCGGCCTCAAGAGCGGCCTGCGCGCCGGGCGCTACAAGGTCCGCTGGACGATCGTGGCCGCCGACGGCCACGACCAGAGCGGCTCGTTCCGATTCAGGCTCCGCAGGTGAAGCGGCTGCTCGCCGCGGTCGTCACGATCGCCGCCGTGCTGATGAGCACTGCGGCGGTCCGGCCGGCGCCCACATCCAGGTCCGCCCGACCGAGGCCGCGCCGCGGCGACCCGGTGCTGTGGACCGTGCTCGTGCCGAACGAGGGCGAGGACTCGACGCGGCGGATCGAGCTGCAGGTGCCGCCGGGCGTGATCCCGTTCTCGTTCAACGACGTGCCGGGCTGGAAGCGCACGCTCAAGCTGAACCCGGACCAGAGCATCGAGCGGATCGTCTGGGAGGGCGAGCTGGCCAGCGACGGGCTCGCCGAGTTGTCGTTCCTGGCGACCACGCCCGAGCGCGAGGGCAAGATCGCGTGGAAGGCGCTGCAGGTCTACGAGGGCGAGCGGGTCGTGCGCTGGATCGGCGACGAGGGCGCCGAGGAGCCCGCCTCGTTCACGACGATCAGCGCCGACGCGCCGCGTCAGAACGCGGGCGGCGAGGGCGCCGAGACGGAGGCCGCAGCGGCCGAGGCCGAGCCTGCGGCGGCCACGCCGGTCGCCGCCGCAGCGCCCGCGGACGGCGGCAGCGACACGCTGCCGGTGGTGCTCGCCGCGGCGGCGCTCGCCGTTGCGCTGCTCGGCCTGGGGCTCGCGCTGCGACGGCCACGCCGGTAGCTCGCCGCGGCTCGCGCCGGCTTGGCTCTCGGCGTGGTCACCGCCTCGCTCGCCTTCACGGCGACGGCGTCGGCGGACCTCGACGAGGTCAACACGAAGAAGCTCCGTGACGGCGTGACGATCAACGGGATGCTCGCCCACGAGCGCGCCTTCCAGTTCATCGCGAACGCCAACGGCGGCCGCCGCGCGTCCGGTACTCCCGGTCACGACGCTTCCGCCGACTACGTCGTCCAGCGGCTGCGCGACGCCGGCTACAACGTCCGGCGCCAGACGTTCAACTTCCGCTACTACACGATGGGGCGCTCCAAGAGCGGCCTGTTCGAGGACGGCAGCCGCAAGGCCGCCAAGAAGACCGCGAAGGTCAAGCGGATGCACGCGGACGCCGCGCGCTGAGCTCCTTCCGTTGAACAGAGGGGTCAGGCACGAACGTGCCTGACCCCTTTTAGGTTGCTTACCGGGGGCGGACGCTGAGGCGGCGCGTGTAGATCGCTCCGTCGGGCGCGCGGGTGATGGCGCGGATCCGCAGCGTGCGGCCGCGCGGCGCCCGGCTCACGCGCAGGCGGACCGTGCGCCGCTCGCCCGCCGCCAGCAGCAGCGCGGTGCGGGCGACCTGGCGGCCGTGGCCGCGGATCGTCGCGCGGGCGAGCAGCGTGACGCGGCAGTCCGCGGCCGCGGGGCAGCGCACGCTCAGCGCGAGCCGGCCGCGGCGATCGAGCCGCCGGCCGCGCGCCGTCAGCGTCGCGGCGTACGCGCGCCGGATCGGCGGCTCGATCCGCTCGGGCGCTTGCGGCCGCGGCTGCGGTGCGGGCCGCTGCGGCTGCGGGTCGGGCGCGGGCACCGGGCTCGGGTCCGCCCCGAGCTCGAGCGCGACCAGGTCGCCGTGCCCGACGGCCTGCGGCCCGGCGACCGCGGCCGCGCCGCCGTCGACGCGGGCGAGCCAGCGCCGCTCGCGCGTGTCCGCGGTCACGCCGTTGAGCGCCAGCACCTGCCCGCCGCCGGTCCGCAGCCCGGTCGCGCACGGCGCCGCCTGCAGCAGCTCGAGCACCGCGGCGCCCACCGGGGCGAACACGCGGCAGAAGCGGACGTCGCCGGCCGCGTCGATCACGACCGCCTGCGGCACGACGGTGCCCGCGGGCACGGCGGGCGCCTCCCGCACCGACGGCGGGTCCGCGCCGAGGCCGCCGCCCGCCAGCGCGCGCACCGCGGACTGGCTCGCGTACAGGTTCGGCGGCTGGTCGTCGCCCTCGTCGGCCGTGTACCTGAAGCTGCCGTTCGCGCGCTGCAGGGAGAGGATGAAGTCGATCGGGTCCTTGCCGCCGGGCGCCCAGCCCTCGCCGCGCGGATCGATCCCGCAGGCGTTCAGCCCCTGCACCGCCCAGGCCGCCGAGTCGACGTTGATCCCGAACCGGTGCGCGAAGCCGCCGCTCGCCGGGTCGACCTGCGAGCGCAGGAAGGCGACGCCGCGCTGCACCGCCGCGTCGGCGGCGGGCACGCCCGCATCGCAGAGGGCGCCGAGGCCGGCGCCGGTCATGTCGATGTCGCTCGGCCGCGCTCGCGCAGCGGCGCTCGTCACGCGCTGGAACGTCCAGCCGCCGTCGTCGTGCTGGTTGCCGCGCACCGCCTGCTCGGACCGCTCGAGCAACGCGGGCGGCGCCTCGGTGCGGGCGAGCGCGAGCAGGCCGAACACGGTGCCGTTGAACAGCCCGGGCTCGCCGAACGTGCCTTCGGTCGGCGCGCTGCCCGGAGCGTCCGGCGTGGCCGGCGGGCCGTTGTAGAGCCCGGCGAGCTGGGCGAGCAGGTTCTGCTCGGCCGAGAGCCGCGTGACCTGCAGCCCGCCGGCGTGGGCGTGCAGCAGCGCGCGCTCGTAGTCGGTCGCCGGGCGGCCGTCCGGCGCGCCCGAGGGCGCGATCCAGTTCTCCCACGGGTTGTCGCCGCCGGTGGTCCAGAGGCCGAGGTAGAAGCTCTGAGCGCTGGGACCGTCGCCGGAGCGCACGGCGGCGGCGTCGACGCCGGCGGCGGCGAGCGCGCCCAGCGACCAGTCGCCGCCGAAGCCGGCGATCTCGCCGGTCAGCGGGATCCTGCTGGGCACGGAGCCAGCCGACGCCGCGCTCGACGGCTTCGTCGACCGGGTCGGACGCGGAGGCGGTCGCGGGGGTCGCGGCGACCACGGCCACGGCGAGCGCCGTGGCGATGAGGCGGAGCATTCGGTTCTCCTGTCTGAACGCGAGACGTTGCGGAATCGCCGCGACGGGGTGTTCGGGCTCGGGATCGACCTCCCGGCTCGCCTTCCCAGACCTCGCGGTCCAGTGGCCTGATGAGCCGGTCGTCACCCTTACCGCTGCGCGTCAGCCCCGGACTCTCACCGGAGTTCCCCGCGTCGTGGCGGCGGCACCGTACCACGCGCCGGGGCGGCTGATAGCGTCGCCGCCGACAACTGACAGCGGACCGTGGCGAAGGGAAGACCGGTGCAAGACCGGCGCGGACCCGCCACTGTGAGCGAGCACTCCCCGCCGCATGCGCGGCGCGCGCAGCCACTGGGCGAAGTACGGCCTGGGAAGGCGCGGCGGGTGGACTCGCGAGCCAGGAGACCTGCCCGGTCCGGAACGTTCGACCACCCTCGGGGATGGGGGAAGGACTGAATGCACCGACTTGGAGCGGGCCTGCTCTTGGCCCTCGCGCTCGCCGCTCCGGCGAGCGCCGCGCCGACGCAGATCAACGTCCGCACGGAAGGCCGTGCGGCGACGCTGTTCGAGGGCGCGATCATCACCGACGGCCACGCGATCCGCGCGGCGTCCGACTCGCAGCCGCGGCCGTGCGACGGCACCAACAACGGCGCCCACCCGAGCCCGGGGCCGACGCCGACGACCGCCACCGTGGACGCGATGTCCGCGATCGGCGAGACCTTCGACGGCCGCTGGTACCCGGGCTTCGACGACTACTTCATCACGCGCTTCGGCCCCGACGCCGAGCGCTCGACGGAGTTCTGGGGCGTGCTCGTCAACCGTGTCTTCGCGTCGGCCGGCGGCTGCCAGGTCCGGCTGGACGCGGGCGACCTGGCGCTGTGGGTGTACGACGCCTTCAACGGCCGGCCGCTGCTGCGGCTCGACGGCCCGGCGGGCCTGGGCGAGCCGACCGCGCGCGCCGAGGGCGCGCCGCCCGAGCCGGTGGTGAGCACGTTCACGGTCGTCGCCCGGGCAGCCGCTCGCGGTGCGCGCCGTGGCGACGGCGGGGGAGGTCGGCCTGCCCGGATCGGAGACTGCGGCGGCGCGAGCCGGCATCGCGCCGGTCGTGACCGACGCCCGCGGCATCCAGACCACCGGCGCGCCCGTGGCGACGACCGACGCGGCGGGGCGCGCGACGCTGAGCTGGTCGACGCCCGGCTGGAAGCGGATCAAGGCGGTCGCCGACGGGCACGTGCGCTCGAACCGGCTCGACGTCTGCGTCACGCCCTGCACGGCTGCGCCGCCCGGCGGCGGTGTCGTGAAGCCGCCGCCCTCGACGGTGCCGGAGCCGCGCGGCGGCCGGCCGGGCAGCGGGTCGCTGGTGGTCGGTCGCGGCGGGCGCGGCGAGCTGCGCGCGGGCGCCGTCCGCGTCACCCGGCCGCGGATCACGGCCGACGGCAACCCGACGGGGCTGGTCAGCGTGCGCTGGTCGCTCGCGGCCGGGAGCCTGCGGAGCTGGGCGCTCGAGTCGCGGCTGGCCGGCGGGCGCTGGGTCCGGCGGGCGCGCGGGACGACCGAGCGATCGGCGCTGCTCGACCTCCCGATCGCCCGCGTGTCGGCGCTGCGGATGCGGATCGTCGCGGCGGGCGGCGAGACCGCGGCCGCGCGGATCGGCTCCGTGCTCGTGCCGCGCGACGAGCGGCTGCTGGACTTCCGCGGCCCGCACCGCGAGTCGGTCGACCCGCTGGCCTGGCGGCGCTCCTTGACCACCGTGCGCCGCGGCGGGCGGCTGGCCGTCCGGCTCCCGGCGGGGCGCCCGGCGCTCGTCGTGCGCGGGCGGAGCGGGGCGCGGATCGAGGTCCGCGCCGGCGGCCGGCGGCAGGTCGTGCGGGTGGCGGCGCGCCGCGACGGAGCGACGCGCTTCGTCCGCGCGCGGCGGCGGGCGCGCGCCGGCGCGGTCCGGTTCCGCGTGCTGCGCGGGGCGCTGGGGGTCGACGGTGCGGCCGCGACCCCGTGACCTCGTCGTCCTCCTCGCCGCGCTGCTGCTCGCCGTTCCCGGCGGCGGCGGCCGGGGCCCAGGCGCGGCTCGACGACCGCGACCGGCGGGCGCTCGACCGGATGGTCGGGTTCCTGCAGGACAGCCAGAACGACGACGGCGGCTACGGCGGCCAGCCCGGCGCGGCTTCCGACCCGCTGTTCAGCGCGTGGGTCGGGATCGGGCTCGCGGCGGCCGGCGTCAACCCGCAGGACCAGCGGACGCCGCGCGGCCGCGACCTCGTGTCGTACGTCGCGCGCGCCGGCCCGGTCACGCGATCGTCGGACGGTCACTGGGTGACGACCGAGTTCGAGCGCATCGGCATGCTCGCCAACGCGGCCGGGATCGACCCGCGCCGCTTCGGCGGGCGCGACTACGTCGGCCCGCTGCTCGCGCGGCAGGCGCCCGCGGGCTGGTTCCCGCACACGCGCACCGATCCCGCCCCCGGCGTGAACGACACGATCTTCGCGATCGTGTTCCTCGCCGGCGTCGACGACCCGGCGCTCGCGCCGGCGATCGCGCGCGCCGCCGACGCGGTCGAGGCGATGCAGCGCCCGGACGGCACGTGGCCGGCGACCCGGCCCGGCGGGCCGACCGACGTCGACATGACCGGCGCCGCGATCCAGGCCCTGTGCGCGGCGCGCCGCTGCGGCTCGCCGCGCGTCCGCGCGGCGCTCGGCTGGCTGCGCGAGCGCCAGCAGCCGGACGGCGGCTGGAACAGCACGCCGCACCCGGGGCCGTCGAACACCGGCACGACGCCGTGGGTCGTGCAGGCGCTGTGGGCGGCCGGCATCGACCCGCGGACCTGGCGCCGCGGCGGCCGCGACCCGCTCGACTTCCTGCGCGCGATGCAGCGGCGCGACGGCAGCGTGCGCTGGAAGGCGGCCGCGGACATGAACCCGACCTGGATGACCGCCTACGCCGCGCCCGCCTACGCGGGCCACGCGTGGCCGGTCCCGGCGCCGGCGCGCGCGCGGCCCGAGCGCGGCGAGCGCGGCGGGCAGGACCCGCAGCGCCGCCGCCGCGACGAGCGCCGCGCCGGCCGCGGCGGTGTCGCCGAGGAGGGCGACGGCCCGGTCGCGATCGGCGGCGGAGGGCGCGGTGCGCCGCTGTTCAGCCGCCCGCAGCCGCAGAGCCGCGGCGCGACGCCGGGCGGCGATCCGCGAGACCGCGGTCGAGCAGCAGTCGCTGCCGTCCACCCGCGGCCGCCGCGGCGCGACCGGCAGCGCCGCCGCCAGCGGGATCGGTGCCCGCGGGGGCGTGCAGAACGCGCGCGTCCCGCAGGCGGCCGCGGGCGGAGCCGGTGCGGTCGAGGGAGTCGTGATCGGCCGCGACGCCCGCGGCACCGAAGGTCGCGGCCGCACGACCGCAGTCGCTCCCGGCCTCCGCTCCGCCTCGGCCGGCGGCACCGAGACCCCGTGGACGACGCTCGGCATCGGCGCCGCGGCCGCGCTCGCGTTCGCCGGCGGCGCCCGCGGCGAGCGCCGGCGCACGCGGAGGCCACGATGACCGCGCTCGCCGCGGCCTTCGCCGTCGCGGGCTCGTTCGAGGACGCGCTGGCGCGGATCGCCGGCGCGCTTCGCGTCCCGGTCGTGCTCCTCGCGCTGCTCGCCCTGCTCGCGCTCGCCTACGAGCTCGGGGCGTTCGCGTTCGAGTGGTGGCGGCGCCGGCGGCCGGGCGCCGCCGCGGTCGGCTCGCTGGTCGCGGCCGCGCGGCGCGAGCCGGCGCTCGCGCCCGCGCTCGTCCGCCGCGCGCCGAGCCCCGCCGCCGGCCGCGCGATCGGCGAGCTGGCGACCGCGACGAGGTCGGAGCGCGTGCTGGCGCGGTTCGAGCTCGCCGCCCAGCGGCGGCTCGACCGCACGCGGCTGCTCGTCCGCGCCGGCCCGGCGCTCGGCCTGATGGGCACGCTGATCCCGCTCGCCCCGGGCCTGGCCGCGCTCGGGCGCGGCGACGTCGCGGCGCTCGCCGACGACCTGCGCACGGCCTTCGCCGCGACCGTGATCGGCCTGCTCGTCGGCACGACCGCGTTCGCGCTCACGCTCGCCCGCACGCGCATGTACAGCGAGGACCTGGCCGAGCTCGAGGAGGCGACCGAGGCGTGAGGCGGACCGGACTCGGCCGCCACGGCGGCCTCGACGCCGGCGCCGGCGACCCGCTCGACGGGCTCGTGAACCTGTTCGACATCGGGATCGTGCTCGCGGTCGCGTTCCTGCTCGCCGGGCTCGGCCTCTCGCTCGACGCCGACAGGGCGAGGTCGGCCGCGCGCGAGACGATCACCGTGCCCGAGCGGGCGCCGCAGGCCGAGGGTCGCGGCGACGCCGTCGGCACGGTCTACCGGCTGCCCGACGGCCGCCTCGTGCTCGTGCGCCCGGACGGTCCGCCCTAGCATCTAGGCCATGGACGACGAGCAGCGCGCCGCGGCGAAGGGGATGGCCAAGGCCCTCCTGTGGGCCGTCGGCTTCGTCGTCTTCTCGCTCGCGGTCGGCTTCCTGTTCATGGTCGTCATCCCGGGCCGATGAGCGCCGCGGTCCGCGACGCGCCCGAAGCCGAGCGCTACGAGGTCCACGTCGACGGCGCGCTCGCCGGCTTCGCCGAGTACCGGCGCCGCCCGAACCTGATCGCCTTCACCCACACGGAGGTCGGCGACGCCTACGAGGGCCAGGGCCTCGCGTCGACGCTGATCCGGCACGCGCTCGACGAGGCCCGCGCCGCCGGCCTGGCGGTGCTCCCGTTCTGCCCGTTCGTCAACGGCTACATCACGCGCCACCCGGAGTACGCCGACCTCGTCCCGGCCGGCTTCCGCGAGCAGTTCGGCGTCTAGGCGATCCCGGACAGCGCGGCCGCGACCGCGAAGCCGAGCACGGTCACGAGCCCGGCGACCTTGCCGGCCTTGGCCGACGCCTCGGGGATCATCGAGTCGATCAGCATCACCAGCAGCGCGCCCGCGGCGAAGCCGTTGATGCCGGCCTGGAGGTCGCCGGAGGTGATGTCGGCGATCGCGTAGCCGGCCGGCGTGGCGAGCGCGCAGCCGACCGCGATCAGGATCCAGAGCCGGCGGATCGCCACCTTCGGCCGCCCGCCGGCGCGCATCTCCGACGCCGAGCCGATCGCCTCGGGCAGGTTGGAGACGAAGATCGCCGCGAGCAGGCCGACCCCGACGCCCTCGCCCGCCGCGAGCCCGATCCCGAGCACGGCCTGCTCCGGGAGGCCGTCCAGGAACGCGCCGAGCGCGAGCGCCGGCCCCGCGCTCGAGCCCGCCAGGCGGTCGACCGCGCGATCGGCGAGGAAGTACGTCAGCGCCCCCAGGGCGAGCCCGGCACCGACCGCCTCCGCGCCGCCGATCCGCACGCCCTCCTCCGCGAGATCGAAGCTGACCGCGCTGATCAGCGCGCCCGCGCCGAACGCGAGCACGATCCCGACGCTGCGGTCCGACCACGAGCGCCCGAGCCCGAGCAGCGCTCCGATCACCAGCGAGGAAGCGGCGAGCGCACCCCAGCCGAGCGCGGCGATCATGGACGCGAGTATCCCCGAGTTCGTACAGTCAGCGCATGGCCACGAAGATCCGCGCCGAGCGCTTTCCGGACCTGAGCGACGAGATCCTGTTCCCGCGGCTGTCGCCGGCCAAGCTCGAGCGCCTGGCCGCGCTCGGCCACCGGCGCTCGTTCGCCGCCGGCGAGACCCTCTACGAGCAGGGCGAGCGCGACGCGCCGTTCTTCATCGTCGAGCGCGGTCTCGTGCACTTCTTCGACACCAAGCCCGGCAAGGACATCTGGGTCGCCGAAGCCGACGGCGGCACCTTCCTCGGCGACATCGCGACGTTCACGGGCGAGCCGGCGATCGTCACCTGCATCGCCGCCGAGCCGACCGACGTGATCGAGTTCCCGCGCGCGCACCTGCGCGCCAAGCTCGCCTCGTGGCCGGAGTTCGCCGAGCAGGTCCTGCGCACGATGACCGCCCGCCGCGAATGGCACGTGAACGCCGGGCAGGGTCTGCTGCGGCTGATCGCGGAGCGCGGCTCGCGGCGCGCGTTCGAGGTCCGCGACCTGCTCGAGCGCAACCTGATGCCGGTCCGCTGGTACGACGTCGACGCCGACGAGGAGAGCCAGGCGATGCTCGACTGGCTGAAGATCCCGCGCGAGGAGACGCCGGTGCTGGTGCGCAACCGGACCGTGCTCCGCAACCCGTCGGCGGCGCAGGTCGCGCGCGAGCTCGGCCTGCGCGCGGAGGTCGACGGCGAGCGCTTCGACCTCGTCGTGCTCGGCGGCGGGCCCGCCGGCCTCGGCGCCGCGGTCTACGGCGGCTCGGAGGGCCTGCGCACGCTGGTCACCGAGGCGTGGGCGCCCGGCGGCCAGGCCGGGACCAGCACGCGGATCGAGAACTACCTCGGCTTCCCGACCGGCATCTCCGGCGTCGAGCTGACGCGCCTGGCCACGCTCCAGGCCCGCCGCTTCGACGCCGTGCTCTCGAGCTTCCACCGCGCCGTCGAGCTGGCGCGCGGGCCGGAGGGCCTCGTCCGCGTGGACCTCGACGACGGCCAGCACGTGCTCGGGCGCACGGTCGTCGTCGCCACCGGCGCGCGCTGGCGCGAGCTCGGCGCCGCCAACGCCGGCCACTTCAGCGGCGCCGGCGTCTACCACGCGGTGATGCGCACCGACGCCCCGCGCTTCCGCGACGAGGACGTGCTCGTGGTCGGCGGCGGCAACTCGGCCGGCCAGGCCGCGGTCAGCCTGTCCACCGCCGCCCGCAGCGTGCGCGTGGTCGTCCGCCGCGACGGCCTCGCGACGACGATGTCGCGCTACCTGCTGGACCGGCTCGAGTCGCGCCCGAACATCGAGATCGTGCCGAACACCGAGATCACGGCGGTCGACGGCAACGGGCGGCTCGAGAGCGCGGTGCTGCGCGACCGCGACGGCAGCGAGCGCCGGGTCGCCACGACCGCGGTGTTCGTGATGATCGGCGCCGAACCGTGCACCGAGGCCGTGCACATGGTGCTCGGGCTCGACCCGGCGGGCTACGTCGCGTGCGGCGAGGGCGCGATCGACTGCGCCGGCCCGAACCGCTGGACCGCGACCGACCGCCGCCCGCAGCTGCTGGAGACGGTCTGGCCGGGCGTGTTCGCCGCCGGCGACGTGCGGGCGGGCGCGACCAAGCGCGTCTCGGGCGCCGTCGGCGACGGCGCGCTCGCGGTCCGCTTCGCCCACACGCTGCTCGACCTCTGAGTCAGAGCGAGACCCGCTCGCGGCCGGCCCGCTGCCCGTCGGCCGCGCCGAGCGACTCGCGCGGCGGCTCCCGCTCGGGCACGGGCCGCGTCAGCTCGCCGGCGATGCCGCGCGGCGCGCCGGCCGGCGAGCGCGAGGTGGCGCGCGAGGCGCAGCGGCGTCGCCGGCGATCGGCAGCAGCCGCCGCCCGAGCTGGAGCGGCGCGAGCAGGCTGTCGCGCGCGGGGATGCCGCCGCTGGCCTGCGGTCGCACGCGGCGCCTCCCACAGCGAGCCGGGCCGCGCCGCGGCCTCCTGCCGCTGCGGTACCAGCGGTCGATGCCGAGCAGCACCGCCTCGGCGACCGGCCGCACGGTCGCGAACGCGACGTCGATCAGCCGGCGTCTCGCCGCCGAGCACGACCTCGGGCCGCGGGCGCACGACGACCTCGACGAGCGCCTGCGCGACCAGCTCGGCGCCGGTAGGCGTCCGGCGCGACGCGCGGCTTGCGGCCGGTGCGCGCTGGACGCCTGCGCGAACAGCGGCGTGTCGATCGGGCCGGGGTGGACCATCGCCACGCGCACGCCGGTGCGCTGCTCGCGCTCCTCGATCGCGCAGGCTGTTGAGGAACCCGCGCAGCGCGTGCTTCGACGCGCTGTAGGAGGACCAGGTCGGCAGCGGGACGCGCGACATCAGCGAGCCGGTCGCGACGACGATGCCGCGCGACTCGCGCAGGTGCGGGAGGGCCGCGCGGATCACGTCGACCGCGCCGGTGAACGTGACCGTCGACGGTGCGGTCGAAGTCGTCCGGGTGCACCTCGAGCACGTGGCCGAAGACGGCGGCGGCGGCGTTCGAGACGACGACGTCGAGGCCGCCGAGCACCGCGACGGCCTCGCGCACGGCGGCCTCGGCCGCGTCGCGGTCGGTGAGGTCGACGGCGATGACGTGACGGCGTCGAGAGCGTGCTCGGCGGCGACCGCGCCAGCGCGTCGCCGCGGCGGGCGACGAGCGCGAGCCGCGCGCCTTCGGCCGCGAAGGCCCGCGCGGCCGCGAGGCCGACGCCGGAGCTGGCGCCGGTCAGCAGGACGCGGCGGCCGGTCGAGGCGGGGTTCGGGCATCCGCCGGGGCTACCCGAGCGGGCGCCCGCGCGATCAGCGCGGGCGCCCTGCCGCTCGCTCAGGGCACGATCGCGATCGCGCGCAGCGGCCCGCCGGACCCGCCGTCGATCTTCATCGGCAGCGCCACGACCATGAAGCCGCGGCGCGGCAGCTTGTCCATGTTCGCGACGTTCTCGAACACCGGGACCTGCGCCCCGCCGAGCACCTGATGGCTCTCGTAGAGCGTCGACTGCCCGCGGTCGATGCTCGCCGTGTCGATCCCGACCGCGCGCACGCGCCGCTGCCGCACGAGCCAGCGTGCCGCGCGCGGGTGCAGGCCGGGGAAGTGCAGCTTCGGCACCGCCTGCTCGCCCAGCTCGGCCGTGCCGAGGTAGTCCTCGCGGTCCGGCCAGAAGCGGCCGTAGCCGGTGCGCAGCAGCACGATCGACCCGCGGGCGATCCGCCCGACGCGGCGCTCGTGCGCGGCGATGTCCGTCGCGCGAGATCAGGTAGTCGCGGTTCGCCTGGGCCTTGCGCGTGGCGTCGACCACGACCGCGCGGCCGACGAGCTTGCGCAGCGGGATCTCGTCCGCCGCGTCACCGCCTTCGGAGAAGTGCTTCGGGGCGTCCAGGTGCGTGCCGCCGTGCTCGGCGCCCGAGTAGTTGTAGGCCGAGTAGTAGTAGCCGCCCTCGGTGACGCCCTCGGACACCGTCTCGAGCACGAACGGCTTCGCCGTCGGCCAGAAGATCGTGTCCTCGTTGAGCTCGTAGGACAGGTCGACCAGCTTGCCGCCCTGCAGCTGCGGCGCCGCCGCCGGCTCACCGCCCGCGGAGCCTGCCCACCCGATGATGCCGCCGGCCGCGAGCAGCGCCGCCGCGGCGCAGATCCGCCTGATCATCGCCACCTCCAGTTGTGACGTTGGTAACGAGCGGCGGAGGCTACGCCTCAGCGGCCGAGCGCGGCGGCCACGGCGACCAGCACGGGCACGACGCGGTCGGCCGGGATCGCGTAGTGGTTGCGGCGCTGCTGCACGATCAGCCCGGCCGCGCGCAGCTGGCGCAGGTGGTGGTGGATCTGCCCGCTCGTGCCGGTGCCGGCCAGCTCCTGCAGCTCGCCGACGGTCTGGGCGCCGAGCGCGATCCGCCGCAGGATGTTCAGCCGCACGGGGTGGCCGAGCGCGGCCAGGACCGCGGCGGCGGCGTCGAGGTCGCCTTCGAGCACGTCCGATGCCGGGTGCTCCATCTGCCACACGATCTCGCCGGTGCCGGGCGCTCGCACCCGCCCGCCGTACGCGACGCTGCCGGCCACGCCGTCGCGCGCGAACGCCGGTCCGGCGTTCCGCGCGAGGTGCTCGAGCAGCCACCAGCGGTCGCCCTCGGGCTCCGGGCCGGGCGCGGGCTCGCCCTCCAGCGCGGCCACCCGGCGCTCGAGTGCCCCGATGCGATCGTCGTCGCTCACGCCCGGAACGGTACCCCTTCACGACACGGAACGTCGAAACTTCGTAGAATCGTATTTATGACGCGACGACTTCTCACCCTCACCGTCATCGCGCTGCTCGCGCTCGCGGGCAGCGCCCAGCGCCCAGACGGTCGACACGCCTGAGGGCCTGCTCCAGTGGATGGCCCAGAACCCCGAGCACGCCGGCCTCGTCGTGGTTTCCGACCGCGGCCGCGCCGTCGTCTCGCACGCGCCGCGCGAGCGCTTCCCGCTCGCCTCGGTGCGCAAGGTGCTGATCGCCGGCGCCCTGGCCGACTCCGGCGAGCGCCTCTCCACGCGCGTCCCGCGCGCGCAGGTCGAGCGCTACTACGCGCCCGGCACCGACGGCGGCGCCCACGAGCAGGCCGATCTGCACCCGACGCGGCCGACGCTGCGCCAGCTCGCGACCGCCGCCCTGACCGTGTCCGACAACGCCGCCGCGGACACGCTGCTCGACCGCGTCGGAGCACGGCGCGTCGACGCCTGGGCGCGCCGCCAGGGGCTGCGGCTCCAGGACCCGATCTTCGGCTACCTCGGCGAGCTCGGGGCCTGGATGCGCGACCCGCGCTGGACCGAGCGCACGCCGGCCGGCCGCGCGCGTGTCGCCGCGGAGCTGCAGTCGCAGCTCAGCGGCGCCGAGGTCACGACGCCGCCGATCCCGGCGCAGGAGCGGCTCGTGCGCAGCTCCGTGCGCGGCGCACCCGCTGAGTGGGCGCGGCTGATGCGCCGGATCGGGCGGCACGCCGACCGCCGGCTCGTGCGGTTGCTCGACTGGCCGCGGCAGTCGCCGGAGATCCGGCGCGACTTCAGCCGCTTCCTCGCCAAGGGCGGCACGTTCCCCGGCGTGACCACGGAGGTCGCCTACATCCGCCCGCGCGGCGAGCCCGGCTTCGCGATCGCGCTCTTCCTGCGCGACCTGCCGGCCGCGGTCCAGGGCCCGCTGCTCGAGACGTTCGCGCAGCAGTCGCTCATCGTCGGGCTGGCGACCGATCCGCAGTTGCGCGCGCTCGCGCGCCGGTCGCTGTGACGCAGGCGATCTCGTAGACCTCGCTCATGCCGCTGCGCCAGCGGCGGCAGGCCGCCGGGAGGTGCAGCGAGGCCGGCTCGGCCTCGCTCACCAGCCCGCGGATGAACCTCCCGTACGGCTCGTTGCCGCGCCGCCAGCGGCGCGCCGCCGGAGCGGACGACCTTGCGGATCGCGTCGCGGCGGATCCACAGGTGCGTCGCGCCGAAGCGGTCCTGCAGCTCGCCGAGCGCCGCCGGCGACGGGCCGTAGACGGCGCGCAGCGTCGCGAACATGCGCTCGCGGCCCTGCAGGAAGTACTCCGTCTCGTAGGACGGAGCGAGCTGCGTCGAGGTGACGACCGCGCGACGCGTCGTCGCCGGCAGGCACTTGAGGTCCATCGGGTCGCCCGCGATCACCGCGTCCTTCGGCAGCTGCGACAGGAAGCCGGTGGCCGCGTAGCGCGGGCACGGCGAGCCGCGCTTGAAGTTCTCGGTCGCGCCCGCGACGGCGACGAGGATCGCCACGCCGAGCACCGCCGCCCCGGTCGCCGGAGCCCGCAGCCGCGGCGCGAGCGCGACGGCGAGCACCAGCCCGGCGCCGGCCAGCACCAGCGGGAGTGCCGCCGGCGGGCGCGTCGGGCCGAGCGGGAACCAGAACACGGCGAAGGCGAAGATCAGCGCGGGCGCGGCCAGCAGCCAGCGCCGCGGCGCGGCCTCCCAGGCCGGCCGCAGCAGCACGCCGACCGCGATCGCGAAGAACGCGACGAGCGGATACGTGAAGCGATGCGGCAGGTAGAGCTGGAACAGGACGAGCTGCGCCGCCGCCCAGCCGAGCAGCGCGACGACCGGCAGCGCCAGCACCTCGGGCCGCAGGCGCGCACGCCCGCGCGCGACGAACAGCAGCAGCAGCGCCGCCAGCAGCAGCGCGCTCCCGGAAGCCTGGAGGTCGAAGCCGCTGCGGTTCTGGCGCAGGTAGTCGATCACCGACGGCACGAAGAAGTTCAGCGCACCGTCGGCCCCGAACTCGTCGTAG
This sequence comes from uncultured Solirubrobacteraceae bacterium, assembly GCA_963843485.1. GTDB lineage: Bacteria > Actinomycetota > Thermoleophilia > Solirubrobacterales > Solirubrobacteraceae > DASSUW01. The sequence goes on along the minus strand of CAWJKK010000007.1, from coordinate 98,699 downwards.
CCGCGCGCCTCGGACGCCGACAGCACCGCCGGCGAGCCGCCCGCGCCGAGCGTGATCGCCGCCGTGCCGGCCAGCGCCAGCGCGGCGAACGCCGCCCGGCGCACGTCGACCCACGGCTTGCGCACGCGCAGCGCCGACACGGCCAGCACGCCGCTCGCCAGCAGCGCGGCCGTCGGGTAGACGAACGCCGCCGCGGCCGCGATCAGCGCCGCGGGCAGGTTCCGCCGCCGGATCGCGAGCAGCACGACGAGCAGCACCACCGGGTGCACGAACCCGCGCGGGAAGCCCCCGAAGAAGCGGTGGATGTCCACGAGCGAGAGGAAGATCGCGGCCGCGATCCACGCCGCCGGCCGCCAGTCGGTGTGCTCGCGCACGATCAGGAACACGAGCCAGCCCGAGACCGCCATCAGCCCGACCCCGAGCCACTCGCCGAACACGATCGGGCTCGTGACCTGGGTCGCCAGCCAGAACAGCGCCTGGTAGCCGTCGGGGTAGCGGGCCGACTCGCGCAGCGTCGCCGTCAGCGAGTCGGTGAACAGCGCGGGGTCACGCCACTGCCACATCCAGTACTGGTGCACGAACGCGTCCGCGGAGAAGACGTCCGGCCGCAGCAGGTTGCGCGTCAGCAGCCACGAGACGGTCAGGCACGCGGCGAACGCCGCGACCCGCTCGAGCGCGATGGGGAGGGCGGGAGCCCTTGGGACGCGGACCGTGATCGGGCGATTCTGGCTCGCCCGCGCGCGATCCGGGCGAGCGTTAAACACGGCGGCAACACGAGGCGCTCAGCCGTCGCGCAGGAAGGCGGCGATCCGGCCGGCGAGGGCGGGGTGCTCGGCGATCAGGTCGGTGCCGTGCGCGTCGCCGGCGACGATGACCGTGCGGCCGGTGCCGCGGAAGTCGCGCGTGTCCTGGCCGAGGTTCGTGTCGACGTCGCGGCGCGAGCCGACGTGCAGCATCGGGATCCCGAGCCGGCGGGCGCGGGGGAGGGCGTCGGTGCCGTCGCCGTAGCGGACGGCCGAGAGCGTCGCGAGCGCCGCGACGCGGTCGCCGGCGCGGTCGGTCGCGCGGATCGCCGCCGACGCTCCGGCCGACGTGCTGAGCAGCGTCACGCGGCGGTCGCCGCCGGCGCGGCGGACGTTGGCCAGCACCGCCTGCGGCGTGTCGCCGCTGCCGGTCGCCGACACGACGACGCTCAGCCCTTCGCCGGCGAGCGTCTGCGCGAGCTCGAGCCACTGGCACGCGTCGCCGCCCTCGCCGCTGACGGTCACGACCACGGTGCGCCCGCTGCCGAGCGTCGCCCGGTCGCCGCGGATGCGCACGCCAGGCCCCGCCTCGATGCAGCCGTCGATGTTCGCGACCGCCGGCGTCGCCGCGGCGGTCGGCTCCGCCGTGGCCGTGGCCGTGGCCCGCGGCGCCGGATCGTCGCCGCTTCCGCCGCAGCCGGCGAGCGCGAGGGCCAGCACGGCCGCAGCCAGACGTCCCGCCATCATCGGCACAACGCTAGCGGGGGCGGCTAGCGCGTGAAGGTGCCCACGAGCCGGTCGAGCTCGTCGGCCAGCGAAGCCAGCTCCTGCGTCGCGGCGGCGACCTGCTGCGTCGCCGCGCTCGACTCCTGCGCCGACGCCGAGACCTGCTGCGTCGAGGCGCCGGCGTCCGACGCCACGCTCGCGACGCCCGCGGTGGCCGAGGAGATGCGGTCGATGCAGCCGCTGACGTCCTCGATCGAGCCGGCCAGGCCGTCGAACGCGGTGCGCGTCTCGGCGACGGTGCGGGCGGCCTCCTCGGCGAGCTTGCGGACCTCCTCGGCGACGACCGCGAAGCCGCGGCCCTGCTCGCCGGCGCGGGCGGCCTCGATCGCGGCGTTGAGCGCCAGCAGGTTGGTCTGCTCGGCGATCGACGAGATCCGCGAGGTCAGCACGACGCCCTGGTCGGCGACCGTGCGCGCCTTCGCGGCGAGCTGGACGGCCTCGGTGGTCACGCCCTGGGCGGTCTCGACCATCTCGACCTGCTTCTGGGCGCCGTCGGCGACGTCGCCGGCCGCGCGTGCGATCTCGGCGATCGCGTTGCTGGTCTGGCCGGTCGTGCTCGCCATCTGCTGCGTCGAGCTGGCGACGCGCTCGGCGGTCAGGCCGATCTCGCCGATCATGCCGGCGACGGCGGTGCGCGTGGCGGTGTAGCTCTCGAGGCCCGACTGCGCGTTCACGAGCATCTCGTTGAACAGCTCGCCGAGCTCGCCGATCCGCCGGCCGGGCGCGCCCGTGAGCGGGTGCGTGACGGGCTGGACGTCGACCGTGAGGTCGCCGTTCGACATCGCCTCGAGGCCGGCGCCGAGGTGCGTCAGGCAGTTGTCGGACAGGCTGGTCATGCGCGACTGGAGGTCGGTCAGGCTCGACTGGTCGCCGAGCACGCGGCGCTGCGACTCGCGCAGCTCGTTGTAGAGCGCGAGGCCGCCCTGCGCCTTGCCCAGCACCGAGTTGAAGAGCTCTACGAGCTCCTGCACGTCCGGGTTCTCCGAGCGAGCGTCGATCGGGCTGGTCGCGGGGCGCGCCTCGACCGTCAGGTCACCGGCGACCATCGCCTCGAGGCCCGCGCCGAGGTCGGTCAGGCAGTGCGCGTCGAGGCTGCGCAGGCGCGCCTTGAGCTCGAGCAGCACGGGATCGGTCACGGGCTGCGCCGGCTCCGGCGCTGAACGGGAGAAGAACGGCATCAGATCGTTTGATCGGATGCTGGCGCTCCGGCCTTTAGTGTGATGCGCCGCTCAGGCGGGCGGGACCACGCGGTCGGTCCAGGTCCGGCCGCCGTCGGTGGACTCCTTGACGGTGCCGTCGAAGAGCGCGACGTAGAGGTGCTCGGGAGAGTCGGCGAACATCGCCTGCGGCTCGCCGCCGGTGTTCCCGCGGTCCTCCCAGGTGCGGCCGCCGTCGCCGGAGAGCTTGACCTGCCCGCCCGGGTCGACGCGGTAGAGCGTGTCGCCGGCGGGCCAGGCGAAGCGGACGTTCGGGACCGGCTCGACCGGCCGCCAGGAGCCGCCCTCGTCCTCGGTGACGACCAGCTCCTCGAACGTCGAGGCGACCCAGCGCTTGGGGTCGTCGGGATCGACCTCGAGGTCGACCAGCGTCTCCGGCGGGGTGCTGGACTCGAAGGTGCGGCCGCCGTCGCGGCTGACGGTGACGCTCGGCTCGCCGTAGACGCCGGCGACGATCAGGTCGCCGGCGATCTGGATCGCGTGGAAGTCGTTGCGCCCGACCTCGCCGAGGCCGGTCCAGGTCTTGCCGGCGTCCTCGGAGGCGATCATGCCGAGCGCGGGCGGCAGCGCCTCGCCGGCGGGCGGGTGGCCGGAGGCGATCAGGTCGTCCGGGCCGCGGAAGCGGATCACGAGCTGCTCGGAGATGCTGCCCTCGCCGACGTCGGTCGTGAGCCGGCCGGTCACCCGCTCGGGCGTGCCCGAGTCCTTCGGCGACCCGGAACAGGCCGGTGTTGGTCGAGAGCCAGAGCGAGCCGTCGCGCGGGTTGACGTCGACCGAGCCGACGATCGGGCTCTGGCCGTCCGGATCGACCCAGGGCGTGCGCAGCTCGCCGCCGGCCGACGCGGTCTCCTCGTCCTCGCCGCCGTCGCCGGAGCCGACGGTCAGGAACAGCACGACGCCGAGCGCGACCAGCGCGAGCGCCCCGGCGATCAGCGCGCGCGGCGAGATCGCCGCCCGCTCGGGCGCGGGCGCGGCCGCCGGCTTGACCGGCTTCGGCGCAGGCGCTTCCCCCCGCTGCTTCTTCTTCCCCCTCGACATCCCCGCGGGCAGTCTACGACGAGCGGAAGCGGCGCAGGCGCAGCGCGTTGGCGACGACCGAGACGCTGGAGAGCGCCATCGCGAGGCCGGCGATCAGCGGGTTGAGCAGGCCGGCGGCGGCGAGCGGGAGCGCGGCGACGTTGTAGCCGAACGCCCAGGACAGGTTCTGCTTGATCGTGCGCAGCGTCGCGCGCGAGAGGCGGATCGCGTCGGCGGCGGCGCGCAGGTCGCCGGAGACGAGCGTGAGGTCGGACGCCTCGATCGCGACGTCGGTGCCGGTGCCGATCGCGAGGCCGAGGTCGGCCTGCGCGAGCGCGGGCGCGTCGTTGACGCCGTCGCCGACCATCGCCACGACGCGGCCCTCGGCCTGCAGCCGCCGCACGACGTCGGCCTTGTCGGCGGGCAGCACCTCGGCGATCACCTCGTCGATGCCGACCTCGGCGCGCGACGGCGTGCGCGGTCGCCTCGTTGTCGCCGGTCAGCAGCACGGGCCGCAGCCCGAGCGCCTTGCAGCGCGCGACGGCCTCGGCCGAGGTCGGCTTGACCGTGTCGGCGACGACGAGCAGCGCGCGCGCCGCGCCGTCCCAGCCGACGGCGACGGCGGTGCGCCCGGCGGCCTCGGCGGCGGCTTCGCGGCCGCCTCGAGCTCGGCCGGCAGCGCAGCGGCCAGTCGGCGAGCAGCGCCGGGCGGCCGACGAGCACGCGGCGGCCGTCGACGACGCCCTCGACGCCGAGGCCCTCGCGGTTCGCGAAGTCCTCGACGCGCGGGCAGCGCGCCGAGCTCGCTCGCGCGCGGCGCCGGCGATCGCCTGCGCGATCGGGTGCTCGGAGGCGTCCTCGAGCGCGCCGACGAGCCGCAGCACCTCGGCGCGCGGGGCGCCGGCGACGTCGACGAGCGCCATCCGGCCGGTCGTGACCGTGCCGGTCTTGTCGAGCACGACGGTGTCGACGCGGCGGGTGGACTCGAGCACCTCGGGGCCCTTGATCAGCAGCCCGAGCTGGGCGCCGCGGCCGGTGCCGACCAGCAGCGCGGTCGGCGTGGCGAGCCCGAGCGCGCACGGGCAGGCGATGATCAGCACCGCGACGGCGGCGGTGAAGGCGAACGTCGACGTCCTCGCCGGCGCCGAGCCAGAAGCCGAGCGTCGCGACGGCGATGCCGATCACGACCGGCACGAACACGCCGGAGATGCGGTCGGCGAGCCGCTGGACGGGCGCCTTGCCGCTCTGCGCCTCGGTCACGAGCCGGGCGATCTGCGCCAGCGCCGTGTCGGCGCCGACCTTCGTCGCGCGGACGACGAGGCGGCCGCCGGCGTTGACGGTCGCGCCGGCGACCTCGTCGCCGGGCTGCTTCTCGACCGGCACGGACTCGCCGGTCAGCAGCGACTGGTCGACGGCGCGAGCGTGCCCTCCTCGACGACGCCGTCGGTGGCGACCTTCTCGCCGGGGCGGACGACGAAGCGGTCGCCGACGGCGAGCTGCTCGACCGGCACGCGGCGCTCGCCGCCGTCCGGCGTCGAGCACGCCGACGTCCTTGGCGCCGAGCTCGAGCAGCGCGGTCAGCGCCGCGCCGGCGCGGCGCTTGGCGCGCGCCTCGAAGTAGCGGCCGGCGAGCAGGAAGACGGTCACCGCGGTCGCGACCTCGAGGTAGATCTCGTGCGTCGCCGCCGGCCGCGCTCGGGGATCAGGTCGAACGCCATCGTCATGCCCGGCTCGCCGGCGTCGCCGAGGAACAGCGCGTACAGCGACCAGCCGAACGCGGCGAGCATGCCGACGCGAGATCAGCGTGTCCATCGTCGCCGTCGCGTGCTTGAGGTTCGCCCACGCGGCGCGGTGGAACGGCAGCGCGCCCCAGACGACGACCGGCGTGGCGAGCGTCAGCGACAGCCACTGCCAGTTGTCGAACTGCAGCGCCGGGATCATCGAGATCAGCGAGCACCGGCACGCGTCAGCAGCGCGCGAGACGAGCAGCCGCTGCCGCAGCGGCGCGGTCTCGTCGGCCTGCGGCCGCCTCGGCGTCGCGGCTGCGGGAGCGTCGCCCGGTAGCCGGCCGCCTCGACCGTCGCGATCAGGTCCTCGGGCGCGACGCGGCCGGCGTCGTACTCGACGGTCGGCCTTCTCGGTCGCGTAGTTGACCGACGCCGTGACGCCGTCGAGCTTGTTGAGCTTGCGCTCGATCCGGTTCGCGCACGACGCGCAGGTCATGCCGCTGATCGGGAGCTCGACGCGCTCGGCTCATCGTCGCTCACCTCCTGCGTGAACGCGACGGTGCGGACCTGGCCCGTCGTGCTTGAACTGCAGGAACAGGCGGTAGCGGCCGGCGGTCGGGAACGTCGCCTCGAAGCGCGACGCCGTCCGTCCTCGGGGTGGACGTGCAGGAAGGCGAGGTCGCCCTCGCGCAGCGCGACGAGGTGGCCGCCGGCGCCGAGGTACGGCTCGGTCGTCGACCGGCGCGCCGTCGCGGCGTGATCGTGAAGTCGAGCTCGCCGGCTCGCCCGGGCGCGTCGAGCCGGACGTCGTAGCGCGACCGTCGTAGTCGCCGTCGCGCGACCGGCGCCGGCGCGGGGAGCGCGCGCGAGGTCGGCCGGCGCCGTCGACGCGCAGGTCGGTGGCGAGCGTCTGCGCCTCGCCGCCGCGCGTGAAGTCGGCGAACACGCGGTAGGAGCCGCCGGCGGCGAGCGCGCAGCGAGCGTCGTCCACGTGCCGTCGGCCGCCTGCTCGGGGTGCAGGTGCTGGAAGCCGGTCAGGTCGCGGCGGACGACGATCAGGTGCATGCGCTTCTCGTGCGTCGACGTCGAAGTCGCGCACGGTCGCGCCGTCGTCGTCGACGATGCGGAAGCGCGAGCCGCTCGGCGCGCCCGCGCCGCAGCTCGGGCTCGGTCGACGACGAGCCGCAGGCCGTCGTCGGCGACGGCGAGGCCGCGCACCGGGTCCGCGGCCGGCGCGCGTGGCCCGGCCTCCGGCGTCGGCGCCGTGGCCGGCGGGCGCGCGTCCGCGCGACGGCTCGGGGTCGACCGCCGCGCCGGCGAGCGCGGCGCCCGCGAACAGCGACGCCGAGCGCGGCGGCGAACAGCAGCGAGCTTCACGCGACGCACCTCGTAGCCGGCCTCGGCGACGGCGGCGCGCACGGCCGCGTCGTCGACGCCGTCGCCGCTGACGGTCAGGCGGCCGGACGCGAGCTCGACGTCGACGGCGGACACGCCGGCGACCTCGGAGACCTCCTCGCGGCACGGACAGCACGCAGTGGTCGCAGGTCATGCCCTGAACGGTGTAGGTGGTGGTCACAGGACAACCGTAGCATACCCAAGGGGGTATCGGTATCCAACTCAGTAGCGCGCGGGCGAATGCCGTAGTGCGCCACTGACGACCGCGGACGCCGGCGGCGGGAGGGTCACGCCATGTCCTCCCTCAGCTCCCGCCGCCGCCTCTGCGTCGCGGCCGTGATCCTCGGCGCGGCGATCGTGCCCGCCACCGCCTCCGCCTCCGACAACCCGCGCGTCATGCGCATCGATCCGACCACCGGCGACGCGACGCAGATCGCCGCCGGGGCGCCGTGGACGACGCTCGGCGGGCTCGCGTTCGGGTCTTCCGGCGCCCTGTACGTCGCCAACCAGGGCCCGGTCGGCCCGAACCCGAAGGGCGCCGGCGTGTACTCGCTGACCGCTCCCGCCTTCGCCAAGACCCTGGTCGCCACGGGCGCTCCCGCGGTCGCGCCGACCGACGTCGTCGCCGCCGGCGCGAACCTGCTCGTGCTCGACTCCGACCGCGTCGAGACCGCCGGGCCGGGCACGCCGAGCGTCGTCAGCTCGGGCGGGCTGTACGACCAGTACGGCGTGCAGCCGCAGTACGGCGCGCTCGCGCTTCACCGACGCCGGCGATGCGGTCGAGAGCGGCCCTGCGCGTCCCTGGCCTTGCACCGGACGTCGTCGGCGAGCTCGAGTCCGCGCTGCTCAACAACCTGCGCTGGACCCCGCCTCGCGCCCGCGCACGCGGCCGCTCGTCGAGCGGATCCGGGCGCGCGCCGCCGCGGCGAGCCGCTGCACCCGCTCCTGCACGCGAACATCGCGGTCGAGAGCCTCGCCGAGGGCGTCGACCGCGAGGGCACGATCCGGCACTCGCGGCTCGCGCTCGCCGACGGGATGCCAGGCGACGCGGCGCACGCGATGACGTTCGGCATCCTCGTCAGCCCACTGGCGATGGCGGGTTGCGAGCAGGAGGCGCTGAGGCTGGCGAGCGACGCGGTCGAGCACTCGCGCGCGAACGGCTGGACGGCGAGCCTGACGATCGCCACCAGCGGCCGCTTCGAGCGTGCGCCTCGCGGTCGGCGACGTGCCCGGGGCGATCGTCGACGCCGAGACCTCGCTGCGGCAGTCGAACGACCTCGTCGCCCGGGCGTTCGCCGTGATGTTCTGCGTCACCGCGTACGTGGCGCGCGGCGACCTGGATGCGGCCGAGCGGCTGCTCGCCGAGCGCGGGCTGGCCGGCGTCATGCCCTCGCACGTGCTCGCCGTTCCCGTGGATCCAGGCGCAGCGCGGCGCCCTCCGGTTCCTGCGGCACGACCTGACCGGCGCGCGCGCGGACCTCGAGGCGTTCGACCGCTGGGCCGACGGCTTCGGGATCGCCAACCCCGCCGTCACCTGGCCGTCGTGGCGCTCCGTGCGCGCCCGCGTCGCGCTGGCCCTTGGCGACCGCGACGAGGCGCACGCGCTCGCGACCGGCGACCTCCGCGCCGCTCGCGTCTGGGGCACGCCGGCGCCGCAGGCGTACGCGCTGCGGACGCTGGGCTGATCGCCGGCGGCGAGGAAGGCCTGCGCCTGCTCGACCGGGCGGTCGCCGTCGGCGCGCGCGGCCCCGACCGGCTGCAGCTGGCCCATGCGCTGCACGAGCACGGCGCGGCGCTGCGCCGCGCGAACCGCCGCAGCGCGGCGCGCGACGCCTCGCGCCAGGCGCTCGACCTCGCCGCCGAGTGCGGCCCGGCCTGGCGCGCGACGTGCGCGTCGAGCTCGCGGCCGCTGGAGCGCGGCCGGCGAGCGACCGCCTGAGCGGTCGCGACAGCCTGACGCCGAGCGAGCGGCGCGTCGCCACGCTCGCCGCGGCCGGACGCTCGAACCCGCAGATCGCGCAGTCGCTGTTCGTCTCCCGCCGCACCGTCGAGACGCACCTGACGAGCGCGTACGCGAAGCTCGGCCTGCGCTCGCGGGCGGACCTGCGCGCCGCGCTCGGCTGAGATCGTGGTGACATCTCGTGGAGGGTCCACGATGCGCGCTCAGCGCCCGCGCGCGACCTTCCCGCCTCATGCCGAAGCTCGTCTGCTGCGCCCTCGCCGCCCTGCTGCTGCTCGCGACCGCCGGCGGCGCCGCCGCGGCGAACGACACCGACCGCGACGGCTACGTCGCCGGCGACGTGCGCGCCGCTCGACCCGGCGGTCAACCCGGGCGCGACCGACGAGCCCGACCTCGCGTTCGAGGACCGCAACTGCGACGGCATCGACGGCGACCCGCGCAACGCCGTCTTCGCCGCACCGGCTGGAAACAACGGGAACCCGGGCACGCGAACGCAGCCCGTGCAGTCGCTCCAGCACGCGGTGAACCTCGCGCGCAGCCAGCGACGCGACGTCTACGCCGCCGTCGGGACCTACGGCGGCGGGCTCAGGCTCGACGGGGCGGTGTACGACGGCACGCGCGTGTTCGGCGGGCTAGGTCGGGGCCTGGAATTCGAACGCGCGCGACGCGACCGCTGTCACCGGGTGCTCCGCGGCTGCGTGGGTGAGCGGCGCCCGCGACGTCGTGTTCCAGCTCATGAACTTCCACGGCAGCGCGCTCGACGGCTTCGGTCGCTCGGCCTACGGCGTGCGCCTGGACGCGGCGGAGGTCGCGTTCGTCGCCGTCACCGCGACGGGCGCCGAAGGGCGCAACGGAAAGTCAGGCGAAGGCTCCTCGCCGCCGGGCCAGCCGTTGGGTGCGCCGCGCGGGCCGCAACGTCAACACCTGCACGCTGCCGGGCGGCGCCGCCGACGGCTCCGCGCCACCTGGCCACTTCAAGGGCGGCGCCGGCGGCGCGGGCGGCGACGATGCCGATGGCGGCAAGGACGGCACCGCGGGCACGCGCGGCGATCCTACGAGTGCCGCCGCCAAGCTCGGCGGCAAGGGCGGGGACAACGGCACGCCGGGCAGCTTCACGACCGTCGACGGGAAGAACGGGGATCCCGGCGAGCCCGGCGACCCGGCGGTCACGGCGGCGGCGGTGCGCCGGGCCGGTGGAGCCCGCGATCGACTGGCTGGGTCACACCGGCACCGCCGGCGCCGCGGGCCAGAACGGCACGGGCGGCGGCGGTGGCGGTGGCGGGGCGGGCCGCGGCGACGGCGGCACTGGGGCTCGGGCGCCGGCGGCGGCCAGGGTGGCCACGGTGGCCGCGGCGGCGACGGCGGGACAGGCGGCGGGCCGGGCGGCGGGTCGTTCGGCGTCTATGCGGTACCGCTCGCAGGTGGTCGCCGTCGCCTCGCGCTTCGTCGCGGCTGCCGGCGGCGCGGGCGGCGCGGGTGGAGCAGCGCGGACGGCAGCCCGGGTAGCGAGGGCGGTCTCGGCGGCACCGTGCCCGTTGCGGCATCACCGTCGGCCGCGGCGGCGAGGGTGGCGACGGCGGACCGGGCGGAGCCGGCGGCCACGCGGCAGCGGCCGGCGGCCGACTTCGCCGTGCTGCGCGCGGCGACGGCGCGCGCTTCGCCGCCGTCGGCTCGTCGTTCGCGACCGCCGCGGCGGCGCCAGCGGCACGGGCCCCGGCGACGCCGGCGAAGGCGCCACGCCCGGCCCGGACGCCCTCGCCGGCGGCCGCTCGCCGCGACTTCGACGGCGACGGCGTACTCGACGACGTGACGGCTGCCCGACGAGCGCCGCCGCGCGGCCGGCGGCTGCCCGGTACGCCCACCGCGCTCGCCGACCGCAACGGCAACGGCGTCCGACCCGCTCGACGACGATGACCGCGACGGCGTGCCCAACAGCGCCGATCGCTGCCCGGCCCGCGCGCGACGGTCGAGCGCAACCGCGACGGCTGCCAGGACGCGGTCGCGCCGCCGGCCGTCGTGACCGCGGTCGAGCGGATCCGCGGTGGGCATCTCCTCGAACGTGACGCTGCGCGGAGTGCGCACCCGCTTCGACCGCCTGCTCGTCCGCGACGTGCCCGCCGGCGCAACCGTCGAGGCGAGGTGCTCGGCAAGCGCCGGGCTTGCCCGCGGCGGACGTTCCGGAGCACGCGAGCGGGCGACGTGCGCCTGCGGCCGTTCGTCGGCCGCTGCATGCCGGCGGGCACGCGGATCACGATCCTGATCACTAAGCCCGGCGCGATCGGCAAGCGCGTCGTGTACACGCTCCGGCGCCGTCGCAACCCCGCGCAGCGTCTCGGCCTGCACGGCGCGCGGGAGGAGGGCCTGCTCAGTGCGGCTGAGCAGTCTCAGCAGCGGCCGGGCCGGGAATGCCGTAGTGCGGCACTGACCGCCACGATCACGGCCACCCCGCAGGACCCGCGGACGCAGGCGCCCGGCGCGAGCACGAAGCTGCGCGTGCGGATCGTCTAGCCGAACCGTAGGCTGTGCGCTGGCCATCCACCACGGACCCGGGGGGTCAGCGCACATGCCTGGACCGACAGTGCTGCAAGGCGGGCGCGTCGTCAGCGCGGACGGCGAGTACGACGCCGACGTCCTGATCGACGGCGAGCGGATCGCCGCCGTCGGCGCGGTCGACGTCCCCGAAGCGGCGAACGTCGTCGACGTCAGCGGGTGCCTGCTGCTGCCCGGCCTGATCGACAACCACACGCACCTGTCGATGCCGTTCATGGGGATGTGGTCGAACGACGACTACGACACCGGCACGCAGGCGGCGGCGGCCGGCGGCGTGACCTGCCTCGTCGACTTCGCGATCCAGCGCGAGCCCGACCAGCTGCGGTCCGCGCTCGAGGAGTGGCAGGGCCGCGCGGCCGGCGCCGCGCACGTCGACTACGGCTTCCACATGGCGATCACGAACGCCAACGAGGCGACGATCGACGACATGGACTCGATGCTCGAGGCGGGCGTGAGCAGCTTCAAGCTCTTCATGGCCTACAAGGGCGAGCTGATGACGCGCGACGACGACCTCGCCGCCACGATGGACCGCGCCCGCGACCTCGGCGGGCTGATCATGGTCCACGCCGAGAACGGCGACGTCGTCGACCTGCTCGTCAAGCGGGCGCTGGCGCGCGGCGACACGTCCGCGCTCCACCACGCCCTCACGCGGCCGGAGTTCGTGGAGGCCGAGGCGACCGGCCGCGCGGCGCGGCTCGCCGAGTACACCGGCGCATCGCTGTTCGTCGTCCACGTCACGTGCGCCGCTGCGGCGGCCGAGATCGAGGCGGCCCAGCAGCGCGGCGCCGACGTGAGCGCCGAGACCTGCACCCAGTACCTCGTGAACACGATCGACGACCTGCGCAAGCCCGGCGTCGAGGGCTGCCGCTACATCTGCTCGCCGCCGCTGCGCGACGCGTCCAACCACGAGCCGCTGTGGGCGTACCTGCGCCGCGGCGTGCTCGAGAGCATCTCGACCGACCACTGCCCGTTCCGCGACGACCAGAAGGCGCGCGGGCTCGAGAACTTCAGCCTCGTGCCGAACGGGCTGCCGGCGATCCAGCACCGGCTGGCGAAGCTCTGGGACGAGGGCGTGGTGGCCGGCCGGATCACGCCGAGCCAGCTCGTCGACCGCACCAGCACGACGATCGCGCGCCGCTTCGGGCTCGCGAACAAGGGCGCGATCGCACCGGGCAAGGACGCCGACGTCGCGGTCTTCGACCCGGCCGCGCCGCGGGCCTACGGGGTCGCGAACTCGTTCATGAACGTCGACTACGACCTCTACGAGGGCGAGACCGCCTCGGGCAGCGTGCGGCACACGTACTGCCGCGGGACGCTGGTCTACGACCGCGGCGAGATCCGCACCGCTCCCGGGCACGGGGAGTTCGTCCGCCGGTCGGCCGTGGCGGTGCCCGCATGATCGACGCCGACCGCGTCCTCGCCGACCTGCGCGAGCTGCACGAGCTGACGGGCGGGCCCGACGGCGCGCGCCGGCTCGCGTGGTCGCCGGACTGGCTCGAGGCCCGCGAGTGGCTGCTGGGCAAGCTCGGGGAGCTGCCCGTGACCGTCGATCGCGACGTCGCGGGCAACATCTGGGCCGAGCTGCCGGGGGAGGGCGAGGGCTTCGTGATCGTCGGCTCGCACATCGACGCGGTGCCGTCGGGCGGCTGGCTCGACGGCGCGCTCGGGATCGCCGCCGCGCTCGGCGCCGTGCGCGCGCTGGCCGACGGGTCGGCGCCGCCCGTCGCGGTGCGGTTCGTCGACTGGGCGGACGAGGAGGGGGCGCGCTTCGGCCGCAGCCTGCTCGGATCGTCGGCCGCCGCGGGGACGCTCGACCCGGACGACGTGCGCGACCTGCGCGACGCGGACGGCACGCGGCTGCAGGACGCGCTCGCCGAGTGCGACGTGGACCTCGACGCGGCGCCGGGCGCGCGCGAGCGGCTCGACGGCGCGCTGGCGTACTTCGAGCTGCACATCGAGCAGGGGCCCGTGCTGCTCGACTCCGGCCGCCTCGCCTCGGCGGTCAGCGGCACGTTCGGGGACGAGCGCTACCTGATCGAGTTCAGCGGCCAGGCCGCGCACGCCGGCTCGACGCCGATGCACCTGCGCCGCGACACGCTCGCCGCGGCCGCGACGGCCGCGCTGGCGATCCGCGCGGTCGGCATCCGGCACGGCGGCGTCACCACGGTCGGCTCGATGCGGTCCGAGCCCGGCGTGATCACGGCGATCGCGGGGGAGACCGAGATGATGCTCGACCTGCGGCACCTCGACGAAGGCGCGCTCGCGACGATGCTCGAAGAGTGCCTGGAGGCGTGCCGCTCCGCCGCCGCCGAGTACGACTGCGGGGTCGAGGCGCGGCGCGTGTTCGGCGCGACGCCGACGCCGTTCCATCCGGAGCTGGTGAAGGTGGCGCGCGCGGCCGTCGCCGAGGCGGGCGGCGGCGACGGCGAGCCGATACCGAGCGGCCCGCTGCACGACGCGACCGAGGTCGGGCGGCTGCTGCCGACCGTGATGATCTTCGCCCAGTCCGATCCGCCGATCTCGCACACGAAGGTCGAGGACTCGCCGGAGGATGCGCTGCGAGTGGCGATCGAGGCCTACGGCCTGACGGTGAGCGGCGCGCTCGAGCGCATCGGCGCGGGAGGCCTGTGATGGACTTCGGCGTCGTCCTGCAGACCGACCCGCCGGCGTCGCGGGTCATCGAGCTGGCCGTGCGGGCCGAGCAGCTCGGCTTCTCGCACGCGTGGACGTTCGACTCCCACCTGCTGTGGGAGGAGCCGTTCGTGATCTACAGCCGGATCCTGCACGAGACCGAGTCGATGATCGTCGGCCCGATGGTCACCAACCCGGCGACGCGCGACTGGACCGTGATCGCGTCCCTGTTCGCGACGCTCAACGAGATGTACGGCAACCGCACGATCTGCGGGATCGGCCGCGGCGACTCGGCGGTGCGCGTGATCAAGGGCAAGCCCGTGCGGCTGGCGGAGATGCGCGAGGCGATCGGCGTCATCCGCGGGCTCGCCAACGGCCAGGCGGTCGACTACAAGGGCACCGAGCTGCGGTTCGCGTGGAACCCCGACAGCCGGCTCGAGATCTGGGTCGCCGCCTACGGGCCGAAGGCGCTCGCGGTCGCCGGCGAGGTCGGCGACGGGTTCATCCTCCAGCTCGCCGACCCGGACATCACGGCCTGGAGCATCGCCGCCGTCCGGCGCGCCGCCGAGGAGGCGGGCCGCGACCCGGACGCGGTGACGATCTGCGTCGCCGCGCCGGCCTACGTGACCGACGGCAGCGAACCGGAGCTGGCCCACGCCCGCGAGCAGTGCCGCTGGTTCGGCGGGATGGTCGGCAACCACGTCGCCGACATCGTCGCCCGCTACGGCGCCGACGGCGCCGCGGTCCCGACCGCGCTGACCGACTACATCGCGGGCCGCCAGGGCTACGACTACTCCGAGCACGGCCGCGCCGGCAACACGCACACCACGTTCGTGCCGGACACGATCGTCGACCGCTTCTGCCTCGTCGGCCCGCCCGAGGCCCACGTCGCCCGCCTGCGCGAGCTCGCCGACCTCGGCGTCGACCAGTTCGCGCTCTACCTGCAGCACGACGCCAAGGACGAGACGCTCGCGGCCTACGGGTCCGACGTCATCCCCGCGACGCGGGTGGGGCCTGCCAGCTGAGCGGCTCGCTGCGGGCGCAGCGCGCCCGGCCGGACCCGCGGGAGGCGGGCGGCGAGCCGGATCGCGAGCGACTGGCGCAGCGCGCTGTCGCGGCGGGCGACGAGCCCGGCCGGGGAGGCCGTGAGCACGAGCGGGGCGCCGTTGCGGCGCACGGACCGCGCGTGCGCGAAGCCGGCGACGCTGACGGCGGCGCGCACCTCCCAGTCGCCGTCCGGCAGCGGCGCGCCGGCGGCCGCGCTCGCGCGCGTGATCTCCGCGCGGGTCGTGAGCACCGCCCGCGAGCCGACGACGGCGACCTGCGTGTCACCGGCCAGCAGGTACTCGCTGCCGTCGCGCAGCGAGTGCAGGAAGAGCTGCGCGCGGCCGGCGCGGACCTCGTCCGTGACGTCGAGCGTCGGCGCCGCCGAGCGCCTCGCGCAGCGGCGCGGGCGGGTGCCAGGCGACGCGCTCGCCGTCGCGCACCAGCTCGAGGCCGCCGAGCGTGGCGGTCACGCCGAGCACGACGCGCTGCCCGTCGCCGCGCACCCGCGCCCGCACGGCGGCGCGCAGCCCGCTCTCGAGCTCGGCGAGCTGCTGGAGCGCGTCGTAGCGGCCCGCGCGCAGCAGCAGCGAGCGCACGCGCAGGTTGAACCCCAGCCGCTCGTGCACGCGCTCGTCGTAGCGCTCGAGCGCGAGCGTCCGGATCGCGGCGACGAGCCGGCGGTTGAACTCGTCGTCGCGGCGGCGGAAGCCGCCGCCGCCGACGCGTCCGAGCATCTTGCCGCGGTACCAGTGGCTGAGCAGCCGGTCGCGCAGCGGACCGGGCTCGGTGTGCTCGACCACGAGGTCCAGCACCTCGCGCACGTTGTCGAAGTAGCCCTCCGGGTCGATCCGCCGGCTCGACGCGTGGCGCGCGCGGTCGCGCAGCATCCAGTGGTAGTAGGGGCGGTCGGCGAGCACCGAGATGCGCGCGGCGTGGAAGTACGCGTGGACCACGAACAGATGGTCCTCGAGCCGCCGCCGGCCCTCCGGGAAGCGGATCGCGTTCGCGTCCAGCAGCGCCCGGCGGAACAGCTTGTGCGGGGTGAGCAGCGCCAGGAACCGCGCCGAGTCGAACGGGGCCCCGTGCACGCTCTCGCGGAACAGCCCGCGCGGCACGGTGCGCCCGTGGCCGACGACCTTGCCGATCACGATGTCGGCCGCGTCCCGCTGCGCCGCCGCGTGCATGCGCTCGATCGCGTCGCGCTCGAGCCAGTCGTCGTTGTCGACGAAGTACACGTACTCGCCGCGCGCCAGCTCGATCCCGACGTTCCGCGGCCGCCCGGGCCAGCCGGAGTTCGGCGTGTGCACCACGCGCACGTGCGGGTGCTCGGCCGCGAGCGCGTCGAGCCGCGCCGGCGACCCGTCGGTCGAGCCGTCGTCGACGAAGATCAGCTCCAGCTCGCCGGGGCACATCGTCTGGCCGAGCAGCGACGCGACGCAGTCGTCGAAGTCGGCGCCGGGGTTGAAGACCGGGACGATCACGCTGACGGCTGGAGCGGTGTGCATGCCGCTTAATCTACATCTTCTCGACCAAAGTAGTCAAGAAACGGCGAGGAGGCGCTGCTGCAACGCCGCGATCTCGGCCTGCTGGGCCGCGACCTGGTCCGCCAGCGCAGCGAGATGGTGCCGCTGGCGCTGCGCGCGGCGGCGGGCGACCGCGAGCGCGTCCGGAGCCGTGAGCACGAGCCGCGCGACGTCCCGCAGGTGCTCGTGGGCCTCGAGCGCGAGCCGCTCCGCGTGCTCGGCGGCCTCGGCCCGGCAGCGCCCGCGCGCAGGCGGCCTCGACCGCCGCGTCGAGCTCGCCGAGGGCGACCTCGAACGGCATGTCCGGATCCCACAGCTTCGCGTAGCGGGTCGGCTTGAACTTGGGGAGGCTGAGCCGCGGCACGCCGTAGGCGGCGGCGACGATCCGCACGTGCAGCGACGTCCCGATCACGACCCGCGCGCGCCGGATGTGGCCGGCGAGCGCGAGCGGGCGGCGATCGTCGAGGATCGCGATGTCGATCCCGCGCGCGGACCGCCGGGCGGCGCGGACGACGGCCTCGTAGTCCTCGACCGCGTCGTGGCCCGGCGCCGTCCCGGCGAGCAGGAGCCGGATCGGCCGCCCGCGCAGCTGCACGCTGCCGGCGAGCGCCGCGCCCACCTGCGCGTGCCCGAGCATCCGCAGCCGGGCGCTCGAGACCTGGACGATCGCCACGTCGGCCGCGGCATCGCGCTCGTACGGGTCGAGCACGCCGAGGGCGTGCACCGCGTCGGGCGCGAGGCGGTGCTCGACCCCGAGGTCGTCCAGGAACCGGCTCGACCCGCCGTCGCGGACGGCGACCGACGTCGCACCGCGCAGCGCGGCGACGATCGGCTCGCGGTGCTCGGGCGCGAGGCCGCGGACGCCGGCGATGCCGACCGAGTTGAGCACGGTGACGGCGCCCGCGTTGCGCGGGTAGGCGAACGGCAGCGGGATGTACGGCGCCACGAGCGAGCTGCCGCCGACCGCCGCACGCAGGATCCGCGCGCGCTCCGGCTCCGGGCTCGCCTCGAACGCGCGCCAGGCCTCGCGACCGGCGGACATGCGGTACGCGCGCCGCAGGTCGACGCGGCCGACCTGCCCGCCGACGGTCCAGATCGCGTCGAACGTCTCGTCCCGGAGCAGCGGGGCGTAGGCCGGGATCCGGCGGTCGAGCAGCGCCCGCATGTCGGCGCTGAACGGCGCGGCGGCGACGACGTCGGCGCCTTCCAGGTAGCGCTCGGTCACGAGCAGGAAGAGCAGGTCGCCGAAGTTGTCCCGTTCGTACGCGCCGACGAGGAGCACGCGCGGCCGGCCCACGGGCTAGGCGATCCCTCGTTCCGCGAGCAGCCGCTCGAGCGTGGCGACCGAGTCCTCCAGCGGCGCGGTGCCGTCGAGCACGAGGTCGGGGTCGACGGGCGCCTCGTAGGGATCGTCGACGCCGGTGAGCCCGCGCAGCGTGCCGGCCCGCGCGCGGCGGTAGAGCCCCTTCGGGTCGCGCGCCTCGCAGACCTCGAGCGGCGTGTCGACGTGGATCTCGACGAACGCGAGGTCCTCCTCGGCGTGGCGCCGGCGCACGCGGTCGCGGTGGTCGGCGTACGGCGAGACCAGCGAGACGAGCACGACGAGCCCGGCGTCGGCCAGCATCCGCGCGGCCTCGCCGGCGCGGCGGACGTTCTCGGCGCGCGAGCCGGCGTCGAACCCGAGGTCGCCGGACAGCCCGTGGCGGAGGTTGTCGCCGTCGACCACGTAGGCGGCGTGGCCGCCGCCGACGAGCCGCGCCTCCAGCGCCGCCGCGATCGCCGACTTGCCGGAGGAGGGGAGGCCGGTCAGCCAGACCGTGGCGCCGCTCTGGCCGAGCGCCGCCCAGCGGTCCTCGCGCGTCGCCGCGCCGCGCTCCCAGACGACGTTCGGGCTGCGGTCGCCGGTCGCGGCCAGCGCCTCCAGCACCATCCCGGCGGCCACGGTCGCGTTCGTCGACTCGTCGATCAGGATGAAGCTGCCGGTGCCGCGGCTGTCGCCGTAGGGGTCGACGGCGAGCGGCGAGGCGGCGCGCAGGGTGACGCGCCCGATGTCGTTGAGCTCGAGCGCGCCGGGGTCGGCCTCGGTCCGCAGGCTCTCGATCGTCGACCCGGTGCTCGATCCGCGTCAGCTCGGCGCGCGTGGTCCGGGTCGTGTGCTTGATCAGGTAGCGCGCGCCCGGCCGGGCCGGCGTCTCGTCGAGCCAGCAGACGTCCGCGCGCAGGTCGCGCGCCACCTGGGCGGGCGCGTCGGCGGCGGCGATCATGTCGCCGCGCGAGACGTCGAGGTCGTCCTCGAGCAGGACCGTGACCGACATCGGCGCGAACGCCTCGTCGACCGGGCCGTCGAAGGTGTCGATCCGCTCGATCCGCGAGCGCGCGCCGCGCGGCAGCACGACCACGTCGTCGCCGGCGCGCAGCACGCCGCCGGCGACCTGGCCGGCGTGGCCGCGGTAGTCGTGATGGGCGTCGTCGTGCGGGCGCACGACCCACTGGACCGGCAGCCGGCCGGCGTCGAACACCTTGCGGTCGGCGGCGACGTCGACGCCCTCGAGGTACTCGAGCAGCGGCGGGCCGTCGTACCACGGCGCGGCGTCCGAGCGCTCGACGACGTTGTCGCCGACCAGCGCGGAGATCGGGATCGCGGTCACGTCCGGGAGCCCGACGCGGCGGGCGAAGGCGCCGAAGTCGTCCGACGATCGCGTCGGAACTCGCGCTGGTCCCAGTCGACCAGGTCCATCTTGTTCACGGCCGCGACGAGGTGCGGGACGCCGCAGCAGCGACGGCGATGAACGCGTGGCGCTTGGACTGCTCGACGACGCCGTGGCGGGCGTCGATCAGCACGATCGCGACGTCGGCCGTCGACGCGCCGGTGACCATGTTGCGCGTGTAGCGGACGTGGCCGGGCGTGTCGGCGAGGATGAACGAGCGCCGCGGCGGTGGCGAAGAAGCGGTACGCGACGTCGATCGTGATGCCCTGCTCGCGCTCGGCGCGCAGGCCGTCGGTGAGCAGCGCGAGGTCGAGCCGCCCGTCGCCGCGCTCGCGGCTCGTCGACTCGACCGCGTCGAGCTGGTCGTCGAGGATCGAGCTTGGTGTCGTGCAGCAGCCGGCCGATCAGCGTGCTCTTGCCGTCGTCGACCGAGCCGGCGGTCGCCACGCGCAGCAGCTCGGGCGGCGCGTCGAGTGGGTCGGTCATCAGAAGTAGCCCTCGCGCTTGCGGTCTTCCATGGCGGCGACGGACACGCGGTCGTCGGCGCGCGTCTCGCCCCGCTCGGTCACCCGGGTGGCGGCGATCTCGCGCACGACGGCCTCGAGCGTGGCCGCGTCCGAGCGCACGGCGCCGGTGACCGCCATGTCGCCGACGGTGCGGTAGCGCACGCTGGCCCGGAACGGCTGCTCGTCGGTCGTGCCGCGGCACGAAGCGCGAGTCCGCGAGCAGCATCCCGTCGCGCTCGATCACGCTGCGCTCGTGGGCGAAGTAGATCGACGGCACCTCGAGCTGCTCGGCGTGGATGTAGCGCCAGACGTCGAGCTCGGTCCAGTTCGAGAGCGGGAAGACGCGCACGTGCTCGCCCTTGCGCACGCGGCCGTTGAACAGCGACCACAGCTCCGGCCGCTGCCCCTTCGGGTCCCACTGCCCGAGGTCGTCGCGGAACGAGAACACGCGCTCCTTGGCCCGCGCGCGCTCCTCGTCGCGGCGCGCGCCGGCCGAGCGCGGCGTCGAACCCGTTGGCGGCGATCGCGTCGAGCAGCGTCGTCGGTCTGCAGCCGGTTGCGCGAGGCGCCCGGCCCCGTCTCCTCGGTCGCGCGCCCGCTGTCGATCGAGTCCTGGACCGACGCGACGATCAGCCGCTCCTCGAGCTCCGCGATCCGGCGGTCGCGGAAGTCGACCACCTCGGGGAAGTTGTGGCCGGTGTCGATGTGCATCACCGGGAACGGGAAGCGGGCCGGGCGGAACGCCTTCTCGGCGAGCCGCAGCAGCACGATCGAGTCCTTGCCGCCGGAGAACAGCAGGACGGGGCGCTCGAACTCGGCGGCGACCTCCCGCATCACGAAGACGGCCTCCGCCTCGAGCAGCCGCAGGTAGCTCAACTCGCGGGTCATGCCGCGTAACCTACCCAAGTCGATTGGATTACTGAACTTTTTACGCGCGGAGGCGGATGTCGGCGCACTCGGCGCAGACCCGCTCGGGCACGAGGCCGGTGCGCATGAGCAGGCCGAACAGCTTGCAGCCGACGCACAGGGCGAGCACCGACTCGAGCGAGGCGAACACGACCATCACCAGCAGCACGGCGGTCGGGACCGCGGTCGAGCCGGCGGCCCACGCGACCGCGCCGGTGACCGTGCAGGCCGCGCCGATCGCCTGGGCGAAGCGCTTCGGCGGCCCGCTGACGGGACGCGGCTCGCCGAGGAACCGGCGGGCGAACCACATGGCGAAGCGGCCGACCGGGCTGAACGTCGGCCCGCTCGCCACTCGCGCGACGAAGCCGAGGGCGAGCGGGACGATCAGCCACAGCCACCCGGTCGCGAGCGCCAGCGCGGAGACGAGCGCCACGACGGCGGCGACCGTCCGGGCCGCCTTCTCGTTGACCGGGTGGGGGAACGCCACTAGCTGGGCTGCGGGACGATCCGGATGTACGGGCGCGGCTCTTCCCAGCCGTCCGGGTAGCGCTCCTTCGCCTGCTCGTTGGTGACCGAGCCGGCGATGATCACGTCGTCGCCCTGCTGCCACTGCGCGGGCGTCGCGACCTGGTGGTTGGCGGTCAGCTGCAGCGAGTCGATCACGCGCAGGACCTCGTCGAAGTTGCGGCCCGTCGTCATCGGATAGATCAGGACGAGCTTGATCTTCTTGTCGGGCCCGACGACGAAGACGTTGCGCAGCGTCGCGTTCTGGGCGGGCGTGCGGTCGGTCGGGTCGCCGCTGACGTCCTCCGGCAGCATGCCGTAGGCCTTCGCGATCGAGAAGTCGGTGTCGGCGATCAGCGGGTAGTTGACCGCGGCGCCCTGGGTCTCCTCGATGTCGCGCGCCCACTGCTCGTGGTTCTCGTTCGGGTCGACCGAGAGGCCGATGATCTTCACGTTGCGCTTGTCGAAGTCCGGCTTGATGCGCGCCATGTAGCCGAGCTCGGTCGTGCAGACCGGCGTGAAGTCGCGCGGGTGCGAGAAGAGGACGGCCCAGCCGTCGCCGATCCAGTCGTGGAAGCGGATCGGACCCTCGGTGGTGTCGGCCTCGAAGTCAGGGGCGGTGTCGCCGATCGTCAGGCTCATCTTGCTCCTCCAGGTGGAATTCCTATCGGCTTTAGACTATATGGCGTCTCGCTTGAGATCGTCCGGCGGATCGATCAGGGTCGCGACGAGGAAGGCGACGACCACGCCCGACGATCACCAGCGGCGTCACGCCGAGCCCGGCGTGAGCGGTCAGCAGCGTCGCGAGCACGACCGCCGAGAGCGGCAGCCGCAGGACCGCGGCCACGGCGGCGCCGATCCCGACCGCGACCGCCGGCGTGAGCTCGAACCCCGGCAGCTCCGCCGCCATCATTCCCGCCGCCGCGCCGAGGAAGATCGCGGGGAACGCGGGGCCGCCGCGGAAGCCGGCGAGCGACACCGCGTACGCGAGCCCCTTGAACGCGAGCAGCAGCGCCAGGGCGCCGAGCGACCAGTCAGCCGCGTCGGCGACGAGCGGATTGAGCGCCTCCTGGCCCGAGAACAGCACCGGGTTGACGCCCTTGTCGGTGAGCTCGGCGAACGCGATCGCCAGCAGCGCCACGAGCACGCCGGCGACCGGCAGGACGAACGGCCGCGACTCGATGTGACCGAGGATGGCCCGCCCCAGCTTGAAGACGGCGACGAGGCCGACCGCGATCGCCGCCCCGAGCAGCACGGTCCAGAGGAAGTCGACCACGTTGGGACGGGCGAACGCCTCGACGGGCAGGATGCCCAGCGCGATGTCCGAGGTGTCGAGGCCGGTCCACTCGCCGAGGCCGATCGAGACGAGCGATCCGATGCCCGCGGCGAGCAGCCCGGGGACGAGCACCATCTTCAGCCGGTTGCCGGCCAGCCCGCTCGCCTCGGCCAGCAGCACGGCCGCGATCAGCGGCGAGCCGAAGAGGAACGAGAGCGCGGCCATCGTCCCGCAGGCCGAGACGACGCTCGCCACCTCGGGCGTCGCGTCGGCGCGCAGCCGGCGCACGGCGAACAGGCCGAGCGCGCCGCCGAGGGCCAGCAGCGGCGCCTCGGGCCCGACGACCGTGCCGAGCGCGACGGAAGCCGTCGCCGCCAGCAGGACGCCGGGCAGGTCGATCGGCTGCGTCGGTGAGCTCATGTCGAGGCCGTGTACCGGGCGTGTGGCCGCCGTTTCCCGGCAGGCGGGTGATGGCGAGCGCGACCAGCAGACCGGCGATCGCCAGCACCGGGACCGACCACCAGAGCGGCGCCTTGTCGAACCCGAGCGCCTCGGGGAGGTCGGTGTACACCGCGGTCTGCGTCTGGTGCACGAGCTGCAGGAACCACCAGGCGGCGAACGAGGCGACGACGCCGACCACCGCCGCGAGCACGAGTAGGACGAGCAGTTGCCGGCCGCGCATGGTGCGCGAGCCTACGCTGCGAGCGCGAAGAGCAGCCGCCCGGCCTCCGGCGCCGTGCTGCCGCCGCGGCGCCAGACGGCGCGTTCGGCACCGGCGTCGAGCCGCAGCGCGAGCTCGAGCGTCCACGTCCCCGCGGCGAACGGCACGGCGTCCTCGCGCACCAGGATCGCCCGCGTGCCGTCCCCGCTCCACGCGAGCACGAGGTCGGCCACGGCCAGACCGCCGGCGTCGACCAGCGTCCAGCGCGACCCGCTCCCAGGGCAGCGGCTCCGGCAGGTCGAGCAGCAGGGCGAGCACGCCGCCGGCGGAGATCGCCGACAGCTCGGCGACGGGCGGGGCCGGCCGGTAGGGCGTGCCGAGCGCGGCCGCCAGCAGGTCGTGCACGGCGGCGCTCTCGGCGTGTGCCTCCGCGACCGCGGCGTTCGCGGCGTCGCCGAGCGGGACGAGATCGACCACGGACGCTGCCGCGAGCGCGTGGCGCGCGGCGTCGACGGCTGCGCGCGCGGCGGCGAGGCGCGCCGCGCCGCGCGCGGACTCCTCGGCGAGGGCGTCGGCGTCGAGGGCGCCGGCGTCGAGCGGCCAGACCGTGCCCGCGAACGTGTCGAGCAGGTCGGGCAGCCCGAGGTACCGCGAGCTGGTGAACGTCCAGTGGTGCACGGCCGTGCGCGGCGCCGAGCGGACCACGAGGTCCGTGAACTGCGCAGCCGGCGCCGGCGATGCTCGACTGCAGGCCGAAGCGGCCGGGCGCGACCGACGTCGCCGCGCGTGAACTCCTCGCCGTCGATCACGGCGGTGACCGTGCCGCCCTCGCACCGCAGGCCGAGCGCGTAGGTCGACCCGACTTTGACGGTGCCCTCGTCCTGCCAGAGGATCTTGATCATGGCGCCGAGGTGGACGACGAGCGAGCGGCCGCCGCCGGGCACGAGCTGCAGCGAGACGTAGCGGTCCGAGCCCGTGTGGCGGGCGACGAGGCCGAACGCGCCGGAGGCCAGCGGCCGCGCGCTGCACTCGACGGCGAGGTCCGTCACCGCCGGGTCGCCCGCCAACGCCGCGACCGCCGGGTCGCCGGCCTTCGCGCACTTGATCGTCGCGACGCCGCCGGCCGCGCTGCAGCCGGCCGCCGTCGCACCCGTCGACAGCACGACCGGATCGAACGCCGCGAGATCCTCGAACGGGTCCGTGAACAGCGGCCGGCTGGCTTCCAGCTCCGCGGTGTACGGGCGCTCGGGCGCCAGCGCGGCGCCCGGCCAGACGCCGCGCGCGCAGCTCGTCGAACACGGTGCTGTCGCTGTTGTACGAGTACAGGCCCACGCTCCCGGCCGCGGCCGCGATCGGCGTCGACGACGTCGCACACCAGCCGCTCGCCGACCTGGCAGCGGATCCGGCCGCCTTCGGCCTGCACCGCCAGCAGGGTCGGCACGCCGGGCGCGTAGCCGCCGGGCGCCGACCACAGCTCGCGCGCCGTCCCGCCCGTCACGCGGACGAGCCGCTGCCGCTCGGGCGTGATCGAGAACCGATAGAGGTCGCCGGTGCCCTGCCAGCGGAAGACGAGCCCGAAGCTGCCGGAGTCCGCCCAGCCGACGGTCTCGACCGCGACGTCGGCGACGTCGACGTCCGCGGCCACGTACGCCGTGCCCCCGTCGATCTCGACGTCCTGGACGAGGGTCCCTCCGCTGAGGTGCCAGCCGGCCGCGCGCGTCTCGGCCGGATCGAGCACGTGCGCGGTCCAGGCCGTCGCGAGGGCGCCCGAGAAGTCGTCGTACAGCAGCCCGGGCACCGCGGCGCGCAGCTCCTCGTCCGCGGCCAGGCTCGTCCACTCGACGTCGCCGGTGCACGCGTCGAGGCGCGACAGCCAGGTCGCCTCGCCCGTCGTCAGCGTCGTCGCCGGCGCCTCCTCCCACGCGTTGTCGAGGACCAGCTCCGATCCGTCCGCCGCGAGCGCCGGCCGCCCGTCGTGGTCGCGCACGCGGATGCGCATGTCGGCGCCGTACATCTGCTGGACGTGGCTCGCGTCGAACTCGCAGCCGAGGTCGTAGGCGCGGAAGGCCGGCACGGCGCCGGCATCCGGGATGCTCCGGCGGACGTACGCGGCGAGGTCCGCGAGGACGCCGGCGTGCGGGAACCCCGTCGTGTCGCCTCACCCACGCCGGCACGATGCCCGGCGGCCCGCCGGTCTGGAACTGCACGGCGTGGGTCTGCTCGATCCGGTCGACCTCGCCGCTGCCCTTGCTGAGCACCGCCCGCGTCGTCGCCTCGAGCAGGTAGTGGCTGTCGGGCTCGAGCACCGGCTCCTCGCTCGACCAGCGCTCCGCCGCGGTCTCGAGCCCGTCCTGCGCTGCGCTCCAGGTGTCGAGGGCGTCGACGTTGGCGCGGGTGTGCCAGCAGACGCGGATCAGCAGCGGCTCGACGTTGAAGCCCCAGCCGAGCGTGACGGCGTCGATGCGCTCCGCCTCGACCTGCAGGCTGCCGGCGCCCGGCAGCCCCCAGGCGACGTCGACCTGCTCGCCGCCGGACCAGCCGCGCAGCGCGACCCAGTCGCCGGTCCCGATCTGCACTTCCATCGTCACCTCGGCACCCGGCTCGGGCAGGCCGATCCACAGCAGACCGGGCTGCGGCGTGCCGTCCGGAAGCGTGCCCCACGTCAGGCTGATCGCCGCGGCCGTCGCCCACGTCCTGGACCGCGAGCGGCGCCTCGCTGCTGAGCGTCGCGCCCGCCTGCTCCCAGAGGCGCGGCAGCGTCATGCCCTCCTTGTAGTCGTCCCAGTCGATGCAGGTGCGCAGGGCCGGCGGCGGCGGCGTGCACGGCCAGGTCGTCTGCGGCTCGAGGAACGAGTCGATCCAGCGGCGCGACGTCGAGCGCGTGAACGCGAACGGCGAGCGCGCGAGCAGCTGCAGCCGCGAGCCGGCGCCGTCCGCGTCCGGGGTCCACGTGCCGAAGACCGTGTCGCTGACGTCCGTCCAGTCCTCGTCGGGATGGCTGCGGCGGCGCCGGTGCAGGCGCAGGTCGACTGAGCGCGTAGGCGGCCGTGTGGTCGCCGATCGCCTCCGTCGGGGCGGACGCCGGCGGGTTGTCCGCGACCGGCGCGTCGTCGCCCATCGGCTTGGCGAACGTCAGCAGGACGCCGGCGTCGAGCGGAACGACCGGCGCATCGGCGTCGGGCAGGCCGGCGGTGCTCCCGCCGGTGACCGGCGTCCACGACTCCGTGCAGCGCTCGTGCTCGACCAGCGCGCCGGACCACGGATCCTCGATCTCGGGGGTCTCCGGCTGCGTCCACTCGAGCTTGATGTCGACGTCGAGGTCCTTGAGCGGGAACGGCAGCCCGACGACGACCGCGAGCGTCCCGGCCACGTGGTAGGGCGCGAACGACTTGCCCTCGAGCCCGGCGGCCACGCTCAGGCCGAGGCCGAACGGGCCGGCCGCGATCGCCGCCTCGCCGCCGAGGCCGAGGGCGCCCTCGAGCTGGGCCGGCCGCGTCGAGAGCGACGCCGTGGCGGCGATCCACGCCGAGAGCGTCAGCCTGACCGGCCCGAACTGCCACGAGTCGCCGAAGCTGACGCCGAGCCCGGTGGCGATGCCCTCCGCGTCGAGCATCAGCCAGCGACTCGGCGTGCGAACAGCGACAGGATCTCGGCCCGGATCCGCAGGCTCTCCGGCTCGTCGCGCCCGATCCACAGATGCCAGGCGTCGAGCCGGTCGAAGTCGAAGAACGCCTCGGTCGAGGCGGCGATGTCGAGCAGCGCCGGGACGCTCCACGCGGCGTCGATCCCGAGCTGCAGCGTGCCGGCGCGGCCGTCGATCGCGGCGAGCAGCCCGAGCGTGCCCTCCTGCGCTGCGACCGCCCCCGAACGCGGCCGGGGGCTTGAAGATGTCGGCCGTGCCCTGCGAGCAGGATCACCGGCCCGGGCAGGAGCACGACGAGCAGCGCCTTCGTGTTGACCGAGAAGCCGGCGTCCGGCAGCGTGCCGAGGCTCAGCCCGGCGCCGAACGCCCACGCCCCGGTGTCCGGCGACCACTTGAACGGGTCGGTGACCGAGAACGGCTCGGGGACGTTGCGGTACCAGCCGTACCAGTCGCCGCGCTCGACCGTCGTCGTCGGGTCGAGCTCGACCGGCGCGTTGGTCACGAGCGGCGACATGTTCATCGCGAACAGGCCCTCGAGCCCGTAGAGCGCGGTGCCGGTCGCGGCGAGCGGGATCGGGACGTTCACGCCGAGGTGGACGAAGACGTAGGTCGCGGCGGAGTCGCGGCCGATCGTGATGCCGGCGTCGATCGCCGACGTCGAGCGCGTCGAGGCCGAGCGACAGGGCGCCGGTGAACAGCTTCGCGTCGCTGTTCGGGTCGTCGATCAGCGCGACCTCGCCCTCGAACCCGAACGCGTCGGGGACGCCGAAGAACACGCCGATGCCGTCGAGCGCGATCGACGGCAGCGCGGACGGCCGCTGCGGGTCCCAGATCGCGCGCAGGCCGCGCGCGGACGCGCCGGCCGGGAGCAGCTCGGTGAGCCGCACCGAGCCGTCGACGCCGAACCAGCGGCGGCCGTCGTCCTCGGTGCCGAAGCCGATCCGCGTGATCTCCATGCCGAAGCCGTAGAGGTCCAGCGCCAGCGGCTGCTGGAGGGTGATCCAGCCGCTCGGCACCTCGATCGTGCCGTCGCTGCCGACGCGCAGGTCCTGCAGCGCGATCATCGGCCAGGTCATGGCCGGCGCGCCGACCTCCGGCTGCAGGTCACCGGAGATCAGCAGGCCTTCGCCCTTGTCGTCGCTCACCAACCCGAGCGCGGCGACCGCCAGCGAGCCGAGGCCGGGGACGCTGAGGTCGGCCAGGACGCCTTCGGACGCGCGCACCGCGAGCCCGAGGGCGCCGTCGGCGGCGATCGTCACGTCGACGTCGAGCAGCGCGTCGAAGAACGGGACGGCCAGCTTGCCCGCGAGCGACGCGCCGACGACGGAGCTGCCGGCGAGCTCGAGCGACAGCGATTCGAGCGCGAACGGCAGGCCCGCGAGCGTGCCCGCCCCGTCGCCGCTGGCCTCCGTGCCCGACCAGTCCGGCGACCACGTGCCCGTGAGCCGGCCGCTGACGCCGCCGGTGCCGATGACGAGTCCGGTCGCGACGATCGAGTCGGGCGCGAGGTCGAGCGCGAACGCGTCCGGCAGATGGACGGCCGCGCGCTCGATGCTGACGCCGCGGAACCCGGGCGGGCAGCCGGGCGGCGGCGGGGTGGCGTCCGACATGACGAGCGCGACCGCGGTCGCCTCGACCACGATGCCGGTGTCGCCGATCATGAACGGGTCGAGGCCGATCGCCGGCGCGGGCTCGATCACGAGCCGGCCCTCGCCGTCGACCGTGACGCGGTCGGCCCCGAACGCGGCCTCGAGCGGCGCGGGCGAGCCGTCGCCCTCCAGCACCGGCTCCCACGGCGCCGACGGGCTCGCGCGCGTGACCGGCCGCAGCAGGTCGTTCGCGAGCCGCACGCCGGCCGAGAGCTCGCGCAGGCTGACGGTCAGCTGCGCGCCGAGGACCGCCTCGACCGTCACGCGCGCGTCGCCGCCGTCGGCGAGCAGCAGCAGCTCCAGGCCCTCGACGCCGGGTACCGCGAACGCGAGGTCGGTCGGCGAAGGCGAGCGTGCAGCTCGCCGTCAGCGCACCGTCAGTCGCGCCGTTCTCGAAGTCGACGACGCCGACGTCGTCGAGCGCCGGCGCCTCGATCTCGCCGGACGGCCAGCTCGTGACCCAGCGGCTCACCGGGATCCACGTGCGGTCGCTCATGGCAGGGCCGACCCGATCAGGTTCCATGGGTCGGCATGCCGGGACTCGAACGTCGTCCAGCGTGTCGGGCCGAGGCTCCACTCGACCTCGATCAGCAGGTCGCTCGTGCCGGGGACGAGGAACACCGGCGCGTCCTGCATCCGGTCGATCGGGTTCCAGAGCACCAGGCCGAAGCCGTCGCTGGCAGGGCGCAGCGTCGTGTTCGGCACCGGATCCGGCGATCCCGCCATGTGCAGCTCCTTCTTGTCGACGTCGACACATGGCTCGACGCCGAGCTCGAGCTGCAGGTAGCTCCAGAACGCGCCCGCGAAGCAGCCCTCGATCCGCGCCCCATCCCCGGGACCTCGGCGAACGGGATGCTCGCTCCGGAGGCGTCGCGCACGTTCGTCGGTGTGGTGGCCACCGAGTACATGCCGCCGCCGCCGACCGCGTTCGCGACCAGGTCGGCCCAGCCCTCCACCATCGCGGCGAAGTCGCTGAGCTCCGACCATACGTAGTGGTTGCCGTACTCGCTCGTGACGATCGCGCACGCGAAGTCGGTCAGGCCGATGTCGGCGGCTGCCCCACATCAGCCCGTGTGCGAACTCGTGCACGCAGGTCGCGCGGTCCCACTTGTCGCGCTCGTGCAGGATCACCCCGAGGTGCGGCGGGTTCATGCTCGTCATCGAGGCGACGTACTCGACGACGTCGGTCACCCACGTGGCGTTGAGGTGCACCCAGCCACCCCTCGATGCCCTTCCACTCGCCGCCGGTCATCTCGTGCAGCCAAAGGTGCGTGTCGCGCACGCACTTGAGCAGGTAGAGCGTCGCCGCCACCTCGTCGTCCGGGGTGTGGTCGACCCGCAGCGCGAGCGGCGCCGCCGGGTCGCCGAGCGCCGGCGGGTCGAGGCGGCCCAGTACAGGTTCGTCGGGGCCCGGTCCTTGCTGAGCCACGGTCGCGGGTTGACGATCGTCACGACCTTCGGCAGCTCGATCCCGTCGACGAAGTCGGCGTGCTCGTCCTCCGCGAGCGCGAGTGGCAGGCGGACCTCGAGCTCCTCGCCGTACGGCAGCTCGAACGACGTGCCCCGGATCGCACCGTCCGCGTCCGCGTAGAACGTCTCGAGCGGCGTGAACGTACTCCATCACGACGTCGCTGCGCTGGCCGAGCTCGACGACCGTCCCGCGCGGGACGGGGCGATACGCGCCCTTGTCCGTCAGGTACGAGCACGTCGAGCATCACCGGCGTGCCGAGGTAGAAGACGAGCGGCGCGCTCGCGGTGCCCAGCGACCAGCCCGTGTAGTCGGGCAGGTAGCCGGGCGTCCCGTCGAGCGCGGGAATGACCCGGATGCCGGAGAGCGGCCGCTGCAGCGTCGCCCACTCCCCGTGCCAGCGGGCGTTGCGCTCGTGCTGGCGCAGGATCGCGCTCGGGATAGGGGATCGAGACCTTGAAGAACAGGTCCGCGGTCCCCACCCAGTCCCAGTTGGAGACGAAGAACGAGGCGCGGCCGTCGGCGTCCGTGGTCCCGGAGTCCAGGACGTCGCCGAGGACGTCGTCGTGGACCGCGACGGTCACGCCCGCGAGCGGCGCGATCGCGCCCTTGGTCGGGCCCTGGTTGTCGACCGCGAAGTAGCGGAACTCGACGAAGATCTGGACGTCGATGTCGATGCTCTCGAGCGCGGCCAGCAGCGGATGCCCGACGAGCGCGGGGTTCGCGTCGTCGAAGTCGGGCAGCACGAGCGCCGGGTGCAGCGGCTCGCGCTGCGTGTCGTACAGCCGCACGACGAGCCGGCGGGCGGGGGCGGCCAGCTCGCCGATCGCGAAGCCGGACTCGAGCGGGAAGTCCACCGTGCCCGCCAGCACGCGCGTGCGCAGGTTCGCTTTCGCCGCGTCCGGGGTGGCGGGCGGGGTGGAGTCCGTCCAGGCGAGGTCGATCAGCGGCTGCGGCGCGGTCTGGATCCAGAGGTCGAGCTGCGCCTCGAAGCTGGCCGCGTCGATGCCGGTCAGCGCCCACCAGGCGGGAGCGGGGCGTGCGAACAGCTCCGTCGTGTAGCGCGCTGATCGCGCTCGGGTACACGTTCAGCACGATCGTGTCCTCGGTCGCCGGCGTGCCGTCGGGCAGCATCGGCCCGGCCGCGACCGGCAGGAACGTGAGCGTGCACGGCTGCGGGGTGACGACCGTGTTGGTCTCCGGTTTCGACGCCCCGACGAGCGCGTCGACGGCGAGCGCGCCGTCGCCGGTGTCGGTCGTCGCGTAGGCGCCCTCGTAGTCGCTGTAGCCGGCCGGCGTCGAGCAGCGGGAGCAGGAGGTCTTCGAGCGCCATCAGCCGCCGTTCTCCGCGTCGACCACGATCTCGACGAGCCCCGGGCCGACGTTGCCCGCCGCGTCGCGGGCGCGGACCCGGTAGCGCCAGCGGATCGCCGGGTCGGCGTCCCCGTCCACGTGGCGGAAGCGCCGGCCGCCGCGCGCGTCGGGCGCCAGCCAGCCCGTCAACGGCGCCCACACGCGGGCGCGGTCGGCGCGCCGCTCGAGCAGGCATTCGAGGCCGCCCTCGTCGCCTTCCCAGGCGAGCGTCACCGCGCGCGGCCCGGAACGCTCCGCCCGCAGCCAGGCGGTCGGGTTGGGCGCGATCGTGTCGAGCGGGCGGACGGCGACGGCGGCGGTCGGCGCGGACACGTTGCCGGCGGCGTCGAACGCCGCGAGCCGGTAGCAGCGGGCGCCGAGGCCGGCCGCCAGCGCGTCCGTCCAGGTCTCGCTCACTGCCCCGGTGGTCGGGGCGAGGTCGGCGTGCGGCGGCTGCCGCCGGACGTCGTCGAGCTCGGCGGCGCTGCGCCCGCGCCAGACGCGGTAGCCGGCCAGGTCGGGCTCGCGGTTGGCCCGCCAGCTCAGGACCACGGCGTCCTGGGCGCTCAGCGCCGGCGGTGAGCGACGGGGTCGCCGGTGGCGTGACGTCGTGCACCTCGACGAGCGGGAACGCGGCGCTCCACGCGCTCGCGTTGCCGGAGGCGTCGACGGAGCGCACCCGGTAGGCGAAGCGCCCGAGCCCGCGCCCGTCGAGCTCGTCGGCGAACGGCGGGCCGGCGATCGTGCCGGCGTGCGCCGGGCGCAGCGCCTCCTCGTTGCAGGGCAGCTCGG
Organism: uncultured Solirubrobacteraceae bacterium; assembly: GCA_963843485.1. Taxonomy (GTDB): domain Bacteria; phylum Actinomycetota; class Thermoleophilia; order Solirubrobacterales; family Solirubrobacteraceae; genus DASSUW01. Next base: position 66,636 of record CAWJKK010000007.1, on the reverse strand, counting down.
CGAGCGCCATCAGCTCGCGGTTGAGGCGCTGCGGGTAGTACCAGGCGCTCCAGTCGCGCCAGGCCGCGACCGCGGCGGGGGAGGGGGACGCGGCCGTCAGGTCCTCGACCGCGACCGCCGGATGGTGCTCGCGCAGCCAGGCCTCCGAGGCGCCGCCGTCGTCGAACGGGCCGTTCGCGTACGGCGCGGTGCCGGCCTGGCGCGCGGCGCGATCGGACTCGGCGAGCGCGGCGACGCTGGCGCGCCCGACGCGGTAGCCCGTCGCCCCGGGCACGCGCGCGAACGCGAGGTCGTAGCGGGCGCGCCCGTACCAGTCGGCCGGCTCGGCGCGATCGGCCGGGATGTCGCCGTCCTGGTCCGGCGGCCGGTCGACCGGCACGGCCGGCGGCGGGTCGCGGTGCGGCACGCTGACCCGGGCGATCCGCGACAGCGGGCCTTCGAGGCCGGGCCCGGCCTCGCCGCGCCGCGGCCGCGCCGCGCGCGGGCCGGGCGGCACGGGGTCGTGCAGGATCACCGCGGTCACGTCGGTGGTGCTGACGCCGGCGAGCGTGAGCGCGAGCCGCTCGTTCGTCCGCGGCGTCGCGCCGACCCCCGGCAGCCACGCCCGGTAGGCGGCGCCGCACCACACCGTGCAGCGCTCGCCAGCGGACGGCAGCACCAGGCTCCCGTCCGCCTGCGTCGCGGCGGCGACCGCGATGCGCTCGGAGCCGGCGGACTGGCTGAGCACCTTGTAGGCGATGCCGCCCGCCACGAGCCGGCCGGGGAGCCCGCCCGGCGCCGGCAGCGGCCGGTCGAGCGTGACGGCGCCGCCGGCCCCGACCGCCACGATCGCGGCGGTCAGGCGCGGCGGCGCTCCGACCGGCTCGACGTGCACGAGCTCGCCGAATCCGCGCGGCAGGGCGAGGTCGGTCCGCAGCGGGCTCGCCTCGGACAGGTGCACCGTGAACGCGCCCGCCGACGGCTGCGCGACGGGCGCCGACAGATGGGCGACCTCGATCGCCGCTCCGTCGCCGCGACTGTTCGAGAGCACGGGGAAGCTGGTCCCGTTCACGCGCAGGCGCTCGCCCGCGAGCGAGCCGCGCAGCGCCGAGGTCGGTGATCAGCCGGCTGCGGTCGCCGAGGTCGGTGACCGAGCGCGCGGTGCCCTCGAGCACGTTCGGGTCGCCGCGGCGCACGTAGACGCGGAACTCGCCCTCGGGCTCGACGGCGGGCGCGGCGACGCGGCGCTCGGCGGGCCAGGTCCACTGCACGAGCAGCCCTGGTCCGTCGCGCTCCACGAGTGCCCGCCGCTCGTCGTCGAGCAGCGGATCGGCCGGGTCGAGGTACGCCGCCTCGACGCCGTCGGGCGGGGGCGGCACGGTGCCCGCGGGGACGTTGACCTCGCGCGCCGGCGCCCACGCGCCGAGGCGCCCGAACACGTCGATCCCGCGCACGCTCCACGCGGACGTGCCCGGGCCGACGGCGCGCTCGAACCAGCGCTGCGGCACGTCCGGGGCCGGCCAGGCTGCGGCGGCGATCCGCGAACGCGGGCGCCGGCTGGTCGGCGTTGCGCACCTCGAGCGGGTCCGTGGCCGTGGCCGCGCGGCCGGCGTGCGCGCGCACGGGGCGGCCGGCGTCCTGCAGCGGGGTCGACTCGCCCCAGTCGAGGCCGACGACGCTCGTCCCCGAGTCGACCGTCCCGTCCGGGTGCAGGCGAGCGGGCTCGGCGGCGGCCCCGACCTCGGTCAGCTCGAGCTCGTGCACCGGAGCGGGAGCGGTCGGCGACAGCCGCCAGGCGTAGGCCGCGACGTCGCCGAGCGTGCCCGTGTCCTCGTAGATCTCGAGCTCGACGAGGTCGACTGGACCGGTCGACCAGGTGATCGCGTCGATGCCGCCGGCGTCCTCGAGCAGCGCGACGTCGAAGAACGGGACCGCCGAGTCGACCTGCTGGCTGCCCCGCCACGCCGCCAGCGGGACGCCGCCGACGACGTCCAGCCGGACGGTGACCGCGGGCACCGGCGGATCGAACCGGATGCCGGCGGCGGTGCCGATCAGCGGCTCGGCGACCCGCAGCTTCGTGCGGCCGTCCGTACCCGGCGCCAGCACCTCGAGCCCCGCGGTGCCGGCGAAGGCCACGCCGGCGAAGCCGGCCGTCGCGACGTCGAGCGGGCCGGCCGGCAGCGAGTCGAACGTCACGAGCCGGCTCGGATGCCGCGCCTCGCCGTGATGGGCGACGACCTTGTAGTCGTACGTCCCGGTCTCGACCGGGTCGTGGTAGAGCAGCCCGAGCATCCGCGCCACGTCCGGGTCGAGCGCCGTGAGCGCGACGAGCTGCGTCGACGCCATGCCGAGCTGCGGCGGCATGCGCGCGCCTGCGGCCTCCGTCGCGTCGGGCGGGAGCACCGTATGCCGCCCCGTGCGGACGAGGTCCTCCACGACCTCGCCGAGGCCGTCGGTCGCGAACGCCTCCGCCAGCTCGTCGCGCGTCTCGCGCCCGAGCGTCACCGCGAGCCGCCCGTACGCCTCGGCGCGCGTCGCGTCGGCGCCCGTGCAGGTTGGCGGCGGTGTTCTCCGTGCCGGCGGCGACGACCGGCGTCAGGATCGGCTCCTCGTGCAGCCGCTGCCAGCCGCTCGTCTTCTGGCCGATGCCGAAGCAGACGCCGCAGATGCGCATGTCGGTGCCGCTCAGCCGGCAGGCGATGATCCCGTCGGCCCAGATCGTGACCGTCCAGCTCGTCGTCGCTGCGCGCCGCGCGGCGGCGCGCCAGGAGCTGCAACGCGCCGCCCGTCTCGCCGAACACCTCGAGCAGCGGAGGCGTCCCGGAGCCGGAGGCGCGGATGGCGGCGACGTGGAACGGCGACCGGATGCGCAGCGCGCGCCGGCCCGGCAGGTGGACGGCGCCGCTCGGCGGGCACAGATCCGGCTCGAACTCCGCGCCGCCGCGGTCGAGACCGAACTCGAAGTCCAGCGACTCCCAGCTCGTCACCCCGCCGTCGGGCGGCATCAGGCCGTCCTCGGGAAGCAGGCACACCCACTCGGCGTTGCGGTGGTTGCGGCGCGACACGTGGTAGCCGCCGACCGGGAACCCGAGCCCGGGCGTGAGCGGCCAGCGCAGGTGCACGCCGCGCGCGAGCTGGTCGCCGTCGGCCAGCTCCTGTCCGCCGTCCGTCCCGAGCCCGATGACGGAGTGCAAGGTTCCGGCGCTCACCGCGGCGATTCTCTCCGCGGCGCCCGCGCGAAGCACCGGGAGAACCCCTGGTCCTTAGCTGGCGCGCGGGGTGCGGTTGGAATAGGTTTGACCACGATGCTCGTCGGCCGCTCGCAAGAGCTCGCGGCCCTCGACGAGCTGGTGGCGGACCTGCTCGCGAACGGCGGGCGCGCTCTTCTGCTCCACGGGGACGCGGGCATCGGGAAGACGACGCTGTTGGAAGCGCTCGTGGAGCGCTGCGGCGATCAGGTGGTGGTGCTGCGGGCGCGCGGCGTCGAGACGGAGGCCGAGCTGGCGTTCTCCGCGCTGGCGGATCTGCTGACGCCGCTCGCCGGCGGGCTCAGCGAGCTCCCGGCGCCGCAGTCGGCGGCGCTCGCGGCGGCGCTCGCGCTCGGCCCGCCGGCGCCCGGCGATCGCATGGCCGTGTGCGTCGCCACGCTCGGGCTCCTGCGCGCCGCCGCCGCGGCGCGGCCGCTGATGGTCGTGGTCGACGACGTCCAGTGGCTGGACGACGCCTCGCTCGAGTGCGTGCTGTACGCGGCTCGCCGCGCCGGCGGACGGCTGGCGCTCGCGCTCGCCGCGCGTGACCCCTGGGAGCCGCTGGAGCGCAGCGGGCTGCCCGGGCTGCGGCTGGCGCCGTTCGACGGCGAGGTGGCGCTGGAGCTGCTGCGGCGGGCGGCGCCCGACCTCAGCGCGCCGCTCGCGCAGGCCGTCGGCGAGGCGGCGGCGGGCAATCCGCTGGCGCTGGTCGAGCTCCCGGCCACGCTCAGCGCCGGCGCAGCGCGCGGGCGTCGCGGCGATCGAGCTGCCGTTCGCGCCGGGCAGCCGGCTCGCGAACGCGTTCGCGCAGCGCATCGACGAGCTGGAGCGCGCCGGCCCGGCGGGCGCTGCTGGCGGCGGCCGCTCACGCCGGCGAGGACATGACGACGATCGCCGCCGCGTGCCCGGACGCGGCGCGGCTCGCGGAGGCCGAGGAGCGCGGGCTCGTGCGGCTGACCGCCGGCCACGTGCGCTTCGCCCACCCGCTCGTCCGCGGCGCCGCGTACCACGCCGCGCGGCCCGCGGACCGCCGCGGCGCCCACACGGCGCTGGCCGGCGTGCTGACCGGCGAGCGGCGGGTCTGGCATCTCGCCGCCGCGGCGGTCGAGCCGGACGAGCCGCTCGCGGCCGAGCTCGAGGCGCTCGCGGGCGAAGCCGCCTCGCGGCGCGGCTTCGCGGCGGCGTCGGCGGCGCTCGAGCGGGCGGCGCGGCTCTCGCCGGACCCGGCGGCCGTCGCCGAGCGGCTGCTCGCCGCCGGCCGGGCCGCCGGCGCGGCCGGTGCGCCGCAGCGGGCGCTCGCCCTGCTCGAGGAGGCCGCCGGCGTGGCCCCGGACTGGCATGTGCGGGCGCGCGCCGATCACCTGCGCGGACGGTTCATGGTCTGGTGCGGCCAGCCGGGCGAGGCGGCCACGCTGCTGCTCGCCGCGGCCGAGCGCGTCGCCGGGGAGGACCGGATCCTGGCGGCCGCGATGCTCGCGGACGCGGCCAACGGCGCTTCCAACACGAGCGAGTACGCGTGGGCCGAGGAGCTGGCGCAGCGCGCCGCCGCGCTGCTGCAGGCGGGCGACGACCCGTCCGCCCGCGCGCCGGTGCTCGCGATCCTCGGCTGGATGCTGATCCTGCGCGGCAAGGCGCCGCAGGCGCGGCCGCTGCTCGCGGAGGCGCGGCGGCTCGCGCGCGAGTTCGACGAGCTCGGCCCGCACTGGCCGTGGCTGCACATCCTGCTGCGGGCGCGGATCACGCTCGAGGAGCTGGAGTGCGCGCGGGCGGAGAGCGAGGACCTGTGCGGCCGGGCGGCCGACGCCGGTGCGCTCGCCACGCTCTCGGGCGGGCTGCTGATCGCCGCCGACGCCGCGTTCCGGCTCGGCGACTGGGACGCGGCGGACGACGCGAGCCGCGAGGCGGTGCGCGTCGCCGCCGACACCGGCCAGGCGGCCTGGCTCGGCTTCGCGGTGTCGACCCGCGCCCGCCTGACCGCCGCGCGCGGCCTCGAGGCGGAGAGCCGCGAGGCGATCGCGACGGCGCGCGGCATCTCCGAGTCGGAGGGCATCAGCGCCGGGCTGCGGTTCGTGCAGGGGACGCTCGGCTTCCTCGAGCTCGGTCTCGACCGGCCGGACGAGGCGATCGCCGCGCTCGAGCCGCTCGAGCCGATCCTGGAGGCAGCGGGCCTGGAAGAGCCGACGCTCGTGCCGTGGGCGCCGGACCTCGTCGAGGCCTACGTGCGGGCCGGCCGGCCGGACGACGCGCAGCGTGTGCTGGCGACGCTCGATCGCCAGGCCGCCTCGACGCAGACGGCGTTCGCCGGGGCGGCGGCCGCCCGCTGCCACGGCATGCTGGCGGACGACTTCGAGCCGGCGTTCGCCACCGCGCTCGCCCTCCACGACCGGCGGCCGATGCCGTTCGAGCGCGCACGCACCGTGCTGGCGCTCGGGCGGCGGCTGCACCGCGCGCGCCGGCGCGTCGAGGCGCGCGAGCGGCTGCACGAGGCGCTGGCCGAGTTCGAGCGGCTCGGGGCCGGAGCGTGGGCGGCCCAGGCCCAGTGCGAGCTGCGCGCCGCCGGCGGTCGCCGCCGCCGCTCGGGCGACAGCTCGCTGACCCCGCAGGAGGAGCGCGTGGCGGCCGCCGTGCGCCGCGGCGCGTCGAACCGCGAGATCGCCACGGAGCTGTTCCTCGCGCCGAAGACGATCGAGTTCCACCTGCACCAGATCTACCGCAAGCTCGACGTCGGCTCCCGCAACCAGCTCGTGGCGACGCTGGCGCTACGGGAGCCCGGCGTGCGGGACGTCGACCTCGGTGACGAAGCACGACGGCCTCGCGCGCGGCGGCGCGGTTGGCCTCGGCGAAGTCGGGCGCGGCGCAGATCAGCAGTGAGCGGCCGTCGTCGCCGCCGAGCATGCAGGCGAAGCAGTTGAGGCCGTCGGGCATCGCGATCTCCTCGACGATCTCCCCGCCCGCCGCGAGCCGGACGCAGCGCGCGCCGACCTCGTCGGCCGACCAGATATGGCCCTCGGCGTCCAGCGCGCAGCCGTCGGGCCCGAAGCGCAGCTGCGCGAGCGTGGCCTCGAACGTCGTGATCTCGGGCGTCGGCGCGACCTGCGCCCAGACGCGGCGGTCGGTCAGCGAGCCGTCCGGCGCGATCGTGAACGCGGAGTAGCGGGCGCCCGCCGTCTCGCCGACGATCAGCGTCCGGCCGTCCGGCGTGATGACCGACCCGTTGGGGAAGAGGAGGTCCTCGGCGGCGACCGCCGCCGCCCCGTCCGGGTCGATCCGGATCAGCGAGGCCGGGGCCGGGTCGGCGGCCGCCATCAGGTCGAAGCCGAAGTGGCCGGCGTACGCGCGCCCGTGCGCGTCGACCACCATGTCGTTGAGGTGGCCGCTGCAGTGCTCGCTCACGTCCGCGTGCACGGTCACGTCGCCGGCGGGCGAGCGGCGCAGGACGCGGTGGTCGCGCATCGACGCCACGAGCAGCGAGCCGTCGGGCATCCAGCCCATGCCGGACGGCTGCCCCTCGACGGTCATCACCTCGCGGCTGCGGCCGTCCGGGTCGACGGTGAGCACGACATGCCGGTAGAAGTCGGAGAGCCACCAGCGGCCCTCGTGCCAGCGCGGGCTCTCGAAGAACGCTCCACCGTCGAGCAGCGCCTCTAGACGTCGGGCAGCCATCGTGCTCCTTAGCGACCGGGGGTTCTCCCGGTGCATTATCGCGGCGATCGGACGTAGGGTCGCGACGCCCGATGCGCCGCTACCTGCTGATCCTCCTCACCGTCGCGGCCACGCTCGTGGCGGGTCAGGCGGGCGCTCGCCCCGACCACTCCGGCGCTCCCTGCCGTCCGGCCCACGCGACCGCGCCGGGTCACCCCGGCGCGGCTCCGGGGCACCCGGCGTTCGCTCGCATCGCCTGCGGCGAGCGGGCGCTCGACTGAGCGTCGGCGGCGGCTCAGGCCGCGGCGGGGGTCGCCGCGTGCGCGGCGGGCGCGGGCGGCCGGCTGCCGGGCGTGCGCAGGCCGAGGAACACGAGGACGGCCGCGATCAGGAGCAGGACGAGGCCGGCCGAGACCGTGATCCAGGCCAGAGCGGTCAGGAACGGGACCTTGGCCCCGGCGCTGATGCCGGCATCGACGCCGCGCGAGCCGTCGGCGTTCATGACGACGATCGACCAGTTGCCGTCGTCGACGTCCCAGGTGACGGACTGCGGGCCGGTTCCGTGGGCCGACGCGGTCCAGAAGCGCTGATCGGCGGGCGGAGCGGGCTTGCGCTCGCCGGCCTGGTCGGAGTAGGACGCGCGGAACGGCGAGTACGACACGTCGGTGACGGAGGCGCGGGAGGTCTGCCCGAGGTAGGTGGACACGTCGCGCGTCGGCGCGATCCCGACGAAGATCGGCTCGTCCGTGCGGGAGCTGACCTCGAGGCGGACGTTGCCGTAGTCGTCGCGGTCCATGATCCAGCCGGCGCCGTCGAGGTCGACGTCGAGATCCTCGCTGACGAGCGCGTGGGTGCTCGTCGCGAACTGCTCGCTGCCGGTCGCGAGGTACCCGCGGTCGTCCTTCTGGGCGTCGCCCCAGAGCAGGGCGGCGCCGGCGGCGAGCACGAGGATCGCGCCGACCGCCGCGACGCCGCCGGTCACGATCGCGGCGATCCGGGCGCCGCTTCTTCGCGGCTTGTGGGCATGGGGCGTGGTGGGTGTCATCAGGGCTCCGGTTCAGTGGGGTTCGCTGCAGAGCCCAGCGTCTCACCGCCGCCCGCCGGCGGCGCCCCGGTCAGCAGGTGTCCAGCCGCGGGGTAACCCCAGGCGCCGCGGGCGGTAAGCGAACCCTCGCCCGCCGGTCAGCCGCCGGGCGGCGGAGGCGGCGGCGGCCCGCCGTGGTGGTGGAACTCGAAGCCTCCGCGCAGGTTGCCGATCCGGTCGAGGTGCTCGTCCAGGTGCTCGAGCTCTCGTCGCCCGCCTGCGTCAGTCGCCGCCTCCGCCTCTGGAGGCGCGCGCGCATGGCGGCGCGAACGGCCTTCTCGACCTCGGCCAGCGTCTTGCCCTCGGCCTTGGCGATCTGCGCCAGCGTGCGGCCGGCGCGCAGGCGGTTCGCGAGCTGCCGCTCGGAGATGCCGAGCGCCTCGGCGATGTCCTCGAAGCCGCCGACGCGGTGCGGGCCGGGCCCGTGTGAGACCGTCGTGACGGTCGCGGAACCCGAGGACGCCGCCGGACTGCTCGCGCCGCTGCTTGATCTCGTCGGCCTGCTCCTGCGTGAGCCGGCCGTCCTCGACGGCGGCGTCGAGCTGCGCGTCGAGCGCGGCGCCGAGCGCGTCCCGCAGCTTGTCGGGTGTCGTGCCGAGGCGGCCCGCGGCGTCGTCGAGGATGGCCTGTTCCTGCTGCTCGGCCTCGTCGCTCGAAGTCGCGGCGACCGCAGCCCCGGCACCGCCGGCGAGCACGGCGCCCGACGCGACGATGATGGCGATGCGATTGAGCTTCATGCGGGTCAGTCTCATCGGCGTCCGTAAGTCAGATCGAAGAATCGGGCTCGATCGGGATCTCGGCGCGCAGCGACGTCCCGGCCCCGACGGGACTGGAGACCGCCAGCGAGCCGCCCAGCGCCTCGACCCGGTCCGCGAGGCCGCGGAGGCCGGATCCGCCGGCCGGGTCGGCGCCGCCGACGCCGTCGTCGGACACCTCGACGACGACGCGCGCAGGGTCGGCGCTGACGCGGACGCGCACCGTGGACGCGTGGGCGTACTTCGCGACGTTGGTCAGCGCCTCGGCGATCAGGTAGTACGCCGCCGCCTCCACGGGCTCCGGCAGCCGCTCGTCCGGGATCGCGTCGATCTCGACGACGACGGGCGCCCGGCCGGCGAGCATCTCGACCGCGTGGCGCAGGCCGCGGTCGCTGAGCACCGCCGGATGGAGGCCGCGCGCGAGCTCGCGCAGCTCGTCGAGCGCCAAGGTGAGCTCCTCGCTCGCGCCGCCGAGCGCGGCGCGCGCGCCCGCCGGATCGGAGTCGAGCTTCGCCAGCGCGAGCCGCAGCGACAGCGCGAGCGTCACCAGGCGCTGCTGCGCGCCGTCGTGGAGGTTGCGCTCGAGGCGGCGGCGCTCGACGTCACCGGCGGTGACGATCCGCGCGCGTGACGCGGCGAGGTCCTCGAGCCGGGCGTGCAGCTCGGCGTTGAGCCGGTGGACCTCCGCGTCCTGCGCCTTGCGCTCGGTGATGTCGGTGTAGGCGACCATGTTGCCGACGACGCGGCCGGACCCGTCCCTGACCGGGGCCGCCGCGATCGAGACGGCGACGAGCGTGCCGTCCTTGCGCAGGCGCGCGGTCTCGAAGTCGTTCACCGACGCGCCCGCCTGGACCCGCACGAACAGCTCCTCGGCCTCCGCGCGGTTGTCCGGCGGGGCCATCGGGAGGCCGCCGCGGCCCACCATCTCCTCGCGCGTCCAGCCGAAGATCCGCTCGGCCGCGGGGTTCCAGAGCCGGATCCGCGTGTCGAGCCCGAACTCGACGAGCGCGAGCGGCGACGAGTCGATCAGCGCCTGCAGCCGCTCCTCCTGCGCCTTGCGCTCGGTGATGTCGGTGTAGGCGACCATGTTGCCGACGACGCGGCCGGACCCGTCCTTGACCGGCGCGGCGGCGATCGAGACCGCGACGAGCGTCCCGTCCTTGCGCCGGCGCACGGTCTCGAGGTCGTTGATCGACTCGCCCCCGATCACGCGCGTGAACAGCGCCTCGCTCTCCGCGCGCTGGGGGACCGGGGCCATCGGCAGGCCGTCGCGCCCGATCATCTCCGCGGCCGTCCAGCCGAAGATCCGCTCCGCGGCCGGGTTCCAGAGCCGGATCCGCGTGTCCAGGCCGAACTCCACCAGCGCCAGCGGCGAGGAGTCGATCAGCGCCTGCAGGCGCTCTTCTTGCCGCTCGCCCTCGATGTCCGCGAGTCTAGGGCCGAGTACCGTGCGGGCATGCGAGTGGTGTTCATCCACGGGGCGTTCTCCCGTGACGGCGCGTGGTGGTGGGCGCCGACCGCCGCCCTGCTGGCCCGCCGCGGCATCGAGAGCACCGCGGTGGCGCTGCCGTCATGCGGCGAGGCGGGAACGCCGCCGACCGCCGCCGGACCGGGCCTGCACGAGGACGCCGCGGCGACGACCGCGGTGCTCGACGCGGGCGGGCCGGCGATCCTCGTCGCGCACTCCTACGGCGGGATGGTCGCGTCCCAGGCCGGCGAGCATCCGGCGGTCCGCGCCCTCGTGTACATCACCTCGTTCCTGCCGGCCGTGGGGGAGAGCCTCGCCACGCTGAGCGCCGGCCCAGACCCCGTGCCGGTCATCGCCAACGCGGACGGGTCGGTGAGCGTCGACGCCGGCGACGGTCCGGCGTTCGACGCGCGCTTCCTGCACGACGTCCGCGATGCCGACCTCGTCCGCGGCGCCCACGAGCGCCTCTGCCCGCAGTCCCCGGCCGTCTTCGGAGCCGAGGCGACTGCCGCGGCCTGGGAACGGATCCCCTCCACGTACCTGGTCTGCGCCGAGGAGCGCAGCACGCGTCCCGAGCTTCAACGCGCCCAGGCCGCCAGGGCCACGACCGTCCGCGAGCTCCCGGCGGCGCACTTCCCGTTCCTCTCGCGCCCCGACCTCGTCGCGGCGTGCATGGAGGAGGTCGTCGCCCGCTCCTACGAGCCCTCGGCGTAGGCGATCTGCGACTCGGCCGGCGCGGCTTCCTGCGCGGCACCGGCGCGCGGGCGCAGGATCGTCACGGCGAGCACGATGCCGACGCCCACGAGCCCGGCCCCGATCAGGTACGCGAGGTGGAAGCCGGCGTTGAGCGCGGCAGCGGTCGACTCGCCGCCGGCCAGCAGCTCGTCGGTGCGCTCGGTCGCGAGCGTGGCGAGCACGGCGAGACCGATCGCGCCGCCGACCTGAGCGCTCGTGTTGACGAGGCCCGAGGCCAGGCCGGAGTCGCTCGGCGTGGCGCCCGACATCGCGAGCCCCATCAGCGACGGGAAGCCGATGCCGGCGCCGAGGCCGATCAGGATCATCGCCGGCGCGATGTCGACGACGAAGCTGCCGTCGACCGGCGTGCGCGCGAACAGCAGCAGGCCGACGACCGATGCTCACGAGGCCGCCGAGCAGCGGTGCCCGCGGACCGAAGCGGAGGATCAGCGGCCCCGAGTAGCGCAGCGACATCGCGCCCATGACGATCGTCGCCGGCAGGAACGCGAGCCCGACCTCGAGCGGGTCGTAGCCGAGGATCTGCTGCATGTAGAGGGCGCCGAGGAAGAACATCGCGAACATCCCGACGACCAGCAGCGCCTGGACCAGGTTCGCTCCGACGACCGTACGCGAGCGGAACAGGCGCAGCGGCATCAGCGGATTGGGGATGCGCGCCTGGCGCGCCACGAACGCGGCGACCAGCGCGATCGACACGGCGCCGAGCGCGAGCGTCTGGGTCGATCCCCAGCCCTGCTCGTGCACCTCGAGGATCGTGTAGACGCCGAGCATCAGCCCGCCCGTGAGCAGGGCGGCGCCGGGGACGTCGGCGCCGGCCTTGAGGCCGAGCCCGTCGCGAGGCTCGACCAGCCGCCGCGCCAGCAGCGCCGTCGCGATGCCGATCGGCACGTTGATGAAGAAGATCCAGTGCCAGTTGATCGCCTCGGTCAGCGCGCCGCCGGCGAGCAGGCCGATCGAGCCGCCCGCGGACGCCACGAACCCGTAGACGCCGATCGCCTTCGCCTGCTCCCGGGGCTCCGGGAACATCGTCACGATCATGCCCAGGATCACCGCCGAGGCGAGCGCGCCGCCGACGCCCTGGACGAAGCGCGCGCCGATCAGCATCGCCTGGCGTCTGGGCCACGGCGCACAGCAGCGAGGCGACGGTGAAGACGGCCAGGCCGATCAGGAAGATCCGCCGCTGCCCGATCAGGTCGCCGATGCGGCCGGCGAGCAGCAGCAGGCCGCCGAACGCGATCAGGTACGCGTTCACGACCCAGGCGAGGTTGCTCTGCGAGAAGCCGAGATCCTCCTGGATCGAGGGCAGCGCGACGTTCACGATCGTGGCGTCGATCACGATCATCAGCACGCCGGCGCAGAGCACGTACAGCGCCATCCAGCGCGTGCGATCGGTGGGCATGGGGCAGTCATCCGGTCGGAGGCTAGGTCGACCGATCCGCAAGATCAGTGCGGCTACACCGCGAGCCGACGTGCGGCTAGCTCGACTGCGCGGCCTGCACGAGCTCCGGCGTGACGTCGCCGACCACGCGCACGGTGGCCGCGGCGAGCGCGAGCGCGTCAGCGTCCGGCGGGTAGTGCTGGTTCGGGACGGCGATCACCGCCATCCGCGCCGCGGCGGCGGCGCGCAGCCCGTTGCTGGAGTCCTCGACCGCCACGCAGCGCGCGGGGTCGACGCCCAGCCGGCGCGCGACGTCCAGGTAGACGTCCGGCGCCGGCTTGCCGCGCTCGACCTCCTCCGAGGAGACCGTCACCCGGAAGGCGTCGGCGAAGCCGGTCAGCTCGAGCACGAGGTCGATGACCTCGCGGTTCGAGGACGACGCGAGCCCGAGCGGCCACCTGCCCGCGAGCGCCTGCACGGCCCTTCCGGCTCCGGGCAGCAGCGGCAGCTCCCGGCGATAGCCCTCCTCCATGCGGCGCAGGACGTCGCGGTTGATCGCGTCGGCGTCCATCGGGACGCCGAGCTCGTCGCGCAGGTACGCCGACCACTCGGGCGAGCTCATGCCCATCATCAGCGTCGGCGCCTCGTCGCGCCACTGCCCGCCGGTCTCGCGCACGAGCGCCTCCTTGGCCCCGTTCCAGAGCTGCTCGGAGTCCACCAGGACCCCGTCGAGGTCGAAGATCACGGCGTCGGGCACGAGCGGGCGACTCAGCTCGAGCGCCGTGGTCGCCTCGGTCGACGAAGTAGGCCGCGACCTCGCCGGCTCGGAACGGTCCGTCCCGTGATGCTGTCGATCGTCACGGACGGGCGCGCGCGAGGCCAGCGCGGAGAGCGCGGCGCCAGCCCGCGCTCGGTCAGCACGGCGGGATGGATCCCGCGCGCGAGCTCGCGCAGCTCGGACAGGCTCGCCTGCTCGGCTGCGCGTCAGCAGGTCCGGTGACCTCGCGGGCCGCGGCGCGCGGCGTGCGTGGCCGAGCAGGAGCGCGAGGCCGACGAGGCGCGCCTGCGCGCCGTCGTGCAGGTTGCGCTCGAGCCGCCTGCGCTCGGTGTCGCTCGCCTCGACGATGCGCGTGCGCGAGGCGCGCAGCTCCTCCATGCGGGCGAGCAGCTCGGCGCGAGCGGCGACGTGGCTGCGCAGCAGGCCGCCAGGACGAAGCGGGCGTACGCATCCGACGCGAAGGCGCGCGCATGTCGGCCTCGCCGGCGCGCGGGTGCGAGCGGGAAGGTGAGCAGGCCGCACGCGTACACAGGCGTGAGCTGCAGCCGCTCGAGTGGCGCCGGTCCGCAGCCAGCGCAGCGCGAGATGGACGACGACGGTGACAAACGCAGCACGGCGTAGAGCGAGCGCCTCGAACGCAGAACGCGACGTCGGCCAGCGTCCGTCGCGCGTCGATCAGCAGCACGTTCGTCGGGCAGGGAACCAGGCGCTCACGAGCACCAGCTCGGAGCTGTCGCTGGCGGTGAACGCCGACTTCAAGTTCGACGCCGGGCTGCCGGAGGTCTCGGCGGCCGTCCACGGTGTGCCGCTCGCGCTCGGGGCGAGCGCGGGAGCTGAGCTGGCCACCGGTGCCAAGCTGATCCTCGCGCCCCGCAAGTACACGGTCCAGGCGGCTCAGGTCAGCCGGTCGGGCATGGGGTTCGACTACGTGTTCTGGCGCCTCGAGCGCGAGTCGTTCGTCGAGGAGAACGACCCAGGCCTGCGTGTGGTGGTGCGCGTCCCGCTGCCTGCCGAGCGTCTGCAGGTGTCCGCGGAGATGGTCGCCACGCGGTACCCGCGCCTGTTCGGGGCGGGCCTGCGGCGGGCGATCAAGGACCTCCCGGTCGCAATGCGCGACTTCTTCACCGGGGGCACGCCGATCGCGGCCACCGGCGTCTGGGACCTGAGCGACGAGCTATGAGTCGCGGCGAACGGCTCGCGTCGATCGACATCCTCGTTCACGACAATCCTATCGCATGTCGGCCTGAGCCAGGACGTCGAAGCTCAGGCACCCGGGTGCTGCTGGTCTGCTCGAGCCCGCCGGACGCCGGTGACGACAAGCTCGAGCCGGTCGAAGCCGTTCGCGTGGTCGAGAAGCTGGAGGAGCTGGAGCGCGAGGGCGTGGTGGAGCTGGGAAGGATGGTCGAGCAGGCGGACGCCCGGGTTCCGAGGCGCCGACTACCGGCCGCAGGTGACCTGGGACGAGTTCCAGCGCTTCGTGTTCGCGTTCCAGCCCGAGATCATCCACTTCATCGGCCACGGGCACTGCGCGGACGGCGCGGGCGCGCTGGCCTTCGCCGCCGAGAGCGGCGAGGTCGACTGGGTGACCGACGACGAGTTCGCGCGCGTGGCGAACCGCAGCAAGGCGCTCAAGCTGGCCTTCCTGCAGGCGTGCAAGAGCGCGCTGCCCGACCCGTACGTCAGCTTCTCCGGCGTGGCGCGCACGCTTGCCGCGTCCGGGCTCCCGGCGGTCGTGGGCATGCAGTACCGCGTCACGTCGTCGGCCGCCAACGCGTTCGCCGTCGAGTTCTACGACGCGCTGCTCAGCCGCGGGCTGCCGATCAGCTACGCCGTCCAGGCCGCCCGCGACGAGCTGGGGGAGGAGCGAGGCGAGGAGCGCCACGCGTTCGGGCTGCCCGTGCTCTATCTCACCCAGGACGCGGTGCTCGCGCGGCCGCCCGGCGATCCGCCCAGCGTTCCGGATCGCGGCACCAGCGTCGACCGCGGCGACGTCCCGAACGTGATCGTCATGTGCCCGCGCTGCGAGGCGGAGCTCGAGGGCCTCCAGCAGAAGGTGTGCCATCGCTGCGCGCTGCGGCTGCGCTGCCCCGAGCCTGACTGCGGTCAGCGCTACGCGGACGCCCTGAACGACCGCTTCTGCCGCAACTGCACGGCGCCGGTGCGCCAGATCCCGTATAGCCGGGACGCGGTGGACGAGGTCGCCTCGGTGACCAGCGGCGGCACGACGCCGGCTCGCGCCGCCCTCGCCGTTCTCCGCGGGCCGGGCGGAGGCGGCGCATGACGCCCGACGACCGGGAGCGGTCAGCTCTTCCCAGCTCTACCGGCTCACGCGCGACATGGTCGGCCACCTGCTGCCGACGCGCAAGGAGTCCGAAGCGGACGAGCCGGCCGAGCGGCGCCGCGGGCGAAGTTCACCGCCACTGCGCGCCGCGCGGTGCGCCGGCGCCTTCCGTATTCGATCGCCGAGCTCAACCTCACCCTGGGCGCGGCGCTCGCCCGTGAGAACCGCTTCCCGGAGGCCGTCGGAGGCCTTCGAGCAGCGCCCGGCGGGAGGGAGGTACGTGGGAGCTCGAGGTGCTCGCCGAGCTGGCGGACGTCGCCGCCCGTGCCGGAGCCGGCGACCTCGCGGTGCGCGCCAGCCTTGCCCTCGCGCTGCGGGATCCCGGCCAGGCCGGGCGGCTCGCGGATCGCAGCCTGCAGCTGCTCGACGCAAGCGGTCGCACGCGAGCACGGAGGGTGGATCGCGCAGACGTGGTACCCGGAGATCCGCGATCGCAGGTCGAGGGCCGGGCGCGATGTCGTGCGCGCCTGCTCGCCGCGCGGGCGGCCCTGCACCGCGACGACGACGACCTCGCGCTCGACCTGCTCGCCGAGGCGGTCGCGATGGAGCCGCACCAGGCGCGCCGCGACGGCGGACCGCGTGCTCGGCGCCGACGTTCTCCCGGCTCGTCTCGTCGCCGGCGACGGCGCGGCCCACTGGACGCTCGCCCGCGCGCAGGCCGCGCTCGACCGCGCGGAGGAAGCGCTGCAGGAGACAGACGCGGCGCTCGACGCCGGTGCGCCGGACGAGATCGCGGCGCTGACGCTGAAGGTCGAGCTCCTGGAGCAGCTCGGTCGCGACGAGGACGCCGCGGACGCGCTGCTCGCGCTGGGCCGGGCTCATGACCTTCGCTCAGTCACACCGACGCCGTGCTGGCGTTCGAGCGAGCGAGCCGGCGGCGGCCTTCGAGCGCGGTGGCCCGCTGGTACCTCGCGGACTCGCGGCGGCTCGCGGCCCGGCGAGCGGAATGGCCGTACGCGGATGTGCACGCCCTCGTCCAGGCGCGCGAGGAATGGCAGGAAGGACTGAAGCTGCGAGCTCCCCGGGCCGGACCAGACGTGGGTGTACCTCTCGGGCGCACTGCTGCTCGAGTACCTCGCGCTGGCGACGGACGAGAGCGGCGAGCTCCTGTGGCACGCCGCTCTGCATGCCGAGCAGGCGATCGCGCTCTCACCGGACTCCGCCGACGCCTGGGCCCTCGCCTCGCGCTACCACCGGTCCCTGAGCCACCCTGCGACGGCGCTCGTCGCCGCCGGATCGAGTCGGTCGCCATCGAACCGGAGGCGTCCCGTGGCGTGGTCGAGAAGCTCATGTCCCACGCGCCGATGCGCGCACCGGACATGGACGAGCTGCTCGACCGGGCGAAGGCCGCAGTTGCCCGGGCTCGACGCCTGGCTGCTCGCGGCGCGCGCCGCCGTTCATATGAACAACGGTGATGTCGCCGCTGCGCGCGAGACGTTCGACGCCGCCCTGGAGCAGGACTCGGAGATGACGTGGGCGATCGGCGTCCGGGGCCTGGCGGCCGCGCTCGCCGGCGACGAGGAGGCCGCGGCCGCGGACGCCCGCATCGTGATCGACCGGACCGCGCCCGAGGGGCCGTCGCCGGGAATCGACCACCGCGACGAGCGCGGCTCTGGCGTTGTTCACGTTGATGCGCTACGACGAAGCCGCGGCGACGTTCGAGTCGCTCGTCGGCAGTCGCTGGGTCGACAACGTGGAGGCGCGTGCGGCGGCCGGCTGCTCGCAGCTGATGCTCGGCGACGCGGAGCTGGCCGCGCGGTGGATTCGTGAGTTCGCGGAGCGCGCCATGATGCCGGCGCAGCTCGCGTTCGCGGACCATCTCCTGGACCTGGCCGCGCGACGGGCGCCCGAGCGCGCCGACGACATCGCGACGCTGCGCGCGACGCTCGCGCCTGCCGCCGAACGGGTCGCGCAGCGGGGCTTCGATCGCGCGAGCGCGGCCGCCGAGCTGGAGACGGCGCGCGCCGGCGAGACGGCGGGCAGCGTGCCCTGGATCGTGGTCACGGCGGCGCTCGCGCGCACGCACGAGGCCGACGGGGCGCTGGTCGAGGCGACCGACGCCTACGCCGAGCTCCAGGAGCACCGGCACCCGATCACCGGCCTGCCGGCAGCGCCGCGCGCGCTGGTGAGGACGCTGCGCCGTCGAAGCGAGCACGGTGAGGTCGACGAGGTCGAGGTGGCGCAGCGCCGGCTCGTGGCACTCGGCGAGTCGACGGAGGCGGAGGCGGCGCTCGCGCTGTCGGCGGCCCACGTGAAGGCGGGCCGGCACGAGCCAGGCCCTCGCCGTGCTCGAGCAGGCCCTGCCCGCGGACGGCGGCGATCTGGTCACCGCGGACTTGCGGAACGTCTACATGCGGGCCGGCGATCTCCTGCTCGCCGCCGGGCGTGTCGACGATGCGGGCAACGCGTACCAGGCGGCGCTGGCTGGAGCGCGTGGCCACGACGCTGATGGCCCGGAGCTCGCGACCTACGAGGCGCGCCTCGGCCTGCACGCCGCCGCGGAGGAACGGCTCGACGAGTCGGCCGGCTGGTTCCGCGCAGCCCTGGAGCGGCTCGAGCGCTCAGGGCTCGCCGGGCCCTGCGGCGAACGTGGTGATGGCCACGACCGATGACCTCTTCGCGCCGATCCCGGAGCCGCCGTGGCTCCCCAGCGTCCTGCGCGGCGTCGCCGAGGACCGCTCGCTCACCTCGCTGCAGCGCCGCCGGCTGACCTCCGCGCGCTTCGCGCTCCTGCGCGAGTCCGAGGTCCCGCGCGCGGGCGCGGGCGTGAAGCCGGTGCTGATCGAGGTGGCCGACGAGCTCCTACCGGATGGGAGCCGCAGCCCAGGAGCGCTCCAGCTGTTCCTCCACGCGGTCCCTGCACTGCGCGAGGAGATCCTCGGAGCCACGGGAGTGCGGGTCACCGGCGTGCGGCTGCGCGCCTCCGATCTGTTGCAGGACGGCGAGTACCGCCTGCTGCTCAACGAGGTGCCGTACGGTGGCGGCACGCTGCCGCCTGGGGCGAGCCATGTGCCTCGACGGCGAACGTTGCCGGGCCCTCGGGCCGACGGGCGCGCCGCTGCGGCATCCCTGGACCGGCGTCGAGGGCGTCTGATCGACGCGAAGGCCGCCGCGACGGCCGCTGAGCACGGGCTGACGCTGCTCGAGCCGTTCGATGCGGTCGCCTGGCACCTGGGCGGGCTGATCCGCGTCCACCTCGCCGAGTCGATCGGCTTGTCCGAGGCCGGCTACATGCTCGACGAGTGGGAGTCCGACGGCGGGCCGGAGCGTGCGGCGCTCGTCGGCTCCGCGATGCCCAGCAAGTCGGCGCGGATCCGGCTGATGATGGTGCTGCGCGCGCTCGTGCGCGCCCAGGTGCCGGTCGACGACATGGAGCGGATCCTCAGCGCGCTCGAGCGCAGCGAGCTCGGCACGCCGCTGGCCGATGTCGTGGAACAGGTTCGAGGTGCGCTGCGGCGGTCGCTGACCGGCCTCGCTCGCGGGCGGCGGACGATCGAGCTCCCGGACGCGTTCGATCAGGCATCCCGACTGGCTCGAGACCGGCGGCGACCCGCATGCGGCAGCCTGCGCCTGAAGTTCGCGACCACCTCGGCACCTCGGCGCCCGGTGAGTTCGCGCTCGTCGTCGCGCGCCGCGAGCTCCGGCCGGCGGTCGCAGCGCATGGCCGAGTCGCTGCTGCCGTCGGCGGCCGTGTTCACGCCGGCCGAGCTCGGACACGCGCGCCCGCGCCGCGTCCGCCGCACCGCGCAGGTGGGCTCGGAGGGCCCGGCATGACCGCCGCGCCCCGGTGCCCTCGTGGAGCTCGAGCTGCACCCTGCGCTCGCAGCCGTGGTCGAGCATGCCGGACGGCCGGCGTTCGAGCGCGACGTCGGGGCGCGCGTCACCGCCGTGATGGCCGGCTACGGCATCCCGGGGCAGGCGCGCGTAGCCGGTTCTGGCACCGCCCCCGGTCACCGCGCGGCGCGCATCTTCGTCGACGGCCGCCTCAACCCGTACCCGCCGTCGTTCCTGCGCCGGCTGTGGTTCGGCATCGCGCCGCCAGAGCTGCACGCGCTCGCGTTCCGGGCCGGCGATCCGCAGCGCTACCCGGATGCCTGGCTCGTCGCGTGCGCCGAAGGGGCGACCGGAGACGTTCGCGACGCGCTCGACGAGCTCGTGCGCTGCCTTGCCGAGGAGGTGGTCGGCCTGCGACCGTCGCGCCTCCTCACCCCGGCGCCGTTCGACGTCGCGGACGAGCACGATCCGCTGCTGGTCGTCGGCCGGGCGCTGGTCGATCGTGCCGTGACGCTGCCGGACCGCGACGCGCTCGAGCGCCTGCTGCGAGGCCACGCCGAGGCCGGACGTTCGCCGGCCGACGCGCTCGAGGACCTCTTCGCTCGCCTGCGTGCTCCCACGCTCGAGGTGCATCTCCACGCGGATCTTCTCGGCCTGCTCGCGCCCGCAGCCACCGCCGGCCGAGTCGCGGTCGACGACGAGGGCCTCGACGCCGAGATGGTGGCCGCCATGCGAGCGGTCCGCGACCATCGCCTGCTCCGGCTCGGGGTGCGCCTGCCGATCGAGCTCGTCCGATCGGACGCCGTCGACGTCGGCGAGATCCGGATCAAGCTCAACGACCGCCTGGGACCGCCGATCCCGATACCCGAGCCGGGCGAGGTGGGCGTTTCGGCGCCGCTCAGCGCCCTCGCCGGCCATGGCGTGGCCGCCCGCCCGCTGGTGGACGCCGTGACCGGGCATGAGCTCGCGGCCGTGCCCGCGGAGCACGCCTCCAAGACCGAGGCACTCGGCCTCGTGCCCGCTCGTCCCGGCGCCTACCTGGCCGCGGCCGTCGGACGCGCAGTGTCGCCGCTGGCGCACCGCCTCCTGAGCATCGACGAAGTCGAGGCCGACCTCGCGGCGCTCGAGGAGACGTACCCATCGGTCGTTCACGGCGTGCTCGCCCGCTTCAGCCTGACGACCGTGACGCAGGTCATGCGCGAGCTCGTCCGCGAGCAGGTCTCGATCCACGACCCGTGGAGCGTGCTCAACGCGATGCTCTGCTTCGCCGAGCTCCCAACCGGCGATCGCACGCCGGCCGCCGACACCTCGGCCCCGCTCGTCGACGCCGGTCTGCTCGCGTTCGTGCGGGCGGCGATCGGCGACCGGGTCGCCTATGACAGCGGCGTCCTGGAGCGCGTCGGCCGCGTCGAGATGCCGGCCTACGTCACGGACGAGACGTTCGAGGACCGCTTGGCCGAGCTGGCGGAGAGCACTTCGACGATCCCGGAGGACGAGCTGAGCGAGGTCCGCGAGGACGTCTGGCGCGCACTCGGCAGCTCGCCGCCCGCCGAGCCGGTGCTCGTCACGGCCGGGCGGGTCCGGCGCGAGCTGCGCGAGGCGCTCGCGCTCGAGCTTCCGGGGGCCCGTGTGCTCGCACGCGCAGAGCTACCACCGGAGGTGGAGCTGCGCCATCTCGGTGTGGTGGCGTCCCGCTCCGGGTGAGATTCCTCCCCACTGCGCCAGATTTCGTACAACGCGGCACCATGCCGCTTCGCCGGTCTGATTTCGTCGCACCATGGTCGCCGACGACGATCACGGCCGATCGACGGAGACGCCACCGACGTTCGAGCTCGAGCGATTCGTGTGGGGAGCGCCCGACCGTCTGCGCGTCTCCGGGCGGTTCACGGGGCTGGGACAGGCTCAGCCGGCCGCCCCGGAGCTCGTCCTCCGCGGTCCCGAGAAGATGCACCGCCTCGAGGCGGTCCCCGACACGCTCCCGCCGCCGCCCGAGGACGGGAGCCTGTGGTCGGCCGAGTTCGCGTGGCAGGAGCCGCCGGTCGCGTTCGATGCCGCGCTGCTCCAGCTCGGGCCCGAGATCGCCGTCGAGCTGCCGGAGCCCGGCGCCAAGCGCGGCCTCCTGCCCGCCCAGGTCCGCGGCGCGGAGACACCGACGGACCGCGGAGTCGAGCGCGTCCGCCGCGAGGCCGACCTGCTCGCCGCGCAGGAGGAGATCCGCGAGCTTCGCGCCGCCGCCGAGCAGGCGCAGCAGGAGCTCGAGCGTGCGCGCGAGGACCTGAAGAACGAGCGCGAGCGCCACGCCGGGGACGCCGAGCGGTTCCGCGAAGGGCTGGCGACGGTCCAAGCGTCGGCCGCCGAGTCGCTGGCCGTCGAGCAGAGCTCCGCCCAGCAGGCCCAGGCCGAGGTTCGTGAGCTGCGCGGGCAGCTGGATGATGCCGTCGAGACGCTGAGCAGGGTCCGAGCCGCCCTCGGTGAAGGGGGATGAGCCGTGACGGTGCGGCCGACGCGCGCGGCGCTCCTGCTCCTGGCGTCGCTCGCACTGCTGCCGGCGGCCCCGGCCGCCGCCCAGGCTCCTGACCCGACGCCGTCGGCGCGCGAGCTCCATGGCGAGTATCCGCTGCGGTCGGGCGTCCAGACCCCGGTCTCCCAGGTCGTCGAACCGACGCCGACGAGCGACCGCCGAGCCGTCCGGCAGCGTGGACGTCGCGCAGTCGTCGCGTGGGGATCTCCAGCGCGCCACGGCGGCGGTGCTGGTGATCCTCGCGTTCGGCGTCGGATTCGCCCTGGCGCTCCGATCGCGCCGCTGGCGGCGGAGGGGCGCGACGTCGCAGATCGCCGAGCCCGTCCCCGCCACCCCGCCGCCGCACGCGTGGAGCGCGGAGATCGAATGGCGTGCGACCGACGGGGGAGCGTGCTTCCACGTCATCGCCCGGCCCGACGACGGGGACGAGACGCTGGCCGTCGCCGAGTCGGCGCAGCTGGAGTGGCCGCCCACGAGTGCGGAGGCCGTGTCGGCGATGACCGCGGCGGCGGAGGATCTCGAGACCCGCCTCGTCGCCGCGGGCTGGACGCCGCTCGCGCCGGGCGATGCCTGGTACGCCCGGCGCTTCGCCTGGGCGGACGGCGCCCGGGCGCCGACGCGCCTCGGCCGCTTCGAGCGGCGTGCCGCCGGGTCCGGGCGCAGCGACGCGCTGTGGCGAGGACGCGGCACGAGAGCTCACCGTGGCGGGCCGGAGCAAGAAGGAGGACGCATGGACGCACGAGTAGGCACGACCGCGCAAACCGGCTGGACCCGGGCCGGGCTGATCCGCGCCGCGATCGGCGGCGGAGCGGTGGTCGCCGGAGGCTCCGCCATCGGCACCTCGCTCGCCGCGCAGCCGAAGCCCGCGGACGTCGAGGTCCTGAACTTCTTCCTGCTGCTCGAGTACGTCCAGGAGGCGCTTCTACCGCGCGGCGGTCGAGCGCGGCCGGCTGCGCGGCGAGCTCCTGACGTTCGCGCGGACGGTCGGGCGCGCAGGAGCGCGAGCACGTCGCCTTCCTCGACCGAGCGGCTCGGACGGCCGCGCCGAGCCGCGGCCGACGCTCGGACTTCGGGGACGCGCTCGCCACGCCGGAGCGGTTCCGCGACGCCGCGATCGAGCTCGAGGAGACGGCGCTCGCCGGCTACATCGGGCAGGGCGCGAACCTGACGCCGCGACGGCCGTCGCGCGACCGTGGCGACGCTCGTCTCGGTCGAGGCGCGCCAGGCCGCCTGGATCCGCGACCTCGCCGGCGTGTCGACCCGGCGCCGCGCGCCGCCGACCCGGCGCGCGAGCCCGACGGACGTCGCTGGACGACCTGCGCGAGCAGGGGCTTCGTCGCATGACCGAGCTCACGCTTCGCGACCTCGACCGCGACGAGGCGCTCACCGAGGCGGTCGCGCGAGCTGTTCGGCTGCACCCGCGCCGGCGTTCCTGCGCACGGCGGTGCTCGGCGGCGCGGCGATGCTCGGCGGCGCTCGCGGCGCCCGCCGACGCCGCGGCCGAGGTCAGCGACGTCGACATCCTGCACTTCGGCCTGCGCTTCGAGCGCCTGCAGGCGACCTTCTACACGCAGGCGGAGGAGCTCGGGACGATCGCCACGATGTCCGCCGCGCAAGCAGCGCGTGGGCGCGG
This sequence comes from uncultured Solirubrobacteraceae bacterium, assembly GCA_963843485.1. GTDB lineage: Bacteria > Actinomycetota > Thermoleophilia > Solirubrobacterales > Solirubrobacteraceae > DASSUW01. The sequence goes on along the minus strand of CAWJKK010000007.1, from coordinate 43,282 downwards.
ACGCTCGGCGCGCACGAGCGCGCGCACGTGAAGATCATCAAGTAGGTGCTCGGCCCGAAGGCCGAGCCGCGGCCGTTCTTCGACTTCGGCGAGGCCAACGAGACCGACGACGGCGTTCACCCGCACGGCCGTGGCGATGGAGGACCTCACGGTCGCGCTGCTCGGCGGCGTCACGCCGCAGGTCCAGGACCGCGGGCTCACCGCGGCGCTGTTCGGCCTGCTGACCGTGGAGGCGCGCCACGCCGCGTGGGCGCGCAACATCGTCGGCGCGACGCCGGCCGCCGCACGCCTTCGACGAGCCGCGGACGCTGCGCGTCGGTCGCAGGGCGCCGTCGACCGGACGCGCTTCGTCGTGCGGCGGCCGCGGACGTCGGCGCGGCGCGCGCCCCGCAGTTCACCGGCTGATGCCGGCGCGGCGGCCGCGGCCCGGCTGCGCGGCTCGTCGCCGCCGCGGGCGTCGCGCTGGCGGCCGTGGTGCTCGGCGCGCGGCTGCCCGGCGCCGGGCCGACCGCCGGCGCACGTGCGCCGCGGCCGGCGCGCGCGCCTGCCGCCGCCGGTCGCGCCGGCCTTCGCGCCGGGCGCGCCGCGCCGGCTCGGGCTCGACCCGCCACCTGTCGCGCTGGGCGCCGGTGGCGCGCGGCGGCGGCCGCGCGCGCGCGCCGCGACGGCGCGCGCGCCCGTGGTCGCCCGGCTCGCGCCGCGCGACGCCCGAGGGCACCCGCGAACATCGTCGCGGTGCTCGCGCGCCGCGCGGACGGCGCGGGCGCGCCGTGGGTGCGCGTCGCGCCTGGCGGTGCTGCCCAACGGCACGACGGGCTGGGTGCCGCGCACGGCGCTCGGCGGCTACGGCACCGTGCGCACGCGCCTCGACGTCGACCTGCGCGCGCTGCGGGCGACGCTGTACCGGGACGGCCGCGCCGTGTTCTGCGCGCCGCCGTCGGCGTCGGGCGGCCGAGCGCGCCGACGCCGCCCGGGCACGTTCTACGTGCGCAACCGGCTCATCCGCTACCGCAGCCCGGCGTACGGCCCGGTCGCCTTCGGCACCAGCGCGCGCTCGCCGACGGCGACCGACTGGCCGGCCGGCGGCTTCGTCGGGATCCACGGCACCGACCGCCCCGACCTCGTGCCCGGGCCGCGTCTCGCACGGCTGCATCCGGATGCGCAACGCCGGACATCCGCGCGCTCGCGCGCCGGATGCCGGTCGGCACGCCGGTCACGATCCACTGATCCACATGGCAAGATGCGCGAGGTCGGGCGGACGAGGGAACCCGAGAGGAGAGACTGCGGTGTCGGACGACGGGAAGTACGACCCGAACGGCGACGGGCGCCTCACCGAGGCGTTCGTCGAGCAGTGGCGCACGAACGCATACGGGTGCTTCTCCTCCGGGCACAAGTTCTGCCGCGAGGTCTGCCCGGTCATGCAGGTCACGCGCAACGAGAACCACACGCCCACGGCCTTCCACGCGAACATCGTCGCGATGGAGAAGGGCCTGCTCGGCGTCGAGGACGTCGCCGACGACTACGTGCACTGCACGCAGTGCGGGGCGTGCGAGCTGCGCTGTCCGAACACGCTCTTCACCGGCGACTTCTACCGGCATCGCACGCGCACCGTCGACGTCGTCAAGGCGATGCGCGCGCTGATGGTCGACACGGGCAACGAGCGCGAGGGCTGGAAGGCCTGGAACGAGCGGCTCGCCGAGCGGCACAACGAGCCCGTGCTGGGCGACGTCCCGGTCAACCAGGAGCACGTCGCCGACTGGGCCGAGGGGCTCGACATCCCCGTCGGCGGCGAGACGATCCTCTTCGTCGACTGCGAGGCGGCGTTCTACCGGACCTCCTACACGCGCGCGTTCGCGCAGCTGCTCCAGCGCGCCGGCGTCGAGTTCGGCCTGATGCGCGAGCAGTGGTGCTGCGGCGGGCCGGCCGCGGAGATGGGCTACGTCGAGCTCGCCCGCCGGCACGCCGACCACAACGTCGCCGACTGGCGCGCCGTCGGCGCCAAGCGGATCATCGCTCCCGACCCGCACGACTTCATCGCGTTCACGGAGGACTACCCGCGCTACTACGGCGACGAGTACGACTTCGAGATCGTCCTCGGCGTCGAGCTGGTCAACGACCTGGTCAAGGAGGGCCGCATCCAGCTCACCCGCCCCGTCGAGCGCACCGTCACCTACCACGACCCGTGCCGGCTCAACAAGCGCAAGGGCGTCCACGCGGCGCCGCGCGAGCTCCTGCGGGCGGTGCCGGGCATCACGTTCAACGACGTCGACCACGTCACGCAGTGGTCCTACTGCTCGGGCGGCGGCGGCGGCCTGCCGGTGGAGAAGCCGGAGATCACCGAGGAGATCAGCCGCCGGCGCGTCGCGCGCGCACAGGAGCTGGAGGTCGACACGCTGATCAGCGCCTGCCCGTGGTCGGAGCGGCCGCTGTCGCAGGCCGGCGCGGCGGCCGAGGAGCCGCTGGAGGTCATGGACCTCTTCGAGCTCGTCGCCCACTCGGCCGGGATCGAGGTCGGCGGGCACACCCACGGCCCGGTGCAGGAGGCGCGGTCATGAGCGTCGCGTTCAAGAGCGCCGTCGACGACGGCGTCGTCGACGAGCTGCGGTCGATCATCGGCGACGACGACCGCGTGCTGCCCAACCTCAGCTCGCGGGTGAACCGGACGCGCGTCCCGGCGCCGTTCCCGGTGCACCGGTGGGCGGAGTTCATGCCCGACGTGGCGGTCCTGCCGCGCACGGCGCAGGAGGTCTCCGACGTCGTCAAGCTCGCCAACCGCCTGCGCATCCCGGTCGTGCCCCGCGCGGGCGGCACCGGGCTCTCGGACGGCGCGGTCCCGCTGCGCGGCGGGATCCTCGTCGACGTCAAGCTGATGAACCGGATCCACGAGATCGACCTCGTCGACCGCACGGTGACCGTCGGGCCCGGGCATCAACATGCTCAAGCTCAACGAGGAGCTCAAGCGCCACGGCGTCTTCTATCCCGACGACCCCGCCTCGTACCCGTGCTCGCTGGTCGGCGGGCGCATCGGCACCGGCGGCTGGTCGCTGCTGGGCGCGCGCTTCGGGCACACGCGCGACAACGTCGTCTCGATGGAGGTCGTGCTGCCCACGGGCGAGATCGTCGAGATCGGCGACGGCGGCGGCCGCAAGCTGCGCAAGTCCTCGACCGCGTTCAACCTCAAGCAGCTGTTCACCGGGCCACCAGGGCACGCTCGGCATCTGCACCGAGGCCACGCTCGAGCTCGCGCCCCGGCCGGAGGTGGAGTTCGCGGCGTTCTTCGCCTTCGACGACTACATGAAGGCGTGGGAGACCACGGGCGTGCTCACGAAGTCGGGCCTCGCGACGCTCGCGGGGGTCGTCCTCTTCGACGAGTGGAAGGTCGCCTACCTGCGGCGCGACGACGAGGCCTACATCCCGCAGCCGGACTCGGTCAAGGCCGTCGTGGCCGTCGCCATGTACGGCAGCCGCGCGGAGGTGGAGCCGGCGTCGAAGATCGTGATGAAGCTCGGCCGCAGCCTCGGCGGCAAGTACCTCGGGGACGAGATCTCCTCCGGCGACTGGGCCTCGCGGCACGACCGCTACGCCACGCCGCTGCACGGCCGCTCCAAGGAGGGCCAGGCGGTGATGATGTCCTGGCACTGCGAGGACGCCGCGCTCAACTACTCCGTCCTCCCGCAGGTGCGCGAGGAGTGGCACGCGATCGTCTCGCGCTACCGCGAGCGGTACGGCATCTTCGACGACTGGGGGATGTTCGCCTACACCAGCGGCCCCTACAAGCCGTGGGCCGACTACCTGGTCGAGATCGACGTCGGCATCTGGGAGCAGCGTCTCGACGACGAGAACTGGGCCGCGTGGGTCGACTGCAAGCGCGAGATCTCCGAGGTGACGCTCAAGTACGGCGGCTCGATCACGGCGTGCCACGGGGCCACGCGCGAGGGCGACGCGGAGCTCGTGCCGGCCGAGATGGGCAGCGCATGGCAGGTCGTGAAGGCGATCAAGCGCGCGCTGGACCCCAACAACGTCATGAACCCGGGCAAGCAGTCGCTCGACGAGGCCTACGAGGAGGAGCGCCCTGATGAGCATCTTCCGGCTCGGCGACCAGAAGCCGCCCGAACCGCAGCGGATCACCGACGCCGTCGTCATGCGCTTCGAGCACGTCTACGAGGTCGACCCCGCGCTGATGGAGCTGACCGGCCAGCAGGACATGCCCGGCATGGGACACGAAGCGCATCGTCGACAGCCGCTGGGACCACCTGGACTGGATGCACGACCACTTCGCCGACGAGGTGCTGCTCGCCGGCGCGGAGTCCGAGACGATGCCGGTGGACCGCCCGGACGTCCAGGAGTAGGCTCGCAACGCACCGAGGAGAGGAGACCAGATGGGCAACGGGATGCGCTGGAGCTTCTGCATGCTCCCGGACTATCCGCTCGGCGAGTCGATCGACACGATCAAGACGGCCGACGAGCTGGGGTTCTACGCGGCCTACTCGGTCGACGAGACCTGGCACAAGGACCTCTGGGTCCTGTTCGCGGCGGCCGCCGACAAGACCGAGCGCATCCGCTTCGGCCCGAACGTCACCCACGTCTTCCTGCGCGAGCCGACGCTGATCTGCCAGCAGGTCGCGACGCTCGACGAGCTCACCGGAGGGCGGACCGAGCTCGTCGTGTCGACCGGGCAACTTCGGGCTGCTGTCCCAGTACGGGATCGACTGGGCGCGCCAGAAGCCCCTGTCGCGGCTCAAGGAGGCCATCCACGTGATGCGCACGTTCCTCGCCGAGGGCGCGATCACGTTCGAGGGCGACTTCTTCAAGTACGACGGCCTCTACACGTTCGCGCGGCCCGTCCAGGAGCACATCCCGATCAAGATGGGCGGCATGAAGGGCCCGCGGTCCTTCCAGGCGGCGGGCGAGCTCGCCGAGGGCCTGCACCACGCGCTCTCCTACTCGCGCGAGGCCTACGACTACATGGCCGAGAACATCCGCATCGGGGCCGAGAAGGCCGGCCGCGACTGGCAGGAGCTCGACATCGGCGCCTGGGTCGTGACGGTCGTCTCCGACGACTCGGCGGCCGCCAAGCGCGCCGCGCGCATCCTCGTGGCGTTCTACATCTCCTCGATGCCCGAGGAGCAGCTCGCCCGCCACGGCATCGACGCGGCCGAGCTCGCCCCGGTCGTCGAGGCGCTCGGCGCCGGCGACATCCCCAAGGCGGTCGAGCTCTTCAAGCCCGAGTACGCCGAGAAGCTCTCCATCGCCGGCACGCCGGAGGAGTGCGTGGAGAAGATCAAGGCCGACATCCAGCCGACCGGCGTCAACCACATGATCCTCGCGCTCGCCGACCCGGCGATCGTGAAGCTCTTCTCGGGCGAGGAGGTCGAGAACGTGCCCGGACATCAGCGGCCAGCTCCGCCTCGTGGCCGAGCGCGTGATGCCGGCGTTCGAGCCCGCGCTGCACTGAGCGGCAGATCATCGCGCGGTCCCGCCCCGGGGCGGGACCGCGCGGTGTGGGTCAGTTGACGAAGTCGTCCGAGGTCGGGTGGCCGTTGAGGGCGGCCGAGCGCGGGGTGGCGGCCGCCGTCCAGTAGGCGTTGTCCTCGCCCACGGCGAGCTCGCTCGCCCCCGAGGGCTCGAGCGTCCGCGGGCCGGAGGAGTCGAAGGCGCGAACGACGCCCTCGGCGAGGATCGCGACGCCGCCGTGGCGGGTCACGCCGACCTGCGGGATGTCGGCGCCGTCGCGCGAGAAGCGCCACACGCGGTCGCCCGTCTGGAGGTCGTAGAGGAACAGGTCGAAGGCGTCCGAGGTGCCGGTCTGCTCGTCGAGGCCGAGCAGGAACCAGCGGTTGCTGTTCAGGTAGGAGCTGCGGTAGCGCAGGAAGCCGTCGAGGCTGTTGTTGAACCGGTCCAGGCGCGTGACGCTGCGGCTGCCGATCTTGCACGTGTAGATCCAGACGGTCTGGCCGTCGTCGATCGTGCCCTGCACGCGCTGGAAGACGCGGACCTTGCTCGTGCGGGCGATGGTGTCGCCGTCCTTGGCCTCGCAGCGCGGTGCGGCGGCGCTCGCGGCGGACGGGATCGCCGCGGGCGACGAGCGCGGCGGCGACGAGTGCGGCGGGGGAGGTGGAGTCTCATGGCGCGCAGAACCTGGCGGGCCGAAGTAGATGCCGGGGTGGGCGAGATCGTGCAGCCGTCAGCCGACGGTGAGGACGCTCTCCGCGTCGCTCGTGCCGCCGGGGCAGCTCAGGGTGTAGCGGCCGGGCTGGAGCGTCAGCGTGAACGAGCCGGACAGCCCGGCGACGAGGTTCTCGCGCTCGCCGAGCACGCGGGCGCCCTCGAGCACCTCGAGCTCGCTCACGCGCCTCGTCCCCGCGTTCGTGACGTGGAACGTCGTGCGGCCCGCGTCGATCCGTACTCGCCGCGGGCGAGCAGCCCGCGTCGGTGAGCTTGACCTCCACGCGGCGGCCGCCGGCCGCATCGGACGTCGCACCCGGGTCGTCCGAGCCGCACGCCGCCAGCGTGAGGGCGGCGAGCGCGACGATCGCCGCGGTGCCCGCGACGCGCGTGGCGCCGTGCGGGCGTAGCCGCGATCCGGCCGGCCAAAGCACGTAGGCGGCGGCGGGGATGAGGTAGGCGAGGTAGCCGATCACCTCGACGTGGGTCGGCTGCGGCTGCCACCCGAGCATCCCCGTCAGCAGCGCGGACGTCCACGATCCGGGGACGACGAGCCAGGTCAGGTCCAGCGCCTGCCCCTGCCCGGAGTTGAGCCACCCCGCCTCATGCGCGGTGTGCAGCGTGCTGGCCACGAGACCGGCGGCCACGACGACGAGCACGACCCCGGTGACGCGAAAGAAGCGCGCCAGGTTCAGCCGGACGCCACCGCGGTAGATCAGTGCGCCGATGGCCACCGCGCAGAGCAGGCCGAGCGTGGCGCCGATCGCCGCGCCGGCCGGATCGTCGGCGTCCTGGAGGATCGCGAGCAGGAAGACGACGGTCTCCAGCCCCTCGCGGATCACGGCGAAGAAGGCCATCGCGATGAGGGCGGACATCGATCCCGACGCGAGCGCGTCGCCGGCCGTCGCGCGCAGGTGGCCCGAGAGGTTGCGCGCATGGCGCCGCATCCAGACGACCATGAACGTGACGACGCCGACCGCGGCGACGCCGACCACGGTCTCCAGTGCTTCCTGCTGTCGCTGCGGCAGCTCCTCGTCGAGGATCTCGAGCAGGACGCCGGCGGTGACGCAGATCAGGACGGCGGCCACGACGCCGGCCCACATCGGGCGCAGTGCGTCGCGCCGGCCCTCGCGGCTGAGGAACGTGGCGATGATCCCGACGATGAGGGCGGCCTCGACACCCTCGCGCAGCCCGATGACGAAGGACGGCAGCACGATCCGGAGCTCCTTCTGTTAGGTGGCCCTAATCGAGTCCTAGCAGCCGGTCGGCGGGACGCTCGACGACGACGGTACGTCTCCGGACCGGATCGGCGGGTAGGGTGCCGTCCAATGGGCAAGCTGGTTCGCAGGACGCTCGACGGCGACACGACGGTCGCCGAGTGGTCCGCCGACGACGATGAGTCCGTCCGGGCGGCCGCCGAGGCGATGCGTCGGGAGGTCGACGCCGGATACGTGGCGGTGGAGGGCGGCAAGGGCGGCAACGACCCCGTCGACGAGCTGCCTCCCGACGCCGAGGTCGTCATCCTCACGATGCCCATGGGGGGCGGCGAGCCGCCCGCTCGCCGCTCGCCTACACGTCCGTCGTCGCGATGACGGCGGTGCTCGCGGGCTGCGGCGGCGATGAGCCCTCACAGCCGGAGCCGGCCGACCGCGTGCGCGCGGCGGCCGAGGACTACCTCGGCGCGCTCGCGGCGCGCGACTGGGCGCGCGCCTGCCGCCTGATGACCGCGTCCGCGCGGCGCGAGCTCGCTGACGCGGCCGGAGCACCGTGCTCCGATGCGCTCGCCGACGGAGCCGCCGACGCGGAGTCGGAGCTCGAGAGCGCGCGGCGCGAGGTGCCCGGCGCCGAGGTCCGCATCCGTGGCGCGACGGCGGCGCTCGGCCCGCTCGGCACGGCGGCGCAGGACCTGCGCCTTGAGCGCGTCGGCGGGCGCTGGCTTGTCGGCGGCGCCTAGGCCGGGTCGACGTCGAGGACCTCGCCGGCGCCGTCCATGTCATAGCCGCCGAGCGCGGTGACGCGGTCCGGCGACTGCCCGGTCGGCGAGGGCGCCGAGCAGGGGCCCGAGCCCGGCCACCTGGGCCCGCGCCGTGGCGATCTGGAACGGCTCCCATGACAGCGGGACGAAGTCGAGCCCGAGCGGCGTCGCCGCGCTGCGCAGCCCCAGGCCGGCGTCGGCCTCGCCCGTCGCCACCGCGAGCGCGACGTCGAGGTGCAGCTCGACGGTCGGGCCCGAGATCGTGTCGGGCTCGATGCCCTCGCCGAGCAGCAGCCGGTCGAGCAGCGTGCGCGTGCCGGTGCCGGACGGCCGGCGGACGACGCGCAGCGACGGCGAGGTCGCCGATCCGCTCGACGGCGCGCGGGTTGCCGGCGGGACGAGCAACCCCTGCTCGCGGCGCCACAGGTGGACGAGGACCGGGTCGCGCCCGGCGAGGACGCCGCGCGCGAACGGCGCGTTGTACTCACCGCTGCGGTGGCGCAGATGCATCGACGCCCCGTCGGCGCGACCGGACCACAGCGCCGTCAGCCCGCGGTAGCTGCCCGGCCGCGCCGACCGCCTCGATCGCCTCCGGGACGTCGGCGATGAGGACGCTGAGCGCGGGGTCGTCGCTGCCGGCGAGGCGGAAGACCGCGCCCTCACGCAGCAGCGCGCGAGCGGCGAGCGGGCCGCTCGCGCTCACGCGCGCGACCCGGCGCGGCTCCAGGACGATCGCGCCGGCCTCGGCGAGTTCGCGGTAGGCGCGCTTGACCGTGCCCTCGGTCGACTGCTGGGCGCGGGCGAGGCTGCGACCGACGGCAGCGACGCGCCGGACGAGCTCACCCTCCGCGACGCGGTCGCGAGGTCGAGGGTCAGGTCGTGCGTAGCGAGCCATGCGGACCCGGAGCCTCCGTTGAGCCAATATGATGCCTGCCACTCAGCCCACCGCCGCTGACGGTGGGCGGCGGTGACCCGGACGAAGGAAGGGCAAGAGCTTATGAGAACGGAGAGCCCGCCGCGGCGTGAGCACCGTCGCGCTCGCGCCGCGGGCGCTCTGACCGCCGCGCACCGCCGGCGCGCAGGCCAAGCGCGACCTGATCGTGCAGAGCACGACGAGCGTGCGCGACTCCGGGCGTGCTCGACCAGCTCATCACGCCGCAGTTCGAGCGCCGCTTCCCGCAGTACGACCTCAAGTTCGTCGCCGTCGGCACGGGCCAGGCGATCACCAACGCGCGCGCCGGCCAGGGCGACGTCCTCATCGGCCACTCGCCCGCGCTCGAGCGCCAGTTCGTGGCGGACGGCTTCTCCGACGAGCCGGTCGGCCGCACGGTGATGTGGAACGACTACGTCATCGTCGGGCCCGCGAGCGACCCGGCCGGCGTGCTGCGCGCCGCGCGCAACGACGCGGCGGGCGCGCTCGAGGCGATCGCCGCGGCGGGCGCCGCGGGGCGGGCGCACTTCGTCTCGCGCGGCGACAACTCGGGGACGAACACGAAGGAGCGCGAGATCTGGGGCGCTGACCGGCGTCGCGCGCAACGCGCGCAACGAGCCCGCCGCCGGGCCGGCAACCCGGCCTGGTACCACCTCGCCGGCGCTGGGCATGGCGGACACGCTGCGCCTGACGCAGCAGTGCCCGTTCGCGGGCGGCGGCTGCTACACGATCACCGATCGCGGCACGCTGCAGCAGCTCACGAACAACCGCGCGATCACAGCGCTCTCGACGGTCATGGACGAGCAGTCGGCGACGCGCGCGCGGCGGCCAGAACCTGATGCTCAACGTCTACAACGTCTACGCGATCAGCCCGCGCAAGTACCCGGCGGTCAACGTCCAGGGCGCGCGCGCGTTCATGGACTTCATGACCTCGCAGGCCTTCCAGACGGCCCTGGCGCGCTTCCCGTCGGCGCAGCGCCCGGGCTTCTTCCCGGCCGCGTTCCCGAGGGTCGACGCTCGCGCGGCGGCCGCGGCGCAACGTCTCGGCGCGGCAGCTTCGTGACGCTGTCGGCGCACCGTCGCGTCCGACCGTGCCCGGCGCCGCCCGCGCTGACCGGCCTCTCGGTGCGCCTCGCGCGCCTGCCGACGCCGGTGACGCCGGTCGTGCTCGACCGTGACCGTGGCCGGCGCGCAGGGCACGGTCCGGCTCCGTGCGCCGGCCTGACGCGCAGCGGCACGGCTGTTCCTGACGACCGCCGCCGCTTCGCGCAACCTGAGCCCGCTGAGCCAGTCGCTCGGGCGCTTCCGGGTGCGCGCCAGCGTCTCGCTGCTCAGCGTCCGAGCGCCGCGGCGGGCCGCGTCGCGCTGCGCGGGCGGATCTTCCCGGCCGCGGGGCGCCGCCGCGCGGTCCTCCAGATCCGCGCGCGCCGGCCCGGGCGGCTCCGTACGACGTCGTGCGGCGCGTCCGGCTCCCGCGCACCGGGCAGCCGCTACCGCGTCCGTGTCGATCTCCCCGGCGGCCGATGGCAGCTGAGCACCCGCTACGTCGACCCCGGCAGGGTCGCGTCCGGCGTCTCGCGCGTGCGCTCGGTCTCTGTGCCGTGATCGTCGCCGCGCCGGCCGCCGCTCCTGCGGCGGCCGGCGCGGCCGGCGTCCTGGTTCGGGCTCCCGGGCGGCGAGCGCCACTTCGAGGCCGAGGAGATCGCGGCCGCCGTCGACCGGCCCGCGGGCAGCTACGTGCTGCGCGCCGCGGGCACGACCGGCGAGCCCGTCGCCCACCCGCCGGCGCTGTCCGTGCGCACCCTGATCACGCTGCGCCGGGGCGTCGCCCGACGCGCTCACGTTCGTGTCGATCGAGCGCCCGAACGGATCGCTCGCCCGCCTGGGTCGCGGCGACCTGACCGAGCCGCCGCCGTTCCCCGAGGGCCCGGCGATCGTGTGGATGGACGCGCGGCGGCGCGCGCTACCTGCGCCCGCTGCGCGGCCCGAACGACGCCAACGGCGCCGACAACGTCGGGATCACGGGCGGCGACCTCGTCGTCCGCGTGCACCAGGGCCCGCTGCTCGTCGTGCGGGCCCGCGCCGACCGCCGCACCGTCCGCGCGGGCGACAAGGTCCACCTGAGCGCGCGAGGTGCTCAGCGGCGCGGCGCCCGGCGCGGCGTTGACGTTCACGCTGGCGCTTCGGCGACGGCACCGGCAAGACGCGGCCAGGCGGTCAACCACGTGTTCGACGGCCGAGGGCGTCTACGAGGCGGTCGTCACCGTCGACGGCTCCGACGACTCCGGCGGATCGTCGGAGCCGATGCGGATCCGCGTCGGCGCGGCCACGCAAGGGACGACGGCGACACCGGCGGCGGGAACCGGCGACCGGCGGCGCTCGCCCGCCCAGGGTCCCGCCGAGGGCGACGACGCGGCGGGCGCGGACGACCGCGCCGCCGCCGCCCCCATCGACGAGCCCGCCCGCCCCGGTCCCGGCGCCCGCACCGACCACACCGGCCACGACGCCGAGCACCTCGGCCGCGCCGCGGCCCAGCGCCGCGTCGCGAGCGCCCGGCCCGCGCGCCGGCGCCAGGCCCGAGCGCCGCCGGCCCTCCGGCGAGCTCGTCCGCGGCACGCTCGTCGCCGCGCGCACGGCGACCGATCTGCCCGGCGCCGTCCGCCGGCGGCGACCACGCCGGCCGCCGCGCGCCGCGGCACCGACCCGGCGACCCGATCGCCTCGGCGCCCGCGGGTGGCATCCTGCTGGCCATCGCGCTCGTCGGGCTGGGAGTACGCCGCGAGCGCCGTGCCCTGCGCGCCCGCCCGGAGGTCGCCGAGTGAACATCGAGCAGCTCATCTTCGACGTCGCCGAGGCGCTGCGGTACCCGGTGCTCGTCCTCGCCCTCGCCTCGCTGGCGCTCGTCCTCGTCGAGGCGGGCGCCTTCGCGGTCGAGGTCGTCCGCCGGCGGCGACGCGACACGGCGCGGCTGGAGCGCGTCGCCGAGACCGCGCGCACCGCGCTCGAGGGCGGCGACGTCGCCGCCGCCCGCGGCGCGCTGCTGCAGGTCGCCTGGAGCGGGACGATGGCGTCCACGCTCGAGCTGATCGCCGAGCGCGTGCGCACGAGCGGTGGCGCCGACCGCGTCGCCAAGGCGCTCGCCGACTTCGACTTCGCCTCGCTGCGGCGCCTGGAGCGCACGCGTGTGCTCGTCCGCGCCGGCCCGGCGCTCGGCCTCATGGGCACGCTGATCCCGCTCGCGCCGGCGCTCGCCGGCCTGGCCGAGGGCGACGTCGCCGAGCTCTCGCGCAACCTGCGCGTGGCCTTCAGCGTCACCGTGCTCGGGCTCGTCGTCGGCGCCGTCGCCTTCGCGATCTCGCTCGTCCGCGACCGCCTCTACGGCCAGGACCTGTCCGACCTCGAGTACGTCGTCGCCACGCTCGAGGCGCGGTCGTGAGCTCGACGCCGCGTGACCCCGCGGGCGCGGCTGCACCGCGACCGCGGCGGCGACCCGCTCGACGGCCTGGTCAACCTCTTCGACATCGGCGTCGTGCTCGCCGTCGCGTTCCTGCTCGCGGCGCTGTCCTCGCTGAAGCTCACCGACCTGCTGACCCGCGAGGACGTCACCGTCGTCCGCTCGGGCGCACGCGACCAGACCGTCATCGTCAAGCGCGGCGACCGCGTGCAGACGCTGCGCGTCGATCCCGTCGCAGCGCGTCGTCGGGCGCGGCAGCCGCGTGGGCTCGGTCTACCGCCTCGCCGACGGCCGCCTCGTCTACGTCCAGGGACCGTAGTGGTCCCGTCCGTAGATACGCGCACCGCCAGGGCGACCGGCGATCACCGCGTGGCGGCGTCCTCGACCCTTGAAATGCCTGGAGGCATTCCTGCGGGGTCTACGTCCTTGCCCGCCGGCGCCGCCGGCCGCCTGGACGGCACCCGTACCCACGACCGGAACCACTCGTCATGGACTTCATCTGGGACGGCCTGAAGCAGGCGGCCGAGCTCATCGCCCACGGCGACCACGACATCATCGTGGTCGTCTGACGACGCTCCAGGTCGCGCTCGTGGTCGACGCTGCTCGCGCTCGCCATCGGACTTCCGATCGGGCTCGCGCTCGGCCTCGGGCGCTTCCGCGGCCGGCGCGGCGGCCTCGCGGTGGCCAACGCGGGCATGGGCCTGCCGCCCGTCGTCGTCGGCCTCGTCGCCGCGCTCCTGCTGTTCCGCGGCGCGCCGCTCGGCGGGCTCAACCTGCTCTACACGCTCAACGGGCGTGATCGTCGCCCAGACGCTGCTCGCGCTGCCGCTGGTCGTGGCGCTCACGGCCGCCGCGGTCCAGGTCGCTGCCCGACGGGCTGCTCGACCAGGCGCGCGCCTTCCGCGCGTCGCGCGTCCAGGTGGCGATGCTCGCCCTGCGCGAGGCGCGCATCGGCGTGCTCGCCGCGACGATCGCGGCGATGGGCTCGGCGTTCGCCGAGGTCGGCGCGGTCGTGCTCGTCGGCGGCAATCTCGACGGCGACACGCAGACGCTCGCCAGCGCCGTGCTCGTCCGCGTGTCGGCCGGCGAGTACGGGCGCGCCGATCGCGTTCGGGGCGATCCTCCTCGGGCTGATCCTGATCCTCGCCGCCGTGCTGACCGTCGCCCAGCAGCACGAGCGCCGCGTGCCTGCTGGGCCGGCCGTCGTGAGCGACGGCGATCCGTCCTGCGCGCGCGGGGCCTCGCGGTCGCGCGGGCCGGCGTCGAGGTCGTGCGCGACGTCGACCTCGACGTGGGCGCCGGCGAGATCGTCGTCGTCATCGGGCCCAACGGCGCCGGCAAGTCGACGCTGCTCGCCGCGCTCGCCGGGCTGCTGCCTGCCGGGCGCGGATCGGTCGAGCGCACGGGCCGCGTGGCCGCGGCGCTGCAGGCCCCGGCGCTCGCCAACCGCTCCGCGCGCGCGAACGTCGAGGCGGCGCTCGGCTGGTGGGGCGTCGCCCGCGGCGAGCGCCGCGAACGGGCGCTCGCCGCGCTCGGCGACGATCGGCGCGCGCGGCCTGGCCGACCGCCCGGCGACGACCCTCTCCGGCGGCGAGGCGCGGCGCGTGCACCTCGCGCGCGCGCTCGCCCTGCAGGCCGACGCGCTGCTCCTCGACGAGCCGTTCGCCGGGCTCGACGCGCCCGCGCGCGCCGAGCTGCTCTACGACGCCGCCTCGGCCCTGCGCGACGCCCGGCGCGCGACGCTCGTCGTCGTCCACGACCGCGCCGAGGCGTGGGCGCTGGCCGACCGCGTCGTCGTCATGCTCGACGGCCGCGTGGCCGCCGACGGCGCGCCCGCCGAGGTCTTCGGGGCCCGCCGACGCCGGAGGTCGCCCCCTTCGTCGGCTTCGCCGGGCGCCTCGAGGAGCCCGGCGCGCTGCGGCTCGCTGCGACCGCAGGACGTCGCCCTCGACGAGGACGGCCCGCTGCTGCGCCCGCGTCACGCGGCTCGTGCCCGTCGAGGACGGCGTGCGCGTCGAGCTCGAGCTCGACCACGGCCGGCTCGTCGCGCTGCGCTCCGGCGCCCGGGCCGGCGCCCGGCGACGAGGTCGGCGTGCGCCTGCTCGGCGGCGTCAGCTTCGCGCGCTAGCGGATCCGGCGGCCCATCTCCTCGGTCCCGTAGCCGCCGAGGGCCTCGACGGCCGTGCGGAAGCCGGGCTCGCGCCAGCAGCTCCCACAGCGGGGCGGTGACCGGGTCCTCGAGCGTCTCGGCGGCGAGCACGAGGTCGTAGGGCTCGCGCGTGACCGGGCACGAAGCCGAGGCCGAAGGCGCGCGCGGCGGCGAGCACGCCGAGGCCGGCGTCGGCGCGCCCGGCGGCGACGGCGGCGGCGACGGCGAGGTGGGTGTGCTCCTCGCGGGCGTAGCCGGCGATCGTCGTCGGGCGCGATGCCCCGGCCGCGCGAGCTCGTGGTCGAGCAGCACGCGCGTGCCCGGCCCCGCGCTGGCGGTTGACGTAGCGCAGGCCCGGCCGGGCGAGGTCGTCGATGCCGGTCAGGCCGAGCGGGTTGCCGGGCGCGACGATCAGCCCCTGGTCGCGGTGGACGAGGCGCACGACGGCGACGTCGCGGCCGCCGAGCACGCGGTCGACGTAGGGCAGCGTGTACTCGCCGGTGGCCGGGTCGAGCAGGTGCGAGCCGGCGAGGTGGCAGAGCCCGTCGCGCAGCGCGACGAGGCCGCCGAGCGAGCCGACGTTCGAGGAGGCGAGCGTGACCGCCGGGGTCGACGCGCGCGCAGCTCGGAGGCGGCGAGGTCGAGCACGAGGTCGTGCGAGCCGACGGCGACGATCGTGCGGTCGATCTCGCCGACGCCGCGCAGCAGCTCGACCTCGACCTCGCTCGCCGGCGTGGTGGCCCTCCAGCGCGGCCGGGACGACGCAGCAGGCCGTCGGCGCGCACGAGCGAGGTGAGCACGCCGGCGCCGCGCGGCAGCGGCGTGGCCACGAGCTCGCCGCCGACGCGCCCGAGGCGGACGCGCACCCAGTCGTCCATGCCCATGGCCGAGGCGAGCTTGCGGGCCAGCGCGAGCGCGGGCCCGCGGGCGCTCGGCGCGGCGCCGCGCCCTCCAGCGCGGCGAGCAGCGGCACGGCGAAGATCTCGAAGGTCAGCGCGGCCGACACCGGGTAGCCGGGCGCGCCGAGGACCGGCGTGGCGTCGACGGCGCCGAGCACGACCGGGTGGCCCGGGCGGACCGCGACGCCGTGGACGGCGAGCGTGCCCGCGGCGCTCGACCACGGCGGCGGTGTGGTCGTCGCGGCCGCGCGCTCGAGCCGGCGACCACGATGACGAGGTCGGCCTCGGCGGCCGCGGCGCGCAGCGCGGCGGCGATCCGCGTCGGGGTCGTCGGGCACGATCGGCAGCGCGCGCGCCTCGCCGCCGGCCTCGCGCGCCTGGGCGGCGAGCATCAGCGAGTTGGTGTCGAGGATCTCGCCGCGGCCGGTGGCTCGACCGACGGGGCGGATCTCGTCGCCGGTCGGCAGCACCGCGACCGCGCGGGCGCCGGCGCACGAGCACGTCGGTGGCGCCCGCGGCGGCCGCGGCGGCGACGTCGACCGGGCGCAGCCGGTGGCCCTCGGGCAGCAGCAGCTCGGTCGCGCTGACGTCCTCGCCGATCGAGCGCACGTGCTGGTAGGGCGGCGACGGCGGCGCGCAGCTCGGCCTGGCCGGCGTCGTCGTGGTGGACGTGCTCGCGCATGACGACGGCGTCGTAGCCGTCGGGCATCGGGTCGCCGGTGTCGACGACGACGAAGGCGCCGGCGGTCGAGCAGCGATCGGCGTGCTCTCGCTCGCCCCGACGGTGTCGGCCGCGCGCACCGCGATGCCGTCCATCGCCGCGGCGTCGAAGGCGGGCGAGGAGCGCGCGCGCCCACACCGGCTCGGCGGTCACCCGGCCGACGGCGTCGGCGAGCGCGGCGCGCACCGGCTCGAGGCGCTCGGGGCAGCCGGCCGCCGCGCAGCGCGGCGCGCCACGCGGCGAGCGCCTCGGCGGCGGGGACGTCGTGGATGTACGGAGTGGTGGTCAGCGGTACAGGGTCACGTCGACCGCGGTCCCGGCGGCGACGCCCGTGGCCTCGTCGGGAACGACGACGTAGCCGTCGGCCTGCGGTCAGGATCGAGAGCAGCGCCGAGGCGCCGAACAGCGGCTCGGCCATCCCGTCGCGCACGGCGCACCTGGACGACGTCGAGGCGCCCGGCCGCCGAGGGACGTTGCGCGCCAGCGGGCGCGCGGACCGTCGGGCTCGGGCGGGGGCCGGTCATGCCGCCGACGCGCGCGCACGAGCGGCATGCCGATGAGGCGGAAGACGACGAGCGCCGAGCGCGGGTTGCCGGGCAGCCCGATGACCGGCACGTCGCCGGCGTCGGCCAGCAGCGTCGGCTTGCCGGGCGGATGGCGATGCCGTGGCACCAGATGCCGGGCGCGCCGAGCCGGCGACGACGGCGGCCGTCTCGTCGCGCGCCCCGACCGACGAGCCGGCCGAGACCACGACGAGGTCGGCTGTCGCCGACCGCGTCGCCGAGCAGCGCGGCGAGCGCGCGCGGGTCGTCGCCGACGATCCCGCAGCGGCCGCGGCATCGCCGCCCGCCTCGCGCACGAGCGCGGCGAGCGCCGCGGTGCTCGCGTCGCGCACCTGGCCGATCTGCGAGCGTCTCGGTCGCCGGGTGCCACGACCTCGTCGCCGGTCGAGACGATCGCCACGCGCGGGCGAGCGTGCACCTCGAGCGCGGTCACGCCCGGCGGCGGCCAGCATGCCGAGGTCCTGCGGGCGCAGCGGCCGCCCGGCGGGCAGCAGCTCGGCGCCCGCCGCGGCGTCCTCGTCGGCGCGGACGACGCCGTCGCCGGGCGCCACGGGCCGCATCACCTCGATCGTCCCGGGCATCGCCTCCTGCGTGTGCTCGACCATGACGACGGCGTCGGCGCCCTCGGGCAGCACGCCGCCGGTCGGCATCGCGACCGCGCGCTCCGGGCGCGACGGCGCCCTCCGGCGCGCGCCCCATCGCGACCGCGCCGGTCACGTCGAGCGGGCTGGGCAGGCCCTCCGAGGCGCCGTAGGTGTCGGCCGCGCGCACCGCGTAGCCGTCGACGGTCGAGCGCGCGAAGCCCGGGCAGGTCGTGCGGCGCGCGCACGGCCTCGACCGGGCACGCGCCCGTGGCCGTCGAGCAGCGCGACCTCCTCGGCTGACGTCCGGCGCGCGGGCCGGAACCCGGCGAGCGCCTCCGCCACGGTCCGGACGGCGAAGAACTCGCGGTTCGCCGCCTGGCTCAGCGCTGCCCTTACTTCTCGGTGTCCTCTGGGTCCTTCGGGTGCTCGCGCGCCTCCGCGCCGCCGCGCTCGAGGCCGAGCACGCTGATCACGGGGCCGAGCGCGACCTGGCCGAGGCCGCAGATCGACGTCATCGCGCATCGTCTCCGTCGAGCTCGTCGATGTCGTCGCGATCGCGTCGCGGCGCCGCTTGCCCTGCGTCGAGCGGTCGCTCGAGGATGTCCGCGCCTTCTGTCGAGCCGACGCGGCACGGCACGCACTTGCCGCACGACTCGTTGCGGAAGAAGCGCACGCACGTTGAGCGCCATGGTCGAGCATGCACGTGCCCTCGGCCATGACGCGCAGCGGCGCCCGAGCCGAGCATCGAGCCCGCCTTGCTGCAGCGGCGTCGAAGTCGAGCGGCACGTCGAGCATGCGCGGGCGGCAGGAAGCCCGACGACGCGCCGCCGCGGCGCGAAGCCTTCGAGCGTCGCGCGCCGCCGGCACGCCGCCGGCCAGCTCGATGCAGCTCGCGGGCCGTCGTGCCCATCGGCACCTCGTAGACGCCCGGCTTCTCGACGTCGCCGCTGACGCCGACGAACTTCAGCCCCGTGGCGCCGTTCGTGCCCTGCTCGCTCGCACCACTCGGCGCCGCGCTGCGAGGATGACCGGCACGTCGGCGAAGGTCTCGACGTTGTTGATGACCGTCGGCTTGCCGCACAGGCCGTGGGTGCCGGGGAACGGGGGCTTGTTGCGCGGCTCGCCGCGCTGGCCCTCGATGCGCCTCCAGCAGCGCCGATCTCCTCGCCGCAGATGTAGCCGCCGGGGCTGACGTAAGACCTCCAGCTCGAACGGCGCCGCCCGAGCCGAGCACGTCGTCGCCGAGCAGCGCCCGCGTCGCGGAGCGCCTCGATCTCCTCGCTCGAGGACCTCGCTCCTCGCGGTTGTACTCGTGGCGGATGTAGATGATGCCCGTCCGCGGCGCCGGTGACGAGCGCCCGCCAGGATCATGCCCTCGAGCACGCAGGTGCGGCGTGCTCGGCAGGATCTGCGCGGTCCTTGAAGGTGCCCGGCTCGCTCTCGTCGGCGTTGCAGACGCGTACTTGGGCGCGCCTCCTGCGGCGCGCGACGAGCTCCCACTTCGTGCCGGTCGGGAAGCCGGCGCCGCCCATGCCGCGCAGGCCGGAGTCCTTCAGCGCCTGGATGATCGCCGCGCCCGTCGAGCTCGCCCTGCAGCATCCGCGCAGACGCCGTAGTGCTCCGTCGGGCGCAGCGTACGGGTCGTTGGGGCGTCGCTCGTCGCCGCGCTTGGCGCTCGACATCCGGGTGCGGCCGCCGCGCGCGTCGTCGACGTGGCGGTCGGCCTCGGCGAGCCGGATCGGGCGCTCGTCGACCGCGCCGGCGGGCGCGATGTCGCAGCGGCCGAGGCACGACACCTCGCGCACCTCGATCTCGACGTCGTCGCCGTAGCGTCGCCTTGAGCTCGGCGATCCGCTCGTCGGAGTCCGTGCAGCCAGCACGTCAGGTCGTGGCAGACCGCGAGCTCGACCTTGGCCGGCGGCGCGGTGCGGTAGTGCGGGTAGAACGAGATCAGGCCCTCGATCTCGTACAGCGGGCGGCGCACGTCGCGCGAGAGCGCGACGAGCTCCTCGCGCGGCAGCCAGCCGACGCGCGCCTGGATCGCGTTCAGCGCCGGGATCAGGCTCGGGCCCGGGAACTTGCCCGCGCGCGCCTCCGTGCCCGGGAAGCGGGGCTGGACGCGCATTCCCGGTGCCGCCGCCGGCGCCGTCGCCTCCGTGGTCGTCGTCGTCCGTGGCCATCGCTCAGACCCCCTCGCGCACGGTGGCGGGCTCGTGGCAGGGCGGTGCTGCCGACGCGCTCGATCTTGCACCGCGCAGAACTTGAACTCGGGGATCTTCCCCGTCGGGTCGATCTCGTCGATGGTCAGCACGTTGGCCGCCGCCTCGCGGAAGTGGAACGGCATGAAGCACGTGCCCGGCGTGTCGCGGTGCGACAGGCGGGCGCGCAGCTCGATCGTCCCGCGGCGCGAGCTGACCCGCACGAAGTCGCCGTCGGCGACGCCCATCGCGCCGGCGTCGTCGGGGTGCAGGTAGACGTGCGCCTCGGGCTGGATCGCGTCCAGCGCGTAGGAGCGCCGCGTCATCGAGCCCGGTGTGCCAGTGCTCGAGCAGCCGGCCGGTGTTCAGCACGAACGGGTACTCGTCGTCGGGCAGCTCCTGCGCCGGCAGCCACTCGCGCGGCGACGAGGTGCGCCTTGCCGTCCTCGGTGCCGAAGCGGTCGTCGAAGAGCACGACCGTGCCGTCGCTGTGCGAGCGGGTCGGGGTTCGGATAGAGCTTGCCGGTGCCGGCCAGGTTGTCGTAGGGCAGCCCCGCGTAGTTCGGCATCACCGACACGAGCTCGTCGAAGATCTCGCTCGGCGACTCGTAGTCCATCGGGTGGCCGACGCGGTTGGAGATCTCGCAGATGATCCGCCAGTCGACGCGCGCCTCGCCGGGCGGGTCGAGCGTCTTGCGGCCGATCTGCACCCGGCGGTCGGTGTTCGTGTACGTGCCCTCCTTCTCCATGAAGGAGGTCGCGGGCAGGATCACGTCGGCGAACTCGGCCGTCTCGGTCGAGGAAGATGTCCTGCACGACGAGGAAGTCGAGCGTGCGACAGCGCCTTGCGGACCTTGTTGATGTTCGGGTCCGACAGGAACGGGTTCTCGCCCATCATGTACATGCCGCGCACGCCGCCCTGCAGGGCCGAGCCGACGATCTCGATGACCGTCAGGCCCTGCTTCGGGTCGAGCTCGCGCGCCCCAGGCCGCCTCGAAGCGCTCGCGCACGCCGGGCGCGTCGACCGGCTGGTAGTCGGGATACATCATCGGGATCAGCCCCGCGTCGGACGCGCCCTGGACGTTGTTCTGGCCGCGCAGCGGGTGCAGGCCGGTGCCGGGCCGGCCGACGTTGCCGGTGATCGAGCACAGCGCGATCAGGCAGCGGGCGTTGTCGGTGCCCGTCGTGTGCTGGGAGATGCCCATGCCCCAGAAGATGACGCCGGCGCCGGCCTCGCCCCACAGGCGGGCGACCTGGCGGATGGTCTCGGCGTCGACGCCGCAGATCTGCGCGGCGCGCTCCGGCGGGTACTCCGACGACCTTGGCGAGCTCGCCGTAGTTCGTGGTGCGCTCGGCGATGAACTCGCGGTCGACGAGACCGTGGCGGATGATCTCGTGCATGACGCCGTTGTAGAACGCGACGTCGGTGCCCGGCTTGATGCTGGCAGTAGATGTCGGCGTGGTCGGCGATCCGCTCGCGGCGCGGGTCGACCACGATCAGCGTGGTGCCGCGCCGGCGCGCCTGCTTGAAGAACGAGGACGCGACCGGGTGGTTGGCCGTCGTGTTGGTGCCGGCGAGGATCGCGACGTCGGCGTTGACGATGTCGCCGTAGGTCGTCGAGACCGCGCCGGAGCCGACGCCCTCGAACAGCGCCGCGACGCTCGAGGCGTGGCACAGGCGCGTGCAGTGGTCGACGTTGTTCGTGCCGAAGCCCGCGCGGATCAGCTTCTGGAAGAGGTAGGCCTCCTCGTTGGAGCACTTCGCCGAGCCGAAGCCGGCGATCGCGCCCGGAGCCGTCGCTGCGTGGATCCCCTTGAGGCGGCGGGCGGCGAGGTCGAGCGCCTCGTCCCAGGTCGCCTCGCGGAAGTGCGGGCAGGACCTCGTTGTAGTCGACGAGCCCGCCCGGCTTCTTCGCCTGCCGCCCTCGCCCCGGACGTCGCTCGACAGCGGCCCCTTGGGGTAGCTGCTCTCGGCGGCGGATGAGCGGCTTGGTCAGGCGCTGCGGCGAGGAGGCGTAGTCCCAGCCGTAGCGGCCCTTGACGCACAGCCGGCCCTGCGTTGCCGGCTGCTCGCGGCCCTCGGCGAACGAGATCGCGTTGCGCTCCTCGTCGACGTGGTAGGTCAGCGCGCAGCCGACGCCGCAGTACGGGCACACCGAGTCGACCGCTTCAGCTCGTCTGCGCGGCTGGATCGGCGACGTCGTGGATCGGCTTGTTGGTCAGCGCGCCGGTCGGGCACGCCGCGACGCACTCGCCGCAGGTGACGCACGTGGACTCGCCCATCGGGTCGTTGAGGTCGAAGGCGATGCGCGTCGCGTAGCCCTTGCCCGAGCGGCCGATGACGTCGTTGCCCTGGATGTCGTCGCAGGCGCGGACGCAGCGGTCGCAGAGGATGCAGGCGTCGTGGTCGACCGCGATGACGGGGTTGGAGTGGTCCTTGCCGCGGCCCGCGGCCGCGCGGCAGCGCGTCGTCGCCGTTGCGTGAGGCCGTAGCGGCGGGCCAGCACGAGCAGCTCGTTGTCGCCGGTCGTCATCTCCTTGGGGTCCACGTCGATCGGCGGCTGGTCGGCCAGCAGCATCTCGGTGAGCATCGAGCGCTTGCTCGAGCTCCGCGGTGTCGGTCTTGACCTCCATCCCGTCCTCGCACGGGCGCACGCACGAGGCCGCGTACACGCGCGCGCCGACGTCGACCACGCACATGCGGCACACGCCGACCGGGTCGTAGCGCTCGTCGTGGCAGAGGGCGGGGATCTCGATGCCGACGTCCTTCGCCGCCTTCCAGATGGTCGTCCCCTCGGGGACGGTGAGCTCGCGACCGTCGATGGTCAGCGTGACGGTGCGCGCCTCGGTGGGTGCTGGGGGCGAGATTGCCACGATGCCTCAGCTCCCTTCGGTCCGGTGGCCACGGTCGATCCGTCACATCCTGCGTAGCAACGCCGGAATACAGCAAGTCCTGCAGCTGCCCCGACCCAGGGACCCGGACGCGTCGAGTCCTCGCTCCTCATAGTAAGCGTCGATCATCTTCGGAGCCGCTCGGGGCAGTGCCGCCGAGCGGCCCGAGGAGAGCTCCAGCGGCTCCGAGAGGAAGCGGTCGGGCAGCGTGTCGTCGGCCGGCGTCCAGCCCTCGCGGACGTTGAACATCCGCTTGGCGCGGCACGATCCGGCGCGCGGTCGCCCGCAGCTCGGCGGCCGTCGACGTCCCAGCCGGTGACCGTCGCGAGCAGCTCGGCCCACTCGGCGTAGAGGTCGGTGAAGACGCCGCGCAGGAACTTGCAGAGGATCAGCGAGTCCATGACCGCGGCGCGGTCCTCGGTCTCGATCGCCGGCGGCGGCGTGCGGCGGCCGCCGTGCGAGGCGGTCGAGGCGCCCGGAGAAGTCGGCCTCGTAGGCGCCCGAGCGGTTGTGGTCGGCGCCGCGGGCGTTGACGGCGAGGCCCAGCGCCATCGTCTGCAGCGTGCGCGGCTCGTAGCCGGGCAGCTCGAGGCCCTTGACGTGCGGCGGCGAAGCGCCCGGCGCCGCGCCGCCGATCCGCGCGGCCGCGCGCGCGGCCCTCGGCGCAGCAGGGCGCCGAGGCCCGTCGCGGCGCGCCGATCTCGTCGAGCGCGCGCAGCAGCGCCGCCCCGTCGCCGAAGCGCAGCCACGGCGCGTCGATGCAGCCCGCGCTCGGCGCACTCCATCGCCCACGCGATCGTGCCGCCGGTCGAGATCGTGTCGAGCCCCAGCTCGTCGCAGCGGCCGCTGGCCGCGAGCACGGCGTCGGGGTCGACGACCCCGCACAGCGGGCCGAGCGCGAAGACGTTCTCGTACTCCACGCGGGCGCCTTGCCGCCCGCGCCCGGCTGTAGATGTGCTCGCAGCCGATGGTGCACGACGGCGCAGCTGTCGCGGGCGACGCCGCGCGCCTCGGCGAGGTCCTCGGCGGCCAGGCCGCGGCGCCTCGCGAACGTCGCCCGCTGGAAGTTGCGCGTGGGCAGCGTCGCGATGCGCGTTGAAGGCGAGCAGGTTGGCGAGCGTGCCGAGCTCGCGGTACTTGGCGGTCGCCGGGCCGAACGAGCGGGCGCGCAGGTCGCGCGCGGCGGCGCAGGACGGCCGCCGGGTCGGCGGGCGCGACCTTCGGTCGCCGCGCGCACGGCGACCGCCTTGATCAGCTTCGCGCCGAGCACCGCGCCGAGGCCGCCGCGGCCGGCGTGGCGGCCGTCGTGGCGAGATCGTCGCGTAGCGGACGAGCCTGCTCGCCGGCCGGGCCGATCGACGGCGACCCGCCAGCGCCTTGCCGAGCGCGCTCGCGGAGGCGCTCCTCGGCCTCGGCGGCGGGCAGGCCCCAGAGGTCCGCCGGCGGGCTCGAGCCGCGGCCCGTCGCCGTCGACGAGCAGGACCGACGGCTCGTCGCACGCGCCGTGCACGACGATCGCGTCGTTGCCGGTCAGCTTGCCGGCGATCGCGAAGTGGCTCGACGGCGAGCGCGTCGTTGAGCAGCCCGGTGAGCGGCGACTTGCGCGACGACCGCGAACTTCGCGCTCGTGGTCAGCGGCGTGCCCACCAGCGGGCGAGAAGACGAAGGCCAGCGGCGCCTCGGGCGCGAGCGGGTCGACGCCCGGCGGCGCGAGGCGGTGCATGAGCCACGTGCCGAGGCCCGCGCCGCCGACGTAGCGCGCAGGACCTCGTCGGGCAGCGGCAGCACCTCGGCCGAGCCGTCGGCGACGTCGACGACGAGCGCGCGGCCGAAGTAGCCGCCCGCTGGCGGGCCGACTCCTGACACACCAGGGTGCGCGTCGCCGGGCCGCGTCAGCCGCCCGCGTCGGCGGCGAGGAACGCGACGGTGTCGCCGGCGGCCAGCGGCACCTCGGGGTCGCGCGTGATCTGGTCGCCGTTGAGCGCCGCGACGACGTGGTCGTCGAGCGCGAGGCCGGCCGCCGCGGCGGCCTCGCCGAGCGTGGCGGCGTGCGACGGCGCCGGGTCCGCGCGCCGTTGCCCAGGCGGCGCAGGGCGCCGAAGCGGCGCACGGCGACCTCGGGCGCCGGGCGCCCGCGCGCGGCCTCGTAGTCGCCGGGCTCGTTGAGGTTGAGCACCGAGTCCGAGCTCGCGGGTCGAGCGCGGCGAGCGCGGGGTCGGCGAGCAGCGCGTCGTCGTCGAGGCGCTTGACGCGGCAGGCCTCGAACAGGAACGCGGGCCGCAGGCGGTCGGCGGCCAGCAGGCGCTCGACCGCGGGTCGCAGCGACGGTGCGGTAGGCCGCGGACAGCGGCTGCGGGTGCCCGCGCGCGTGCGGGAGCACGACGTCGGTCTCGTCGTCGAGCGCCGCGACGACGCGCCGGACGAACGCCGGGTGCAGGAACGGCACGTCGGTCGAGGAGACGAAGGCGACGTCGGCGCGGTCGCCGAGCGCGGCCAGCCCGGCGGCGAGGCCCTGCAGCGGCCCGCGGCCCTCGCGCGCGTCCTCGACGACCTCGACGCCGGCCGGGCAGCGCGGGCAGCGCCTGGCCGGGGGCGCGCACGACGACGACGGGGCCGTCGACCGCCGCGCGCGACGATCCCCGTCGACGCGGCGCAGCAGCGTCGAGCCGTGCCACTCGAGGGCGGCCTTGGGCGTCGCCCATCCGCGAGGAGCGCCCGCCGGCGAGCACGATGCCTCGCGGGTCTCGGCCACGCCATCGACTGGTAGAGCCCGCCGGCTATGGGCCCGCGTCGTCGAAGAGGTGCGCGAAGAACTCGGGCCGGTCGTAGTGGCCCGCGGTGTCGTGCCGCGGCCCTGAGGAAGACGGCTGCTTGCCCGGCCTCAGTCGGGGTAGACGGTGTTCGGCGGGGGTGTCTGCCCGGTGATGAGATAGCGCGTGATCGCGTCGCGGGTGCGGCCGCCGCCGAGCCAGGACGAGGTGTGGCCGTCACCGTCGCGCGTGAGCAGCACGGAGCCGGCGATTTGGTCGTGCATCTCGGGGGCGAAGGTGTAGGCGGTCGACGGGTCGTGCGTCGAGCCGACCACCAGGATCGGGGGAGCGTCGCGCACCGTCACGATGTGATGCGGGCGGGCGAGCGGCACGGGCCAGCGGATGCAGCCGAGGATGCCCAGCCATGCCTCGCTGGCGCCCTGGGTGTGCGGCGCCAGGACCCGTCCCAGCAGCGTCTTGGCGGCGAAGTCGTCGAAGCTGGACAGCTCGCGCGGGTAGTCGATGCAGTTGATCGCCAGGCCGGCGAAGTCCTGCGGGCCCTGCGCGAGCTCCACCGAGAACGCGCTCGCGTCGCCCTGCTCGGCGCGGAGGAGGGCGCTCGCGAACTCGCTCCAGCTCGGGATGCCGAGCGCGGGCACGCCGTCCTTCATCAGGACCAGGTTGAAGGCGTTCATCCGGAGCTCGCCGCCGGTGACGGTCGGGCGGCAGACGCCGGCCTCGCAGCCGGGAGCCGGGATCGGCTGCGGTCGGCCCGCTGCGACGAGGCCGTCGAACATCGCGGCGACGTCACGGCCGTGCAGCGCGCATTCGGCGGTCTGCTCGCACCACGCCGCGAAGCGGTCGAACGAGTCCTCGTACGCGAGCGCCGCCTCGGCGAACAGCGTGTTGATCGTGGTCGAGTGGTTGGCGATCCCGTCGAGCGCCATCGCGCGGATCCGCTTCGGGTACAGCTCGGCGTACGTGGACCCGAGATGGGCGCCGTACGACAGCCCGAGGAAGTTCAGCTTCCCGTCGCCGAGCGCACGTCGCAGCCGCCTCCATGTCGCGTGCGACGCTGCGGGTGTCGACGTGGCCCAGCAGCGGGCCGGTCAGCTCAGGCAGCTCTGGCCGAACGCGCGCGCCCAGCCGTCACCTGGTCGAAGTGCGCCCCGTGCGGGGAAACAGCGACACCAGCCGGTTGAAGGCCGTCGGGGTCGCACTGGACCGGGGGTGCTCGTCCCGACGCCGCGCGGGTCCATGCCGATCATGTCGAAGCGCCGTGCAGCGACGGATGCCACAGATGCGCGCCGGCCGCCTCGACCGCGACCACCGACTGCCCGCGCCGCCGGGCCCGCCCGGGTTGACGACGAGGCTGCCGACCCGGTGTGCCCGGTCCTGCGCTGGAAGGCGGTTGAAGCCGAGCGTGATCTTCGCGCCGTGCGGGTCGTCGTAGTCCAACGGCACCGAGAGCTCGCCGCACTGCAGGTTCGACGGGGAGCCCGGCCCACAGCCGTGCCACTGGATCGTTCCCTTCGCCCAGCCGGGCGCCGCGCCAAGCAGCATCAGCCCGCACACAGCAAGAGCGGTGGCCGGCGTTTCCTCGTGCTCCGAGACGACCCCGAGAGAAACCTGCGCTGCGGGCATCATCGCTGCCCTCCTTCGCGTTGGCGTCGGTCCGTCGGACCCTCGCACGGCGGCGAAGCGGAGGCAAGGGAGCCGGCGCGGCGCAGCGCCTGCTCAGCCGATGATCCAGAGGAACTGGTACGGCGCGAGGACGAGGTCGCCCGTCGTCGGTGCGCAGCGGGCGGCCGTCGGGCGCGGCGGCCGACTCGCGTCGAGCGCCAGCCCGTGCTCGCTCGACGAGCGCGGCCGTGGACCCGCTGCTCGTCGGCGCTGAAGTTCGCGAGCAGCAGCAGCCGCTCGCCGGCGAAGCTCCGCAGCAGCGCCGTAGACGTGGTCGTTGCCCGTCCACAGCGGCTGCCCGGCGCCCTGCGCGTGCGTCGCGCGCGTGGCGCGCCGCGCGGCGATGAGCCGGCGCAGGCCGTCCCACAGCGCGGCCTCGACCGTGCCCGGGACGCGGCGGCGCTCGGCGGCCGCCCAGTCCATCGGCGGGCGGTGCATCCAGCGGTTGTCGTCGCGGTGGTGCTCGTCGTCGCGCCCACGCGGGGTCGTTGAGCAGCCCGAGCTCGTCGCCCATGTAGATCAGCGGCAGCCCGCCGTGCGCGAAGGCCACCGCGTGCAGCAGCGAGCACGCGCCGGATCGCCAGCTCGCGCGCGAGCTCGTCGCCGCTCGCCAGCGCCGCCTCGAGCCCGGCCAGCGAGGCGGCCGTGCCGCTCGTGCGCGCCTCGCCCGAGCGCCTCGTCGGGCTGGAAGCGCGCGCCGCGGGCGAACGAGCCCGGGGAACTCGCCGGCGTAGAAGTCCGACGAGGAAGCGGCGGTGCAGGTGCGCGTCCTCGCCGACCGCGGCCGCGTCCTCGCGGCGTGATCGCCCAGCCGATGTCGTCGTGGCAGCGCACGTAGGTCACCCAGCCGGCGCCGGGCGGCACCGCCGGCATGCCGTCCAGCACGTGCGTCATGAGCGCCACGCGGCCGGAGGCGAGCGCGCTCCACAGCAGCGCCATCAGCACGTTGTTGTAGGCGAGGTCGCACTCCTTGCCCTCGTGGCGGCCCGTGCCGAGGTAGGTGACGAGCTGCTCCGGGGAGACGATCGCCTCCGCCTTGAAGGCGACGGCCGGCGCGGCGATCCGCGCGACGGCGCGCAGCGCCTGCAGCAGCTGGTGGACCTCGGGCTGGTTCTGGCAGTCGGTGCCCTTGCGCTTCCACAGGAACGGCACGGCGTCGAGGCGCAGCACGTCGACCCCGACGTCCGCGAGGTCGAGGACGACCTCGGCCATCGCGCGGAACACCTCGGGGTTGGTGTAGTCGAGGTCCCACTGGTACTCGTTGAACGTCGTCCACACCCAGCGGTCGAGCTCGGGCACCCAGGAGAAGCTCCCGGGCGCGATGTCGGGGAAGACCTCGGGCAGCGTGCGCTCGTACTCGTCGGGCTCCGCGCGGTCGGGGAACGTGCGGTAGTAGGCGAGCTTGCGCTCGTCGCCCGCCAGCGCGGCGCGGGCCCACGCGTGCTCGCGCGCGGTGTGGTTGAGCACGACGTCGATGCACAGCGCCATGCCGTGCGCGTGCAGGTCGGCGGCGAGCGCGCGCAGGTCGTCCATCGTGCCGAGCGACGGCTCGACCGCGCCGTAGTCGGCGACCGCGTAGCCGCCGTCGTTGGGCTCGGGCCGCGCCGCCAGCAGCGGCATCAGGTGCAGGTAGCTGACGCCGAGCTCGCGCAGGTAGGGCAGCCGCTCGCGCACGCCGGCCAGCGTGCCGGCGAAGCGGTCGGCGTAGCAGACGTAGCCGACCGCCTGCTCGCGCTGCAGCCAGTCCGGGGTGATCTCGCGCTCGTGGTCGAGCCGCCGCAGCTCGGGCGTCGCGCTCGCCGCGGTCGCGGCGGCAT
This sequence comes from uncultured Solirubrobacteraceae bacterium, assembly GCA_963843485.1. Classification (GTDB taxonomy): domain Bacteria; phylum Actinomycetota; class Thermoleophilia; order Solirubrobacterales; family Solirubrobacteraceae; genus DASSUW01. The sequence continues at coordinate 14,501 of CAWJKK010000007.1, read as the reverse complement.
CGCGTCGAGCAGCGCGCGGAACTGCGTCGCGGAAGCGCGGGTCGTCGCCGTAGAGCGCGACGAGCGGGTCGCGCAGCTCGGTGAAGAAGCGCTCCAGCCGCGTCAGGAACGCCGCGTCGCCGTCGAGCCGCGCGCGCACCTCCGCGTACTCGGCGCGCACCTCCGGCCGCATCGCGTAGACGTTCTGCACGGCGCTCGCGTTCTATCGCGTCGACGGCTTCACGCGTCAGCGCGTCAGCGCGGCGGCGCGGTGGTCAGGCGGACCTTCCAGCTCGAGGCGCTCCTCGTGCGGCTCGCGCTGCAGCTCGCGCGTGACCGGGATGCCGGCTTCACCGAGCGCGCGCCGGTACCCGCGCCGGCCGGTCGATTCCTGATCAGGCCAGCGGCAGCTCGAGGTGCACGCGCGTGCCCGCGCCGGGGGCCGAGTCGATGCTCAGGTTCCCGCCGGCGCTCGTCGCCATGTCGCCGAGCAGCGGAGACCGAAGTGGCCGTCCTCGCGGGCCTCGCGGCGCGCTCGGGGCTGAAGCCGACGCCGTCGTCGGCGATGCCGAGCCCCGCGTGGCGGCCGTCGACCGAGACGCGTACGTCGACGTGCGTCGCGCGGCTGTGCGCCGCGACGTTGCGCAGCGCCTCCTGGGCGGTGCGGAACATGAGCGCCTCGGCGTCGCGGTCGAGATCGAGGGTCGGGGAAGCTCGACGTTGGCGTGCATGCCGCGCGACTCGAGCGGCGCGACGAGGTCGGTGAGGGCCGACTCAGGCCGGCGCGGTGCAGGTCGGGCGGGTAGATGTCGACGAGCAGCGACCGCAGCTGGCGGATGCCCCGGCGCGTCTGGCCGGCGCCCTCGCGCAGGGCGGCCGGACCTCCGGGCCGCCGTGCGCCGTTGATCCGCTCGGCGGCGGCGGCGAGGGCATAGGACGTGCCGACGAGGTCCTGGACGACGCCGTCGTGCAGGTCGCTGGCGATCCGGCGGCGCTCGTTGTCCGACGCGGCCAGCGCCTTCTCGAGCAGCGCCTCGCGCTCCTGGCGGCTGCGCTGGAGGTTGCGCGCCATCCGATAGGCGAGCGGGAGCTGCAGGAGCTGCAGCAGGACGAGCGCGCCGATCAGCGCCGGGGCGAACGCCAGCCACGTCTCCTGGCGTCCGTGGCCAGCGCGGCCTGGCGCTGGTAGACCTCGAACAGGAGCTTCTCGCCGTCAGGGCCTTCGATCGGCAGGTAGACCTCGAGCAGCTTGCCGTGGAGCCCGTCGAAGCGGTTCTCGTCGTGCTGGAGCGTCGTCTCCTCGGCTTCGACCCTGCCGTTGCGCAGGGCCTGCTCGTGGTCGAGCGGGAAGCGCTGGCCGATCAGCCTGGGCAGGTCGGAGTAGACGATGGTGCCGTCGCTCGTCCACAGCTTCACGCGCTCGATCCCGTCGACCGCGCTGATCCGCGGGCGCACGACGGCGTCCATCTGGGCGATCGCGTCCGGGTCGCCGCGCAGCAGCGCCTCGGTCACGTTGCTCTCGACGATGCCCTTGCCCGCCACGCGGGCGATCATCTTCGCGTCGTCGATCGCGTCCTCGCGCGCCGCCCGGCGCTGCAGCGTGACGCCGATCGCCCCGACGACGATCACTGCGAGCAGGCCCGCCAGCGCGAAGTGAAGCAGCGGTGCGCGTGCGCCCGCGAGCCGTCGCTCGCCCTCGGGGGGTCGGGCAGGGCGGGACGTTCGGGGGGTCCTCGGCGCTGACACGGGGTGGGGCCGCGACGACGTGCGTGCGGGGGAGTACGTGGCGACGATCGGGTCCTTCACCGTCCGTTGCGCCGCGATCGTGCTCCCTCGTGACGATGCACGCGCTCCGCGTCAGGTGCCGGTGAGGCCTCGGTGACGGGCCCACGTCGCCGCTTGCGTGCGGTCGTCGACGCCGATCTGGCGGAAGACGTTGGTCAGGTCCGCCTTGACCGTCTTCTCGCCGACGCCGAGGCGCATGGCGATCCGCTTGTTCGGGAGCCCCGCGCCCACGAGCCCGAGCACCTCGCGCTGGCGATTGGACAGCGCCGCGTGCTCGGCGCGGGCCCGCAGCACGGCGCTCGCGGCCTTGGGGTGCAGCGGGGACGCGCCGTTCGCTGCCGCCCGCATGCCCGCCACGATCTCCGTCGGCTCGGCGTCCTTGAGCAGGTAGCCCACGGCGCCGGCGTCGAGCGCGTTGAGGATCCGGTCGCGGTCTGAGAACGAGGTGAGCACGACGACGCGCACGCCCGGCGCGAGGTCGGCCAGCGCCTGCGTCGCCTCGATCCCGCCGTGATTGGGCATCGAGAGATCCATCAGCACCACGTCGGGCCGGTGCTCGAGCGCGAGGTCGAGCGCCTGGCGCCCGTCGGCGGCCGAGCCGACGACCTCGAAGTCGTCCTGGTTGTCGAGCAGCTGCGCGAGCCCCGCCCGGACGGCGGAGTTGTCGTCGACGATGAGGACCCGGATCACCGTGTTGGGGGGCACGGCCTAAAGACCGACGTGCGACGGGAATGTGACGCGCATTCCGCCCGGGCCGCGGTGCCGGCTTCGCGTGCCCATCGCGGACCGCCGCGCGGCTGGGCGGCCCGCGCGGCGGTCCTGCGCATCTGATCGAGTTCCTACGGCGTCACTCGGAACGCGAACTTCGCCGTCGTCCCGAGGGCGCTGCGATTGCGACCCGGGGTCACCTGCACCTCATAGCTGCCCGGCTTGAGCGCCTGACGCAGCTTGCGGGTCCGTCAGTCGCGCCCGGTACTGGCCGGCCGCGGCTGGTGACTGCACGCGCTCGGCGACCAGGGACTGGCTGCCGCCCGCGTTCTTCCGGTAGATCCGGATGCGCAGCACCTTCGTGTCGGGCTTCAGTCCGCATCGCGGCGGTCAGCCCGTTGGCGCGCGCCACGCTGCGTGTGACCGTCCGGCTCATGGACAGCCCGCTGAGCGACAGCCTCGCCGGCGCGACCGAGGTCGCGTTGACGCCGGCGACCGCTGCGCCGGCGGGAATCGTGTTGATCACGGTGCTCGTGATGAGGCGCTCGATGACCGGCACGGGGCAGCCGTCGTTGTTGACGGGGCCGGCCACGTCCGGCACATGTCGACGTCGTTCTTCACGCTGTCGCCATCACTGTCACCGACCGGAGCCGGGGGCGGGGGAAGCGTCGGCACGGTCACGGGACCCCGCGTCGTGTCCAGCGCCGGGCAGCCCGGCAGAGCGAATCCCGCGTCGCCCGAGGTGGAGGTGGCGTTGGCGCCCTCGATCACTTCGAGGATCGCCTCGCTCACCTGTGAGGCAGTCACCGGGAAGATCGCCGTCGTGAAGGCGCCGGTCGCGTCCTGATCGGGACCGATGAGCAGGCGGTTGCCTCGGTTCTGATCGAGGTTGCCACCGGTGACATCGGCGCCGGCATCGAACGGGCCACGCTGAACGCGCAGCTCCGGGGCGGCGATCGGGGTGGTGGTCCCGAACGAGCGAGCCCACCCGGAGACGACCGTCGTCGCCGGCAGAGCGGGCGTGCCCGCCACCGGGTCAGCAGGGACAGCGGCATCGAAGCGGGCGACGTAGTTCACCTCGGCCACCTGATAGCTCTGGAGCGTCGTGCCGGTGTTGTCGGACACGGCGAGGGTGTCGCCGGGACGCACGTCGGGAGACGTGGCGCCGTCCCAGCAGTCGCCGTCGGCGGCGCCGGTGTGGTTGACCTCGTACGCACCGGTCGCGGTGGTGAAGGCCTTGCTGCCGATGGTGGCACCGTTCGGCGCGGTGACCGTCAGGAGCAGCGGAGTGCTCTCGGGCACGTCCGTCACGTTGACGAACTCGATGCCGTGGTCGATCTCGATCGCGGCTTGCGCGGGGTTGGCCGCCGCCACGGCAGCCAGAAGGGCCGCCGAGACCGCGAGCCCCACCTGTCGCCGCCGACTGCGAGTGATCGGTCGGCCACGGAGCGATTCCGCGGCCCGTCGATCGACCCGACATTGCGCCTGCAACCGCGCCATGGCGCTTGCATCCTTGCGTTGCACGGGGGACTCCTTCTTGGGGAACGAGGCCCGATTCTGTGTACGACGAAGGTCCCGCCGTGAGAGCAGAAGCCGCACGTCCCCGTGCGGGAACCTGCAGAACGCTGAACACGTCTGAATGGTTCTCCAGACGACCCATTGGGGTCACGAGACGGCAGGCGGTCAGATGCCGCCCGCATGGTTGTCGCCGTCCGGCGGCGCCGGCATCGCGGGCACCGCGCCGAGCGCTCTCGTCTCACGATCGAGGAACGCGCCGAGCTCCTGGATCGTGCTCATCAGCGGCGCCGGGAACACGACAGTGGAGTTCTTGTCGACGGAGATCTCGACAAGGGTCTGCAGGTTGCGCAACTGCAGAGCGAGCGGGTGGGCCATCATCACGTCGGCGGCGTGGGCGAGCTCGCCCGCGGCCGCCGCCTCGCCTTCGGCGGCGATGATCTTGGCGCGCTTCTCGCGCTCGGCCTCGGCCTGACGGGCCATGGCGCGCTGCATGCTGTCGGGGAGCTGGATGTCCTTCAGCTCGACGACCGTGACCTGGACACCCCACTCCTCGGTCTGGGAATCGAGGATCTCGCGGATGTTCTGGTTGATCTCGTCGGTCTCCGACAGCGTCTCGTCGAGGGTGTGACGCCCCACGACGGCTCGAAGCGTCGTCTGGGCGATCTGGTTGATCGCGGCCGCCACGTTCTCGATGGCCACCACCGAGCTGACCGCATCCGCGACGCGGTAGTAGGCGACGGCCGACACGTCGACGCTGACGTTGTCGCGGGTGATGATCCCCTGGGACTGGATCGGCATCGTGACGATCCGCAGCGAGACACGATGGATGCGATCGACGAGCGGCACGATGGCGATCAGCCCCGGACCGCGCGCGCCGCCCTTCACGCGGCCCAACCGGAACACCACCGCGCGCTCGTACTGCTTGAGGATCCGGACGGACAGCGCCACGCCCGCGAGGACGACGACGGACCAGCGCGATGACGACGTACACGGCCATGGCTACAGGCCTCGCTCGGCTGCCAACCGCACGGCCGCCGCCGCGCCGCGCAGTCGCCGGGCATGAGCTTGGAAGAGCGACATCATGGCTCCATCGTCGCCGACGGGCCGACGGGGGTCGTCGCACGACAGTCGACTCTTTCGCCTGCGACGCGGGGCGCACGCTCTGCCGTCGCCACCGCCCCCCGTGGTACACGCGCGGCGTCGTCCGCGGGCGACTCGGTCAGGCCGGCAGGCTGGGCGAGCCCCGGCCAGCTCTCGATGGGGTCGGCGGCGCGGACGATGTGCATCCCCGCGGCCGCGTAGCGCTCGAAGGCCGCGTCCGCCTCGTCGGTGTAGTCGACGGCCCCGGGCACGACCACGGGCGACGTGCAGTCCTCGAGGAGGTAGGTGCGCCGCGCGAGCCGCTCGCGCGCCTCGTCATGCTCCAGCAGGTCGTCGATCGTCCAGGCCAGGCAGTGGCTCTTGGCCTGCCCGGCCACGACGACGGCGTCGAACGTGAGCAGCTTGGCGATGAGCTCGGTGTTCTTCCCCGCGAGGCGATCGCCGTCCGGGCCCTCGGTCACCTCGGGGCCGAGCATCGAATAGTGCTCGGTGAGCGGGTGGTCCCCTTCACCTGGAAGTCCGGCCGGCTGTGCCGCGCGACGCCGTGGAAGAAGACCGCCTCCTCGACCGCCGACACGAGCGCGTGGCCGATGCCGCCGAGCATGGCGTGGTAGGGCGAGACCGTCAGGTCGTACTTCCCGCTCTCGGCCAGCCGTCGCGTGTAGTCGGCGAGGTGGCGCTGAGCGTAGTCGGGGTCCATCCCGAGGGCCTCGACGACCGCCGGGTTCACTCGCCAGCGCCCCGCCTCGACATCGCGGGGTGACACGAGCGTGTACGGCGCCGGGTGGCCGCCGTTCTCGTCGACGAGCCAGATCGCGTGGAACACCTGCATGGCGTGGTGGGTGTCGAGACTCGGAACGATCTGCGTGATCGTCGCGAGGTTGCGATACACGAACTCGCACAGACGGCGGTTGTCGTCGACCGCTCCCGTGCCCGAGCGCCCGGCGACGAAGAGCTCGAAGTCCGGGATGCAGAAGGTGTTCTGGACGTCGACGGCCAGCAGGCAGACGCGAAACGAGTCGTCGACCGCGGCGCCCACGGTGTGGCTCTCGGCCCACGCCTCCGCCTCGCGCGCGCGATCCTCGTACGGGACCCGCCAGACCGCGCCGACGCGGCCGGAGTCGAAGTGCGGCGGCAGCGGAAGCTCACGCACAGCCGAGATGATGACGGACAGTCATCGCCCCTCGCGGGCTCGGGATCGCGCTCGACGAAGGCGAGCCGGGCGAACGCGCGCAGCGATTGCTGGAGCGAGGGATCACCCAGCCGGGCGGCCGACGTGCATGACCGCGAGCGGGCGCGCGTCCTGCGCCGAGGCCAATGGCGCGTCGTCGAAGAGCGCGCACTCGTCGATGCGCTGGCAGTCGCATTCCGTGGCCGCTTGGAGCCAGGTGCGCACGCGTCGGGCGCGGTCGATGAGCGCGTCGAGCTCCGGCAGGCGCCGCTCGGCGAGCTCGCGCAGCCGCGCGGACATCGGGTCGTTGCCGTGCTCGACGAGCTCGCGAATCTCGTCGAGCGTCAGCCCCGCGCGCTGGGCGACGTCGATCACGGCCAGGCGACGCAGCACGCTCTCGTCGTAGCGGCGCTGGCCGCTGACGCGCTCGGGCTCGGGAAGCAGGTCGATGTCCTCGTAGTAGCGGATCAGCGAGACCCGGACCCCGGCCCGGCGCGCGACCTCTCCGATGCGCATCTGCGGCTCGTTCACCAGCGCTCTTGACCTCGAGTCGGCTTGAGCATCCAGTCTACGCACCGACCCGTCTTCCAGAACCGAGAGGACGAACGTGGAGCAGCCCATCGCCTGCACCTTGAGCGCCGACCAGTACCGCCGCCGGACCGGGGACCTCGCCGCGCTGGCAGCGCGGTCGTTGCGCTCGCGCGAGGAGACCGCCGACGGCGAGCGCCTCCTCTTCGCCGACACGGCGGACACCGAGCGCGAGCTGCGCGACGCGATCGCCGCCGAGGCCACCTGCTGCGCATTTCTGCGCATGGACCTCCGGCGCACCACCGACGGGCTCGTGCTCGACATCGCGGGGCCGCAGAACGCACGGCCGATCATCGCGGAGCTGTTCGCGTGAGCGTCCAGTAGCGGCGCACGGCGGGTGCCCGACCGCAGTAGGGGTCGGGAGCTCCAGCCGCAGGACGGCCGGGACGTTCGTCGTTCACCGGCCGGCGCGTAGCGTGGGCTTCTGATGGCCGAGCGCCCGCTCCATGTCGTCAGCCAGGGCCGCATTGGCGTAGGGGCCCGAGCCGCGCAGCTGCGCAAGGACCCGCTGCTGGCGGTCGAGGTCCTTGTCGGCGCTCATCTTGACCTTGCAGACGAAGCGGGTGATCGGCAGCCGGATACCGACCGTGCCGGGTGCCAGCCGTTGCGCCGTCTCGGGCTCCAGCCAGAGGCTGCTCGACGCGCCGCTCGAAGTGCGCGACCAGCCGGGTGAGCACGCGCACGTTCTCGTCGGCCTCGAGGATCTCCGGGACGCCGTAGCAGTGCGCGACGCTGAAGTTCCATGTCGGCGCCCGTACTGCGTCGGGGGCGTACCAGCTCGGCGAGATGTAGCCGTGCGGGCCCGCGACGATGACGAGCATCTCGCGTCCGCCGAACCGGTGCAGCCTGTCGTCCGGCCGGCCGACATGGGTGACGATCGTGAGCGCCTCGCGGCTGTCGTCGAGCAGGATGGGGTAGTGAGACGCGACGATTTCGCCATCGACCTCGCTGACGAGCGTCGCCCACGGATTCTCGGCGATCAGCGCGCGCACCACCGATTCATCGGTCACGTCGTGATGGGGGTTGTGGCGCATGCGGCCAGTATCGCGGCGCCGCTGGCCGCGCGGGCAGCGGCGCGCCAGCAGTGCAGGCTGTTGCCGAGTCGCTCCCGGTCCACGCCAAGGTGGAGTTCCTGTGGACCGCGGCGGCCACGGCGCCCGGACAAGCGACGACGCGGCCGCCCTGCACGAACTGCTCCAGGGCGTAAGCGAGAACGCAAGCGGGCGGCGCGCTCGACGACCGAGGCGACCGTCAGCGCAGGCAGGCAGGCAGCAGCGCGAGCGCCTCATCGACCGAGAGCAGCGCGGCGGCGTCAAGGTCTTCGGCCGGAATCCACTCGGGGAAGGGAATCTCGACCGTCCGGTGAGCACCCGACGGCGTGTGCACCTCATCGACGGCCGCGAGACGCTCAGCAGGAAAGCGGTCGGCGACACGCACAAGGGCCGGCCAGAGGCGGCGGTGGATCAACGTGATCTTCCCGTTGACCAAGCGCGTCGCGATCACGTCGGAAGAGCCGAGCAGGCGGGTGAGCACGGCGAAGATCTCATGGCCTGACGAGTGGCCCCACCAACTTCCCGAGATCGGCTCACCGGCGATCTGCTCTGCCAGATTTGGCAGAGGCCCCCGAGCGGACTGCAGCACGACGCCCTGCTCGCACACCCAGTCCAGCGGATCCATTCGCTCCGAGTCAACCACGTACCGTCGGCCGTCCGCCGCGGGGGGGACGTCGGGCGCCGAGGCGGCGGATGGGGCGAATGCCAGACCGCGCCGACAGCGGATGGCGAGACCCGGACTCGAACCGGGGACACCGCGACTTTCAGACAAGCCTGATCCAGCGCAAGCGCCGGGAAAGCCCTGGGCGTGTGAGTCTCCCGTGAGGGCGAGGAGCGACAGGCCGATGAGCGTGCTTCGAGTCCCGTTCCCCTCCGCTCCGGCCGCGGTCGCCGCGTGCTGATGGCGTTCGCTACCGTCCGGCGATGCACATCTCACACCACGAGCGTGTGGAGGGCCATCCGCACCGGTGGCACGTGTTCCTGCACGGCCGCGACCAGCCGGTTCCGGTCGAGCTCGACCCCGAGGAGCGACGGAGCCTCGAGCTGACGGACGAGGAGATCCACGATCAGCTGCCGGCCGCGCTGGGGCGACACCACACCGAGAACCGCGACGACCTGATCATGGTTCCGGGCGAGCAGTACAACGAGGCGAGCTGGGACGCCCCGGTGCGCCTCCTGCAGAATCACTTCGTCTGACCGGGGTGATCGGGTTGACGCTCATCCCTCACGCCGCCCGTGGCGGACATGGGCAGGTGTGCGGCCACCGTTCCGCGAAACGACGGACCGAGGCAGGCGCTCCGCGCCGATCACTTCGTCCTCGGTCATCGGGTGGCCGGGCTTGGTGCGCGCTCTCCGGAACGACCGATCAGCCGATCTTCTCCGCCAGCTCGACGATGATCCCCGCCGGGCCGCGCACGTAGCAGAGCCAGTAGCTGTTCTCGTAGTTCTCCAGCTCGCCGACCAGCTCGCCGCCATGCGCTCGCAGGCCGGCGAGGGATGCCTCGATGTCGTCGACGACGAAGAGGATGTGGCGGATGCCCGGGGCGTTGGCCGGCGCCGGCCCGTCGTCGCCCTCGTATGAGGGCGAGCGGTACTTGGCCAGCTCGACCTTGCCGTTGCCATCCGGGGTCCGCAGCATCACGATATCCGCCCGCACGCCCTCGAGCCCGTTTATGCGGTCCACCGAGCCGCCCTCGACGGACGCCTCGCCCTCCAATTCGAGCCCGAGTGCGGCGAAGAACGCGGTCGCCGCCGCGAGGTCGTCGACGACGATGCCGATGTGCTCCAGGCGCTGGACGGTCATGAACGGCCTCCGGCCAGCTCCTGCGGCGTGTACTCGTCGTGCCTGCGTACCCACGAGCCGGTCCGATCCTGCGGCTCTTCGGTGATCTCTTGCGGGTCCATGACCTTCCTCTCTTTGGAGTCGGTGCAGGCGCCGCGCCGCTCGTGGCCCTTCACCTGATGAGCGGAGCCGGTCAGCGCTTCTCGACATGGAACAATCATTCAGCTCAGAGATCGTCGCGTAGGCTGGATGCGCTTGGCGTCGGCCCGAACGCGGCTGCGGCGGTCCTTCTTCGCGCCGGCTCTGGTGCGCGCCAAGATGACCTGGTGCTGGTTGATCGCTCCGGCCGTTCCCGTCCGCCGCCGCGAGCGCGCGGGGCGCAGTTGGGCAGCCTGCGGGTGGAGCGTCGCTGGCGGGCCATCTCTCCGCCGGCCGCGTGGTCACCGCGCCCGGATGATCTCGCCGGTCCGCCATCCCTCGACGCTGCGTACGAAGGCGGAGGCGATCGTGCGCATGGGGACGGGGAGCCGGCCGGGGTTGAAGCGACTGAACTGCTCGTAGCTGTCGGCGGCCAGCCCCGGGCTGACCGCGTTGACCCGGACGCCACGGGGCAGGCGGAGGGCGGCGGCCCGCACGAATCCTTCGACGCCGCCGTTGGCGACGGCGAAGCTGGTGGCCTCCGGGATCGGGTCGTCGAGCACGTAGCCGGACATGAGCGTGAACGACCCTCCGTCTGCGATCTGCGACCGCCCGAGCAGGACGAGACGGATCTGACCGAGGAGCTTGCTCTCGATCCCCATCGCCAGCTCGTCCTCCGACACCGTGTCGAAGGGACCGAAGTGGGCCTCGCCCGCGGCACACACGAGCGCATCGAAGGCGCCGACCTGCCGGAACATCTCGCGTACGGAGTCGGGTGACCGAATGTCCACGGCACGTGCCCGATCGCCGCCCCGCGACCACGACGTCGTGCTGCTCGGCCAGCGTGGCGACGATGGCCTTGCCGATTGTTCCGGCGCCTCCGATGACGATGATGCGTAACCCGCTTCTCCCCCGAGCTGCCCGATCTCCTCAGGACACCAGGAACTCGATGCCGTAGCGCGGCGCCGCTTCGGCGTAGCGGGCGGCGACCTCCTGGATGTTGTCCGGCGGCGGCTGGTCGGGGTCCTCGACGCGCTCGAGCGTCTCTTCGAAGAACTTCTCGATGCCCGCCGGCGTGAACGTGAGGATCAGGCGGGCGCGCGCCGCGCTGGCGTTGTGGAAGCGGTGTACGGTGCCGCGCGGGACGTTGACGAAGTCGCCCGCCGTCCCCTTGACGAGCCGGTCGCCGAGCAGGAACTCCACCTCGCCCTCGAGCACGTAGAAGGTTTCGTCCTCGTTGCGGTGGATGTGCGGCGGCGGACCGCCGCCCGCCGGCACGATCGCCTCCATCGCGAAGTACGCGCCGCCGGACTCGGCGCCCGTTATCAGGAAGCGGTAGAAGTCGCCGGGCCCCCAGAAGGCCAGCCCGCTGCCGCTGGGCCGGTGCAGCAGCTGTCCGTCGTCGGTGGTGCGTGTGGTGGTCATCGTTCCTCCGAGGGTCGAGGATGTGGCTTGTCAGGCGAAACGGTGGGTTGGGTCACCGGGTCGACGATCTGGCGGCGCGGCATTGAAGTCGCGCATGCGATGCGTCGCTGCTCAGGTCGGTTCGGCGTAGACCGTGGAGTGTGCGGCGCTGAAGGACATGCGCTCAGCGTGCCGCGCCGCGGCTTGCGCGGCCAGCAGCGTTCGCTAGAGCCGAACGGCGCGGGACACGCGCTTGCTCGTCGCGGCGAGCGCCCGCGCGTAGACGTCGCGCCGCGACGCGAAGCGCTCGCTCGGCGCGCACAGTCCGATTGCCGCCGCCGGCGGCGCGGCGCTCGTGCGCAGCCCGGCGGCGACGCACTCCACGCCGTCCAACGCGCGCTGCGGTCCGACGATGACGCCGGGGTGCTGGGCGAGCAGCACCTGTCCCAGCGGCGTGAGCTCGGCCGCGACCGGGGCCGGCGGCGCGGCGACGCCGCCAGTCGGGCGCTCGCTGGCGACGTACACAACGTTCTCGCGCTCGAGCGCGGCAACGTGCACGGTCTCGCCGAAATGCGCGGCGAGCGCCCGCGCCGCCGGCGCAACCGTCTCGCGATACCCATTGGTCTGCAACATCGTCCGCGCCAGCCCCGCCAGCCGCCAGCCGAGCCGGTGGCGCCCGCACGGCAAGCGCTCGGTCAGCCCGGCACGCGCCAGCTCGCCCAGCAGCGCGTGCGCCGTTGACTTCGCGATCCCCAGCTGGACCGCGACCTCGCTCGGACCCCAGTACGGTCGCTCGACGGAGAACAGGTCGAGCACCTCGGCAGCCCGGCGAACACTGCGCGGCATGACCCATTCAGCGTACTCACGCTCGCCGAATGCAAGCGCACCGACGCAGGCCAGTTGCGAGACCGGCAACGCTGTCGCGCTCTCGCGCAGCAAGAAAGCCTGACGAGAAGCAACCGGGCGGTTGACGAGCGCCGCCCCGCAAGCGGAACGGTGGTTCGGTGAAGCGTGCCGGTGACCGTCCGACAGCCGGCACACAGTTCCGGGCGTGTCCAGGCTCAAGATCGGCTACGCCCGCGAGCTGCGGACATCATCAAGCACAGCGACGGCCGCTCTGTCGGCGGGCTTGCGGACCTCGGGTGGCGACTCGGCCCGGCCGCCAGCTCGACCCGGTCCGAGAACGACCCGTGCTCCCACCACTCGACGGACCGCACATGATCGGGGTAAAGGCCAACAGCGCCCGTGGCGGTGGTCACGCTGCTGTTGCGGTCGACCAGGGTGGTGCATGACGCGACGGCGCAGATCATCGCCGATACCGACTACCTCACCGCTGCCCACGCGGCGAGCAGCAGCAACGCGACCCCGACGAGGTGGTGCCAGAACAGCCCGCCGCGCGTCCCGTGCGGCCCCGCTCCCGGGCTCAGATCCGCGACCCCCGGCCCGTGCGCCCCGGTGAGCGCCGATCCTCATCGCGTGAAGGTGAGATGGGTGACCCCGCTCGGCGTCGAGACCGCCTCCACATCGTACTGCTCCTCCAGTGCCTCCAGACCGTCCCACAATCGGACCCCGCGACCGAGGAGGATCGGAACCTGGACGACATGCAGATGGTCGACGAGCCCGGCGGCAAGGAACTCGCGGAGCATCGTCGGGCCGCCCCCGATGCGGACGTCCTGACCGTCTGCCACTTCTCGTGCGACTGCGAGTGCGTCCGCCGGCGCAGCGTCGAGGAAATGGAACGTCGTACCGCCCTCCATCTCCAGCGGCGGGCGCGGGCGATGGGTCAGGACGTACGTCGGCGTGTGGAACGGCGGGTTGTCGCCCCACCATCCGCGCCACTCGGGGTTGTCCTGCGAACCCGGCGGACCGAACTCGCCGGCGCCCATGATCTCCGCGCCGATGCCCGGACCATGTCGTTCGGCCATCACGTGATCGACACCCTCGGTGCCGCCCGTCCCGCCGAGCGTGTCGTCGCGGCTTGCCCCGAGTTCGGCGAGCAGGTCGCGACCGAATCCGGTAGCGAACATCCACTCGTGGAGCCGATGGCCCGCGTGCCCGAACGGGGCATCTACGGCCTGGCCGTCACCCGTGGCAAAGCCATCGAGGGAGATCGAGAAGTTGTGGACCCGGACGCGGGACATGGCGGCTCCTTTCGGTCGCGGTCGTGGGCGGCACATCAGTTGACCCGACCCGCGGCGCATTTCATCGGGGACGTGCACACTTTCGTGGCCCAGCCCGATTCGAGCTGCCAGGCCCCCGCAAAGCGCATCGTGGTCCCGGCGACCTGCTGTTGTCCCTGACGAGGCGCCGCCCCTGGCGCCCCTCCGTCGACTTTCGACCACGCGGCGGGATCGGTTCCGACTTCCTCCAGCGTCCAACGCTGGAACGGCTTGGGTGGGGCGAGAAGGGCCGCAACGTGTCGCAATACGCGGCCGCGCGGCGCCTCGCGGAGCCCTGCGGAGTGGGGCGGCCTGAGCCCCCCGGTCGCCGTCCCGCCCCGCAGCGGCTACACGCTGCGCGTACGGGCTGGGCCCTGTGCGCGAACAGCGGCGTGTCCTCCACGCCCCGCACGCGGGTCGCGCGGCCTCGCGCGGCGCCTGCATCGGGGTGCGTTGTGCGCGGACGCAATCCCCGGCCACGACGATGGTCGGTGGTCGTGTGCGAGATCTGCGCTGCTACTTGGTGGGCTTGTCCCATGGCGCGTCGCCGTCGAAGCTCCACAGAAGTCTTCGTCGCACCCGCTGAGCGCGAGCGCGATGACAAGCGCGAAAGCGACGACCAGCGTCCGTGGCAACCGAGCCGCGTGCGTGGCCCCATTCTTCTCGTTCCGCATCGTTGACCCGCCGTTAGATCGAGGCCGCCCGAGGTGTCGCTACGGCTCGATGTTCTGGTTCAGCCGGAAGAAGTTCGTCGGGTCGTGTGCGCGCTTCGAGCTCGACCAACCGCTCGTATTGCCGGTCGCCGTAGGCCTGGCGGACCCGCTCGGCCCCCTCGTCGCCCAGGAAGTTGACGTAGACGCGGTCGCCCGCATGCGGCTGCAGCGCCGAGAAGAAGTCGCGCGCCCAGGCGACGTGCGGTTCGGGGTCGCCCTCGGTCCAGACCGCGTTGATGACCACGTTGTGGGCGGCGTCGCGCTGGCTGAACGCGGTGTCGTCCTCTCCCGCGCGGGCGAGGGCACCCCCGAGCTGGAAGATGATGCAGTACGACTTCGGCGAGGTTTGCGCCGAGGCGCGTTCGACGAGCGTGTCGATCGCGTCGTCGGTGAGCGGCGGTA
>CAWJKK010000006.1:0-150595 GCA_963843485.1 uncultured Solirubrobacteraceae bacterium | reverse complement strand
CTAACCGCCACAGCACCTCCGCCGACCCACCGATCCGTCCCATCCATGAGACGCCGCCGAAACTCCTGCCTCCTTACCCAGCGCCGTTGGCGCTCGCGGCCGGGCACGCGTCCGCGCGCGGCCGTACCCTGATTCGCCCATGCGTCTGATCGTTGCTCGCTGCTCCGTCGAATACTCGGGCCGCCTCTCGGCGCGCCTGCCCGAGGCGCTGCGGCTGGTGATGCTGAAGGCCGACGGCTCGGTCCTGGTGCACGCCGACGCGGGCGGCTACAAGCCGCTGAACTGGATGACGCCGCCGACGGCGATCGAGGAGGAGGAAGGCCGGATCGTCGTGCGCAAGGTCAAGGGCGAGGACCGGCTGGAGATCGTGCTCGGCGAGGTGCTGTCGGACGTCACGCACGCGATGGACTTCGACGCCGACAACCTCGAGAAGGACGGCGTCGAGGCGCACCTGCAGGAGCTGCTGGCCGACGCGCCGGCCTGGTGCGGCGAGGGCTTCCGGCTCGTGCGCCGCGAGTGGCCGACGGACATCGGCCCGGTCGACCTGATGTGCCGTGACGCCGAGGACGGCTGGGTGGCGGTCGAGATCAAGCGGATCGGGACGATCGACGCGGTCGAGCAGCTCTCGCGCTACCTCGAGCGGATCCGGCTGGACCCGGCGATGGCCGCCTGCCGCGGCGTGCTCGCGGCGCAGGTCGTCAAGCCGCAGGCGCGCGTGCTGGCGGAGTCGCGCGGGCTCGCCTGGGTCGAGGTCGACCTCGCGGTCGTGCGCGGCGAGCGCGAGCCGGCGCTCACGCTGTTCGTCTGATCGCCTGGACCATCGTCCAGCCGTCCGGCCGCCTGTCGCGGGATAGATTCGCGCGAGCGTGAAGCTTTCGGTCCTCGCAGCCGTGCTCGTGCTCGTGGGCGTCGCGCCCGCCGCCGCGAACGCCGAGAACGACGTCCGCACCGCGCCGCTCTCGGGGTTCGTCACGGCCTCGGGCACGTGGGCCGGCGACGAGCCCTATACGGCGAGGCTGCGGACCACGTTCGACAAGACGGAGATCGAGCCGGGCGAGGGTTTCACCTGGACATCGCGCCTCGAGTACGCGTCCCCTTGCCTGAGCGACTCCTGCGCCCAGCCAGCGACCAGCCGGGACGAGACGGCGATGACGTTCCTGCGCGTTCCCGCGGGCGGGACGATCTGGCGCCACGGAGGCTGGGACAGCCTCAGCGGGCCAGCGCATACGGCAACCACGCCGCCGTATGCCATCGTGGCTAGCACCGTCGACGAGGGATCGAACTACCGCACGACCGAGGCCATGACGGTCGTCGTCCCCGGCTCCGCCACGGAGGACTGGCCGAGCGGCTGCTACCTCTCGACGGCCTGGAACTCGTGGATCTGGTTCGGCGGCTTCCCGGAGGGCGGGATGTCGGGCACGGTCGCGGCGATCGCCGTCGGCGAGGGCGGCTGCGACCCGATCGAGTGCGACGACGGGGTCGACAACGACGGCGACGGCCTCGCTGACTACGAGGGCGAGAAGCCCGACACGGGATGCTTCTCGCTCACGGACCCGGACGAGCTCGGCCCGCTCCAGTGCGACGACGGCGTCGACAATGACGACGACGGTGACGCCGACTTCGGCGAGATCGTCGACGCGGACGGCGACGGGGACGAGAACTGGTCCGGAAGGGACGTTGGCGACGATGTCGGCTGCTACGGCCCGATGGACGACACCGAGGGTGCCGACGGCGACCTCGACGCGGACGGCGAGCTCGACTCGGCGGACAACTGCGTCGAGGACTACAACCTTCGTCGCGACGGCCCGCTTCAGCCGGACGACGACGGCGACGACTTCGGCGACGTCTGCGACGACAGGGAGTGCGGCGAGCTGGAGAGGCTCGGGCATCGACTCCTGCCTGCTCGAGCCCGGCGACATCTGCTCGAGCGCGGCTCGGGCGCGAAGTCGGACGTCAACTCGTTCATGGGCGGGAACTTCTGGACGCACGCGGCCGTCGTGATCGGCTACGTGAACCTCGACCGCAAGACCGAACGCGCCGACCGAGGGCGACTGCGTGAACGTCTGGCGAGCACCGCCGGCGCAGGTCGATCCCGACTGCGAGGTCGTGGTCGCCGAAGCCACACCGGACGATCCGAAGGGCGAGATCCGGCTCGTCGACATCCGGCAGCACGGAGACTTCGGCGAACTCGGCTCCCCCGACGTCGCCGTCAAGGCCTCACGCATCCGCGGCCTGTCCTCCGCCACGCGCGAGAATGCCGCCGAGGCGCTGCTTCTCCACCTGCTCGGACCGGGCGGCGCGGGCATTCCGGGCAACCAGCACGCGGATCGCTGGCACGCCGCGAACTTCACCTACCGCGTCTTCGACCCCTCCGCGACGGGTCCAAGCCACTTCTACTGCTCCTCGCTCGTCTGGTGGGCCTATACGCAGGCCGGCGTCGACTTGCGCGACCACTCCTTCGACGGCCCGGTCGACCACGCGTACGTGACGCCGGACGATCTGGTCACCTGGAACACCGGGGCTGACGACATCACGGGCGACGTCGGCGTCGACGGCGGCTCGGTGGAGATGCATAGCCCCGCCCACGTGATGCTCGTCGACCCGCTCGGCCGCCGGGCCGGCAAGGACGGCGCGGGCACGCTCTTCCAGGAGATCCCGGGCGCGATCTGGCGCGATGCCGGCGACGTGGAGAGCGTCTCGGCCGCCGGACTCGACGAGAGCTGGGACATCGTGATGAGCGGTTACGCCACCGGGCCGTATACGGTCGCGCTGCGGTTGCTGGGGCAGGAGTGGCCGCAAAGTCCGCACTTCTTCGCCGGCGACACCCACCCCGGCAAGGTCGAGCGACACTCGATCCTCCGGGGCCTCGTCCGGGCGGACGAGCCGCTGGCCGCCGACGACGCGATCAGCACCCGGGCGGGCCGGGCCGTGGACATCGACGTCCTCGCCAACGACCGCGACTTCGGCAACGACCTGTGGCCGTCCACCCTGGCGGTGGTCGCGCCGCCGGCGCGCGGGACGGCGACCGTGGCCGGCGGGCGCGTGCGCTACGTGCCGGCCGCCGGGCACACGGGCGCCGACAGCTTCCGGTACCGGATCTGCGACGAGAACGAGCAGTGCGACGAGGCGACGGTGACCGTGACGACCGTGCCCGCGGTCGCGGGCCAGCCGGGCGGCGGCCCAGGCGGAAGCGGCGGCCCAGGCGGAAGACCAGGCGGACCCAGGCGTTGATGGCGGACCAGGCGGTGCCGGCACCGACGACCTCACGCCGCCGACCTTGGGGAAGGTGAGGCTGACGAAACGCCGCTTCGCCGCGCGCAAGGGCAGCACGGCGCGCTTCACGCTTTCGGAGGCCGCCACGGTCAAGGTCGCTGTCCAGCGGGCGCGGTCGCGCGGGCGCTGGACGACCGTGCGCACCTTCACCCGCCCGGGCCGGGCGGGGGCGAACCGGATCGCGGTGAAGGGCCGGCCGCCCGCGCTCAGGCCTGGCGCGTACCGCCTCGTGGTCCTCGCCCGCGACGCCGCAGGCAACACCTCAGCGCGGCGCGTCGCGCCGTTCCGGATCACTCGCCCCAGAGGGTGACGAGCAGCGAGCGCGGGCCGCCGCGGTCGCGGTGCTCGCACAGGTAGACGCCCTGCCAGGTGCCGAGCGCGAGCCGCCCTTCGCGCACCGGCAGCGACAGCGCCGGGCCGAGCAGCGAGGCCTTGATGTGCGCCGGCATGTCGTCGGGCCCCTCGACCGTGTGCGTCCAGTACGGCGCGTCCTCGGGCACCGCGCGGTCGAACCAGGCGTCGAAGTCGCGCCGCACGTCCGGCGACGCGTTCTCGTTCAGCGTCAGCGAGGCCGAGGTGTGGCGGATGAACAGGTGCGCGAGCCCGACCCGCAGCTCGCGCAGCTCCGGCAGCGCGGCCTCGACCTCGCCGGTGACGAGGTGGAAGCCGCGCGGCCGCGCCTGCAGCCGGATCTCGTGCTGCGCCCACATCGCTACGGCTCGACGACCGCCGACGTCCCGAGCACCGAGCCGTCCGCGGCGAGCGCGCGGACCGCCACGTAACGGGAGCCGCCCGGTGCCGAGATCTTCGTCTCGAAGCCGCGCTTCGGGCGGCTGGTCAGCGACGTGAGGCTGCCGGGATCGGCGCCGCCGAGCACCTGCCAGCGCGCCACCTCGGTCGCGCCGTTCCAGCTCGCGAAGACCTCGAAGCGATCGCCGCGCTCGCGTACCGCCAGGTCGGGCGGCGAGGCCGGGCGGCCGGTCCATTCGGCGCGCAGGGCGCGGTAGTTGCCCTTGCCGCGCACGAGCCGGCCGGCGAACAGCAGGCGGCCGCCGCGGCTGTACTCCGTGAACACCGGCGCGGCGCCCCAGCCGACGATCACGTTGCCGTTCGGGAGCACGCGCGTGCTGCCCTGGTTCGGCGCCGAGATCCGCATCGGGTGGTGGTAGGCGCGGACCAGCTCGACGGTCTTGCGGCGCTCGTTCACGGCCAGCTTGATCGCGCGCGACTGCGGGCGCGTCTTCGGCGGCCCGGCCGCGTTGTCGAACAGCGAGATGACGCCCTTGCCGGCGCGCCGCGCGTCGTGCTGGAAGCAGAAGCGCGTGCGGCGGTTCATGCGGAAGTCGCTCTCCTTGCCGCCGAGCGTCCACATGATGCGGCCGGTGGTGCGGTTGATCTTGTAGACGGCGCAGGTGTTGCGGGCCGAGACGAGCAGGTTGCCGTCGCGGTCGACCTCGACGGAGTTCACGTGGAAGTAGTCGTACGACGTGCGGCCCTTCGCGCGCACGCGGCTGTCGTTCACGTCGACGCTGCCGAGGCTGTGCCACTCGAACAGCACGAGCCCGGTCGCGATGTCGATCTCCTGGATCACGTTGTCGAGCACGACGCCCTCGCGCGAGCCGCCGAGCGCGCTCGTGTCGCGGAACACGCGGTCGTAGGCGAGCACCAGCGCGGTGCCCTGGGGCGTGATCTGCATGTCGTGCAGGTCGCCCTCGTAGCCGTTGCCGGCGCGGATGCGCGCGACCTCGCGGTAGGTCTCGTCGAGCACGTGGTAGTCGCCGTAGCCCCAGCCGAGGGCGAAGCGGCCCTGCCACCAGGTCAGCACGTCGCGCCCGTTCAGCCGCTGCACGGCGAGGTCGGTCACCGCGGTGCCGCGCGGCAGCGAGTTGAACCAGACGAGGTCGCCTTCGTCGTCGGTGATCATCGGCCCGTTGTGGTCCGGGCTGCCCTTGGGCGCGAACGGGGCCATGAAGATGTAGCCCGGCGCCGTGCCGCGGGTCTTGCGGTCGATCGTCACGCGCGGCGAGTCGAGCTCCGGGTTGGAGCGGAAGTTGTCGACGAGCGTGGGCGGCAGCGTCGGGATCGGCAGCGTGCCGTCGTCGACCTGGCGCGGCGCCGGCCGGCGGCCGACGGTGAAGCTGAAGTCGCCGTCGCGGCCGCCGCGGATCGCCAGCGAGCTGCGGACGCTGACGCGCTCGCCGGCGGCCAGCTCGGGCAGCATCAGGCTCGCGCCCTTGCCGTCCGAGTGCGGGCGCAGCTCGCCGCTGAGGGCGCCGCTGCGCGAGCCGGAGACGGTGATCGCGCCGAGCGCGCCCGCGGCCGCGCCGCGGAAGGAGATCTGCGTCGTCGCGGAGGCGCTGACCGTGCCGGGGGCCGGGAACACGTTCACCGGGCCCGCGGCCGATGCCGCGGCGCCCGTGAGCGCTCCGGCGGTGGCCGCTCCGCCCGCCACCACGGCGCACAGCACCGTGGCTCCGATCCAGCGGCTCTTCGTCACGACGTTCCCCTCCAGGTCCCGGTTGGCTGCACGTGGCATTCAACACGCAGCGTCGGCGGAGTTGCGGATCCCGGTTTCGCCCTCCGTCCTCGCGAGCTCGGACCTCGGACGACGTTACATGGGGAGCCGGGCCGCGTGCATATCGACCCGCTCACCGTTGAACGGGATGCCCTCGGCCTCGAGCAGGCGCCGCTGGCGCTCGCCCTTGGCCAGCGTGCCGTCGGCGCGGACGATCCGGTGCCAGGGCACGTCGGGGTCGTCGCAGTGCGCGAGCACGGTGCCGGCGAAGCGCGGGGCGCCCGGCGAGACGTCGCCGTAGGCGCGCACGAACCCGGGCGGGGTCGCGCGGATCCGCTCGAGGACGCGGCGGGTGCGGTCGGACATCGTGACGACATCCTCCCGCACCCGCGCGCCCTCAGGCGATCAGCAGATGACCTGCAGGTGGAAGGCGACGGCCGGGGCGGCCGGGCCCTCCGTGACGAGCACCTGCGCGACCTGGCCGGCGACCGCCTGCACGGCGAGCGGCTGCGGCGTCGCGCCGTTGGCCGTCGCGGTGAACGAGCACTTGGAGACGTCGCGGTTGAACGTGACCGTGGTCGCGTCGCCGGCCTTGGCGGCCGTCGTGGCGCCCTGGCCGGCGAGCAGCGTGCCGCCGTCGGCGACCGCCGCGAACAGCAGGTCGGCCTCGCTGGCGAACGTCGCCGAGTCGCGGCCGTCGAGCTGGTCGGCGTTGAGGTTCTCGACCTTGCCGGAGGCGTTCGTGGTGAACGGCGCGGCCGTGCGCTCCTCCATCTCGATCCGGCCGCCCTCGGGGCCGTTGGCCTCGAACTCGAACGCGCGGCCCTCGTTGAGGTTGTTCGCGCGGATGCAGGGCTCGCGGCCGGCCGCCGAGCGGCAGCCGTAGATCGCGCCCCCGCCGTCACCGGTCCGGACGTTGGACTGGCGAGTGGCGTACGAGCCGTTGCGCGAGATGATCTCCGTCTCGCGGGTCAGCTCGCCACCCTGCGGGTTGCGCTTGCCGAGCACGAGGTTCCGACCTTCACCGGAGCCGACGGCAACGGCCGGGATGCCGATCGCAAGGATCAGCGCGCACACGACGGCGTGGCGGCCGGACGGGCGGCCACGCGAAAGCAGCCTCTTCAAGAGAGCCTCCTCGGGGAGTCGGGGAAATGCTGGGCACGTGCCGCCCCTCCCGGCGGCACGCACGTTCACTCCGACACGTGAACGGGCTGTGAGTTGCGCTCTACCGCTCGCCGGGCAGCTTGTCCGGGTTCACGGACACGGGCAGCGAGAGGTCCAGCGCGTTGCGGATGATGCGGGTCTGCTCGACCGTGTGGGCGGCCGGGTAGCCCTCGCCCGGCGAGGCTCGCTCGGGCCGCCCGACGTAGCCGAACTCGAGCGTCGAGGGCAGGATGTGCAGGAGCCGCGGGGACATGTGCGCGCGGGCGCCCATGTTGCGCGGCTCCTCCTGCGCCCACACGACCTCGCGCAGGTTCGGGTAGCGCTCGACCTCGTCCATGATCTGCTGCTGCGGGAACGGGTACAGCAGCTCGACGCGGCTGATCGCGACGCCCTCGTTGTTCTCGCGCGTCGCGTGGCCCTTGAGGTCGTAGTAGATCTTGCCGGTGCAGAGCACGAGCCGGGTGACCTTCTCCTCGTCGATCCGCGGCTCCGACAGCACGGGGAAGAAGCGCGACTCCGACAGGTGCTCGACGCGGGAGGTCGCCTGCGGCAGGCGCAGCAGCGACTTCGGGGTCATCATCACCAGCGGGCGCTGCTTGGCGACGCGCGCCTGGCGCCGCAGCAGGTGGAAGTACTGGGCCGGCGTCGTGAGGTTCGCGACGCGGATGTTGCCCTCGGCGGCGAGCGTCAGGAAGCGCTCGAGCCGGCCGGAGGAGTGCTCGGGGCCCGAGCCCTCGTAGCCGTGCGGGAGCAGCAGCGTCAGGCGCGTCGTCTGGCCCCACTTGGAGAGCGCCGAGACGATGAACTGGTCGATGATCACCTGCGCGCTGTTGACGAAGTCGCCGAACTGCGCCTCCCACAGCACGAGCGTCTCGGGCGCCTCCATCGAGTAGCCGTACTCGAAGCCGAGGCAGGCGATCTCCGACAGCGGCGAGTTGTGCAGCTCCATCGGCGCCTGCGCGCCCGGCAGGCTCTGGATCGGCGAGATCCGCTGGCCGGTCTTGGCGTCGTGCAGCACCAGGTGGCGCTGCGAGAACGTGCCGCGCTCGGTGTCCTGGCCCGTGAGGCGGACCGGGGTGCCCTCGTTCAGCAGCGACGCGAAGGCGAGCGACTCGGCCTGCGCCCAGTCGATGCCGCCGTCGGGGCCGAGCGCGGCGCGGCGGCGGTCGAGCTGCTTGATCAGCTTCGGGTGGACCGTGAAGCCGTCGGGGACGTGCAGCAGCTCGTCGTTGAGCTTGTGCAGCGTCTCGGCGGGGACGGCGGTCTTGACGTCCGGCGAGGGCGAGCGGTCGAGCTCGTAGCCGCCGGTCGGCTGCTCGTCGCCGGCCGCCGTCAGCTCCTCCTTGAGCGAGCGGTGGCGCTTGGCCAGCTCGTCCCAGATCTCCGAGCCGATCGCGTCGGCCTGCTCCTGGGTGAGCACGCCCTGCTCGACGAGGTGCGCCGCGAACAGCTCGCGCACCGACGTCTTCTGCTTGATCTTGGCCGCCATCTCGGGCTGCGTGTAGGCCGGCTCGTCGGCCTCGTTGTGGCCGAAGCGGCGGTAGCCGATCAGGTCGATCATCACGTCGTGGCCGAACTCCTGGCGGAAGGCGAAGGCCAGCCGGACGGCGGAGACGCAGGCCTCGACGTCGTCGGCGTTGACGTGGATGATCGGGACGTCGAAGCCCTTGGCGAGGTCCGACGCCCAGCGGGTCGAGCGCGAGTCGTCCGGGTCGGTCGTGAAGCCGACCTGGTTGTTCTGGATGATGTGCAGCGAGCCGCCGACCGTGTAGCCGTCGAGCGCCTGCAGGTTGAACGTCTCGGCCACGACGCCCTGGCCCGGCAGCGCGGCGTCGCCGTGCAGGATGATCGGGATCGCCTTGTCGGTGTCCAGGTGCGCGTGCGGGCCCTGGCGCGAGGTCTGGACGGCGCGCGTGGCGCCCTCGACGATCGGCGAGACGTACTCGAGATGGCTCGGGTTGGACTCGAGCCGCACGATGATCGAGCGGTCCTCCTCGAGGGCGTATGTGCCCTGGGCGCCGTGGTGGTACTTGACGTCGCCGGTGCCGCCCTGCGGGATCGTGGTCACGGCCTCGATCGACGACGCGCCCTCGAACTCGCGGAAGATCGTCTCGTACGCGCGCCCGAGGTTGTGGGCGAGCACGTTCAGGCGGCCGCGGTGCGCCATGCCGAGCACGACCTCGCGCGCGCCGTTGGCGGCCGCGAGCTGGATCATCTCGTCGAGCATCGGGACGGTCATGTCCAGGCCCTCGATCGAGAACTGCTTCTGGCCCAGGTAGGCCTTGTGCATGAAGCGCTCGAGCGAGTCGACCTGGGTCAGGCGCCGCAGCAGCCGCGTCTTCTCCTCGGGCGAGAGCGGCGCGCGGAAGGCGCCGGACTCGATCTTCTCGCGCAGCCACATGCGCTGGCGGTGCGAGGCGATGTGCTCGACCTCGTAGGCGATCGTGCCGCAGTAGGTGTCGCGCAGGTGCGGCAGCGCGTCGGCGAGCGTGGCGCCCGGCACGTACGTGCGCAGGATCTTGGCCGGGATCCGCCGCATGATGTCCTCGGTCAGGCCGAGCGGCTCCGGATCGAGCGCCGGGTCGCCCTCGGGCTCGGAGCCGAGCGGGTCCAGGCGCGCGGCGAGGTGGCCGTGCGTGCGGTGGGCCTTGATCAGCGAGGTCGCGGCCTGCACGGCCTGCAGGAGCTGCTCGTCCGGGATCGCGGCCTCGGGCGCGGCGGCCGGGGCGGCAGCGGGAGCAGGGGCGGCGGCGGGCGCTTCGGCGATCGCGTCGCCGAGCTCCACGCCGAGGTCGCGGAAGACCTGCTCGTAGAAGCCGTGCTCGCCCTGGAGGTAGGCCTCGACCACCTGCAGGAACTGGCCCGACTCGGCGCCCTGGATGATGCGATGGTCGTACGTCGACGTCATCGTCATCACCTTCTCGGCGCCGATCGTCGCGCCGATCGCCGCGAGCCCGGGCGGGTAGCCGATCGCGCCGGTGGCGACGATCGTGCCCTGGCCCTTCATCAGGCGCGGGACGGAGGCGATCGTGCCGATGCCGCCGGGGTTGGTGAGCGAGACGTTGGCGCCCTGCAGGTCGTCCGCGGTCAGCTTGTTCTCGCGCGCCTTCGCGATCAGGTCGTTGAAGGCGGCCAGGAAGTCGGGGAACGAGAGCCGGCCGGCGTCGCGGATCACCGGGACCATCAGCGTGCGCCCGCCGTCCTTGCGCTCGACGTCGACGGCGATGCCGAGGTTGACCGCGCCGGCGTCGAGCACGTGCGGCTTGCCGTCGATCTCCTCGAACGTGCGCGCCATCGCCGGCATCTGCTCGGTGCCGGCGCGCGCGATCGCGTACGCGATCAGGTGCGTGAACGAGACGCGCTGGCCGGCGGCCTTGAGCTCCTTGCGGCGGCCGTCGAGCGCGGTGACCGTGAGCGTGCGGAAGGACGTGGCGGTCGGCACGGAGCGCGACTCGTCCATGTAGCGCGCGAGCATCGCGCTCGCGCCCTTGAGCGGCTTGGCCTCGGCGGCGGCGGCCGCCGCGGGCGCGCTCGCGCCGTTGGTCTCGGCGGCCAGCACGTCGGCCTTGGAGATGCGGCCGGCCGGGCCGCTGCCCTTCAGGTTCGCGGGGTCGACGCCGAGCGCGGCGGCCGCGCGGGCGGCGACCGGGGTGATCTTCACGCCGTCGGGCGTGGGCGCGGGCGGGCGCGCTCGCCTGGGGGCGCGGCGCCGAGGTCGGCTCGGGGGCCTTCGCACTCGCGCCGTTGGAGGTCGTCAGGCGGGCGATGACCTGGCCGACCGTCACCGTGTCGCCGGCGTCGGCGAGGATCTCGGCGATCGTGCCGGTGGCGGGCGCGGGGACCTCGGCGTCGACCTTGTCGGTCGAGATCTCGACGAGCGTCTCGTCCTCCTCGACGCTGTCGCCGGCCTGCTTGGCCCACTCGAGGATCGTGCCCTCGCTGACCGACTCGCCCATCGCGGGCATCTGCACGTCGATCGTCTCGCCACCGGTCTCGCCGCCGGCGTCGGGCTCGGCGGCCGGTGCCTCGTCGGTGGGCGTGGGGGCGCTGCCGTTCTCGCCGGGGGCGATCTCGGCGAGCACCGTGCCGACGCCGATCGTGTCGCCCTCGGCGACGTGGACCTTGACGACGGTTCCGGTCAGCGGCGAGGGGACTTCGGCGTCCACCTTGTCGGTGGAGACCTCGACGAGGATCTCGTCTTCCGAGACCTGATCCCCCTCCTGCTTGTGCCACTCCAGGATGGTGCCCTCGGTTACCGAGTCGCCCATCTGAGGCATGGTCACTTCGACCGTGGTGTGAACTGCCATCTGTGGCCTTAGACCATACCGCGTCCGGCGGCCTGATCCGGCATCCCTAACCGGCGTTCACACACCACGAAGCCGATGCTCCCGGCGAACGGGCCGATGCCGCCGACGACCGCCACCATCACCGCGAGCCAGAGCGGGATCACGCGCCGCCGGACGGCCTCGATGCAGAGCAGCGACATGACGATCCAGCCGATTCCGTGCGCCCACCCGAGCACGGTCCGCGCGGTCTCGGAGCCGTCGGAGAGCCAGAACGCCAGCAGCGTCAGGTAGACCGCCGAGTGCAGGAACGAGAGGTACTTCAGGCGCGTGAACGTGATCACGCGAGCAGGCCGGCCATCCGGCGCAGCACCGGGTCGGCCTCGTCGGGCCAGGCGCCGGGCTCCGGCGGCCACCAGGCGTGGGCGTCGTGCTCGGCGTCGCGCTCGACCTCGGCGCCCGCCGGCAGCCAGGCCTGGCCGACGAGCATGATCATGCCGCTCGGGAGCGCCAGCAGCGCCTCCACGTCGAGCCGCTCGGGCGTGACCGCCCACTCCTCCTCGAGCTCGCGCGTGAGCGTCTCCACCGGGTCCTCGCCGACCTCGACCGAACCGCCGGCGCCGAGCGCCCAGCGCCCGGGCCAGGTCGCGACCCAGCCGGCGCGGCGGCCGGCCAGCCAGCGGCCCTCGCTGTCGCGCGTGACGCACAGCACGGAGAGCGAGGCGGCGGCGTCGTCGCCGAGCCGCAGCGCCCAGCGCACGGGCTGCAGCTCAAGCGCCAGCGTGCCGTCGGCGCCGACGTCGAAGGCCGCGAGCCGGGCGGCGACGCCGTCGTGCGAAGGCGAGCCGCGGTCGACCAGCTCGGCGATCGCGCGGTCGGCCGCCGCGGCCTGCGCCGGGGCGGGCTCGAACTCCTCGTCGCGCCAGCGCACCGCGACCTGGCCGTGCTGCCACGGCCCGCGGGCGAGGATGCCGGGCGGGAAGCTCATCGCGGGGTTGAGGGTACCCTTGCGCATGTGAGCATCGACGCCTCCGCGAAGAACATGCAGGCCGTCTGCAAGGCCAAGGAGGCGCACGACCGAAGCTGCCCGTGGGGCGGCAAGGCCAACCGCGTGCACCTCGCCTGGTTCGACATCGAGCGGATCGGCTGGGACGAGGGCGACGTGATCTGCGGGCTGATCGTCGTCGGCGACGAGAAGGTCGCCACCGGCATGATGCGCGTGACCTGCGACGCCGAGCCCGACGAGGGCCGCGAGGAGGCCGAGGAGGAGGTCGTCGAGGCCGTCGCCGAGCGCGAGCTGGTCACGGTCGGGCCGGAGCAGGCGCCCGCCGAGCGACCTTCCGTCCCTCGCTGACCTCGAGCTCGCGGCCGAACGCCTTCAGGAACAGGTCCGCCTCGCGCTGGGCCAGCCAGCGCCCCACGGAGACGTCCTCGTGGGCGCGCAGCCGCAGCTCGACGCGCCCGTCCTCGATCCGCACCTCGACGCGGTCGACCGCCTGGTCGCGCGAGCGCTCGAGCTCCTCGGCCAGCCGCAGCACGGTCGAGCAGCGGGTCACGAGCTCGCCGTCGCCGTCGCGGGCGAGCGCCGAGAAGGGCCCGAGGCCCGGGTTGCCCTTGCGGTGGTAGCGCGCGATCTGGCCGATCAGCACGGTCTCGCGCGGCGAGAACCCCGGCAGGCCGGCGTTGAGGATCAGGTAGCGCGAGTGCTTGTGGTGGTCGTCGTAGTCGATCGCCGTGCCGATGTCGTGCAGCATCGCCGCCGCCCACAGCAGCTCGCGCTCGACCGCGTCGCCGTCCGCGAGCGCGTCCCACATCGACAGCGCGAGGTACGCGACGTGCTCCGTGTGCGCCTCGTCGGCGTGGTACTGGGCGGCGAGGTTGCGCACCGACGCCTCCCGCACGTCCTCGAACAGCGGCGGGTCGCGGTCCTCGAGCAGCGAGGCGAAGAACACGCCCTCGCGCAGGCCGGCCTCGGTGACCTCCATCACGTCGAAGCCGCCGGCCTCCATGACCGACTGGACCACGAGCGCGCCGGCCAGGATCAGGTCGCCGCGCTCGGGCTTGATGCCCGGCACCTTCGCGCGCTCGGCCGGGGTCAGCTCGGCCAGGCGGTCGACGAGCTCGTCGAGCGTCTCGCGCCGCAGCGCGAACCCCTGCACGCCGAACGACGGCAGGCCCTCGGCCATCTCGGCCGCCGCCGCGAGGTTGCGGACCGTGCCGCCGATCCCGGCGAAGCTGCCGGCGCCCGCCAGCCACGGCACCTCGGCCAGCGCGTCGGCCACGTGCGTGCGCAGCGCCTTGATGTGCTTGGGCTTCACGCGCTCGCGGGCGAGGAAGCGCTCGGTCATGCGGACGGCGCCGAAGGGCCACGAGCGGCGGTCCTGGGCGTGGCGGCCGGCGACGTGCGTGAGCTGCATCGAGCCGCCGCCGAGGTCGAGCGCGACGCCGTCGGCGAGCGTCGTCGAGTTGACCGCGGCGAGGTAGCCGAACCACGCCTCCTGCTCGCTCGTCAGCACCTGCACGGGCAGCGCGGCGCGGCTCAGGAACTCGGACTGGTTGGAGGCGTCGCGGATCGCCGACGTCGCGACCGCGCGGATGTCGTCGATGCCGGTCGCGCGGCAGAAGTGCGCGTACAGCTCGACGGTCTCGAGCGCGCGCTCGAGCGGCCGCGGCTGCAGCACGCCGCCCTCCTCGAGGCCCTCGCCGATGCGGACCGGCTCGTGGATCTCGTCGGTCCGCTTCCACCAGCTGCCCTCCACCCAGGTGAAGACGACCAGGCGGAACGAGTTCGAGCCGAGGTCGACGACGGCGAGCCGGCGCTCGGGAGCGGTCATGGCCGGAGGCTAGCGTCCGGCCGGGGACCGCAGTCTTGACGAGAAGGCTCCCTTTCCGGCAGGGTGCGCAGATTGCGCCGCGGATGAACGCGGCCACGACGGGAAGGGGAGTGCATGAGGAGGGTCCTCGCGCTGGCAGTGGTCGGCGCGCTCACGTTCGCGGCGCCCGCATGGGCGGATCGCGACAACAGCAACAACAACACGTCGAAGAAGCTCCGGCAGGCGGTCACCGTGTCGGGCATCCTGCAGCACGAGACGGCGTTCCAGCTGATCTCCGCGGTTCAGCGGCGGGAACCGCCTCTCCGGCACGCCGGGCTACGACGCCTCGGCGCGGTACGTCTCCGCTCGCGCCGCCGCGGCCGGGCTCGAGGTCAGCCGGCAGGAGTTCGACTACGACCTCGACGAGCTCGCCGACTTCACGCCGCCCGTGCTGCGGGTCGTGTCGGGCGGCCGGCCGCGCAGCTTCGTCCCGGGCATCGCGGGCGCGCTGTTCGGCGGCGACTTCGGCTCGATGTACGCGTCCCCGTCCGGTGACGTCACCGCGCCGGTGTGGGCCGCTGACGTCGACTTCGACCCCGCGACCGCGGCGAGCAACACCAGCGGCTGTCAGGCGGCGGACTACGCCGGGATGCCGGAGGGCGCGATCGTGCTGCTCCAGAACGGCACGAGCTGCAGCCTCGGGACGAAGTTCTTCGGCGCGCAGGACTTCGGCGCCAGCGCGATCGTGTTCTTCGACGCACAGGAGCCGATCTGGATCAACGTCACCGGCATCGACACGCCGTCGATCGGCGCGACGCTCGAGACCGCGGCGGCGCTGGTCAACGGCGACGAGCAGGGCGCGACCGGTGTGACCGCCCGCGTCGAAGGTCGACTGGCGGCCGGGTACGTACGCGACGTCGAACGTGATCGCGGAGACGCGCCACGGCGACCCCGACAACGTGATCGTCGTCGGCGCGCACCTCGACAGCGTCGGCGTCGGCCCGGGCATCAACGACAACGGGTCCGGCTCGGCGGGGATCCTCGAGATCGCGGAGCAGCTGCGCAAGGTCAAGCCGCGCAACAAGATCCGCTTCATCTGGTTCGGCGCCGAGGAGTCCGGCCTGCTCGGGTCGGAGGCCTACGTCGACAGCCTGCCGCAGTCCGAGCGCGACAAGATCGCGGCGATGCTGAACTTCGACATGATCGGCTCGCCCAACTTCGTGCGCTTTGTCTACGACGGCGACCTGTCGGACTCCGAGCCGCCTGAGGGCGGCGCACCGCCTGGCTCGGCGGAGATCGAGGAGCTGTTCCTCGACTACTTCGAGAGCCAGCGGCTCGCGACGGAGCCGACGGCGTTCGACGGCCGGTCCGACTACGGGCCGTTCATCTTCGCCGGCATCCCGGCGGGCGGACTGTTCACGGGCGCCGAGGAGATCAAGACCGAGGAGCAGGCCAGGATCTACGGCGGCACTGCCGGGGAGCAGTACGACCCCTGCTACCACCTCGGCTGCGACGACCTCGGCAACCTCAGCCGCAGAGCACTCGACCAGATGAGCGACGCGGCAGCGCACGCGACGATCACGCTGGCGCAGGACAAGCGGCTGTTCGGGGCGCGGACGGCCCGCAAGGCGGCGAGCAGCAGCGCTGCCCGCTCGGCCGGCCCGAGCCACGACATCGAAGTTCCGCCCGGCTTCTGAGCCGAACGGGGTCAGGCCTCGCGGTGAGGCCTGACCCCGTCGCTCAGGACCCGCGCTCGATCAGCTCGACGCGGTAGCCGTCCGGGTCGCGGACGAACGCGATGCGGGAGCCGCCCGCGCGCACCTGGTAGGGCGGCTTCTCGGGCTCGATGCCGGCGCCGGAGAGGCGCTCGAGCGTGCCGTCGATGTCGTCCACCGTGAGGGCGATGTGGTTGTAGCCCGTGCCGAGGTCGTAGCCGTCGACCCCGTGGTTGTACGTCAGCTCGAGGCGGTCGCCGTCGCCCGGCAGGCCCATGAACACGTTGATCGCCTCGTCGCGGATCGGCATCCGCCGCCGCTCCTCGAAGCCCAGCGCCTCGTAGAACGCGACCGAGCGGTCGATGTCCCCGATCCGGTAACAGGTATGGATGAGTTCCACGGGCACGAGCGTACAGGCGCGTCTTCTAAAACAGGAGGGGTGGACAAGGAGACGAAGAGCGGACTCTCCATCCAGACCCTCGCCATCTCGGCGGCCGCAGCCGTGGCGGCGGCCGTCATCGTCCCGATGATCTGGGAGCGGGGCACGCTGATCGCCACCGCGCTGACGCCGGTGATCGTGGCGCTGGTGAGCGAGGGTCTGAGGAAGCCAGTCGAGAAGGTGAGCGCAATGGCCCCGCGGCCCGTGCGCAAGACGCCGACCTCCGCCCCTGCCCCGGTCACCGAGCCGTTCGAGCCGCTGCCGGCGGAGCAGCGCACGCCGGCCGCCTCGCCGCGCGGCGACGACCCGTTCGGCCTGCGCGAGCCGCAGCGCCGCGGGCCGCAGCCCCGCCACTGGAAGATCGCGCTCGCGACCGGCGCGGCGGCGTTCGCGATCGCGGTCGTCGCGGTCACCGGCTCGGAGCTGCTGTTCGGCGGCCCGGCGACCGCGGACGGCGGGCGCACGACGTTCTTCTCGAGCCGTGACCGGTCGGAGGCGACGCCGACGGCGACGCCGGACGCCACGCAGACGCCGGCGCCGACCGCGACCGAGGAGGCGACGCCGGCGCCGACGGCGACCGAGACGCCGGCGCCGACCGCGACGCCCGCGCCGACGACCGAGGCGGCGCCGGCGCCGGCGGCACCGACGCCGACCGTCACGCCCACCCCGGCCCCGTAGAGTCCGCGGCCGCATGGCCAAGGACCGCATCCCGACCTCGCGGGTCGCCCGCGGCGCACGCGTGTCCGGCCTCGCCGCCGGCCAGGCCGCGCGCCAGCTCGGCACGCGGGCGACGAACCTCGGCCGCAGCGAGGAGGGCCGGCGGGCGGCGCTGGAGAAGCGCAACCTCGAGGCCGCCGAGCAGATCGTCGCCGCGCTCGGGACGATGAAGGGCGCGGCGATGAAGCTCGGGCAGGTGATGAGCTTCCTCGACGTCGGGCTCGTCCCCGAGGAGCACCGCGAGGACTTCCAGCGCAAGCTCGGCGCGCTGCGCGACGCCGCCCCCAAGGTGCGCTTCAGCGACATGCGCAAGGTCATGGAGTCCGAGCTCGACGCGCCGCTCGACGAGGTCTTCGAGGCGTTCGACCCCGAGCCGGTCGCCGCCGCCTCGATCGGCCAGGTCTACCGCGCGCGGCTGCCCGACGGCCGCGACGTCGCGGTCAAGGTGCAGTACCCGGGCGTCGCGCAGGCGGTCCGCGCGGACATGCAGAACCTCGGGATCATCCTGCGGCTGATGAAGCGGATCGCGCCCGGGCTCGACGTCAAGAGCACCGCCGAGGAGATCCGCGCGCGGATCGGCGACGAGCTCGACTACGAGCTCGAGGCCCAGCACCAGCGCACGCTGGCGCGGATCTTCAAGGGCCACCCGTTCATCGCCGTCCCGGGCGTCGTCAGCTCGCTCTGCAGCGAGCGCGTGCTGGTCACCGAGTACGTGACCGGGCTCGGCTTCGACGCGATCAAGGAGCTCGACCAGGAGACGCGCGACCGCGTCGGCGAGATCATCTTCCGCTTCTTCTTCGGCTGCATGTACCGCCACCGCCAGTTCTCCGGGGACCCGCACCCGGGCAACTTCCTGCTGCGGCCCGACGGCAGCGTCGCGTTCCTGGACTTCGGGCTGTTCAAGGTCATGCCCGCCGAGCTGATCGAGATCGAGCTCGAGTGCCAGCGCGCCGGCCACGAGGGCGACGGCGAGCGGCTGCACGAGATCTTCACCCGCACCGGGTTCCTGCGCGAGCCCGACCGCTTCCGGCCGGACAAGCTGCTCGCGCAGTTCCTGGACGCGACCTGGTGGTACGTGCTCGACGACGACCTCGAGCTGACGCCGGAGGTCGCGACCGAGGTGATGATCGAGATGTCCGACCCGCGCTCGTCGCACTTCGGCCAGATGCGCCACGAGACGCTGCCGGCCGACCATCTCTTCGGCCGCCGCGTCGAGCTGCTCACGCTCGCCGTCCTGTCCCAGCTCGAGGCGCGCGGGAACTTCCACCGGGTCGCGCGCGAGTGGATGTACGGCGACGCGCCCGGTCACCGAGCTCGGCCGGTCGAGGCCGACTTCTACGCCGACCGTGACGCGCGACGTTCTCACGCCTCCTGAATCTGCAGCAGGCTCGTCGTGCCGGGCTTGCCGGACGGCAGGCCGGCGGTCACGCCGACGCGGTCGCCGCGCTTGATCCAGCCGAGCTCGACCGCGCGCTCGACGGCCGCCTTGATCAGCTCCTCGGTGATCTCGAAGCGCGCCATCGACGCCGCCTGCACGCCCCACATCAGCCCGCAGCGGCGCACCGTCTCGCGGCCCGGTGAGAGCGCGAGGATCGGCACGGTCGGCCGGTGGGCGGAGATCAGGCGCGCCGAGCGGCCGCTGAGCGTCGGGCAGACGAGCGCGGCGAGGCCGAGCTCGTGCGCCGCGCGGCAGGCGGTGTAGGCGAGCGTGTACGCGGGGTCGCGGCGATCGCGGCGGACGCGCTTCTCGTTCCACTCGCGGTACGGCAGCGTCATCTCGGTGCGCTCGGCGATCGAGGCCAGCATCGCCACCGACTCGACCGGCCACTGGCCGACCGCGCTCTCCTGCGAGAGCATCACGGCGTCGGTGCCGTCGAGGATCGCGTTGGCGACGTCGGTCACCTCGGCGCGCGTCGGGCGCGAGGAGGTGACCATCGAGTCGAGCATCTGGGTCGCGGTGATCGACGGGCGGGCGAGCGCGCCGGCGAGCGCGATCACCTGCTTCTGCACGATCGGGACCTCCTCGATCCGCAGCTCGATGCCGAGGTCGCCGCGCGCGACCATCACGCAGTCGGCGGCGCGCACGATCTCCTCGGCGTTCTGCACGGCCTGCGGCTTCTCGATCTTGGCCACGAGCGGGAGCCGCGTGTGCTTGCGCACCGTCGTCACGTCGTCGGCGCGGCGCACGAACGACAGCGCGATGATGTCGACGCCGATCCGCTCGCCGGTCTCGATGTGCTTGAGGTCCTCCTCCGGCACCGAGGGCAGCGAGGCCGCCTCGCCGGGGATGTTGAGGCCCTGGCGCGACGCGACGGAGCCGCCGACCTCGACCTCGGCGTCGATCTCGCCGTCGCCCGGCCGCGTCGTGGTGACGCGCAGGCGGACGGCGCCGTCGGCGAGGTAGAGCACCTCGCCGGTGCTGACGCTGTCGGCGAGCCCGGCCCAGGTGATCGACATCCGCGTCGAGTCGCCCTCGAAGCCCTCGGAGCCGCAGACGAACGTGACGTGGTCGCCCGGCTTGAGCTCGGCGATCCCGTCGACCAGCGGCCCGATCCGCAGCTTGGGCCCGGGGAGGTCCTGGAGCACGGCGACCGAGCGGCCGGCGCGGTTGGCCGCCTCGCGGACGCGTTCGGCGGTCTCGGCGTGCTCCTCCGCCGATCCGTGGGAGAAGTTCAGGCGCGCGACGTCCATCCCGGCCTCGACCAAGCGGACGAGGACCTCGGGATCACGTGACGCGGGGCCGATGGTGGCGACGATCTTCGTCCTGCGCTGCATGCGGCGTGCCACGGTACACGGTCCCCGCGCCGAGCCGGTTACGGGAGTGGGTGCGCGCCTTCGGGCCGCAGCCCGTCGAGCATCAGCGCGAGCCAGCGGCGCCACACCTGCGGGTCGCGCTCGAGCCGCTGCGGCGGGATCCGCGAGAGCATCCCGCTGAGCGCCATCAGGTCGCCCGGGATCACGTCGCCGCGCACGACGCCGGCGGCCTGGGCGCGCTCGAGGATCGCGTCGAAGCGCTCGAGCAGCTGGCGCTTGAGGCCGCCCACGCGTTCGGCGTGGCAGCCGTCGTGGGCGGTCGAGTGCAGCAGTGCGCGGTTGGCGAGCACGGCTTCGGCGAAGCCGCCGATCGCGCGCTCGAGCGCCGTCCACGGGTCGGGGTCGGTCGCCGCCTCGTTGAGGCGGGCGAGGACCCGCTCGAACGTGTCGTCGAGCACCGCGCCGACGAGCTCGTCGCGGGTCGGGAAGCGGCGGTAGAGCGTGCCGATGCCGACACCGGCCGTGCGGGCGATCTCGTCGACGCCCGCGTCCAGGCCCTGGGTGGCGAACACGCGCCCGGCGGCCTCGATCAGCCGCTCGCGATTGCGGGCGGCGTCGGCGCGCAGGGCGGTGGGCATGACCGGAGTGTAGCCCTCCGGTTGTGATACGTTGAACCGGAACCAGTCGCTCCGCTTACGGGAGAAAGCATGGACACGGAACGCCGCCCGACGATCATCCTCGCCGCCCTGCTGGTGGCGGCCCTCGCCTTCGCGCTCGCGCAGACCATGGTCGCCGCCGCGCTCCCGGCGATCGCCGGCGCCTACGGGACGTCGACCGCGACGGCGACGTGGGTGATGACCGGCTTCCTGCTCTCGGCCTCGGTCGCGACGCCGCTGCTCGGCCGCATGGGCGACCTGTTCGGGAAGGGCCGCGTGCTGACGGCCGTGCTCGTGACGTTCGCGCTCGGCTCGGTCGTGGCCGGCCTCGCCGGCTCGATCGAGGTGCTGATCGCGGGCCGCGTGATCCAGGGCGTCGCCGGCGCGGTCTTCCCGCTCTCGTTCGGCATCGTGCGCGACACGTTCCCGCCCGCGCGGGTGGCGATGGGCATCGGCGTGATCAGCGCCGTGTTCGGCATCGGCGGCGGCATCGGCATGCCGATGGCGGGCGTGATCGTCGACAACACCGACATCTCGTGGCTGTTCTGGATCGGCGTGCTGGCGCTCCCGGCCGCCGTCGCGGCGTGGTTCGTGGTGCCGCCGTCGCCGGCCCGCGAGCGCGTGCGGATCGACTGGACCGGCGCCGCGCTGCTGTCCGCGGGCCTGGTGGCGCTGCTGCTCGGCATCACGCGCGCCAACGAGTGGGGCTGGGGATCGACCCCGGTGCTGGCGCTGCTGATCGGCGGCGTCGCGCTGCTCGTGGGCTGGGTCGCGTTCGAGGCCCGCACGCGCGATCCGCTGGTCGACATGCGGATCCTGCGCCGCCGCCAGGTCGCCGCGACGAACCTGACGGCGCTGCTGATCGGCTTCGCGATGTTCGGCTCGTTCCTGCTCGTGCCGCAGTTCGTGCAGGCGCCGGCGGCGACCGGCTACGGCTTCGGGCTCTCCGTCACCCAGGCGGGCCTGCTGATGGTCCCGAGCGCGCTGATGATGCTGGTCGCCGGGCCGCTCGCCGGCGCGCTCGGCACGCGGATCGGCTCGAAGGCCGTGCTCGCGATCGGCACCGGGTTCGTCGGCGCGTCGTTCGCGGTGATGCTCGAGCTGCACTCGGCCGAGTGGCAGTTCCTGCTCGCGATGGCGCTGCTCGGCGTCGGCATCGCGTTCTCGTTCGCGGCGATGGCGAACCTCGTGGTCGAGAACGTCGACGCGGGCGACGTCGGCGTGGCCACCGGCATCAACACGATCGGGCGCACGATCGGCGGCGCGTTCGGCGCGGCGGTCGTCGGCGCGGTGCTCAGCAGCCAGACGCTCGCGGGCTCCTGCCGACCGAGAGCGCCTACGAGACGGCGTTCCTGATCTCGCTCGGCGGCGCCGCGCTGGCGCTGATCGCTTCGCTGCTGGTCTCACCCGCCGAGCCACGTGACCACCGCGAGCACGCGGCGGTGGGCGCTGTCAGCCGGGGGTAGGCCCATCTTCCCGAAGATGCTGGCGACGTGCTTCTCCACGCCGCTGGGGGAGATCGCCAGCTCCTGCGCGATGCCGCCGTTCGTGCGGCCCTCGGCCATCAGCGCCAGGACGGACCGCTCGCGCGCGCTGAGCGCGCTCAGCGGGCCGTCCTCGTGGCCGGCGACGAGCTGCGAGACCGCCTCGGGGTCGAGCGCCATGCCGCCGCCGGCGACGCGCCGGACGGCGTCGAGGAAGTCGCCGACGTCGGCGACGCGGTCCTTGAGCAGGTAGCCGACGCCGCCGTGGCCGTCCGCCAGCAGCTCGGCGGCGTAGGTCTGCTCGACGTACTGGCTGAGGATCAGCACGGGGAAGCCGGGGGTGCGGCGGCGCAGCTCGAGCGCGGCGCGCACGCCCTCGTCGCGGAACGCCGGCGGCAGGCGGACGTCGACGATCGCCACGTCCGGCCGCTGCGCCTCGACGGCCGCGATCAGCGCCTCGCCGTCCGCGACCGCGGCGACGACCTCGAAGCCGCTGTCGCGCAGCAGCCGCTCGAGCCCGTCGCGCAGCAGCGCGAGGTCCTCGGCGATCACCACGCGCACGGGATCACCGCCCGGATGACCGTCGGACCGCCGGGCGGGCTGTTGACCTCGAGCGCGCCGTCGACCGCCGCGACGCGCTGGGCGAGGCCCTTGAGGCCGCTGCCGTTCGCGTCGGCGCCGCCGCGGCCGTCGTCGACGACCTCGACGCGCAGCGCGTCCTCGTCCTCGGTCACGAGCACGGTCGCGCGGCCGGCGCGGCTGTGCTTGGCGGCGTTGGCGAGCGCCTCGGAGACGACGAACCAGGCGGTGTTCTCGATCTGCTGCGGCGGCTGGCGGGACACGTTGACGGTGGCGCGGGTGGGGATCGGGCTGCGGGCCGCGAGCGCGTCGATCGCGGAGCTCGAGGCCGCGCTCGGCGAGCAGGCTGGGGCGCATCCCGCGCGCGAGGTCGCGCAGCTCCGCGAGCGCGCGCTTGGCCTCCTCGCGCGCCTCGCCGAGCAGCTCGCGCGCGCCCTCGGGATCGCGGTCGAAGCGCTCCTCGGCCATGCCGAGGTCCATCGCGAGCGCGACCAGCCGCGCCTGCGCGCCGTCGTGCAGGTCGCGCTCGATCCGCTGCAGCTCGGTCTGGGCGGCGTCGACCGCGCCGGCCCGGGTCTGCTTGAGCTGCTCGACGCGCTCGGCCAGCGAGGGGGCGAGCAGGCGGCGGGCCATGTGCGCCTGGCTCAGCGCGAGGCCGCGCTGGAGCGCGAGCGCGAACGGCGTCAGCGCCAGGCCGAGCAGCACGACGCCGATCACCTCGTACCAGGCGTCGACCACGATCGGGCCGTACTGGACGCCGTCGGGGACCGACCACCCCCAGGCCGGCATCGCGATGCTGCCGAGCGCGACCGCCCAGACCGTGATCCACACGATCCCCCAGACGAAGCCGACGACGCTGAACAGGCCGAGGTAGAGCGCGTCCTTCCAGCTCTGCGGATCGCGCAGGACCGACAGCAGCCGCACGGCGATGTTGCGGTCGGGCTTCGGGCGGTAGTTCTCCGGGATCGCCGCGCCGAGCACGAGCGCCGCCCGCCGCCGCTCGACGTTGCAGACCCAGCGGAACACGGCGAACATCGCCAGCGCCAGCGGCAGCCCGATGATCATCAGCGCGAACGTCAGCGAGATCGTGATCCCGGTGACCCAGATCACGAACGCCTCGAACGAGACGAGCAGGCCCGACGCCAGGTACAGCGCCTCGAAGCCGAAGCGGCGCGCCCGCACGAGCGCCATCGAGGCAGCGGGCGACGCGGTGGCGAACGTGGCCATCGCGTGAGTAAGTCTGCTCCGTTCCGTGGCGGCGCGGGGTGCGGCTGGCCGTACGGGGTCGCTGTGGCGGTTAGGTGTCGCTATGCGCTACCCAACTGCCACAGCACCGCAGCTCGCCGTTCTCCACGACGCGCTACGCCGGGACGGCGTCCCGCCAGGGCGCCATCGTCCGCAGCGCGCTGAGGATCGCGCGCGTCGCGGGCGAGCGGTTGAGCGTGTAGAAGTGGATGCCCGGGGCGCCCTTGGCGAGCAGGTCGGCGCACTGGAGCGTCGCGTAGGCGACGCCGAAGTCCGTGACCGCGCCCGGGTCGTCGGCGCGCAGGCCGAGCTCGCGCAGCAGGCCGGGCGGGATCGTGGCGCCGCACATGTTCGGTGAAGCGCTTGATCTGCTCGAAGTTCGTGATCGGCATGATGCCCGGCACGATCGGGACGTCGATGCCGATGTCGCGCGCCTTGGCGACCCAGTCCCAGTAGACCGCGTTGTCGAAGAAGAGCTGCGTGATCAGGAAGCGCGCGCCGGCGTCGACCTTCTCCTTCGCGTAGCGCAGGTCGCTCGTCGGCCGACTCGGCGTGGATGTGGATCTCCGGGAAGCAGGCGGCGCCGATCGCGAAGTCGTACTCGCCGCGGATCAGCTCGATCAGCTCGCGCGAGAACTCGAGGCCGCCCTCGGTCGCGGTCCACTCGGACTGGCCGCGCGGCGGGTCGCCGCGCAGGGCGAGCACGTTCTCGATGCCGGCGTCGCGCATCAGGTCGAGCGTCTCGCGCAGCTCGGCTGACGGTCGCGCCGACGCAGGTGAAGTGCGCCATCGCCTCGAGCCCGTGCGTCTGCTTGATCGAGGCGACGATGTCGACGGTCTTGCGCCGCTGCTCGGTGGTCCCGCCCGCGCCGTAGGTCACCGACACGAAGGTCGGGTCCATGCGCGAGAGCTCGGCCAGGGCGCGGCCGAGGTTGCGCTCGCCCTCGTCGGTCTTCGGGGGGAAGAACTCGAACGAGAAGGCGGGCTCGGCTCCGGAGGCCAGTCGCTCGTCGATCCGCATCGCGGGAATTCTAGGCGGCTGCGGACCAGCGCTCGGGTGAATCGCCCGCCCGGACGGCCAGGCCCTCCTGTTCGAGGTGGGTCAGCCAGCACAGCGTCTTGGTCAGCAGCCAGCCCGCCATCGCGTCGGTGAACAGCTCGCCGTAGACCTCGCGCGCGACCTCGTAGGGGGTTCGCGGCGCGCCGGCGAGCGCGCTGCGGACCGCGCCGAGCCGCTCCGCGACGAGCCGGCGGTTCGCCGCGATGTGGCCCGGCACGTCCGTGAACGGGCGGCCGTGGCCGGAGAGCGCGAGCCGCGCGTCGAGGCCCTCGGCGCGGTCGAGCGAGGCCAGGAACTCGCCGACCGGGTCGGGCGTGTAGCCGTACTCGAAGAAGAGCGAGATGCGGCCGAGCAGGTGGTCGCCGGAGATCAGCAGCCGCCGCTCGGGCTGGTGCAGGCAGACGTGCGAGGGCGCGTGGCCCGGCGTCTCCACGACCTGCCACTCGCCGAGGTCGGTGGCGATCGTGACGCCGTCGACGAGCGGCCGGTCGGCGCGCAGCTCGCCGGCCTGGCCGGTGCCCTGGCCGCGCCGCTGCTCGATCCAGCGCCGCAGCGGCGCCTCGGGCACCCCGCTCTGGCGAGCGATCTCGACGCGCCGGGCGAGCGCCCGCTCGGGATCGTCGGAGGCGGTCGCCGCGTGCTGGTGGTTCGGGTGCAGCCAGACCTCCGCCCCGCTGCGCTCGGCCAGCGGCGGCGCCTGGCCGCAGTGGTCGACGTGCGCGTGGGTGAGCGCGATCAGCCGGATGTGCTCGACGCGCAGGCCGGCCTGGTCGAGCGCGCGCTCGAGGTGCGCCATCGAGCCCGGCTCGTGCATGCCGGTGTCGACCAGCACGATCCCGTCGCCGGCCGCCAGCGCCCAGGCGTTGCAGTGCGGGACGCCCGGCAGCGACAGCGGCAGCCGCAGCCGCCAGATGCCGGGGATGACCCGCTCGCCGCGACCGACCTCGCGGCTGCGCGTCGGCTTGCGCACGGGCCGGGACGGTACCGTGACCGCATGGACCTCGCTGCCGTCGAGCGCCGCGTGGGTGCGCGGAAAGACCTGGAGCGCGTCGCCGCCGGCGTCTGGCTCCTCCGCGGCGGCATGCCGCGTGAGATGAACGTGTACCTGCTGGAGGACGACGGCGGCGGCGTGACGCTGTTCGACGCCGGCATCCAGCTGATGACCGGCGCGCTGAAGGAGGTCGCCGAGCCGCTCGGCGGCATCAACCGGATCGTGCTCGGTCACGCCGACGCCGACCACCGCGGCGCCGCCGCCGGCCTCGACGCGCCCGTGTTCTGCCACCCGGACGACAAGGCCGCCGCCGAGAGCCCGGACTCGCTGCGCACCTACCACCGGCTCGACCGCATGGCGCCGCACGCTCGCTTCGCCTACGCGCGGCTGCTGCCGCTGTGGGACGGCGGGGCGGTGACCGTCGCCGGGACGGTCGACGAGGGCGACGACGTCTCCGGCTTCAAGGTGATCCACCTGCCCGGCCACGCCCCCGGCCTGATCGGGCTCCTGCGCGAGCACGACGGCCTCGCGCTGACCTCGGACGCGTTCTACACGATCGATCCGCAGACCGTGCTGCACGGGCCGCCGAAGGTCCCGCACCCGGCGTTCAACGAGGACGGCTGGCGGGCGCGCGAGTCGCTGCGCAAGCTCGCCGACATCGGGCCTGCGGCCGCCTGGCCCGGCCACGCGCGACCGGTCACCGAGGACGTGCCCGCCCAGCTCCGCCGCGCGGCTGCGGACTACTGATGGGGCGCCGCAGCCGCCGCCGCGGCGAGGCGGAGGCGCTGAAGGCGCCCGAGAGCGAGTACACCTCGCCCGACGGCGCCGTGCTCGCGCTGCGCGGCGCGATGACGCCGGCGACGCGGCGCGAGTACGCCGACGCGATCGGCGGCTCCCCGCTCTCGCGCGAGGACGCGTGGCAGCGCGGCGTCGAGTTCCTGTTCGAGCGCCTCGCCGTGCGCTGGGAGATCGCCGGCACGCCGCCGATCACGCGCCAGAAGGAGCTGCTCGGGCGCTACCGGATGGCGACGCAGGACGAGCGCCACTGGATCCGCGACGTGCTGCGCCGGCACCTCGAGGAGCACTTCCCGGACCTCGAGGCGCCGTGATCGACCCGGTCGCCTTCGCCCGGCTGCTGTGCGACCACTGCCTCGAGCCGCAGCCCGGGCAGCAGGTCGTCGTGCGCTCGACGACGCTGGCCGAGCCGCTGCTGCTGGCCCTGCAGCGCGAGCTGCTCGAGCGCGAGGCGTGGCCGCTGCTGCGCGTCGCCCTGGCGGACGCCGAGGCCGGCTTCTGGGACGCCGCGCGCGACGTGCACCTCGACGGCTTCGCGGCCGCCGAGCTGGCCGAGGCCGAGGGCACCGACGCGGCGCTGACGATCCAGGCGCCCGCGAACACGCGCGCGCTGGCCCACGTCGACCCGGCGCGGATCGCGCGCGCCGGCCGCGCCCGTGCGCCGATCCGCGAGGCGGGGCTGCGGCGCCGCTGGTGCATCACCCAGTGGCCGACCGCCGCCTCCGCCCAGCAGGCCGGCATGGCGACCGGCCAGTTCGCGGACTTCGTGCGGCGCGCGCTGTTCCTCGACCGCGACGACCCGGCGGCCGCCTGGGGCGAGCTGCGCGACGTGCAGGCGCGCCTGATCGAGCGGCTCGCGCCGGCGAGCGAGATCCGGATCGAGGCCGCGGGCACCGACCTGACGCTGAACGTGGCCGGGCGCACCTGGTTCAACTCCGACGGGCGCCGCAACATGCCCTCCGGCGAGGTCTTCACGGGGCCGATCGAGACGTCGGCCGAGGGCCGCATCCGCTTCGACGTGCCCTCGAGCCCGCGCGGCGTCGAGGTCTCCGGCATCGAGCTCGAGTTCCGCGCGGGCGTCGTGACCGCGGCGCGCGCCGATCAGGGCGACGAGGTGCTGCAGGCGACGCTCGAGGCCGACGCCGGCGCGCGCCGGCTCGGCGAGCTCGGCATCGGCACGAACTTCGGCATCGACCGGCCCGTCGGCGTGATCCTGTTCGACGAGAAGATCGGCGGGACCGTGCACCTCGCGCTCGGCCGCTCCTATCCCGAGACCGGCGGGACGAACGAGTCCTCGGTCCACTGGGACATGATCTGCGACCTGCGGCGCGGCGGGCGGCTCAGCGCCGACGGCGTGCCGATCGTGGAGAACGGCGAGCTGCGGGGCGCCGCGCCGTAGCGCGACGCCCCAGCAACCGTCAGCTCGCTAGTTGAACAGCGGGCAGATGTAGGTCGCGCTGCCGCCGCCGTCGCTGAAGCTCGCGGCGTTGCCGCCGAGGCTCGCGACCGGCTTGGAGGCGAAGCGATCGCGCTTCACGCTCGGAGCAGTGACCTTCTTGAACTTCGAAGCGGCCTTGACGCCCTTCTTCATGCTGAGGATCTCGACGCCCCGGCTCATGTCGAAGAGGTACAGCAGGTCGCCCTTGCGGCGGTCGGACTTGAACGCCATGTCCCACGAGTTCGACGACGGGTTGGCGCCGCGTTCGGCGTCGTGCCCGTCACGCGGTAGTAGCCGACCTGGC
Source organism: uncultured Solirubrobacteraceae bacterium (assembly GCA_963843485.1). Classification (GTDB taxonomy): domain Bacteria; phylum Actinomycetota; class Thermoleophilia; order Solirubrobacterales; family Solirubrobacteraceae; genus DASSUW01. The sequence continues at coordinate 122,370 of CAWJKK010000006.1, read as the reverse complement.
GCATGTCGCGCGCGTTGCTGATGTCCAGCAGACGCAGGCCCTGGCCGTACCAGCCGGCGCCCAGCATGCCGCCCTCGATCTCGAAGTAGTGCGCGGAGCAACCGAGGTCCGGGTTCGCCGTCTCCGGCGTGTCCAGGAACGGGTGGAAGCTGTCGAGCTCCTTCAGTCGGTACGGGTCGTCGAGCGTCGACTGCGACGCCGGCTCACCGCCCCACGAGTCGGTCAGGTTGGACGTGATGATCTTGCCGGAGGCGCCGCACGGGCGGGTGAACTCCTCCTCCGTGCCGACGAGCACGTTGCCGCGCTTGACGCCCGAGGCCTTGACGCCCTCGACCGGACGGCCCGAGTTGTGCATGAGCATCACGGGCTGCGCCGTGCCGGCCACGCCGCCACCGGCGACGAGGATCGGCTCGAACGGCGTCGCCTTGCGCATCCGGTTGGTGTACGGGTCGCGGTGCGTGCCCTTGGTCGCGTAGCCGCGGATACCGCCGCGACCGGAGACCCAGGCGATGCCCTCCTCGTCCTCGTCCACGTCGTGCGAGTAGTCCGTGTAGCCGTCGTTGCGCCACACGTCCACCGGCTGGTCGGAGACCTGCGGCCGGCGCTCGTTGGTGAGGTCGGTCACCCAGATCGGGCGGCCGTCACCGACGGGGCGGGTGAACTGGTAGAACGGATCCGGGTTGGTCGCGCTCGGCGGGCCGAGGATCGGCCCGAGCCAGCGCAGCGCCGGGTTGCGCGTACGCGCCGGGCCCGCCGGTCCAGATGTACTTGCACTTCTGGATGCAGCTCGACGTGTGGCCCGACGGGAGCTCGACGAAGTCGCCGATCTGCCGCATGTTGTTCGGGTTCGCGTACGAGATGACGTAGAAGCCGGCGCGGCAGGCCGGGAGGCTGACGCTGCCGTTCGGGGGACACGGCGAAGCGGCCGTGGCGCCCTTCTCGGTATGACGGGGATCGAGCGCGCCGATGATCAGCTTGCGGCGCGTGTCGAGCTCCATGTCCTCGTTCTGCCAATAACCATTGGTCTCGAGGTCGGCGGGCAGGAACTCGTCCAGCAGCTCCGGCTCCTTCGGGTCGCTCACGTCGTACGTCTTGAAGCCGAAGCGGCCCGTGATGACCATCACGTCCGTGCCGCGGACGCTGTCGAACTTGCCTTCCGTGATGCCGCGTGCCTCGGGGAGCCTGGTCTCGTACTTCAGGTTGTCCGAGATCGCCGCGCCTTCCGGCAGCGGGTCAGCCCCCGACGCTGCGGCCGGAACGAGCAGCAGCGCCGCCATCGCTGCCGCGAATGCCCCTCTCCTCTTCATCTGCCCTCCAGTAGATGATGGATCCTTGTGCGCGCACGGTATACGGTTTCTGCCGCGCTCGGGCGACGGCGCTCAGTCGGGCGGGACGATGTCCAGCTTGTGCGCGACGCGCGGGCCGGCCGTCGATCTCCCAGGTCACGTCGACCTGGTCGTCGCGGTTGTAGGTGCCGATCCCCCAGGCGCCCCAGAACCAGCGCCAGAAGCCGAGTTTCCCTTCCTTTTCCAGGGGCCTTTCGAAGATCAGCTGGCGCCCGCGCACCCGGTAGTCGACGCCGCGCTCCTGGCGCACGCCGCTGATGTAGACGTGGAACGGCTCCCGCACCGCGTCGGGCAGCTCGACCTTCCAATCCGCCATGGCGGTCATCATGACGCGCTGTGAAGGACTTCAGCGTGCAGCGATCTCCACGCGCCCGGCGTGTCCGGGTCAGCGTCGACACGGACGGAACGGTGCGGGTGACGCTGCCCAAGCGCGCACCCGAGCGGGCGGCCGCCGAGGCCGTGCGCGAGCTGTCGCCGTGGATCGAGCGCCGCCGCCGCGCGCTCGCCCGCGCCGCGGCCGAGGTCGCCCGCACGCCCGGCACCGTGCCCTATCTGGGCGAGGAGCTGGTGCTGGTGGCCGAGCCCGGCCGGTCGCGCGCGCACCGGCGCGGCGACACGCTGCTCGTGCCGCGCGGCGCCGGCCAGGCGGAAGCGATCGAGCGCTGGTACCGGCGCGCGGCCCGGGCCGAGATCGCGCCGCGGCTCGACGCCGCCGTCGCGCGCGCCGGCACCCGCTACAGCGGCCTCACGATCCGCGGCCAGCGGACGCGCTGGGCGTCCTGCTCGTCCAAGGGCGGGATGTCGTTCAACTGGCGGCTGCTGCTCGCGCCGCCGGAGATCCTCGACTACGTCGTCGAGCACGAGGTCTGCCACCTCGAGGTCATGGACCACTCGCCGCGCTTCTGGCGGCTGCTCGAGGCGCGCGTGCCGGACTGGCGGACCCACTCCGCCTGGCTGCGCCGCTACGGCTCGACGCTCGTGCTCTGAGCGACCTCGCGGCGCAGCGCCTGGTAGGCGCTCTCGCCCTCCTCGGGCTCGATCGGCGCGCGCCGGGCGCGGCCGGTCCAGGCCTGCGCGTCGCCGTCGCCGCGGACGTCGATCCCGGCGAGGACGGCGGGGCGCCAGCGGCCGGGGCCGCGCAGCTCGCCGCGCACGATCACCTGCTCGCCGGGCTCGAAGCTGCGGATCCGCAGGTCGAGCGTGCCGGTGCGCCCGCGCGCGGTGGCGGCGGCGCGGGTGCGGGCCTCGAGCTCGTCGAGCGCCTCGCCGAGCGTCGCCGCGCGCGCCCGCTCGACCTTCGGGCCCGAGCGGACGATCACGCGCCAGGCGCTCAGCCCGCCGCCTCCAGCAGCGGCTGGGCCGCCTGCCAGCGCGAGATCTCGCAGCCGTTCTCCTTCGAGAAGCGCGCGTCGACGGGCTCGCCGCGCAGCGTGCCCTCGACGGTCGCGACCTCCGGGCCGCCGAACTGCATCGTGCACGCGGTCCGGCGCGGCACCGGCTCGAGGTCGGCGGGCTTCAGCGCCGCCGCCGCGCGGCACGCCTGCGAGTCGCCCTCCGCCGCGCACTCGACCCGCGACTCCTGCGGGGCCGCACCGCCGTCGCCGTCGCGGTCGACCGTGATCGTGAGGTCGGCGAACGCCGGCGCGGCGGCCTGATCGTCATCCTCGCCGCAGCCGGCCAGTGCCAGGGCGGCGAGGCAGCACGCGAGGACGATCGCGCGGAGCATGTGACCAAAGATAGGGCGCCGGCGAACCCCGGCTGGGTAGGGAGTGGAGGTGCGTTTCTCCCCAACTCCGCCGGCCTCGCCGCGGCTTGGGGAGAAGCGCACCGTGGCGGTGCGCTTCTCCCCACGAGCCGCGCGGCTCCACAGATGTGGGGAGAAATGCACCCCGCTTCCCTACCCAGCCGCAGTTCGCTGGTCCTGCAACGGCGAGCGAGGCAACGGCGCCGCCATCAGCGACTCGAGCGCCTCGGCGGGCGCCGGGGCGCCGAGCAGGAAGCCCTGCGCGAGCGGGCAGCCGGCCTGGGCGAGGAAGTCGCGCTGCGCCTCGGTCTCGACGCCTTCGGCGACCGCGGTCCGGCCGAGCGCGCGCGCGAGTCCCAGGATCGCCGTGACCATCGCGGCGGCCTCGGGGCGCTCGGGCACGTCGCGCAGGAACGCGCGGTCGATCTTCAGCGTCGTCACGGGCAGCTCGCGCAGCCGCGCGAGCGAGGAGTAGCCGGTGCCGAAGTCGTCGAGCGCGATCCGCAGCCCGAAGGCGGCGAGCTCGCGCAGCGGCGCCTCGGCCAGCGTGGGGTCCTCGAACGTGGAGGACTCGGTCAGCTCGACGGTCATCCGCTTCGGGTCGACGCCGTAGCGCTCGACGGTCTCGCGCACGCGGGCGGCGAAGTCGCTGCGGCGCAGCTGGGTCGGGGAGACGTTGAAGGAGACGTGCGGCCACAGCCCGCGCGCGGCCCACTCGCCCTGCTGGGCGCAGACCGCGTCGAGCACCCAGTCGCCGACCGCGTCGATCAGCCCGCACTGCTCGGCGAGCGGGATGAACTCGGCGGGCGAGATCGGCCCGAGCTCGGGATCGGTCCAGCGCAGCAGCGCCTCGAGCGCGACGAGGTTGCCGCTGCGCAGGCCGAAGATCGGCTGGTAGTCGAGCCGCAGGACGCCGTCGTCGAGCGCCTGCCGCAGCCGCTGCTCGAGCGACCCGGCGGCGGGTGCCGCGCGCACGCTGCCGGTGGCGAGGACCCCGATCGTGCGGGCGCCCTCCTCCAGCGGCGAGAGCTGCCAGCGCACCTGCCGGTCGCCGGACACGGCGTGCTCGGCCTCGCCGCCCGCGGCCAGCGCCGCGCGCACGGAGGCGCGCTCGGCCGCCGGCACGGCGGTCTCGACCCAGTCGGCGCCGACGATCTCCTCCTCGCCCAGCAGCACGACGGTCGGCGCGCTGCGGTCGGCGCTGCCGAGGTCGTCCAGCTCGCCGACCAGCGCGCGGGCGGCGCGGTTGGCCAGCAGCACGCGGCCCGCCGTGTCGAGCGCCAGCAGCGGCGCCTGCGCGGCGTCGAGCCAGCGGCGGGCGTCGTCGCCGCCCTCGCCGTGGTGCTCGAGGTACTGCGCGAGCTGGCCGCCGACGGTGGCGAACAGCGCCGACACCTCGGGGTTCGGCTCGTTGACGCCGGCCGAGAAGAACTCGATCACGCCCGCGCAGCGGTCGGCGACCACGATCGGGAACGCGGCGGCGGTCATCAGCCCGGCGCGGCGGGCGACCGGCCCGCGCGGCTCGTTGCCGTCCGCGCCCACGTCGGTCACCCAGGCCGGCCGCCGGAACGCCCAGACGCGGCCGGGCAGGCCGCGGCCGGCGGCGAACACGGTCAGCCGCGACGTGTCGTTGAGCGCGACCACCTCGGGCGGCGCGCTCGCCGGGTGCCAGGTGCCGATGCAGCGCAGCTCGCTGCCGTCGTCCGACGGCCGCCAGACCGCGCCGAAGCTCCAGCCCAGCGTCTCGCCGAGCGTGGCCAGCACGCGCGTGACCAGCTCGCGCGGCTCGAGCCCGGCCGCGACCTCGTCGGTCACGGCCTGCTGGGCGAGCAGCAGCCGGTGCGCTCCGCCGACGCGGCGCTTGAGGCGCGTCGCGTCGAGCGCCCGCATCAGGGCGCGCGGCAGCTCGGACGGGTCGGGCACGACCGCCGCCGCGCCGTCGAGGCCGCGGATGAGCGCGTTGAGGTCGCCCTTGCGCACGAACGGGGAGACCGCGAGGAACGGCAGGTGGGGGTCGGCCAGCCGGACGAGCTCGAGCGCCTTGCGCGCCGGCACCGGATCCGGACCGTCGCCGCCGTAGAGCACCGCGCCCCAGCCGCGCCGCTGCAGCGCGGCCGCCAGCTCGCCCGCGCCGTCGGCGTGCTGCGTGCGCACGCGCCAGCCCGCGTCCTCGAGCGCACGCACGATCACGCGCGCGTGCGCCGGAGGCACGTCGAGCAGCAGAGCGCGCAGTGAGCGGTGAGGCCTCACCGATCCTGCATCGGGTGTGTTGCTCGGGCGCTTTAGCCCGGGGCTTAGCCGCGGTCCGCGAGAAGACGCGCGGTCATCGTGTCCGCGGGCATCGCGCCGCCGAACAGCAGGCCCTGCGAGAGCGGGCAGCCCTGGGCGGCGAGGAAGTGCTGCTGGACCGGCTGCTCGACCCCCTCGGCGACCGTCGTCATGCCGAGCGCGTCGGACAGCGCGATGACCGCGCGGACGATCGCGCCGGCCTCCGGGTCCTCCGGGATCTCGCGCAGGAACGAGCGGTCGATCTTGAGCATCTGCACCGGCAGGTTGCGCAGCCGCGAGAGCGAGGACCAGCCGGCGCCGAAGTCGTCGATCGCGAGCTCGAGGCCGGTCGCGCGCAGCTCCTCCAGCAGCGGGCCGATGCGCTCGGGCTCGCGCAGCGTCGCGGACTCGGTCAGCTCCATCGTCAGCGCGGTCGGGTCGACCCCGGCGGCGTGCAGGCGCTCGCGCAGGTCGGCCGCGAAGTCGTGGCGGTGCAGCTCGCGCGGCGACACGTTGAACGACACGCGCGGCGCGAGCCCTTCGTCCTGCCAGGCCCGCAGCTGCCCGGCCATCGCGTCGATCACCCAGGCGCCGATGCGGTCGAGCAACCCCATCTCCTCCGCCGCGGGCAGGAAGTTGTCGGGCAGCACGAGCCCGCGCGCCGGGTCGCGCCAGCGCAGCAGCGCCTCCATCGAGTGCAGGCGGCCGCTGCCGGTCCAGACGATCGGCTGGTAGTGCAGCTCGAGCTCGTTGCCGGCGATCGCGCGCCGCAGCCGCGAGGACAGGGAGAGCCGCTCGAGCGGGTCGTGCGTGACGCCGCTGTAGATCGTCGAGGCCGCCCGCCCGCGCCCCTTGCTCTGGTACATCGCCGAGTCGGCGTGCTGGAGCAGCGCCTCGGGCCCGTCGGCGTCGTCCGGGAAGATCGAGATGCCGACGCTCGCCTCCACGTGGAACTCGGCGCCGCCGACCGTGAACGGCTTCGCCAGCCGCTGCGAGAGCTCGCCGGCGGCCGCGCGCGCGGCGGCGGCGGCGCGCGCCGGCGGCAGGTCGCCGAGCAGCAGCAGGAACTCGTCGCCGCCGTGGCGGGCGAGCACGCAGTTGTCGTGCTCGACGCCGCGCAGGCGCCCGGCGATCCGCCGCAGCAGCCGGTCGCCCGCCGCGTGGCCGAGCGAGTCGTTGACGAGCTTGAAGTTGTCGAGGTCGACCAGCAGCAGCGCGACCGCGCGGCGGCGGCGCCGGGCGCGGGTGACGGCGGCGCGCACGCGCGTCTCCATCTCGAAGCGGTTCGGCAGGCCGGTCAGCGCGTCGGAGAACTCGAGCCGGCGCGCGCGCTCGGACGCGGTGCCGTCGACGAACGCGAGCGCGTACGCCTCGACCGTGCCGTCCTCCGACCGCACGGGCGCGAGCGTCAGGTCGGTCAGGAACGTGCCGCCGTCGCGCCGGTAGGCGCACAGCGCCGCGCGGCCGGACTCACCGGCCGTCACCGCGGCCTGCAGCTCGGTCAGCGCCGCGACGTCGGTGCGCGGCCCGCGCAGCAGCTTCCAGCTCTGGCCCGCGGCATCGGCGGCCGGCCAGCCCGTCAGGCGCTCGAAGGCCGGGTTCGCGTAGCCGATGCACAGGTTCGCGTCGAGCAAGCAGACCGCCACGTCGAGGGCGTCGAGTGCCCGCACGTCCACCGGCATCCGTCTGAGCAGGGTGGAGGGAAAGCGATTTGCTTGCATCAGGGCCGCCGCGGGCAGCGTATCGCCTCGCGGCAAGCGGCTCAGACGGCGAGCTCGGCGACCACTTCGCGCACGCCGCCGCTGACGGCGCCCTCGTCGAGCCGCCGCGAGATCGTGCGCATGAGGCTGCGGGCCGGCCGGTTGTCGGCCAGCATCGTCGCCGAGAAGTTGCGGATCCCGGCCGCCGCGGCCCGCTCGGCGAGCGCCTCGGCGAGCGCCCGGCCGAGGCCCTGGTCCTGCCACGGGTCACCGATGACGATCGCCATCTCGGCCGTGTCGGGCGCGTCCTGCAGGCGCACGCAGCGCGCCACGCCGACCAGCAGGTCGGGGTGCGACTCGTGCACGGCGACGAGCGCGATGTGGTCGCGGTGGTCGACCTCGGTGAGGTAGCGCAGCTCGGTGCTGGTGAAGCGCGGCTTCGCCGCCAGGAAGCGCTTGCGGATCGACTCGTCGCTCAGGAACCGCAGGCCCGCGGACAGCATCGTCTTGTCCTCCGGCCGGATCGGCCGGATGCGGACACGGGTGCCGTGACGGAGCTCGAAGAACACGGTTGCATTTTACTACCGCCTCCTCCAGCCCCGCCAGTGCGGCTGCCCGTACTTAACGCTGCGAGACCGGCACGTAATCGCGGCCGCGGTCGCCCGTGTAGATCTGGCGCGGGCGGGCGATCTTCTGCTCGCCGTCGTCGATCATCTCCAGCCACTGCGCGATCCAGCCGCTCGTGCGCGGGATCGCGAACAGCACCGGGAACATGTCGACCGGCATCCCGATCGCCTCGTAGATCAGGCCCGAGTAGAAGTCGACGTTCGGGTAGAGCTTGCGCTTGACGAAGTAGTCGTCCTCGAGCGCGATCCGCTCGAGCTCGAGCGCGATGTCGAGCAGCGGGTTCGTGCCCGTGACCTCGAAGACGTCGTCGGCCGCGGTCTTGATGATCTTCGCGCGCGGGTCGTAGTTCTTGTAGACCCGGTGGCCGAAGCCCATCAGGCGCTCCTTGCCGTCCTTCACGCCCTTCATGAAGTCCGGGATGTTCTCCTTCGTCTCGATCCGCCGCAGCATCCGCAGGACGGCCTCGTTGGCGCCGCCGTGCAGCGGGCCGTAGAGCGCCGCGACGCCGGCCGCGACGGCCGAGTACGGATCGACCTGCGACGAGCCGACCGAGCGCACCGCCGTCGTCGAGCAGTTCTGCTCGTGGTCGGCGTGGAGGATGAACAGGACGTCGAGCGCGCGCTCCAGCCGCGGGTTCGGCTTGTACTTGAGCTCGGTCATCTTGAACAGCATGTTCAGGAAGTTGCCGGGGTAGGAGAGGTCGTTGTCCGGATAGACGTACGGCTGGCCCATGTTGTGGCGGTAGGCGAACGCCGCGAGCGTCGGCAGCTTGGCGATCAGCCGGATCACGTGCGAGTAGCGGATCTCCGGGTCCTTGATCTGCGCCGCGTCGGGATAGAACGTCGACAGCGCGCCGACCGAGGAGAGCAGCATGCCCATCGGGTGGGCGTCGTAGCGGAAGCCCTCCATGAACTTCTTGACGTTCTCGTGCACGAACGTGTGGATCGTGATCTCGTGCGTCCACTCGTCGAGCTGCGGCTGCGTCGGCAGCTCGCCGTGGACGAGCAGGTACGCGACCTCGAGGTAGGTGGACTGCTCGGCGAGCTGCTCGATCGGGTAGCCGCGGTACTCGAGGATGCCCTTGTCGCCGTCGATGTAGGTGATCGCGCTGCGACACGACGCGGTGTTCATGAACGCCGGGTCGTACGTCATGAGGCCGAAGTCGTCGTCGTCGACCTTGATGTCGCGCAGGTCGATCGCCCGCACGGTCCCGTCCTTGATCGGCACCTCGTAGGTGCTGCCGGTCCGGTTGTCGGTGATCGTGAGGGTCTCGGCCGCCGTGGCTACGCCGTCACCGCTCGTGGAAGTCTGATCCTCGGAACCCATGAGGACATTGTGCGGCATGGGCTCCCGCGGCGCGCTCAGGCGGTCAGGACGGCGGTCGCCATCACGGCGACGACGAGCAGCGCGGCGAGCCCCATGATCGCCGTCGAGGCCCCGCGGCTCGACGGGAACGTCTCGTGCGAGCGGATCCCGATCGCGGCGACGATGACCGCGAAGGCGGCGAGCACGGCGCCGGCGACGTAGAACGCCGTCTTCGAGCTCTCCTCCTCCTCGGCGGCGGCCTGGGCGAAGGTGATCAGCGCCTGCAGCACGGCCGGGAACCTACCGCATGTACCGGGACTCGGTGGCCGCCACCTGGTCCTGGTAATGCGACCCCAGCGCCTCCGAGCCGTAGGGGCGCTCGGCGGGTGCGTCGAGCGTCATGAACGAGAGCTGCGCGATCAGCAGCCCGGCGTAGAGCTTGATCGGCACGCGCGTGAGGTTGGTGATCTCGAGCGTCAGCGTGCCCTTGAAGCCGGGGTCGACGAAGCCGGCGGTCGCGTGCACGATCAGGCCGAGGCGGCCGAGGCTCGACTTGCCCTCGATCCGGGCCACGACGTCGTCGGGCAGCTCGACGCGCTCGAGCGTGCGCCCGAGGGCGAACTCGCCCGGATGGATCGCGAACGGGTCGCCCTCCTCGATCACGACCTCCTCGGTCAGGTTCGTCGGCGGCTCGCGCAGGTCGATCGCCGTCACCCGGTGGTTGTGGAAGACGCGGAACGAGTTGCCGAGCCGCAGGTCGACCGAGGCGGGCTGCACGAGGCCCGGGTCCCACGGCTCGATGACGATCCGGCCGTCGTCGACGAACCGCCGGATCGTGCCGTCGGAGAGGACGGACGTCGCGTTCACGCGCGGAAGTCTGTCACCGCTGGCGGTCGCGAGCCCTTATGGCGGGCGCGCCGCACACGCGGCGGGCGCCGGGAGCGGGGCCTCGCCGTGCGGGCCGCGGCGCGGGGCGCGCGGGAGCCGCGGGACCGGGTGCGGCCGGTCGCCGCTGCCGCCTTCGTCACGGCCTTCGTCGAGCGGCGGCTCCTGCCGCACCGCCCACCAGATCAGGCCGCCGGCCAGGAAGATCGGCACCTTGAGCGCGACGAACAGGTAGAGCATCGTCCAGCCCACGGTGCGGATGCTACCCGCCGGCCGGTACGGCCACCCGCATTTACGGCGCGTGAACGCGCCCGTAGTGTCGCGCCGTGCCCGGGACCCTTGGAACGCTGCTGCAGGACCGCGCCGGTGAGATCGCGGGCCGGGGCGCCGAGCGCGCCCTGCTGGGCGAGCTGCTCGCGCCCGGCGGCCCCGTCGTCGCGTACGTGCACGGCCTGGCGGGTGTCGGAAAGTCGACACTGGTGCGCGCGTTCGCCGCCGACGCGCGGGCCGCGGGCGCGGAGGTCGTGTACGCCGACGCGCACACCTTCCACTGCACGCAGGGCGCCTTCCTCGCCGCGGTGTCGGGCCAGGCGGGGCCGCCCTCGCTCGAGGTCGCCGCCGCCGCGCTCGCCGCGCGCGGCGACCAGGTCGTGCTCTGCATCGACGGCGCCGAGCTGCTGCTCGCGCTCGACGACTGGCTGTGCCGGACCTTCGTGCCCGCCCTGCCCGCCCACGTGCGCGTGGTGATCGCCGGGCGCGCCGTGCCCGCCGACCGCTGGCGCAGCTACGGGCCGCTGCTGCGCGGCGTCGCGCTCGACAACCTGCCGCCGGAGGACGCGATCGCGCTGCTGCGGCGCGACGGCGTCGAGCCGGCCGCGGCGCGCGGCATCAACCTGATCGCGCACGGCCACCCGCTGAGCCTGCAGCTCGCCGCCTGGGCGCTGCGCGACCGGCCGCACCTGGCGCTCGGCGAGGTCGCCGCCGGCGCGGTCGGCGAGGAGCTGGCGCGCGCGTACCTCGACGGGCTCGACGCGCCGACGCGGCGCGCGCTCGACGCGGCCGCGCTGACCCGCCGGACCACGCGCTCGCTGCTCGCGGCGATGCTGCCGGACGACGACGGCGGCGCCTACGAGCGCCTGCGCGCGCTGCCGTTCGTGGCCCAGGCCGCCGACGGGCTCGTCGTGCACGACACGGTGCGCGAGGCGACCGCCGCGCTGCTGCGCGCGGCCGACCCGAGCGCCTACTGGCGGCTGCGCGCCGCCGCCTGGAGCCGCCTGCGCTCGGAGCTGCGCGGCGCCCCGCCGCGCGAGCTGCACCGCTACACCGCCGACGTCATCTACCTGATCGAGAACCGCGCCGTGCGCGGCGTGTTCTTCCCGCCGGCCGCGGACGAGCACGGCCTCGAGCCTGCGCGGCCCGACGACGCCGACGCGATCGCCCGGCTGACGGGCGAGGGCGAGCTGGCCCGAGCGTGGCTCGACGGCCGTCCCGGAGGCCTTCCTCGTCGCGCGCGACCGCGACGGCGCGATCAGCGGCGTCTCCTGCCTGTGCGACCCGCAGGCGGTGCCCGCGCGGCTGCTCGACGCCGACCCGCTGGCCGGAGCCTGGCGCGCCCACCTGCGCGGCGACCGCCTGCCGGGCGGGCAGACGGCGCTCTTCCTGCGCTGGATGGCCGCCACCACCTACGAGGCCGGCGCCGCGCTGCTGCTCGACGCCACCCGCGTCTACATGGAGCGGCGCCCGCAGCTGCGGCGCGTCTACGGGCGGGCGGCGGACTTCGTCGAGGCCGACCAGTCGTGCTCCCTGGTCATGGGCTACCTGCCGCTGGAGGGCGTCGAGAGCTCCGTCTGCGTCGACTTCGGGCCCGCCTCCGTCGACGGCTGGCTGACCGGGCTCGGCGAGCGCGAGCGGCTCGCCGAGCCCGGCGACGCCCGCCCGGCCGGCCTCACGCGGCTGGAGGCCGACGTGCTCGGCTACCTCGAGGCCCGTGCGGGCCAGGTGGTCGAGCGCGCGGCGCTCCTGCGCGACGTGTGGGGCTACGACTGGACGGGCGGGTCGAACGTCGTCGAGGTCGTGGTCTCCGCGCTGCGGCGCAAGCTCGGCCCGGACGCGGGCCGGCTCGAGACCGTGCGCGGAGCCGGCTACCGGCTCAGGGCCGCGCCTCGAGGATCATGTTGAACGGCGTCTCGGCCGCGCGCCGCACGCGCGTGAAGCCGCCGGCGCGGATGACCTCGCTCAGGCGCCGCTCGCCCGCCAGCGTGCCGAGGCCGGCGCGGCCGTCCTGAGCCAGCGAGCCGGGCGTGCAGACGAGGCTCGAGAACGCGTAGCGCAGCCGGCCGAGCGGGTGCAGGTTCTCCTCGACGCTGTCGCCCGCGCTCGGCTCGACGATCATCCACGTGCCGTCCTCGGCGAGCGTCCGGAGCACGTGGGCGGCGGCGCCGGCCGGGTCGCCCATGTCGTGCAGGGCGTCGAAGCAGGCGACGAGGCCGTAGCCCTCGCCCGGGTAGCCGGCGGCGGTCGCGACCTCGAACGTGACGCGGTCGCTGACGCCGGCGGCGCGGGCGTTCTCGCGCGCCGCGTGGATCGACTCCGCGTGGACGTCGAAGCCGACGAAGCGCGAGCGCGGGAACGCCTCGGCCAGGAGGATCGTCGAGATGCCGAGGCCGCAGCCGACGTCGGCGACGTCGATCCCGGCCTCGAGCTGCTCCTGCACGCCGTCGAGCGCCGGGATCCAGTCCGCCACGAGGTGGGCGCGGTACGCGATGCCGAAGAGGCCGGCGACGCCGTCGAACAGATCGTGGTGGTGCTCGTGCCAGCCGAGGCCGTCACCGCTGCGGAAGCGCTCGAGCACCGCATCCTGCGCCCGGATCGCGGCGCTGACGGACTGGAACATGCCGCCCTGGTAGGCCGGGCCGTCCTCGTCGGCGAGCACGGCCGCCGCCTCGGGCGGGAGCGTGAACGTCTCGGCGTCCGGGTCGTAGGCGACGAAGCCGCTCGCCGCCTGGTGGGCCAGCCACTCGTGCACGTAGCGCTCGTGCGTGCCGGTGCGGGCGGCGAGCACGGCGGCGTCGACGGGGGCGCCGTCGGCCATCGCGCGGTAGAGGCCGAGGCGCTGGCCGATCAGGACCAGCGGCACGCTCATCGCGGCACCGGTCTCGTCGATCACGCGCTCGACGAGCGCCTCGACGCGGGTCATATCGATCACTGTGGTCATGCGGAGGAAGCTACGGCCGCACGGCGGCCGCAACCTGAGGATTCCTGAGCCGTTCCTGAAGCTTCAGGAACGCAGCGGGATCGGCGCGGCGTCGAACTGCACGACCTGCTGCAGCTCGGCCACGCGGCCGGCGATCTCGTCGCCGGTCAGGGTCTGCATCCGCTCGGTGCCGAACGCCTCGACGTTGAACGACGCCAGCGCCGTGCCGTAGGCGATCGCGCGCCGCAGCAGCCCGTCGGTGATCTCCTCGCCGACGTGGGCGGCGACGTAGCCCATGAAGCCGCCGGCGAACGTGTCGCCGGCGCCGGTCGGGTCGACCACGTCGGCGGTCGGGTAGGCCGGGAGCGCGAACACGCCGTCGGGCGTGTACATGCCGGCGCCGTGCTCGCCCTGCTTGGCGATCACCACGCGCGGGCCCCACGCGTGCACCGCGCGGGCGGCGCGCACGAGGTTGGGCTCGTCGGTGAGCTGCTTGAGCTCCTCGTCGTTGACGATCAGGCAGTCGACGCCGGCGACGACCTCCATCAGCGACGGCCGCGCGATGTCGATCCAGAGGTTCATCGTGTCCATCGCGACGAAGCGCGCCTGGTCGCACTGCTCGCGGACCTGGCGCTGGAGGTCGGGCATGATGTTCGCGAGGAAGACGGTCTCGGCCGCGCGCGAGGCGTCCGACAGCTTCGGCTGGAAGTGCTCGAAGACGTTGAGGTCCGTCTGCAGCGTGTGGCGGATGTTCGGGTCGCGCTCGTAGCGGCCGGACCAGAAGAACGTCCTGCCGCCCGGCACGTGCTCGATGTCGTCGGTGATCACGCCGCGCGCGTGCAGGATGTCGTACTCGGCGTCGCCGAAGTCGTCGCCGACCGGCCCGACGACGCGGGTCTCGGCGAGGAACGACGAGGCGAGCGAGAAGTGCACGGCGGCCCCGCCGAGGATCCGCGGACGGCTGTCCGAGGGGGTCTCGACGGCGTCGAACGCGATGGATCCGACCACGGTGAGCGTCATCGGCGGGGCAGCGTAGCGGGCTGCCTCCTAAAGTCCTCTCACAACAGATGACGACATTCGCGGACCTCGGCCTCTCCGAGGACATCCTCTCCGCCCTCAAGGACGTGGGCTACGAGACACCGAGCCCGATCCAGGAGCAGTCGATCCCCGTCCTGCTCGAAGGGCGCGACGTGATCGGCCAGGCCCAGACCGGGACCGGCAAGACAGCGGCGTTCGGCCTGCCCATGATCCAGCAGGTCGACCCGTCGGATCCCGACGTGCAGGCGCTCGTGCTGACGCCGACGCGCGAGCTCTGCATCCAGGTGACGCAGGCGCTGCGCGCGTACGGCGCGCCCAAGGGCATCAACCCCGTCGCCGTGTTCGGCGGCGCCCCGATCCGCGACCAGCAGGCCTACCTCAAGCACGGGGCGCCGATCGTGGTCGGCACCGTCGGCCGCGTGCTCGACCTGATCTCGCGCCACTCGCTGATGCTGCACTCGTGCCGCTACCTCGTGCTCGACGAGGCCGACGAGATGCTCGACCTCGGCTTCCTCGAGGACGTCGAGAAGATCCTCTCCTTCACGCCCAACGGCCGCCAGACGGCGCTCTTCAGCGCGACGATGCCGCCCCCGATCCGCGGCGCTCGCCGAGCGCCACCTCTACGACCCCGTGATGGTCAAGGTGAAGGCGGCGACGCTGACGATCGACACCGTCGAGCAGTTCTACCTCGAGACGAAGCCGGCCGACAAGGTCAGCTCGCTCGCGCGCGTGCTCGAGGCCGAGCGGCCCACGCAGGCGATCGTCTTCGCGCGCACCAAGATCCGCACCGAGCAGCTCTACCGCACGCTGCGCGACAAGGGCATGAACGTGAAGGCGCTGCACGGCGACATGTCGCAGGGCTCGCGCGACGGCGTGATGATCTCGTTCAAGAGCGGTCGCCTGCCGATCCTCGTGGCCACCGACGTCGCCGCCCGCGGGCTCGACATCGCGGCGGTCACGCACATCGTCAACTTCGACATCCCGACCTCGCCCGACGTCTACGTGCACCGGATCGGCCGCACGGGCCGCGTCGGCCGCTCGGGCCGCGCGATCACGTTCGTCGAGCCGCGCCAGCGGCGCGACCTGGAGGCGATCGAGAAGAACGCCGGCACGCGCATCTCGCCGTGGGCCGAGGGCGCGCACGTCGGCCCGGCGCCGGTCAAGGAGCCGACGCGCGCGGCGCCACCGCAAGCCGCGCGACAGCGAGACGGCGGCGGTCGGCAACGGCAGCTACGTGAAGCTGATCGCCAGCGGCGGCCGCGCCGCCGGGCTCGCCGAGGCCGACCTGATCCACGCCGTCACCTCGCAGGCGGGGCTCGACGGCGAGGCGGTGCGCAACGTGCGCCTGCTCGAGCGCTTCGCGCTGCTCGAGGTGCCCGCCGACGAGGCCGTGCGCGTCGCCGGGGCGGTCGACGGCACCGACGTCCGCGGCCACACGCTGCGCGTCGAGCCCGCGCGCGCCTGACGCCTAGCGCTCGTCTGCGCATGTCGCAGATGACGATGACCACGAACCACGGGGACATCGTCCTCGAGCTGTTCGACGAGGACGCACCCGAGACGGTCGAGAACTTCCGCCGCCTGGCAGGGGACGGGTTCTACGACGGCCTGATCTTCCACCGCGTGATCCCCGACTTCATGATCCAGGGCGGCTGCCCGCAGGGCACCGGCACCGGCGGTCCGGGCTACACGTTCAAGGACGAGATCAACGACCACAAGATCGTCAAGTACGCGCTGGCGATGGCGAACGCGGGGCCGAACACGAACGGCTCGCAGTTCTTCATCGTGACGCGCGACGAGTGCCCGTGGCTCGACGGCAAGCACACCGTGTTCGGCGAGGTGACCACGGGCCAGGACGTCGTCGACACGATCGGCTCGCTGTCCACCGACGCCCGCGACCGGCCGACGCAGGAAGCGCGCATCGAGAAGCTCGCCGCGGCGTAGAGTCCGGCGGCTCGTGCAGCGATCGATCGAGTCGAGAACCCCGCCACCGGGGCGGTCATCCGCAGCGTGCCCGGTCACCGAGCCGGACGAGGTGGCCGCGCTGGTGGCGCGGGCGCGCGCCGCCCAGCCCGGCTGGGAGGCGCTCGGCTTCGAGGGCCGCGGCCGCGTGCTGCGCGCGATGCGGCGCTGGCTGGTGGAGAACACGGACCGCGTCGTCGAGCACGATCGTCGCCGAGAGCGGCAAGACGCACGAGGACGCGCTGATGGCCGAGGTCGCCTACGGCGCCGCCGCGCTCGGCTTCTGGGCCAAGCGCGCGCCGAAGTACCTCGGCGACGAGAAGGTCCACACCTCGAGCCCGTTCGTGGCCGGCCGCAAGCTCGTCGTCCGCCACCGGCCGGTCGGCGTCGTCGGCGTGATCGGGCCGTGGAACTACCCGCTCAACAACTCGTTCGGGGACTGCATCCCGGCGCTCGCGGCCGGCAACGCCGTCGTGCTCAAGCCGTCCGAGATCACGCCGCTGACCTCGCTGCTGCTGGCCGAGGGCCTGCTCGCGAGCGGCGCTGCCCGAGGGCGTGTTCAGCGTCGCGATCGGCGGCGCCGAGACCGGCGCCGCGCTGGTCGACGCCGTCGACATGGTGATGTTCACCGGCTCCACCGCCACCGGCAAGAAGGTCATGGAGCGTGCGGCGCGGACGCTCACGCCGGTGTCGCTCGAGCTCGGCGGCAAGGACCCGATGATCGTGCTCGCCGACGCCGACCTCGAGCGCGCGGCCAACGCCGCCGCCTACTACTCGATGCAGAACGGCGGGCAGACCTGCATCTCGGTCGAGCGCGTGTACGTCGAGGCGCCGGTCTACGACCGCTTCGTCGGGCTCGTGGCGGGCAAGGTCGGGGCGCTGCGCCAGGGCGCGCCGAACGGCCCGGGCTCGGTCGAGGTCGGGGCGATGACGTTCGCGCCGCAGCTCGACATCGTGCGCCGCCACGTCGAGCAGGCGCGCGACGCGGGGGCGCGCGTGATCACCGGCGGCGCGGTCCGCGAGGGCTCCGGGCGGTTCTTCGAGCCGACCGTGCTCGCGGACGTCGACCACTCGATGACGGCGATGACCGAGGAGACGTTCGGGCCGACGCTGCCGCTGATGAAGGTCGCGGACGCGGAGGAGGCCCTGCGGCTGGCCAACGACTCGCCGTACGGGCTCGGCGCGTCGGTCTGGACGAAGGACCGCGCGCGCGGCGAGGCGCTCGCGCGCCGGATCGAGAGCGGCTTCGCGTGCGTCAACGACGTCGACATCAACTACTTCGCGCTCGAGCTGCCGATGGGCGGCTGGAAGGGCTCGGGCCTCGGCGTGCGCCACGGCGCGGCCGGCATCCGCAAGTACACGCGCCAGCAGTCGATCCTCGTCACGCGCTTCGCGCTGCGGCGCGACGTGCACATGTTCCCGTACCGCGCGCGCACCACGAAGGCGCTCGGGCGGCTCGTCAAGCTCCTGTACGGGCGGTAGCGAGCGCTCGCTCCGCGAGCTCGGGCACGCCGGTCTCGAGGCGGTCGAAGAACGCGTCCTCGGTCGTGCCCGCCAGCCGCCGGCGGTACGAGCCCTCGAGGAAGATCGCCGACTTCCAGAGCGCGAGCGTCATGTACCAGCGCAGGTCGGTCATCGCGCGGCCCGACTGCTCCTCGTAGCGGGCGACCAGCGCCTCGCGCCGCGGGAACCCCGGCAGCCGCGTG
Source organism: uncultured Solirubrobacteraceae bacterium (assembly GCA_963843485.1). Classification (GTDB taxonomy): domain Bacteria; phylum Actinomycetota; class Thermoleophilia; order Solirubrobacterales; family Solirubrobacteraceae; genus DASSUW01. The sequence continues at coordinate 104,599 of CAWJKK010000006.1, read as the reverse complement.
ACGGCGCCGAGCGCGAACAGCGTCTGGTCCGGCTCGCCGGCCTGCGCCCACGTCGCGGCGAGGTAGCCGACGTCGGCGAGCGGGTCGCCGATCGTGGCCAGCTCCCAGTCGAAGATCGCGGCCAGCCGCGGCGGCGCGCCCGGCGCGAACATCGCGTTGCCGAGCCGGAAGTCGCCGTGCACGATCGTCGACGGGCCGGACTCGGGCACGTGGGCGGCGAGCCAGCGCGTGACCTCGTCGAGCGCCGGCAGCTCGCGCGTGCGCAGCACGTCCCAGAGGCCGGAGAAGCGGCGCAGCTGGCGCTCGAGGTAGCCGCTCGGCTTGCCGTAGCCCTCGAGACCGCGGGCGCGCCAGTCGACGGCGTGCACCTCGACGAGCGCGTCGACCAGCTCGTCGGCGATCCGGGCTCGCGAGCGCTCGTCGTCGAGCGCCGCCGGCAGCTCGGCCTGCAGCACGTCGCCGTCCACCCGCTCCATGACGTAGAACGGCGCGCCGGTGACCGCCTCGTCGTCGCACGTGGCGACCACGCGCGGGACGCGCACGGGGGCGCCCTCGAGCGCCAGCAGCAGCCGCGCCTCGCGCAGCACGTCGTGCGCCGAGGGCGGCAGCGGGCCGCGCGGCGGCCGCCGCAGCACCCAGCGGTCGCGGACCACGTACGTCACGTTCGAGTGGCCCTCGCCGATCGGCTCGGCGGCGAGCGGGCCGGTGCCCAGCCCGCGGGCGTCGAGGAACGCCTCGAGCGGTTCGTGCAGCAGCAACGGCGGCAGGGTCACGGCCGCGGCATGCTACTTCTCACTACCGCAACCCGGGACGGGTCCCGGGTGTTGAGGGAACCCGATGCGCACACGCGTCCTCGCCACCGTCATCTTCGCCCTGCTCGCCGTCCCGGCGGCCGCTGACGCGTCCCCGCGGCAGATCATGAGCTTCGAGGCGCCCACGCGAGCTGCTCGACGACACGCAGCGCGACGACGACGATGCGCCAGATCCGCGCGTTCGGCGTCACGCACGTGCGCCAGATCGTCTACTGGCGCTCGTTCGCGCCGCGCCCGAAGGCCAAGCGCAAGCCGCGCTTCGACGCGCGCGACCCGGAGGCGTATCCGCGCGGCACCTGGGACAGGCTCGACCGCCTCGTCGACGAGCGCGCGCAACCACGCAGCTGAAGCTGCTGTTCACGCTCAGCGGCCCGGTGCCGCGCTGGGCGACGAAGTCGAAGAAGAACCAGATCAGCCGGCCGAACGCGCGCATGTTCGGCCACTGGGTGACCGCCGTCGCCCGCCGCTACGGCGCCGCGATCGACATGTGGTCGGTGTGGAACGAGCCCAACCACCCGGACTTCCTCGGCCCGCAGTACGTCGACGACCGGCCGTACTCGCCCAAGCTCTACCGCGGCCTCTACCGCGCGGCGCACAGCGCGCTGCGCCGGATCGACACGACCAGGCGCGACAAGATCCTGATCGGCGAGACCGCGCCGCGCGGCAACTCGAACGTCGTCTTCCCGCTCGCGTTCCTGCGCCAGACGGCGTGCCTGAATCGCAAGTACAAGAAGACGCGCAAGTGCGAACGGCTGCCGGCCGACGGCTACGCGCACCACGCGTACACGACCCGCAGCGGGCCGCGCTGGGTGTCGCCGGAGAAGGACGACGTGACGATCGGCGTCCTCCCGCGGCTGACGAGCGCGCTCGACAAGGCCGCGCAAGGCGCGCGGGCTGCCGAAGCGGCCTGCCGATCTACCTGACCGAGTTCGGCATCCAGTCCATGCCCGGACAGGCTGTCCGGCGTCTCGCTCGAGCGCCAACCGGCCTACCAGGCGATCGCCGAGCACATCGCCTACGTCAACCCGCGCGTGAAGTGGTTCTCGCAGTACCTGATGCGCGACGACCTACCGCGCGACGAGGGCTACCGCTTCGGCGGCTTCGAGAGCGGGCTGATGCGCTCCGACGGCCGCCGCAAGCCCGCCTTCCGCGCGTTCGCGAACCCGCTCGCGGTCGACAACTACGGCGACACCGACTCGCTCTGGGGCCTGATCCGGCCGCAGCGCCGCGCCACGCGCGTGACGATCGAGATCAAGCGCACCAAGTCGAGCCGCTGGAAGGTGCTGCGGCGGCTCGACCACGACCTCCACCGGCGTCTACGGCCTCACGGTCGCGCACCGGGACAAGCAGCGCTACCGCGTGCGCTGGACGGGCGACGACGGCAGGACCCGGGTCGGCCCGCCGATCCGCTCGTACTGAGCCCGATCGCTACTCTCACGCGCCGATGCCGCCGCAGCTGTGGATGCTCCGGCACGGCGAGGCCGTGCCCCACGACTCCAAGCCGTCCGACGCCGACCGCGAGCTGACCGCGCGCGGCGAGCGCCAGGCGATCGCGGCGGGCGCGGGGCTCGCGCGGCTCGGCGTCGAGTTCGCCGCCTGTTACACGAGCCCGAAGGTCCGCTCGCGCGACACGGCGCGGCTCGCCTGCCGGGCGCTCAACATCGAGCCGCAGGAGGTCCCGGTCCTCGCCGACGGGTTCGACCGCGAGGATGCGCTCGAGCTGCTGCTCGCGCACGCCGGCGAAGGCGACCCGCGCGTGCTCGTCGTCGGCCACGAGCCGAGCTTCTCGCAGGTCGTGCACGACCTCACCGGCGGGCGCGTCGACTTCAAGAAGGGCGGGGTCGCCGCCGTGCGCGTGGAGCGCGGCTCCGGCGAGCTGCTCGTGCTGCTGCGGCCGCGCGAGCTCGAGTCACTCGCCCGGCCGTAGGACGGCCTGCACGAGCGCGAGGGCGACCTCGGCGCGCGGCGTGAGCGACTCGGCGAGCACGAACTCCTCCGGGTTGTGCGCCTTCCCGCCGCGCGGGCCGAGGCCGTCGACGGTCACCGGGATCGCGCTCGCGAAGTGGCTCGCGTCGCTCGCCCCGCCGCGCGAGCGGCCGACGACCGGCCGGCCGAGCGCGGCCGCCGCGCGCTCGAGCACGGGCGCGACCGCGGTCTCGGAGTGCATGCCCGGCCAGCGGCGGATCAGCCGCGGCTCCAGGCGCACGCCCGCGTGCTCGTCCGGGATCGCGGCCAGGATGTCCTCGATCGCGTCCAGCTCGTCGGCGCGGCAGTCGCAGTACAGCTCGCCCGCGCCGGGCACGACGTTGAACGCCTCGCCGGAGCGCAGGATCGTGGGCACGGCCGAGAGGTGCGCGGGCCCCTGCGGGTCGTGGCCGGCGGCGACCGCCTGGGCGGCGGCGGCGAGCGCGAGCAGGGCGTTGCGGCCGCGGTCGGGCGCGGAGCCGGAGTGCGCGGCGCGGCCGTGCGCGGTCACGTGGATCGTGCCGGCCGCCTTGCGGCGCACGACGACGCCGTCGACGCCGTCCGGCGTCTGCTCGCCGCCCTCGAAGCACAGGCACGCGTCCCAGCCGGCGAAGCGCTGCACGTGGGCCAGGTCGCCCGTGCGCCACTCCTCGTCGCAGACGAGCAGCAGCGCGGTCTCGGCGTAGGCGTCGGGCCGGCGGGCGAGCGCGCGCATGACGCCGATCGACAGCACGACGCCGCCCTTCATGTCGATCGTGCCGGAGCCGAGCAGCTTGCCGCCGACGTCCGCCAGCGGCTTGTGGTCGGGGTGCGCGATCACGGTGTCGACGTGCCCGAGCAGCAGCAGCCGCCGCGTGCCGGTGCCGCGCAGGCGGGCGACGAGGTCGGGCGCGTGGCCCGGCGAGGAGCACGGGATGCGCTCGATCTCGGCCGCGTCCGGAAGCAGCGCCGCGCAGACGGCCAGGCTCTCCTCGGCGCCGGGCACGTCGCCCGACGGGCGAGGACACGCCGACGAGCGCCTCCAGCTCCCGCACCGCCTTCCTGCCGATCTCCGCCGCTGCCTGTCGCACCCAGGGTGCTCCAAGCGGCGGCTGACGGTACTGTCTTTCGGCCGGTATGCCCGAGTTGCCGGAGATGGAGATCGTGGCGCGGCGGCTCGACGAGGCGCTGCCGGGCGAGACGATCGAGTCGGCGATGACGCCGGGCCTGAACGCGCTCAAGACGTTCGACCCGCCGCTGCACGCGATCGACGGCGCCACGTTCACCGGCGTGCGCCGTCGCGGCAAGCTGCTGATGCTCGACGTCGAGACCGCCGGCGGCGAGCCGCTGACGTTACTTACGCACCTGATGAGCGCGGGGCGGATGCAGCTGTTCGACAAGCGGGCGTCGCTGCGCGACCGCACCGCCCGCGTGCTGCTGCGCTTGCCCGGCGACCGCGAGCTGCGCGTGCGCGAGTTCGGCACCAAGCAGGCGGCCTGGATCAAGCTGCTGCGCCCGGACGCGGTCGCGGCCGACGAGGCGCTGGCGAACCTCGGGCCGGAGGCCTGGCCCGACGTCCCGGAGGACCTCGCCGCGCGCGCTCGACGAGCCGCGCCCGCTGCACACGATGCTGCGCGACCAGCGGGTGATCGCCGGCGTCGGCCGCACGTGGGTCGACGAGATCCTCGCACGCCGCCCAGCTGTCGCCCTTCAAGCGCGGCAACGACCTCTCCGAGGCCGAGGTCGAGGCGCTCGGCACGCGCGATCGTCGGCGAGCTCGGGCGGGTCCTCGACGTCTACGAGGAGGCGGTCCAGCTCCCGCTCCCGGAGAAGTTCCCGAAGCCGACCCGGATCCACGCCCACCAGGGCGAGCCGTGCCCGCGCTGCGGCACCGAGCTCGAGGCGGTCTTCTACGAGGACTACGTGATGAGCTACTGCCCGAACTGCCAGACCGAGGGCCGCGTGCTGAAGGACCGGCGGCTCTCCCGAATCCTGAAATGAGGACCTGCGAATGATCGAAGCCGGCGAGAAGGCCCCCGATTTCACGTTGCCCGACCAGGACGGCGAGGACGTCTCGCTGTCCTCGCTGCGCGGGCCAGACGGTCGTCCTCTACTTCTACCCCAAGGCCGACACGCCGGGCTGCACGACCCAGGCGTGCGGGATCCGCGACCGCGCGCCGGAGTACGACGCCGCGGGCGCGACCGTCGTCGGCGTCTCGCCCGACCCCGTCGCGGCGATCAAGAAGTTCCACTCCGGGCAGTCGCTCAACTTCACGCTGCTCGCCGACGCCGACCACGCGGTCTGCGACGCCTACGGCGTCTGGGGCGAGAAGTCGATGTACGGCAAGACGTACTTCGGCGCCAAGCGCGCGACGTTCATCATCGACGGCTCGGGCACGGTCGTGCACGTGATCCCGAAGGCGTCGCCGAAGACGCACGACGACCAGGTGCTCAAGGTCCTCGGCGAGCTGGCCGCGGCCTAGCCGCGGCGCTTGCGCTTGCGCTTCTTGGAGCTCGGGTGGCCGGCGCCCGCCGCGACCGGCTCGGGCTCGGGCTCGGGCGCGGCGTCGGGGTCCTCGCCGCGGCGCCGGGCCTGCTCGGCGCGGCGCGCCTCGGCGAGCTCCTGCTGGCTCGGCCACGGCTCGGCCTGGCCGGTGCTCCAGGCGGGCGGGACGCCGGCCGCGCCGGGCGCGTAGCCGAAGAACAGCACGGCGACCGCGACGAGCCAGAAGGTCTGCAGGATCGGCGCCGGGCCGATGTTGAGGCCGATGAACGCGCCGGTGATCATGCCGAGGATCCCGAGGAAGCGGGTCAGCAGGCCCGCGCGCATCGCGTTGAGCGAGACGAGCACGATGCCGACGCCGACGACGAGCGGGCCGAGCAGCTCGAAGATCGCCGCCATCGAGAGCAGCGGCTGGCCGCCGATGTCGCTCACCGCGTCGACCGTGCGCGGGCCGTCGAGCACGTCGCTGATGGCGAGGTTGGTGCCGACGGCGCCGAGCAGCAACGAGATCGCCATCAGGATCGCGCCGACGAGCGGCACGTACATCGCGATCGTCGGGAACTCCTCGCGGCGGGCGCGCGTCGCGGCCGCGAGGAACGTCGCGGCCAGGCCGAGCGCGATCCACCCGATCGCCTGCACCGCGGCGATCGCGAGCAGCGAGCCGAAGCTGTCCACGATCCACTGCAGGCCGGCGATGCGCAGGCTCTGGGCACCGCCGATCGGGCCTTCGGCCTGCAGGTTCGCGAGCGACTCGATCAGCGGCGCGCGCGGGAAGTCGGAGCCGAGCGTCGTGCTCCAGATCGAGCCGCCGAGGATGCAGACGGCGGCGAGCAGCGCGGCGATGCCGGCGGGCTTGCGGCGGCTCGCCTCCCACGAGAGCTGCTGCTGAGGATCGGCGACGACGGCCACGGAGCCGAAGATCCTAGCCGCGCTCGCCGGACGGCCGGTCGAGCCGCTTGGGCGGCTCCGGGATCGATCTGATTGCGGCCCGCGATGCGCGAGACCCGGTCGCCCGCGTACAGCAGCAGGTCGAGCGCGGGCGCGGCGAGCGCGATCAACGACTCGACGCGGCGCTGGAGCTCGAGCTGTGCAGGCGAACGATGGGCCACGGCGCCGCGATTGTAGGATCTCCTGCATGGAAGGCTTCGGAGGATTCTTCAACGATCCCGATTTTCAGAAGCGGCTTCAGGAGATGGCCGAGCAGATGCAGTCGTCCCAGTCCCTGGCCTGGGCCGACAACGCGATCAAGCTCGCTGTCGACATGACGTGTGCCGCGCTCGATCGGGTCAACCTGCAGGGCAGCGCCGAGGAGCAGGCCAAGCAGCTGCGCTCGGTGATGGCGACGGTCTTCCCCGAGGCCGTGACGCTGGTGCGCGAAGCGCGCCAAGGCCTGTCCTAGGCCGCCGCCTGCGGCTCCTGCTGCTCGGTCCCGCGCGCGGCTTGCCCCTGCGCGATGACCTCCTTGAACGAGCGGATCTTGAAGACGAAGAACAGCGCGGCGAAGCCCATGCCGAACGTGAACGCGGCGATCGCGATCTGCTGCCCGACCGAGTAGGCGGCGACGGTCGCGCCCGCGGCCGTGCCGGCGAAGACCTTCACGAGCAGCGCCTGCTGGACGCCGGCGCCGCCGGGCGTGAACGGCACGAGCGCCGCGACCGCGTTGACGCCGAGCACGAGCAGCACGTTGCGGACTGAGCCGCCGACGTTGAACGCCTCGAGCAGGAAGAAGAACGCGCTGAAGCGGAACACCCAGCCGCCGAGCTGGACCGCGAACACCTCGCGCAGGTAGCGGCGGCGGTCGGACAGGATCGTCAGGCCCTGGCGGACGCGGTCCCAGAACGCCCGCACGCGCGCCGAGAGCAGCGCGAAGCCGGCCAGCACGGCGATGCCGAGCACGGTCAGCACGAACAGCGTGAAGCGCGGGTGCGAGGCGAAGAACGCGAGGTCGAACGCGGGCAGCGACGAGAAGTCCGGGGGCTTCGGGAACGCGCCCTGCGTGAACGCGAACACGAGGATCGGGATCGCGATGCAGAGGTCGAAGACCAGCTCGACGGCGAAGCTCGACGCCACCGCCGGGTAGCTCGAGTTCGGGATCGACGACTTGGTCAGGAACAGGCGGATCACGTCGCCGCCGCGCGCCGGGACGACGCTGTTGAACCCGTACGCCGCGATGTAGGCGCCCCAGATGCGCTTGAACTCGAAGCGCTCGTCGGGATACGCGGCGCGCAGGATGTTGAACGACGCGCGGGCCCGGAACGTCAGGTAGATCGCGAAGCACAGCAGGCCCAGGAACAGCGACGGCCAGCCGATCGCGGCGATGCTGTCGAAGAAGTCGCCGACGGCGTCGAAGAACGCCGAGAAGCTGTCGCCGATCGTGGCCAGGGGCACGCCATACAGCCTGGCAGGCGCCCGCCGCGGTCTACGTCGCGGCCAGCGCCGGATCGCGCGCGAGCTTGTGCAGCCCGAGCCGCACGCGGCTCTTGGCCGTGCCGAGCGGGACGCCTTCGACGTCGGCGGCCTCCTGGGCCGTCAGGCCCGCCCAGTACGCGAGGCCGATCGCCCGGCGCTGATCGGGCGGGAGGCTCCGCACGGCGTCGCGGGCGCGCTCGCGATCGGCGGCGCGCAGGACGACCTGCTGCGGCGTCTCGGCGGCGGACGACTCGAGCACCGTCCGGTCCTCGAGCTGGGCCAGGGCCCGCTCGCCCACGCGATTGCGGCGCCAGATGTCGAGCGCCCGGCTGCGCGCCAGGAGCCGCAGGTACGTGCCGAGCTCCCCGCGGCGCTCGTCGTACCCGCTTCCGCGCCAATGCGCGAGGAAGACCTCCTGCGTCACGTCCTCGGCCAGCCCGCCGTCCCCCAGCACGCGCAACGCCGCCAGATAGACGCCCTTGGCGTGGTCGGCGTAGATCCGGGCGAAGGCGTCGCAGGTGTCCATGCGCCACGTTTACCCAAAGCGGGGGCTTAACCGAACGCGTCAGCGGTCAATATTTCTCGCGAACGGCCGAAGCGATATCGGATTCGCTATCGACTGTATGCTTCTCCCATGCCGATGCGTGCCACGACCGTGCGGTTCGACAACGCGCTGTGGAAGCTGCTCGAGCGCGAGTCCGGCCGCGAGGGCGTGAGCGCGGCCCAGTTCGTGCGCGACGCCACGATCATGCGCATCGCGTACGCGATGGGGCAGCGCGGCGACCCCGGGTTCGCGGAAGCGGACCGTCGCGCCGACGCCCAGCCTCGAGAACGGCGCCGAGCGGCGGCAGGCCCTGCTCGACGCGGCCGCCGCGGCCCGCGACTCCGACCGGCTCGAGGCACTGCACGCGACCGGCCTGCTGGACTCCGACGCCACGCCGTCCTTCGATCGCCTCGCCCGGGTGGCCGCGCACGTGCTCAACGCGCCCGTGGCGCTCGTCTCGCTCGTGGACTCCGACCGCCAGTTCTTCAAGAGCTGCCTGGGCCTGCCGGAGCCGTGGGCCAGCGCGAGGCAGGCTCCGCTCAGCCACTCGTTCTGCCAGCACGCGGTGGCCAGCCGCGAGCCGCTGATCGTCGCCGACTCGCGCGAGCACGAGGTCCTGCGCGACAACCTCGCGATCCGCGACATGGGCGTGATCGCCTACGCCGGCATTCCGCTGATCGACGCCGGCGGTCACGCCCTCGGGACGCTGTGCGTGATCGACAGCCGGCCGCGTCACTGGACCACCGAGCAGGTCCAGCTGCTCGGCGACCTGGCGGCGTCGGTCGTCACGGAGATCTCGCTCGCCAGGGCGGCGAGCGGCTAGGTCAGCTCGGTGCGCGGCCGTACGTGCAGGACGGCCTCGGGGCGCACCGCGACGGGCGTCCCGCCGAGGTCGTCGAGCATCGCGAACGTGTGCTCGCGGCGGGTGAACACCTTGTGGAGCTCACCGACCACCGTGTCCAGCTCGCCGCGCACGTCGATCGTCCCGCCGTCGGTGCAGGTGATGCGACACGCGGCGATCGGGGACGACTCAGTCACTGAGCGAGCGTTCGACGCTGCGGGCGACCTGCTCGCGCGAGCGGGCGCGGACCGCGCTGCCCAGTGCGGACTGCCAGCGCTCGCTCGACACCGCACGCGGGCTCAGGCCCAGGTCCGAGAGGAGCGCGGCGCGGTCGACGTGCGGCGCGATCTGCTCGGCGCGCCGGATCGCGGCGACGTGCTGGGCGCGCACGAGCGGCGTGCGTCCGCCCTCGCGTGACAGGGCGAGCAGATCCTCGGCCACCTGCGGGACGGCGCGGCGCGCGCACTTCTCCCACGGCGCGTCGGCGGCCGAGTCCACGATCACCTGCCGCACGACCCGCCAGCCGGCGTGGTGGGACTCGCAGCGCTCGACGAAGAAGCGCGCCAGCGCGTCGGCGACGGCCGGGGCGCCGGGCTCGGAGCCGTGGACGTGCAGGTGGCGCAGCGCCTCGCCGACGCTGCGGCCGCTCTGGACGGACCGCGCGAGCTGCTGCGCCGTCCGTCGGGGCCTGCCTGGTGACCGCCGGCCTTCGATGCCGGAACCGCTAACCGGCCACGAGCGGGCGCGGGCCCGCAGCGAGGAAGATCGAGAAGGCGGTCACGCTCCCACTGTATCGCCACGCCTAGCCGGGGACGGTCAGCGCCCGGTTCGCCGCGCGTGTCCGCGAGCACGTCCCAGTCGAGCACCCGCTCGCGCCGCTCGCCGCGGGCGAGCCACAGCGGGCGCTTGAAGTGCGCGTCCACGTACGCGCTCACCCCGCGCTGCTCACGCGGCGCGACCAGGATCACCGGCAGCCCTTCGACGGTCGTGCGCCGCAGCTCCAGCAGCCGGCCGCGCAGCAGGTTCTCGTCGACGTCGGTCAGGAGCCGCACGAGGCGGATCTGCGGATGGTTGCGGAGCAGCCGCTCCTGCCCGGCGCGCCGTTGCACGTAGGCGCGGCGCAGCACGGTCCCGTCGGCGAGCCGGATCAGCCGCTGCTCGGAGCTGCCGTCGAGCGCCAGCCAGACCTCCTCCTCGGCGGCGACGGGCGGCCAGTCGATCTCCGTGCGCAGGTGGACGACGCCGGGGTCGTTCGGGGCGGCGCCGGCCTCGCGCTCGTCCTTCGGCGCGCCGAGCGCGACGACGACCGCGATCACGGCCAGGCCGGCGAGGGCGAGCGCCGGGGCGAGGCGGACCGCGAGCGGCCGCCGCGGCGGCGGCGCGGCCGTCAGCGCGGCGCTGCGGCTGCGCAGCTCAGCGGGATCGGGACGCAGGTCGGCCGCAGGGTCGGCGGCGGCGAGGCGGTCCTCCAGGCGGGTCATCCCACGCTCCCCTCGAGCTCGGGCACGGCCGCTTCGGAACGGCGGGCGTGCGGCGGGTCGAGCTCCGCCGCGAGCCGCTCGCGGGCGCGGTGCAGGCGCTGGCGGACGGCGGCCGGCGACGCGCCGAGCACCTGCGCCGCCTGGACGGCGGTGAGGCCCTCCCAGTGGACGAGCATCAGCACCTCGGCGTCGGCGCGCCGGAGCCGCCGCAGCGCTGCGCGCACGGCCTCGCCGTCGTCCGCGGGCGCCGCCGCGGGCGGGAGGCGCGCGCGCAGCCGCTCGCCGAGCGCGAGGCGGCGCCGGTGGGCGCGCGCCTGGTTGGCGACGACCCGGCGGGCGACCGCGAGCAGCCACGGCAGCGGGTCGTCGCGCGGGACGTCGTCGAGCTTGCGCCAGGCGATCGCGAACGCGCTGCTCGCGGCGTCGTCGGCGTGACCTTCCGGCACGCGCCGCGCGCAGTAGCGCAGCACCGCCGGGTAGTGGATGGTGAAGAGCGCTTCGAAGCGCTCGCCGCGGTCGTCCATCTACCGGCGTACTGTCCGCCCCGTACCTGAACGTGACAGCAAGATCCGCGGCGGCGATTGGTACCGTCGAAGCGTGCTCACGTTCCTCGGCCTCACCGTCGTGCTGCTCCTGACGCCGGGGCCGAACCAGGCGCTGCTCACGAGCCGCGTGCTGAGCGGCGGGCGCCGCGCCGGCTGGGCGACCGTGCGCGGGCTGACGGCCGGGATGGCGCTGCACATCGTCGCCGCCGTGGTCGGGCTCTCGGCGCTGCTCGCCTCCTCGTCGGAGGTCTTCGGCTGGGTCAAGCTCGCCGGCGGCGCCTACCTCGTCTACCTCGGCGTCAGCGCGCTGCTGCGCTCGCGCCGCGTCGCGGCCGAGGCGCCCGAGCCCGAGGCGGGCGCGTCAGGCTTCCGCGACGGGCTACTCAGCATGGCGCTGAACCCGAAGGCCGCCGTGTTCTTCGTCGCGATCGTGCCCCAGTTCGTCGAGCCCGGGCCGGGCGCCTCGGCGCGCGTCGCGCTGCTGCTCTGCATCTACGGGCTCGCCGCGCTCGCGTTCTGGGTCAGCCTCGTGCTGCTCGTGAACCGCGCTCAGGAGCTGATGCGCCGCCCGTTCATGCGGCGGCTGATGGAGCGGCTCACCGGCGGCGCGCTGGTCGGGCTCGGCGTCAGGCTCGCCGCCGGCCGCTGATCCGCGCGGCTCGCGGTGCAGCGCGACCCCGGCGACGACGAGCGCGACGCCGCCGGCCTCGATCGCGCTCGGGATCTGGCCGAGCACGGCGATGCCGATCACCGTCGCCGTGGCGGGCAGCAGCGCCACCATCAGCGCGTAGGCGGCGCGCGTCAGCTTCGCCATCGCGAGCTGGTCGCAGACGTACGGGATCACCGAGGACGCGAGGCCGACGCCGATGCCGGCCAGCAGCGCGACCGGGTCCATGAACGCGGGCACCGCCGCCCACCCGGCCAGCGGCGTCACGAAGACCAGCGCGATCAGCATCGAGGCGGCCAGCCCGTCGATCCCGGCGCCGGCCCCGTGCTGGGCGACGCGGTGGCCGAGCACGATGTAGAGCGCGAACAGCGCCGCGTTCGCGAACGCGAGCGCGACGCCCAGCGGCTCGCCGGCGAGCTGCACGTCGGTCAGCAGGTACACGCCCGGCACGGCGAGCAGCAGCGCGGCCGCGTTGCGCGCGGTGCGGGCGCCGAGCGCGGCGAGCACGATCACGGGCAGGAACTCGATCGCCGCGACCGTCCCGAGCGGCAGCCGGTCGATCGCCACGTAGAAGCAGCAGTTCATCAGCGCCAGCACGCCGCCCCAGGCGACGAGCAGCCGCTGCGCCGGGCGGTCGAGCGCGCGGAACGTGCGCCATGGCCGTCGCCACAGCGCGAACACGGCGGCCGCGGCGGCGATCCGCAGCCACGCGACCCCGAGCACGTCGACGCGTGCGAACAGGAGCACCGCGAACGCGGGCCCCAGGTAGTGGAAGACGGCGCTGCCGATGAAGTAGACCTGCGGCGGAGCGGAGACGACGGCGCCCGGCAGGGAGGCGGTTCGGGCCATGCCCACAGGTTCGAGCGTTCAGCCGCGCATCTGAATGGCCGATCGCAGCTATGGTTGCCCCCATGCCTACGATCTCGAGGCAAACCGACGCCACCGACCACAGGATCCTCGAAGCACTGCAGTCGGACGGCCGGCTGACGCTCGCGGAGCTCGGCCGCCGCGTCGGCCTCTCCGCCCCGTCGGTCGCCGATCGGGTGCAGCGGCTCGAGCGCGACGGCGTCATCACCGGCTACCGGGCGACCGTCGACCCGCGCGCGCTCGGCCTCTCGCTGACGACGATCATCCGGATCCGCCCGGCCCCGCGCGAGCTGCGCAAGGTCGCCGACCTCGCGCGCGACACGCCCGAGGTCGTCGAGTGCCACCGCATCACCGGCGAGGACTGCTACTTCATGAAGGCCCACGTGCGCGACGTCGAGCACCTCGAGGAGGTCATCGACCGCTTCGTCGCGTACGGCCAGACGACGACCTCGATCGTGCAGTCCTCACCCGTCCCGGTCCGCGCGCTCGACCTTCCCCTAGGCCTCGCCGAGGCCGAGCCCCTCCGGCGCGTGCATCGCCAGTAGCTCGGCGGCGGCGCCGCGCTGCCCCGCGCGGTCGCGCAGCGAGACCAGCACCATCGCCGCGAACGCGACCGGCACCGAGATCACCGCCGGCTGCGTGAGCAGCGCGTCGACGCGTCGGGCTCGCGTCCTCGACGGCGAGGCCGGTGAAGATCGCCGCGGTGGCGGTGCCCGCGCCCGCGAGCAGCCCGGCCGCCGCGCCGCGGGCGGTCAGGCCGCGCCCACCAGATCCCGAGCAGCAGCAGCGGGCAGAACGTGCTCGCGGCGAGCGCGAACGCCCAGCCGACCAGCACGCGAGATGTCGAGCTCGCGCGCGACCAGGGCGAGCGCGACCGGCACGACCACGCCGCCGAGCGCGGCCGCCCGGAAGCGCCGCCGCCGCGCCGGCGCCGCCGCGCTTGCGCCGCAGGTCGAACGACACGGTGCCGGCGACCGACACGAGCAGGCCGGACGCCGTCGACATGAACGCGGCGAACGCGCCCGCGGCGACGAGCGCGCCGAGCAGCTCGCCGCCGAGCCCCGGCCACGCCGCCTCCGGCAGCGCGAGCACGACCGAGTCGGTCGCGCCGGTGATGTACAGCTGCGGCACGAGCACGCGCCCGAGCAGGCCGTAGACGAGCGGGAACGCGTAGAAGAGCGCCAGCAGGCCGAGCACGCGGACGGTCGTGCGGCGCGCGGCGGGCCCGTCCGGGTTGGTGTAGAAGCGGACGAGGATGTGCGGCAGCCCCATCGTGCCGAGGAACGTCGCCAGCAGCAGCGAGTAGACGAACACGGGCGACGTGTCGCCGCCGGAGGACGACGGGGCGCGACCATTCCTCGCCGGTCTGCGCCTCGATCCCGTCCGCGACCGGCACGACCGTCCCGGCGGGCAGCTCCAGCTCGCCGGCCGGCAGCACCCGCTCCTCGCCGGCGGCCGCGCGCTGCGGCTCGCCGTCGATCGTGTACGTCGCGGCCTCCGGGAACGTCACCGGCTGCGGCGCGTCGAGCGTCACCGTCAGCCCGGCCGCCGGCGCCTGCGGCAGCTCGGCGCCGAACAGCGCCGCCCGCTCCGGCAGCCCGCCGAGGTAGATCAGCAGCAGGCACGCCGGCAGCGCGATCGCGAACGTCTTCGTCCAGTACTGGAACGCCTGCACGTAGGTGATGCCGCGCATGCCGCCGGACGCGACGTTGACGGCCACGACCGCGCCGACCGCGACGACGCCGACCCAGTACGGCGCGCCGGTCACCTGCGCCAGCGTCAGGCCGGCGCCCTTGAGCTGCGGCACGAGGTAGAAGCCGGCGATCGCCAGCACGACCGCGGCGGCCAGCAGCCGCAGCCGCGGCGACCCCAGCCGCGCCTCGGCGAAGTCCGAGATCGTGTACGCGCCGAAGCGCCGCAGCGGCGCGGCCACGAACAGCAGCAGCGCCAGGTAGCCGGCGGTGAACCCGAGCGGCAGCCAGAGCGCCGCGCTGCCGATCTTCATCTGCAGCCCGGCGATGCCGAGGAACGACGCCGCCGACAGGTACTCGCCGGAGATCGCGGCCGCGTTCCACCACGGCGTCACCGCCCGCGAGGCGACGAACAGGTCCGACGTGGTGCGCGCCAGGCGGACGCCGTAGAGCCCGAGCCCGACGGTCGCGCCGGTGACCGCGAGGATCGCCGCGAGCGCGATCACCGGCGCGGCTCGACGAGGTCGCGGAACGACTCCTCGAGCGCTTGCGCGCGCCGTTCGTAGACGACGGCGATCGCGATGAACAGCGGGAACGGGGGCCAGGCGACGATCAGGATCGGCAGCGGGATGCCGAGCACCTGCACGTCCTGCAGCCCGGGCAGCAGGAGCAGCGCCAGCGGCAGCGCGCCGATGATCCCGCCGAACGCCACGAGCGCCACCGTGCTCAGCGAGAGCTGGCTGCGGATCAGGCGGCGCAGGTAGAGCCCGCCGTGGGCGGTGGCGTCCGCCAGCTCGTCGCGCGGAGTGCGCCTCACATGCCCAGCCTCCGCCGCAGCTCGCCGACCTGGCGGCGCGCGATCGGCACCTCGGCGCCGTCCGCCATCACCAGCACGGCCGTGCCGTTCAGCCGCGGCCGCACCTCGACGGCCCGCCGCAGGTTGACCACGTAGCCGCGGTGGACGCGCACGAAGCCGTGCGGCTCCCAGCGCTCCTCGAAGTCGGCCAGCCGCGCGCGCATCAGGAACCGCCCCTCGGCGCTGGCCACGCGCACGTAGTCGCCGTGCGCCTGCAGGTACAGGATCGCCGAGCGGGCGAGCAGCCGCGTGCCGCCGCCGCGCGGCAGGTCGACCGCCACCTGCTCGTCCTCCTCGGCCGCGGCCGCGGGCGGCGCGACCGCCCGCGCCACGCGCTCGATCGCCTCGTCGAGCCGCCGCCGCGACACCGGCTTGACGAGGTAGTCGAGCGCGGCCAGCTCGAACGCGTCGACCGCGAAGTCGTCGAACGCGGAGACGAACACCACCGCCGGCGGGCGCTCGAAGCGCCGCAGGACGCGCGCCAGCTCGAGCCCGTCGAGGCCCGGCATCCGCACGTCCAGGAAGACCGCGTCGACCGCGCCGGCGTCGCTCAGCGCCAGCAGCGCCTCCTCGGCCGAGGCCGCCGCCTCGACGTGCCCGACCGCCGGCGAGGCGGACAGCATGCGCACGAGGTCCTCGAGCGCGGGCACCTCGTCGTCGACGGCCAGCAGCCGCAACCCGGCGTTCATGCGGCGCGCACCCCCGCACGGAACTTCGGCAGCGTCATCACGACGGTCGTGCCGCGGCCCGGCTCGGACTCGACCTCGAGGCCGTAGCCCTCGCCGAACGTCGACCGCAGGCGGCCGTGCACGTTGCCGAGCCCGATCCCCGGGCCGTGGCCGGCGAGCGCGGCGCTCGCACGCTCCGGGTCGATGCCGTCGCCGTCGTCGGACACGCGCAGCGCCACGTCGACGCCGAGGTCGATGCCCTCGATCGCGACCGTGCCGCCCTCGGCCTGGCTCTCGACGCCGTGGCGGACGGCGTTCTCCACCAGCGGCTGCAGCGACAGCACCGGCAGCACCGCCTGCAGCACCTCCGGGTCGACCTGCACGCGCACGGTCAGCCGCTCGCCGAAGCGCGCCTGCTCGAGCCGCAGGTACTTCTCGACGTAGCGCAGCTCGTCGGCGACGGTGGCGTAGGCGCGCTGGCGCGCGAACGCGTAGCGGATGAACTCGGCGAACTCCGTCAGCAGCTCGCGCGCCTCCTCCGGCCGCGAGTGGATGAACGACGCGACCGCCGCCAGCGCGTTGTAGATGAAGTGCGGCGAGATCTGCGCCCGCAGCGCCCGCAGCTCGGCGCGCGCGAGCCGCTCGCCCTGCGCCTCCATCTCCGACAGCTCGATCATCGCCGCGACGAGCGCGGCGGCCTCGCCGACGACGCGCGACTCCTCCACGCGCACACGGCCCGCGTGGGCGTAGAACGCCACCAGCGCGCCGACGCGCTCCTCCTGGACCATCAGCGGCGCCACGATCGCCGACTGCAGCGGGCAGCCCGGGTGGTCGCAGCGCAGCCGCGGCTCGACGCGCAGGCGGTCGTCGCGCACCTCGCCGGCCAGCGCCGCCAGCGGGTCGCCGGGCCGGTGGTGGTCGGCTCCCGCGCCGTCGAACGCCAGCAGCCGCTGCGGGTCGGCCAGCGCGACCGCGCTCGCGCCGGTGAGCACGCGCAGGTGCGGCGCCGCCGGCGGCGCGCTCGCCTCACCGAGCCCCTGCCGGAGGTGCGGCAGCAGCGACGTGGCGGCGTGGACCGCGCCCTGCATCGCGTCGCTCGACGGGTCCTGGACGCGCGGCGCGCGCACCAGTCGCCAGCCGGCGACCAGCGAGGCGGCCAGCGCCAGACCCAGCAGCACTCCCAGTGCGACGTCCACCCGTGGCCGCGAGCATACGCAGGGACGGGGACCGTTCGTCGCGCTCCAGCCACCGTTCGTCGATCAGATCGACCTTCGAGCGATTCGGCACAAGGTCAGTGCGACCGCCGGGAACTCTCTGCGCGGGGGACACACATTTCGCGAGGCGAAGGAGGAGACGTGCCGGAAGAGCCTGTTCGCGAGCCCAGCTACGACTGGGAGCGCATCGAGCACACACCGGAGTTCCAGGAGCTCGTCCACAGGCGCCGCTCGTTCGTGGTGCCGGCGACGATCTTCTTCCTGTCGTACTACATGGCCTTCATCCTGCTGGCCGGCTACGCCGAGGACTTCATGGCGTCGTCCGTGTACGAGGGCCTGACCGTCGGCTACACGCTGGCGCTGACGCAGTTCCTGATGGTCTTCGTGCTGGGGATCATGTACCTGCGCAAGTCCGAGCGCACGTACGACCCGCTCGCCCGTGCGGTCGTGGACATGGCCCAGGGCTCCGGCGACGGTGACCCGGCGGACGGCCGCGGCCGCTTCGCCCGGACCAGCACGAACGAGGAGACCGTCCGATGACCGTCGTCGCCGCCATCAACGTCGAGGCGGTCGTGATCTTCGCGATCGTCCTCGGGATCACGCTCGGCATCACCTGGTGGGCCTCCAAGCGCGCGCAGAGCGCGGTCGGCTTCTACGCCGCCGGCCGCCAGATCACCGGCGCCCAGAACGGCCTCGCCATCTCCGGCGACTACCTGTCGGCCGCGTCGTTCCTCGGCATCGCCGGCCTGATCTACCTCTACGGCTTCGACGGGTTCCTGTACTCGATCGGGTTCCTCGTCGCGTTCCTGACCGTGATGTTCCTGCTCGCCGAGCGGATGCGGAACTCCGGCAAGTACACGATCGCCGACGTGCTCTCGTTCCGGCTGCGCGAGCGGCCGGCGCGCGTCGCCGCGGCCATGGGCACGCTCGCCGTCGTCGCGTTCTACCTGATCGCGCAGATGGTCGGCGCCGGCGTGCTGATCCAGGCGCTCGTGGGCATCGACTTCTCGCTGGCGGTCGTCCTGACCGGCGCGTTCATGCTCTGCTACGTCGTCTTCGGCGGCATGGTCGCCACGACCTGGGTGCAGATCATCAAGGCCGTGCTGCTGATGGCCGGCATCACCGTGATGTCGATCTTCGTGCTCGGCAAGGTCGGCTTCAACCCGATCGAGCTGTTCAACCGGGCGGAGTCGAACACGACCGCGGAGTCGACGTTCTCGCTCGGCCCGGGCACGTTCCTGTCGTCGCCGATCGACACCGTCTCGCTCGGCCTCGCGCTCGTGCTCGGCACGGCCGGCCTGCCGCACATCCTGATGCGCTTCTTCACGGTGCCGGACGCGAAGGCCGCGCGCGGCTCGGTCGTGTGGGCGATGTTCCTGATCGGGTTCTTCTACCTGCTGACGACGTTCATCGGCTTCGGCGCGCGCGCGTTCCTGGGCGAGGGCGGCGTGGCGGCGGCCGGCACCGGCGGCAACCTCGCGGCGCCGAACCTGGCCGAGTTCCTCGGCGGCGGCGCCGGCACGTTCGGCGGCGACCTGTTCCTGGCCGTGATCGCCGGCATCGCGTTCGCGACGATCCTCGCGGTCGTGGCCGGCCTCGTCCTGTCCGCATCCGGCGCGGTGGCGCACGACATCTGGTCGAGCATCATCCGCAAGGGCAAGGACTCCGAGAAGGAGGAGGTCTGGGTGGCGAAGATCGCGGCGGTCAGCATCGGCGCGATCGCGATCCTCGTGGCCGTCATCGGCGGCGCCGGCCTGAACGTCTCGTTCATGGTCGGGCTCGCGTTCGCCGTGGCCGCGAGCGCCAACTTCCCGGCCCTGCTGCTCGCGCTCACCTGGCGGCGCTTCAACACCACCGGTGCGGTCGCCGGCGTGCTCACCGGCGTGATCTCGTCGATCGCGCTCGTGATCGTCTCGCCGAAGGTCTGGCCGGGTGCCGACACCGTCACCGGATCGCCGGTCGGCTGGGAGCTCGCGAACCCGGGCATCGTCTCGATCCCGCTCGGCTTCATCGCCTGCTGGCTCGGGACCGTGCTCAGCTCCGAGCGCGGCGCCGAGCGCAGCTACCACGAGCTCTACGTGCGGTCTGAGACGGGTCTGGGCGCCGAGCAGGCCGTCGTGCGCGAGCCCGCGCCGGTGCGTGAGGAGGCCCTGGTGCGGTAGAACGGATTCGACGCAACATCGAGAGAGGAGAGACCGCATGCCCGACGGAGCGACGCTCGAGGCGCAACTCGAGAGGCTGCTGGACCAGGAGTCCTTCTCGCCGCCCTCCGGCTTCGCCGAGCACGCGGTCGTCTCCGACCCCTCGGTGCACGAGCGGGCGGAGAGCGATCCCGAGGGGTTCTGGGCCGAGCAGGCCGAGGCCCTGAAGTGGTCCCGCAAGTGGGACCAGGTGCTCGACTGGAGCGACCCGCCGTTCGCCAAGTGGTTCGTCGGCGGCAAGCTCAACGTGGCCGAGAACTGCGTCGACCGGCACGTCGAGGCCGGCCACGGCGACCGCGTCGCGTTCCACTGGCGCGGCGAGGAGGGCGAGGAGCGGGACGTCACGTACGCGGACCTGCACCGTGACGTCCAGCGCTTCGCCAACGCGCTCAAGGACCGCGGCATCGGCCCCGGCGACGTCGTCGGGATCTTCCTGCCGATGATCCCCGAGGTCGCGGTGGCGATGCTCGCCTGCGCGCGCATCGGCGCCCCGCACAACGTCGTCTTCGGCGGCTTCAGCGCCGAGTCGGTGAAGGAGCGGATGGAGTTCTCCGAGGCGAAGGCGCTGATCACGGTCGACGGCGCGCGCCGCAAGGGCAAGACCGCGCCGATCAAGCAGCAGGTCGACGCGGTGATGGGCGAGCTCGACCACCTCGAGACCGTGATCGTCGTGCAGCACACGGGCGCCGACTGCTCGATGGAGCAGGGCCGCGACTTCTGGTGGCACACGGTCATGGAGGCCGCCGCCGACGAGTGCCCGGCCGAGCCGCTGGACGCCGAGCACCCGCTGTTCATCCTCTACACGAGCGGCTCGACGGCCAAGCCGAAGGGCATCCTGCACACCACCGGCGGCTACCTCACGCAGGTGGCGTACACGCACCGCGTCGTGTTCGACCTCAAGCCCGAGGAGGACGTCTACTGGTGCTCGGCCGACGTCGGCTGGGTCACCGGGCACTCGTACATCGTCTACGGGCCGCTGGCCAACGGCACCACGTCGGTCATGTACGAGGGCGCGCCGGACTACCCGGACAAGGACATCTGGTGGGAGCTGGTCGAGCGCTACGGCGTGACGCTCTTCTACACCGCGCCGACCGCGATCCGCGCGTGCATGAAGTGGGGGGCCGAGCACCCGGGGAAGCACGACCTCAGCTCGCTGCGGCTGCTGGGGACGGTCGGCGAGCCGATCAACCCGAAGGCCTGGCTCTGGTACCACAAGGTGATCGGCGGCGAGCGCTGCCCGATCGTCGACACGTGGTGGCAGACCGAGACCGGCGCGATCATGATCACGACGCTGCCCGGCATCCAGGACGCCAAGCCCGGGTCGGCCGGCCGGCCGCTGCCCGGCATCGTCGCCTCGGTCGTGGACGAGAACGACCAGGAGACCGGCACCGAGCAGGGCTTCCTGTCGCTGCGCAAGCCGTGGCCGTCGATGCTGCGCACGCTCTACAAGGAGGAGGACCGGTTCGTCGAGACGTACTGGTCCAAGCTCGGGCGCGAGATCTACTTCGTCGGCGACGCGGCGCGCCAGGACGAGGACGGCTACCTGTGGATCATCGGCCGCGTCGACGACGTCATCAACGTCTCCGGCCACCGCCTCTCGACCGCCGAGGTCGAGTCGGCGATCGTCTCGCACGAGCGCGTCGCCGAGGCGGCGGTGATCGGCCAGACGGACGAGGACAGCGGCCAGTCGATCACCGCGTTCGTGACGCTCGGCGGCGGCGGCGAGGGCGGCGACGAGCTCGTCGGCGACATCCGCGAGCACGTCGCGACCCGGATCGGCAAGCTCGCGCGGCCGAAGCGCATCATCTGGGCCGAGGACCTGCCGAAGACGCGGTCGGGCAAGATCATGCGGCGCCTGCTGCGCGACATCGCGGAGGGCCGCGAGCTCGGCGACGTGACGACGCTGCGCGACCCGGACGTGATGGGCCAGCTCGAGGGCAAGATCAAGGAGCGCCAGGACGAGGAGTGACGCTGTGACCGCCTACGAGGAGGTCGTCGCCGCGCACGAGTGGCGCGTGCCCGAGCGCTACAACATCGCCGCCGACGTCTGCGACAAGCACCCGCGCGACAAGCTCGCGATGATCCACGAGGACTCCGGCGGGCACGTCCGCGAGGTCGCTGGGGCGAGCTGCAGGACCTCTCGAACCAGGTCGCCAACGTGCTGCGCGCGAACGGCGTCGAGCGCGGCGACCGCGTGGCGATGCGTGCTGCCGCCGACGCCGGAGACCGCCGCGGTCTTCTTCGGCACCTGGAAGCTCGGGGCGATCCTGCTCTCGATGTCGGTCCTCTACGGCGACGACGGGATCCGCCACCGCCTGCGCGACTCGGAGCCGCGCGTGCTGGTCACCGACGCCGCCAACGCCGGCCGCGTCGACCACGAGCGCGTGCTGCTCCTCGACGACGAGCTGCTCGCGGGCGGCGACCCGCGGTTCGAGCCGGTCGACACCGCGGCCGACGACCCGGCGCAGCTCTACTACACCTCCGGCACGACCGGGCTGGCGAAGGGCATCGTGCACGCGCACCGCTACCTGCTCGCGCACGAGGAGTTCGTCTACTGCCACGAGGTGCAGGACGGCGAGCGCTTCCACGGCATGGGCGAGTGGGCGTGGGCGGCCGGCATCGCGCCGCTGCTCGGGCCGTGGCGGCTCGGCGCGGTGCAGTGCGTCTACCAGCGCGAGGGCGGCTTCGACCCGCACCAGCAGCTCGACTTCCTCTCGCGCCACGAGGTCACGAACGTCTTCACGACGCCGACCGCGATGCGCTCGATGATGGCGCATCGACGACGCCGGCACGCGCTACCCGCAGCAGTTCCGCCGCGTGTGCTCGGCCGGCGAGCCGCTCAACCCGGAGGCGATCCGCTGGTTCCGCGAGCAGTACGGCCTCACCGTGCTCGACTACTACGGGCTGACCGAGTCCTACCCGCTGGTCGCCAACTACCCGTTCATGGAGGTGCGCGAGGGCTCGATGGGGCGGCCGATGCCGGGCTGGGACGTGCAGATCCTCGACGAGGACGAGCACCCGGTGCCGCAGGGCGAGCGCGGCGAGATCTGCCTGCGCGCGCGCTCGAACCCGCACTACCCGCTCGGCTACTGGCGCAACGACGAGGCCTCGCGCGGAGACCTTCGGCGGCGAGTGGTTCCACACCAAGGACGCCGCGCGGATCGACGAGGACGGCTACGTCTGGTACGAGGGCCGCGCCGACGACGTGATCATCGCCGCCGGCTACCGGATCGGCCCGTTCGAGGTCGAGTCCGCCTGCCTCGAGCACGCCGCGGTGCGCGAGGCGGCCGCGGTCGCCTCGCCGGACGAGCGCCGCGGCAACGTCGTCAAGGCGTTCATCGTGCTCGCCGAGGGCCACGAGCCGTCCGACGAGCTGGCCGAGGAGATCAAGGCGTTCGTGCGCGACCGCCTGTCCGCCTACGCGTACCCGCGCCGGATCGAGTTCGTCGACGACCTGCCCAAGACGCTCACCGGCAAGATCCGCCGGATCGAGCTGCGCCAGCAGGAGCTCGAGAACTCGTAAGAACCGTTTAGGGGTCGAGTGCGATCATGGCCGCGATGGATGCGCATCGCGGCCCTGACGCGCTCCTACCGGTCTGGGCGGCGCGGCTGGTCGGCTTCGCCGCGCTCGGGTCGCTGGCGGCGCTCGAGTGGCAGCGGCTCGTCGCCGGCCTGAGCACCGGCCGCGCGCTGCTGTGGGTGCTGGCGGCGACGCTCGCCGGGGCGGCGGTGATCGCCGCGGACCGGCTGCCCGTGCGGTGGCTGGCCACCGGGATCCTCGGCGCGGCGGCGGGCGGGCTCCTGGCCGCGCTGGTCGTCTCGGGCATCGACCTCGAGCTGCTGCGCCCGCGCAACTGGGCGACGCTGGTCGAGGGCCTCGCGAGCGGCCTGCAGTCGGTCGGGACCGTGCGGCTGCCCTACGACGGGCACGCGACCCGTGGCCGCGGGCGGCGCTCGAGCTGCTCGGCTCGGTGATGCTCGTGCTGGCCGCGCTGCTCGCCTGCTGGCCGCGCGCGGATCCGCGCCAGCCCCGCGGCTACCCGTTCATGGCGCTCGCCCTGCTGCTCGTGCTCGTCGCCTCGCCGGTCGTCTCGCTCGGCGGGACGCGGCCGCTGCTGCTCGGCACGGCGCTGGCGGCGCTGACCGTCTGCTTCCTCTGGCTCGAGCGGCTGCCGCTGCGCCCCGGGCTCGGCGTCGCGGCGCTGCTCGGGGTCGCGCTGGCCGGGTCGCTGCCGCTGGCGGCGGTGGCCGATCGCGGCGAGCCGTGGTTCGACTACCGGGCGTTCGCCGAGGGCATCGGGCCCGACGACCCGATCCGCTTCAGCTGGGCGCAGAGCTACGGGCCGATCGACTGGCCGCGCGACGGCAACGAGGTGCATGCGCGTGCGCTCGGACGAGCCGCACTACTGGAAGGCGGCGAACCTGGGCGAGTTCGACGGCCGCGGCTGGACCGTCGCGGCGCTGCCCGAGCGCGGCGGCGACGACCCGGCGTCCGAGCTGCGCGAGGACTGGCGCAACGAGCCGGGCTGGCGCCACGAGATCGAGGTCAGCGTGCGGCGGCTGCAGCACGCGCGACGTGGTCGCGCCGGGGGCGATCCTCGGCGTCGAGGGCGCGACGCGGCCGCTCTCGCCGGCCGGCGAGCCGGGCCGCTGGACGGCCGCGAGCGAGCTGCGCCGCGGCGACTCCTACGGCGCCGACGTCTTCGTGCCCGACCCGTCGGCGGTCGAGCTGCGCGAGGCCGACTCGGGCGAGTTCCGCGACCGGCGGGCGAACGAGCGCCGCTTCACGGTCCCGTTCGTCGAAGGCCGCGAGCCGACCGAGCAGGCGCTCGGCGGCGCGGGCGACGAGCCGGTGCGCTCGGCGGTCGTGCACCTGCGGCCGTTCGGCGAGGAGGCCGCGCCGTTCGTGACCTTCCCCTCGATCGGCCGCACCCGCTACGGGATCGGCGCGATCGACCGCGCGATGCGGCGCACGCCCTACGCCCGCACGTGGGAGCTGGCGCGGCGGCTGCGCTCCGGCGCCGAGTCGCCGTACGAGTACGTGCTGGCGATCGACGGCTACCTGCAGGAAGGGTTCAGCTACTCCGAGCGGCCCGCCGCCCCTGCGCCCGGGCAGGCACCGCTCGACGCGTTCCTGATCGACACGCGCTCGGGCTACTGCCAGCACTTCGCGGGCGCGATGGCGCTGCTGCTGCGCATGGGCGGCGTGCCCGCGCGCGTGGCGACCGGGTTCAGCCCCGGCGGCTTCTCGGAGCGCCGCGACGCGTGGGTCGTGCGCGACACCGACGCGCACGCGTGGGTCGAGGCGTGGTTCGACAACATCGGCTGGGTCACGTTCGACCCCACGCCGTCGTCGACGCCGGCGCGGTCGCAGATCGCCGCGATCGAGAACGCCCCGCCGCCTGACGCGCCGGACGGCGCGCCCGGCGCGGGCGAGGCGCCGGGCGGCGGCGAGCGGCCGGCGACCGGCCCGGGCGGCCTGCGCGCCGATCTCGCCCAGGACATCGACCCGGCCGACCCGAACGGCGCGGCGGCCGCCGGCGACGGCGGGATCCCGTGGTGGGCCTTCGCGGGCGCCGGCCTGCTCGCCGCCGGGCTCGTCTGGTGGGCGCTCGCGCGCCGCCGCCGCCGCCCGCCGCCGGTCGGGCCGCAGGACCGCGCGATCGCCGAGCTCGAGTGCGCGCTGCGGCGCAGCGGGCGCCCGGCGCCGCCGGGCACGACGCTGCGCCAGCTCGAGCAGCGGCTCGGCGGCTCGGCCGAGGTGACCGGCTACCTGCGCGCACTCAGCGCCGGGCGCTACGGGCCCGAGGCGGCGGTGCCGACGCCCGAGCAGCGGCGCGCGCTGCGGCGCGCGCTCGCGCAGGGCCTCGGGCCGGCCGGGCGGCTGCGCGCGCTGTGGGCGCTGCCGCCGCGGCGCTCTTCGTGATGCGGCTTCGGCGGGCTCGGCGAACTGCGGCTGGGTAGGGAGGCGGAGGGGTCGACGTCAGTTTCGAGACCCCATAACGTCACCCGCCGTGCCCTGATCGCGACCGCGGGTGACGTTTGTCGGCTATAGCACCGCTTTCGTAACCCGCACTGGCTCGAGAGGGACCGTGGGTGACGTTATGGGGGTTCAACCGCACTCGAACCCCTGCCTCCCTACCCAGCCGAAGTTCGTCCCGGCACGTACGTTGCGATGATCACGCCCGTGGTCGTCGGCGTCGCGTCGACCAGCTCGAACTCGACCTTCACGCCTTCGAGCAGCCGCAGGCCGGTGCCGAGCGCGAGCGGATGGATCGAGAGCGTGAGCTCGTCGATCAGCCCGCGCTCGAGCAGCGCCCGGGTCAGCTCGCCGCTGCCGAGGATCGCCGCCGTGCCGGCTTCCCGCTGCTTGAGCGCGGCCAGCGCGTCGAGGTCGCGCACCAGGACCGAGTTGTCCCACGGCAGCGGCTCGGCGAGCGTGCTCGAGACGACGTACTTCGTGCGCTCGTTCAGCACCGCCTTGAACGGGTTGTCGTCCGGCGCGGTCGGCCAGTACGAGGCGAACTGCTCGTACGTGCGGCGGCCGAACAGCATCGATCCGCCCTCGTCGATGCCCTCGCCCATCTTGCCCATCAGCACCGCGTCCACGTACGGCGGCGCCCAGCCGCCGTGCTCGAAGCCGCCGCGGCGGTCCTCGTCGGGGTGACCGGGGCCCTGGAACACGCCGTCGAGCGTGACGTTGTTGGAGACGATGATCCGCATCGGCTAGCCGGCGAGCGCGGCGCGGCGCGCGTCCTGGCGCAGCTCGGACAGGATCCGCTCGAGCCGCGGCTCGGACGAGCGGTCGACGTGGTCCATCGCGGCGGCGACCGCGGGGTGGCGCTCGGCGATCAGCGCGTGCATCTCGTGCGCGACCGCGCGGTAGCCCGGATGGCCCTCGCGGCCCGACCGCAGCTCGATCAGGTGCATCGCCTCGCGCGCGTTGCAGTCGAGCACGTAGCGGATCCGGTAGCCGAGGCAGAGCGCGTACGGCGCCGCGTCGGTCAGCCCGGCGGCGGCGAGCCGCTCGTACTCGGCGCGCGAGCGGTCGAGCGCGCGGGCGTAGAGATCGCCGCAGCCCGCGGCCACGACCTCGTCGGGCACGGCCGCGCCGAGATCGGGCGTCAGCCCCTGCCACTGGACGGTCAGCATCCGGTGGCGCTGGAGGTCGCGGAACGCGCCGTAGTCGGACACGACCTCGAAGCGGTAGCGCAGCGCCTCGAAGCCGCGGCCCGGCCGGTGGCGGCGGTTGCGGCGCTCGCCCACGAGGTCGGCCAGCGCGGCGGTCCGCTCGCGCCTCGGGCAGCGCGCGCACGGCTTCCAGCGTCGCCTCCTCGGCGGTCGCCGCCTGCTCGAACAGCAGCGCGGCGAGCAGCAGCTCCTCGTCGCCGTCGACGTGCAGCAGCCGCACCGACGGGCGGTCCTCCGGCGCGGCGCCGCTGCGGTCCAGCCCCAGGTGCGCGACCCAGCGCTCGGCCGCCGCGCGCCGGCGCTCGAGATAGCCGACCCACTCGCCGCCGCGCTCGGGCCGCTCGACGCGCGCGACGAAGCTCGGCATCACGGCCTTGATCGCGTCCAGGATCATCGTCCCGTACGCGCGCGCCTCCGGCAGCGGGTGCGCCATCAGGTGCAGGATCAGCTGCTCGTACGCCTGCCCGGAGCCGTAGATGCCCATGTGCGACAGCGACGCCGCCGGCAGCAGGCCGCGCAGCAGGTCGAACGCCTTCGCGTTGACGGCGCGGCGGCGCGCGGCGGGCGACTCGCCCTCGGCGCGCGGGAACGTCTCCTCGACCCAGGCGCGGACCCGCGGGAGCGACTCGGCGTAGGCGCCGAACAGCGCGTCCATCGCCGCTTCGTACTCGGGGCCGAGCGCCTCGTCGCGATAGAAGCGGTAGCCGCCGCCGGGCATCGGCGCGTCGTAGGCGATGTAGCGCGTCGACTGCTCGAGGTAGGACGCGAGGCGCGGCCGCTGCAGCACCTTCGTGAGCACGTTCGAGACCCACTCGCAGGCGACGTGCGCGCCGCCGAGCTGCGCCACCGAGTCGTCCCCGTAGCCGACGAAGATGCGCTCGTAGAGCTCCGCCGCGCGCTTGCCCTCGCCCGCGTCGTACTCGTGCGGGGCGACCGGCACGGAGTCCGCGAACTCGTCCAGGAACAGCCGCCGCAGCGTGCCCGGGTAGCGCGAGTAGCGGGCGAACAGCGCGCCCTTGACGGTCTCCGGCAGGTTCACCAGAGCGAAGACCGGACCGTCGAGATCGGTCACGTGCGGCGCGAGCCGCGCACGCTCTGAAGCGGTCAGTTCGTCGGTGGGGTAGCGCAAGGGACGATCACCGTACCGGCCCTCCCGGCGGTCGAGCGATACACTGTACGGACCGCGCGGGAATCGCCCGCGTGGCAACCAGTGCCAGCGTTCCGTAGTTGTTGCCTCAGCACCTCCCGCGTTTCGCCGCACACAAACCTCCCGGGAGGGAACTGATATGGCCACCGGAACAGTCAAGTGGTTCAGCGACGACAAGGGCTTCGGGTTCATCACGCCCGACGACCAGGGCAAGGACCTGTTCGTGCACCACAGCGGCATCGCCGGCAGCGGCTTCAAGACGCTCGCCGAGGGTGCCAAGGTCAGCTACGACGCGGAGAACGGGCCCAAGGGCCCGAACGCCACGAACGTTCAGCTGACCTAGCTGCGTGGCTTCTAAGACGAAGAAGCGCACCACGATGGCGAAGCTCAACCGCGAGCAGGCAAAGCGGGAGAAGCGCCAAGAGAAGCAGGCCCGCAAGGATGCGCGGAAGCAGGCTGCGGCCGCTCCGCCCGTCGAGCCGGTGGCTGAGCCGCCGGCCGACGACGAAGACCAGGTCTGAGCAGAGATTGCGCGCGGCGGCGCCGCCCGGCTAACGTGCCGGGCGGCGTCGCCGGCGCCGCTCATGACCGCACAGAGATCGTTCAAGCGCATCGTCCGCGCGCGCATGGAGAAGACGGGCGAGAGCTACACCGCGGCGCGCGCCGCGCTGCTCGCTGCCGACGAGCCCGAGACGCCCGCGCTCGCCACGTCCGACGCCGCGATCCGCGAGCGCACCGGCCGCGGCTGGGAGGAGTGGTTCGACCGGCTCGACGGGTGGGGCGCAGCCGGCCTCTCGCACCGCGAGATCGCGAAGCGCGTCGCCGCCGAGCTGGCGATCGAGCCGCTCGCCTGGAACGCCCAGGCGATCGCGGTCAGCTACGAGCGCGCCCGCGGCCTGCGCGCGGTCGGCGAGCGCGCGGACGGCTTCGCGGCCGGCGCCTCCCGGACCGTGGCCGTGCCGGTCGAGCGCCTGTACGACGCGTTCGTGGACGCGAACCTGCGCGCGCGCTGGCTCCCGGACGGCGAGCTGCGCGAGCGCACCGCGACCGCCCCGCGCTCGGCGCGCTTCGACTGGGGCGACGGCAGCTCGCGCGTGCACGTCACGTTCGACGCCAAGGGCGACGCGAGGAGCCTCGCGTCCGTGCAGCACGAGCGACTGCCCGACGGCGACGCGAGCGTGCGCATGAAGGCGTACTGGCGCGAGCGGCTGGCGGCGCTGAAGGAGCTGCTCGAGGGATAGGACATCGGTGTCCGGATCTGTGGACCGGATGTCCTTGCCCGCGAGGGCGTCGCCCGGAGATGATCGCCGCATGACTCCTGACACGATCGTGCTGGTCCACGGCTTCTGGATGACTCCCCGGAGCTGGGAGAACTGGGTCCCCTACCTCGAGGGCAAGGGCTACAAGGTCATCACGCCCGGCTACCCGGGCTTCGAGCCCGAGGTCGAGGCGCTCAACGCCGACCCGCAGGTGATCGCCGACCTGACCGGGACCGCGGTCACCGACCACCTCGCGTCGGTGATCTCCGCCGTCGAGACGCCGCCGATCCTGATCGGCCACTCGGCCGGCGGCGCGTTCGTGCAGGTGATGCTCGACCGCGGGCTCGGCGCCGCCGGCGTCGCGATCAACTCGGCGCCGACCGAGGGCGTCAACGTCGTTCCGCTGAGCCAGCTCAAGTCGACGTTCCCCGTGCTCAAGAACCCGGCCAACCGCCACAAGGCGGTCGGGCTCACGTTCGAGCAGTTCCACTACGCGTTCACGAACACGATCGACGAGCCGCGCGCCCGCGAGCTGTACGAGCGCTACGCGATCCCCGCGTCCGGCCGCATCCTCTGGAACAGCGTGCTCGCGAACCTGATGCCCGGGCCGCAGGACATCGCGGTCGACTACAAGAAGGAGGACCGCGCGCCGCTGCTGTTCATCTCCGGCAGCGAGGACCACATCATGCCGCCGAAGGTGCAGGAGTCGAACCTCAAGCACTACAAGACCGGCGTGGTCGAGCGGCGCGAGTTCGAGGGCCGGCCGCACCTGATGGTCGCCGACGAGGGCTGGGAGGAGATCGCCGACCTCGCCGTCTCGTGGGCCGCGGCGCAGGCGGTGCCGCAGCCCGCATGATCCGCCTCACCCACGTCGGTGGGCCGACGGTGCTGATCGAGGTGGGTGGCTGGCGGCTGCTGACCGACCCGACGTTCGACCCGCCCGGGCGCCGCTACGCGTTCGGGTGGGGGACGTCCTCGCGCAAGCTCGCGGGGCCGGCGATCGGCGCCGACGCGATCGGGCCGGTCGACGCGGTGCTGCTCAGCCACGACCACCACGGCGACAACCTCGACCCGGCGGGCCGGGCGCTGCTGCCGTCCGCGGGCATGGTGGTCACGACGGTGCCGGGCGCGCGCCGCCTCGGCGGCCGCGCCCGCGGGCTCGATCCGTGGCAGTCGGTCGTGCTCGACGCGCCGGGCAAGGAGCGGATCGAGGTGACCGCGACGCCATGCCGTCACGGCCCGCCGGGCTCCCGCCCGATCGTCGGCGCGGTGATCGGCTTCGCGCTGCGCTGGGAGGGCCAGCAGGACGGCGTGCTCTGGATCTCGGGCGACACGGTGCCGTTCTCCGGCACCGACGAGGTCGTCGAGCGGCTCGAGGTCGGCGTGGCGCTGCTGCACCTCGGCGGCGTGCGCTTCCCGATCACCGGACCGCTGCGCTACACGATGACCGCGACCGAGGCGGTCGAGCTGTGCGCGCGGCTGCAGCCGGCGACCGCGATCCCGATCCACTACGAGGGCTGGGCGCACTTCCGCGACGCGCTCGGCGATCCGCCGCCGTCGCCGTTCCGGCGGATCCCGATCGGCGAGGCGGTCGAGCTCAGGGCGTGACGCCGGTGGTGCGGAAGCGCTGCCGGTACGCGTGCGGGCTGATGCCGACCTCGCGGTTGAACGTCCGCCGCAGCGTCTCCGCCGAGCCGAGGCCGGACTCGCGCGCGATCACGTCGAGCGGTGCGTCGGACGACTCGAGCAGCGCGCGCGCGGCCTCCAGGCGCGTCGCCTCGACGTAGCGCGCCGGCGTCGTGCCGAGCTCGCGCAGGAAGACGCGCGAGAGATGGCGCTCGCTGAAGCCGGCGCGGCGGCTGAGCGCGGCGAGCCGGTGGTCGGCGGCCGGCTCCGCCGTGATCGCGTCCAGCACCTCGCGCAGCGGCTCGCGCACGTCCGGATCCGCGCGCATGCGGACGCTGAACTGCGTCTGGCCGCCCGGGCGCTGCATGAAGACGACGAGGAAGCGCGCGACCTCGCGCGCCAGCAGCGGACCGTGGTCGGCCTCCACGAGCGCCAGCGCGAGGTCGATGCCCGCGGTGCCGCCGGAGGACGTGAAGACGTTGCCGTCGGCGACGAAGATCGGGTCGCGCTCGACCGCGACCGCGGGGAAGCGGTCGGCCAGCTCGTCCACGAACTGCCAGTGCGTCGTGGCGCGGCGGCCGTCCAGCAGCCCGACGGCGCCGAGCAGGAACGCTCCCGCGCAGACGCCGGCGATCCGATCGCTGCGATCGGCGCCCTGCAGCAGCGTCGCGAGCACCGGCGGATCCTGCATCGTCTCGCGCCAGCGGTAGGTGCCGGGCACGAAGAACGTGTCGATCGCGCCGTCGAGGTCGCGGAGCGCCGACTGCACGCCGAGCGGCAGGCCCGAGCTGCTCGTCGTCGGCCGGCCGTCGGCGGACACGATCACCACGCGGTAGAGCCCGCCGCCGCCGATCGCGTCGGCGATGCTGAACACCTCCGCGGGCGCCATCACGTCGAGCAGCTGGGCGCCCTCGAAGGCGAGCAGGGCGACGGTCCGGGGCGGCATCAGCCGCAGTATTCCAGGACGTCCTCGAGTGCCTGGAGGGCCTGGGCGTAGCCGTGCTCGGGCGGCGTCGCGTAGCCGAGCACCAGGCCGGCCTGGCGGCCCGCCGGGTCGTGCCAGAAGCCCGCCATCCCGTTGACGCGCAGGCCGCGCGCGGCGGCGGTCTCGACGAGCCGGCGCTCCGTGGCGGCGTCGGGCAGCTCGGCGAGCAGGTGCAGGCCGGCGGCGATCCCGCGGGTCGGCAGCTCCGGGGCGGCGCGGCCGAGCATGGCGAGCAGCGCGTCGCGGCGGCGCCGGTAGCGCTGCCGCATCCGCCGCACGTGACGGTCGTAGGCGCCGCTGCGCAGCAGCTCGGCGAGCGCGATCTGGTCGAGCGTGGAAGGGCTGCCGCCGAGCCGCTCCTTCGCCGCGAGCGCCGGCTCGACGAAGGCGCGCGGGAGCACGAGCCAGGCGAGCCGCAGGCCGGGCGCGAGCGTCTTGCTCGCCGTGCCCGCGTAGGCCACGCACTCGGGGTCGAGCCCCTGCAGCGCGCCGACGGGCTGGCGGTCGTAGCGGAACTCGCCGTCGTAGTCGTCCTCGAGCACGAGCGCGCCGCGCTCGCGCGCCCAGCCGACGAACGCGGTCCGGCGCTCGGGCGCGAGCGTCGCGCCGAACGGGAACTGGTGGGCGGGGGTGAGCACCGCGACGGCCGCGTCGCCGTCCGGGACGAGCGCGCCGCGCTCGTCGACCGGCAGCGGCACGACCTTCAGCGAGCCGGCGGCGATCCGGCGGTGGTGGGCCACGCAGGGGTCCTCGAGCGCGAGCGTCCGGCCGCCCGTGTCGCGCGCGGCGGCGGCCACGATCGCGAGCGCGTGCGAGAAGCCGCAGCACACGACGACGCGGGCGGGATCGACGAGCGCGCCGCGCGTGCGGCGCAGGTGGCCGGCGAGCGCCTCGCGCAGCTCGGGCCGCCCGCGCGGGTCGCCGACCAGCAGCGCCGTGTCCGGCGCGGCGGTGAGCGCCTGGCGCAGCGCGGCGGCCCAGGCGCGGCGCGGGAAGCCGCTGACGTCGGGCTCGCCGACCTCGAGGTTGAAGCGCGGGCGCTCGGGCACGGGCTCGTCCGCGCCGGTCGGCGCGGCGGTGGCCATCGCGGCGATCCGGGTCGCCCCGCGCGGCGTGCTGCGCAGGAACCCCTCGGCGGCGAGCTGGCCGTACGCCTCGGCGACGGTCCCGCGCGCGAGGCCGAGGTCGCGGGCCAGCGCGCGGGCGCTCGGCAGCGGGTCGCCGGGGTGCAGGCGGCCGTCGCGGATCGCGCTCCGGATCGCGTGCTCCACCGCCGCGCGGCGGCCGCCGGCGGGGTCGAGCTCGAGGTGGAGCTCGTCAGAACTGGCCCAGTTTTCTCGCATCGTTCTGGCTCTGGTTCATGTGTCAGCGGGAGCTTAGTCTGCCCCTATGACCCGTCGCACCTGGACTCTCTTCGCCGTCGTCTGCTTCCTCTGGGGCATCCCGTACGTGTTCATCAAGGTCGCCGTCGAGGAGCTGACGCCGGCCCAGGTCGCGTTCGCTCGTCTCGTGCTCGCGTTCGCGGTGCTGCTGCCGTACGCGATCCGCCGCGGGGCGTTCGCCGGGCTGCGCGCGCGCTGGCGCTGGCTGCTCGGCTACAGCGTCGTCGAGCTGGCGATCGCGTGGCCGCTGGTGGGCTTCGGCGAGACGCGCGTCAGCGCCTCGCTGACCGCCGTGCTGCTGGCCGCGGTGCCGCTGATCCTCGCCGTGATCATGCGCGAGCGGCCGACCGGCACGCGCGGCTTCGGGATGGTGCTCGGGTTCGCGGGCGTGATCGCGCTGCTGGGGCTCGACGTCGACGGCTCGACCGCGGCCCTGCTGGGCGCGCTGGCCGTGCTCGGGGCGGCGGTCTGCTACGCCGGCGGGACGTGGATGATCGGCGCGAAGCTCGACGGGATCGATCCGGTCGGCGCCGTCACCGCGTCGTTCGGCGTGGCCGCCCTGGTGCTCGCCCCGGCAGCCGTGATCGACGCTCCGACCGCGGTGCCGTCCGGCGACGTGCTGGTCGCGCTCGGCGGTGCTCGGCGTGGCCTGCAGCGCGTTCGCGTTCCTGAGCTTCTTCGCGCTGATCGCCGCGGCGGGCGCCGCGCGCGCGAGCGTGATCACCTACGTGATGCCGCTCGTGGCGGTCGCGTTCGGCGTCGCCGCCCTCGGCGAGGAGGTCCGGCCCGGGATGGCGTTCGGGATGGCGCTGATCCTCGCCGGCTCGTGGTTCGCCACCGGCGGGCGGCTCCCGCGCCGCCGCATCCTCGTCGAGGCGACGGCATGAGGCCGATGGACGCGACGCTCGGCGGCTACCCGTGGCTGCCGCGGATGATCGACAAGGCCCGCGCGCGGCTCGCGGGCACGCTCGGGACGATGGTGCACCCGTGCCCGGTCGACCGCATGTGCCTCGCACGCCTGCGGGTCGGGTTCGTCGAGTTCACCGAGCTGATCCGGGCGACCGAGACCGACGAGCAGGTGCTCACCGGCCTGCGCGCGCTGCGGGCGGCGACGCCGGCGCAGGCGTGGTTCGATCCGGTCCAGCTCGAGGAGGAGCTGATGCGCGAGGCTCGCGCCCGAGCTGCGCGCGGCCGGCGCGCTTCCTCGAGCTGCACGCCAACGGGCGGGTCGCTCGACGGGTGCCGGGATGACGGTCCGCGAGCTCGTCGGCTCCTGAGGGAATGCCGGAGGCGGGCCCGGCGTCATAGGAGGCATGTCCCTCCTGATCCTCGTCGTCGCGGCCGTGCTCACCACCGCTCCCTGCCTGCTGCTCTCGGCCTTCGACGGGCCGGGGGTGCACCCCCGGCCCGGCTAGGACGCCGGCCGGCGAGTGGCCGGTCGCGTGCGTGCGGTGGGTGCTGACGCGGAACTCCTCGAGCAGCCGCGGCAGCATCAGCAGGGCGGCCACGCCGACGATCGTGTAGACGATGTCGGTGAGCGTCCCGGTACCGAAGATCTCCTCGACGAGGTTGAACTCGAAGAGACCGACGAGCCCCCAGTTGAGGGCTCCGATGACCACGAGCGCGAGCCAGATCGGCTCGGTGCGCTTCAGGAACTCCATCGCTTCCTCCTTCGCGGAACGACGGATTGTGCTGTACGTCACGAGGTACGCCGGGAGAGGCGCGTCGTTACGCCAAGGTGACGGCGTGCAAGGGAAGTTGCCGCGCCGTCAGTAGTCTCCGCGCCCGGGGAAGAGCATTCGGCTCGGAGGTCGAGGATGGTGCGTACCGCGTTGGGCGTCGTGGCGTTGATGGCCCTGCTGGCCCAGCCGGCGATGGCGGAGCGCGCCTTCGCTCCCCGCTACGTCACGAACGTGCCCGGGCAGATCGCGATGATCGGCAACACGCTGATGACGTGTCCCGGCGGCCGACCCGGCGTGCGCGACCGTGCAGGCCGGCGGCGGCACGGGCGCCGCGCCAGCAACAACGCGTACAACATGCAGCGCGTCGACGTCGACGGCGTCGGCACCACGTTCACCTCCTCGAGCGCCACGCTCGCCCTGCCCGCGGGCTCGACCGTGCTGTTCGCCGGCCTGTACTACGGCGCGCGCGTGACGGCCGGCGCGGGCGGGACCGCGGCCCCGAACTCGACGAACACGGGCCGGGCGACCGTGCTGATGCGGGCGCCGGGCGCCGCCGGCTACGCGACGCTCGGGCCGGCGGCGACGGTGCTGGACAACAGCACGGTGGTCGCCGGGTCCTACGGCGCGTTCGTGAACGTCACCGCGCAGGTGGCCGCGGCGGGCTCCGGGGTCTACACGGTGGCGAACGTGCAGGCCGGCAGCGGCAACGACCGCTACGCGGGCTGGTCGCTCGTCGTCGCCTACGAGAACGGGGCCGAGCCGCTGCGCAACCTCTCCGTCTTCGACGGCCTGCAGACGGTCGCCGTCGGCTCGCCCGGGGTCACGATCCCGTTCAGCGGGTTCGCGACGCCGCCCGTCGGGCCCGTGCGGACGAGCGCCGGCTTCGTCGCCTACGAGGGCGACCGCGGCTCGAGCGGCGACAGCGCCTCGCTGAACGGGCGGCTGCTGCAGGACGCGTCCAACCCGTCCGACAACTTCTTCAACAGCGCGGTCTCCCAGTTCGGCGTCCCGTTCACGGCGAAGACGCCCAACTACGAGAACCAGCTGGGGTTCGACGCGATCGTCACCGGCGCCGACGGCTACCTGCCCAACGGCGCCAACGGCGCGACGCTGCGGCTGACCACGAACGGCGAGCAGTACCTGCCGCAGGCCGTCACGCTCGCCACCGAGCTGTTCTCGCCGCAGGTCCAGGCGGTGAAGTCCGTCGAGGACGTGACGCGGCCGGGCGGGCCGGCCCAGCCGGGTGACGTGCTGCGGTACACGGTGACCTACACGAACAACGGCAGCGACGCGGCGAACGCGTTCGTGGCCACCGACGAGATCCCGGACGGCACGCGGCTCGTGCCGGGGTCGATCTCGGCCAGCGGCGGCGCGACCGCGGCGCTCGAGGCCGGCGCGGTGGTCGCGCGGCTGGCGTCGCTGGCGCCGGACGCCTCGCTCGTGCTCACCTTCGACGTGCTCGTCGGCACGGAAGCGGCGGGGGCGACGCAGGTGGTCAACGTGGCGCGCGCCGCGTTCACGGCGGCCACGGGCGGGCAGGCGCTGACCGCGGAGAGCGACCCGGCGGTGATGCCGCTCTCGCAGGACGCGGACCTGTCGGTGACGAAGGTCGCCGCTCCCGGTGACGTCGTCGCCGGCCAGGACGTGACGTACACGATCGTGGTGCGCAACAACGGGCCGAGCGACGCCACCGACGCGGTGGTCTCCGACGTGCTGCCCGCGGGTGTCGACGTGTTCTCCGTGCAGGAGAGCCAGGGCTCGTGCTCGCGCGCCGGCGGGACGCTGACGTGCTCGCTGGGCACGCTGGCCGCGGACGCGACGGCGCAGATCGTCGTGGCCGCGACGGTGCCGCGGTCGCTCGCCGGCTCGTCGCTGGAGAACGCGGTGTCGGTGACGAGCGCGAAGCCGGATCCGGATCCGTCCGACAACTCCGACTCGCTCCGGTCGCCCGTCGGCGACCCGGAGCCGTCGCGCCCGACCGACCTCTCCGTGTCCGAGACCTCCGAGTTCGGCACGATCGCCGCGGGCGCCGTGCAGGAGATCACGATCACCGTGCGCAACCGCGGCAGCCGCACCGCGACCGGCGTCGTGCTGACCAAGACCCTCAGCTCCGCGGCCCACGTCGTCTCCGCCGGCGCCGGCCCGGTCCGCTGCGCGACCCGTGTGGCGACGGTGTGCCGGCTCGGCCGGCTCGGCGCCGGCGAGAGCGTCCAGGTGCGGCTGCGGGTGCGCGCGCTGCGCGTCGGCACGTTGACCGACACCGCTTCGGTCGCCTCCGACAACGTCGACCGGCGGCGCGCGAACAACGTCGACGCGCTGACGATGCGCGTGGCCGAGCCGACGCGCGTCAGCGTCCGCAAGGTCGCGCTGCGGCGGACGGTCGCCGCCGGCCGCACGGTCCGCTTCCGGATCGTGGTCACGGCCGCCGGCGAGCTGCCGGTGCGCAACGCCCGCGTCTGCGACGTCATGCCCGGGCGGCTGTCGGTGGCTTCGGCCTCCGGCGCGCGCGTGCGCGCTCAGCGGGCGTGCTGGACGATCCGCTCGCTCGCGGTCGGCTCGTCACGCCGGTTCGCGGTCACCGCCCGGGCCGGGGTCTTCCCCTCGCGCCGGCGGGTCACGAACGTCGCCTCGGTGCGAGGCGGGAACGTGCTCGGCGCGGCGGCCCGCGCGCGGGTCGTCGTCCGCGGGCGCGGCCAGAACGCCTGTGCCGCAGCGCGCTCGGCCTGCTGAGCTGACGCTCGCATGAGCGCGCTCGCCTGGCCGGGGCGCAGGTCGCGGCCGTGCGCGACGATCCGGCGGCGCGGCTCGCGCTGATGGCGCGGGTGTTCCGCGGGCCGACGGGCCGCGCGCCGCGACACCTGCCGTTCCGGCGGGCGGCGCTGTCGTTCATGCGCTGGCAGGCGCGCCGCGGCGTGCTCGACCCGCTCGACGCGTCGCCGCCCGGCAGCGTGTGGTGGCGGGCGGTCAACGAGCGGCTGCTGCGCGACGGATGCGAGACGGTCGCGCTGCTCGGCGGGTCGGCCGGCGAGCCGTCATCGCCGGCCGTGCGGCTCTGGCTGGAGTTCGGCGCGCGACCGACGGGGCGCAACTGGTACCGCGCGCACAACGCGAGCATCGTGGCCGGATACCTGGAGCACCGGGACCTCGCCGAGGCGGAGAGCGCGCCGGAGCGCTTCTTCATGAACGTCGCGCTGCTGCGCGTGCTCTACGCGCACGCGCTCGCCGCGGCGCCGCGCCTGGCGCTCGGACGGTTCGCTCCGCTCGGCCGCGTGCTCGGCGACCCGCGGCTCGGGATGGCCGGCGCGTTCCTGTCGCTGCGCCGCGTGCTGCCGGACCGCTATCCGCTCGCGCTCGACGTCGAGCGCTACATCGCCGACGAGCAGCGTCTCGGCCGGATGCTCGACTACGCGGTGATCGTGCCGCGGCTGCAGCGCCTGTACGAGTGGTCGGCCGAGGAGCTCGGCGAGCCACGCGTGCTCGAGCTGGTGCGCGACGGCAACCCGATCTACGCCTGGCCCTTCGAGCAGCGACACGTCTGGCGCACGCCGCACATGCCGCTCGCCGGCGCGGGTGCTCGAACGCGCCACACGCGCTCGCTGAATCGGCCTGAGCTGTCACAGGCGGCGCCTCTATCTCGTCTCAGAGGGCAGATGAGACGAGAGGAGCAGTCATGAAGGTCTTCGTAGCCGGCGCCACAGGCGTCCTCGGCAGAGAGCTCGTCCCGCAGCTCGTGGCGCGAGGCCACGAGGTGGTCGGGATGACCAGGAGCGCATCGAAGCAGGACCTGGTGCGCAGCCTGGGAGCGCGGCCGGTCGTGGCCGACGCGCTCGACCCCGACGCGGTCGCCCAGGCGGTGGCGTCCGCCGAGCCCGAGGTGATCGTGCATCAGCTCACGGCGCTGTCGGGCGACTTCGACATGCGCCACATCGACCGCTTCTTCGCGACCACGAACCGGCTGCGCACGGAGGGCACCGACCACCTGCTCGCCGCCGGCCGCGCCGTCGGCGCGCGCCGCTTCGTGGCGCAGAGCTTCGCGGGCTGGCCGGCCGCACGCACCGGCGGGCCCGTGAAGGGCGAGGACGCTCCGTTCGATCCCGACCCGCCGGAGAAGCTCCGCGGCATGCTGGACGCCATCCGCCACCTGGAGGAGGCGGTGACCGGGGCGGACTGGCTCGAGGGCGTCGTGCTCCGCTACGGCGGGTTCTACGGCCCCGGCACCACGCTCAGCGCCGACCCCGCCGCCGCCCACAGCGTGGCGATCCGCAAGCGCCAGTTCCCCGTGGTCGGCGACGGCGGCGGGATCTGGTCGTTCATCCACGTCGACGACGCCGCGGCGGCGACCGCGGTCGCGGTCGAGCGCGGCGAGCGCGGCGTCTACAACGTGGTGGACGACGAGCCCGCCGCCGGCGCGCGACTGGATGCCCGAGCTGGCCCGCGCGCTGGGCGCCAAGCCGCCGCGGCACGTGCCGCGCTGGCTCGGCCGGCTCCTGGCCGGTGAGGCGGCGACCGTCATGATGACCGAGGTGCGGGGCGCGTCGAACGAGAAGGCGAAGCGCGAGCTCGGCTGGAAGCCGCGCTATGCGAGCTGGCGGCAGGGCTTCGCGCAGGGGCTCGGCTGAGCGATGACCGAGGCAGGAGTTCGACGAGCTGCGCCGGTCGGCGTTCGCGATCGCCTACCGGATGCTCGGCAGCGTGAGCGAGGCGGAGGACGTGGTGCAGGAGGGGTTCCTGCGCCTGCACCGGGCGCGCGCGGGCGGCGAGCGGATCGAGTCGCCGCGCGCCTACCTGTCGACGGTGGTCTCGCGGCTCTCGCTCGACCACCTGCGCTCGGCGCGCGTCCGGCGCGAGACCTACGTCGGCGAGTGGCTGCCGGAGCCGCTCGTGGCGAGCGCCGACGACGATCCCGCGCGCAAGGCCGAGATGGCGGACTCGCTGTCGCTCGCCTTCCTCGTCCTGCTCGAGAGCCTGTCGCCCGAGCAGCGCGCCGCGTTCCTGCTGCGCGAGGTGTTCGACGAGCCCTACGACCGGATCGCGGAGATCGTCGGCACGAGCGAGCAGAACGCCCGCCAGCTCGCCGCACGCGCCCGCCGCCACGTCGAGGAGCGGCGCCCGCGCTTCGAGGCCTCGCGCGAGCAGCGCGAGGAGCTCGCGGACCGCTTCTTCGCCGCCGCCGAGGAGGGCGACCTCGAAGGCGCTGGAGGAGCTGCTGGCCCACGACGTGGTGCTCCACGGCGACGGCGGCGGCAAGGCGCCCGCGCTCGCACGTGCGGTCCACGGCCGCGCCCGGGTGGCGCGCACGCTGACGGCGTGGCTGCGCGCCGGCGCCCGCGTCGGCGGCCTCACCTCGCGCCGCGAGGAGGTCAACGGGCAACCGGGTGCGCTGTTCCTCGACCGCGAGGGCAGGCTGATCAGCGTGATGATCCTCGACGTCGCCGAGGGCCAGATCCAGGGCGTGAGCTCGATCGTCAACCCGGACAAGCTGCGGCACCTGGGGCCGGTCGCCGACCTCGGCGCGCTGCTGCGCGAGCAGTAGCGCGGAGCGCTTGCGTCCGCCGCCGCCCGGGGCGAGGATGGTCCCGACGCGAGGAAGGGAAGCAGCGATGAGCGAGCGGACCGCATACGTCCTGGGAAGCGACGACGCGGAGGTTGCGCGGCTCGACCGCCAGGCGGCCTCGATTGCGGGGCCGACGGACGCGCTGCTGCGCGCAGCCGGGGTCGGGGGTCCGATGCGCGTGCTGGACCTCGGGACCGGCCTCGGCCACGTCGCCTTCCAGCTCGCCGGCATGCTCGATCCCGAGGGCTCGGTGCTCGGTGTCGACCAGGCGGAGCGGCTGCTCGCCGTCGCCGAGCAGCGGCGCGCGGCTGCCGGCGCCGAGAACATCGAGTTCGCGCAGGCGGACGTGCGGACGTTCGCTGCCGGCGAGCAGTTCGACGCGATCGTCGCGCGCCTCCTGTTCTTCCACCTGCCCGACCGCGAGGCGGTCCTCCGGCGCCAGCTCGAAGCGCTGCGCCCGGGCGGCACGATGATCCTGGTCGAGTTCGACATCGGCGCCATGCGCTCGGAGCCGCCGGTCCCGCTCGTCGAGTCGGCGCAACGCTGGATGGAGGCGGCGTTCAGCTCGGCGGGGGCCGATCCGCGCATCGGCGCCCGGGCCGGCGAGCTGCTGCGGCGTGCCGGGCTGCGGACGTCTCGACGTTCGGGATCCAGGCCTACTTCGGCCCCGGCGATCCGACCGGGCCGGCCCTCTGCGCGGGGTCACGAGGTCGCTCGCACCGCAGATCGTGGCGCAGGGCATCGCGAGCGAGGAGGAGCTCGGACTGGCAACGCTGCAGGCGCGGATCGCGGAGCAGGTCACCGCCCGCGACGCGGTGATGATGCCGCCCGCCGTCGTCGGCGCCTGGGGAACGCGGCCGGCCGCGGGTGCGTGAGCGAAGCGGTACGGGCGCCCGTACCTGCGGTTTGGTGGAGGCCCCCCTGGGACCGGGGCGGCGGCTGCCCGGACAATCCGGCCGATGATGCGTGCTGCGGCTGACGGCCGCCTCCTGGAAGACGGCACCCCTGGATACGACGAGGCGCGGACGGTGTGGAACGCGATGGTCGACCGCCGGCCGCGGGCGATCGTGCGCTGCACGAGCGCGGACGACGTGGCGGAGGCGATCCGCTACGGCCGCGAGCGGGAGCTCGAGATCGGCGTGCGCTGCGGCGGGCACAGCGTGCTCGGGCTGGGCGTCCCGGACGGCGGCCTGACGATCGACCTGACGCCGATGGGCGGCGTCCGCGTCGATCCCGAGCGCCGTCGCGCGTGGGTGCAGGGCGGGGCGCTGCTCGGCGCCCTCGATCGCGCCGCGATGGAGCATGGGCTGACCACGACCGCGGGCAACGTCTCCCACACCGGCGTCGGCGGGCTGACGCTCGGCGGCGGCATGGGCTGGCTCGCGCGCCGGCTCGGGCTGTCGTGCGACAACGTGGCGGCGTACGAGCTGATCACCGCCGACGGCCGCCGGCTGCACGTCGACGAGACCGAGAACCCCGACCTGTTCTGGGGGCTGCGCGGCGGCGGCGGCAACTTCGGCGTCGTCTCCGAGTTCGAGTTCCGGCTGCACCCGGTGGCCCGCCAAGCTCATGTCGTCGAGCTCTTCTTCGCGCTCGAGGATGCGGCGCCGGCGCTGCGGGGCTGGCGCGACCTGAACGCGATCGCCCCGCGCGCGGCCACGTTCACCGCCTGGGTCGGCGAGTCGCAGTCGCCGGCGCTCCCGCCGCAGTGGCGCGACCGGCCGGTGGCCAGCATCGGCTTCGTGTGGGCCGGCGAGCCCGAGCTCGACCGGCAGGTGCTCGCCGGCGCTGCGCGCCGTCGGCCGCCCGGTCGCCGAGCGCATCGAAGCGCTCTCCGTACGTCGAGCTGCAGCGGATGGACGACACGCTCGAAGGCCACGCGCTGCGCCGCTACTGGAAGGGCCACTACTTCCGGTCGTTGTCGGACGAGGCGATCGACGCGTTCCTGCTCCGGGGCACGCCCGACGGGGACGGCGAGCAGCTGCCCGCCGCCTCCCTGCAGGCCTACGGCGGCGCGATCGCCGAGGTGCCGGACGCCGACAGCGCCTTCAGCCAGCGCGACGCGGCGTTCGAGTTCGTCGCTTCCGCGCGCTGGTCCGACGCCGCCGAGGACGAGCAGCGGATCGCCGCCGCCCGGCGCTACGCCGCGTCGCTCGAGCCGTTCGCGAGCGGCATGTACGTCAACGCGATGAGCGACGAAGGAGCCTCCGGCGTGGCGCGCGCCTACCCGCCCGCCAAGCTCGCCCGCCTGAGGACGCTCAAGACCGCCTACGACCCCGACAACGTCTTCCACCTCAACCAGAACATCGAGCCCGCCGCGTCCGAACCGTGACGCCGCCCGCCGCCGCGTCACGCATCGATTAAGTTAGTGCGGCCCATGCGGGGTAAGTGCCCGCATGAGGGACGCCGCAGAGGCGGCGTGGGACACGGGGGAAGGAGTCAGGACCATGCTCGACGAGACGAAGCTCGACCGCCGGAGGTTCCTCGGGGTTGTGGCGGGGTCGGCGGGTGCGCTGTCGGTCGCCGGCTGGTCGCCGGCGGCATGGGCCGGCGGTCGCGGGCGACGCGACCTGCTGTTCAAGCGGAAGAACATCGGGATCATCCTCTACACCGTCCGCGACGCGATCTCCCGCGACCCGACGACGACGGACCTGCCGTCCGGCTTCCGCGAGGTCTTCGAGCGGCTGGCGCGGATCGGCTACAAGCAGATCGAGTTCGCCGGCTACAACCAGCACGCGAACGCCGAGGGCGGCGCGAACCCGGGGCCGGCTGATCGGGCCGGCTATCTCGCGTACGCGAGGATGCTGCGCGGCTGGCTCGACGACTACGGGCTGCGCGCGAACGGGACGCACGGCTTCATCCCGAGCACGCTCGACACGGCGAACCTCGACCGGTTCAAGCTCGAGCTCGAGGTCGCCTCGATCCTCGGCATGCGCCACTACGGCACCGGCGGCGACCCGTCGAGCAGCCGCTACAAGGCCGACTGGGACGTCGCCGCCGAGCGCTGGAACGCACTCGGGCGGATCGCCCGCTCGCGCGGGCTCAAGCTGTACACGCACAACCACGACGGCGTGTACAACTTCCTGCTCGACCGCGGCCCGCTCGACGCGCAGGGCCGCCCGACCCGGTCGTCGGGCCTGCGGATGCTCGAGTACGGCTTCAAGGTCCTGGACCCCAGGTACGTGTTCCTGGAGATGGACATCTTCTGGGCGCACGTCGCGCAGCACCGGTTCCGGACGTACACGGCCGCCGACGGCTCGACCCGGACGGACATCTTCGATCCGGCCGGGACGGTGATCGCCGAGGAGCGGCGCTCGCGGACGCTGCGGTTCCCGATCTTCCATGCGAAGGACGGCCGCAGGACGGGCGAAGCCCCCGGAGTCGGCAGCGGCTACGTGATGGTGCCGTTCGGCCAGGGCGACATCGACTTCGAGACGTTCTTCAGCCGGATCGGCCGCAGCGAGCGCAGGATCCCGTTCTACGAGCAGGACAACGCGCCCGGCGGCGCGGCCAACCCGGGTCAGTCGCTGGCGTTCGCGGAGGTGAGCTACGCGCCCCTCAGGAACCTGCGCGAGGTCGACGACCACGACCACGGCCACGGGCCACGGCCACGGCCACGGCCACGGCCACGGCCACGGCCGACGGCCGCGGCCACGACCGGCCACGACGGGGCCGAGGACGGGGCCATGACCGCGGACGGGGCCGCGGTCACGACCACGACGACGACAGCGGCCTGAGACGCGGCCACGACCGAGCCGAGGACGCGGCCACGACCGCGGCCGGGGCCGCGGCCACGACCGCGACGACGACTAGCAGGCACTGACCAGCACCCGTAGGATCGGTCGCGATGGCCGATCCTACGGTCGATGCGGACGCCTTCAACGCGTTCGAGGCGGCGGGCTGGGAGCAACAGGTCGCCGGCTACGAGGAGTTCTTCGTCCCCATCACGTCACGGCTCGTCGGACCGCTGCTCGACGCCGCCGGGTCGGTCCCGGCGCCCGCGTGCTGGACGTGGCCTCGGGACCGGGCCACGTGGCCGCCGCGGCCGCCGAACGGGGTGCGTCGGTCGTCGGGGTCGACGTCGCCGAGGGGATGCTCGCGCTCGCACGCCGGCTCCATCCCGAGCTCGAGTTCCGCCGCGGCGACGCCGAGGCGCTGCCGTTTCCGGATGGGTCGTTCGATGCCGTGGTCGCGAACTTCGCGCTGCTGCACATCGGCCGCCCCGAGCAGGCGGCCGCCGAGTTCGCGCGCGTTCTGGCCCCGGACGGCCGGGTCGCCCTCACGGTCTGGGACGTTCCCGAGCGAGCCCGGTTCGTCGGCGTGCTCGTCGATGCGATGGCGGCGGCGGGAGCCGCCCCGCCGCAGCACCTGCCCGTCGGGCCGCCGATCTTCCGCTTCTCCGACGACCGGAGTTCGCCGACCTGCTACGCG
The DNA here is from genome assembly GCA_963843485.1 of uncultured Solirubrobacteraceae bacterium. Classification (GTDB taxonomy): domain Bacteria; phylum Actinomycetota; class Thermoleophilia; order Solirubrobacterales; family Solirubrobacteraceae; genus DASSUW01. The sequence continues at coordinate 60,099 of CAWJKK010000006.1, read as the reverse complement.
GTCGCCGACTCGAGGACATCGCGGTCGAGACGATCTCCTTCTCGCATCGCATGCCCTCCTCCGACGCGCTCTGGCGGGGGCTGCTCGGCGGAACAGTCCGGACCTCCGCGCTCGTCCGCGGTCAGACGAGCGAGATGCAGCGACAGATACGCGCGGCCTTCGATCGCGGCGTGCGGCAGTACGAGGTCGACGGCGGGCTCGAGCTGCCGGTGTCCGTGAAGCTCGCCTCCGGTCGCAAGCCGTAGTCGCTGACGACTACGGCGCTGTGTTCGGGTAGCGCACGAGCAGGGTGGCGGCGACGTCCGCGTCCCCGTCGGCGCGGTAGCGGTGCGCGACGTCGCCGGTGAAGGTCGTGCTCTCACCGGCCCCGAGGCGCACGGGCGCCCCGATCGGCCCGAGCTCGAGCACGCCGGCGAAGACGATCCAGTGCTCCGTCACGCCGCGAGCGTGGGGCGCGGAGTCCTGTCGCCGGCCGGCGGCGATGGTCACGCGGTACAGCTCCGTGGTGGCGGCGCTGTCGACGAAGCGATCGACGAGCACGGCCTCGATCGCCTCGCCGGAGACCGCGACGGCGCCCGGTGCCCGTGTCTCGCCCGGCGGCAGCGCGGCGCTCAGGGGGACGCCGAGCGCTGTCGTAACGGCGAACAGCGTGTCGAGCGTCGGGTTGCGGCGGCCGGTCTCGAGCTCCGAGAGGGTGCCTTTGCCGATCCCCGCCTCGGCGGCGAGGTCGCCGAGTGAGATGCCGCCGGCCTGGCGCAGTGCGCGCAGGCGACCGCCGACGGTGAGGGCCAGCTCGGAGCGCGGAGGGCGTGGCGACGTCATTCGCTGTGGTTCTATATACAGAACCCAGAACCGCGGAGGCTGAAGATGAAGATCGTGGTGACCACCCCGACGGGCCGCGTCGGCTCACGCGTCGTCCGGCTCCTGCTCCAGGCCGGCGTGCGGCCGACCCTCCTCCTGCGTGACCCGTCGCGGCTCGACGCCGAGACTCGCGCACTCGTCGACTGCGCGCAAGCCGACCAGCGCGACGCCGAAGCCGTCCTCGCGGCCACCGAGGGAGCGGATGCGCTGTTCTGGGTCGCGCCGCCGACCGACGCCGAGGACCCCGTTGCCGCATTCGCCGCAATGGGCGCGATCGCTGCGCGGGCCGTCGAGGAGCACGGGATCGCGCGGACGGTCTTCCAGAGCAGCGTCGGGGCCGAGCGGCGCACCGGAGCGGGCGAGATCGACGGGCTCGCCGCGACCGAGGTCGCCCTCGATGCGACCGCTGCGTCGGTGCTGCACCTGCGCTGCGGGATGTTCTTCACCAACCTGCTCATGGACCCGGGCGCGCTGGAGGACGGGGTACTCCGGCGTGACGCTGCCCGTCGACCTGCCGCTGCCGTGGGTCGACCCCCGTGACGTCGGCGACGTCGTCGCCGCCCGCCTCCTCTCGCCGGTGTGGTCCGGGCGTCACGTGCAGGCGGTGCACGGGCCCGAGGACCTCAGCTACCGGCAGGTCGCCGCCGTCCTGGGCGAGGCGCTCGACCGGCCGTTCGCCGCCGAGCGGATTCCCGACGAGGACATGCGTGCGGCGCTGCGGCCGCCGGCCTGGGCGAGCGCCAGGTCGAGGCGATGGTCGGCATGTCGGTCGGCCTGCGCGAGGACTTCGTGCCCGCCGACCCCCGCACCGCCCTGACGACCACCCCGACGACGCTGCGCGCCTGGGCACACGACCATCTGCGGGCGCAGCGGCGCGGAGCGGATAGTCTCCGCCGATGAGTGGCCGGACGTGGTGACCGCCGACGAGATCGGGCAGGTCGGCTTGTTCGCCGCGCTGGACCCGGCGCAGCGCGAGCAGCTTTCGCGCGTGGCGGCGGACATCAGCCTCGTCGCCGGCGAGTACGCGGCGCACGAGGGCGGCGAGCGCGCGCTCTTCGCCGTGCTCGCGGGACGGATCGAGCCGGTCAAGCTCGTCGACGGGATCGAGCGCGTGGTCGGCGTGCGCCACCCGGGCGACATCTTCGGCGAGATGCCGATCGCGCTGGGGACGCTGTTCCCCGTCGGCTTCCGCGCCGCCGAGCCTTCGCGGGTGATGCGGATCGAGGCGAACGACTACCACGCGCTCGCGGCCGTGGCGCCCGACGTCGCCAAGGAGGTCGGCAGGCTCGCCGTCCACCGCATGAGCGGAGCGCGCGGGCTGCAGGGCATCGCCGCCGAGCCGCCGCCGCCGCGCGCGATCGTGATCGGGCATCGCTGGGATGCGTCGTGCTCCGAGCTGCGGCGCTTCCTCGAGCGCAACCAGGTGTCGCACAAGTGGCTCACGCCCGACGCGCCGGGCGCCGCCGACGAGTGGGACGGCCCGCTGCCGGGCGACGAGGACCTGCCGGCGATCCGGGTGATCGGCGGCAAGACCGTGATCCGGCCGCAGCTCCGCCGGGTCGCCGAGCTGCTCGGTCTCGGCACGGAGGCGGACGCCGCGGAGTACGACACCGTCGTCGTGGGCGCCGGCCCGGCGGGGCTGGCCGCGGCCGTGTACGGCGCGTCGGAGGGCCTGCGCACGATCGTCGTCGAGCGCGAGGCGCCCGGCGGCCAGGCCGGCACGTCGTCGCGGATCGAGAACTACCTCGGCTTCCCGTCGGGCGTCTCCGGCGACGAGCTCGCGAGCCGCGCGCTGCAGCAGGCGCGCCGGCTCGGCGCCGAGATCCTCGTCACGCGAGCGATCACGCGGATCGACGCCGCGACCCGGCAGGTGCACCTCGACGGCGGCGACGTCCTGCGGGCGCGCACGATCATCCTCGCCTGCGGCGTCACCTGGCGGCAGCTCTCGATCGAGGGCTTCGAGCGGCTGTCCGGGAAGGGCATCTCGTACGGCGCGGCTCGCAGCGAGGCGCCGAACGCCCACGGCCAGGACATCCACATCGTCGGCGCGGGCAACTCGGCCGGGCAGGCGGCGCTGTTCTTCTCCACCCACGCCCGCAGCGTGACGCTCATCTGCCGCGGCGACAGCCTGGAGAAGAGCATGTCGCGCTACCTGATCGACCAGCTCGCGGCGCGCCCGAACATCGAGACGCTGCTCGGCGCGGAGGTGGCCGGCGTGCACGGCGAGGTCTCGCTCGAGGCGATCGACGTCCGCCACACCGCGCCGGGAGGAGACGACCAGGCTCGAGTCGGCGGGGCTGTTCATCTTCATCGGCGCCGACGCCCACACGGCGTGGCTCCCGCCCGAGATCGCGCTCGACCGCCAGGGCTACGTGCTCACGGGCTCGGAGATGCGCGCCGCCGGGCGCTGGACGCTCGATCGCGACCCGTACCTGCTCGAGACGAGCGTTCCCGGCATCTTCGCCTGCGGTGACGTCCGGCTCGGGCCGGTCAAGCGCGTCGCGGCGGCCGTCGGCGAGGGCAGCATGGCGATCGCCTTCGTGCACCAGTACCTCAAGGAAGCCGGCACGCCGATCACCGCTCCGTGAGGCCGAACTCGTCGATCATCGCCGCCGCGATCGGGCCGCCGGGGCGGGCCTGCTGCTCGCCGTCGATGAAGACGTCGACCCGCTCGTTCCAGAACGCCACCAGGCCGGCGATCGCGACCGCGTCCGGCAGCGGCTCCTCGTAGGTCCAGCCGAGGTCCTTGCGCAGGCGCCCGCCGGCGTCGACGGTCCAGTACGACGCCGCGCCCTTGTAGGGGCAGTAGGTGCGCGTGTCGGTCGCGTGGATCTCGGCGCGGACGTCCTCGCGCGGCACGTAGAAGCGGCGCGTGAGCTGGGTCTCGAACAGCACGCGTGCGCGGGTCGTCTCGGCGACGACGTCGCCGTCGACCTCGATCCGCAGCGGTCGCCGGCTGAGGCGGACGTCGACGCGGTGGTACGGATCGCGCGGGTGGCCGACGATCGGCTCGTCCTCCTCGTACCAGGCGTCGAAGCCGTCCATGTCCAGGACGACGTAGCCGGCCAGGTCCTCGTCGGTGAGCCAGTAGCCGGCGCCGACCCGGTCCTCGATCGTGACGGGCCGGCCGTCGGCGGTGTGCACGCTGAACGGGATGCCGGGGTGCAGCACGCCGGGCACGTGACCGTTCGTCGCGGGCGCCGGCTGCAGCTCGGGCCGGATGTCCTCGACGGGGACGGCGTAGGAGGGGACGACGCGGCGCGGCTCCCAGACGAGGATCGCTCGCCGGCTGTCGACGACGGCGTCAGCGCCGACGTTCGCCCGGACGCGCTTCTCGACCGGCTGGTAGCGGAGCTCGGTGTGGGCCCGGGCAAGGAGGTCCTGCATCTTTGTGCTCATCGCTGTCCTAGACGTCGGAGGCACCCAGAAGTATTCCCGGCGCAGGGCGAATGCGCGGGTCGTAGGCTGCCCGCGTGCACATGCGCCGGATCGAGGTGCTCGTCGACCGGGCGCTGCTGACGCTGTGGCGCGCGTGCAAGGAGATGGTCGACGACCGCGGGCACCGCGATGCCGCGCAGATCGCGTTCTTCGCGATGCTCTCGTTCATCCCGCTCGCGATGCTGCTCGTGGGCGGCTTCGGGCTGTTCTTCGACGACCGCGAGGTGCGCGAGCGGGTCGTGCGCGCCGTGTTCGACAACGTGCCGCTCGCGCTCGACGCCGACCGCGAGCGGCTGGAGGAGGTCGTCGGCGACTCGCTCGACCGCGCGGGGCGGCTCGGGCCGATCTCGATCGTGCTCCTGCTCGCGGCCGCGAGCGGCGTCATGGGCGCGCTGCGGCACGCGATCAACCAGGCGTGGGACATCGAGACGCGCCCGTCGCTGCTGGCGCGCAAGCTGCTCGACGTCGCGCTCGTCCTGGGCGCGACCGTGCTGCTGCTGTTCTCGCTGTCGTTGACCGCCACGCGCCGGGCGGCGGGGATGCTGGACGACGACCGCGACGGCGGCGGCTGGCTGCTCGCGCTGCTCCTCGACGGGCTCGGCGACCTGCTGCCGTTCATCTTCACCGCGCTGGTCGTGCTGTTCCTCTATCGCGTGCTGCCGTCGCCGCGGCCGAAGGTGAAGGACATCTGGCCGGGAGCGGTCGTGGCCGCGGCGCTGATCAGCCTCGTGCGCGGCGCGCTCGACCTCTACTTCGACCACCTCGCGAACTTCGGCGCGCTGTACGGCTCGCTCGGCGCGCTGATGGCGCTGCTGCTGTTCGTCTACGCGGTCTCGCTCGTGCTCGTGTTCGGCGCCGAGGTGGCCTCGGAGTGGTCGCGGTTGCCGAAGAGTGACGAGGAGGTGCGCCGGCTCGCGCGGCGCGGCATGATGCGCTCGTGAACCCGGACGCCGACTTCCTCCCGTGGGGCCGCGCGGTGATCGACGGCGTCGCCGATCGCCTCGAGCGGGCGATCCCGGAGGCCAAGCGCGGGAACGAGAGCCGCCGCCGCGGCTACGAGGCCGTGTACGTGCACCTGCGCGACCAGAAGATCCCCGGTCGCGTCGCGGTCTGGCTGTACGCGGCCAGCGCCGGCTCGGCGAACAGCGTGCGCGGCTCGCGCGACGCGATCGGCATCGGCCTCAAGCAGCACGCCGACGCCGAGCTCGACCCCGGCGCCTTCCGCTTCCGGCGGCTCGCGCCGTGGCGCTGGCAGACCCAGGTCGACGAGCGCTACGAGGGCTTCCGCTGGCTGCGCAACGCCGACGAGCTGCCCGCGGACGCCGACGCGGCCGCCGACGAGCTGGCGGAGCGGGTCATCCGCACGCTGCGGACCGCGGAGATCGTCGGTCAGGCGGCGTAGCCCGTCGCCTTGTCGACGGTCATCCGCACGATCAGCCGGACGGCGCCGGGCGGGTCGGGGTCGGGATCGTGGCCGTCGTAGACGTGTGAGAGGCCGATGTCGAACTTGCGGCCGACGTCCTCCTCGATCGTCACGTGCCCGCGCAGCTCGACGTAGTTGTAGGGGTCGTCGGAGTCGAGGATCGTGACGCTGGCGCGCGGATCGCGCTCGAGGTTGCGGTGCTTGCGCCGTCCGGCGACGGTCGAGAACAGCACCTCGTCGCCCTCGCGCCCGACCCACATCGCGGACGTCTGCGGCCCGCCGTCGGGGTTGATCGTGGCGAGTACGGCGAAGTGCCGGCCGTCGAGCAGGCGGCGGATCTCGTCGTTGAGCTCCATGCCCGCAGGCTACGTGGGACGGCTTCAGGAAACGCTCACGAAAGCCTCAGGAACGGAGCGCGGGCGCCCGTAGGCTCGCCGGGAAGCATCCTCCCCAACTCACCAAGGAGCTCCCCATGCGCAAGCGCATCGCGTCGCTCGCCGTTCTCGCGGCGGTCGTCGCCGCCCCGTCCGCCCAAGCCGACGTCAGCACCGCGAAGCTGAACTGCGAGGAACGCCTCGAGCGGATCGAGACCCGGTTCCGCACGATCGAGGAGCGCCGCGGCTACGAGGCCGCCACCGAGTGGTGGTACAAGCGCTGGCCGGCGTACCACGCGCGCTGCCTCGCCCCCTGATCGGCGGCGCCGCCGGTACGGTGGGCGGCGCCATGATCGGCACGAACTGGGCGGGCAACCACGTGTACCGGGCGACCCGGCTGCACCGGCCGGCGAGCCTCGACGAGCTGCGCGAGCTGGTGGCCGCGGCGCCGCGGGTCCGGGTCCTGGGCTCGCGGCACACGTTCAACGACATCGCGGACACGGACGCGCTCGTGTCGCTCGAAGCGTTGCCCGCCGACGTCCTCGTGGAGGGCGACACGATCTCCTTCGGAGCCGCCATGCGGTACGGCGACCTGCCGCTGGAGCGTGTCGCCCTCAACAACCTCGCCTCGCTCCCGCACATCTCGGTCGCCGGAGCGGTCGCCACGAGCACCCACGGCTCGGGCGACCGCCGCGGCAGCCTGGCGACGGCCGTGGCGGGGCTGGAGCTGGTGACCTCGGCGGGCGAGCTCGTCAGCGCCCGTCGCGGCGACCCGGACTTCGACGGGATGGTCGTCGGGCTCGGCGCGCTCGGTGCGGTCACCCGGATCACGCTCGACGTCGAGCCCGCCTACGACGATGCGCCAGCGGGTGTTCGAGGACCTCGCGTGGGACGCGCTGCTCGAGCACTTCGACGCGATCACGGCCAGCGGCGACAGCGTGAGCGTGTTCACGCGCTGGCGCGAGCGCGTCGACCAGGTGTGGGTGAAGGCGCGCGGCGACGTCCGCGACGAGCTGTTCGGCGCCCGCCCGGCGACCGTCGACCGCCATCCGATCATCGAGCTCGACGCGGTGAACTGCACGCCGCAGCTCGGCCGGCCCGGGCCGTGGCACGAGCGGCTGCCGCACTTCCGCATGGGCTTCACGCCGAGCAGCGGCGCCGAGCTGCAGTCCGAGTTCCTGCTCCCGCGCGAGCATGCGGCCGCGGCGATCGAGGCGATGCGCTCGCTCGCCGGACGCATCCAGCCGGTCCTGCAGGTCTGCGAGATCCGCACGGTCGCCGCCGACCGGCTGTGGATGAGCCCGATGTACGGGCGCGACACGGTCGCGATCCACTTCACGTGGGAGCCGGTCGACATCGCCGCGGTGCTCGCCGCGGTGCAGGACGCGCTCGAGCCGTACGGCGCCCGGCCGCACTGGGGCAAGCTGTTCCTGGGCGGCGCCGGCGCGCTCTACGAGCGGCGCGCCGACTTCGTCCGCCTGGCCGAGCGCCTCGACCCGCGCGGCGCGTTCCGCAACGCCTGGTTCGAGCAGCGCGTCCTGGGATGATGCGCGCGATGCAGTTCGCCGCGCCGGCCGAGCACTACGACCGCTTCATGGGGCGCTACGCGCCGACGCTGGCCGCCGCGCTCGCCGACGCCGCCGGCATCGCGTCCGGCCAGCGGGTCGTCGACGTGGGCTGCGGACCGGGCGGCCTCACGGCCGAGCTGGTCGCGCGCGTCGGCGCCGCGAACGTCGCGGCGATCGACCCGGCACCGCAGTTCGCGGCCGCGTGCCGGGAGCGCAACCCGGGTGCCGACGTGCGCGAGGGCGTGGCCGAGGAGCTGCCGTGGGCGGACGGCGGCGTTCGACGCCGCGCTGTCCCAGCTCGTGCTCGGCTTCATGCGCGATCCCGATCAGGGCGTGCGCGAGCTGGCTCGCGTCACGCGGCCGGGCGGCACCGTGGCCGCCTGCATGTGGGACACCACGGCCGGCGGCATGACGATGCTCGACATCTTCTGGACCGCCGTGCGGCGGTTCGAGCCGGCCGCCGCGGGCGAGCGGCGGATGGCGGGCACCGCCGAGGGCGACATCGAGGAGCGGTTCCGCCGCGCCGGCCTCGAGCCGGTGGCCGGCGGCACCCTCATGGCGCGCGCCGACTACGCCGGCTTCGACGACTTCTGGGAGCCGTTCACCTTCGCCGTGGGGCCGGCCGGCGGCTACCTGCGCGCGCTCCCCGCCGAGCGGCAGGCGAGCGTGCGCGAGGCCTGCCGCGAGGCGCTGCCCGAAGGGCCGTTCTCGCTCGACGCGCGGGCGTGGTTCGCGCGCGGCACCGTTCTCGTGACCGCTCACTGGACGCGGTCGGCGTCGAGCCGGACCTCGGCCTGCTCCTCGGCCGACAGGTAGCACGCGTCGACGATGCGGGCGAGCTGGACGGCCGCCGCGCCGTCGTGCGCGTCCCAGCCGCCGGAGCGGACCTTCGCCACGAACTGCTCGATCACGGCCATGTGGCCGCGGCCGGGCTCCGCCGTCAGCCGCGTCTCCGCGGGAACGCCGCCGTCGTCGGTGAAGAGGCGCAGCGAGCCGCTCGGCTCGTAGTCGTCGACGATCAGCTCGGCGCCTCCGTCGGTGCCGTAGAGCGTGATGCCGAACTCGTCGCCGTCGCTGCGGTGCGCGGCCCAGCTCGCCTCGACCAGCAGCGTGCCGCCGTCGTCGAGGCGCATGAACGCGGTCGCGAGGTCCTCGACGTCGAACGACGCGTCCTCGCCCGTCTTGGTCGAGGTCGGGCTGTAGCCGAAGCCGGAGCTCCCGAGCAGGTCGTAGGTCGAGGCGCTGACCGCCGTCACCGACGGGCTGCCGAGGACGTGCAGCGCGTAGTCGAGCACGTGGACGCCGATGTCCACGAGCGGGCCGCCGCCCGCCAGCTCGGAGCGCGGTGAACCAGCTCCCGAGCTTCGGGATGCCGGTGCGCCGCAGCCACCACGCCTTCGCGTAGTAGACGCGCCCGAGCCGGCCCGCGCCGACGACCTCGGCGAGCTTCTGGATGTCGCCGCGCTGGCGGTGGTTGAAGCCGACGTCGAGCACCCGGTTCGCGGCGCGCGCCGCCGCGACCATCGCCTGCGCCTCCTCGCCGTTGAGCGCCATCGGCTTCTCGGACAGCACGTGGATGCCGCGCTCGAGGGCGGCGATCGCGATCGGGGCGTGCAGGAACGTCGGGACGCAGACGCTCACGGCGTCGATCCCGTCGAGCTCGAGCAGGTCCTCCCAGGCCGCGACGTGACGCTCGATCCCGTACTGGGCGGCGAGCGCCTGGCGCATGTCCTCCTCGAGCCCGGCCAGGCCGACGAGCTCGACGTCGGGGTGCGCCTCGTAGGCCTCGAGGTGCCGCTCGCCCGCCCAGCCGACGCCGATCACGGCGACCCGCAGCGCGCTCACGCGAACCACCCCCGCGGCGACTCGGGGCTGGCGGGCACGGGCTGCCGGAACTGCGGCGCGGCCCAGCGGACGGCGTTGGCGAGCACGCGCTGGATCGCCGGATGGTGGTACACGGGATAGTCCTGGTCGCCGGGGCTGAAGTAGAAGATCCGGCCGGCGCCGCGGCGGAAGCAGCAGCCGCTGCGGAAGACCTCGCCGCCGGCGAACGAGCTGACGAAGACGAGCTCGTCGGGTGGCGGGATGTCGAAGTGCTCGCCGTACATCTCCTGGGCGTCGAGCTGGATCGGCTGCGGGACGCCGGCGGCGATCGGATGCGCCGGATCGACGGTCCACACGAGCTCGCGCTCGCCCTCGTTGCGCCAGCGCAGGCTGCACGAGGTGCCGAGCAGCCGCTTGAGGATCTTCGAGTAGTGGCCGGAGTGGAGCACGAGCAGCCCCATGCCGCCGAGCACGGCGGCGTGGACGCGGTCGACGACCGCGTCGTCGACCTCCGCGTGGGCGATGTGGCCCCACCAGGTCAGGACGTCGGTGGCGTCGAGCACGTCCTGCGCGAGCCCGTGCTCGGGCTGCTCCTGGGTGGCGGTGCGTACCTCGAACGCTCCGGCGAGGTGCTCGGCGATCGCGCCGTGGATGCCGCGCGGGTAGATCGCGCGCACGTCCTCCTCCTCGCGCTCGTGGACGTTCTCGTTCCAGACGGTCACTTGCAGCTTCTGATCAGGCATCGCCACCCGTATTACCCCGCCGCAGCCGGAGCATCGCTCGGGCCAGCACGAGGATCACGACGGCGACCAGCGCGCCGACCAGCACGGCCGCGTCCGCGCCGAGGACGAGCGCGCCGAGCGCGAAGCCGGCGAGGACCGAGATCGCCCACTTGAGGTCGCCCTGGAGCGTGCGCTTCACGCGGCTGCCGTCCTCAAGGCCTCGTCCGTGCGCCGGCGCGCGGTGGCGAGGTCGGTGGCGAACTCGCGCAGGCCGGCGATCGACTCGGCGACGAACGGCGTCATGTGCATCAGCGGGTTGCGCAGCCGCTGGTAGAGGTCGTCGAACTCCTGCTCGACCGTGTCGCCGCCGCCGAACACCCCGAGGCGGGCGAGGATGATGCCCTTCTGCTTGAACGTGGTGGCGGCGAGCAGGGCGGCGTTGAGGTTGCCCTCCTTCAGCCGCTCGTGGTCGGCGCGGACCTGGCCGGCGCCGCTGCCGCCGAGCGTGCGGACGGCCGCCTCGTCGTCGCCCTTCGTGGCGTGCCGGATCGCCGCGGTCATCGCGGTCTCCAGGCGCGCGACGGTCGCGTAGGCGAGGACCCGGACGGGCGCCTTGTTGAGGTCCGACGCGGTCACGATCCCGTCGATCCGCCCTTCGCTGACGACGAGCTGGTAGTACGGCGCGTCGAGCAGATCCTCCAGCAGGCCCTCGATGCTGCGCTGGCTCTCGACCAGGACGCCGTCGTTCAGCGGCCGCATCGAGTCGCGCACCGTGCCGACGTCGGTGCGCGGCCGCGGGCCGTCCGCGATCTCGCCGCCGACGTTCTCGAGCACGCCCACGACGTCGCCGTCGGCGCCGACGACCGGGAGGTTGTTGATCGCGTGCTCGGCGGCGAGCCGCGCGGCCTCGGCGGGCGTCGCTTCCGCGGCGACCGTGATCAGCGGCCGGCGCGCGATGTGCCGGACCTGCAGCGCCGCTTCGAGCTGCGACAACGTCTCCGCGTAGGCGTCCGCCACCGGCAAGAGGCTACGTGGCGCGGAGCGCGATCACGCAGACGTCGTCGCCGAACCGCCGGTCGGCGAAGTCGCCGACCGCGCGGGTGAGCGCTTCGACCACCTCCGTCGCGCTGCCGCGCGCGTGGCCGGCGAGCGTCGCGTGGAGGCGCTCCTCGCCGAAGCGGTCGGTCGGGCCGCGGGCGTCGAGCAGGCCGTCGGTGTAGAGCAGCAGCCCCTCCGGTGGCGCGAAGCGGCCGACCTGGGCCGGGAAGCGGGTGGCGGCGTCGACCCCGAGCGGTGCCGCGCGGACGCCGTCGAGCTCGGTCAGGTCGCTGAGCCGGATCGGGGACGGGTGGCCGGCCGTCGCCCAGCGGATGGTGCCGCGCCGTGGGTCGTGGCAGATGCAGGCGGCGGTCAGGAAGTTCGCGGCCGTCCAGCGCTCGAGCAGCGTGCGGTTGACGAGCGAGAGGATCTCCTCCGGGTCGTCGGAGCTCGCCGCGACGCTGGCCAGCGTGGCGCGGGCGAAGGTCGCCCGCTGCGCGGCGGCCGGGCCGTGGCCGCAGACGTCGCCGACGATCGCGATGTTGGTGCCGCCGGGGCCGTTGGTCAGCAGGTAGAAGTCGCCCGAGACGCCGTGCTCGGCCGGCAGGAACTCGACCGCGACGTCGAGCCCGGGCAGCTTCGGCATCGCCGCCGGCGTCAGCGCCTCGCGCAGGGCGGCGAGCTCGCTGTGTTCCTGCTCGAGCCGCTCCGAGCGGTCGCGCAGCTCGTGCACGAGGACGACGGTGGCGGCCAGCACGGCGGCGCGCAGCACGATCGCGAAGACGAGCGCGTCGCCCGGATCGATCGTGGCGGCGACGAGGTACAGCCCGAGGCAGGCGGCGGCCGTGGCGAAGCCCGCAGTGCGCCCGAACCACCAGGTGGCGAGGCCGACCGGCACGACGAACAGGAAGGCGACCCCGGCCGAGTTGCCTCCCGCCACGACGCGGGCGACGAGAACCGCCAGGGCGGCTGCGGCGATCCACAGCAGGCGCTCGCGCTTCGCGCCGGATCGAAACGCGGTGGGCAAGGGCACGAACATACCCGCACGATGACTTCTCGGGGCTCCAGGGGTCCTATACAGACCGCAAGTTGATCGAAGGAGGCTCCGAGATGCCCACGACCAAGTTCGACGGACGCTTCAGCGACCCCGCCGCCGGCGCCACGCCCTGGGAGGACGCCGCGCAGGTCCTCGAGCGGGCCGAGCTCTACTGGCTGACCACGGTCCGCGCCGACGGCCGCCCGCACGTGACCCCGCTCGTCGGCGTCTTCCACGACGGCGCGGTGCACTTCTGCACCGGCCTCGACGAGCAGAAGGCGCGCAACCTCGAGCACAACCGGCAGCTGGCCGTCACGACCGGCAACAACGCCTGGGCCGAAGGGCTCGACGTGGTGGTCGAGGGCACCGCGCTGCGGATCGACGACGACGCGGCGCTGCAGCCGCTCGCCGACGCCTACGCGGCCAAGTACCCGGGCTCGTGGGAGTTCACGGTCGGCGACGGGCTCTTCCACCACGGCGACGGCGGCACCGCGGCCGTCTTCCGCGTCGAGCCGGCGAAGGCGTTCGCGTTCGCCAAGGACCCGCACGGGCAGACGAGCTACCGCTTCTGACCGCGAACCGGCCGCAGGCTCAGTCACCGGTGCAGTCGACCCGCTCGCGCGGGCCGGCGCCGTGGGTCCACGCCTGGGCGGAGGTGAGGTGGCTGGTGGACTCGACGCGGCGGGCGTCGATCCCGAGCTCGAGCCCGAGGCGGGCGGCGAGCTCGATCCGGCGGCTCTCGGTGCTCGTCGTGTAGGTGGCGCGCTCGACCGTGCCGTTGACCACGGTGTGGCGGATGGCGTCGCGCAGGTCGCCGGCGACGAGGGCGCCGTACGGTGCCGGTGCTCGCAGCAGGCGCTCGGCGACCGCGCGGTTGGCCGGGACGCGGAGGTCGAGCCGGGCCACGGTCTCGACCAGCTCGTTCCGCCCGCCGCGCTCGACCGAGCGGAACGCGAGCTCGCGCGGCTCGTCGCCCGCGCGCGTGAGCTCGATCAGCATGTCGCCGGTCGAAGGCCCCGGGTAGGTGCGGCGGCCGCCCGGCATCCAGACGGTGGGCGTGGGAGCGTCGAGCCGCGCTTTCAGGTACAGCGTCGTCCGGCCGCGGCCGACGCGGACGCCGGCGCCGAGCGAGCCCGAGGTCTCGAGGCCGACGAGCATCGCGCCCCCGGCCTTGACGCCGGCGTCGGCCGCGAGGTCGGAGCCCGCGTCGCCGAAGCGCCAGTCCGGCGGCGGGCGGTCGTCGGACTCGAGCAGGCGGCGCGCGGCGGCGGCGTCGGGCAGCTCCCAGGCGCTGCCCTCGCGGACGACGAGCGCCATCTTCGCGCCCGCGCCGACCTTGAGCCCGAGCGGGGAGGCGCCGAGGCCGAACCCGAAGCCGGCGCCGAGGCTCTGATCGCTCGTGCGCGTGACCAGGAACGTGCCGTCCGACCGCCTGGCGACCGCCCACTCGCCCTCGCGGCCGAGCTTGACGACAAGCACCGAGAGCTCGGCACCCTCGCCTTCGCGGCGTTCGGCGACCACGCACGGGGCGAGGCCGGCCGCGGCGGCGTCGGCGCGGCGGCAGATGTCGCCGCCGACGATGCAGATGCCCGTGCGGACCGTCGCCACCACCGCCTCGGCGATCGCGCCCGGCCCGGCCAGGGCACCCGCGGCCGCGAGCGCAGCGGCCACGAGCGCCAGCACGCCCGTGTACTCGAGCGTGGCCTGGCCGGACGCGGTGGGAGGTGACACGCCCTCACTAGGGCGCGCCGCGAGAAGTTCGCCCCCTAGACGAGCGAGCGGAGCACCGCGCCGGCGTCCTGCGCGATGTCGAAGAGCGGCTCGGGGTAGAGGCCGAAGAAGACCGTGGCGACCGCGCAGACGATCGCGACGAACGCCAGCTCCGGCTGCGCGAGGCGGCGCCCGAGCGGGCCGTCGCTCGCGGGCTCGACGGGCTCGACGCCGGCGGCCTCGCGGCGCTCGGGCAGGCCCGCCGCGTGCGAGCCCGGCTCGTCGCCGGACGCCCCGCCCGCCATGATCGGCCGCCCGCCGGGCGTGACCGCCCGCGCGGCGACCGCCTCCGACGGCGACCGCATCCAGACCGCGGCGATGACGCGCAGGTAGTACGCGAGCGAGATCGCGGAGCCGAGCACGATCGCGACCGCGAGCCCGCCGTAGCCGTTCTCGACGGCCGCCTGGATCAGGTAGAGCTTGCCGAAGAACCCGACGGTCGCCGGCATGCCCGCCAGCGACAGCATCGCGATCGTCATCGGCCACGCCAGCCAGGGCCGGTCGGCGCCCAGCCCGTAGAGGCCGGAGATGTCGTCGCCGACGCCCGACTCGCGCTCGCGCGCCGTGATCACCGCGAACGCGGCGAGGTTCATCAGCGCGTAGCCGGCGAGGTAGAAGACCGTGGCGGCGATGCCGAGCCGGGTCGACACCACGACGCCGGCGAGCATGTACCCGGCCTGCGCGACCGACGAGTAGGCCAGCATGCGCTTGAGCGACGACTGCCCGAGCGCGCCCACGTTGCCGACCGCGATCGTGATGACGGCGAGGACGGCCAGCGCCGGGCCCCAGGTCGTCGCCAGGTCGATCAGCGCCACGTCGAAGAACCGCAGCAGCACGCCGAACGCGGCCGCCTTGGTCGCGACCGCCATGAAGGCCGTGACCGGCGTCGGCGCGCCCTCGTAGACGTCCGGCGTCCACTGATGGAACGGCGCGACCGAGGCCTTGAACGCCAGCCCCGTCACCACCAGCGCCACGCCGGTCAGCAGCAGCACGTCGTCCTCGAGCCCGGACGCCGCCTCGGCGATGTCGGCGTACGCCGTCGCGCCCGTCGCGCCGTAGACCAGCGCCAGGCCGTAGAGCAGCGTCGCCGACCCGACCGAGCCGATGATCAGGTACTTCAGGCCCGACTCGAGCGAGTGCTCGCGCCGCATGTGCGTCGCGCACAGCACGTAGAGCGGGATCGACAGCAGCTCGAAGCCCACGAACAGCACGACCGTGTTCTGGGCCGCGACCAGCACGACCATGCCGAGCACGGACGTGAGCATCAGCGCGTAGAACTCGCCCTCGCCCGCCTCGGCCGCCGCGGCCGAGCGCCAGGACATGAGCACCGCGGCGATGCCCGACGCGCAGAAGATCATCGTCAGCGCCAGCGTGAGGTCGTCCATCGCCAGCGCGCGCTCGACGATCTCGACGTTCTCGCCCCACTGCCAGACGCCCAGCCCGGCGGTGATCGCCAGCGTCAGCACCGCCAGCCCCGGCACCGCCTGGCGGCGCGCGAAGCTCGAGCGCAGCAGCCCGACCATCAGCACCAGGCAGGCACCGCCGACCAGCGCGATCAGCGGCGACAGCGCGGCCCAGTCGATCGTCGGAGCCTGGACCTCGGACCTCACGGCGTCACCTCCGCCACCGGCTCGGCCTCGGCCTCGCCCGCAGGCGCACCCGTGACCGAGCGCACCGACGACTGCACGGCCGGCTCACCGGAGTCCAGCGCCCGCTGCGGGTAGAGCGCGAACGCGATGATGCAGAGCACGAGCGGCACGATCACGAGCCCGTCGCGCACCGACAGGTCGAACGACGTCACGGCCGGCCCGGTGCGGTTGTGCATCGAGCGGATGTACAGCCGCAGCGCGTAGACCGACGCGAGCACGACGCCGAGCGAGGCGACGATCGCCACCGCCATCTTGCTCTCGAAGGCGCCGAGCAGGATCATGAACTCGCCGACGAAGTTCGCGGAGCCGGGCATCGCCAGCGTCGCCAGCGTCACGATCAGGAACAGCGTCGCCAGCACGGGGGCGCGGAACGCGATGCCGCCCATGTCGCGGATGTCCTCCGACCCGCCGGCGCGCGCGGCCAGCAGCGCGATGATCAGGAACAGCGGCGCGACGACGAGCCCGTGGTTGACCGCCTGCAGCAGCGCGCCCTGCGCGCCCGTGGCGGCGTCGTCGAGCGCGAACACGCCGAGCGTGATGAACCCGAGCTGGGCGATCGACGAGTACCCGAGGATCAGCCGCACGTTCGTCTGCGTGAACGCCTGGATCGAGCCGTAGAGGATCGAGAGCACGGCCAGGACCAGCAGGATCGTCTGCCAGTCGGCGACGGCCTCCGGGAACAGCGGCAGCACGATCGCCAGGAACGCGTACGCCGCGACCTTCGACACGACGCCGGAGAACACGGCGAGCGCCGGCAGCGGCATGTTGCGGTACGTGTCCGGCATCCAGCCGTGGAACGGGAACGCCGGCATCTTGATCAGGAACGCGAGCGCGAACGCCACGAACAGCAGCTTCTGCGAGCTCTCCCCGACCAGGTTCTCGCGCAGGAACGCGTACGAGAAGTCCGGCGTCGGCCCGCTCTGGCTGAGCACGGCGACGGCGACCGCGGCGGCGAGCATCAGCAGCGACCCGACGAGCGTGTAGATGACCATCTTCACCGCGGCGGCGACGCGGTCCGGCCCGCCCCACTGCCCGAGCAGGAAGTAGAACGGCACCAGCATCAGGTCGAAGAAGAGGACGAACAGCGCCAGGTCCTGCGCCAGGAACGCCCCCAGCACGGCCGCCTCGGCGATGCCGAAGTGGACCGCGAAGAGCTTCGCCCGCACGGGCGGCCGCAGCGCCAGCCAGATCGTCGACGCCGCGAACAGCAGCGTCGTCAGCGCCACGAGCCACAGGTTCAGCCCGGTGACCGCGAGCGAGTAGCGGATGCCCATCGCGTCGATCCAGGCGTCGTCGGTCACGTACTGCAGACCGCCGGCGGCGACGTCGAAGTCGATGAGCAGGATCACCGCGTAGCCGAGCGGGACGACCGCGGCGACGACCGCGAAGATCGGCGCGACCGCGCGCGGCGCCATCGCCCCCAGCAGCGAGAGCACGAGCGGCCAGAAGATCAGGATGCTCAGGTGGACGGTCATGCGGCGATCAGGAAGTAGGCGCCGAGGGTCGTGAGGCCGAGCAGCAGCAGCGCCGCGTAGTAGCGCAGGTAGCCGGACTGCACCGCGCGCACGGCGGAGGAGGCCAGCCGGACCGCGCCGGAGGTGCCGCCGACGAGCGCGCCGTCGACGAAGACGCGCTCGAACGTGTTGCGGGCGAAGCGCCCGAGCCACGCGGACGGGCGCACGATCAGGAAGTCGATCGCCTCGTCGAAGTACCACTTGTTGATGAACAGCCGGTACGGCCCCGAGAACCGCGCGCGGATCGCGGCCGGGCGCTCCGGGTGCTTCACCCACAGCGTGTAGGCGAGGAAGATGCCGCCGACCGCGATGACCGCGCCGACGAGCAGGCCGATGATCGTCAGCGAGGCGCCCGGCTCGAGCTCCTCGTAGAGGCGCGAGTCGTGGAACGTCGGCTCGAGGAAGTGGTGCAGCGCCTCGTTGATGCGCGGGATCTGCGGCAGCGCGCCGATGATCGCCAGCACCGCCAGGCCGCCCATCGCCAGCTTCATCGGGAACTCGCGCTCGGCGATGTGGTGCTCCGGGCCCGGGAAGCCGATGTCGGTGTCCTCGATCTCGCCGGTCGCCGGGTTCGTCGGGTGCTCGGCGTGGAAGAGGTGGCCGCCCTCGAGCTCCTTCGCCTCGGGGCAGGGCTCGCCCCAGAACGCCCGGAAGATCATCCGGAACGTGTAGACGGCGGTCAGGAACGAGCCGACGTAGCCGAGCACGCCGAGCACGATGTGCCAGTCCTCGCGCGCGAACAGCAGGGCGATGATCTCGTCCTTGGAGAAGAAGCCGGAGAACGGCGGCACGCCGGACAGCGCGAGGCCGCCGACGAGCATGGCGCCGAACGTGAACGGCATCGCCTTGCGGAAGCCCGACATGCGGTCGAGGTCCTGCACGCCCGCCATCGCGGCGATCACCGAGCCGGCGGCCATGAACAGCAGCGCCTTGAAGAAGGCGTGCGTCATCAGGTGGAACATGCCGGCGGCGTAGGCGGCCGACGAGACCGCCATGACCATGTAGCCGATCTGCGACATCGTCGAGTAGGCGATGACGCGCTTGAGGTCGGTCACGACGAGGCCGATCGTGGCCGCGATCAGCAGCGTCAGGCAGCCGATGATCGCGCCGACGTCGGCGGCGATCGGCGCCAGCTCGAACAGCGGGTGCATGCGGGCGATCAGGTAGACGCCGGCGGTGACCATCGTCGCGGCGTGGATCAGCGCCGAGACCGGCGTCGGGCCCTCCATGGCGTCCGGGAGCCAGGTGTGGAGCGGGATCTGGGCGGACTTGGCGAACGCGCCGACGAGCAGCAGCAGGCAGCCGGCGACGAGGTCGGCGTCGTTCTCGCCGAAGACGGTCGGGGCGGCCTCGAACGAGCCGAGGAAGTCGAGCGTCCCCGTGCCCTTGAAGATGAAGTAGGTGCCGAGCACGAGGCCGACGTCGCCGACCACGTTGATCACGAACGCCTTGATGCCGGCCGCGGTCGCCGTCTGGCGCCGGTACCAGAACGAGATCAGCAGGTAGGACGCGGCGCCGACGAACGCCCAGCCGACGATCAGCAGGAAGAAGTTGGCGGCCAGGACCAGCAGCAGCATGCTGAAGACGAAGAAGTTCAGGTACGAGAAGAAGCGCGTGTAGCCGCGGTCCCCGCCCATGTACGCCACCGAGTAGAGGTGGATCAGCGCCGAGACGCCGGAGACCACGAGGATCATCATCACGCTCAGCGGGTCGATCAGGATCGAGAGCTGCGCGTCGATCCCGCCCGCGACCGCCAGGTCCCACGCCACCGCGACGACCTGGCGCTCCTCCTCGCCGAGCGACTCCAGCTCGAGGAACGTGCCGACCGCGCACACGAACGAGAGCGTGATCGCCAGCGTGCCGATGATGCCGTGGACGCGCGAGGGCAGCACCTGCGAGGTGAACGCGATCAGCACCGCGCCCGCGAGCGGGAACGCGAGGACCATCCAGGCCCAGGTCTGCAGGCTCATCCCTGCAGCTCCCGCAGCTCGTCGACGTCGATCGGCAGCCGCCGCCGGTAGATCGCCACGATCAGGCCGAGGCCGACCGCGACCTCGCAGGCCGCGACGACCATCACGATCAGGGCGAACACCTGGCCGTCCATGTCACCGTGTGCGCGCGCGAACCCGACGAGCGAGAGGTTGGCGCCGTTGAGCATCAGCTCCAGGCACAGCAGGATCACCAGCGGATTGCGGCGCACGAGCACGCCGGCCGCGCCGATCGAGAAGATCAGCGCGGAGACGACGAGGTACCAGGTGATGCCCATCCGCTATCGCCTCGGCGGCCCGCCGGCTTCGAGCATCGACTCCGTGGGCGCCTCCCCGAGCGTCCCGTCGCGGCCGCCGACGAGGTCGGACACCGAGATCTCGCCGACGTCGTCCAGGCCGGCGCGGCGACGCGCCAGGATGACGGCGCCGACCGCGGCGATCAGCAGCAGCAGCGACGCGGCCTCGAACGCGATCAGGAAGCGCGTGAGGAACAGCTCGCCGATCGCGGCCGGCGTGCCGAACCCGGCGTCGACCGCCGCTCCGTCGCCCTCGATCGCGCTCAGCCCGGTGCCGATCACGGCGATCGACAGCTCGGCGAACAGGACGAGCGCGAACAGCAGCGAGACGGCGCGCAGGCCGGGGCCCGTGGGACCCGCCAGAGACTCGTCCTGGCCGCCGACGTAGGCGACGACGAAGACGTACAGCACCATCACCGCGCCCGCGTAGACGATCACCTGGGCGGCGGCGACGAACTCGGCCCGGAGCAGCAGGAACAGCGCCGCCAGGGACAGCAGGTGAAAGACCAGCGACAGGACCGAGTAGAAGGGGTTGCGCAGGAGCACTGTCCCCAGCGCGCCCCCTACGGCGCCGATCGCGGCGATGAAGAAGATGACCTCGGCCAAACCGGGGCGCCATCCTACGAGGTTCGCGGCGATGTTCGCGCCCTGACGGCGGCTTGCGCTTTTCGTCACATGGCGTAGGGTCCTCCGCGAGAGGACCCGTTCCGCGTCCGGAGGGAGATCGCGGTCTGATGTGCCTGGCCATACCGGGCCAGATCTTGGAAGTGACCGACCCGGCGAACCGGTTGGGCACGGTCGAGGTTGCGGGCGTCCGCCGCACGGTGAACCTCGGTCTGGTCGCTGACGACGCAGGACCGGGGGACTGGGTGCTGATCCACGTCGGCTTCGCGCTCTCGGTGATCGACGAGGTCGAGGCGCACGCCACGCTGCGCCTGCTCGAGCAGATGGGCGCGGAGTACGAGCAGGAGCTCGAGGAGTTGAAAGCGAGCGCGATCGAATGACCTGCGATCCGCACTCGGGCTTGCATCACCTGCGGTGACGTGGGGGTCGAGATGCGGATCGTGCGGATCGAGGACGGGCTGGCCGTCTGCGAGGACGCCGACGGCGCCGCGCGGTCGGTCGAGATCGCGCTGCTGGACGGTGTCGCCGCCGGCGACAGCGTGCTCGTCCACGCCGACGTGGCGCTGGTGCGGCTGACATGAGGTACGTCGACGAGTTCCGCGACGGCGACCTCGGGCGCGCGCTCGCCGCGCAGGTCCTCGGCACGGTCGAGCCCGGGCGCCACTACAAGGTGATGGAGGTCTGCGGCGGCCACACCCACTCGATCTACCGCTACGGGATCGACGACCTGCTGCCGGAGAACGTCGAGCTGGTCCACGGCCCGGGCTGCCCGGTGTGCGTGATCCCGATGGGCCGCGTCGACGACGGCATCGCGATCGCGCGCGAGCCGGGCGTGATCTTCACCTGCTTCGGCGACATGCTGCGCGTGCCGGGCTCGAACGGGACGCTGCTCGACGCGAAGGCCGAGGGCGCCGACGTGCGGATGGTCTACTCGCCGCTCGACGCCCTGCGGATCGCCCGCGCCGAGCCCGACCGCGAGGTCGTCTTCTTCGCGATCGGGTTCGAGACCACGGCGCCGTCGACCGCGCTGACGCTGATGCGGGCGCGCGCCGAGGGCATCCGCAACTTCTCCTGCATGTGCAACCACGTGACGATCGTGCCGCCGCTGCGGGCGCTGCTCGAGTCACCCGACCTGCGGCTCGACGGCTTCATCGGCCCCGGGCACGTGTCGACGGTCGTCGGCGCGCGGCCGTTCGAGTTCATCCCGGCCGACCACGGGCGCCCCGTGGTGATCGCCGGCTTCGAGCCGCTCGACATCCTGCAGGCGATCCACATGATCCTGCTCCAGCTGGCCGAGGGCCGCTGCGAGGTGGAGAACCAGTACACGCGCGTCGTGCCCTACGACGGCAACGTCCGCGCGCTGGAGGCGATGGCCGAGGTGTTCGCGCTGCGGCCGCACTTCGAGTGGCGCGGCCTCGGCTTCATCTCCCAGAGCGCGCTGCGGCTGTCGGACGCCTACGCCGACCTCGACGCCGAGCGCCGCTTCCCGGTGCCGGGCGTGCGCGTGGCCGACCCGAAGGCGTGCCAGTGCGGCGAGGTGCTCAAGGGCGTCATCAAGCCGTGGGAGTGCAAGGTGTTCGGCACCGCCTGCACGCCCGACCACGCGATCGGGACCTGCATGGTCTCGCCGGAGGGCGCCTGCGCCGCCTACTACAACTTCGGGCGCTTCGCGCGCGAGCGGGAGGTCGTGTGACGGTCTCCGAGCGCGAGCGAGCGGATCCTCGGGATCATCGAGACGGCCCGCTCCAAGCGCGGGCGCTTCCGCGAGGACCGGATCACGATGGCGCACGGCGCCGGCGGCAAGGCGACGCAGTCGCTGATCGAGGGCCTGCTGGCGCCGGCGTTCGGGATCGACGAGCTGACCGACGCCGGCGCGGTCGACGGCGACCTGGCGCTCACGACCGACACGTTCGTCGTGCGGCCGCTGCGGTTCCCCGGCGGCTCGATCGGCGAGCTGGCGGTCAACGGCACGGTCAACGACCTCGCGATGGCCGGCGCGCGGCCGCTCGCGCTGAGCCTCGCGCTCGTGCTCGAGGAGGGCCTCTCGGCCGACGACCTGCGGGCCGAGGTCGAGGCGATCGCCACCGCCGCGGCCACGGCCGGCGTCTCCGTCATCACCGGCGACACGAAGGTGGTCGAGCGCGGGAAGGCCGACGGGATGTACGTCTGCACCACCGGCGTCGGGCGCCGCGACCCGCGCGCGCGGCTGTCGCCGCAGGCCGTGCGGCCGGGCGACCGCATCCTCGTGTCGGGCGCGATCGGCGAGCACGGCACGGCGATCATGCTGGCGCGCGGCGACCTCGGCCTCGACGCCGACGTGCGCTCGGACACGCGCTCGCTGTGGCCGGCGGTCGACGCGATCCTCGGGGCGGAGCCTGCACTGCCTGCGCGACGCCACGCGCGGCGGCGTCGCCTCGGTGCTGAACGAGATCGCGCGCGACGCCGGCGTCTCGATGCTGGTGCGCGAGAAGGACGTGCCGGTCGACCCCGCCGTGGCCGGCGCGGCCGAGCTGCTGGGCATCGACCCGATGCACGTCGCCAACGAGGGCAAGCTGGTCGCGTTCGTGGCGCCCGAGGCGGCCGCGGCCGCGCTCGCCGCGCTGCGCGCCGTGCCGGGCTGCGAGCGGGCCGCCGACATCGGCGCCGTCCACACCGAGCCGCCCGGCATGGTGCTCGTCGACACCGCGTTCGGCGGCCGCCGCGTGCTCGACATGCTGACCGGCGACCCGCTGCCGAGGATCTGCTGATGCACGAGCTGGCGCTCGCCGAGGCGATCGTCGACGTGGTGGTCCGGCATGCCCGCGGGCGCCGGGTGACCCGCGTCGAGGTCGCGGTCGGCCACCTGCGCCAGGTCGTGCCGTCGTCGCTGTCGTTCTCGTTCGAGCTGCTGGCGCAGGGCACCCCCGCCGAGGGCGCCGAGCTCGTGCTGGAGGAAGTACCCGCCGCCGGCGTCGTGCCGGGCGTGCGGGCATGAGGGCCGGCTGACCGGCTTCCCGCTGCTGTGCCGGGCGTGCGGCGCGGCCGACATCGAGGTCGTCGCGGGCGAGGAGCTGCGGGTCGAGGCCCTGGACGTCGAGGAGGAGGAGGTCGCGTATGGCCGTTGACGAGCAGCCGGTCGGCGTCGAGGAGGTCCACATCCTCTGGATCTCGGAGGGCATGAGCTGCGACGGGGACTCGGTCTCGATCACCGCGGCCGGCCAGCCGAGCATCGAGGACGTCCTGCTGGGCGCGATCCCCGGCCTCCCGAAGGTCCACCTCCACAACAAGGTGCTGTCGCCCACGCTCGGCGGCGAGGAGTTCCTGCTGCCGTTCCGGCAGGCCGCCCGCGACGAGCTCGACGCGCCGTTCGTGCTCGTGATCGAGGGCTCGATCCCGAACGAGAACATCAACGGCGAGGGCTACTGGACGTCGTTCGGCAACGACGAGGCGACGGGCGAGCCGCTGACGCTCAACTGGTGGATCGACCAGCTCGCGCACCGCGCCTGGGGCGTGGTCGCGATCGGCACGTGCGCGACCTACGGCGGCATCCACGCGATGGCCGGCAACCCGACCGGGTCGATGGGGCTCGCCGACTACCTCGGCTGGGACTTCCGCTCCGCGGGCGGCCTGCCGATCGTCAACGTCCCCGGCTGCCCGGTGCAGCCGGACAACTTCATGGAGACGCTGATCTGGCTGCTCTACCAGGCGGCCGGCCTCGCGCCCGTGATCCCGCTCGACGACCAGCTGCGCCCGCAGTGGCTGTTCGGCAAGACCGTGCACGAGGGCTGCGACCGCGCCGGCTACTACGAGCAGGGCGACTTCGCGAAGGACTACAACTCGCCGAAGTGCCAGGTGAAGATCGGCTGCTGGGGGCCGGTCGTCAACTGCAACGTGCCCAAGCGCGGCTGGATGGCCGGGATCGGCGGGTGCCCGAACGTCGGCGGGATCTGCATCGGCTGCACGATGCCGGGCTTCCCCGACAAGTTCATGCCGTTCATGGACGCGCCGCCCGGCGGCGGCGTGTCATCGCTGATCAGCGGCGTCTACGGGCCGATGATCCGGCGCCTGCGCGGGTTCACCAACACGACGGTCAACAAGGAACCGTCCTGGCGGCACAACCGCGACGAGCTGACCACGGGGTACACGCCCCCGTGGCGCGGCTAGAGAGGAGGCGGCGCCATGGCGATCCGCGAGCGCGTCGAGCCGGAGGCCGGCAAGGTCGTCGACATGTCCTGGGACCCGATCACCCGGATCGTCGGCAACCTCGGCATCTACACCAAGATCGACTTCACCAACCGCGAGGTCATCTCGTGCAAGGCGACGTCGTCGCTGTTCCGCGGCTACAGCGTGTTCATGAAGGGCAAGGACCCGCGCGACGCGCACTTCATCACCAGCCGCATCTGCGGCATCTGCGGTGACAACCACGCGGTCTGCTCGTGCTACGCGCAGCAGATGGCGTACGGCGTCAAGCCGCCGCCGCTGGCCGAGTGGATCGTCAACCTCGGCGAGGCCGCGGAGTACATCTTCGACCACATCATCTTCCAGGACAACCTGGTGTTCGTGGACTTCTGCGAGCAGATGGTCAAGGAGACCAACCCGAGCGTCCTGGAGAAGGCGGAGAAGACCGAGGCGCCCGCGGGCGAACGTGCACGGCTACCGGCACGATCGCCGACATCATGCGGTCCTACAACCCGTTCACGGGCGAGACGTACCGCGAGGCGCTGCACATGAGCCGGATCGGGCGGGAGATGATCTGCCTGATGGAGGGGCGCCACGTGCACCCGTCGACGATCTACCCGGGCGGCGTCGGCACGGTGGCGACGCCGACGCTGTTCACCGACTACCTGAGCCGGCTGCTGCGCTGCTTCGACTTCATCAAGAAGGCCGTCGCGATGAACGACGACGTCTTCGACTTCTTCTACGAGGCGCTGCCCGGCTACGAGGAGGTCGGGCGCCGGCGGATCCTGCTCGGCTGCTGGGGCGCGTTCAACAACCCGGACCACGTCGACTACGACTACCGGCACATGGACGACTGGGGCAACGAGATGTTCGTCACCCCGGGCGTCGTCGTCGACGGCGAGCTCGTCACGACCAACCTCGTCGACATCAACCTCGGCATCCGGATCCTGCTCGGCAGCTCCTACTACGACGACTGGGTGAGCGAGGAGACGTTCGTCGACCGAAGGACCCGCTCGGCAACCCGGTCGACCAGCGCCACCCGTGGAACCAGACCACGATCCCGAAGCCGCAGAAGCGCGACCTCGACGGCGGCAACTACTCGTGGGTCATGAGCCCGCGCTGGTACGACAAGCGCACGGGCGACAACCTCGCGCTCGACACCGGCGGCGGCGCGCTGGCGCGCCTGTGGGTGACCGCGCTGGCGAACAAGGTGCACACGCCGTACGTCAACGGCGACCGGCAGCAGCGTGAAGATCAACCTGCCGCAGACGCCGGACACGCCCGAGATGGACCTCGAGTGGAAGATCCCGCAGTGGTCGAACGCGATCGAGCGCGACCGCGCGCGGATCTACTTCGTGGCCTACGCGGCGGCGATGGCCATGCACTTCATCGACCGCGCGTTCAAGGAGGTCCGCGCCGGCCACACGAAGATGTTCGAGGACTTCGACGTCCCCGACGAGGCGATCGGCTGCGGCTTCCACGAGGCGGTCCGCGGCGTGCTGTCGCACCACCTCGTGATCCGCGACGGCAAGATCGCGAACTACCACCCGTACCCGCCGACGCCGTGGAACGGCAGCCCGACCGACTCCTACGGGACGCCCGGGCCGTACGAGGACGCGGTCACCGGCCAGCCGATCTTCGAGGAGAACGGCCAGGACGACTTCCGCGGCATCGACATCATGCGCGCGGTCCGCAGCTTCGACCCGTGCCTGCCGTGCGGCGTCCACATGTACCTCGGGAAGGGCAAGACGCTGCGCAAGGTGCACTCGCCGATGTTCGGCGAGCACGGCTAGCCATGGACGACGCCCAGGCACGCGAGCTGGCGGCGCGGATCGAGGTCCTGCTCGAGCAGGTGCAGGACGTCGAGCTGCGTGCAGTCGCTCGTCGACCTCTACGGCGAAGGGCTGCGGCGGGTCGTCGAGTTCGACCCGGAGCGCGCGGCGGCGCTCGCCGGCGACGAGCTCGTCGCGCACCTGCTGCTGCTGCACGGCCTGCACCCGGTGCCGCTGGAGACGCGGGTGAAGGGCGCGCTCGAGGACGTCCGGCCCTACCTCGAGCAGCACGGCGGCGACGTCGAGCTGCTCGGCGTCGAGGGCGGCGTCGCGCGGCTGCGGCTCCAGGGCACCTGCAACGGCTGCCCGTCCTCGACCGCGACGCTCAAGCTGGCGATCGAGGACGCGATCCACAAGGTCGCCCCCGACGTCGAGGAGATCACGGCCGAGGGCGCGGTCGCGCCCGCGCCGCCCGGACTCGCTGCAGATCGAGCTGGCGTGCCCACCCGCGCTCCATGCCGGCGATCGCTGAGAGCCGGCTCGCGCAGCTCGCGCGCCGGCGCGGCGAGCCGGTGCTCGAGCGCTGCGAGCTGTGCGGCGCGCCGATCGGGCACGAGCACCGGCACCTGCTCGAGCCCGAGCAGCGCGAGCTGCTGTGCTCGTGCCGCGCCTGCGCGCTGCTGTTCGACCGCGGCGGGCGCTACCGGCTCGTGCCCGAGCGCCGCAGCCGGCTCGGAGCCGACGTCATGTCCGACCTCGACTGGGAGGAGCTGCGGCTGCCGGTGCAGATCGCGTTCTTCCTGCGCGGCCAGGACGGCGTCGACCGCGCGTTCTACCCCAGCCCGATGGGCGCGACCGAGTCGCAGCTGCCGGTCGCGGTCCCGATCCTGGCGACGCTCGAGCCGGACGTCGAGGCGCTGCTGGTCAACCGCGCCCAGGGCGCGCACGAGCACTGGCTGGTCCCGATCGACGACTGCTTCCGGCTCGTCGGCACGATCCGCACGCACTGGACCGGCCTCACCGGCGGGCGCGAGGTCTGGGCGCAGGTGACGAGGTTCTTCGAGGAACTGCAAGGAGGACGGCGATGAAGACGGACCAAGACAGGTCATGCAGACCCACACGCACGTGCCCGGCATCAAGCAGGGCAACTCGAAGGGCAACTACGAGGCCCAGATCGGCCACCTGCCCGACGGGCGCTCGACCGCCGAGCGGTCGACCGGGATCAACGCGAAGGCGCGCGAGCCGATCGACCCGCGGATGCCGAACCTGTCACCGGCGTAGACGATGATCCCGGAGCTGGCGTTCGCGGTCGAGGGCGCCGGGCGCGTGGAGCACGCGTCGGTCCCCACGCTCGCCTTCTCGCTGCGTGTCGAGCGCGCCGGCGGCGGGCCGGTGCGGTCGGTGCTGCTCGACGTCCAGCTCCAGATCGCCGCGCGCCGGCGCGCCTACGACGCGGTCGCGCAGGAGCGGCTGTTCGAGCTGTTCGGGCCGGCCGCGGGCTGGGACCGGGCGCTGCAGACGCTGCCGTGGACGCGCGCGACGCTCGTCGTGCCGCCGTTCCAGGACGCCACCGTGGTCGAGCTGCCGGTGGCCTGCAGCTACGACCTCGACGTCGCCGCCTCGCGCTACTTCGACGCGCTGGCCGGCGGCGAGGTGCCGCTCGAGTTCCTGTTCTCGGGCACCGTGTTCTACGGCGAGCCGCTGCAGGCGACCCGGATCTCGTGGGAGAGCGAGGCCGGCTACCGGCTGCCGGTGAGCGTCTGGCGCGAGACGATGGACCGCTACTTCCGCGGCACCGGCTGGCTGCGGATGAGCAAGGAGAGCGTCGACCGGCTCGCGTCGTTCAAGGCGCGCAACGCGCTGGCGACGTGGGAGGAGACCGTCGACACGCTGCTCGCGGAGCGCTGATGGACGCCGTCCGCCAGATCGCCGACGCCGTGCTCTACGAGGGCTACCTGCTGTGGCCGTACCGGCGCTCGGCGCTGAAGAACCAGCGCCCGTTCGCGTTCGGCGACGTCGGGCCGGGCGGGCGGACGCGGACCGAGTGCCTGCTCGCGGGCGCGTCGCCCGCCGGCGTGCAGGTGAGCGCGCGGTTCCTGCAGACGCCGGGCGAGGACGAGGAGGCGGTCGAGCGCGAGGTCGGCCCCGGCGCGTTCGCGTTCGCGCCGCTGGCGGGCGAGCTGGCGGTCGCCTCGGAGCCGGTCGGCGAGGACGTGTGGCGGATCGCCGTCGAGACCGTCAACCGGACGCCGCCGGACGTGCCCGGGCGCGCCGGGACGCTGTGCGCCGCGCACGTCGTGCTGCGCACGTCCGCGGGCGCCTTCGTGTCGCTGACCGACCCGCCCGACCGCCTGCGCGAGGCCGCGGCCGCCTGCCGCAACGAAGGGCTGTGGCCGGTGCTCGTCGGCGCCCCCGGCGCCCGCGACACCGTGCTCGCCTCGCCGATCATCCTCGAGGACCACCCGCGGATCGCCCCCGAGAGCCCGGGCGACCTGTTCGACGGCGGCGAGATCGACGGGCTGCTGCGGCTCTCGATCATGGCGCTGACCGACGAGGAGAAGGCCGAGATCCGCGGCGGCGACGCGCGGGCGCGGGAGATCCTCGAGCGCACCGAGGGGCTCACGCGCGAGCAGCTCCTGCGGCTCTCCGGCTTCCGGAGCGGAGCGATGACCGGCTACTGGGAGGAGCTCGAGCGGCCGGCGCCGGACTCCGTCCTGGTCGCGGGCGTCGAGCTGCGGCCGCGCAGCCGCGTGCGCCTGCGCCCGCGCGCGGGCGGGGACATGATGGACCTCGCGCTCGCGGGGCGGACCGCGGTCGTCGAGAGCATCGAGGAGGACACCGACGGCAAGCTGCACCTGACCGTCGTGGTCGAGGACGACCCGGGCCGCGACCTCGGCGAGCGGCGCCAGCCCGGCCACCGCTTCTTCTTCGCGGTCGACGAGGTCGAGCCGCTGCCCGCGCAGGCGCCCGCGGTCCCGGCGGTGCGCGTGCTCGTCGCCGGCATCGGCAACGTCTTCCTCGGCGACGACGGGTTCGGCGTCGCGCTCGCCGGCCGGCTCGCGCGGCGCGAGCTGCCGGCCGGCGTCGAGGTCGTCGACTTCGGGATCCGCGGCATGGACCTCGCCTACGCGCTCGCCGACTACGACGCCGTCGTGCTGCTCGACGCGACGCCGCGCGGCGAGCCGCCGGGGACGCTGTACGTGATCGAGCCCGAGGTGGATCCCGACGACGTCGCGCCCGAGGCGCACGGGATGGACCCGGTGAAGGTGCTCGCGCTGGCCGCTGCGCTCGGCGCGCCGGCGCCGCGCACGCTCGTGGTCGGCTGCGAGCCGCAGACGCGGATGAGCGCCGAGGACGAGGAGATCGTCGCCGCGCTGAGCGAGCCGGTGCGAGCCGCGCTCGACGAGGCGACGAGGCTCGTCGAGCAGCTGCTCGACGAGCTCACGACGGAAGGAGGAGTCATGAAGTGGATCGCCCTGGCGCTCGTCGCCGCCATCGTCGCCGCGGTCGTGGCGCAGCTGCCGGAGCTCCGGCGCTACATGAGCATCCGGTCGATGTAGATGCATCGCGTCCGGGTGAGGGTCGTCGAGGACGCGCTCGACGCCAACAACACGATCGCGCGCGCCAACCGCGAGGACTTCGACCGCGCCGGCGTGCGCGTCGTGAACCTGATGAGCGCCCCCGGCGCGGGCAAGACGGCGCTGCTCGAGCGCGTGCTCGGCTCGCTCGAGGGCGTCCGTGCCGGCGTGCTCGAGGGCGACGTGCAGGGCAGCCTCGACGCCGACCGGCTGGCCAGCCTGCACGTCCCGGTGACGCAGCTCAACACCGACCCGGGCTTCGGCGGCGAGTGCCACCTGGACGCGAACATGGTCCGCTCGGCGCTGCCGGACGTCGCGCTGGCCGAGCTCGACCTGCTGGTGGTCGAGAACGTCGGCAACCTCGTCTGCCCGGCCGAGTTCCGGATCGGCGAGGACGCGCGCGTGATGGTCGCGTCGGTCACCGAGGGCGAGGACAAGCCGCTCAAGTACCCGCTGATGTTCCGCACGTGCGAGCTCGTGCTGGTCAACAAGATCGACCTGCTCGAGCACCTCGACTACGACCTCGACCTGTTCCTGCGCAACCTCGAGGCGGTCAACCCCGGCGTCGAGCGGATGCTGGTCAGCGCCCGCACGGGCGAAGGCGTGGACGCGTTCCGCGACTGGCTGACCGCGCTGGCGGCGCGGCGCGAGGTGCCGGCTTGAGAGCGGCGCCCGCCGCCGATCGCGTCGACGCGCTGCTGGCGCGCCGGACCGAGGCGGGCGGGCGCTGGTTCGCCGCCGAGGCCGAGCGGCTGGCCGCGCTCTGCCGGGCGCTCGCCGAGCGCTTCACCGCCGGCGGGCGGCTGCTGGCGCTCGGGGCGACGCCGGCCGGGCGGTCGGACGCGCGCCACGTGGCGGTCGAGTTCGTGCATCCGGTGATCGTCGGCAAGCGCGCGCTGCCGGCGCTCGCGCTGACGGCCGAGGGCGGCCCGCTCGTGGACCAGGTGGCGCTCGTGGCCGAGCCCGGCGACGCGGTCATCGGCTTCGGGCCGGGGACGGCCGAGGCGGTCGAGCTCGCGCGCGGGCGCGGGTGCCTGGTGATCGACGCTCGAGCCGCCGGGCGACGACCCGTTCGTGCGCCAGGAGCTGGCCGAGACCGCCTACCACGTGCTCTGGGAGCTCGTGCACGTGTTCCTCGAGCACCTCGGGCGGCGCGCGCACGACAGCGGCGCGGCGAGCTTCCTCTACCCGTTCCTGGGCGCGACCGCGACCGACCTCGACGCCGTCGCCGACGACGTGCGGCGGTCCGTGCTGATGAAGGCCGAGGAGGTCGCCGGCCTGCGGGCGCAGACGCTCACGGAGGGCCGGGAGACGCTGCTCGCCGCCGCCGCGGCGCTGCGGGCGTCGTTCGCCGCCGGCGGCCGGCTGCTGGCGCTCGGCAACGGCGGCTCGGCGACCGACGCGATGGACGCCGCGGCCGACTTCCGCGCGCTCGGGCGGCCCTGCCTGGACCTGACCGAGGACGCCGCGATCCTGACCGCGATCGCCAACGACATCGGCGTCGAGGCGATCTTCTCGCGCCAGGTGATCGCGCACGGGCGGGCGGGCGACGCGCTGCTGTCGCTGTCGACCAGCGGCGGGTCTGGGAACGTGATCGCCGCGCTGGCCGAGGGACGCCGGCGCGGCCTGGTGACGCTCGCGCTCGTCGGCTACGACGGCGGCCGGATCGCGGCCGAGCGGCTCGCCGACCACGTCGTCGTGACCCGGTCGCAGCACATCCCGCGGATCCAGGAGGCGCAGGCGAGCGCCTACCACGTGCTCTGCGAGCTGGTGGGCGCGGCGTGAGCGCGACCGTCCAGCGGCTGCGGCTGCGCGTCGAGGGCGTCGTGCAGGGCGTCGGCTTCCGGCCGTACGTGCACCGGCTGGCGGCCGAGCTGGAGCTCGACGGCTGGGTGCGCAACGACGCGCGCGGCGTCGACATCGAGGTCGAGGGCACGCCGGCCGCGCTCGAGGCGCTGGTCGCGCGGCTCGCGCCCGAGGCGCCGCCGCTCGCGGTCGTCGAGCGCGTGTCCGCCGCTCCCACCGCACCGATCGGGCGCCCGGGCTTCGTGATCGCGGCCAGCCCCCGCGGCGGCGCCGCGGACGCGCTCGTCGCGCCCGACGTGGCGCCCTGCGACGCCTGCCTGCGGGAGCTGTTCGACCCGGCCGACCGCCGCTTCCGCTACCCGTTCGTGAACTGCACGGACTGCGGCCCGCGGTTCTCGATCGTCACCGGCGTGCCGTACGACCGGCCGCTCACCACGATGGCGGGCTTCGCGATGTGCGCGGCGTGCGAGGCCGAGTACCACGACCCGGGCGACCGCCGCTTCCACGCGCAGCCGAACGCCTGCCCGGACTGCGGCCCGCGGCTCAACGTGCCGCTGACCGCCGCGGTCACGGCGCTGGCCGGCGGCGAGATCGTCGCGGTCAAGGGCGTCGGCGGATACCACCTCGCCTGCCTGGCCGCCGACGAGGGCGCCGTCGCCGCCCTGCGCGCGCGCAAGCACCGCGAGCAGAAGCCGTTCGCGCTGATGGCGCCCGACCTGGCGGCGGCGCGCACGCTCGTGCGCCTCGACCGCCGCGGAGGCGACGCTGCTGGCCGGGCGCGAGCGGCCGATCGTGATCGCGCCGCGGCGCGCCGGGGCGCGGGTGGCGGCGGCGGTCGCCCCGCGGTCCGCCGAGCTCGGGGTGATGCTCCCGTACAGCCCGCTGCACCACCTGCTGCTGGCCGACGTCGGCGAGCCGCTGGTGATGACCAGCGGCAACGTGTCCGACGAGCCGATCGCGCATCGCGACGAGGACGCGCGCGAGCGGCTGGCCGGGATCGCCGACCTGTTCCTGACGCACGACCGGCCGATCGCGACGCGCACCGACGACTCGGTGCTGCGCGGCCACCGGATGCTGCGGCGCTCGCGCGGCTACGCGCCCGCGGCCGTGCGGCTGCCGGTCGCCGCCGCGCGCCACGTGCTCGCGTGCGGAGCCGAGCTCAAGAGCACGTTCTGCCTCGCGCGCGGCGAGCGTGCGTGGGTCGGCCCGCACATCGGCGACCTCGGCAACCTCGAGACGCTGCGGGCGTTCGAGCACGGCGTCGCCCACTTCGAGCGGCTGTTCGCGGTCACGCCCGCGGTCGTCGCGCACGACCTGCATCCCGACTTCCTCTCGACGACCTACGCGCTCGCGCGCGAAGGCGTCGAGCACGTCGCCGTCCAGCACCACCACGCCCACCTCGCGGCGTGCCTCGCCGAGCACGGCGAGACCGGCCCGGCGGTCGGCGCGATCTTCGACGGGACCGGGCTCGGCCCGGACGGCACGGTGTGGGGCGGGGAGATCCTGTGCGGCGACCTGCGCGGCTTCGAGCGCGCCGGCCACCTGCACCCGGTCCGGCTCCCGGGCGGCGACCGCGCCGCGCGCGAGCCGTGGCGGATGGCGTGCGCGTGGCTGACCGCGGCCGGAGCGCAGGCGCCGCCGCTCGCGGGCGTCGACCCCGCCGCCTGGCGCGCGGTCGCGCGGATGTGCGAGACCGGCGTCGCCGCCCCGGTCACCACCTCGGCCGGCCGGCTGTTCGACGCGATCGCCGCGCTCTGCGGCGGCGCGCGCGCGACCTACGAGGGCCAGGCGGCGATCGAGCTCGAAGCTTCGTGCGACCCGGCCGAGCGCGGCGCCTACCCGCTGCCCGGTCGAGCGCGGCGTGCTCGACGCGCGGCCGGCCGTGCTGGCCGCCGCGGCCGACGTCGCCGCCGGCGTGCGTCCCGGCGTCGTGGCCACGCGCTTCCACCACGCGCTCGCCGACGCCGCGGCCGCGGCCTGCGCCGCCGCGGCGGCCGAGCGCGGCCTCGGCACGGCCGTCCTCGCGGGCGGCGTCGTTCGCCAACCGGCGCCTGCTCGACCGCACCGCGGAGCGCCTGCGCGCGGCCGGGCTGCGCGTGCTCGTGCCGGAGCGGCTGCCGCCGGGCGACGGCGCGATCGCGTACGGTCAGGCGGCGGTGGCAGCGGCCCAGGACATGCGGCGATGAGCTTCGACCTGCTCTTCGAGCCCGTCGAGGCGCTCGACGAGTGGCTGACGACCCTGATCGAGGGCGCGCCGCTGCTGGTCGCCCTCGGCGTGGCGTTCGTGCTCGGCCTGCGGCACGCCTCCGATCCCGACCACCTCGTCGCGGTCACGTCGCTCGTCGCCGCCGACGGCGGCGACGTGCGGGCCGCGACGCGCCTCGGCGCCTGGTGGGGGGTCGGTCACGCCGCGACGCTGCTGGCCGTCGGCCTGCCGCTGATCGCGTTCAAGTCGCAGCTCCCGGGCTGGCTGGAGAGCGGGGCCGAGACCGGCGTCGGGCTGGTGATCCTCGTGCTCGCGGCGCGCGTGATCTTCAAGTGGCTGCGCGGCGACTACCGCACCGGGCCGCACGTCCACGTGCCGGACCATCACCACCACGAGGACCACCGGCACCTGCGCCACGGCGACGCCAGCAGCCATCCGCACCGTGGCCTGCGCACCCCGCGGCAGGCGATCGGCATCGGCCTGCTGCACGGCCTCGCCGGCACCGGCGCGGTCGTCGTGCTGCTGATCGCCGCGCTGCCGGGCCGGCTCGAGGCGGCCGCCGCGCTCGCGGTCTTCGCCCCGATGTCGATCCTCTCGATGGCCGCGTGCACGAGCGCGTTCGCGTGGGTGCTCACGCGACCGGTCGTCGCCCCGCTCTACCGGACGGTGCTGGTGCCCGCCCTCGGCGCCTTCGGCCTGCTCTTCGGCCTCTGGTACGCCGGACTGACCTGAGCTACTCGTCGGCCGAGCGCAGCGGCGCGCGCTCGAGCGGCTCGGCGAGCAGCATCTCCTTGGTGAAGATGAGGTCCGAGCGGTTGTAGTCGGCCATCTCGTAGTCGTGGCCCATCGTGATCGCGTCGAACGGGCACGCCATCTCGCAGTAGCCGCAGAAGATGCAGCGCGAGAGGTTGATCTCGTAGACGGCGGCGTAGCGCTCGCCGGCGCTGACGCGGTTGTCGGGCGTGTTCTCGGCCGCGACGACGCGGATGCAGTCGGCCGGGCAGGCGGCGGCGCAGAGCGAGCAGCCGACGCACTTCTCGAGCCCCGTGTCCTCGAACCGGTGCAGCTTGTGGCGGCCGCGGAAGCGCGGGTAGACCGGCGTCTTCTCCTCGGGGTACTGGATCGTCGTCGGGCCCTCGACGAGGCGCCCGAACGTCATCCGCAGGCCCTTCAGCGTGGCGCCGAACGCACGGTACGCACCGGCCGCCGGGCCAGGCCGCGGAGCGCGGATGACCTCGACGACGTCTCCAGGGTCATAGGGCATCTACCACACCACCACCAGGATCGCGGTCACAAGGGCGTTGAGCGTCGCCAGCGGCAGGAAGACCTTCCAGCCGAGCGCCATCAGCTGGTCGTAGCGCAGCCGCGGCAGCGTGGCGCGCACCCAGATGAAGAAGAAGATGAACGCCAGCATCTTGACGATGACGACGATCGGGTCGACCCACGTCGGCGGGTCGACGAACGGGATGTTCCAGCCGCCGAGGAAGAGCGTCACCGTGAGGCCGGAGACGACGACGACGTTCAGGTACTCGGCGGCGAAGAACGCGGCGAAGCGGCCGCCGCCGTACTCCGTGTTGTAGCCGCCGACGAGCTCGGCGTCGGCCTCGGAGAGGTCGAACGGCGGGCGGTTCGTCTCCGCGAACGCGGCGACGGTGAAGATGATGAAGCCGACGAACTGCGGGATGAAGAACCACAGGTCGCCCGGCCCCTGCTGGGCCTCGACGATGTCCACCAGCGACAGCGAGCCGGCCATCATCACGACGCCGATGATCGAGAGACCCTGCGCGACCTCGTAGGAGATCAGCTGCGCGGCGGCGCGCATCGAGCCCAGGAACGAGTACTTCGAGCCCGAGGCCCAGCCGCCCAGCATCAGCCCGTAGAAGGCGATGCCGCCGAAGCAGAAGGCGAACAGGATGCCGATCGACGGGTCGACGCCGTAGAGGCCGACCTGCGTGCCGAACACGTCGACCGTGTTCGAGAACGGGATGATCGCGACGGTCGCGACCGCGGTCAGCATCGAGATCACGGGCGCGACCGCGAACAGCCAGCCGGTCGCCGTGCGCGGGCGGAACTGCTCCTTGAAGATCAGCTTCCCGATGTCGGCGATCGGCTGCATCGCCCCGAACGGGCCGACGCGGTTCGGCCCGTAGCGGTGCTGGAAGCGGCCGAGCAGCTTGCGCTCGCCGAGCAGCGCGATCGGCACGAGGTTGAAGACGACGAAGAACAGCGCGAACGCCTTCAGGATCTGGATCCACCACGGCTCGTAGTAGCCGACCTCGGCGAACGTCGGCGTCACGACAGCTCCCGCGGCGGGAGCGGCAGCGGCGCCGACGGCGGCATCTCGGCGAGGCCCTCGACCGCCGGCGTGGTCTGCGCGGCGACGGCGGACGGCTCGTGCGCGGCCGGCCCGGCGACGCGGCGGACCTGCACCAGCGGCGCGGTCAGCATGCCGGCGCTGTTCTCGAGCGTGCCCTCGGCGAGGAACACCGTGCCGTCCGGCACGGCGGCGCGCAGCTTCACCGCGCCCTGCACGCGCGTGCCGTTCGTCCCGACCTCGACGCGGTCGCCCTCGGCGATCCCGAGCTCGCGCGCGTCCTCGGGCGAGAGCTCCACGACCTGCTGGGCGCGCAGGAAGCGCAGCGCCGGCGAGAAGTCGACGTCCTTGGCCGCCCACAGGCTGCGCCACGTGCCGAGCCGCAGCGCGCCGTCGGCGGCCGCCGGCGCGGCGGCGGGCACCTCGAGCGGCGCCGGGTCCCAGCCGGGCGCGGCCCAGGCGAGGCCGGCCTCGGTCTCGGGCCAGCGGATGCCGCGGCCGCCGATCGCGTCGAGCGTCAGCCCGGCGTAGAACGGCACGGCGGCGAAGAGCTGCGCGGAGGCGTCGGAGCCGACGCGCGCGTCGAGCGGATGGCCGGCGCGCTCGGCGACCTCGGCGATCACCTGGAACGTCGGCCGTACTCCGGAGCCGGGCAGGCCGCTCGGGCCCTTCGGGCGGGCGATCGCCGTCCGCAGGCGCTGCACGCGGCCGTCGAGGTTCGTGAGCGTCCCCTCCTTCTCGGGGTACGCCTCGCCGGGGAAGACCACGTCGGCGTGCTCGCGCAGCGTGTCCGTGAGCACGGTCTCGGTGGCGATCACGGTCTGCGGCGCCGGCGAGCGCGCGCTGCCAGAGCGCGCGATCCGGGTGGTAGCGCAGCGGGTCGGCGTGGTGCAGCCAGACCGTCGAGAGCTCGCCGTCGGCGAGCCCGGCGGCGATGCCCGCGGCGTCGCGGCCCGCCGACTCGACCGCCGCGTAGCCCGGGCCGTGCCCGGGGGCGAAGCCCGCCTCGCGCAGCCCGCGGGCGTTCGGCACCGACGGCACCTCGAGCAGCCCGGCGCCGACGTGGTCGCGCAGGCCGAGGCGGCCGGCGAGGTTGAGCAGCGCGCGGGCGCCGGTGCGCGTCAGCGCGCGCTCGCCGTGCACGATCACGAGGTCATCGCCCGCGTCGCGCAGCCAGCCGGCCAGGTCGCGCAGCGAGTTGGCGTTCGAGCCGGCGGCCGTCGCCGCCCCGCCGAGGTTGCCGTCGTCGCCCGACAGCGCGGCGTCGAGCGCCACCAGCAGCGCCTCGCCGGAGCCGGGCGCGTGGCGCAGGATCGCGCCCGCGTGCGCGTCGAGCGCGGTCGGCCGCGCGCTGGCGACGGCGACCTTGACGCCGTGGCGGCGCACGCCCTTGCGGATCCGCAGGTCGAGCGTCGGCGCGTCGTCGATCGGGTCGACGTCGAGCAGCAGGACGGCGTGCGCGTACTCGAGGTCCGGGATCGACGCCTGCAGGCCCGGATGCGCGAGCGCGGCCGCGACCTCGGGCTCGAGCTCGCCGTTCGGGCGCGAGGCCAGGTGGCCGGAGCCGAGGCCGTCGCGGAACAGGCGGCCGAGCAGGAACGCCTCCTCGTTGGAGGTCTCGCCGGCGGCGAGCGCCGCCGCCTTCGGGCCGGCCTTCTCGAGCGCCGTGGCGGCCGCCGCGAGCGCCTTCTCCCACGACGCGGGCTGCAGCGCGGTGCCCTCGCGCACCAGCGGCTGCACGATCCGCTCGTCGCTGTGCACGGCCTGGTAGCCGAAGCGGCCGCGGTCGCACAGCCAGCCGTCGTCGACGCCCTCGTGCTCGCGGTCGAGCACGCGCATGACGCGCTCGTCGCGCACGGTCAGCGTGACGTTGCAGTGCGCGGAGCAGCTCGTGCAGACCGTGCCGGCGCCCTCGATGTCCCACGGGCGCGCGCGGAAGCGGTAGGCGCTCGACGTCAGCGCCCCGACCGGGCAGAGCTCGATGATGTTGCCGGAGAACGGCGCCACGTAGGGGTGGCCGTCGAACGTGCCGACGTACGAGTGCGCGCCGCGCTCGAGCAGGATCAGCTGGTAGTCCTCGCTGAGCTCCTGCGAGAAGCGCACGCAGCGGTAGCAGAGGATGCAGCGCTCGCGGTCGATCGCGATCAGCGGCGAGAGCTCGAGCGGCTTCTTGAAGTGCCGCTTCGGCTCGATGAAGCGGGACGTGCCAGGGCCCCAGCCGTACGTGATGTCCTGCAGCGGGCACTCGCCGCCCTTGTCGCAGACCGGGCAGTCGAGCGGGTGGTTGATGAGCAGGAACTCGACCACCGCGCGCTGCGCGTCGTGCACGCGCTGCGTCTGCGTGTGGACGACCATGCCGTCCTTGACCGGCGTCGAGCAGGCGGTCTGCAGCTTCGGGATGCCCTCGATCTCGACCAGGCACATGCGGCAGGCGCCGACCGGCTGGCCGAGCTTGGGCTCGTAGCAGAAGACCGGGATCTCGACGTCGCCGTGCTTGGCGCCGTCGACGAGCATCGCGCCCTCGGGCGCGGACACCTCGCGGCCGTCGATCGAGAACGTGATCCAGTTGACCTCGGGGCGCGGCATCCGGCTAGACCACCGCCGCCGTCGGGTCGATGCCGGCCGGGTCGAGCATCGGGTACGGGCCCGCGTTGCGGCCGCGGTTGACCTGCGCGACCGGCGCGCCGAGGCCGCTGTCGGCCCGCGCCGCCTCGATGTACGCCTCGAACTCCTCGCGGAAGTGCTTGATCATCGAGCCGATCGGCATCGCCATCGCGTCGCCGAGCACGCACAGGCAGTTGCCGATGATCTGCTCCTGGACCGAGGCCATGATGTCGAGGTCCATCGGGGTCGCGACGCCGGTCTGGACGCGCTCGAGCATCTTCACCGTCCAGTTCGTCCCCTCGCGGCAGGGCGTGCACTTGCCGCAGGACTCGTGGCGGTAGAACTTCGCCGTCTTCAGCGCCACGTCGACGATCGAGATCGAGTCGTCGATGACGATGATCGCGCCCGAGCCGAGCATCGAGCCGGC
This sequence comes from uncultured Solirubrobacteraceae bacterium, assembly GCA_963843485.1. Classification (GTDB taxonomy): domain Bacteria; phylum Actinomycetota; class Thermoleophilia; order Solirubrobacterales; family Solirubrobacteraceae; genus DASSUW01. The sequence goes on along the minus strand of CAWJKK010000006.1, from coordinate 21,109 downwards.
CTTGGCCAGCGCGTCGAAGTCGTACGGCAGGTCGAGGTACTCGTCGGTGCCCGGGAGCACCGGGGCCGAGGAGCCGCCCGGGAACCAGGCCTTGATCGAGCGCCCCTCCGGCGGGCCGCCGGCGAGGTCGTAGATGATCTCGCGCGACGGGGTGCCGAGCGCGATCTCGTAGTTGCCCGGGCGCTGGACGCAGCCGGAGATCGAGACCACCTTCGTGCCGGTCGAGGTCTCCGTGCCGATCTTCGCGTACTCGGCGCCGCCCATCTCGAGCACGATCGGCACGTTCATCAGCGTCTCGACGTTGTTGATCAGCGTCGGGCCCTTGTAGAGGCCCTGCACGGCCGGGAACGGCGGCTTCAGGCGCGGGTTGCCGCGCTTGCCCTCGAGCGAGTCGAGCAGCGCGGTCTCCTCGCCGCAGATGTACGCGCCGGCGCCGCGGTGCACGACGAGGTCGAGCGTGTGGTCGGAGCCGAGGATGCCCTCGCCGACGAAGCCGGCCGCGCGCGCCTCGGCGAGCGCCGCGTCGAGCACGTCGGCCTGGTGCTCGTACTCGCCGCGGATGTAGATGAACGACTTGTTCGCGCCGATCGCGTAGGCGCCGATGATGATGCCCTCGATCAGCAGATGCGGGTTCTTCTGCATCAGCTCGCGGTCCTTGAAGGTCCCGGGCTCGGACTCGTCGGCGTTGCACACGAGGTACTTGTCCATCGTCCCCTTCGGGATGAAGGACATCTTCTTGCCCATCGCGAAGCCGGCGCCGCCGCGGCCGCGGACGCCCGACGCGAGCATCTCCTCCAGCACGTCCTGCGGCTCCATCTGCAGCGCCTTGCGCAGCATCGCGTAGCCGCCGCGCCGCTGATAGACGTCGATCGTGTTGAGCCCGGGCTCGTCCAGGTCCTTGAAGAGGAGCTTCATGTTCCGGCCATCTTCCGCTTGCGGAGCTGCTTGTCGGGCAGGACCTCCCGCTCGGCCCTCAGGTCCTCGACGATCGCGCGGCAGTCGGACGCCTCGAGCGGCCCGACGTACTCGCCGTCGACCGACGCCATCGGCGCGATGTCGCATGCGCCGAGGCACTCGAACGCCTTCACGTGGAACAGGGAGTCGTCGCCGGCCGCGCCGAGCATCTCCGCGTAGATCGCGTCGGCGCCGCGCAGCGAGCACGAGATGTTCGTGCACACGTAGATGTCGTGGCGGCCCTTCGGCGTCGTCGAGAACATGTCGTAGAACGTCGCCACCGCGGTCAGGTACGCCGGCGTGAGCCGCATGACGCACGCGGCCTGCTCGATCGCCGTCGGCGAGCACCAGCCGTGCTCGCGCTGGACGATGTGCAGCGCCGGGATCGCGGCCGAGCGGATGTCGGGGTACTTGGCCATCTCGGCCTCGATCGCCGCGCGCACGGGCGCGGGGACCGGCGTCGTCGCGGGGTCGGGGACGACCGCGGGGTCCTTCGTGAGGTCGGCGCCCTCGTCCCAGCCGGGGACGCGCGAGCCGTGCGCGAAGCGGCGGACCTTGCTCGGGTCGATGCTCATCGGTCGATGCCGCCGAGGATCGGGTCGAGCATCGCGAGCGTCGCGATCAGGTCGGCCACGTAGGTGTCCTCCACCATCGGCTTGAGCGCCTGGAGGTTCACGAACGACGGGTCGCGCATGTGCACGCGCGCCGGCTTGGAGGAGCCGTCGGCGCGCACGAAGCAGCCGAGCTCGCCGCGCGGCGACTCGATCGGGTAGTACGCCTCGCCCGGCGCCACGCGGTAGCCCTCCGTCACGAGCTTGAAGTGGTGGATCAGCGCCTCCATCGAGGTCGCCAGCTCGTGCCGCGGCGGCAGCGCGTACTTGCGGTCGGGCGTGATGTACGGGCCCTCCGGGAGGCCGTCGAGCGCCTGGTCGATGATCTTCAGGCACTCGCGCATCTCGGCCATCCGGACGCGGTAGCGGTCGTAGTTGTCGCCGACCGTGCCGACCGGGATCCTGAAGTCGAAGTCCTCGTAGGAGCTGTACGGCTCGGCCTTGCGCAGGTCCCACGGGTTGCCGGTCGCGCGCAGCAGCGGGCCGGTGACGCCGAACCCGAGCATCGTCTCCTCGTCGACCCCGCCGACCCCGCGCAGGCGCTGCAGCACGATCTGGTTCGAGTCGATCAGGTGCTCGAACTGGTCGAGCCGGCTCGGGAACTCGGCGGTGAAGGCGCGGACCTTCGCGACCCAGCCGGCCGGGACGTCCTCGGCGACGCCGCCGACCTGGAAGTAGCGCGTGTGCATGCGCTGGCCGGAGGACATCTCGAACAGGTCGAGGATGCGGTCGCGGTCGCGCCAGCCGTACCAGAAGACCGAGATCGCGCCGAGGTCGAGCCCGCCGGTCGCCAGCCACAGCAGGTGCGAGGCGATGCGGTTGAGCTCCATGTGGATGACCCGCAGGTACTGCGCGCGCTTGGGCACCTCGAGGTCGAGCAGCGTCTCGACGGCGCCGCAGAAGGCCATCGCGTTGAAGTAGTAGGAGAGGTAGTCCATCCGCTCGATGACGGGGATGGCCTTCCAGTACGCCTTGTCCTCGGCGGTCTTCTCGATGCCGGTGTGGACGTAGCCGATGATCGGCTTCATGTCGCGCACGACCTCGCCCTCGAGCGTGGTCAGCAGCCGCAGCACGCCGTGCGTGGCGGGGTGGTGCGGCCCGAGGTTGAGCGTCAGCAGCTCGTCGTGCTCGGGGTGCGCGATGTGGGAGATCTCGTGCGAGTCCTCCAGCTCCCGGTAGCTGAGACCGGCCGGGCGCGACTGGCTGCCGGTGTCGATCTCGCTCATTTCCAGTACCCCGGCGTCTTGGTCTCGTTGTGCGTGAACAGCACGGGCTCGCCGCCGATCGGGAAGTCGCGGCGCTGCGGATGGCCCTCGTAGTCCTCGGGCATGAGGATCCGGCGCAGGTCGTGGTGGCCGTCGAAGATCACGCCGAACATGTCGTAGATCTCCCGCTCCTGGTGGTCCGCGGTGGGCCAGTCGGGGGTCACCGAGGGGACCGTCGGGGCGTCGAGCGGGACGCGCAGCTTGACCGTGATGCGGTCGACCTCGCGCATGTCCAGCAGCTCGTAGTGCACGCCGAGCCGCGGCTCGTCCGGGAAGTAGTCGACGCCGTGGCAGCTGGCCATGAACGTGTAGCCGCGGCCGCGCAGCAGCTCGAGGATCTCGCGCACGCGCGCCGGTGCGATCTCCAGCGCCGCCCGGTCGCGGAAGAAGACGGTGCCGACGACCGCGTCGTCGCCGTGGGCCGCGCGCACGTCCTGGGCGATCAGCTCCAGGCCGGTGGCGTCAGGCATCGATCGCCAGCTCGGACTCGACGAACTCCTCCGTGCCGCGGCCGCCGTAGCGGGTGCGCCACGCCTGGTCGGGCTTGGCCATGATCATCGCGCGCAGCTTCATGATCCCGTAGACGAGCGCCTCGGGGCGCGGCGGGCAGCCCGGCACGTGCACGTCGACCGGCATGAACTTGTCGGCGGGCACGATCGCGTAGTTGTTGAAGACGCCCATCGAGGACGAGCAGGCGCCCATCGCGATCGCCCACTTGGGCTCGAGCATCTGGTCGTACACGCGGCGGACGACCGGGGCCATCTTGATCGAGATCCGGCCCGAGATGATCAGCAGGTCGGCCTGGCGCGGGGAGGCGCGGAACGCCTCGAAGCCGAAGCGCGCGATGTCGACGCGCGAGTTGACCGCGGCCATCATCTCGATCGCGCAGCAGGCGAGCCCGAAGGTGGCGGGCATGATGCCGTTGGCGCGCGACCAGTTGGCCGCCTTGTCGAGCGTCGTCGTCCAGATGCGCTCCTCGACCGCCGCCTGCAGGTCGGGTCCGTCGAGCTCGCCGTGGAGCATCCGGCGAGCGGTGAGCTGGCGTGCGCGGAAGTCGCCGTCCGACGCGCTGCCGAGCCGTTCGCGCTTCACCTCCATTCGAGCGCCCCCCTTCGCCATACGTAGATGAAGGCCACCATCAGGAGCGCGATGAAGACGATCGTCTCCACGAGCGCGAACGTCCCCATCGCCTCGAGCTGGAGCGCGACGGGGAACAGGAAGATGACCTCGATGTCGAACAGGATGAACAGCATCGCCACGAGGTAGAAGGAGATGCCGAAGCGGAAGTTCTTCTTGACGTCCGACGGCAGGCCGGACTCGTACGGCTCGGCGGTCGCCTGGCGGTACGGCGGCTTCTTCGGCCCGAGGATCGTGTTCAGGTACGTGAAGACCAGGCCGAGGATCGTGCCCAGCCCGACGAAGACGATCGCTGGCAGGTAGGAGCGGATCACCGCAACGAATTTGTAGCACTGGGGGACAGAGCTTGTGCGCCCGTGTTACTTAGTGGCATTCAGAGCAAGCCTGAAGCACGTACCCCGAGGGCGGCCACCACGAGCGCGGAAGCGGCCATCACGCCCATCTCCCGGCGCAGGATCGCCTCGACCAGGCTGCGCTGCCGATCGGGCGGCAGCGCCTCCACGTCGGCGCGCCCTTCGAGGCCGCGCTGGCCCATCACGGTCTCGGCCGCGACGACCCGCAGCTGCTCGGCGAGGAAGCTCACGCCGAGCGGCACCAGCCCGTACACGAGGTGCAGATCGGGCAGCTCGTCGCCCATCAGCAGGAGGATCGCGCCGTCGAGCGCCGTGACCGCGACCAGCGCCTGGCCGGTGCGCAGCGCGGGCCAGAAGCCGGGCGCCGGCTGCACCCGCCACCAGCACCAGGCGCCCCACGCCCCGGCGCCGAGGTTCACGACGATCATCGCCGCGCCGAGCGCGATGTGGACGGCGGTCACGTCCGGTAGCCCCCGCGGAACCAGATCAGCGGCTCGCCCTCGCCCGCCTCGGCGGCCTCGACGGCGCCGATGCCGATCGTGTGGTCGCCGCCGGGCACGAGCCGCTCGAGCCGGCAGCCGACCCACGCCAGCACGCCCTCGATCACCGGGATCCCGTCGTGCACGCTGTGCGGCACGCCGGCGAACTTCTCCCGCTCGGGGCGCTTGGACGCGAACAGGCGCGCGAGGTCCGCCTGGCCGGCGGCGAGCACGTTGACGCCGAACCGGCCGGCCTCGCGCACGGGCGGGAGCGTGCGCGCCGCCTTGTCGAAGCAGACGAGCAGGAGCACGGGGTCGAGCGACAGCGAGGAGACCGCGTTGGCGGTCATCCCGACCGGGCCGTCCGGCGTCGCCACGGTCACGACGGTGACGCCGGTGGCGAACCGTCCCATGACGTCGCGGAAGTGGTCGGGCGCGACGTTCCTCATCGGACGACGAGCGTGCCGCGCATCGCCGAGCTCCTCGTGATTGCCCACGGTGCACACCATGTCGTACTCGCCGCGCCGCAGCCGGGCTGACGCGCTGCCGCTCCTGCCGGGCAGCAGCGTCGTGATCTGGATCGGCTCGTCCTCCCCGCGCCGCAGCCGGAAGTTGTGCGGGAGCTGTCCGTCGTTGGTCGCGGTGAACGTGACGCGCCCGCGCCCGGCGCGCAGCTCCTGCGGCGTGATCGAGAAGTCGTCGAGCGCGATCGCGACCGTGGCCTCGCGCACCTGGACTGGCTCTGCGCCGCCTCCGCAGCCCGCGAGCAGCAGGCACGCGACGAGCGCGGCGGGCAGGGTCTTACGGGCCATGGCATGAGTATGCTGTGGCGCGCCTCATGGCCAGTCGCCTCCGCCGCATCCTGCCCCTTGGCCTCGCCGTCGTCGCGTCCGCGTTCGCGCTCGGTGCGTGTGGCGAGGAGGGCATCCAGGTGGCCGAGAACAACCCCGACTACGAGGGCGCGCAGATCTTCAACGAGAACTGCGCCGGCTGCCACTCGCTCGAGGCCGCGGGCGCCCACGGCTCGGCGGTCGGCGTCGGCTCCCGCGAGTACAAGGACGGCCCGAACTTCAACGAGCGCGTCGAGAGCGTCGACGACGTCCTGTACGCGATCCGCAACGGCGGCTACTCCTCCGGCCCGATGCCGCAGAACATCGTGACCGGCGAGGAGGCGCAGAAGGTCGCCGAGTTCGTCGCGAAGTACTCGGGCCAGGGTCGCGGCGACCAGCCCGCGGCACCCGGGACCGAGCCGCCCGAGGGCGCCGAGCCCGACGAGAACATCGACTAGTGCTCGACCTCAAGCAGGTCCGTCGCGATCCTGCCCCGGTGCGCGAGGCGCTCGCGCGGCGGCGTGACGGGTCCGACGCGCGGCTCGATCGCGCGCTCGAGCTCGACGAGCGCGTGCGCGCGCTGCGGCCGGAGACCGAGGGCCTGCGGGCGCGCCAGAACGAGGCGTCGAAGGCGATCGGGCAGGCCAAGCAGGCCGGCCGCGACGCCGCGGACGAGATCGCCGCGATGCAGGAGATCGCGGCGCGCGTGAAGGCGCTCGGGCAGGAGCTGGCCGGCGCCGAGGCCGACCTGCAGGAGGCGCTGGCGTCGCTGCCCAACCCGCCGGACCCGACGGCCGCGGACGAGGACACGACGCTGCGCGAGGTCGGCGACGTTCGGAGAGACCGTCCCCACCCGCCCCGCGACCACCTCGAGCTCGCGGGCGCCATGATCGACATGGAAGCCGGCGCGCGCGTGGCCGGCTCGCGCTTCGCGTACCTCAAGGGCGACCTCGTGCTGCTGGAGCTGGCGCTCGTCCGCTGGGCGCTCGAGCGGCTGCGCGGCGAGGGCTTCGAGCCCGTCATCCCGCCGGTGCTGGTGCGCGAGGAGGCGCTCTACGGCACCGGCTTCCTGCCCGACACCGAGCAGCAGATCTACCGCCTCGCCGACGACCCGCTGTACCTCGCGGGGACGAGCGAGGTCGCGCTCGCGTCGCTGCACGCGGGCGAGTTCCTGGAAGGGCTGCCGCGGCGCTACGCCGGCCTCTCGCCGTGCTTCCGCCGCGAGGCGGGCGCCGCGGGGCGCGACACGCGCGGCATCTTCCGCGTGCACCAGTTCGACAAGGTCGAGATGTTCAGCTTCGTCGAGCCGCCGGAGTCGGAGGCGGAGCACGAGCGGCTGCTGGCGCTCGAGGAGGGCTTCCTGCAGGCGCTGGCGATCCCCTACCGGGTGGTCAACATCGCGGTCGACGACCTCGGCGCCTCGGCGGTCAAGAAGTACGACTGCGAGGCCTGGATGCCGGGCCAGCAGCGCTATCGCGAGGTCACGTCGACGTCGAACACGACCGACTTCCAGTCGCGCCGGCTGGACATCCGCTATCGCCAGGAGGGCGGCAAGCCGGCGCACGTCCACACGCTCAACGGCACCGCCGTGACCTGGCGGCACCTGATCGCGCTGCTCGAGAACGGCGACCAGGGCGACGGCACGATCGCCGTGCCGGAGGTGCTGCACGCGTGGGGTGCGCCCGCGCTGCTGCGGGTAGGCGAGGGCGCATGAGCGAGACGCCGATCACCCCCGACGACCCGGACGTCCCGGAAGATCCGCCGGGCGCCGGCGACGGCGAGCCCGAGATCGACGACCAGCCGCTCGGCCCGCCGGCGGACCTGCCCGAGGAGGACGCGCCGCTCCCCGGCCTCCCGGAGTCCGAGCCGCCGCAGGCGGACTGAGGCGGGCCGCTCCCGGGAAGCCTGTAATCAGGCACCGAAAAGGGGAGCGGAACCATGGAGCGCACGAAGGGCACATCACTGGCCAAGGGGCCAGTGGGCATCATCGGCATCATCATGCTGGCCGGCGGCATCCTCGGCCTGCTGTTCGGCTCGACCAACTTCGACCTCTCGTTCCCGGACGGGACCGTCACCGGCGGTACATGGCTGGGCATCGAGGGCAACGGCTGGACGTGGCTTGCGTTCGCCGCCGGTGGTCTGCTGTTGCTGCTGACCGCGCCGATGCACTGGGGCGCCAAGACGATGGCGCTGATCGTCGGGCTCGTGTCCGGCGCCGCGTCGGTGATCCTGATCGCCGACGGCGATGACGTCCTCGGCGTCGCCGCGGGCAACAACTGGACGATGCTGGCGTTCGGCGCCGCCGCCGTCGCGCTGCTGATCGTGGCGCTGCTGCCGCGGGTCGGCCGCAAGCGCACCGAGCCGGCGCCCGAGACGCGGTCGAGCCGCTTCGACCGCCAGCAGGAGCGCGATCGCGACCGCACCGGCGCGCACGCCGACCGCGACCGGGTGTAGGCAAGGCGTGCTAGACCGTGGCGGCTATGGAAGCCGCCACGGTCGCCCAGCCGTTCTCGCTCGAGCTCTCACAGGACCAGCGCGACATCCGCGACTGGGTGCACGGATTCGCCGAGCGCGTCATCCGGCCGGCCGCTTCCGAGTGGGACGAGCGCGAGGAGACGCCGTGGCCGGTCATCGCCGAGGCGGCGAAGATCGGGCTCTACGGCCTCGAGTCGCTGGCGTCGTTCTACGCCGACGAGACCGGGCTCACGCTCCCGATCGTCAACGAGGAGGTGTTCTGGGGCGACGCCGGCATCGGCATGGCGCTGATGGGCACGTCGCTCGCCGCGGCCGCGATCTTCGGGCAGGGGACCGGCGAGCAGGCCGGCGAGTGGCTGCCGCAGTGCTTCGGGACCGAGGCCGAGCCCGCCGTGGCGGCGTTCTGCGTGTCCGAGCCGGACGCGGGCTCCGACGTGTCCTCGCTGCGCACCCGCGCGGTCTACGACGAGGCCGCGGACGAGTGGGTGCTGAACGGCCAGAAGGCCTGGGCCACCAACGGCGGGATCGCCGGCGTGCACGTGATCGTCGCGTCGGTCGACCGCGAGCTCGGCGCGCGCGGGCAGGCGGCGTTCGTGGTGCCGCCCGGCAGTGCCGGGCTGACCATGGGCACGAAGGTCAAGAAGCACGGCCTGCGCGCCTCGCACACGGCGGACGTGTTCCTCGACGACTGCCGGGTCCCGGGCCGCTGCCTGCTCGGCGGCAAGGAGAAGCTCGACGAGCGGCTGGCGCGCGCCCGCGAGGGCTCCGGCGGGCGTGGCCAGGCGGCGCTGCAGACGTTCGAGGCGACGCGGCCGGTCGTCGGTGCGCAGGCGCTCGGGATCGCGCGCGCGGCGTACGAGTACGCGCTCGACTACGCGGGCGAGCGCTCCCAGTTCGGGCGGCCGATCATCGAGAACCAGGCGATCGCGTTCACGCTCGCGGACATGAAGATGGAGATCGACGCCGCGCGGCTGCTCGTCTGGCGCGCGTCGTGGATGGGCCGCAGCGGCCGCACGTTCGAGAACGCCGAGGGCTCGATGTCCAAGCTCAAGGCGGGCGAGGTCGCGGTCTGGGCCACCGACCGCGCGATCCAGATCCTCGGCGGCAACGGCTACACGCGCGAGTTCCCGGTCGAGCGCATGCACCGCGACGCGAAGATCTACACGATCTTCGAGGGCACGTCGGAGATCCAGCGGCTCGTGGTCGCGCGCGCGATCTCGGGTAGGCAGATCCGATGAGCGACGACGACGACTGGACCGGCACTCCGCCCGAGGGGCGTCACTCGCGCGACCGCGCGCGGCCCGGGTTCTGGGCGAACCAGTGGCAGGCGGTCGCGGCCTCGGCCGTGCTCGGCGTCGTGATCATCGCGGCGCTGATCCTGATCCTCGTGGTCGCGTGAACAGCGCGACGCAGATCGCCGCCGTGACGACGTGCATCGCGATCAGCGTGCCGACCGAGCCGGCGTCGGTCCCGGGGTAGTCCGGCGGGTCGGCGAGCCCGACCTGCAGCGGCGCGGCGAGCGACAGCACGAGCGCGACGGCGGCGACGATCCGGAACGTCTTCACCGGGTCCTTCGCGAAGCGGACGATCAGCGCCCACACGAGCCCGGCCACGAGCGTGGCACCGATCGAGCTCACGATCACGTCGCGCAGCTGCAACGGCTCGAACTCGGGCTGCGGGATGTCGAACAGCGCGACGGCGAGGACGCGCAGCAGCACGTTGACGACGGTCGCCGCGAGCGCGGCGATCGCGATCTGCCGGACGATGGAGGTCTTGCTCACAGGTGTCCTCTTCCGTATCGCACCGATTGACCCTGCCTCCGGCCGGGCGTAGGGTCTCGTCATGAAGCCTTCCCGGCGATCGCAACCGGCCGGCGACGTCGCAGACCAGCCCGGCAAGCTGACGGGCGTCCGGCCCGCTGCACCACGACGAGGACGAGCGGCAGAGCCGTGAAGACCGCGACTACGGGAGCACGATCTTCACCCGACCGCCCGTACCGCTGCCGCGCTTCCTGCGCGGCAAGAAGCACCGGCACGATCCCGAGTAGCCCGCCCGGGGGCGAGCGGAGGGGGCGGGATTCGAACCCGCGGTCCGCTTGCACGGACTCCGGTTTTCAAGACCGGTGCATTCGACCGCTCTGCCACCCCTCCGGGAGCGCCGCTGAGAGTAGTCAGCGGCGCCGCGGCTCGCCCGCCAGCGCCGCCACCAGCCCGAGCGCGATGAACACGCCGCCGCTGACGCGATCGAGCGTGCGGCGCGCCGCGGCGGTCGCGCGCAGGCGCTTGCCGGCGCGGGCGGCGAGCAGGGCGTAGGTGCCGTCGGTCAGCGTGCCGATCGCGACCAGCAGCACGCCGAGCACGAGCATCTGCGGCGCGATCGGCCCGGCCGCCGGGTCGACGAACTGCGGGATGAACGCGAGGAAGAACAGCGCGGTCTTGGGGTTGAGCACGTTCACCACGACGCCTTGGCTGAAGAGCCGCGCGAACGAGGCCGGCTCCTCGGGCTCGTCGCTCTCCGCGGCCGCGCCGGCGGCGAGCAGCTTGCGGACCCCGAGGTAGACGAGGTACGCGGCGCCCGCGTACTTGACGATCGTGAACGCCTCGGCGGAGGAGGCGATCAGCGCCGAGACGCCGACCGCCGCCGCGACGACGTGCACGAGCCCGCCCGCCTGCACGCCGAGCATCGAGGCGAGACCCGCCCGCCGGCCCTGCGCGAGGCTGCGCGCGACGATGTAGAAGACCGACGGCCCGGGGATGATCAGGAAGGCCAGGCTCGCCGCCACGAAGAGGGCGAAGGTCTGAACGTCCGGCATCTTGCAAACCCTATCTGCGCCATGTGCTTGAGTGGACGGCACATGGCGTCACGGGGAGTCTTCCGGTCGCACTCGCGCCGGCGCTGGTCGCTGAGCTCGCTGCGCCCGGTGGGAGACATGGCGATCGACCTCGGCACGGCGAACACCGTCGTCTACGTGCGCGGGCGCGGGATCGTGCTCTCCGAGCCGTCGGTCGTCGCGATCGACCAGCGGACCGGCGAGGTCCACGCGGTCGGCGCCGACGCCCAGCTGATGATCGGCCGCACGCCCGCGACGATCAGCGCCGACCGCCCGCTGCGGCACGGCGTGATCGCCGACTTCGAGGTCACCGAGGCGATGCTGCGCCAGTTCGTCGGCAAGGTCCTGCAGAGCCGCTTCAGCCGCCCGCGGCTGGTCATGTGCGCGCCGTCGGGCGTGACCGACGTCGAGCGCCGCGCGGTCGAGGAGGCGTCGCTCTCGGCCGGCGCGCGCGAGGTCCACCTGATCGAGGAGTCGCTGGCGGCCGCGATCGGCGCCGGGCTCGAGATCGCCGAGCCGATCGGGCGCATGGTCGTCGACGTCGGCGGCGGCACCAGCGAGGTCGCCGTGATCTCGCTCGGCGGCATCGTCGTCTCGCGCTCGCTGCGGGTCGGCGGCTACGACCTCGACGACGCGATCACCAACTACATCCGGCTCGAGCACCGGATGGCGATCGGCTCCCAGAGCGCCGAGGCGATCAAGCTCGCGGTCGGCTCCGCGTCCAAGCTCGAGGAGGAGCTCTCGACCCGGATCCGCGGCCGCGACCTGCTCTCCGGCCTCCCGCGCGAGCTCTACCTCGGCAGCGTCGAGGTCCGCCAGGCGATCGAGGCGCCGCTCGCCGACATCCTCGCCGCGATCCACGACACGCTCGAGGAGACGCCGCCCGAGCTGGCCGCCGACATCGCCACCCAGGGCATCGTCCTGGCCGGCGGCGGAGCGCTCCTGCGCGGGTTCGCGGACCGCATCCACCGCGAGACCGGGATGCCCGTTCGGATCGCCGATCAGCCGCTCACCTGCGTCGCCTCGGGGGCCGGTCAGTCGCTCGAAGAGCTCGACGCGCTGGGCCGCCGCGGCGCAGCCTGACGTCTACACTGCGCTGACCCGGAGAGGTGGCCGAGTGGCTGAAGGCACTCGCCTGCTAAGCGAGTATGGGGCGGAAAGCTCCATCGCGGGTTCGAATCCCGCCCTCTCCGCTGGCGGCTACCATGTCCGCTCGCTGCGCCCGTAGCTCAGCTGGATAGAGCGTCGGTCTACGGAACCGAAGGTCAGAGGTTCGAATCCTCTCGGGCGCGCTACCTCCGACCGCTCAGGCGAGGAGCTCGAGCTCGTGCGCCCGTTGCGCGGCCTCGACTCGCGAGCGGCAGTCGAGCTTGCGCAGCATGTTGCGCACGTGCATGTCCACGGTGCGGGGGCTGAGGAACAGCTCGCGCGGCGATCTCCCGGTTCGTCCGGCCGACAGCCACGAACCGGAGCACCTCGAGCTCGCGCCGCGACAGTCCGGCACCATGGGCGTCTGCGGCCGCGCGGCGGCCGAGGCGCCGCACCAAGGGCTCGCCGAGTGCAGTCACCGCGCGCGCCGCTTCGGTGGCGAGCGGTCTGGCACCCAGCTTGCGAGCGGTGCGGTAGGCGTCGCCGAAGCGCTCGAGCGCCGGCTCGCGCTCGCCCGCCGCGGCGAGCGCGACGCCGGCGCGCAGCTCGATCTCGGCGCACTCGAAGGGCAGGTCGACGCCGCGCAGCAGCTCGACGGCGTGTCCGAGCTGATCCGCGGCGGCGTCGTGGTCGCCCTCCGCGAGCGCGGTCTCGCCGATGGCGGCCGCCAGCGCGGCGAGGGCGTCCGGGTGACCGGTGCTCGACGCGATCGTGGTGAGCGCACCGGCGCAGGCGTTGGCGGCGCCGAGGTCGCCTCGGCGCGCGAAGAAGCCTGCGCCCCAGCGCAGGCCGCTGACGGCGTAGTGCCGGTCTTCGCTGCTCTCCCAGCGCGCGAGCAGCGAGCGGCAACGCTGCGCGGCCTCATGTTCGTCGCCGCCGGCGGCGGCGACGCGGGCCAGGTTGGCCGTCGTGTCGACCGTCATGTTGTAATGCCCCAACCGGGAGGCGGTCGCCAGCGAGGAGTCGAGCAGGCGGCGCGCGGAGCTCAGCTTGCCCTGGGCGCCGTGGATGCCTCCGACCAGCCCCTCGGCCACCCAGACCGCGGTTCCCGACGCGACCAGGTCGCGCCCGAGCTTCAGCGCCTCCGGCCAGTCGCCGCACTCGCGCAGGGCGTAGACGAGGCACGTCAAGCAAGCGACCTCGATCTCCTTGCTGCCCGACGCGTCACAGAGGGCGAGCGCGCTCTCCAGCATCTGCCGCGCGCGGCGGTATTCGGCGGAGTCGTAGAGCACCAATCCGAGCCGCTGGTACAGCTCGGCGGCGACCGCCGTCATCTCGTGCTCGAGCGCCAGCGCGAGCCCGCGCGTCACCTCGTCGAGCCCGGCGGCGTAGTCGCCCCGTTTGGCGCGGACGACGCCTTCGACGCCGAGCGCGCGGGCGCGGAGGTCCAGCCGGTCGGCTTGCTCGGCGTCGCGCGCCGCGGCTTGCGCCACGTCGATCGCGGCGCTGTAGCTCGCACCGGCCCGCAGGTAGTTCGCGATCGCCAGCCGTTCGACCGCCGCGTCTGCAGGCCGTCCCGCAGCGGCAAAGGCCTCCGCGGCCGAACGGCGCGCCCGCAGCGCCATCGCCCGATCGCCCTGGAGGTCGTTGATGCCCGCGAGCCGCCGGTGCGCGTTCGCGCACGCCGCATGCATGCTTCCCGCCTCCTCGACCGCGCAGAGCTCGCGCCATGCGCGCGCGGCCTCGGCGAGATCGCCGGACAGCTCGGCGCAGGCCGCGTAGCACTCGAGCGCGGCCGTGCGGCGCCGCGGCTCCTCGTCAACCGGCCACAGATCCAGTGCCCGGCGCCCGGCCACCGCGGCGTCGCGGTAAGCGTGGACGGAGCGCGACTCGTCCGCGGCGCGCACCAGCGCGTCGCGGGCGCGGATCTCGTCGCGCGCGGCCACCCAGTGCGCCGCCACCTCGTGGCTGCTGGCGCCGGTCGCTTCGAGGGCCTCGGCCAGGCTCCGGTGCAGCGCGCGCCGCTGCAGCCAGGGCACGTCGGCGTAGAACGCCTCCCGCGTCAGGGCATGACGGAAGGCGCCGCGGCCAGGACCGGCCTCGGCCACGAGCTGACGGTCGACCAGCTCGGTGACACCGGCGGCGCTCGAGAGCTCGGCGACGAGCTCGAGGTCGAACCCATCGCCGGCGACGGCCGCAGCGTCCGCGGCGACGCGTCCCGGCGGCGAGAGCGCCCTTGCGCCGGTGAGCACCGCGTCGCGGATGCTGTCGGGCAGGGGGACATCGTTGTCGTCGGCGAGCTCGAGCCCACGCTTGCCCGGCGCGATCGCGTCCGTACGCAACAGCGCTCGCGCGAGCTCCTCGACGTAGAACGGGACGCCCTGGGTGCGGTCGTAGACCGCCTCGGCCAGCGACGGGGCAGGCGTCTCGCCGAGGATGTCGGCGACGAGCGCGGCCGTCTGCCCGCCGTCCAGCGGACCGAGGACGTGCTCCTCGAGGCGGCCGTCGCGACGTAGCTCGTGTCGCAGCCGGCGCAGCAGGTGGCCCCGCGGCAGGCCGTCTGAGCGGTAGATGGCCACGACCAGCAGCCGGAGGTGCCCGAGCGGCTCGGCGAGCGCCGGCAAGAGCTCGAGCGTCGATTCGTCGGACCACTGGAGGTCGTCGAGCACGACCAGCCGTGTCGTGTCGGCGGCCATCGCCGCGAAGGCAGCGCAGATCGCCTCGAAGAGCGTGGCTCGGTCGCTCTCGGACGCAGGCTCCCCGAGCTCAGGCAGCAGCACCGCCAGATGCCGCCCCAGGGGGCCGAGGCCCGCCAGCCCCTGCGGACTCGTCCGCAGATACGACCGCAGCGCGGCGAGGATCGGGCCGTAGGGCGCCGTGACGCCCTCGCCGGCGCGGCCCCAGACGGTCGTGGCCTCCACGTCGTCCGCGGCAGCCTGCGCCAGCCGCGTCTTGCCGACTCCGGCCTCCCCCGCCACGAGGACGATCGCACCGGCGCCCTGCGCCGCGCGGCGCAGCGCCACGCCGAGCCGCTCGCGCTCGGAATCCCGTCCGATGAGCGCGCTGCGACCCGGCATGGGGCGATTCTACGGTCGCACGCCGTCGATCGCGATCACCTTGCCGGTGAGCGTGACCACGTAGGCGGTGTCGCCGACGAGCTCCATCGAGGTCGGCCGGTCCAGGCCGCGGACGACGGACTCCAGACCGCCGCGCCCGTTCAACGGGCGCGGCGGTCTGGAGTCCGTCGTCCGCGGCCTGGACCGGCCGACCTCGATGGAGCTCGTCGGCGACACCGCCTACGTGGTCACGCTCACCGGCAAGGTGATCGCGATCGACGGCGTCGATTTCTCCGTGAGAATCGCCATGCCGGGTCAGCGCGCTCATCGGACGGGATTCCGGAGCGCGAGCGGCTGCGGCGTGGCGCTGCGCCGCGCGGCGCAGGGCGCCGCCGGTGCGATCATCCTCGTGGCGGGGGAGGCCGGAGTCGGCAGCGCGGCTGGCGCAGGCTGCCGCGGACGACGTGGAGGCCGCGGCCGTCTGGGGCCGCGCCGGCGAGGGCGTCACGGCGCCCTACGGCCCGATCCTCGCCGCCCCTGCGGTCGCCGGACGAGTCCCCAGGGGCTGGCGGGCCTTGGCCCCCTGGGGCCGCATCTGGCGGTGCTGCTGCCAGCTCAGGGGAGCCTGCACCCAAGAGCGACCGGGCCACGCTTCGAGGCGATCTGCGCTGCCTTCGCGGCGATGGCCGCCGACACGACACGACTGGTCGTGCTCGACGACCTCCAGTGGTCCGACAAATCGCGCTCGAGCTCTTGCCGGCGCTCGCCGAGCCGCTCGGGCACCTCCGGCTGTTGGTCGTGGCCATCTACCGCTCAGACGGCCTGCCGCGTGGCCGCCTGCTGGCCGGCTGCGACGAGCTGCGTCGCGAACAGCCGCCTCGAGGAGCACGTCCTCGGTCCGCTGGACGGCGAGTTCGTCGCGGACATCCTCGGCGAGACGCCTGCCCGTCGCTGGCCGAGGCTATACGACCGCACCCAGGGCGTCCCGTTCTACGTCGAGGGACTCGCGCCGAGGCGCTGCGTTCCGGACGCGATCGCGCCGGGCAAGCGTCAGCATCGAGCTGGCCGACGACAACGATTTCCCCCTGCCCGAGGCAGGCATCCACAACGCGCGGTGCTCACCGGCGCGAGGGCGCTCTCGCCGCCGGACGCTGCGGCCGTCGCCGGCGACGGGTTCGACCTCGAGCTCGTCGCCGAGCTCTCGAGCGCCGCCGTGTCAGCCGACTGGTCGACCGTCCAGCCTGTGGCCGAGGCCGGTCCTGGCCGCGGCGCCTTCCGTCACGCCCTGACGCGGGAGGCGTTCTACGCGGACGTGCCCTGGCTGCAGCGGCGCGCGTTGCACCCAAAGTTGGCCGAGGCCCTCGAAGCAACCGGCGCCGGCCGCAGCCACGAGGTGGCGGCGCTGGGTGGCCGCGCGCGACGAGATGCGCGCCCGCGACGCGCTGGTGCGCGCCGCGGACGAGTCGCGCTCCGTCCACGCTTACCGCGACGCCGCGGTGGCCGGGCGCCATCCGGATCTGTGGCCGGTTGACCGACAGCGGTCGTGCTACGCGGCCTGCGCCGAGCTGTCCGGCGAACTCGCCGAGGCCGCGCGCGCATGGCGAGCTGTGCGCGGTCGAGGAGGCGGGAAGCATGCATGCGGCGTGCGCGGAGCGCGCACCGGCGGCTCGCGGGCATCGACCTCCAGGGCGATCGGGCGATGGCGCTGCGGGCGCGCCGTTCGGCCGCGGAGGCCTTTGCCGCTGCGGGACGGCCTGCAGACGCAGCACGCTGGCGATCGCGACCTGCGGGCCGGTGCGAGCTACAGCGCCGCGATCGACGTGGCGCAAGCCGAGCGCGACGCCGAGCAAGCCGACCGGCTGACTCCACACCGCGCGCTCGGCGTCGAAGGCGTCGTCCGTGCCAACGGGCGTCTACGCCGCCGGCTCGACGAGGTGACGCGCGGGCTCGCGCTGGCGAGATCGAGCACGAGATGACGGCGGTCGCCGCCGAGCTGTACCAGCGGCTCGGATTGGTGCTCTACGACTCCGCCGAATACCGTCGCGCGCGGCAGATGCTGGAGAGCGCGCTCGCCCTCTGTGACGCGTCCGGCAGCAAGGAGATCGAGGTCGCTTGCTTGACGTGCCTCGTGTACGCCCTGCGCGAGTGCGGCGACTGGCCGGAGGCGCTGAAGCTCGGGCGCGACCTGGTCGCGTCGGGAACCGCGGTCTGGGTGGCCGAGGGGCTGGTCCCGGAGGCATCCACGGCGCCCAGGGCAAGCTGAGCTCCGCGCGCCGCCTGCTCGACTCCTCGCTGGCGACTGCCTCGCGGTTGGGGCGTACAACATGACCGTCGACACGACGGCCAACCTGGCTCGCGTCGCCGCCGCCGGCGGCGACAACATGAGGCCGCGCAGCGTTGCCGCTCGCTGCTCGCGCGCTGCAGCGAAGACCGGCACTACGCCGTCAGCGGCCTGCGCTGGGGCGCAGGCTTCTTCGCGCGCCGAGGCCCTCGGCGCCGCCAACGCCTGCGCCGGTGCGCTCGCCACGATCGCGTCGAGCACCGGTCACCCGGACGCCCTCGCCGCGCTGGCGGCCGCCATCGGCGAGACCGCGCTCGCGGAGGGCGACCACGACGCCGCCGCGGATCAGCTCGGACACGCCGTCGAGCTGCTGCGCGGCGTCGACCTGCCCTTCGAGTGCGCCGAGATCGAGCTGCGCGCCGGCGTCGCGCTCGCCGCCGCGGGCGAGCGCGAGCCCGCGTCGAGCGCTTCGGCGAGCGCCTCCGCAAGCCACCGCTCGCAAGCTGGGGGCCGGAGCCGCTCGCCACCGAAGCGGCGCGCGCAGTGAGCGCGCTCGGGGAGCCCCTGGTGCGGCGCCTCGGCCGCCGCGCGGCCGCAGACGCCCATGGTGCCGGACTGTCGCGGCGCGCGAGCTGGAGCGTGCTCCGGTTCGTGGCGGTCGGCCACGAACCGGGAGATCGCCGCCGAGCTGTTGCTCAGCCGACATGGACATGCACGTGCGTGCTGCGCGAGCTCGACTGCGAGTCGACGCAACGGGCGCACCGCCCTCGAGCTCCTCGCCTGAACTCCGAACACGAGCGACGGAGTAGCGCGCCCGAGAGGATTCGAACCTCTGACCTTCGGTTCCGTAGACCGACGCTCTATCCAGCTGAGCTACGGGCGCAGAGCGGCACCATTGTAGCCGCCAGCGGAGAGGGCGGGATTCGAACCCGCGATGGAGCTTTCCGCCCCATACTCGCTTAGCAGGCGAGTGCCTTCAGCCACTCGGCCACCTCTCCGGGTCAGACCCGAGTGTAGTCGGCTCAGGCTGCGCCGCGGCGGCCGAGGGCGTCGAGCTCCTCGAGCGTCTGCCCGGCCCCGAGCGCGACGCACAGCAGCGGCTCGTCGGCGACCGCGACCTCCATGCCGGTCTCGCCGCTGGATGCGCTCGGCGAAGCCCTCGCAGCAGCGCGCCGCCGCCGGCCAGCACGATGCCCTGGCGTGGTGATGTCGGCGGCCAGCTCGGGCGGCGTCTCCTCGAGCGTGTCGTGGACCGCGGCGAGGATCTCGGCCACCGGCGGCTCGAGCGCGGCGCGGACCTCCGCCGCCGTGAGCCGCACCTCGCGCGGCAGGCCGGACAGCAGGTCGCGGCCGCGGACCGGGTCCTCGAGCTCCTCCCCGAGCGCGCATCGCCGAGCCGATCTCGAGCTTGATCTCCTCGGCGCGTCTGCGTGCCGACCGCCATGCGGTGCTCGTGGCGCAGGTGGTCGGTGATCGCGTCGTCGAGGTCGTAGCCGCCGACGCGCAGCGACTCGCGAGACGACGATGCCGCCGAGCGAGATGATCGCGACCTCGCTGGTGCCGCCGCCGACGTCGACGACCATGCGCCCGATCGGCTCGGCGATCTCCAGGCCGGCGCCGATCGCGGCGGCCAGCGACTCCTCGATCAGCTGGACCTGCGCGCGCGCCGGCGGCAGCGACGCCTCCTCGACCGCGCGGCGCTCGACCTCGGTGATGCCCGACGGCGCGCACACGACCACGCGCGGGCGGTTGAAGCGGCCGCCCATGCACCTTGCCGCATGAAGTAGCGCAGCATCGCCTCGGTGACCTCGAAGTCGGCGATCACGCCGTGGCGCAGCGGCCGGTCGGCGGAGATCGAGGCCGGCGTGCGGCCGATCATCTGCTGGGCGTCGGTGCCGACGGCGTGGAC
Organism: uncultured Solirubrobacteraceae bacterium; assembly: GCA_963843485.1. GTDB lineage: Bacteria > Actinomycetota > Thermoleophilia > Solirubrobacterales > Solirubrobacteraceae > DASSUW01. Next base: position 1,840 of record CAWJKK010000006.1, on the reverse strand, counting down.
CTCGCCGGTGCGCTGGTCGATCGCGACCACCGACGGCTCGGACATGACGATGCCGCGCCCGCGCACGAACACGACCGTGTTCGCCGTGCCGAGGTCGATCGCGATGTCCCCCACCGGGCCGCAGCGAGCGAGCGACCAGCGCCGGCGCGAGTGCGACCGGAAGACTCCCCGTGACGCCATGTGCCGTCCACTCAAGCACATGGCGCGGGATAGGGTTCGAGATGCCCGACGTGTCGACCTTCGCCCTCGTTCGCCGGCGGCGCCAGCCTGGCGTTCCTGGTCATCCCCGGACCGTCGGTCCTCTACATCGTCACGCGCAGCGTCGTCGCAGGGCCGGCGGGCCGGGCATCTCGGTGCTCGGGATCGCAGGCGGGCGGCGCTCGTGCACGTGGTCGGCGGCGGCCGTCGGCGTGTCCGCGCTGTCGCCTCCTCCGCCACGGCGTTCACGGTCGTGAAGTACGCGGGCGCCGCGTACCTCGTCTTCCTCGGCGTGCCGCAAGCTGCTCGACCGCGCGCCGGATCCCGACGCGGCGACCGCCACCGGGCGCACCGATCGCGCGCCTGTTCTGGCAGGGCGCCTTGGTGAACGCGCTCAACCCCAAGACCGCGACTGTTCTTCTCGCCTTCCTCCCGCAGTTCGTCGACCCGGCGGCGGGTGGCGCCCCAGACGCTGGTGCTGGGCGTGCTGTTCCTCGGCGCGCTACCGACAGCACCTACGCGCTGCTCGCGGGCAGCGCCGGGCGGCGGCTGCGCGCCGGCCGCGGCCAGCCGCATGCTCGAGCGGGTCAGCGGCGGCGTGTTCGTCGCGCTCGGGGTGGTGGCGGCGCTGGCGGGCGAGCCGCGGCGCCGCTGACTACTCTCAGCGGCGCCTCCCCGGAGGGGGTGGCGGAGCGGTCGATGCACCGGTATCTCCATCTTCATGTCGCAGCCAGCGTGCCAGGCGATCGCCTGGTTCTCGACGATCGGCCGGCCGAACTGCGCGCGCTCCTTCGGCGTAGCCGAGCGCGTACTCGTAGGCCGCCGGCGCGCGACGCCCAGCGCCTGGGCGCCTGACCGTCGGGCGTGGCTGGCCTCGAATGTCCGCCACCGCCCGCGCTGGGTCTTCGCGCGCTTGACGCCCTCGCGCAGCGCAGCGCGATGCGCGCTGTCGAGCTTCTCCTTCCCGCCGAGCACGCATTCGCCCGGCGACGCGGCAGTCGTCGAGGAACACGTCCGCCGTGTGCGAGGCGCGCAGGCCGTGCTTCTTGACCTTCGTGCCCATGCTCAGCCCGGCAGTGCCGGGCGGCACCACGAACGCGGCCTGCCCGCGCGCCCCGAGCTCGCGGTCGACCGACGCGACGATCACGTGCACGCCGGCGATCCCGCCGTTGGTGGCCCAGGCCTTCTGGCCGTTCAGCACCCACTCGTCCGCGGCCTCGTCGTAGACCGCGCGGGTGCGCAGCGAGGACACGTCGGAGCCCGCATCCGGCTCGGACACGCAGAACGCCGCCACGGCGGGCTCGGCCTCGGTCCCGAAGCACTGCGGCAGCCACTCGCCGGCCTGCTCGCCGGTCCCCTGCCCGAAGATCGCGGCCGCGGCGAGCGACGTGCCCATCAGCGCCATGCCGATGCCGGCGTCGCCCCAGAACACCTCCTCGTTGACGATCGGGAGCGTGAGCCCGGTCTCGTCGGCGTAGAACGACGCCAGCGACTCGAGGCCGTAGAGCCCGATCTTCGCCGCCTCGGCGATGACCGGCCACGGCGTCTCCTCGCGCTCGTCCCACTGGAAGCGGCCGGCCGGATGACGCGCTCGGCGAATCCGCGCACCCAGTCGCGGATGTCGCGCTGGTCCTGCGAGAGC
>CAWJKK010000005.1:0-107147 GCA_963843485.1 uncultured Solirubrobacteraceae bacterium | reverse complement strand
GGTCCCCTCGGGCATCGCCAGGGGACGTTACCGCCCGTTCAGCAGAGCCACATGTTCGGGATCGCGACGGTGCTACCCCTCGCGAGGGTCGCGATGCGGCGCGGTGCAGCGCGGGTCCGCGCAGACGTACGGCCGGCCGAGGCTGCCCGAGTGGAAGTGCACGTCGTCCGGTGTCCAGTTGTCGCGCACCAGGTCGGCGAGCGCGGTGGTGAAGCGTCGGAGCATGGTCGGTCCTCTCGTCGAGCTCAGCTGAGCAGGTCGCGGCGGACGTCGGGTGCCTCGATGCGCCGGATCCACTCGGTGCTCGCGCGTCGGTGCGCTTCCCGGCGCCGGTCCAGCAGGCGAGCCAGCGCGCGCAGCAGCGCGCCGCGTTGCGGTGTCCGTTCCATCGTCGGGTCCAATCGGTCGAAGAGGCCGCCCCCGCGCCCGGACGTGCCGGGCGCGGTGGCGGAGGGGAGGAGAGAGACTTGGACCGAACTTGGATCCAGATGCACATTAGGATACCGAGAGTGAGCGTGGGCGACTACGACGTGCTGTCGGAAACGGCACGACCGGATGGCGAGTCCGCCACCCGGCGCGCCTATCTGCACGTGAAGGAGCGGCTGCTGGACGGGCGCTTCCCCGGCGGGACGCTGCTCAGCGAGAACGAGCTCGCCCAGCGACTGGGCGTCAGCCGCACCCCGCTACGCCACGCGTTCGTGCGTCTGGAAGCGGAAGGGCTGATCGAGCTCTATCCCCGACGCGGCGGTCTCGTCGTCCCGATCTCCGCCTCCGAGGCCGACGACGTCCTCGAGGCACGCCTGCTGATCGAGCAGCACAGCGCCCGTCGCGTGGCCACCGCAGGCACGACGCCAGCCGGCGAGCTGCAGTCCGCCATCGCCGAGCAGGCGGCCGCGGCGCGCGACGACCGCGGCGCGTTCGTGCGAGCCGATCGCCGCTTCCACCACGCGATCGTCGCCGCCGCCGGCAACGTGCTGCTGACCCGGCAGTACGACAGTCTGCGCGACCGCCATCAGCGCATCGCCGCGACCACCGTCGCGAGCGATCCTGCGAGGATCGAGCGCTTCATCGCCGAGCACCGGGAGATCGCGGACGCCCTTCGGCGCGGGGACGTGCAAGCCGCCGCCGAGCTCACCGCCGTGCACCTCCACACCGCCCACGAGCTCGCCCGACGGCCGCGATAGGACGCCGCTACGCGCTCGTCGCGGGCACGGACTCGCGGCCGAGCAGGTACGGGGCGAGGCGGCGGGAGGCGATCTTGGTCGGGGGCCACCAGAGCGCGTCCAGCGCCGCCTTCGACTCTGCCTGCGTGCGGCCGACCGGGCCGCGGAGCCAGCGATCCTTGCCCCCGGTCATGAGCATGCCGCGGAGCACCGGCCGGTAGGGCTGGGGGTCGATGTCGACGCCGTGGGCGGCGGCGATCGCCTCGGCCGCGGCGTCGGCCTGCTGTGCCGCCAGGCCTCCCTGCTTGAGCGGGCCCGAGGTCACGTCGCCGGCGGCGTAGACGTCCTCGAGCCCTGCGGCGCGGCCGAACTCGTCGACCGGGACGAAGCCGGCCCCGTCGTCCGGCAGGCCCGGGATCGAAGGGCCGAGCGGCATCGTCAGCGTGACGACCCGGTCGACCTCGATCCTGCGCCCGTCCGTCACCACCGCACCCGGCGACGACGATCGGGTGCACACCGCCGACGAACTCGACGCCGGCCTCGTCCAGCAACTCGGAGACCATCGTGCTCGGCCCGGTCCCGAAGACGTCGAGCGGGCGCGGCTCCGGCGTCACGATCGTCAGCTCGACATCGTCGATGGCCATTCCCCGGACGTCGCGTGCGGTCATCACGGGCGAGCTCGTAGAGCGGCAGCGTCCACCCGTCGCGCGTCGGAGCCACGAACGCGACGCGCCGGACGTAGGCCAGCTCGAGATCCGCGACCAGGCCGGTGAGCGCCTCCGGCGCGCCGTCGGCGCCGAACGTGATGGCGTTGTGGAACGGGCGCTCGCCACGCGCACCGGTGGCGACGAGCAGCGAGTCGTAGGGCAGCCTGGTGCCGTCGACGAGACGGAGGAGGTGCTCGTCCGCGAGCACCGCGCTGACGGCGGTGTTGAGGAAGTCCGCGTCGGCGTCCTGTGCGATCGCGGCAAGTTCGTGGCGCTCCGCATGCCCGAGGCAGAACGGCTGGGCGACGGCCATCGGGCGGTAGGCGAAGTGCCGGTCACGGGCGACGAGCGTCAGGCGCAGGCGATCACCGGCGATCTCGCGCAGGGCGAGAAGCGCCTCGAGAGCGGCCACGCCGCCGCCTGCGATGACGACATGCGGCCGGGTGTCGGCGGTGGAGGAAGGCATACCGCGAACGTACGGCGCCTCCCCCCTGCCGCCATCGTGGAGTGCCCGCGCTCGTTCGCGGGATCTCCGCAGCAACGCGCGGGTCTTCCCCTGTCCAACCCGACCCTGGAGGACTACCGTCGTCGATATGGAGATCCTCATCGCTGGCGGAGGGGTCGCGGGTCTTGAGGCCCTGCTCGCACTGCACGACCTCGCAGGCGGGCGCGCGAAGCTCACGCTCGTCGCCCCTGACCCCGACTTCAACTACCGGCCGCTGGCGGTCGCCGAGCCGTTCGGACTCGGCCGCGCGCACCGCGTGCCGCTGCGGCAGTTCGCCGACGAGGCCGGCGCCGAGCTGGTCATCGACGCGGTGGTCGCGGTCGACGACAGTGCCCGCGAGGTGCGTCTGCGTGACGGCGGCACGCGCAGCTTCGACGCGCTGCTGCTCGCTCCGGGCGGGCGCGCCGTGGTGGGCGTCGAGGGCGCGACGACGTGGTGGCCGGGCGGAGACCCCGAGGTCTACGGCGGCCTGCTGCGCGACCTCGAGGAGGGCTACTCGAAGCGGCTCGCGATCGTCGTGCCGCCCGGTGCGGTCTGGCCGCTTCCGGCGTACGAGCTCGCGCTGATGACGGCCGGCGAGGCCAAGGAGATGGGCCAGGACGACGTCCAGATCACGATCGTCACGCCCGAGCGCTCACCGCTCTCGCTGTTCGGCGAAGAGGCCGGGCGGGCGGTCGCCGAGGAGCTCGAGGCGGCCGGCGTCGCGCTGCGCACCGGCGTCGTCGCGCGCCGTGCCGAGGGCGGCTTGACGCTCGAGCCGGGCGGCGAGCTGCTCGACGTGCAACGCGTCTTCGCGGTCCCGCGTATCGTCGGCCCCGCGATCGAGGGCGTGCCCGCCGACGAGGAGGGGTTCGTGCGCGCGGCCGACGACGCACTGGTCGACGGGTGCGAGCGCACCTGGGCGGCCGGCGACGGCGTCGTGTCGCCGCTCAAGTTCGGCGGGCTCGCCACGCACCAGGCCCGCCGTGCCGCGGCGGCGATCGCTCGCCTCGCCGGCGTCGACGACGCGCCCGACCCGGGCGAGCCCGTGATCCACGGCCGCCTGCTCGCCGGACGCCGCTCGCGGCGACTGCGCGGCCGCGGCGACCGCGAGGCCGCCCCGCTGTGGTGGCCGCAGGGCAAGGTCGCCGGCGTGTACCTGCCGCGCTGGCTCGCCGAGCACGGCGTGGCCCCGCCGGCGAGCGCGTCACCGCCCGACGACGGCGTCGAGGTGCACCGCCGCCGTCGCCGCCATGCGCGGCGCCGAGGCGCAGTACCTGTTCGACCTCGGCCGCCAGTTCCGCAGCGCCGATCCGGACATCGCCGCGCTCGGGCGCCGGATGCACGACACGCGCGATCGCTGATGTCACCTGACGACCTGCGCCGCTCGACCTGTGGTGGCGCGCCGCGAACTACCTGTCGGTCGGGCAGATCTACCTGCTCGACAACCCGCTGCTGCGCGAGCCGCTGCGGCGCGAGCACGTCAAGCCGCGTCTGCTCGGGCACTGGGGCACGACGCCCGGCCTGAACCTGCTCTACGCGCATCTCAACCGGCTGATCCGCGCGCGACGACTTCGACGCGCTCTTCGTCACCGGCCCCGGTCACGGCGGGCCGGGGCTGGTCGCGAGCACGTGGCTCGAGGGCTCCTACAGCGAGCGCTATCCGGACATCTCGCTCGACGCCGAGGGCATGCGCCGGCTCTTCCGGCAGTTCTCGTTCCCCGGCGGCATCCCCAGTCACGTCGCCCCCGAGACGCCCGGCTCGATCCACGAGGGCGGCGAGCTCGGCTACGCGCTGAGCCACGCCTACGGCGCGGCGTTCGACAACCCCGACCTGCTCGTCCTCTGCGTGATCGGCGACGGCGAGGCCGAGACCGGACCGCTGGCCGCGTCGTGGCACTCGAACAAGTTCGTCAACCCGCGCGCGACGGCGCCGTGCTGCCGGTCCTGCACCTCAACGGCTACAAGATCGCCAACCCGACGGTGCTCGCCCGGATCCCGCGCGAGGAGCTGGCCGCCCTCATGGAGGGCTACGGCCACCGGCCGATCTTCGTCGAGGGCGACGACCCGGAGGCCGTGCACGAGGCGCTGGCGGCCGCGCTCGACGACGCGCTCGCCGACATCCGCGCGGCCCAGGAGCAGGCGCGAGCGGGCGGCCCTGCCGAGCGGCCGCGGTGGCCGATGATCGTGCTGCGCACGCCGAAGGGCTGGACCGGCCCGAAGGAGGTCGACGGGCTGCCCGCCGAGGGCACGTTCCGCTCGCATCAGGTCCCGCTCTCCGGCCTCCACGACAACCCCGAGCACCTCGCGCAGCTCGAGGAATGGCTGCGCTCCTACCGCCCGGAGGAGCTGTTCGGCGCGGACGGCGCTCCGCTGGACGAGGTCGTCGCGCTCGCGCCGCGCGGCGCCCGGCGCATGGGCCTGGTCCCGCACGCCAACGGCGGCGAGCTGCTGCAGAACCTGCGCATGCCCGACTTCCGCGACTACGCGGTCGACGTGGCCGAGCCCGGCGCGCGCAGCAGCGAGGCGACGAAGGTGCTCGGCGCGTTCCTGCGCGACATCGTCGCGGCCAACCCGCGGACGTTCCGCATCTTCGGGCCGGACGAGACCGCCTCGAACCGCCTGGGCCCGGTCTTCGAGACGACCGACCGCGCGTGGATGGCCGAGCGGCGCGACGGCGACGACCACCTGGCCCCGGACGGCCGCGTCGTCGAGGTCCTGTCCGAGCACATGTGCCAGGGCTGGCTCGAGGGCTACCTCCTGACCGGCCGGCACGGGCTGTTCAACTGCTACGAGGCGTTCATCCACATCGTCGACTCGATGTTCAACCAGCACGCCAAGTGGTTGAAGGTGACGCGCGGCATCCCCTGGCGGCGCCCGCTCGCCTCGCTCAACTACCTGCTGACGTCCCACGTCTGGCGCCAGGACCACAACGGGTTCTCGCACCAGGACCCCGGGTTCATCGACCATGTCGTGAACAAGAGCGCCGAGACGATCCGGGTGTACCTGCCGCCGGACGCGAACTGCCTGCTCTCGGTCGGCGACCACTGCCTGCGCAGCCGTCACTACGTCAACGTGATCGTCGCCGGGAAGCAGCCGTCGCTCGACTACCTGACGATGGACGAGGCGATCGCCCACTGCACGCGCGGCGTCGGCATCTGGCCGTGGGCGTCGAACGACGACGGCCAAGAGCCCGACGTCGTGCTCGCGTGCGCGGGCGACATCCCGACGCTCGAGGTCGTCGCCGCGGCGGCACTGCTGCGCGAGCACCTGCCCGATCTGCGCGTACGGGTCGTCAACGTGGTCGACCTGATGCGCCTGCAGTCCGAGGACGAGCACCCGCACGGGCTGCCCGACAGCGAGTACGACGCGCTCTTCACGACCGACCGGCCGGTGATCTTCGCCTACCACGGCTACCCGTGGCTGATCCACCGCCTCACCTACCGCCGCGCCGGGCACGCCCAGCTGCACGTGCGCGGCTACAAGGAGGAGGGCACGACCACGACGCCGTTCGACATGGTCATGCTCAACGACCTCGACCGCTTCCATCTCGTCATGGACGTCATCGACCGCGTGCCCGGGCTCGGCGTGCGTGCCGCCGGCGTCCGGCAGGAGATGGAGGACCGGCGCCTGATGCTGCGCGCGTACACGCGCGAGCACGGCGACGACCACCCGTCGGTCCGCGACTGGGCCTGGTCGACCGGCGTCAGCCGCGGCTGACCAGCGCCGCGGCCTGGGTGGCGATCTCCAGCTCCTCGTCGGTCGGGACGACGAGCACGGCGACGCGCGCGCCGTCGGGCGAGATGAAGCGCTCGCCCGCGGCGTTGCGGTCGCGGTCGACCGCGATCCCGAGCGGCTCGAGCCCGGCGAGCGAGCGCTCGCGGACCGCGGCGTCGTGCTCCCCCACCCCGGCGGTGAACACGATGCCGTCGACGCGCCCCAGCACCGCGAGGTAGGCGCCGACGTACTTGCGGATCCGGTAGCAGTAGACGTCGAGCGCGAGCGCGGCGTCCGCGTCGCCGGCGTCCGCGCGGCGATGCACCTCGCGCAGGTCGCCGTCGCCCGCCAGCGCGAGCATGCCGCTGCGCCGGTTGAGCCCGTCGTCGATCGCGTCGGCCTGCATGCCGGCACGCATCAGGTGCAAGGGGACCGCGGGGTCGAGGTCGCCGCTGCGCGTGCCCATCACGAGACCTTCGAGCGGCGTCAGGCCCATCGAGGTGTCGACGCTGCGTCCCCCGCGGACGGCGGCCGCGCTCGCGCCGTTGCCGAGGTGCAGCACGATCAGGTTGGTGTCCTGCGCCGGGCGTCCGAGCCAGCTGCGCGGCGGTCCGCGAGACGTAGGCGTGCGACGTGCCGTGGAACCCGTAGCGCCGGACGCCGTGGTCCCGCGCCCACTCGCGCGGCACGGCGTAGGTGTAGGCGTGCGGCGGCAGCGTCTGGTGGAACGCGGTGTCGAAGACGGCCACGTTCGGCAGCTCCGGGAGGGCGCGCCGCGCGACCTCGATGCCGTCCGCGTTGACCGGGTTGTGCAGCGGCGCGAACGTGGCCAGCGCGCGGATCTCGGCCAGCACGGCGTCGTCGACGATCACGGGTTCGGCGAACCGGTCGCCGCCGTGGACGACGCGATGCGCGATCGCCGATCAGGTCGGCGGGCTCGACGCCGGCGAGCAGCGCTTCGAGCGCGGCGGCGTGCTCGCCCGGCTTCGTCTCCACGGTGCCGGACGCGAGCGACCGGCCGGCGGCGGCGTCGACGAGCCGGTGCTTGATCGTCGACGACCCGCAGTTGACGACGAAGACGCGCGCGCTCACCGCGCGGCGTCCTGGGCCTGGATCGCCGTGATCGCGACCGTGTTGACGATGTCGTGCACGGTGGCGCCGCGCGAGAGGTCGTTGACCGGCTTGCGCAGCCCCTGCAGGACCGGGCCGATGGCGAGCGCGCCGGCGCTGCGCTGCACCGCCTTGTAGGTGTTGTTGCCGGTGTTGAGGTCCGGGAACACGAAGACCGTCGCGCGCCCGGCGACCGTGCTGCCGGGCAGCTTCGCCGCGGCCACGCCGGCGTCGACCGCCGCGTCGTACTGGATCGGGCCCTCGACGGAGAGCTCGGGAGCGCGCTCGCGCACGATCGCCGTCGCCGACCGGACCCGGTCGACGCCGGCCCCGCTGCCGGACTCGCCGGTGGAGTAGGAGAGCATCGCCACGCGCGGCTCGACGCCGAAGCGCGCCGCCGTCGCCGCCGACGAGATCGCGATGTCGGCCAGCTGGTCGGCGGTCGGCTCGGGATTGACGGCGCAGTCGCCGTAGACCAGCACACGGTCGCTCAGGCACATCAGGAACACGCTCGACACGATCGAGACGCCGGGGCGCGTGCGGATCAGCTCGAAGCTCGGACGGATCGTGTGCGCGGTCGTGTGCGTCGCGCCGGAGACCATGCCGTCGACCATGCCGAGCTCCACCATCAGCGTGCCGAAGTACGACACGTCGAGCACCGTGTCCCGCGCCAGCTCGATCGTGACGCCCTTGTGCGCGCGCCGGCGCGCGTACTCCTGCGCGAAGCGCTCGTGCAGCTCGGGGTCGGCCGGGTCGACGACGCGGGCGGCGGCGATGTCGATGCCGAGCCGCTCGGAGGTGCCGCGGATCGCCGCCTCGTCGCCGAGCAGGGTGAGCTCGACGACCTCGCGGCGCAGGAGCGTCTCGGCCGCGCGCAGGATGCGCTCGTCGGTGCCCTCCGGCAGCACGATGTGGCGGCGGTCGGCGCGTGCGCGGTCGAGCAGCTCGTGCTCGAACATCAGCGGCGTGACGACGTTCGAGCGGGCGACGGCGAGCCGCTCGATCAGCGCTGCGCCGTCGACGTGGCGCTCGAACAGCGCCAGCGCCGTCTGGATCTTGCGCGGCGTGTCGGGGGTGATCCGGCCGAGCGCGGTGCTCGCGAGCCGCGCGGTGGCGAACGTGTCGTGCTCGGTCAGTGCGACCGGCGGCCCGGCGGGCAGGCGCTCCACCAGCTCGAGCACCGACGGCGGCGGGCGCAGCCCGCCGGTCAGGATCACGCCGGCGACCCCGGCGAGCAGCACGCCGAGCAGCACGTCGACGCGATCGCCCGGGAGCAGCACGACGCTGCCGTCGGCGAGCCGGTCGAGCAGGTTCGGCAGCGTCATCGCCGCGACGAGGAAGCCGTCGGCCTCGCGATCCAGGCGCGCCGGGTCGCCGGCGATCAGCTCGCCCTCGCACGCCGCGATCGCCTCGCGCACGGTCGGGGCGGCCAGCAGCTCGGTCTCCGGCACCACGTGCGCGGGCGCACCGGCGGACCCGAGCACCGACTTCACGGCGTCGCACTCCTCCGGGGCGACGCGATTGGCGACGACGCCGACGACCGCGGCGCCGGCCTCGCGGATCGTGCCGACGGTCAGGGCGACCGCCGACGCGACCTCGTCCGGGTCACGGTCATGGCCCGAGACCACGCAGAGCACGGGGAGGCCGAGGTTCACCGCCACCTCGGCGTTGAAGGTCAGCTCCTCGGCGGCCCCGACGTCCGCGAAGTCCGTGCCGACGACCAGGACGCCGTCGCACTGGGCGGCGATCGCGTGGTAGCGGGCGACGATCTCCTCCAGCGCCGCATCGTGGTCCGCCCGCACGTCCGCGTAGCCGACGCCGATCGACGCCGCGTACGGCAGCGGGTCGGCGCCGGGCGCCTTCAGCAGGTCGACGATCGGGTCGCGCTCGCCCGCGTCGGCGACGACGGGCCGGAAGACGCCGAGCCGGCCGAGCTGCCCGGCCAGGAGCCCGAAGGCGCCGAGGGCGATCGCCGACTTGCCCGTGGCCGGCCCGCTGCCGGCAACGTAAAGACCGCGCGAGGTCATCGCGCGGTATTCCAGCAGCGATCGCCCCCGTCCCGCGGCGCGCGGGACGGGGGCGTGCGGGCTAGCCGGCAGTGGGAACCGCCGAGCCGCTCGGGCGCGCGGCCTTCTCCCGCGCGCTCACGGGCCGCAGGACGCGGACGGTGAGGACGAGGAAGCCGACGCCGGTCAGCAGCATCGCGATGCCCATCACGATCGCGAAGGTCGCGACCCGCTCGGCGAAGTAGGCGGTGTTGAGCGCCGTGGACAGCGCCGTCGAGGTGACCCAGAGGTTGCGGGCGCCGTTCTCGACCGGCTCGCCCGTCTTCGGGTCCTTGGCGGCCGCGGCCTCGTCCGAGGTCGGCTTGCCGTTCGCGTCGAGGAAGCGATCCATCTCGGCGTAGGTCTGGCCGCCGGTGGACTCGAGCGTGTGCTTGCGGATCACCGCGGCGAAGGCCTCGGCCTCGCTGCCCGAGTCGACCAGCTGGTTCGGGATCGTGGAGTCGGGCGTGCCGACGATCTGCTCGCGCGCCAGGTCGTCGCGGACCTGGCTGCGACCGTCGATGCCCGTGTACAGCGAGCCGATGCCGAAGGCGATCAGCACGACGCTGGCCGCGATTCCTGCGTATGTGTAGAGCTTGCCGGTCATTGTGCCCTTCTCCTCAGAAGCGGATGTTGTCGTGCCCCCATTCGACTCGTTCGGCGACCCGGTCTCATCCGTGCGGACTACACCACCGCGGTCCGTAGTCGGCCGCCGCTCTAGTGCGGCTCAGTGCGGACGTTGCCGCCGCCGGCCCGGCCGATGCTGCTCCCATGACGTTCCCGCTCGCCGTCTCCACGAGCACCCGCACGCTGGTCGAATCCGGGTTCCAGCTCGGCGCGCTGCGCGATGTCGCGCAGGCGCCGGCACTCGTGGCGCAGGCCGCGCTCCGCGTCAGCGGAGCCGAGGGGGCGGTCGTCGCGGTCGACGGGCTGGAGAGCGCACTGGCAGGGCACCAGACCGGCCAGGCGACGGAGATCGCGATCACGGCCCGCGGCTCGACGCTCGGCCGGATCACGGTGCGACACCGCGGGCGGATCGGGTCCGAGGAGCGAGCAGAGCTCGTCCTGCTCGCCCTGCAGTGCGGCGCAGCCGTGGACAACGTCCGCCTGGCCGCCGGGCTCGGCCGCGTGCTGGCGGCGCAGGAGGACGAGCGCCGGCAGGTCGCCGACAAGCTGAACGAGGAGCTCGCGCAGGACCTGGCCGCGGTGCTGCTCGGGCTGCGCATGCTCCCGCACGGCGCGACGTCGGTCGACGAGCTGCACGCTCAGGTGGTCGGTGTGTTGAGCGAGGTGCGCGCGCTGGCTGCGGCGCTGCGGCCGGCAACGCTCGAGCAGATCGGCATGACGGCCGCCCTCGACTCCCTCGCACAGCGGAACGGTCGCGAGGTCGTGGTCCGCGTGACCGGCGAGGACCGGATCGACGAGTCGCTGCAGACCACCTTGTATCGCCTCGTCGAAGGCCTCATCGTCGCGGCGCCGCCGCGGTCGCGGATCGGCGTGTCGATCGCCGCCACGCAACGCGGTGTCGGCATCGCCATGCGGCTTCCGCCGGATCAGCCGCACGACAGCGTGCGCGACGCGCGATCGCGAGCGGCGACCGTGAGCGGCAGCCTGCGCATCGTGCCGACGATCGACGACGAGCTCATGCGCGTCGAGATCGACGTGCCCGCGCCGGCGCGACCGAGCTGACCGCCGATAGGATCCCGGCACATGGAGGATCGGAGCCTCCGCACGCTGATCGAGCTCGGGCAGCAGGTGCTCGAGGAGACCGAGCTCGAGACGGTGCTCGTGCGGGTGCTCGCCGTGGCCCGCGAGCTGACTGGAGCGCGCTACGCCGCGCTCGGGGTCCTGAACGGCCGCCGCGACGGGCTCGAGCGCTTCCTCACCGACGGCATCGACCCGGAGACCCGCCGTGCCCTGGGCGAGCCGCCGCGCGGCCACGGGGTGCTGGGGGAGCTGATCCGCAACCCGCGACCGCTGCGGCTGCCCGGACGTCGGCGCCCACCCGCGGTCGTACGGATTCCCGATCGGTCACCCGCCGATGACCACGTTCCTCGGCGTGCCGATCGTCGTCCGCGGCGAGGCTTGGGGCAACCTCTACCTGACCGAGAAGCCCGGCGGCGAGTTCACGGACGACGACGAGCAGGCGGCATCGACGGTCGCCGACTGGGCCGCCGTCGCGATCGGCAACGCCCGCCGGCTCGACCAGGTGCGCGCGCGCCGCGACGAGCTCGAGCGCACGGTGAGCGCGATGAGCGCGACGGTCGAGATCTCGCGGGTGCTGGCCGGCGAGACCGACCTCGACGTCGTGCTGCAGCTGATCGCCAAGCGCGGGCGGGCCCTGGTGGGCGCGCGCGCCCTGGTGATCCAGCTCGCTCGACGGCGACCGCATGCGGGTGGCCGCCGTCGCCGGCGACGTCGACCGCGCGCTGCTCGGAACCGAGCTGCCGACCGACGAGACGGTCGCCGGGCGCGTGCTGGCGACCCGCCGCTCCCAGCGCCTCGGCGACGAGCTGCACCGTGCGCGCTTCGAGCAGTCCGGCCTCGGCCGGCTCGGCGTGAAGGCCAAGACCGGCCTGTTCGTGCCGCTCGTGTTCCGGACCGAGGCGCCCGGCGTGCTCGTCGCGATCGACCGGATGCACGACGGTGAGTTCAGCGACGACGACGAGCGACTGCTCGACGTCGTTCGCCACCAGCGCCGCGAGTGCGGTCGTCGACCGCCCGCTCGGTGAGCCGGCGAGCAGCTGCGCGCGCGTGAGGCGGCGACCGAGCACGAGCGCCGGCGGTGGGCGCGCGAGCTGCACGACGAGACGCTGCAGGGCCTCGGCGCCTTGCGCCTGGTGCTGTCGGCGGCGCGCCGCTCCGAGGATCCTGACGCCTGGCAGGTCGCGCTCAACGACGCCGTCGGTCAGCTCGACGTCGAGATCAGCAGCCTGCGCAGCATCATCGCCGACGTCCGGCCCGCAGCCCTGGACGAGCTCGGCACCGGTGCCGCGCTCGAGGCGCTCGTCGCGCGTATCCAGAGCCGGGGCGTGGAGATCGAGCTGGACGTCGATCTCGACTTCGAGTCCGGCCGCGCCGCCGAGCGCCACGAGGCGGAGCTCGAGACGGCGGTGTACCGGATCGTCCAGGAGGCGCTGAACAACGCCGTCAAGCACGCCGGAGTCGAGGCGGTCACCGTGTCGGTCCGCGAGCACGAGGGCCAGGTGGCCGTCGAGGTGAAGGATCGCGGTCGCGGCTTCGACCTCGCCGCGGAGTCGCCGGGCTTCGGGCTCGTCGGCATGCGCGAGCGCGTGGAAGCGCTCGGCGGCACGCTCGAGGTCGATTCGGCTCCGGGCGCCGGGACCACGCTGTCGGCGCGGATCCCGGCACGCCGGCGCGGCGCGCCCGTCTCCGAGCGCGCCGCCGGCTGATCGCTCCGCGGGAGCGACCACAAGTCACTGCGGGAAACCACGGACTCGCGAGCCGCGCCGTGCGGCATGCTGGGGGCATGAGCGCCGAACCGGAGGCCGAGCCCGACATCACGGTCGTCATCGCCGACGACCACGCCGTCGTTCGCAACGGGCTGCGGCTGCTGCTCGACGCCGAGCCGGGACTGCGCGTCGTGGCCGAGGCGGGCAACGTGCCGGACGCGCAGCGGATGGCGCGCGCACACCGGCCGCGCGTGCTCGTGCTCGACCTCAACATGCCCGGCGGCTCGAGCCTCGAGGCGATCCCGGAGCTCCGCGAGCAGGCGCCGAGACCGCGATCGTCGTGCTCACGATGCAGAACGACCCGGCCTTCGCGCGCCAGGCGCTGCAGGCCGGTGCGGCCGGCTTCGTCCTCAAGGAGGCGGCCGACGACGAGCTGCTGGAGGCGATCCGGCTGGCCGCCGCCGGCGACACCTACCTGAACCCGAGCCTCGGCGCGCGGCTGGCCGCCGCCCCGCCGGAGCCGGCAGGCCCGCCGGACGACCTCTCCGAGCGCGAGCTCGACGTCCTGCGGCTGATCGCCCTCGGGCACACGAACTCCGAGATCGCCGAGCAGCTCTTCCTCAGCGTGCGCACCGTCGAGACCCACCGCGCGCACATCCAGCAGAAGACCCGGCGCACCGCCGCGCGCCGGAGCTCGTGCGCTACGCGCTCGAGCACGGGCTCGTCGAGGTCTGATCAGCGGTCGAGCGACGGGAACGGCCGCAGCGCAGGCGCGGCCGTCACGCGCACGCGCGCATCGACGACGATCGCGCCGTCCGGACCGGCGATCAGCGGGTTGCAGTCGACCTCGACGATCTCGGGATGCGCGCCGGCGAGCGCGGACAGCCGCACGAGCACGTCCTCGACGGCGGCGACGTCGGCACGGCGGCGCCCCGCGGAAGCCGTCGAGCAGCGGGAACGACGCGCAGCGCGCGGACCATCTCGCGCGGCGTCCTCGCCGGTGACCGGCGCGAGCCGCGACTGCGACGTCGCCGAGCAGCTCGACGGCTCGGCCGCCCGCGGCGCACGGCGACGACCGGGCCGAAGTCGGGATCGGCTGGCGACGCCGACGAGCAGCTCGACGCCCTCCGCGGCCATCTCCTGGACGAGGAACCCTGTCGGCTCGTGCCCGGCTGCGCGCACCGCTGTCGCGATCGCGTTCGCCGCGCGGGTCGTGGCCGCCGCGCCCGCGTAGGCCGAGACGGACGGCGCCGACGTCGGTCTGTGGACGAGCCCCGGCGCGATCGCCTTCACCGCCACCGGCGCTGCGCAGCTCCCCCGCGATCCGCCCTGCGGCGGTCGCCGAGCCGGCGATCCGCGCCCGCACCTGGGGATCCCGTAGCCGCGCAGCACCGCGGCCGACGTCCGCCGGGCGCGAGCCAGCCCGTCGCCGCGCGCGCAGGCGCCTCGGCGAGCGTCGCCGCGACCGAGTCCGCGTCGACGCCTTCGAGCACCGGTGCCGGCGCATGGCGGTCGCGCGGCGCCATGCGCCGTAGCCGGACGGCGTGCGCCAGCGCGCGCACCGCCTCCTCGGGGGCACCGAACGCCGGCACCGAGGGCTCGCCGGCCGCCAATCGCGAGCGCTCCGCGTCGTCCTGCGCCATCCACACGGCGAGCAGCGGCTTGCCCGCCTCGCGGCAGCGGGCCGCGGCGGCGCGGATGCCGAGTGCGACGTCCTCCGCCCGCGTCATCAGCGGCGGGACGAAGATCGCCACGACCGCGTCGATGCCCTCGTCCGCGGCCATCAGCTCGATCGTCGCGCGGAAGTCGTCCTCGCCGGCGCCCGCGATCATGTCGATCGGGTTCGCGGTGCCGGCCTCCGCCGGCAGTCGCGCCGCGAGCGTGTCCGCGGGTGCCCGCGTCGAGCACCGGGACCCGCAGGCCGGCCGCCTCGCACGCGTCCGCGCAGGAGATCCCGGGCCCGCCGGCGTTGGTGATGATCGCGACCCGGTCGCCGCGCGGGAGCGGATGGCCGGCCAGCAGCGACGCCACGTCGAACAGCTCGGCGACGGTCGCCACGCGGATGACACCGGCGTGCTGGAACAGCGCGTCGACCGTCGCGTCGGAGGCCGCGAGCAGCGCGCCGGTGTGCGACGACGCGGCGCGCGCGCCGACCGCGGAACGGCCGCTCTTGACCGCGAGGATCGGCTTGCGCGCGGCCACGCGGCGGGCGATGCGGCCGAATCGCCGCGGGTTGCCGAACGACTCGAGGTAGAGCCCGATGACGTCGGTGCTCTCGTCGCCCTCCCAGAACTGCAGGAAGTCGTTGCCGGAGAGGTCGGCCTTGTTGCCCATCGAGACGAAGCTCGACAGCCCGATCCCGCGCCGCTGCTGCCTCGGCGATCGCCGTGATCCCGTACGCGCCGCTCTGCGAGGCGAACGCCAGGCGGCCGGGCGGCGGGGGTCTCGGCGTGAACGTGGCGTTCATCGCGACGTCGTCCGCGGTGCTCGCGACCCCGAGGCAGTTCGGGCCCACGAGTCGCATGCCCGCCGTCCGGCAGACCGCCAGCAGCTCGGCCTGGCGCGCGGCGCCCGCCGGCCCGACCTCGGCGAAGCCGGCCGACAGGACGACCAGTGCTTGGACGCCGGCGGCAGCGCACTCCCGGGCGACCTCGACGACCGCCGCCGCCGGGACCGCCACGACCGCCAGCTCGACCTCTGGGACGTCGCTCCGTGAGGTCAGCCCGTCGATCGTCACGCCGCGCGGGTGCACCAGGTGCACGGGGCCCTTGAAGCCGCCGTGCCGGAGGTTCGCGAGCACTGCGGCCCCGACCGATCCGGGCCGCGCGGACGCGCCGATGACCGCGATCGAGGCCGGACGCAGGACGTGGGCCACCGCCGCCGCGGCCGCCGCGCGGTCGCGTTCCTCGAACGTCAGCCGCGCCGACTCGCCGAGCACGGCTGGGAACGCGACCTCCAGCTCGCCCGGCGCCGACCGCACCTCGACGTCGAACCCCGAATCGCGGAAGACCCCGATCATGCGGCGGTTCTCCGGCAGCACGGTCGCGGTGAAGGTCGCGACGCCGTCCGCCTCCGCGAGCGTGGCGAGGTGCCCGAGCATGATCGTCGCGATGCCGCGCCCGTGCATCTCGTCGGCAACCTCGAACGCGACCTCGGCACGGTCCGCCCCCGGTTCGCGGACGTAGGTCGCGTGCGCCGACGACCCGCTCGTCGGTCCCGGTCAGCGCGATCAGACCACGCCCGTTCTCCGGCGGCAGCCCGGCCATCATCGCGGCCGCCCGGCCGACGTCCGCGCCGGCGGTGAAGAACCGCAGCCAGCGCGACTCCACGGACATGCCCTCGAGCAGCGACTCGAGCCCGGCGACGTCCTCGGCGTGACTGGCGCGGATCCGCACCGTCGCTCCGTCGCGGAGCGCCACGTCGACGGGCGGCGGGTCGGCCAGCGGTGCCGGCATGCCGCCGACCGTATCGCGCGCCCCTACTGCGGCGGGCGGCCGCGCCGGCGCAACCCGTCCAGCAGCAGCAGGAGCCAGAACAGCTGGGCGGCCACGGGGCTCAACAGCGCGACCGGGATCGACGCGTAGAACACGAGCGCCGCGCCGAGCGCTCCGTCGGATATCGCCACCGCCGCAGGGTGCATCGCCGGAGCGACGTGACCGCCGCGCATGGCGGTGCGGAGCATCAGCCAGTTGAGCAGCGACGCACTGCCGATCACGAACGCGTAGAGCACCACCGCGTCCGCCTCGCTGCCGTACTCGCCCAGCAGGTTGGTCGGGAACGGGATCAGGACGACCAGCGAGAGATACACGAGGTTGACGACCAGCAGCCGCCGGTCGAAGTCCTGCAGCGTCCGGAACGACTCGTGGTGCGAGATCCAGAAGCGCCCGATCACCGCGAAGCTGAGGAAGTACGCGAACAGCTGCGGCCAGGAGTCGACGAGGAAGTCGCGCAGGTCCTCGTCCGGCAGCTGCTCGGGCACGTCGATGCCGAGCACGAGCACGGTGATCGCGATCGCGAAGACACCGTCCGTGAACGCGACGATGCGGGCGAACTCGACCGTCTCCTTGACCGGCCGGCGGGAGCCCTCCACCGGATCAGCCGGTCGAGCGCGCGAGGTAGCGGTCGAGCCAGTCGAAGACGCGGGCGTCGCGGAGCGCGCGGGCCAGCGGCTCGCAGTGGCGGCCGGCGCCCTCGGCGGCGGTGAAGCGGACCAGCTCCTTCGCGTCCGGTCAGCCGGTCGAACAGCTGCTGCGACTGGCCGGGCCAGAACTGCTCGTCCTCCGGGCTCGGTGATCAGCAGCGGCGTGTCGATCTGCGCCGACCTCGTCGCCGAGGCGATAGCCCGTGACCGCCTCGTAGAGCTCGAAGCGCGAATCGTCGTCGCAGGCCGTAGGGCTCGCCGCGGAACGTGAGCAGCGCGCGGGTCGAGCGGGAGAACCGCTCGCCGATGCCGCATCTCGCTGGTCGAACTGCTCCTGCTTGCCCGCCTCGAGATCCTGGCGCAGGCTCTTGGGCAGCGGCTCGAGCCACGACGTGGAGACGTCGACGACGCCGGGGTCGGCGACCGCCGCGGCGAAGCGGTGCTCGAACGCGAGCGCGCGCGGCACCCAGAAGCCGGCCTGGCTGACGCCGATGACGCGCGATCCGGTCCGGCGTCGACGTCCGCGCGCGCCAGCATCGCGTCGAGCACCGGCGTGAGCACGGCCTCCCAGTCGGGCCGGAACGGCATGCCCTGCTCGAACAGCAGCGCCTGCTGCCCGGGGCCGTCGAACGTCATCCAGTGGTAGCCGCGCTCGCTCGCCGCCGCGCCGCCCTGCGCCCACATCTGCGAGGTCGCGCCGTCGCTGCCGTTGTTGAGCACCACGAGCGGCCGCGGCTCGCCCGCTGCCGCGTCCGGCGCGCGGAAGAAGAAGCCGGGCATCGTCGCGCCGTCGTAGGGGATCTCGACCCGCTCGCCGCCCGACAGGTCGACGATCTGCTCCCAGCACGCGCGCTGGCGCCGCCAGAGTCGCGAGCTTGCCCTGGTTCTCGTGGCTCGCGTCGATCTGGTCGAGCGCCGACGCGAGGTAGGTGGCGGCGCGGCGCAGGTACGCCAGCGCGCTGACCCGGCGCCCGGCCGCAGCGGCGGCGCGGCCCGCGGTCTCGACGGCGTCGGCGGTCGCCGTCCACTCGCGCACCCAGGCGTCGGCGTCGCCGTCCTTGATCCGCGCCGCGGTGACGAGGACCTCGCCCGCGTCGGCCGCGCCGCGCTGGCAGGCACCGAGCGCGATCTCCAGGCCGAACTGGAAGTCGTCGTGGCGGAAGTGCGGCGGGTGCATGGCTCGACTAGTCCTCCTGCCGCGCCCGGCTCGGCGCCACGCGCCGCTCCTCGCCCGGCTGCTTCGGGTACACGGGCGGCCACGGCGCGTCGGGGAGCCCGTCCGCGACGTCCCGCCGGTGGAGCTCCAGCAGCGGCTCCAGCGACTGCGGCGACCGGTCGATCGCCGCCCACGGGTCGCCTTCCCGCTCGACGCGCTCGACCACCCGCGGCAGCGTGAGCTCGTCCGGCTGCACCGTGTCGAGCTCGTCCCAGGCGAACGGCGCAGACACCTGCGCTCCCGCGCGTGCGCGCACCGACCACGCGCCGAACACCGTCTTGTGCGGAGCGTTCTGGTTGTAGTCGACGAAGATCCGCTCCCCGCGCTCCTCCTTCCACCACGCGGCGGTGAGCACGTCCGGCCGGCGCCGCTCGAGCTCGCGCGCCACGGCGACCGCGGCCGACCGCACCGCGTACGCGTCCCAGCGCGGCTGCAGCCGGACGTAGACGTGGATCCCGCGCCGCCCCGTGGTCTTCGGGAACGCGACCAGTCCGAGCTCGTCGAGCAGCTTCTTCAGCTCGCGTGCGGCCTCACGCGCCTCGGCGAAGCCGGTGCCGGGCTGCGGATCGAGATCGAGCCGGAGCTCGTCCGCGTGCTCGTCGTCGTCGGCCCGGTTGGGCCACACGTGGAAGCCCAGGCAGGCGAGGTTCACCGCCCAGGCGACGTGGGCCACGTCGGCGGCGACGAGCGCGCGTGACGGCGTCCCGTTGACGCGTCTGCACGGTCGTGGTCTCGAGCCAGTCGGGTGCGTTCTCGGGCACCCGCTTCTGGAAGAACGACGGTCCGGAGGCGCCCTTCGGGAACCGCTGCATCAGCACCGGCCGGCCGCCCATCGCCCGCATCAGCGGCTCCTCGACGGCCGCGTAGTAGCGGATCAGGTCCAGCTTGGTCTCGCCGCGCTCGGCGAACAGCACCTTGCCGGGCGACGTCACCCGCACCTCCCGGCCCGCCAGCTCGAGCATCATCGTGTCCTTGGCCGCCACGCTTTGCGAAGTCTCCCACTCGCTGCGACGATGCGACCGCTCGCTCGTGCATCCGGCAACCTTCACCGCGCGATTCGCTCCCGCGGCGTCGCCATCGCCGACGGCGCGGTCGCCCGGGCGCATCGCGTCCTGGCCTGGGGAGCGGCGGTCACGTGAGCCTGCTCCTCGCCGGCCACCGGCACGAGCGCCCCGACGCGCAGCATCGCCAACGAGGCGGGCGACACGGCGGTCGTCACGGTCACGCCGCGGCACGGACCGCAGGACGACGCGACGCGCGCGCTGGTCGACCGCCTGCGCGCCGACGTCATCCCCAGCGCCCTGCGCGACAGCGGCGCGACCGCGTACGTCGGCGGCCGGACCGCCCGCTACGGCGACGAGGCCGAGAAGATCGCCTCGCGCATCCCGCTGTTCGCCGCCGCGGTGGTCGGGCTCTCGCTGCTGCTCCTGCTCGCCGCCTTCCGGTCGTGGCGCATCTCGCTGCTCTCGGCCGTCTTCAACCTGGCCTCGATCGCCGCCGCCTACGGCGTCGTCTCGCTCGCGTTCCAGACCTCGACGGCGCCGGCCTGCTCGGCGTCGAGCAGCAGCCCGTCGTCCCCTACGTGCCGCTGTTCATGTTCGCGATCCTGTTCGGGCTCTCGACCGACTACAACGTGTTCCTGCTCTCGCGCGTGCGCGAGGAATGGAGCCGGCACACCGACCACCGGCAGGCGATCGCCGCCGCCACCGCCGGCACCCGCAAGATCATCGCCGCCGCCGGCGGCATCATGATCGCGGTCTTCCTCGGCTTCGCGACCGACCCCGACCCGGTGATCAAGATGACCGGCATCGGGCTCGCCACGGCCGTGCTCGTCGACGTCACGCTCGTCCGGCTCTTCCTGGCACCCGCCGCGCTCACGCTGCTCGGCGACCGCCTCTGGCCGAGCCGGCGCAGCCGTCGCACGACCGGCTGGGCGTCGCGCACCCAGGAGAGCGCCTCATGACGAGCTAGGACCTGCCGCCGCCGGCCTCAGAGGCCGGCGGCGAGTGCAGGCCACCGATCGCCCGCGGTGGTCGCCCTCGCGTCGGCCCGCTAGCCCTTCTTCTTCAGCGCACCCGGCTTGTGCACCGCCGTCCCGCCGGACTTCTCGCTCTTGACCAGGTATTGCGGCTCGTCCTTGGAGGCCTTGACCTGGCGGCCCCCGGCCTTCTTGCTCGAGGTGATCTTCGCCTCGACGGTGCCCTCGGCCTTGGAGCCGTGGCTGTTCCACTCCACCCTGTCGCCCTTCTTGAAGTCGGCCATGCCGAAGCGGCTACCCGTCGAGGCTGTCGGACGACCGCACCGGGCGCTCACGCGCTCAGTCGCCGGCCGGCGCACTCCTCGAACGCCCCGATCCGCTGCGCGAGATGCCGGGCGTCGTCCTTGACCCAGCCGAGCAACGCCGATCCGCGGGTGTGCTGCCAGGGCAGCCCGAGGAAGTAGAGCCCCGGCACCTCGGTCACGCCGCGCTCGTGCTCGACCCGGCCGCTGTCGTCGATGACGGGCAGTTCGACCAGCGAGTGGTCGAGCCGGAAGCCGGTCGCCCACACCACGGCGTCGACCGTGACGTCGGTGCCGTCGGCGAACGTCACCGTCGCGCCGTCGGCGCCGGTCGCGCGCGCCCGTATCTGGATGCCGTCCTTGCGCGCGGCGCGCGGGCTGGAGCCGATCAGGGTCTCGCGGTCCTTCATACGCCGGCCGATGCGCGAGGTCACGGTCTTGTTCATCAGACCCGTTGCTTCGAGGTAGCGGAACAGGTCGCGGCCGAGGATGCGCTGGGGCAGCGGCGTCTGGCGGGCGCCGACCGAGAGATGGACCGTGTGCGACCGTGCCAGCTCCGCGGCGATCTGGAAGCCGGTGTTCCCGCCGCCGACCACCAGCACCGTGCCGGCCGGCAGGTCGTCCGGCGAGCGGTAGTCGCTGCTGTGCAGTTGCACCACGTCGGCGCCGAGGCCGCCGGCTATCGCCGGCGTGAACGGGATCTGAAACGGCCCGGTCGCGATGACGACCTGGCCGGCCTCGTACGTCCGGTCGGCCAGCTCGACCAGGAAGCCGCCGCCGTCACGCGCGCGCACCGACACGACGCGGCTGTTGAACTCGACCGGCAGCTCGAAGCGGCGGGCGTAGTCCGTGAGGTACGCGACGACGTCGTCGCGACCCGGGTAGCTGTCGGGCGCGCCCGGGAACGCGAGGCCGGGCAGGCTGTCGTAGCGGACCGGCGTGAACAGCTTCAGCGAGTCCCAGCGCGCGCGCCATGCCGCTGCCGGCTCGCCGGACGCCTCCAGGATGGTGAACCGGCGGCCCTGCTCGGCGAGGTGGTAGCCGATCGCCAGACCGGCCTGCCCACCTCCGACGACGACGACCTCGCGCTCAGCCATCGTCGACGACCGCGATCGCGTCGACCTCGATCAGCCAGCCCGGGTCGGCCAGCGTCTCGACCCCCAGCAGCGTGTCGGCGGGCTTGTGATCGCCGAAGACCGCCAGCCGGCCCGCTTCGATCACCGGGATGTGCTCGGGTCGGTATCCGACGACGAAAATCGTGATCTTGGTCACCTGCTGAGGCCGGGCACCGGCGGCAGCGAGTGCACGGCCGACGTTCTCGAACGCCTTGCGGGCCTGGACCGCCAGATCGCCGGGGCCGACGAGGTCACCGTGGCCGTCCTCAGCGACCTGCCCGGCGACGAAGACCATCCTGTCCCCCCTCGCGACGACGACATGGGTGTACGTCTGAGCTGGGGGGAGGTCAACGGGATTGAGGCATTCCAGCGGCATCGGCTCGGGAGCTCCTTGAAATCGGGGCGAGTTGGCAGGAATCGTCCGTGATTTGTCATTGCAGACAGAGCGTCGCGCGGCAACCATGGCCTCGTGAAGCGACACCGAGTCGTGATTCTCGCGTACCCAGGGATCGAGCCGCTCGATGTCGTCGGCCCGGCTGAGGTCTTCTCGAGCGCGGCCCGGTTCGGTCCCGGCGCGTACAGGGTCGAGGTGGTCGCCCCTGATCGCGAGCCGATCGTTGCTCCGGGCGGCGGCTACGGGATAGCGCCCACCACGACGACTGCAGACTGCAGTGGGCGGATCGACACGCTGATGGTGGCGGGCGCGCTCGGCGTCGATCGCACGGTCGAAGCGCTCGAAGACCCCTCGCTGATTCCGCTGGGTCGAGGATGCGGCGAAGCGCTCGCGTCGAGTCACCTCGGTGTGTTCGGGAGCGTTCCTGCTCGCGGCGGCGGGAGTGCTCGACGGGCGGCGCGCGACGACGCATTGGGCTGCCTGCAGCGCCCTGGCTGCGAACTTTCCCGCGGTCGAGGTCGATCCCAAGCCGATCTTCGTGCGCGACGGCAACGTATGGACCTCCGCCGGTGTGACCGCCGGGATCGACCTCGCCCTCGCGCTGGTCGAGGACGATCTCGGGCCCGAGGTCGCGCGCGAGATCGCCCGCTGGCTCGTCGTCTTCCTGCAGCGCCCCGGCGGCCAGGCTCAGTTCAGCTCCCACCTCGCGAACGTGCCCGCGTCGCGTGGGTCGTTGCGCGAGCCTGCAGGCGTGGATGGCCGACAACCTCGACCAGGACCTCCGCGTCGACGCCCTTGCCGCGCGCGCCGCGATGAGTCCCGGAACTTCGCGCGGGCGTTCCAGCGCGAGATCGGACAGACGCCGGCCGCGTACGTCGAGACGCTTCGGGTCGAGGCCGCGCGACAGCGCCTCGAGGCCGGGTCGGAGCCGGTCGCCGTTGTCGCGACGCGCATCGGCTTCGGTACCCCGGAGACGATGCGCCGCGCCTTCGCGCGCCGGGTCGGCGTCTCACCAGGCGAATACCGCGCCCGGTGGCTGAAGTGAGCGTCGAGACGCTCATCGAGGTCGACGACCTGCGGCGCCGCTGGGATCCCCGAACGTGAGGAGAGAGCGAGATGAGTGAGCACTTCAGCACCGAGACCGACGGGCTCGAGCAAGCGGCGAGGCCGGAGGTCGTGCGCCTGCGCGACGGCGACACGCACGCGATCGCGATCAGACCGGTACGCAAGCGACTCGACGACGCCGAGGTGCGCATGCTCGGCTACAACGGCTCGATCCCTGGACCGACGCTGCACGTCGATCAGGGCTCCGAGATCACCGTGATCGAGGCGACCAACGACGGTGACGTCGACGCGACCGTGCACTGGCACGGCCTCCGACTCGAGAACCGCTTCGACGGCGTCCCGCAGGAGACGCAAGCGCCGATCCCGCTCGGCGGCACGTTCACCTACAGGCTCCAGTTCCCCGACCCCGGGTTCTACTGGTACCACCCGCACATCCGCGAGGACTTCGCCCAGGAGATGGGCCTCTACGCGCACGATCATCGTCGAGCCCGCCGATCCCGACTACTGGCCGCCGGTCGATCGCCAGCTCGACGATCACCCTTGACGACGTGCTCGATCGAGGACGGCCAGATGGCGCCGTTTCACCGCTCAGGGCCGACGTTCACGGCCATGGGCCGCTTCGGCAACGTCATGCTGATCAACGGGGAGACGGAGTTCTCGAGCCGAGGCGGCTGTCGGTGAGGTCGTTCGCCTGCACCTGGTGAACACGGCCAACACGAGGATCTTCAACTTCGGCCTCAGCGGCGCCCGGATGAAGCTCGTCGGTGGTGACAGCGGCCGCGTCGAACGCGAGGAGCTTCGTCGACGAGGTGCTGCTCGTCGCCGTCCGAGCGGGCGATCGTCGACGTGTTGTTCGACGAGCCCGGTGAGGTTCACCTGAGCACCGGACCCCGGACCGCACCTACGACCTGGGTCGCTTCACCGTCTCCGGCGAGGCGACGGGCGAGGCCGGCGGCCGTCATTCGACGAGCTCCGGACCGACCCCGAGCTCGCGCGCTGAGCGTGATCGCATCGACGCCGACCTCGACCGCGAGCCCGACAAGGTGCTCGCCTTCGTCGTCGCAGATGCCGCTCCTCTACGGCGGCGAGGAGGCGAGCAGCGTCGTCGTACGTCTGCCCATGCATCCCGAGGTCACCGCCTCCGAGCCGGCGACCTGCCCGAAGTGCGGGATGAAGCTGGTTCCGTCCGACGAGCCGCCGGCACGTCCGATCACGAGGGCACACTCGACACGCCCATGACCACGGCGACGGCCTCGAGTGGGAGGACCTGATGCCCGAGATCAACCGGCAGACGAACACGACGAACATGATCTGGCAGCTGATCGACCGTGAAACCGGGGCCGAGAACGCGGACATCATCTGGGCGTTCCGCGTCGGCGACAGGATCAAGATCCGCCTGGTCAACGAGATGGATCAGGAGCACCCGATGCACCATCCGTTCCACATCCATGGCGCGGGGCGGTTCCTGGTCCTGGCCCGGGACGGCGTCACGGAGACCAACCTCGTCTGGAAGGACACCGTGCTCGTGCGCGCCGGCCAGACGATCGACATCCT
Source organism: uncultured Solirubrobacteraceae bacterium (assembly GCA_963843485.1). Classification (GTDB taxonomy): domain Bacteria; phylum Actinomycetota; class Thermoleophilia; order Solirubrobacterales; family Solirubrobacteraceae; genus DASSUW01. Next base: position 82,743 of record CAWJKK010000005.1, on the reverse strand, counting down.
CCTCGACGTGACGAACCCCGGACTGTGGATGGCCCACTGCCACATCGCCGAGCACGCCGAGAGCGGAATGATGTTCAGCTTCGAGGTCGCCCCGGCCTCGTGACCAGCGCAGCCGCGCCGACCCTGGATCAGCGCGCGGCTGATCCGGAGGCGCGCCGGGAGCGCAAGTCCCGGTATGCATCGGTCCACGCCCGTCGCCGTCGTGATCACCGGCGGCCTGCTGCTCGCCGGCTGCGGGGCCGGAGCGCCGGCCGCGGACGTGCGACGGCCCGTCGAGAAGGCGGCCGACGCGCCGCGCCCCGAGCGCGTCCGGATCCTCGACTTCGAGTACGAGCCGCGGCGCCTCGTGGTCGCAAAGGGCACGCGCGTGGAGTGGATCAATCGCGACGCCGCGAACCACACCGTGACGTTCCGGGCGAGGCGCCCCGGGGACCTCGGCAACGTCGACGAGGACAAGCGCCTCGACGCGCGCTTCACGCGCACCGGGCGCTTCCCGTACGTGTGCATCTACCACCCGGGGATGCGCGCCATCGTCGTGGTGCGGTGAGCAGCTGCGGGCATGATTGAACCTCGATTCGAGCTGTGCGCGGCTGGCAGTCACTCTCGGGAAGGCGCCCGGGCTACCAGCAGGTCCGATCTGGCGTGGTGCCTGCAACCTGTCGCAAGAAGCTCGCCGCGCCGGCGGGCACCAGCCGCCACACTTGCTCCATGAGCTCCGCCGAGTGGCACCAGCGAGAGCACGCCGAGCGGTATCTCGAGCGCGCCGACGAGTTCCCTCGCCGAGCGGAAGGCGAAGGGGTGCTGCTCGAGCACGTACCGCAGGGTGTGGGCCGCGTTCTCGACCTCGGCACCGGCGACGGCCGGCTGCTCGCCTTGCTCCGGCGTGATCGTCCGCAGATGCGCAGCGTCGGCGTCGACGTCTCTGAGGTCATGCTCACTGCGGCTCGCCGGCGCTTCACTGCCGAGGAGTCCGTCGAGCTCGTGAAGCACGACCTCAGCCAGCCGCTGCCTCCCCTCGGGACCTTCGACGCTGTCGTTTCGTCGATGGCGGTCCACCACCTCGAGCACGAGCGCAAGCGCTCGCTGTTCGCCGAGATCCAGGGGCTGCTCGAGCCTGGAGGCGTGTTCGCCAACTTCGAGCATGTCGCCTCCCCGACGCACCGGCTCCATCTCGCGTTCTTCGACGCCATCGGCGAACCGATCGAGCACGAGGACCCGTCCGATCGAACCCTCGACGTCGAGACGCAACTCGGCTGGCTCCGCGAAGCGGGCTTCGATGACGTCGACTGCTACTGGAAGTGGCTCGAGATGGCTCTACTCATCGGAGTCAAGCCCTCAACGCACAGGTAGGGGGCCAGACCCGGTCACCTCGTGGCTCTTGCCGAACCACCCGATCCGGCCGAGTGAGTCGGTGTCCGACCTGGGAGCTGAGCCGCTGATCGCCGACCCCGCACGTCCTGCGTTCTAAGAGAGCGCTCGATCCCTCGCGGCCGGCGAGTCCGGTCGACCGCCGCGGTACGAGATTCGACCCCGTCGGGTTGAAGCGGGTCCCTGCGGGCCGGTGCGAACCGGCCATTTGCAGGGACTTCTGAAGGTGAGCGACGGGATTCGAACCCGCGACCGCCGGGACCACAACCCGGAGCTCTACCGACTGAGCTACGCCCACCACGGGACGCCGCCAGTCTAGTAGACCCGGCCGCGAGTTCTGAGCATTCCGGCGGCGCCCGGGTTATGCCCAGACCTCACGGCCGCGCCTACTAGCGGCGTCGCGGGGTCTCAGAGACCGAGCTTGTCCCCGATCCCGCCGCCGCCGATGGCGCCGACGAGGTCCTGCGGGTCGATGCCGAGCTTCTGGAGCAGGCCGGCGTCGCGCTCGGTGTCGACCTGGTCGGGCAGCTCGCCCTCGGCCTGGCTCGCCTTGTCGTTGTCGCCGCGCGAGCGGAGCAGCTCGAGGATCTTGTCCTTGGGGATCTGCATGAGGCTCTCCTCCGGTTGGGGTCTGGCGAGGGAGGCTTCCCGCGCTGGCCGCTGCGCGAACGGGCATCCGGTCGGCCCGCAAGACTGCGCCTCCGGCCCTGGCTGCGGTTACGCGGGCGTGGGAAGGTCGGCGCGTGTTCCCCGTTGCGCTGAAGACAGCCGGAGCGGCTGTCGCCGGCGCGATCGTCGTTCTCGCCGTCGCCGCCGGATCGACCGGCGGGCTGCCGGCCGGTGCCGGTTGGGCGGCGGCCGCGGGCGCGTTCGCCTGCGTGAGTGGTCTCGTGGTCGGGACCGGCGGCCGCAGGGCGCCCGCGGCCGGGTTCGCCGTCGCCGCGGTCGCGGCGCTCGTGATCGCTCCGACCGGCGGCGACGAGGTGCGGGCCGCGCCGCGCGTGCTCGCGCTGAAGGCGCCCGCCGAGACCGAGCCTGCCCGCGAGGCGGCGCCACGCGGCGCGAGCCCGACCGGCGCGGAGAGCGCCGAGCCGCGTGCTGACGGCGGGAACCCGACCGGCGCGACGACCGCGGAGCCCGAGACCGCCGAGACCGCGCCCGAGACCGCGCCCGACACCGCGACGCTGGTGCGCGCCTACTACGCCGATCTCGACGCCCGCCGCTACGCCGCCGCCTGGAAGCGGCTCTCCCCCGCCGTCCAGCAGCGCTTCGGCGACTTCGCGACCTGGCGCGACGGCTACGGCACCACGCGTCGGCCATGCGGTCGAGGACCTCCGTGCCGACGCGCGCGACCGCGAGCCATGTGCTCGTCGCGAGCTGCGGCAGCAGCGGCGGCCGCTACCGGGTGAGCTGGCGCTTCGACGGCGGGAAGGCCGTCGAAGTCAGTGCCGAAGCGCTGTCCGGCACCGCCTGCTGACCGGCATAGACTCTCCCGATGGAGCTGCTGCAGCCCGCGACCTGGGACGAGGCGCTCGCGGCGAAGGCCGCGCACCCCGACGCGCTGCCGATCAGCGGCGGGACCGACGTGATGGTCGAGCTGAACTTCGACCGCTCGCGGCCGCCGACGATCCTGGACCTCACCCGCGTCGCAGAGCTCACCGACCACAGCACCGACGGACTCGACATCCGGATCGGCGCCGGCGTCACCTACACGCGCGCGATCGAGGAGCTGGGCGACCGCCTCCCCGGCCTGGCGATCGCGTCGCGCACGGTCGGCTCGCCGCAGATCCGCAACCGCGGCACGATCGGCGGCAACGTCGGCTCGTCCTCCCCCGCCGGCGACGCGCTCCCGCCGCTGTACGCCGCCGACGCCCGGGTCGAGCTGGCCAGCAGCACCGGCACCCGCACGCTCCCGCTGACCGAGTTCATCACCGCGCCCGAAGCGCAACGCGCTCCAGCCCGACGAGCTGATCGCGGCGGTCCGGGTCCGCCCCGCCCGCGGCGGCGAGCAGTTCTCGAAGATCGGCACCCGCAACGCGATGGTGATCGCCGTCTGCTCGTTCGCGGTCTCGATCGACCGCGAGGCCCGCACGGTCGGCACCTGCCTCGGGTCGGCCGCCCCCACGCCCCGCCGCGCGCCCGACGCCGAGACGTTCATCGCACAAGAGCTCGACTGGGAGAACCACGGCGCGATCGACGCCGCGACCGCCGACGAGTTCGGGCGCCGCGTCGCGCAGGCGGCCAGCCCGATCGACGACCAGCGCGGCAGCGCCGCGTACCGCCGCCACGCCCTGCAGGTCATGGCCCGCCGCACGCTGACCTGGGCCTGGGAGGCGACGTGATCGTCGAGAACTGCGCGATCGCGACCGTCGACGCGCACGGCACCGAGCACGCGAGCGGCCACATCGTGATCGAGGACGGCCGCATCACCGCCGTCGGCGAGGGCCGCGCGCCGCAGGCCGAGGGCGACCGCATCGACGCCGCCGGCTGCCTGGCCACGCCCGGCCTCGTCAACTGCCACCACCACCTCTACCAGTGGCTCACCCGCGGCCTCGCGCAGCAGTCGACGCTGTTCGAGTGGCTGCAGGAGCTGTACCCGGTGTGGGCCAAGGTCGACGACGCCGCGCTGCACGCGGCGACCCGCGCCGGCCTGGCCGCGCTCGCCCGCTCGGGCTGCACCACCAGCACCGACCACCACTACGTCTTCCCCCGGCACGCCCGCGACCTGCTCGGCACCGAGATCGAGGCCGCGCAGAGCATCGGCCTGCGCTTCCACCCCTGCCGCGGCTCGATGGACCTGGGCCGCTCCCAGGGCGGCCTCCCGCCCGACGAGGTCGTCGAGGACCGCGACGCGATCCTCGCCGCCTCCGAGGACGCGATCGCCCGCTTCCACGACCCGGCGCCCGACTCGCACCTGCGGATCGCGCTCGCCCCGTGCTCCCCGTTCAGCGTCACGCGCGAGCTGATGGCCGAGACCGCCACGCTCGCGCGCCGGCACGGGGTCCGCCTCCACACCCACCTCGCCGAGACCGACGACGAGGAGGCGTTCTGCCTCGAGCGCTTCGGCGTGCGCCCGGTCGACTACCTCGCCGACCTCGGCTGGCTCGGCGACGACGTCTGGCTCGCCCACTGCATCCACCTGAACGAGCAGGAGGTCGCACGCTTCGGGGAGACCGGCACCGGCGTCGCGCACTGCCCGTCCTCGAACGCGCGGCTCGGCGCCGGCATCGCACCCGTGAGAGCCCTCACCGAGCATGGCGCGCCCGTCGGCCTCGGCGTCGACGGCGCCGCGTCCAACGAGGCCGGCGAGCTGGCGGGCGAGCTGCGCCAGGCGCTGTACCTCGCCCGTCTCGCGCACGGCCCGCAGGCGCTCACCGCCCGCGAGGCGCTCGCGCTCGGCACGATCCACGGCGCCCGCTGCCTCGGCCGCGCGGACGAGCTCGGCTCGCTCGAGCCCGGCAAGCTCGCCGACGTCGCGCTCTGGCGCCTCGACGACCTCGACCACGCCGGCATCGCCGACCCCGTCGCGGCGCTGGTCTTCGGCCCGCGGCCGATCGTCGACACCCTGATCGTCAACGGGCGCACCGTCGTCGACCAGGGCCACCTGACCACGGCCGACGAGGCCACGATCGCCCGCGAGCTGGAGGAGGCCGTCGCATGACCGCCCCGACCACCATCCGCGACGGCGTCGGCGAGAGCGTCCGCCGCCCCGACGGCACGCCGAAGGTCACCGGCGACTTCGCCTACAGCTCGGACCTCTGGGCCGACCGGATGCTGTGGGGCGCGACCAAGCGCAGCCCGCACGCCCGCGCGCGCATCACCGAGATCAACCTCGCCCCCGCGCTCGCGCTCCCCGGCGTGTTCGCCGTCCTGACGCACGCGGACGTGCCCGGCCGCAAGGTCTACGGCCTCGAGATCTCCGACCAGCCGGTGCTCGCGATCGACCAGGTCCGCTACCAGGGCGAGCCGGTCGCGATCGTCGCCGCCGACCACCCGGAGACCGCCCGCCGCGCCGCCGACCGCATCGAGGTCGCGTACGAGCTGCTGCCCGCGGTCACCGACGCGCGCGAGGCGATCGCCGCCGAGCCGCTGCACCCCGGCGGCAACCTGCTGCGCCGCGTGACGATCGAGCACGGTCCGCCCCCGCCCGCCGCCGACGTCGTCGTGACCGGCGAGTACGAGGTCGGCATGCAGGACCAGGCGTTCCTCGGCCCCGAGTCCGGCCTCGCCGTGCCGGCCGAGGACGGCGGCGTCGATCTGTTCGTCGCCACGCAGTGGCTGCACGTCGACCGCGACCAGGTCGCCGCCAGCCTCGACCTCGCGCCGGACAAGGTCCGGATCACGCTCGGCGGCGTCGGCGGCGCGTTCGGCGCGCGCGAGGACCTCTCGATGCAGGTCCACGCCTGCCTGCTCGCGCTGCACACCGACCGCCCGGTGAAGATGGTCTACGGCCGCGAGGAGTCGTTCTTCGGCCACGTCCACCGCCACCCGGCGTGGATGCGCTACGAGCACGGGGCCACGAGCGACGGCCGGCTCGCGTACGTCAAGGCCGAGATCCTGCTCGACGGCGGCGCCTACGCGTCGAGCTCGACCGCCGTCTGCTCGAACGCCGCCGCGTTCGCCGTCGGCCCGTACGAGGTGCCGAGCGCGCGCATCAGCGCGGACGTCGTCTACACCGACAACCCGCCGTGCGGCGCGATGCGCGGCTTCGGCGCCGTCCAGACCTGCTTCGCGCACGAGGCGCAGATGGACAAGCTGGCCGCCGCGCTCGGGCTCGACCCGGTCGAGCTGCGCCGCCGCAACGCGATGAGCCAGGGCTCGACGCTGCCGACCGGCGCCACGATCCGCGCCCCCGCGCCCGTCGACGATCTGCTCACCAGCATCGTCGAGCGCCCGCTGCCGGCCACCGACACGCTGCTGCCCGGCGGGCACGCCAACACCACCAAGGGCGAGGGCGTCAGGCGCGGCGTCGGCTACGCGGTCGGCTTCAAGAACGTCGGCTTCTCCGAGGGCTTCGACGACTACTCGACCGCGCGCGTGCGCGTGAGCCTGGCCGGCGGCGAGCCGCTCGTCGAGGTGCACACGGCCGGCGCCGAGGTCGGCCAGGGGCTCGTCACGATCCAGCAGCAGATCGCCCGCACCGAGCTCGGCTTCGACAACGTCGTCGTGCTGCCCGCCGACACGCAGGTCGGCTCGGCCGGCTCCTCGTCGGCCTCGCGCCAGAGCTACATGACCGGCGGCGCGGTCAAGCTCGCCTGCGAGGGCGTGCGCGAGGAGCTCGAGCGGCGCGGCGGCTCGCTCGACGAGCCGATCGAGGTCACGCGCGAGTTCCGCCACCGCCCGACGATGCCGCTCGACGAGAAGGGCCAGGGCGACGCGCACGTCACGTTCGCGTTCGCCGCCCATCGCGCCGTCGTGGACGTCGACGTCGAGCTCGGCCTCGTGCGCGTGGTCGAGATCGCGACGGCGCAGGACGTCGGCAAGGCGCTCAACCCGCTCTCGGTCGAAGGCCAGATCGAGGGCGGCATCGCGCAGGGCCTCGGGCTCGCGCTGATGGAGGAGATCCTGCTCGAGGACGGCGAGCTGCGCAACGCGTCGTTCACCGACTACCTGATCCCGACGGTGCTGGACATGCCGCCGGTCGACCTCGACGTGCTCGAGGTGCCCGACCCCGAGGCGCCGTACGGGCTGCGCGGCGTCGGCGAGCCGCCGTCGATCTCGTCCACGCCCGCGATCGTCGCGGCGCTGCGAGCGGCCACCGGCGCCGAGCTGCCGCGCGTGCCGGTACGGCCGGACCACATCGTCTGGGGCCGATGAGCCGCCTGATCGCGGTCGCCCGCGGCGACGCGGAGCCCGACCTCGTGATCACGGGCGCGCGCGTGTTCAGCGCGTTCACGCGCGAGTGGCTGGAGGGCGACGTGGCGATCGCGGACGGCCGCATCGCCGGCGTCGGCGCCTACGACGCGCCCGAGCGGATCGACGCCGGCGGCCGGCACCTCGTGCCCGGGTTCATCGACGCGCACGTGCACATCGAGTCCTCGAAGCTGACGCCCGCGGAGTTCGCCCGCGCGGTCGTCCCGCACGGCACGACCGCCGTCGTCACCGACCCGCACGAGATCGCCAACGTGCTCGGCGTCGACGGGCGTGCAGTGGATGCTGGACGCGAGCGAGGGGCTGCCGCTCGACGTGTTCGTCATGGCCCCCTCGTGCGTGCCCGCGAGCCCGTTCGAGTCGCCCGGCTGCGTGCTCGAGCCGGCCGACATGGAGGCGATCCTGCGCCATCCGCGGGCGCTCGGCGTGGCCGAGATGATGAACTTCCCCGGCGGTCATCGCCGGCGACCCGGACGTGCTCGCGCGGCTCGACCTGCGCGGCGCCACGCACGCCGACGGGCACGCCCCCGGCGTCGGCGGCCACGCGCTCAACGCCTACGTCGCCGCCGGCATCCGCTCCGACCACGAGGCGACGACCTACGCCGAGGCGCTGGAGAAGCGCCGCGCCGGCATGTGGGTGCTGATCCGCGAGGCGTCGAACGCGCACAACCTGGTCGACCTGCTGCCGCTGGTGAAGGAGCACGGCCCCGAGCACTGCGCGTTCTGCACCGACGACCGCGAGCCCGACCTGCTGTTCCGCGACGGCCACATCGACCAGATGTGCCGGATCGCCGTCGCCGAGGGGATCGCGCCCGAGGACGCGCTGCTGATGGCCACCCTCCACCCCGCCCGCGCCCACCGCCTGCACGACCGCGGCGCGATCGCCCCGGGCCTGCGGGCCGACCTCGTGCTGCTCGAGGACCTCGTCGACTTCCGGCCCGCCTGGGTGCTCAAGGACGGCCGGCCGGTCGAGTTCCCGCACCCGCCGATCCCGGACCACCTGCGCAGCACGATGCGCGCCGCGCCGCTGACCGGCTTCGCGATCCCCGCCGGCCCCGAGCGCGTGCGCGTGATCGAGATCGTCCCGGGCCAGCTGATCACGCACGCGCGCGCGGAGGCGCCCTCGACGCGCGCCGGCGAGATCGTCGCCGACCCGCGGCGCGACCTGGCGAAGATCGCCGTCGTCGAGCGCCACCACGCGACCGGCCGCACCGGGCTCGGGCTCGTCCGCGGCTTCGGCCTGCGGACCGGCGCCTTCGCCTCGACCGTCGCCCACGACGCGCACAACCTCGTGGTGGTCGGGACCGACGACGCGAGCATGACCGCGTGCGCGGAGCGCCTGCTGGCGCTCGGCGGCGGCATCGCGGTCGCCCGCGACGGCGCGGTCCGCGGCGAGCTCGCGCTCCCGGTCGCCGGCCTGCTGTCCGACGCGCCGGTGGAGGACGTCGTCGCCGGGCTCGAGGGCCTGCAGGCGCTGCTGCGCGAGCAGGGCGTCGGCGACCCCGCACCGTTCATGACGCTCTCCTTCCTCGCGCTGTCGGTGATCCCCGCGCTCAAGATCACCGACCGCGGGCTCGTGGACGTCGAGCGCTTCGAGCTGGTCGCCCTCGGCGTCTAACTGCGCTGGGTAGGGAAGCGAGTCAACCTTCGTTTGCTGACTACGTCGACCGATCCGGAATCAGGTGCGACGAGAAAGGCTCGCTATGCGAGGCAAAGTCGTCAACGACCTCTGGCGAGGGCTCGCGGAGGTCAGCGAACGAACCATCACTCAGAACACGTTCGCGCTGAGCCAGTCGGCGGCGAAGAACGCGACGAAGAACGGCGCGATCGCCCACATCAGCAGGCGGAAGAAGCGGGTGGCGCCCATGGGCGGGAACGTACCGGCGGTTCCGGCGGACCCGAGCCTGGTTGAATCCGCGTCAGGTGAGGATCAGCTACGGCAAGCTGCGCGTGCCCGTGCACCGCATCGACGGCGACGACGTGTTCGCCTGCGAGGTCAGCGTCGAGGTGCTCGGCGAGAACTTCGCGCCCGCCTACACGGAGGGCGACAACTCCGCGGTCGTGGCCACGGACACGATGAAGAACTTCATCCTGCGCGAGTCGCTCGCGTACGCGGGCACCACGCTCGCCGGCCTCTGCGGCACGCTCGGGGAGCGGATGCTGGCGACCTACCCGGTGATGCACGCGCTGCGCGTGTCGGCGCGCGAGCTGCGCTTCGACCGCCTCGGCGCGCGCGTGTTCACGCGCTCGGACGACGACCACGGCGTCGCCACCGTCGCGCTCGGCCGCGACGGCGTCAGCGAGGTGCGCGGCGGCCGCCACGGGATGCGGCTGCTGAAGACGCGCGGCAGCGCGTTCACCAAGTTCGCGCGCGACGAGTACACGACGCTGCCCGAGCGCGGCGACCGGCCGCTGTACATCCGGCTCGACGCCGACTGGCGGCTCGCCGACGCGAGCGCCGAGGTCGACCCGCTGGCGGTCCGCGACCACCTCGCGAGCACGTTCGACGACTTCGTCTCGGAGTCGATCCAGCACCTCGTGCACGCGATGGGCACGCGGCTGCTGGCCGACCTGCCGGCGCTCGCCGAGGTCTCGTTCACGGCCGAGAACCTCACCCGCGACCCGGTCGGCGAGCGCGACGGGCGGCGGCTGTACACCGACCCGTTCCCCGCGCAGGGGCTGATCACGCTGACGCTGCCGTGAGCGGCTTCCTCACCACCCACGTGCTCGACACCGCGCGCGGGCGCCCGGCGGCGGGGGTCGCGATCGAGCTCGCCCGGCTCGAGCACGGCCGCCGCAGCGCGCTGCGCACGGTCACCACCAACGCCGACGGCCGCACGGACGCGCCGCTGCTCGCGCAGGGCGAGCTGGAGGCGGGCGAGTACGAGCTCGTCTTCGCGGTCGGCGACTACTTCGGCCAGCGCGAGTTCCTCGACCGCGTGCCCGTGCAGTTCAGCGTGACCGACCCGGGCGCGCACTACCACGTGCCGCTGCTCGTGTCCCCGTGGTCCTACAGCACCTACCGGGGCAGTTGACCGACGCCGCCACGGTGCTCGGGCGCTGCGCGGCGCTCGGCGAGGTCAGCGAGGAGCCGGGCCTGCTCGTGCGCCGGTACGGCACCGACGCGATGCGGCGGGCGAACGCGCTCGTCGGCGGCTGGATGCGCGCGGCCGGGCTCGACGTCCGCGAGGACGCGGTCGGCAACCTGATCGGCCGCCGCGGCGACGGACCCGCGCTCGTGCTCGGCTCGCACCTGGACACGGTCCGCGACGCCGGCCGCTACGACGGCCCGCTCGGCGTCCTGGTCGCGCTCGCGGTGGCCGAGCGCGTGCCGGAGAGCTGCGCGCTCGAGGTCGTGGGCTTCGCCGACGAGGAGGGCCTGCGCTTCGGCACCGCCTACCTCGGGTCGGCCGCGATGACGCGCGGCTTCGTGCCGGGCGACCTGCGCGACGCCGACGGCGTCCGGCTCGGCGACCTCGTCGAGGGCGAGCCGGCCGCGCGCCCCGCGAGCGACTTCGCGGGCTACGTCGAGGTCCACATCGAGCAGGGCCCGGTGCTCGAACGCCGCGACGCGCCGCTCGGCGTCGTCACCGCGATCGCCGGCCAGACGCAGCTCGAGCTGGTCGTGACCGGCGAGGCCGGGCACGCCGGGACGGTGCCGATGGCCGGGCGCCGCGACGCGCTCGCCGCCGCCGCCGAGCTGGTGCTCGCCGTCGAGGCCGCCGGGCGCTCCGCCGACGGCCTGGTCGCCACCGCCGGCCGCCTGACCGTCGAGCCCGGCGCCCGCAACGTGATCCCGGGCGCCGCGACGCTGGTCGCCGAGGTCCGCCACCCCGACGACGACGTCCGTCGCGCCGCGGTCGAGCACCTGCGCGCGCGGGCGCACTCGATCGCCGGCGAGCGGTCGGTCGGCCTCGAATGGCGCGAGACCGGCGAGCAGCCCGCGGTCGCGATGGACGCGGGGCTGACCGCGGCGCTCGCGGACGCCGTCGCCGCCGCCGGCCTGCCGGTCGAGCGGCTGGGGAGCGGCGCGGGCCACGACGCCGCGATGCTCGCCGCGGTCACGCCGGCCGCGATGCTGTTCGTGCGCTGCCGCCACGGGATCAGCCACCACCCCGACGAGGCGGTCGAGGCGGCCGACGTGGCGGCGGCGATCGACGTCCTCGAGCGGTTCGTCCGTGCCCGCTGACCTGCTGATCCGCGGCGGCACGCTCGTGCTGCCGGGACTGTTCGGCGCGACCGCCGACGTCGCGGTCGCGGACGGCCGGATCGAGCGGATCGGCCACGACCTCGAGGGCGGTGCGGGCGAGGAGGTCGACGCGCACGGGCTGCACGTGCTGCCCGGAGCGCTCGACGCCCACGTGCACTTCAACGAGCCCGGCCGGACCGACTGGGAGGGCTGGGCGACCGGGACGCGCGCGCTCGCCGCCGGCGGCACGACCGCGTGCGTGGAGATGCCGCTCAACGCCCACCCGCCGACCGTCGACGCGGCCGCGTTCGACCGCAAGGTCGAGGCGGCCGAGCGGTCCGCGCTCGTGGACTTCGCGCTCTGGGGCGGGCTCGTGCCCGGCCATCTGGACGACATGGAGGCGCTGGCCGAGCGCGGCGTCGCCGGCTTCAAGGCGTTCATGTGCGACAGCGGGATCGAGGACTTCGCGGCCGCCGACGACGAGACGCTCGGCGAGGGCATGCGCCGCGCCGCCGCGCTCGGGCTGCCGGTCGCCGTGCACGCCGAGCGCCCGAGCGACCTCGGGCCGCCCGGGAGGACGTGGCGCGACTGGGTCGCCGCGCGGCCGCCCGCGGCCGAGCACGCGGCGATCGAGACGGCGCTCGACCTGGCCGCCGCGACCGGCTGCGCGCTGCACGTCGTGCACGTCTCGACCGCCCGCGGCGTCGAGCTCGTGGCCGCGGCGCGGGCGCGCGGCGTCGACGCCACCTGCGAGACCTGCCCGCACTACCTCGAGCTGTGCGAGGACGACCTCGAGACGCTCGGCGTGCGCGCCAAGTGCGCGCCGCCGCTGCGGTCCGCGGCCGAGCGCGAGGCGCTGTGGCGCGGATCGGCGACGTCGCCTTCGTCGCCTCCGACCACTCGCCGGCGCCGCCGGAGATGAAGACCGGGCGAGTTCGGCGCGGCCTGGGGCGGGATCGCCGGCTGCCAGTCGCTGCTGCCGCTGCTGCTCGACTCCAGGCTCGCGCCGGGCACCGTCGCCGCGCTCACGTCGGCCCATCCGGCGCAGCGGCTGCGGCTCGCCAAGGGACGCCTGGAGCCGGGCGCCGACGCCGACCTCGCGCTGGTCGACCTGCGCGTGCGCGAGGCGCCCGAGCTGTACGACCGCCACGGGCTGAGCCCGTTCGCCGGCCGCCGCGTGCCGCGCGTGGTGCGCACGATCGTGCGCGGCAGGACCGTGTTCCGCGACGGCACGTTCGCCGACCCGCCGCACGGGCGGCTGCTGAAACCGACGAAGGGAGACACCCGATGAGCGACCTCCGCATCACCGCCGGCCCGCTCGAGTTCGGCGCCGACTGGGTCGCCGACGCGCCGCAGACCTGCGCCGCGTTCCGCGCGATGCTGCCGTTCCACAGCAAGATCATCCACGTGCGCTGGAGCGGCGAGTCGGCCTGGATCCCGCTCGGCGACCTCCAGACCGGCCTCGGCTTCGAGAACCACACGAGCCACCCCGCCCCGGGCCAGGTCCTGCTCTACCCGGGCGGCTTCAGCGAGACCGAGATCCTGTTCCCGTACGGCGGGACGTGCTTCTCGAGCATCGTCGGCCAGCTCGCCGGCAACCACTTCCTGACCGTCAGCGAGGGAGCGGAGCAGCTGCGCGAGCTCGGCCGGATCGTCTTGTGGGACGGCGCTCAGGACGTCGTGTTCGAGGCGGCCTGAACCGCGAACGGCACCGCCCGCGCGTCCTCGCCGTCGATCGCGATCACGAACCGGTAGACGCCCTCGCGCTCGAGCGCGACCGAGTCGACGTTGAGCGCGACCGGCAGGACCTCCTCGTCCTGCGCGCCGTGCTCCGGCGCGTCGACGCGGAACGTGCCGCTGATGCGCTCGAGCGCCGCCCCGTCCGGGTCCTCGAGCCGCACCTCGATCGCGTGCTCGGCGCCGGTCTGGGCGGCCGGCACGCGCAGCACCATGCCGAGCCCGATGCGGCCGTGCGACGGTCGGCAGCTGCTGCGCGATCACGCGGTTCCAGCCGGCCCCCTGGGCGTGCAGCTTGCCCTCCGCCGCGGACACCGAGTCGGCCAGCAGGACGTCGAGGCCGATCAACCGCCCTCCGCGGGCTCGCCCGGCACGGTGACGAAGCCGACGCTCGAGCCCGGCAGCTCGGCGTCCGCGGGCCCGGCGGGCGGCGTCGCGACGGCCTGCGGCGGCGCCGTCGGATCCTGCGGCGGGGCGGCGGCGGGCGCCGGCTCGGCCGGCGGCTCGCGCGGCGGCTCGGCCGCGGGCGGCGCGGTGTCGCGCGCCACCATCGCCTCGAACGCGGCCAGGCCGGAGCGGGGCGGGTCGCGCGGCACGTCGAAGCGCTTGGTGGCCACGGCGGTCCCGGGCGCCTTGCCGGGCGGCGGCGTGGTCTGGCCCTTGGTCTCGAACTGCGGCCGCTCGGGCGGCGAGAAGTCCGGCGTCAGGCGGATGTCCGAGGCGCCGTTGAGGTCGGCCCAGCCCTTGACCTTGATCGCCGCCTCCCCCAGCCGCCACTCCTTGATCCGGAACTCGCCGAAGCGCCCGTCCCACCACAGGACCTGCCACTGGAAGTAGCCGCTGGCGGCCGCGGTCAGCGAGCCGCGCAGCTCGCCGTCGACGTCGATCCGCCCCGCCCACGGCGCCGACGCGCTGGCCCGCTTGATCTCGCCGCTCAGATTGGCCGTGCCCTTGGCGTCGAGCCGCAGCGAGCCGGAGGCGTGCGCGGTCACGTTGAGGCCGCGGAAGCCGACGCCGAGGCCGGCGCTCATGCTGCCGAACAGCAGGCCGTTCGCATTCGCCGAGCCGTTGACGGTGACCGTGTCGGCGTAGCCGTCGCCCTGCTCGCTGCGCGACAGCCCGAGGTTCACGCGCGCACCGGCGGCGGCGGCGACGCTCGCCGTCACGCCGAAGTGCGCGAAGAAGCCGGGGACCAGCGGGACGTCGATGCGGCCGAGCGACTTCGGCGTGCTGGCCTTGAACTTCGCGCCGATCTCCTTCGAGACCGGCTGCCCCGGCGCGAGCTTGTCGCGCAGCATCTGGTCGCCGAGGCCGAGCGCGTAGGCCGCGGGGTCGTCCGGCACGCTCGCGCCCGTGGCCGTCGGCTTGCGGGCCAGCGTGCGCGAGAACGCGGCGTTGCCCATCGCCCCGGCGACGGAGACCATCGGCGCCGCCGGGCCCGCGGACGCCGGCGCCAGGGCCGCCGCGAGGTCGGGCGACTTCGCGGCCGGCTCGGTGGACCGGGACTCACCCATCTGGCCTGCGATTCAACAGGCGTGGGCGCGCCCGCGCAAGACAGACGGGTGACCAACCCACCGCAAGGTGCGGATCGCAGAGCACAGCCGCCGCCCCACGGCCTACGCTCCGTGAAACTGGAGTGCAGGGAGACTGGGAGGTCTCGATGAGGAAATTCGGGTGGCTGCGCGTTCTCGCGGTCTTAGTGGCCGCACTCGCGCTCGTGTTCGCCGGCTGCGGTGGCGACGACGAGCCGAGCGGTGAGGAGACGACGCAGGGCGACACCGCGCCCCAGGACGCCAAGCAGGGCGGCGACCTGACCGTGCTGTACGCCGGCGACGTCGACTTCGTCGACCCCGGCCAGACCTACTACCAGTACGGCTTCCTGGTCGCCTACGCGACGCACCGGCCGCTGTACGCGTTCAAGCCGGAGGACGCGGTCAACCCCGAGCCGGACCTCGCCGAGGGCCCGCCCGAGATCGCGCCCGACGGCAAGACCGTCACGGTCAAGATCAAGCCGGGAGTGAAGTTCAGCCCGCCGGTCGACCGCGAGGTCACGTCCGACGACGTCGCGTACGCGATCGAGCGCGGCTTCACCAAGCAGGTCCCCGGCCCGTACGTCGGTGCCTTCATGGGCGATCTCACCGGCCTGAAGGCGTTCCAGGACGGCAAGGCCGAGAACATCTCCGGCATCACGACGCCGGACGACCAGACGATCGTCTTCAAGCTCGACCGCGCCGCGCGGCGCCATCCTGGCCGGCGCGCTCGCGCTGCCCGCCTCCGCGCCGGTGCCGCGTGACTACGCGAAGGAGTTCGACAGCAAGAGCCCGTCGACGTACGGCCAGAACCAGGTCGCGACCGGCGCCGTACATGATCGAGAACGACGAGTCGGGCAAGCTCACGGGCTACACGCCGGGCAGCGAGATCCGCCTGGTGCGCAACCCGAACTGGGACGCGAGCACGGACTTCAAGCCCGCCTACCTGGACTCGATCACGATCCGCGAGGGCTCAGAGCCGCCGGTCGCGTCGCGCCAGATCCTCGAGGGCGAGGCGATGGTCAGCGGCGACTTCCAGCTCCCCGCGTCGATCATGGCGAGCACGTCGCGCGGCGACCGCAAGGACCAGCTCGTGCTGACGCCGCCGACCGGCCGCTACCGCTACATCTCGCTCAACACCCGGGTCGAGCCGTTCGACAACCCGGACGTGCGGCGCGCGATCGCGGCGGCGTTCGACCGCGAGGCGCTGCGGCAGGCGTTCGGCGGCCCGCTGACGGGTGACATCCCGACCCACATCATCCCGCCGGGCCAGCCCGGCCACGAAGAGGCGGGCGGCGCCGACGGTCCTGGCCTGGACTTCCTGTCCAACCCGAAGGGCGACCTCGAGCTGGCCAAGGAGTACATGCGCAAGGCCGGCTACGAGTCGGGCATGTACGACGGCGACAAGACGTTCTCGTCGGTCTCCGACAACGCGACGCAGCAGAAGCAGATGTCCGAGGTGGCGGTGCAGCAGTTCGCCAAGCTCGGCTTCAAGGTCGAGACGAACTACGTCACGCGCGACTCGATGTACACGAAGTTCTGCCAGGTGCCGACGAACCAGCCCGACATCTGCCCGTCCGTGGGCTGGCTGAAGGACTTCGCCGACGCCGAGACGCTGCTGAACCCGGTGTTCAACGGCAAGAACATCCTCGATCAGAGCAACTCGAACTTCTCGCTGCTGGACGATCCCGCGCTCAACAAGCAGATGGACGACGCGGAGACGCTCGCCGAGCCGGCCGAGCGCGCCTCGGCGTGGGCCGAGATCGACACCGCGGTCAGCGAGCAGGCGCCGGGCGTGTTCTGGCTGTGGGACAAGCAGCCGATGCTGCGCTCGGAGAACGTCAACGGAGTGGTCAACGTGGCCAACGCCTCGTTCGACCTGACGTTCACGTCGATTAACTAACCCTCCCCGGGCCGGGGCCCGCGTGGCCCCGGCCCTCTCGGGTAGGACCGGCATGACCCCTCAGAACGGAGGATGGACATGGCCGACAACCGTGGCGTGGCCTACATGGGCACCGGTGAAGTGGAGGTCCAGGGCATCGACTTCCCGAAGCTCGAGCTGCAGGACGGCCCAGGCGTCCACCCCGACAACGTCGGGCGCAAGACCCCGCACGGCGCGATCCTGAAGCTGGTCGCGACGAACATCTGCGGCAGCGACCAGCACATGGTCCGCGGCCGCACGACCGCGCCCTCCGGCCTGATCCTCGGGCACGAGATCACCGGCGAGGTGGTCGAGGTCGGGCGCGACGTGGAGTTCATCAAGCAGGGCGACATCGTCTCGGTGCCGTTCAACATCGCCTGCGGGCGCTGCCGCAACTGCAAGGAGGGCGACACCGGCATCTGCCTGAACACGTAACCCGGACCGGCCGGGCTCGGCGTACGGCTACGTCGACATGGGCGGCTGGGTCGGCGGCCAGGCCGAGTACGTGCTGGTCCCGTACGCGGACTGGAACCTGCTGCCGTTCCCCGATCGCGAGCAGGCGATGGAGAAGATCCTCGACCTGACGATGCTGTCGGACATCTTCCCGACCGGCTACCACGGCTGCGTGACCGCGGGCGTGCGCTCCGGGTCGACGGTGTACATCGCCGGCGCCGGCCCGGTCGGCCTGGCGGCCGCGCACTCGGCGCAGTTCCTCGGCGCCGCGGTCGTCATCGTCGGCGACCTGATCCCGGAGCGGCTCGAGCAGGCGCGCAGCTTCGGGTGCGAGACCGTCGACGTCTCCAAGGGCGACCCGAAGGACCAGATCGAGCAGATCCTCGGCGTGCCCGAGGTCGACTGCGGCGTCGACGCGGTCGGCTTCGAGGCGCGCGGCCACGGCTCGTCCTCAGGCGAGGAGCAGCCGGCGACGGTGCTCAACTCGATGATGGACATCACGCGCGCGGGCGGCGGGCGTCGGCATCCCCGGCCTCTACGTGACCGGCGACCCGGGCGCCGTCGACCGAGGACGCCAAGGTCGGCGCGCTCTCGATCCGCATCGGCCTCGGCTGGGCGAAGTCGCACAGCTTCACGACCGGCCAGTGCCCGGTGATGCGGTACCACCGCGAGCTGATGCAGGCGATCCTCAACGACCGCGTCGAGATCGCCCAGCGCCGTCAACGCGACGGTGATCACGCTCGACGACGCGCCCGAGGGCTACGCCGCGTTCGACAGCGGCGAGGCGAAGAAGTTCGTCATCGATCCGCACGGGTCGATCGGCGGCGCCCAGCGCGTCGAGAAGGCGGCCACGTAGGGTTTCGGGCATGGCACGAAAGGACGCATCGAACCTCCACGGCGCCGAGCACGTGCGCGAGTACCGCGCCAGCGGCGGCGAGTACGGGCACGACTGGAGGGAGGGCAGCTCGGTCCTGCTGCTCACCACGCTGGGCCGCAAGTCGGGCGAGCCGCGCACGAACGCGCTGATCTACGGCCGCGCGGGCGACGATCTCCTGATCGTCGCCTCCAACGGCGGCACGGACGCGCCGCCCGGCTGGTACGCGAACCTGCGCTCGCGGCCGGACGCCGAGGTGCAGGTGCTCGACGAGACGTTCGCCGTGCGGGCGCGTGACGCGACGGCGGAGGAGCGGCCGGAGATGTGGCGCGAGATGACGTCGCACTGGCCGCACTACGACACCTACCAGCAGCAGGACGGACCGCGAGATCGCCGTGGTGGTGCTCGAGCGGGCCTGATGCGCCAGATCGCCCTCCTGCGCGGGATCAACCTCGCCTCGCGCCGGAGGGTGTCGATGCCCGAGCTGCGGGAGCTGCTGGGCGGCCTCGGCTACGAGGACGTCCGGACGCTCCTGCAGAGCGGCAACGTGGTGCTGACCGCGCCGGTCGCCGGCGAGCGGCTGGCGCGGCGGCTGGAGCGCGAGATCGAGGCCGGGCTCGGCGTCGACGCCGCGGTCGTCGTGCGCAGCCGCGACGAGCTCGCCGCGGTCGTCGAGGCCAACCCGTTCGCGGACCTGATGACCGACGGCCGCTTCCTGCAGGTGAGCTTCCTGGCCGGCGACCCCGACCCGGGCTACGTCGACGAGCTCGCGGCGACCGACCTCGGCGACGAGCGCGTCGCCGTCATCGGCCGCGAGCTCTACGCCTGGTATCCGCAGGGCATGGCCAAGTCCAAGCTCGCGAAGCTCAAGCTCGAGCGCGAGCTCGGCACGGTCGCCACCGCGCGCAACTGGAACACCGTCTGCAAGCTCTTGGCACTCGCCGACGAACCCGTGTGACACGTTCGCCGCGATGGTGCGGCCATGCCCACCATCAGCCCCGCCCACCAGGCGGCCGAGGCCCGCTTCCGCGAGCTCGTCGACGCCGCCGACCTCGACCCGCCGGACCGCGTCAGCTACGAGCCGGCGTCGCTGACGTTCTTCTGGGACGGCCCGAAGGTCGCGATCGTCGTCGACCTCGAGACGCCGCGCCGGCCGTAGCGGCCGGCGCGGCGGTCCGGGGTCTCAGGCGCGCGTGGCGACCGTGACCAGGTACTCCATCTCGAACCGGGCGCCGTCGGCGGTGCCGCGGTTCCACTCCTCGCTGAACGCGTCGAGCGCGGCGTCGAACTCCTCGGCGCGGCCGTTCGCCTCGGCGTTCTTGCGGATGCCGATCGTCGGCCCGTAGCGCGCCTTGAAGAACTCGCCGTAGTCGCGCGGGTGCGCGAACGCGGAGATGTCGAGAGTGCCGCGCTCGCTGCTGCGAATCGCGACGCGCTCGCCGAGCAGGTCGAGCAGGTGCTGCTCGCTGCCCCACAGCGGCGGCGGGGAGGCGCCGGCCGGCGGCGGCGGGGCGTACGGGCCCATCATGCGGAACAGCGCGCCGAGCATGCCCTCGGGCGTCCAGCTCAGGAGCCCGATCGTGCCGCCCGGGCGGCAGACGCGGACGAGCTCGTCGGCCGCGGCCTGGTGGTGGGGAGCGAACATCACGCCGATCGCGGACATGACGACGTCGAACGAGCCGTCCTCGAACGGCAGGTTCTCCGCGTCCGCGGTCACCCAGTTGAGCTTCAGGTCACCCGCGCGCGCGGCGCCGGCCTCCAGCAGCTCGGGGGTGAGGTCGCTCGCGGTGACGTCGGCGCCGGTCTGCGCGGCGGGGATCGAGGCGTTGCCGGTGCCGGCGGCGACGTCGAGCACCTTCATGCCCGGGCCGATGCCGCAGGCCTCGACCAGCCGCGGTCCGAGCGGCGTCAGGAACGTCTCGACCATCGAGGGATAGTTGCCCGAGGCCCACATCGCGCGATGGCGCGCCTTGAGCTCGGAGTCGGGAGGAGTCATGGTTGACATGACAAGACGCTACGCCTGCACCGACCCCCGGCGCATCGGGAGGTCCTACCTATCTTGGAGCTTCTCGAGCGAGACGACGAACGGACGGCGCTGGAACGGGCGATCGACGAGTCGCGCACCGACGGCCGGATCGTGGTCGTCGCCGGCGAGGCGGGGATCGGCAAGACCGCGCTGGTCGCCGCCGCGTGCGCGGGCCGGCGCGTGCTCTGGGGCGCGTGCGACCCGCTGGTGACGCCGCGACCGCTCGGGCCGCTGCGCGACGCCGCGTGGCAGGCCGGAGGAGCGCTCGCGGAGGCGATCGAGTCCGGCTCGCGCGAGGCCGCGCTGGTCGCCGCCCTCGACACGCTCGACGGCTCGGTGCTGGTCGTCGACGACCTGCACTGGGCCGACGACGCGACGCTCGACCTGCTGGCGCTGATCGGGCGCCGGCTCGCCCGCCGCAGCGGCTGCCTGGTCCTGACCTGCCGCGACGACGCGCGCGCCGAGGTCCGGCGCGTGCTGGCGGCGTTCCCGCGCGAGCGCGTGACCCGGCTCGAGCCGCGCGCGCTCTCCGCCGGCGCGGTCGCCCTGCTCGCCCGCCGCGCCGGCCGCGAGGCCGCCGACCTGCACGCGAACTCCGGCGGCAACCCGTTCTTCGTCACCGAGGTGCTGGCGGCCCCGGCGGGCGGCGTGCCCGCGAGCGTGCGCGACGCCGTGGCGCTGCGGATGGCCGGCATCGGCGAGCGCGCGCAAGCGGTCGCCGAGCTGGTGGCCGTCGTGCCCGGCCCGGCGGAGCTGGCGCTGATCGAGGCGACGATCGGCGGCGGCAGCGGACCGGTCGACGAGTGCATCGGGGCCGGCCTGCTCACGCTCAGCCGCGACGCGGTCGCGTTCCGCCACGACCTGGCGCGCCGCGCGGTCGCCGACGCGATCTCCCCCGCCCACCGGCGCGAGCTCGAGCGGCTCGTCCTGGAGGCGCTCGAGGACACCGGAGCCGACCCGGCGCGGCTCGCCCACCACGCCCGCCGCGCAGGCGACCGGGCGGCGATCCTGCGCCACGCCCCGCGCGCCGCGCGGGCGGCGAGCGCGGCCGGCGGGCACCGGCAGGCGCTCGAGCACTGGGAGGCGGCGCTGTCGGCCGGCGACCCGGAGGCGCTCGAGCACGTCGCGGTCGAGGCCTACCTGTGCGGGCGGCCGGAGCGGGCGCTGGAGGCGCGGCGCGCGCTGCTGGAGACGCGCGCGCCCGGCTCGCTGCGCGCCGGCGACGACCTGCGCTGGCTCGCGCGGATCCTGTGGTGGACGGGCCGCGGCCCGGAGGCGGCCGAGACGGGCGACCGCGCGATCGCGGTCCTCGAGGCGTTCCCGGACAGCCGCGAGCTGGCGATGGCGCTCAGCGGCCGGGCGCAGCTCGCGATGCTGGCCGACCGCAACGAGGAGGCGGTCGAGCTGGGCACGCGCGCGGTCCGGCTCGCGCGCCGGCTCGACGACCGCGAGACGGTCGCGCACGGCCTGACGAACGTCGGCACCACGCTGATCGGCGGACCGCAGCACGAGCGCGGGCGCGCGCTGCTGGAGGAGGCGCACGCGCTCGCGGTCGAGGCGGGCGAGGACGACAACGCGGCCCGCGCGCTCGTGAACCTGGCGACGTCGACGCTGGTGCGCCGTCGCGACGACCCGCGCGTGGTCGACGACCTCGAGCGCGCGCTCGCGTTCGCCCGCACGCGCGGGCTCGACGGCTACGTGCAGTACGTGCTCGGTGCCCGCGCCAACGCGCGGCTGATGTTCGGCGACTGGCCGGCCGCGGAGAGCGACGCGCGCGCGGCGCTCGAGCTCGGCGAGCAGCCCGGCGTGAGCCTGTGCCCCGCGCTGATCGCGATCGGGCGGCTGCAGGCGCGCCGCGGCGAGGCCGACGCGGGCGCGACGCTCGACGACGCGTGGCGCCGCGCGGTCGACACCGGCGAGCTGCAGCGGCTCGCGCCGGCCGCCGCCGCGCGCGCCGAGCACGCGTGGCTGGACGGTGACCTCGAGGGCACGGTCGCCGCGGCGAACGCGGCGTACGGCGCGTCGCGCGTGCAGCCCTGGGCGCGCGCGGAGCTCGCGTACTGGCTCTGGCGCGCCGGGCAGCCCGTCGCGCCGCGTCCCGACGACCCCGAGCCGTACGCGCTGGCGATGGCGGGCGACTGGCTCGGAGCGGCCGACCGCTGGTCCGCGCTCGGCTTCCCCTACGAGCGCGCGGACGCGCTCGG
This sequence comes from uncultured Solirubrobacteraceae bacterium, assembly GCA_963843485.1. Lineage (GTDB taxonomy): Bacteria > Actinomycetota > Thermoleophilia > Solirubrobacterales > Solirubrobacteraceae > DASSUW01. The sequence continues at coordinate 60,571 of CAWJKK010000005.1, read as the reverse complement.
CGAGGCCGACGACGAGGCCGCGCGACGCGAGGCGCTCGCGACCTTCGACGCCTACGGCGCGGCCCGCGCGGCCGCCAACCTGCGCCGCCGCCTGCGCGCCGCCGGGGTGCGCCGCATCCCGCGCGGCCCGCGGGCGGCCTCGCGCGCCACGCCCGGCGGCCTGACGCCGCGCGAGACCGAGGTGCTGCAGCTCGTCGTGAGCGGCGCGACGAACGCCGAGATCGCCCGCGCGCTGGTGATCGCGCCGAAGACCGTCGACCACCACGTCTCCTCGCTGCTGTCGAAGCTCGGGGTCGCCTCGCGGCGCGAGGCCGGCGCGGCCGCGGAGCGCCTCGGTGCCTGAGGTCACGACCTACTTCCGGCCGCCCGACCTGGCCGGCGTCGAGGCGCTGCACGCGAGCTTCGTGACCCACGAGTACCGCCCCCACTCGCACCCGACCTGGACGGTGGCGATGATGGAGCGCGGCGCGGCGAGCTTCGCGCTCGACGACACCGACCAGCGCGCGCACGACGGCGAGCTGTTCGTGCTCGAGCCGGAGTCGGTCCACACGGGCGTCCCCGCCGCGCCGGGCGGCTGGGCGTACAAGGTGCTCTACCTCGAGCCCGCGCTGATCGGCGCGTGGGCCGAGGAGGCGCAGGCGCCGCAGGCGGCGCGCTGGGTCGTGTTCCGCGACGAGGCGCTGCGAGCCGCGCTCGCCGCCGCCCATCGCGCGCTCGCGCTGGCGCCGCCGGGGCTCGCGGTCGACGAGGCGGTGCTCGCCGCGGTCGACCGCCTGCGCCCGCACCTGCGCCCGGGGCCGCGCGCGCGGTCGGCGCCCGAGCACGCAGCGGTCCGGCGGGCGCGGCGGCTGCTCGAGGAGCGCTGGGCGGAGCGGGTCACGCTGGCCGAGCTCGCCGCCCACGCCGGGCTCAGCCGGTTCGAGCTCGCGCGCACGTTCCGCGCCCAGGTCGGGCTCCCGCCGCACGCGTTCCAGACCGACCTGCGGATCGCCCGCGCCCGCAGGCTGCTGGCCGGCGGCGAGCCGCCGGCCGCGGTCGCGCTCGCCTGCGGGTTCTACGACCAGGCGCACCTCACGCGCGTGTTCAAGCGCGCGGTCGGCGTGCCGCCGGCGCGCTACGCAAGATCGTCCAAGACGTCGGTCGCGCTCTAGGCGATCCTCCGCCGCGTGGCGGTGACCGACTTCGACACCAAGGTCGCGGTGATCGTCCGCGACGACCTCGCGGCCTGGCAGCGGCTGAACGTCTGCGCGTTCCTGATCAGCGGCGTCGTGGCGGGCGGCGGCGAGGTCGGCCCGGACTACGAGGACGCGTCGGGCGCGACGCTACCTCCCGATGCTCGTCCAGCCCGTGCTCGTCTTCGAGGCGACGGCGCGGCAAGCTGCGGACCGTGTTCGAGCGCGCTCGCACGCGCGAGCTGCGGTTCGCGGTCTACACCGCCGACCTGTTCGCCACCGGCCACGACGAGGCGAACCGCGCCGCCGTCCGGGCCGTGCCGAGCGCGGAGCTCGACCTCGTCGGCCTCGCCCTGCGCGCGCCGCACAAGGCCGCCGACGGCGTCCTGCGAGGCCTCAAGCGCCACCCGTGAGGAGTACCTTCCTCCCCGTCCACCTAGGGAGGAGGAGCGAATGCGAACTGCGATCGTCGCCACCACGGCGGCAGTCGTCGCCGGCGCTGCCGGCATGGCGATCACCGGCTTCGCCGCGACCGCGGGGTCAGGGGACCGCGACCACGACCGCGACCGCGTCGAGCGGTGCGTGAACGGCGCGCCGGAGGTCGGCGACACCTACTACCCGGGCATCGGGAACGGCGGCTACGACGTCGCGCACTACGACCTCGACCTCGGCTACGAGCACGCGACGAAGGTGCTCGACGGCGAGGCCACGATCACCGCGAGCGCCACGCAGGACCTGTGCCGCTTCAATCTCGACCTGCGCGGCCTGACGGTGCACTCGGTCGAGGTCGACAACCGGCGCGCGGACTGGCGCCGCGACGGGCGCGAGCTGATCATCACCCCGCGCCGGCCGCTGCCGGCCGGCGAGGGCTTCACGGTCGAGGTCGACTACTCCGGCCAGCCCGGGCCGGCGCCGACCGACCCGAGCGGCTTCCTCGACGGCTGGAACTACACGGACGACGGCTCGTACACGTCGACGCCGCCGCAGGGCGCCGACACCTGGTACCCGAACAACAACACCACCAACGACAAGGCGACGTTCACGTTCACCGTCACCGTGCCGGAGGACATCGAGGCGATCGCCAACGGCCAGCTGATCTCGCACAAGGTCGACCGGCGCCGCGACACCGCGACCTGGGTCTGGGACGAGACCGAGCAGATGGCCACGTACCTGGCGACGCTCAGCACCGGCCAGTTCACGATCCTCAAGGACCGGACGGCGGACGGGCTGCCGATCTGGAACGCGGTCCAGCCGGACCAGCTCACCGACACGTCGCGGGCGCAGCTCGACGAGATCGAGGCGATGCTCGACTTCTTCGGCGAGCGCTTCGGCCCGTACCCGTTCTCGTCCTCGGGCGCGATCGTCGACGTGACCGACGCCGGCTACCAGATGGAGACGCAGACACGGCCGGAGTTCACGAGCGCGGCCGGCCTGCGGGCGCTGGCGCACGAGCTCGTGCACCAGTGGTTCGGTGACGACGTCGCCGTGCGCCGGATGCGCGACGTCTGGCTCTCCGAGGGCTTCGCGACCTACGGCGCGTGGCTCTGGACCGAGCACACGGGCGGGCGCACCGCGCAGGCCGCGTTCGACGCGAGCTACGCCCGCACGCGGCACGTTCTGGGACAACACGGTCTTCGACCCGGGCGTCGAGAACCAGTACCAGGGCAACACCGTCTACACGCGCGGGGCGATGACGCTCCACGCGCTGCGCGGCAAGATCGGCGACGAGACGTTCTTCCGCACGCTGAAGGCGTTCACCAAGACGTTCGGCGGCGTGGTCGCGTCGACCGACGACTTCATCTCGATCGCCGAGCGCGAGTCGGGCCAGCGGCTGGACGACTTCTTCGACGTCTGGCTGTACGAGCCGGGCAAGCCGGCGAGCTGGTAGCCGTCACGGCCAGGTGACGATCACCTGGTCGAGCGGCAGCTCGTCGCGGCGCGGGCCGGTACGCACCGGCCCGCGCCGCACGGGCTCGCCCGTCGCCTCGGCGCGGTCGAACGCCTCGGTCGAGGCGACCCGGCCGGTGATCGCGTAGCGGTCGAACACGTACGGCAGCCCGTTCGCGCCGAAGATCGCGTTGCGGTCGATCACGTGCAGGTGCAGGTGCGGCGCCGAGCTGTTGCCGGAGTTGCCGACGCGGCCGAGCACCTGCCCGCGCACGACGCGCTGGCCCTCGCGGACCGCGACCGAGCCGGGGATCATGTGCGCGTAGAAGACGATCCTGCCGTCGCGCAGCCGCAGGAAGACCGCGTTGCCGTCCGCCTCCAGCGGGGCGAGGCCCTCCGGCAGCGCGCCCGGGACCTGGTCGGGCAGGCCGTCGATCGCGCGCACGACCACGCCGTCGGCGACGGCGAGGATCGTCTCGCCGTAGCCCTCCCAGTTCGTCAGCACGCGCTTGTCGCCGGTGAACAGGCGGCCGGCGGTGTCGAGCCGCTCCCAGTCGATCGCGAACCGCTGGGCGGTGAACAGGCGAGCCGCCGAACGGCTGGAAGGCGCGGACGTGCCGGCGCGCGGTGCAGCAGCCGTCGGCGGCCAGCCAGCGGTCGCCCTGCAGCGGCGGCCCGAGCCGCGCGGGCGCGCGCCGGATCACCCGCGTGCGGGCTCCCGTCACGACGGCGGTGCGCGGCGCGCCGTTGCCCGGCTGCGGGTTCGCCAGCCGGATCTCGTGGACCAGTGCCCGCGGCGGGCGGCCGCGGACGCTGAACGTGAGGTGCGCCAGCGCGCCCTCGCCGCCGCCGATCCGGCGCGTGTCGCGGCCGTCGGCCAGCGAGCGCAGCACGCCCTGCACGCGCCGGCCGCGCCACGAGGCGAGCGCGCGCCCGCCGCCGGCGGGCCGGACGGTCACGCGCGTCACGCGCCACGGCACCGGGATCGCGTTCAGGAGCTGCAGCTCGTAGACGAGGTGCGAACGGCCGTCGGAGCCCTCGACCGCCCACGGCGCGGCGAGGACGCTCGGCACGACGGGCGTGAAGCCATCGGGGTCCTGGCGCTCCTGCGCCGCGCCGGCGGCCGGCGCGGCGAGCAGCGCGAGCGCGGCGAGCACGACGGCGCGCACGGCTACGACGCTTCGACGGCGCGCTTGATCGAGTTCGCGAAGTCCTGCGCGCCGTCGCGGGCCTGCTTGATCGCGAACGGGAAGATCAGCTTCCCGATCCCGTGCGGCTCGAGCACGTTGTAGACGTGCAGCTCGGTTCCGTCGCCGGAGGGCTTGAGGTCGTACCCGCCCTCCGGCGCCGTGATCTTGTTCTCGGACCGCTCGGCCCAGCGGATCTTGGTCGGGGCCTCGAACTCGGTCAGCTCGAACTCGCGCTTCGTCTTCATGCCGGCGTCCTTGACCGTGCTCTTGTAGACCGTGCCGACGCCGGAAGGGCCGTCCGTCGTCTTGGCGATCTCGAGCACGCGCGGGCTGAACTTCGGGTCGTTCGTCCCGTCCGCGAGGAAGGCGAAGACCTCCTCGATCGGACGAGCGATCAGCACCGTTGCGTCGAAGCGACCGGCCATGGTGTGCCTTCCTCAGGGATCAGCGAGCGCCGATCATCGCACCCCCAGCGGCTCGGCCACGAGCAGGCGCGCATAGCCCGACTCGCTGGGTGCGTCGGCGCGCGTGCCGAGGAACTGCGCGCGGGCGCGCCAGCGTCCGAGCGACGGCGGGAGGAACGCGATCGTGCGGCCGCTGGTCCGGATGCGGCGGTGGAACTGCCAGCCCGCGAGCGGGTCGAAGCGCTCGATCGTGATCGCCACCGGGCCGGGCGCGGTGGGCGTGACGTCGACGCCGATCCTGACCGCGTCGCCGGGCCCGACCTCGCGGCGGTCGAACGCGATCCCCGTGCGCGTGATCGTGCGCGTGACGCGACGCAGCGTGTAGCGGCCGTTGGCGCCGGTGCGGGTCCTGACCGCCACGAAGTAGCGGCCGGGCGCGAGCCGGCGCTCGATCGCGTCGCCCGACGACAGCCGCTCGCCGCGGTCGTTGAGCAGCGCCAGCCGGATCGTGCCGGAGGCGGAGTGCCGGAGCCGGAGGTCGAGCGCGCTGCGGCGGCTGAGGCTGAAGCGGTAGAGGTCGACGGCGTCGATCGTGCTCCCGCTCAGGCCCGCGCGGACGCGCCGGTAGTTGGGCAGCTCGCGGCCCGGAGCGGTGTCGTCGGCCCCGGCGCGCGCGACCTGCAGCCGGTAGGGCTGCGGGCCGCGACGGCGTGGCCGGGCAGCGACGACGAAGCTGTACCGTCCGCCCTCCCCCGCGCGCGGCGTGTAGAGCATGTAGCCGTCGCAGCCGGCGGTCGCCACGGCCGCGTCGCCGTCGAAGTCACGCGTCCCAGGCGCGTACACCCGCAGCGACATGCACGTGCCGGCGGCCAGGTTGATGCGGTAGGTCGTGCCCGAGCGCATCCGGGTCGACCAGGCGTCGCTCGTGTCCTGCAGCGAGTCGAGCGTCCGGCTCGCACCGCGGCGCGGCAGCCGCGCGCCCGGCGGGCGCGGATCCGGCACCGGTGCGAACACGTCGAGCCGGAAGCGGCCCGGCACCGAGTTCGCGAGCTGCCCGACGCGGATCAGGTAGATGCCGCCGCGCACGGGCCGGAAGCGCACGCCCGCCTCCCCACGGCGATCGGTCGGGTCGCAGTCGACCGGCTCGAGCTGCGAGCGCACGCGGCGGAACACGTCGACCGTGGCGTCGAGGTCACCGGCCGCGTCGAGCCGCACGACGACGCGATCGTCGCTCGGCGCGCGCAGCTCGTAGAACACGGAGCCGCGCAGCGCCGCACATCCGGACGGCTCGTCGACCTCGACGGTCGACTCCGCGGTCGTCCCGTTCACGGTCGCAGGGAGCGCCACGTCCTGCGCGGCGGCTCGGGCGTCGTTCGGCGGCGGCGCGGCAGCCGCCGTGGCGGGCAGGGCGAGCGCCGCGATCAGCGCTGCCAGAAGTACAGGGATCATGTCCGTTCAACGAACATCGATCCGAACCGGTGCGACGAGGCTCGCGCGGAGTCGGGTACCAGACCCCCATGGGCCCGCTCGAGGTACTTATCGTCCTGCTGATCGTTGCACTCCCGGTCGTAGCCGTGCTGCTGGTCGTCCGCTTCATCAGCCGCCGCTGAGCGCCCGGGGAGTCAGCGCGCCGTGCCGGCCTCCCCGACGATCCGCGCGACGTTCTGCGGCGCGAAGAACTCCGGTGCCGGAAGCGTCGCGGCCTGCACGCTGACGAAGCCGTCCATCGCTGTCCTGGTTGCCCTGCATCGCGCCGAAGAGCTGCTGCATCTCGGGCGGCGGCGGCCGCAGCTGCGAGAAGCCGTCGGTGAACTCGTAGATCGGCATCGCCTCGGCGTCGCGGGCCTGCTGGTAGTCGCGCATCGCGTCGTCGTAGGGGCGCCGGCCGGAAAGGGCTTCGTCGACCGCGGCCGCGAGCAGCTCGGCGTCGCGGAACGCGTCGTTGATGCCCATCGCCGTGATCGGGTTCTTGTGGTAGCCGGCGTCGCCGACGAGCGCCCAGCCGGGCCCGTACGGCTTGCGGATGTAGCCGGGCAGCTGCGCCGTCCCGATGAACTTCGACTCCCGCTTGGCGGCGTCGACGCGCTCGGCGAACTCCGGCGCGAGCCGGATCGTCGCGAGGAAGTTCGCCTCGATGTCCGTCCGGTTGGCCTGGAACTCCTCGACCGGCCAGCCGAAGGGCATCACCGTGAGGTCGTCGTGGGTCTGCGCCACCGCCCAGCCGCGGCGTTCGTCCGCCCGCAGGAAGGTCTCGAAGCCGTCGGCGGGCAGGCCGCTCCAGTAGGCGTAGTACATCGCCAGGCGCGAAGGCCGCTCGTTGTACTCCTCCGGCTGGACCGTCCTGACCACGACGGAGTGGCGGCCGTCGGCCCCGATCACCACCCGCGCGTGCTCCGTGACGCCGTTCGATCCCCGCTCGTGGCCGAGGATCCCCGTGACCGTCCCGTCGGTGGCCAGGACCTCGTCGACGGTGAAGGCCTCGCGCAGCTCGGCGCCCGCCTCGACCGCCGCATCGACGAGCAGCCGGTCGAGCACGGTCCGCCGCGGGCAGTACGCGTGCGCGATGCCGTCGATCGGCTGCGGCGAGCCGGCGATCGTCACCGGCCCGAAGTCGAACGAGTAGCGCTCGACCGGCGGGCAGCCGGAGTCCACGAGCCGGTCCAGCAGGCCCCAGCGCCGCAGCGCCGCGACGCCCGGCGGATGCACGAGATGCGTGGACATCGTGTCGCTCGGGAAGCGCGTCTTGTCGAGCAGCAGCACGCGATATCCCATGCGTGCGAGGAGCATCGCGGTCGGCGAACCGGCGCAGCGGGCTCCGACCACCACCGCGTCATAGGGCCCAGCGTCCATCTCGCACCACCTCTGGTTGCTCCCCCAGACCGTCTCACGACCTGGGCGACCGAGGCAAGGCCGGTCAGTCGTGGTGCTCGCCGCCGAACGTGAACGGCGCCGCGCTTCCGTGCGGGGCGAAGGCCTGGAAGACGCGGCCGCTGGCCGCACCAGCCTCGGTGATCGTGATCTCGACGGCGTGGAAGAGCGCGCCGCGATCGCGGTCGCCGGCCTCGCGGTAGCTCAGGTACAGCGCAGCGCCTCCGCCGCCGGACATGACGAACCGCACGCCGGCGCGGACATGGTGATCGAAGCCCAGGCCGTGGGCGCAGCAGACCAGCCCGACGCCGTGACTGCGGATGATGTCCAGGAACTCCGGCTCGCCCTGTCGGAAGCCGCATTCGGGCTGCGGCGCGTAGTGGCCGTCCAGGTGCGGTGGCGCGTGCGTCAGCACCACCCGGTTGGGCTCCGTCGCGGCCGCGAGCGTGTCGTCGAGGTACCGCAGCGCCTCGACGCCGGGGCCGGCGGTGTCGGGTGGCGTGGTGTCACCGAGCTCGCCGGCTTGCCCGGAGGCGCCGTCGATGGCGACGAAGCGCGTGTTGCCGTAGGCGAAGTGGAAGTTCCGCGGCCCGTGGGCAGCGGTCCACGACTCCGGCCCTCGCGCATCCTCGAGGTCGTGGTTGCCGATCAGGCAGACGTTCGGGATGGCCAGCGGCCTGACCAGATCGAGGTAGTGCTGGTGGCGTTCGGGAGTGCCGGGTCCGGCGAAGTCGCCGAGATTGGCGAAGAAGACCGGGGCGGGCCGCAACTCCGCGGTCTGGCGGAGCAGCTGGGAGAAGATCGCGTCGGCGGTGGGGTCCGGCCACGCGCCGCTGTCGCCGGCGATCACGAACGTGAACGGATAGCGGACCTCCGTCGCGCCGATGCGCTCCGCCATGCGCAGGTTGCGTGCGGCAGCGTCCACCCTCGGCACCCTTGCAGCTGAGACCCCACGTGGTGCGCACCCTACGCCAGGATGTCGGCCAGCGAGCTCACGAAAGCGGGCAGCGCCGCCACCAGCACGAGCGCCACCGCGGCACGCCCGACGAGGACAGCGGGCGCCGGCACCGGGAGCGGCACGGGGGCGTTCCCGGAGAGGCGCGCAGCGACCGCAACCGCGACCAGGCCCTGGAACAGCGCAAGCACGACGAACGAACCGACCGACAGCCAATCCGGTCCGGCCAGGTTGAAGTCGAAGTTCTCGGACCGCAACGGATCGATCCGGGAGCCCGCCAACACCAGCAGCACCGTTCCCAGCGCGAGGCCGCCGGCACGCCCACGCGGCAGCACCGGCCCCAGCAACACGAGCAGCAGCCCCGTCAGTACGCCGGTCACAGGACCGATGAACGAGATGAACCCGAGGGTGCCACCGAGAGTGATCTCCCCGATCACCGCGTTGCCCTCGGTGATCGCACCCTGCGACTCCTCGGGCGAGGTGACGGCCAGCAGGCGCATCACGAGCCTGCCTCCGGCGCCCGCCGCGATCAACCCCGCGGCCACCCCGGCCAGCATGCCGATGCCGCCGTAGCGCGCCAGCGCCCGAGCGCCGGTGTCAGCCGGCGTGCGAGCACGGCTCGCAGCGCTCGCCGATCCCCACCGCACGACGATCACGACGCCCGCAAGGACGACCAGCGCGCAGCCCGCGATCACGATGACGCCGATCAGCATTGCCGGTCAGTGAAGCGCCCGGTTCGCCGCTACAGCCTGACCGATCGGCCAGCGCCCGGTCCGTGTCGACTGCGCGGCTACCCAGGGCTACTGGGCTCACGACCGGCGGGCCTCCAGCCGGTGATCGCGACATAGACGAGCAACAGGAAGGCGGCGAGGATGACGACCTTCTCGATCACCCTGGGCAGGAAAGCGATCGCCCACCCGTCGATGAGCACGATGAGCAGCAACGCGGCGGCAAGCGACACCAATATCGACGTCCAGCGTCCGACCACGCGAGCATCCTACGGGCAAGCCACCTGAGCAGGGTTTCCGTGAGCGCCCCGAGCGTTCGCGGGTCAGCCAGCGTTGAGGTAACGCGCAGCGCCGTGCGGATGACTGAGGAGGTCGACTCTTGATCGCGCTCGGCGCGCTCCGCGAGCGCGCGCCGGAGCTCCGGATCGAGACGGACGGACTCGACGCTGGCCGGGCCTGAGCCGATCGGCGGCCGACCTCCGCGCCGGCGGACGATCTCGTCGACGTCGTAACCGCGTTCGGCCTTGCCGGCGAGCTCTTCGACCAGCTTGTCGTCGATCGTTCGGCCGCTGCGAGTCGTGCCGTACGTCTTCTTGGTTGCCATCAGTGCTCCGGGAGCAGGTGTCGGTACTTGGGCCGCATGCGCATGGCGTGAATGGCGAGTTCGGCGCCCTCGACGGCTGGGATCGTCAGCACCTCGAGCAGGGCAGCGTTGCGGGCCGGTCCGATGTAGAGCCGGGCGTCGTCATTGGTGTCGTCGATTGCCATCGCGTGGGTCACGGCGTGCTCGATGTCCTCGTCGGCGATGCCGTGCTTGCGCGCCGACCGGTGGATGTCGAGCATCAATCGTAATACGAAACCTCGACGCCGCCTAGGCGAGCGTCGCGGCTGCCGCGTCGGCGAGGTTGCAGCGAAGCAGGACCTCGGCCGTGCGCTTGGTGGAGGCGCTCATCGCCACACAGAGGCCAAGCGAGAGCAAGTTCGCCCCGTGGCCACGTCGGGGACACAAGTGATGCCCGCGCCGAGCGCCCCCGGCAGGATTCGAACCTGCGACCTGCGGATTAGAAGTCCGCTGCTCTATCCAGCTGAGCTACGGGGGCGAGCTCGGCTGAGATTAGAGCGCGGGGTCTACGGCGCGAGGAGGACGGAGGCCTCTGCGGCCGCGATCGTGCCGCCGAAGGTCAGCACGGAGAGCGCGAGCAGGATCGCGACGACGCGGCGCTGGCTCGGGCGCGAGCCGACGAGGCCGACGGCGATCGGCGTGAGCGCGGTGTTGCTCCAACCGGAGCTGCTGCTGGAGATCACGATGTCCTCTGTCTCGACCATGGGAGGGCACTTTGGGCGTCGCTGCTTGGCGGGACCTTGGTCGAACCTTGGCGGCGGCGGAATACGCGGCCCGGCCGGCCCGGGCCGTCGGTGCGCTGCTCGCCCGTCGCCTCGAGCAGTCCGGTGGCCCGGACGTCGCGGCGGAAGTTCGCCGGATCGACCGCCTCGCCGCGCAGCGCCTCGTACAGCACCTGCGCCTGCCGCAGCGTGAAGCGCTCCGGCAGCAGGCCCCCGCCGACGGCCACGAACCAGGCCTTGTCGGCGACCCGGGCGTGCAGGCGCCAGAGCCCGTCGTCGACGATCCCGTCGTGGTCGAGCGCGAGCTGCGGCAGGTCGTCGACCGGGTGCCAGCCCGCCTCGCGGTCGGCGGGCCGGTCCTCCGGCAGCGCCTCGGGCGCGATCAGCGCCATGTAGGCGATCGAGGGGAGCCAGCCGCGCGGGTCGCGCTGCGGGTCGGCGTAGGTGCGGAGCTGCTCGAGGTGCACCGAGCCGACGCCGGTCTTCTCCCGCAGCTTGCGCTCCGCGGTCTGCTCGGGCGCCTCGTCGGTCCCGACGAACCCGCCCGGCAGCGCGAACATGCCCGCGCTGCGGCTCCTCGAGCCGGCGCGCGAGCAGCACGCTGAGGCGCCCTTCGGCGAGCGTGAAGACGACCGGGTCGGCGGTCAGGCCGATCGGCGCGTCGTAGCCGGCCGAGTTGCGGGCGGTGATGCGGTCCACGCCACCACTATGCCCGCCGCGGGCGGCTCAGAGCTCGCCGGCGGGGTGTCGAGGGGCCCACCGGCGAGCTCTCAGACGTCGACGGTCTCGCCGGTCGCGGCGTCGAGCAGCTCGATCGCCATCGCCGGGCACGCACGGGCGGCCTCGATCAGCTGCTCGTCGGTCCCTTCGCCGACGACGACGGCGATCTCGTCGACCTCGAACACGCCGGGGGCGACCGCGGCGCAGTCGCCGTGGGCGCAGCAGGCGGTCTCGTCGATGCGGGGCACGAGTGTCATGCGGCCTTCCTCTCGGGTCGTTGGGCTTCGCCGATCGCGCGGCGCCAGCGCGGCAGCTCGCGCGGGCGGCCGACGAGCAGCGCCCCCGTGAGCCGGCCGCCGCGGTGCAGCAGCGCCGTGAAGTCGCGGGCGTCCGGCCGGCCGTCGATCTCGATCGAGTCCGCGCCGGCGGCCTCGCCGACGAGGTGGATCCGGACGCCGTACTGGTCGCTCCAGAAGCTCTCTGGCGGCGCGGCGGCGACGGGCAGGCCGAGGATCGAGCGCGCGGCGGCGACGCCGAGCCGCGCGGCCGGCTCCCAGTGCTGGCAGCCGGCGACCACGTCACCGGCCGCGAAGACGTGCGGCAGGACGGTGCGAGCGCCCTCGTCCACGGCGATCCCGTGCCCCGCGAGCGGCGTGCCGGCGAGCCAGCGCGTCTCCGCGGAGACGCCGATCGCCACGAGCACGGCGTCGACCTCCACCCCGGTCCCGTCGGCCAGCGCGAGGCGGCGAACCGGCGCGCCCGCGACGGCGGGCAGCGTCTCGGCGATCGTGACCCCCAGGCGCACGTCGACGCCCTCGGCGCGATGCAGGTCGGCGAACCAGCCGCCGAGCGACTCGCCGAGCACGGCCGCCAGCGGAGCCGGGGCCGCCTCGATCATGGTCACGGACGCACCGAGGCGGCGCGCGGTCGCAGCGACCTCCTGGCCGATGAACCCCGCGCCGACGATCGCGAGCCGCGCCCCCGGGACGAGCACGGCGCGCAGCGCCCGCGCGTCGGCGACCGACCGCAGCACGTGCACGTTCGGCCGCCCCGCCAGCCCGGGCAGCCGCCGTGGATGGGCGCCGGTGGCGACGATCAGGTCGCCGTAGCCGGCGACCGATCCGTCGTCGAGCCGGACCTGCCGGGCGGCGGCGTCGAGGCCGACCGCGGACCGCCCGAGCAGCAGCTCGACCGACCGCTCCGCGTACCACTCGGCCGCTCGGAACACGGGATCCGCTCCGCCGCCCGCCAGCAGGTCCTTGGACAGCGGCGGGCGGTCGTACGGGGCGACGGGCTCGGCGCACAGGATGCGCACGGGCCCGTCGTAGCCACGGGCGCGCAGCGTCTCGGCTGCGCGCTGGGCGGCGAGTCCGCCGCCGGCGATGAGAACACTGTCGGACACGAGGTGCATCGTCGGCGCGCCCCGGCAAAGCGCCGGGAAAGACGAGCGCAAGCCTTCGTTGGACAATGCACCCGATGTTCACCAAGGAGCTCTTCGCGTTCCTCGACGAGCTGCGCGACAACAACAGTCGCGAGTGGTTCGACGCGAACCGCGACCGCTACGAGCAGCACGTGCGCGAGCCGGCGCTCGACTTCATCACCGCCTTCGCGCCGCGCCTGGAGCAGATCAGCCCGCGGTTCGAGGCCGACGCGCGCCGCAGCGGCGGATCGCTGTTCCGGATCAACCGCGACACCCGCTTCGCCAAGGACAAGTCGCCCTACCGGACGAACGCCGGGATCATCTTCCACCACGAGCGGCGCCGGACCGCGACGACGCCCGGCTTCTACCTGCACCTCGAGCCCGGCCGCAGCTTCGCCGGCATCGGCGTGTGGCACCCGGACGGGCCGGCCACCCACGCCATCCGCACCGCCATCGTCGAGCAGCCCGACCGCTGGACCGACGTCAGGGACGCCCCGCAGCTCGAGCTGGTCGGCGATCAGCTCAAGCGCGCGCCGCGCGGCTTCGACAAGGACGATCCGCTGATCGAGGACATCAAGCGCCGCAACTTCGCCCTCCACGCGCCGCTGACCGACGCGGCGGTCACGCGCAAGGACTTCCTCGACCGCTACGCAGGCCTGGCCGAGCACGGAGCGCCGTTCAACCGCTTCCTCTGCGACGCGCTCGAGCTCCCCAGCTAGGCCACGGTCTCGGTCGCTTCCGTCGTCGCGATCGTGTCGGCGGGCGCGTTCTGGCGCCGCGACAGCGCCAGGCACGGCAGCGCCAGCACCGCGATCCCGGACGAGATCAGGTAGGACGGCGCGTAGCCCCAGACGTCGGCGGCGCGGCCCAGCACCGGCTGCGCCCAGACGCCGCCGGTCGAGTCCATCAGCGAGTCGAACGAGAGGATCGTCGCCCGCTGCTTGGACGGGATCAGGCCGTTCATGTACGCCTGCCGGATCGGCGTTGCAGCGGCGAACAGCAGGCCCCAGACCACGATCAGGCCGAGCACGGCCCAGAAGCTCTCGAACACGCCGATCAGCGCCAGCGTCAGCACGCTCGAAGCCGTGATCAGCAGCAGCGCGGACGTGCGGCGCTGGAACCGCCGCCGGATCCGCGGCGCGGCGATGCCGCCGAGGATCTGCGCGCCTGCCACGATCGCGGCCACGAGGCCGGCGATCGTGTACGCCTCGGGGTCGCCGTAGAGCTCGAGCAGGTACGGCTGCAGCGCGTAGAACGCGTAGATGCCGACGCCGCCGGTGAACAGCGACTCGACCATCAGCCACTTGACCGCGGGCACGCGCCAGCCGTAGTCGATCGACGCGCTGGCGATCTTCTTCATCTCGGTGAGCGGGCGGCCGCCCTTCTCGGGCGTGAAGCCGACGTCCTTCATCAGCCGGAACGCGACGAAGAACATGATCACGAGCACCGCGCCGCGCAGCACGAACGGCACGCCGAGGTTCGTCAGCTGGGCGATGAAGCCGCCCGCGACCGAGCCCGTCAGCATCGCCACGCCGGACACGATCTGCCCGCGCCCGAAGACCTCCTCCATCGCGCCGGTGAAGCCGGTCGCGGTGAGCGCGTCGACGAGCCACGCCTCGACCGCGCCGGAGAAGAACGTGAAGCCGAGGCCGAGCAGGACCGACGCGATCGCCCAGGCCCAGAACGGCGCCTCGATCTGCCACAGCAGCACGTAGAACAGCGTCGAGCCGGCGAGCGTCACCGTGCCGAGCAGGTACGAGACGCGCCGCCCGATGGTGTCGGCGACCACGCCCGTGGGCACCTCGAACAGGACCATGCCCGCGGTGAAGAACGCATTGGCGGCGAACGCCTCGAGGTTCGAGAGGCCCGCGTCCAGCAGGAAGATCGTGTTGATGCCCCAGATGAACGAGGCCGCGAGCGTGTTCCCCAGCATCAGCAGGAGATAGGTGCGCTGGATGGATCGGGAGGTGGGCATCGTCAATAAGGACCCCGGTGACGGCCCGGAATCATCGCCGGGCAGGCTCGGCTTCGCCGTCAAGGTGCTCGGCGCCGGCGGCCTGCCGTCGCACGACACCCGCCGCTGGCAGTCCGAGCCGAGCCTCGCCGTGTCGCTCGACCGGCTCGAGGCGGTGCTCGGCTACCTGGACGACAACGACATCCGCATGTACCGCATGGCCACTGGCGCTTGCACCCTACGCGAGCCACCCCGACCTGCCCCAGTTCCGCGACGCGCCGCAGCGCTGCGCCGGGCGCCTGGCGGAGGTCGGCGCCCGCGCGCGGGCGTACGGGATCCGGCTCTCGACCCACCCCGGCCAGTACACGGTCCTGAACTCCGAGGACGCCGAGGTGCAGCGGCTCGCGGCGGTCGAGCTCGAGGTGCAGGCCGAGCTGATGGACGGCATGGGCCTCGGCCCCGAGTCCGTCGTCGTGCTGCACGTCGGCGGCGCGGCCGGCGGGCTGCGGGCGGGCATGGACCGCTTCGAGCGCGGCTTCGAGCGGCTGACTCCGGCGGCCCGGCGCCGGATCGTGATCGAGAACGACGACCGCACGTACGCCCTGCGCGACGTGCTCGGCCTGAGCGCGCGCATCGGGCGGCCGGTCGTCTGGGACATCCTGCACCACCACTGCAACGACCCGGACGCGATCCCGGACGCCGAGGCGCTCGACCTCGCGCTGGCGACCTGGGGCGGCGTGCGGCCGAAGATCCACTTCTCGAGCCCGAAGACCGCGGTCGAGGAGAAGGCGCGCAAGGTCGGCCGGCGGGTCGAGCGCACGCTCGTCCTGCCGCAGCTGCGCGCGCACGCGGACCTGATCGACCCGATCGCCTTCGAGGCGTTCCTGGCCGGCCCCGCGGCCGGCCGCGTGTTCGACGTGATGCTGGAGGCGAAGGCGAAGGACCTCGCGCTGCTGCGCCTGCGCGAGCAGCTCAGCGCCCGCGCTCGGCCACCCGCGTGAGGTTGCGCAGGAGCAGCGCGCAGAGCGGCCCGTACGTCACGCGCAGCGCCGCCTCGAGCGGCGCCGCGGCCTCGATGTCGAGCCGCACGACGCTGTGCGCGATCGCGTGGTGCAGCCGCACCGGGCCGACCTCCCAGCTCCAGCTGCGGCCCGGGTCGACGGCGGTGATCCGCGCCGGGACCGGCAGGAAGCCGAGCAGGCGGACAGCGCCGCGCGCGCCCTGACGGACCTCGGGCGACCCGAGATCCCACGCGCCGCGCACGTGCGGGGCCCACTCCGACCAGCGGTCGGGACGGGCCATCAGGGACCACACTTCTGGCGCGGAGGCGCTCGTCTCGGCTCGATAGGTCAGCACCGTTACGAGCTACGGGCGGCCCCGCGCCAGCGGATCACCGCGGCGTTACCGCGCGCCCGGCGCGGGACAGGCTCGAGGTATGGCCACAATCGAACAGAGCATCGATCTCGACGTACCGGTCCAGACCGCTTACAACCAGTGGACCCAGTTCGAGGAGTTCCCGCAGTTCATGGAAGGCGTCGAGCAGATCCGCCAGACCGACGACAAGCACCTGCATTGGGTCGCCGAGTTCGGCGGCGCGCGCCACGAGTGGGACGCCGTCGTCACCGAGCAGCTGCCGGACGAGCGCGTCGCCTGGAAGAACACCGACGGCAAGGACAACGCCGGCGTCGTGACGTTCCACAAGATCGCCGACGACCGCTCGCGCGTGATGGTCCAGATGGACTGGGTGCCCGAGGGCATCAAGGAGAAGATCGGCGCGGCGATCGGCGCCGACGACCGCCGCGTCAAGGGCGACCTCGAGCGCTTCAAGGAGCTGATCGAGAGCCGCGGCCGCGAGTCGGGCGCCTGGCGCGGGGACGTGCCGCGCGACTCCTAGCCGGCCGGCGGCCCGGAGCGCAGCACGATCGTCGTCTCGGTGTCGGCGACGCCGAGCCGCAGGCGGAGCGTGCGCAGCAATGCGTCCAGCTCCGCCGTGTCGCGGCAGGCGACGCGCAGCTGGTAGTCGGGCGAGCCGGTCAGGTGGAGCACCTCCACCACCGGCTCGAGCCGACCGGCCGCGACCGCGAAGTCGTCCGACTCGACGCCGGGCGAGAGCACGACGCCGACGAGCGCCTCGAGGTGCCGCCCGCCCGCCGCCGGGTCGACGAGCGCGGCGAACCCGGTGATCACGCCGTCGCGCCGCAGCCGGCGCACGCGGTCGGCGGCCGCGTTCGCGCTCAGGCCGACGGCCGCGCCGAGCTCCTGCCAGGACATCCGGCCGTCGGCCCGGAGCAGCTTGAGGATCTCGCCGTCGATCGAGTCCATCGCCGCGATTCTCTCAGTCCGCGGCGGGAGCGCGTTGCGATCCGCCGCGGAAGTCGTCACAAACCGCGGCCATGGACCCCAGTGCCGCCCTGCTCGCCGGCCTCGTCGCCGGCCTTGCGATCGCGGTCCAGGTCGGCGCCGTCAGCCTGCTGCTGATCGAGGCGTCGATCGCCTCCGGCCCGCGCGCGGGCGTGGCCGCCGGGATGGGCGTCGCGACCGCCGACTTCACGTTCGCCGTGGTCGCGGCCGCCGCGGGTGGCGCCGCGGGCGCGGCGCTGGCGGGGCACGAGCGGGCGATCCGGATCGTGGCCGGCGCGACGCTGGCGGCGATCGCCGTGCACGGGCTGGCCGGCCTCGCGCGGTCGCGGGCGGCCGGCGGCGCCGCCGAACCCGACGCGGGCGAGCCGCCGTCGGGCCGCGGCCACTACGCGCGCTTCCTCGCGATCACCGCCGTCAACCCGCTGACGATCGCGTCGTTCGCCGCCGTCGCCGCGGCGCTCTCGCTCGACGGCGTGTTCGCGGCGGCCGCCTTCGCCGCCGGCGTCGGGCTCGCCTCGGGTGCCTGGCACCTGGCGCTGCCGCTGGCCGCCGGGCACGCAGGGCGCTGGATGACGCCCCGCGTGCGCCGCGGCCTCGCGGTCGGTGGGCGGCTCGCGGTGCTCGCGATCGCCGCCCACCTGGCGTTGGGCCGCTGACCCCTGACCCTTACGGCCCGAACGTGACCACCAGCTGAGGCGGCGAGTCGTTGCCCTTCTCGCGGCTGTTGAACCCCTGCTCGAAGCCGTTCCCGTTCTCCGTCCGGTCGCGGACGAGGAACCCGTGCGGCGCCCCGGCGGCGACCGCCGCGCGCACGTCCCACTCGATCCAGCCCGAGCGCGAGACGGCCGCGGCGACGGGCCCGGCGGCCGGCGGCTGGGTCGTCCACTGCGTCGCCGCCTCGCTCCAGGTCGTCGCGAGCGGCTGAGCGTCGAGCGTGCGGCCGTCCTTCGACGAGGACGAGTAGAGCCGCAGCCGGGCGCTCGTGACCGAGCAGCCGGTGGGCGGCGCGGGGATCGCGAAGCGCACGAGCGCGCGCGCATCGTTGCCGGCCTTCGAATCGACCTTGAGCACCGAGTCGCTGCCGTAGCGGCTCTGCGGCGAGCTCTCCAGGACCCAGGTGTCCGCGGCCGCGCCGAGCGTGACGCTGCTCGCGCCGGCGCAGGCGGTCGGCTCCGGCGTCGGCTCGGGCGTGGGCTCGGGAGTCGGCTCCGGTGTCGGCTCCGGTGTGGGCTCAGGAGTCGGCTCCGGTGTCGGCTCGGGCGTCGGCTCCGGGCCGGGCGCGTTGCACGCCACGCCGGAGCACTGCCCGCCGCGGTTGCCGGCCGCGACGTTGCCGCCGCCGTCGATCGTGCCCGCCGCGGCGCTGATGCCCGTCCCGCCGTTCCCGTTGGCCACGTTGCGCGTCAGCGTGTGGCCGCCCTTGGCGGTCGCGATGCCGTCGGAGCCGTTGCCGGCGGCGACGTTGGCGATGACGAGGTTGCCCTCGCCGGGCCCGGCCTCCTCGCTCAGGGTGATGCCGTTCGCCGCGTTGGCCGACGCCGTGTTGCCGCGGATCTCGTTGCGGAACGCGCCGGCGCCGATCTCGATGCCGCTGCCGCCGGTGCCGCTGGCGGCGTTGCCCTCGATCAGGTTCCCGATCGACGAGGAGACCTCGATGCCGCCCGGGTTCGCCCCGACGTCGTTGCCGCGGATCACGTTCTCGTCGGCCAGGCTGAGCGTGATGCCGCTGTCGGACATGTCGCGCGAGCGGTTGCCGATCACGCGGTTGCCGCGCGACTCCTCGATGCTGATGCCGGCGTCGCCCGTCGTCGCTGAGCGAGTTGCCCTCGACGAGGTTGTCGTCGGAGTGCAGCGCCAGCGAGAGGCCGCCGTCGCTCGTGTCGGCGATCGAGTTCCCGCGCACGGTGTTGCCGCTCGCGTTCAGGAGCTCGACGCCGACGTCGCCGCCGGCCGACACCGAGTTGCCCGCCAGCGTGTTCCCGGCCGAGTCCTGCACCAGCAGGTTGGCGCCGCGGTTGTTCGTCAGCGCGTTCCCGCTGACCGACGCGCCGGCGGTCCCGGCGAGCAGCGCGATGCCGTCGCCGTTGCCGTCGAGGCGATTGCCGCGCACGACGCTGCCGGCCGCGCCCGCGACCTCGACGCCGCTGACCTCGTTGCCCGCGAGCGACAGGTTCTCGACGACGGTGTCGGTGGAGCCCGCCTGCACCTGCACGCCGTGGTCCCAGCCGCTGACCGTGCCGTTGCGGATCGTCACCGTCCGGTAGCCGTCGTTGCGGATGCCCGTGCCGAGACCGACGCCGCCGACGGTGTGGCCGCCGAGGTCGACGATGATCCGGTGGGCGCCGATCGACGAGGCCGTCACCGGTGCCGCAGCTCGTGAGGCTGTTCGTGAGCCGGATGCTGCGCGTGAGCTCCTGGCCGCACGTCACCGACCCGGCGACGGGCGGGGCCGGGCGGCGGCGGCGGGCCGTCGAACCGGCGCTCGAAGCGCAGCGCCAGCAGCGGCGGGTTCTCGCCCTTCTCGCGGCTGTGCAGCTCGGACCCGGTGCCTCCGGCGAGCTCTCGAGCGCGTCGCGGATCAGGAAGCCGTGGTTCGGCGCTCCGTCGAGGATCGCCTGCACCAGCGCGGTGACGTTCCACGTGAGGTAGCCCTCGCCCGAGTACGTGCTGGCGGCGCCGCCGGTCGTGGCCGGCTGGTTGGCCCAGGTGATCCCTCCCTCCTGCCACTCGGAGGCGAACCGCAGCGCCTCGTAGCGCGCGCCGTCGCCGCCCGCCGACGACCACAGCCGCAGCTTGGCCGAGTCGAGCACGCAGCCGTCCGGCACGCCGGCCGGCAACGCGAAGCGGACCGCGGCGCGCCAGTTCACGTCCGGCTTGGACTGCAGCTTGAGCGTCGCGTCCGAGCCGAGGTTGGCGCTCGGGCTCCCCTGGTCCAGCCACGCGTCGGCGGCGGCGGCGATGCTGGCGGTCGCGGCCAGGCAGCCGTCGATCGACCACGCGTGCCGCGCGGGCGTCGCGTCGACGTTGCCCGCCGCGTCGATCGCCCGCACCTCGAAGGCGTGCGCGCCGCCGGCGAGCCCCGCGAACGCGCGCGGGCTCACGCACGGCGCCCAGTCGGCGCCGTCGAGCCGGCACTCGAACGTCGAGCCGGTCTCGGTCGAGTTGAACGCGAAGCTCGCCGTGAACGTCGCGCTCGGGTCGGCCGGACCCGCCGTGATCCGCGTGTCCGGCGGGACGGCGTCCGGCGGCGGCGCGACCAGCTCGTACGCGCCCGCATCGCAGGTGCCGCCCTGCGGGCGCGCGGTGCCGCGCTGATCGGTCAGCGGGCACGGCGCGACGCCGGCGCCGATCGCGGCGCTGCCCGGGCGCAGCGCGTGCGTCTGGGTGGCAGCGCCGTTGTCGGCGAGCGCGGCCAGCAGCGGATCGCCGCTGCGCTCGAGGCCGCAGCTCAGGCCCGCGTCGACGTTGCCGCCGAGCGCGGCGAGCGGAGCGCTGCAGGCCGCCGCCCCGGCCGCGACGACCGTGTTCCGCAGGCTCAGTGCGCCCGCGAGCGCCGGCGTCTCGGCGGCGGCGACCGTGCTGTCGTCGAGCCGCGCCGTCGCGGAGCCCTCGGCCCGCACGCTGCCGCCGCGGTTGGCCGACAGCGTGCTGGTGGCGATCGTCGCGGCGCCGGCGCGCATCAGCACGCCGCCGCCGCCGTTGCGCGCCAGCGTCGAGCGGTCGATCGCGACGACCGCGCCCGCGCCGTGCACCCCGCCGCCGCCGAGCGTGGCGGTGTTGTCGGCGAGCGTCGAGCCCGCGATCTCCACGCGGCCGGCGGTCGCGTCGACGCCGGCGCCGCGGCCTGTGGCCACGTTGGCCAGCAGGCGCACGCCGTCGAGGCGCAGCCGGCCGCTGGTGCGGGAGGCGATCGCCCCGCCGTCGCCGGAGACGCGCGCCTCGCGGATCGTCAGTCCGCTGAGGGTGACGTCACCGGCCGCGACGTGGAGCTCGAGGACGCGGTCGAGGGCCCTGCCGCTGACGACGCTCGCAGTCGCGCCTGCGCCGGCGAACGTCGTCGGGCCGGTCACGTCGAGGTCGCCGCTGTCCGCCCCGTTCGTCCCCCGCGCCGCGATCGTGAGCTGATGGGTACCGGAGCGCAGGCGGATGCTGTCGGCGCCCGGGCGCGCGTTGGCCTCCTGGACGGCCGCGCGCAACGTGCAGTTGCCCGCGCTCGTCCGGCACGTCCCGTTGCCGGGACTGGAGTCCACCCTGTCCGTCGTGCTGTTGACGGTGTACTCCGCGCCGGCCGCGGCCGCGGGGAGCGCAAGTGAAACGGCGAGCCCGAGCAGGGCGGCGGTCGTGTACCTCATAGTGGGCACGCTCTCGCTCGAACGTGAGACCACGATGGGGTAATGGTGAGATGTCTCTCAGATTCACTGTTACTGTTACGGCATGCGGAAGCGGGAGGGTGGACCCATCACCCTCCCGCTTGCGCTCTCGGGCTGCGACTAGCCGAACGTGAGGACGAGTCGCGGCGGGTTGTCGGTTCCCTTCTCCCGGCTGTTGAAGACCTGCTCCATGCCGCCGTTGTTCTCGGCGGCGTCACGGATCAGGAAGCCGTTGTTGGTGGTGGAGTACTGGGTCTGGACGATCGAGGTGACCGTCCACTCGCGGTAGCCGGAGCCGGAGGCCACGGTCGCCGCGGTGCCGGCGGGAGCCGGCTGGTTGTTCCAGCGGACGGCCGACTCGGTCCACGAGGCGTCGATGCGCAGGGCCTGCAGCGTGCGCCCGGTCTTGTAGGACCCGGAGTACATCCGCAGCTTCGCGCTCGTCACCTGGCACCCGGCCGGGATCGTCGGCATGTTGAACCTCACCAGCGCCCGGCTGTTCTGGTTCGGGCCCTTGCTGTTCACCTTCAGACCCGAGTCGGTGCCGTAGTTGGTGTTCGCGGAGTCCTGCAGGATCCACGAGTCGGCCGCGGCGCCGACCGTCACCGTCGAGCCGGTGCAGGCCGCTGCCACCGACCACGTGTGAGTGGCCGGGGACTGGTCGGTGTTGCCGGCCGCGTCGGTCGCCCGCACGCTGAACGTGTGCGAACCGGGTGCGAGTGCCGAGTAGCCCTTCGGCGAGGTGCAGCGCTCCCACGCGCCGCCGTCGAGCGTGCACTCGAACGTCGAGCCCGCCTCGTCGGCGGTGAACGTGAACGTCGCGTTGGTGCTCGTCGTCGCGGCCGGCGGCGCGCCCGAGTCGATCGCGGTCTGCGGCGGCGTGCGGCGTCGCCACGACGTCCAGTGTGCCGGACCGGCGTCCGGGTCGACGTTGCCGGCCAGGTCGATCGCGCGGACGTCGAGCGTGTGCGCGCCGAGCGCCAGGCCCTCGATCACGTGCGGCGACTCGCAGGCCGTCCACGCGCCGCCGGTCGAGCGAGCACTCGAAGCCCGTCGACGGCCTCGTCGGCGGTGAACGCGAACGCTCGCGGTCGTCTCGATCGTCGTCGCCGGCGGGCCGGCGAGGATCGCCGTGTCACCGGCGGCGTGGTGTCGGGCGGCTGCTCGACCGTCCAGTCGTGCGCGTCCGGCGTCGAGTCGGTGTTGCCGGCCGCGTCGCGCGCCCGCACGCGCAGCGTGTGGTCGCCGAGCGCGAGCCCGTCGACCGCGTGCGGCGACTGCAGGCTCGAAGGCGCCGCCGTCGAGCGAGCACTCGAAGGTCACGCCGGCCTCGTCGGCGGAGAACTCGAACGTGGCGCGCTCGTCGCTGGTCGGGTTGTCCGGGCCGGCGTCGATCGACGTGTCGGGCGCGATCGTGTCGATCACGGTCCAGGCGCGGGTCGCGGGCGAAGCGTCGGCGTTGCCGGCTGCGTCGACCGCGCGCACCGCGAGCGTGTGGTCGCCCGGGCGCGAGGTCGCTCAGCTCGTGCGGCGACGAGCAGGCCTCGAACGCGCCGCCGTTCAGCGAGCACTCGAAGCTCGAGCTCCTGCGGCGGGCGTCACGTTGTCGCTGCCGGTGAACTCGAACGTGGCGTCCGGCGCCGCGGTCGTCGCCGGCGGGCCGGCCGTGATCGTCGGTCGCCGGCGGCGTCGGCTCGGCGGGGCCGTCGATCGTCCACTCGTGCACCGCCGGCGTCTCCTCGACAGCCCGTACGAGTTCGTCGCCGTCGACCTCGAACGTGTGGTCCCCGCCGCCGAGGTCGGCGAACGCACGGGCGACTCGCACGGCAGCCGGCTCGGCGCCGTCGAGCGAGCAGGCGTAGCGTCGAGCCGGCCTGGTCGGCGACGAACTCGAAGCGCGCGTCGGGGCTGGTGGTCATGAGCGGCCGGGGCGACGCTGAACGAGGTCACCGGCGCGCCGACGACCTTCCAGGTCGCGGCGCGCCGGGCGCCGCTCGACCCCGCCCTGGCCGTCGAGCGCGCGCACCTCGAAGGCGTGCTCGCCGGGCTCGAGGTCGCTGTACTCGGCCGGCGGCTCGCAGGCTGCGAACGGCGCGCCGTCGAGCGAGCACTCGAACGTCGCGTCGGCGGCGTTCGCGGTGAACGAGAACGCGGCCTCGTCGAGATCGTCTCGCGCCGGCGGGCCGACGCGATCGTCGTCTCCAGCTGCTCCGCGGCCACGATCGTCCACGCGTGCTCGGCCGGCGTCGGGTCCGGGTTGCCGTCGGCGTCGATCGCCCGCACCTGAACACGTGGTCGCCGGCGCGAGGCCCGCGTACCCGAGCGGCGGGTCGCACGCCGCGAACGGCCGCGCCGTCGAGCGAGCACTCGAACGTCGAGCCCTGCTCGCTGGCGGCGAACGCGAACGTCGCGTCGCGGAGCGACCGTCGTCTCCGGCGGGCCGCTCGGCGAGCGTCGTCTGCGGCGCCGCGACCGGCAGCACGGTCCACTCCCACTCCTGCCACTCGACCTCGACGTCTGGCCGCCGGTGTCGGTGGCGCGGACGGCGAACAGGTGCTCGCCGACGGCGAGGTCCGTCGTAGGTGATGCCGGGCTCGAAGCAGGGCCGGACGTCGCCGTCGAGCCAGCACTCGTACGTCGAGCCGGGGTCGCTCGACAGGAACGTGAACGCGGCGGTGGTGCTCTCGGTCTCGCTCCGCGGGCCCGGACAGGATCTCGGTGACCGGCGGGCCGTCGACGGTCCAGCGTCCACGGTCCGGCGATCGCGTCGACGTTGCCGGACGGGTCGACCGACGGACCTCGAGCACGTGCTCGCCGGGATCGAGCCCGGTCAGCTCGAACGGCGTCGAGCAGTCGCCGAAGCCGCGCGCCGTCGAGCTGCACTCGAACGTCGAGCCGGCCTGGCTGGACTAGAACGTGAACGTCGCGTCGACGCGCGTGGTCACCGACGTCGGGCCCGGTCAGGATCGTCGTGTCGGGCGCCTCGGTGTCGGGCGGCGCGTCGACGGTCCACTCGTGCATCGGCGGGCGTGTCGTCGACGAGCAGCTGACGTGTTGGTCGCCTGGACCTCGAACGTGTACTCGCCGACCGCCGCCCACGTCGATACGTGACGGGCGAGCTGCACGGCGTCATCGCCGCGCCGTTGAGCGAGCACTCGAACGTCGAGCCGGCCTGGTCGGACGAGAACTCGAACGTCGCGACCGTGCTCGTGGTCGGGTCGGCCGGCGGGCGCCGGCGTCGATCGATCGTCTCGGGCGGGCCGATCACGCTCCACGTCGAACGTGGCCGGCGTCGGGTCCGGCGTTGCCGGCCAGGTCGACCGCGCGGATCCGCAGGTGTGCTCGCCCGGCTCGACCGCTGAGGTCGTGCGGCGAGTCGCACTCCTCCCACGGCGCCGTCGTCGAGCGAGCACTCGAAGGCGAGCTCGAGCTCGACGGCGTCGCGTTGTCGGTCGCCGGTGAACTCGAACGTCGACGTCGGTCTCGATCGTCGGGGTCCGGCGGCGTCGACCGTCAGCGTCGTCTCCGGCGGCGTCGATGTCGGCGCGTCAGCGTCCACGCGTGGCGCGCGGGCGTCGGATCGGGGTTGCCCTCGGTCGTCTGCCCGCGGGCGTCTCGGGGTCGTCGATCGCGCGCACCTCGAACACGTGCGGGCCGGGCAGCGAGCTCCTCGGGCGGGAACTCGTCGAGCAGGTTGTGCGTGACGACGCCGCCGAGCGGGGCCCTCGCCGAGGCAGTCGTACCAGTCGAGCGTCGCTCGTGCTGTCGAGCCGGCACTCGAAGTCGAGCCGGCCGACAGCGGCGTCTGGTCGTCGGTCGCCGGTGAACGTGAACGTCGTGTCGCTGCTGCCGCTCGCGGGCGCGCGTCAGTGATCGTCGTCTCGGGCGCCGTCGTGTCGACGGCCGGGATGACCTCCCACTCGTACTCGGTCGGCTCGAGCTCGACCCGCTCGCCCTCGGTGTCGGTGGCGATCACGCGGAAGATGTGCTCGCCGACCGCCAGGCCCGGTGTAGGTCACCGGCGGCGTGCACGGCACGAACGGGCCGATGTCGATCGAGCACTCGTACTCGGCCTCGGTCGCGTTGGCCGCGAAGTCGAACGTCGCCGTCGTGCTCCTCGGTCTCGCCGCCGCTGGCGGGCTCGCCGTTCTCGCCGGGCTCGTACGCCGGGCCGGAGAGGATCGTCGTGATCAGGCCGGTGATCGTCCAGTTGTGGACGGCCGGCGTCGGGTCGACGTTGCCCTCGATGTCGATCGCGCGCACCTGGAACGTGTGCGGGCCGACCTCGTGCTCCTCGAACTCGTGCTCGTAGGCGTAGAACCCGGCTCGCCATCTCCGGGTCGTCGGCGCACGTGCCACGGGCCGCTGTCGATCCGGCACTGGAAGCGTGACGTCCGGCTCGTTCGACGAGAACTGGAAGACCGCGTCGAACAGCGGCGTCGCGAGCGGCGGCGCGAGGTCGATCGTCGTGTTCGGGCGCGACGCCCGAGGGCGAGCGGCGTGTAGGTCCAGCTGTAGCGCGCCGGCGTCGGGTCGGCGATCTCGGACTGGTCGAGGGCGCGCACCTCGAAGCGTGTGCCGGCCGGGCGCGAGCGCCGCCGTACTCCTGCGGGTTCTCGCACTCCTCCCAGTCGAGCTCGTCGGTGCTGTCGAGGCGGCACTGGAACTCGAGCTCCTCGAGCGGCGTCGTGTCGTCGTCGCCGATGAAGGTGAAGCTGCGCGTTGCGGCTGTTGCTCGGGTCGCTCGGCCGGCTTCTCGAGGATCGTCGTGTCGGGCAGCCCGGGCGGCGACGAAGTCGCCGTCGCGCAGACGATGCCGAAGCACTGCGCGGGCTCGACGTTGCCGGCGGCCAGGTTGCCGCCGCCGTCGATGTTGCCCGGCTCGGCGTACATGCCCCAGCCGTCGTTCATGTGGGCGGTGTTGGCGACGATCGTGTGGCCGGTGCCGGTCGACGATGATGCCGTCGCTGCCGTTGCCCATGGCGGTGTTGCGGTCGATCAGGTTGCCCTGGCCGGCCGGCGCGACGCCGTCGATCGCGATGCCCTCGCCGCCGTTCGACGTCGGCGGCGTTGCGTGCGACCACCGTTGTTGAGCGACGTCGCCGTCGACGGTGATGCCGATGCCGGTCGTCCCGCTCGCGTTGTTGGCCTCGATCCGGTCGCCGCTCGAGTCGGCGAGCTCGATGCCGCCGCTCGTTGAAGCGCAGGTCGTTGCGGCGCACGACGGCGCCGTCCGGCGGCGTCGAGCGTGATGCCGGCGGCCGGCGATCTGCTCGACGACGTTGTCGACGATCCGGGCGGTGTTGGACTCGACGACGCGGATGCCGCCCTCGCCCGCGCTGACCGTGTTGCGCTCGAACAGCGTCGCGGTGCGAGAGCAGCGTGACGTCGATGCCGCCGCGCGTTCGCGCGGACAGGTCGTTGCGGACGCAGCCGTGTTGCGATCGAGCCCTCGAGCGCGATGCCCGACGGCCCCGGAGGCGACGACGCTGTTGTCCTCGATCCGGTTGGCGCTCGAGTCTCGCGAGCCGGATGCCGTCGCCGAGGTTGCCGG
Source organism: uncultured Solirubrobacteraceae bacterium (assembly GCA_963843485.1). GTDB lineage: Bacteria > Actinomycetota > Thermoleophilia > Solirubrobacterales > Solirubrobacteraceae > DASSUW01. The sequence continues at coordinate 33,644 of CAWJKK010000005.1, read as the reverse complement.
TGACGGTGTTGTCGCGCACGAGCGCTGCGCGGCGTGCCGCCGAGCAGGGCGATGCCGTCGCCCTGGCCGGCGCTGACGTGTTCGTGCGCACGACCGCGTCGGCTCGCGCCGGACAGCTCGGATGCCGGACCGCGCCGTTGAGCTGGACGGTGATGCCGGTGACGACGTTGCTCGGCGCTCGGGTCGACGGCGACGCCGGCCGTCGAACTCCTGGACGATGCCGTTCGTGACCGTGACGTTGTCGAAGCGGCGGGTTGCGGATGCCCGCGCCGCCGACGCCGACGCCGTCGATCGTGTGCCCGTCGAGGTCGACGCGTGATGTCGGCCGCGCCGATCACCAGGCCGTCGGCCGGGCAGTCGGACAGCGAGTTGGTGACGCAGGATGCTCTGCGTCAGCACCTGGCCGCAGCTGACCGCGGCGGCCGCCGGCGGCCGGCGCCGATCGTCCACGTCGTGCGTGGCCGGGCGAGCCGTCGCGTAGCCCCTCGGCGTCGCCGGCGCGCGACCGCGAAGCGTGTGCTGTCCGAGCGCCAGGCCGTCGTAGGCCTTGGGCGGGTCGCAGGCCCCGAACGCCGGCGTTGTCGAGGTTGCACTCGAACGTCACGCCGGGCTCGTTGGACGAGAACGCGGAAGCGTCGCGCGTCGTGCTCGACGGTGACCGCGTCGGGCCCGGCGTCGATCGTCGTCTCGCGGCGCGCACGCCCGGCGGCAGCGGCTGGTGCGTCCACTCGGAGCGGCGCCGGGCGTCGGATCGCGCGTTGCCGGCCGTGGTCGATCGCGCGCACCTCGAACACGTGGTCGCCCGTCGACAGGTCGTTGTAGCTGTGCGGGCTGAGCGCAGGCCTGCCACGCGCCGCCGTCGAGCCGGCACTCGAACTCGACCTCGATCAGCGAGTTGTCGGAGCCGCTGAACGCGAACGTCGCCGACTCGAGCGGGCTGCTGCCCGGCGGGCCCTCGGTGATCGTCGTCTCCGGCGGGAACGTCTCGCGCACCGGGCGCCGTGCCGTCGCAGCGGATCATGAAGCACTGGAGCAGCTCCTTGTTGCCCTCCGCGCGGTTGCCGCCGCCGTCGACGTTCATGCCGAGCGACGTCGCGACCGTGGCGTAGATGCCCCAGCCCATGTTGTTGTCGGCGCGGTTGCCGACGACCGTGTGGCCGATCTTGTTGACGAGATGCCGGCCGAGTCGTTGCCGTTGGCCGTGTTGCGGTCGATCAGCGTGCCCGAGCCGGCGGGCGCCTCGACCTCGACCATGATGCCGTCGGAGTCGTTCGAGTTCGCCATGGTTCAGCCGCGACGACGTTGTTGTAGGACTGGTCGCCGATCCGATGCCGGAGCTCGAGTTCTCGCTCGCGTCGTTCTCCTCGATCCGGTTGCGGCTCGACTGGTAGACGTCGACGCCGCCCGAGTTGAAGCGGACTGTCGTTGCCGCGCGATCAGCGTTGTCGTTGGACGCGTCGAGCGAGATCGCGGTGTCGCTGGTCTCGATGATCACGTTGTCGATCGAGCTCGTTGCGGTTCGACTGCTCGAGCACGACGCCCTTGGAGTTGGCCGGATGATGTCGTTGCGCCTCGATCCGGTTGTCGTGCGAGGCCGAGCGTGATCGACACCGGCTCGCCGCGGTTGCCGGTGAGGACGTTGTCGGCGAGCGTGTTGGCGCTCGCGCCCTCGAGCAGGACGCCGGCCTCGCTCGACGCGGTGATGCGGTTGCCCTCGACGCGGGTGTCGCTCGAGCCGCTGATGTGGATGCCGACCTTGGCGTTGCGCGCCGATCGTGTTGTCGATCAGGCGCGCGTGCTGCGTGCCGCGCGGTCAGGTCGATGCCGGCGAGCTCGTTGCTCGTCACCGTGTTGGCGCGGAGCAGGTTGCCCGCTCGCGCCGTCGTCGGCGTTGCTCAGCTGGATGCCGGCGTCCTTGTTGAGCTCGCACCGTCGACGTCCGCGACGATGTTGTCGGCGGTGCCCGCGTCGAGCGTGGACGCCGTCGTCGAACTCCTGTCACGCGTGCCGTCGCCGGTGATCGTCACGTGGTCGAAGCCGTCGTTGCGGATGCCGGCGCCGCTGCCGCCGCCGTCGATCGTGCGGCCGTTGAGGTCGATCGTGATGCCCGTGCGCGCCGACGACGAGGCCGTCGCCGCCGCAGTTGGCGAGGTCGTTGAGGACGCGGATGCTGACGGTCGAGCGTCATGCCGCAGGAGACGGTGCGCGCGACCGGCGGCGGCGCCGATCGTCCACGTGTAGCGTCGGCGGGCGTCGCGTCGACGGTTGCCGGCCGCGGTCGATCGGCCTGCACGCGCACGGTGTGGTCGCCGACCGCGAGGCCGGTGCACTCGCGCGGCGAGCTCGCAGTCCGCGTAGTCGCCGCGTGTCGAGCGAGCACTCGAACGTCGCGCCCTCCTCGTCGGAGCGAGAACGCGAACGTCGCGCCGGTCTGCGACCGTGCGCGGGTCGGGCCCGACGTCGATCGTCGTCTCCGGCGGGTTCGTGTCGGCGGCTCGGGCTCGATCGTCCACTCGTGCAGCGCGGGCGACCGCGTCGCGGTTGCCCTGGACGTCGAGCGCCCGCACCTCGAACGTGTGGTCGCCGAGGCGACAGGCCCTCGTAGGTCTTCGGGGCTGGCGCAGGCGCTGTACGCGCCGCCGTCGAGCCGGCACTCGTAGCGCAGGTCCGGGCCGGGCGTCGTGTTGTCGGACGCGCGGAAGCGGAAGCGTGGCCGAGCGGCTGCGTGGCTCGGGTCGGTCGGGCCCTCCGACGATCGTCGTGCTGCGGCGGGCGTCGAGTCCGGCCCGGCGGGCGCCGCCGAGACGTTCCACTCGTACACGGCCGGGCGTCAGGTCGATGTTGTCGTACGGGTCGGTCGCGCGCACCTCGAAGCGGTGCTCGCCGCTGAGCATGTACGGGAAGCGGACCGGGCTGGCGCACTCCTCCCAGTGCTCGGTGACCGGCTCGAGGGCTCGGGCGGCTCGCCGGGCTCGGGCGGCTCGGGCGGCTCCGGCGGGATCATCGGGTCGGCCGGCGGGTCGAGCCGGCACTCGAAGCGTCAGCGCCGTCGGCGGGCGCGACGTTGTCGGTGCCGCGTGAAGCGGAAGACCTGCGGTCGTCGTGCCGCTCGCGCCGTCGGCCGGGCGCGTCGGTGACCTGCGTGTCGGGCGCGGTGAGGTCGGTCGCCGGGCGGGAGCGGCGGCGCGATGCCCGCCTGGCAGGCCACGCCGCGGCACTGCGCGGGCTCGCCGTTGCCGCTCGCGCCGGTTGCCGCCGCCGTCGATCACGCCCGCGTCGCCGGCCGCGGCCACGGCGCCGTCGATGCCCCAGCCGGCGTTGTGGTGCGCGGAGTTGCCCTCGATCCGTGTGGCCCGCGTCGGCGACGATGCCGTCGCTGCGGTTGCCGTTGGTGGTGTTGCCCTTGACGACGTTGCCGTCGAGCGGGTCGCCGGTCAGGTCGAGCGCGTCGCCCTGGACGGCGATGCCGTCGGCTGCGCGTGTTGCTGACGCTCGTTGCTCGAGGATCCGGTTGCGCAGCGAGCCGGAGCCGACGGAGATGCCGGTGCCGTCGCTGCCGTCGCGCGTCGTTGCCCTCGATCAGCGTTGTCGCTCGACGCCGCGACAGGTCGACGCCGGTCGGGTTGAAGCGCACGTCGTTGTCGAGCACGACGCTCGTAGCTGGAGTCGCTCAGCACGATGCCCGCGTCGGAAGCGAGGTGCGCCGTGTTGCCGATCAGCTCGTTGCCGTCGGACTCCTCGACGGCGACGCCGGCGTCGCCGGTGCGCGTCATCACGTTGTTCTCGACGCGGTTGCGGTGCGAGCCGGACGTCGACGATCACGCCGCCGTCGCCGGACTCGGCGAGCGTGTTGCCGAGCACGCATGTTGTCGGTCGCGCCCTCGAGCAGGATGCCGCGTCGCTGTCGAAGTTCGGGTCGATCGGGACGCCCGATGACCTCGTTGCGCTCGATCCGGTTGCCGGTCGAGTCGAGCACGTGGATCGCCGACGCCGACGTCGCCGTTGAAGTCGTTGTCCGGCGACCAGCGCGTTGTCGGTGCCGCCGAGGATCGCGACGCCGGTCGTGTTCATCGTGAAGACGTTGCCGCGCACCGTCGTTGCCGTTGCGGCCGTCGTCGGCGTCCCACAGCTCGACGCCGGCGAGCGCGTTGCGCTTGAGCTCAGGTCCTCGACGACGCCGAAGCGCGCGCCGGCCATCAGCGAGACGCCGTTGCCGAACTCCTGCACGATGCCGTTGCGGATCACGACGTTCTCGTGGCCGATGTTGCGGATGCCGGCCGGGAGGTCCTCCTCCTCGCCGATCAGCAGGTAGTCGGGGCCGTCGATCGTGTGGCCGGCGAGGTCGACGACGATGTTCGGCGCGCCGATCGACGAGGCCGTCGCCGAGCGCGCAGCTGAGGTCGTTGAGCACGCTGCGTGCTCTCGCGTGAGCACCTCGCCGCACTCGACGTGCGTCGGCTCGAGGTCGTCGGACGGCGCGGGCGGCGGCGGCGCCGGCGTGCCGCTCGCCGTCGAAGCGCAGGACGAGCTTCGGCACCTCGGGCGGGTCGGCGATCGTGTCGCGCGAGCTGAAGCGACTGCTCGGCGCCCTCGGCGTCCTCCTCGTGCGGAGTCGCGGATCACGAAGCCGTGGCTCGGCCCGCCGGCGAGCATCGTCGCTCGACCTGCGACGGTCACGTCCCACTCGCGGTAGCCGTTGCCCGGACGGCGCCGTCGCGGCGCTGCCGGTCGTGGCCGGCTGGTTGATCCAGGTGACGCCGGTCTCCGCCCAGCTCTGCGCCGAGCGGCAGCGCCTCGAGCGTGCGCCCGGGCTCGCCGTCGGCGTGCAGCCGCAGCCGCGCGGACCGCAGCTGGCAGCCGGCCAGGCGCGGCTCGGCAGCGCGAAGCGGACGAGCGCGCGGGCGCTGTCGCCGAACGCGCCGGAGCTGACGTTGAGCTGCTCGTCGATGCCGAAGTTGGTGATCGGCTCGACCTCGTCGACCCAGGCGTCGGCGGACGCGCCGAGCGTGATGTTCGCCTCGTCGCAGTTCGTCGGCGGGCGCGACCGTCCAGGTGTGGCGTGGCCGGGGTCGGGTCGAGTTGTCGCCCTCGTCGATCGCGCGGACCTGGAACGTGTGCTGGCCGATCGACAGGTTCGAGAACGCCATCGGGTTGAGGCACTCGACCGCCTCCCAGTCGCCGCCGTCGATCCGGCACTCGTACTCGATCAGCGAGATGTCGGTGCTGTCGTCGGTCGCGGTGAAGCCGAAGACGGCGCTGTTGCGGCTGGTCGTCGTCGGCAGCGGATCGCCGGTCAGGAACGTCTGCGGCGGGGTGATGTCCTCGCCGCCCATGAAGAGGTGCACGTCGGGCGACGCGTCGACGTTGCCGGCGCGGTCGATCGGCGCGGACCTCGAGCCGGTTGGGGCCGTCCTCGAGCTGGAGCAGGTCGCCGGGCCAGCGGCTGGCGCAGCCGTACCACAGAACTCGGGGTCGAGCGGGTCGGGCGGCTCGGTCGGGTCGACGGGCTCGGGCGGCTCGGTCGCGTCCTGGTTCGAGGACGCGGCACTCGAAGCGTCAGCTCGTCGGGCGGCGTCGGTCACGTCGTCGGTGCCGGAGAAGCGGAACTTCGCGAACTCGCCGGTGCTGGTCGGGTTGTCGTCGGCGATCGTTCGTCTGCGGCGGCGCTCGTCGTCCGGCGGCGGGAACGGGCCGTCGTACTCGTGCGCGCCGACGTCGCAGCGGCCGTTCTTCGGGCCGGCGGACGCCGCGCTGGTCGGACTCGGGGCAGGCGGCGGTCGCGCCCGTCGACGAGCACGATGACCGCGTTGAGGCCGCCGTCGATCGCGAAGCTGCCGGGCCGCGGCTCGTGCGTCATCGTCGCGCCCGCCGTTGTCGGCGAGCGCGTCGAGCTGCGGGTCGACGTTCGTCGCGGTCGCGCGGGCCGGCGAAGTAGCAGTCGGTGCCGCCGTCGAGGTTGCCGCCCTCGGAGCGCCCAGGCCGCGTTGCAGTCGGCGCGACAGGCGGTTGCCGGCGACGATCGTGTTGCGGAAGATCGCGCCGAGGCTCGGGACTCGATCGGGGAAGTTGACGGACTCGATCGGCTTGCCGACGCCGCTGCCGGCCGGGGCGCGGTTCTGCGGTGATCGTCGAGCTGATCACGTGCAGGCCGCCGTCGGCGTCGACGAACAGGCCGCCGCCGTTGACGAGCGCGATGGTTGCCGGAGATCGTCGTGTTCTCGATCTCGGTGTCGGCGTCGCTCTCGTGGTTGAAGCCGCCGCCGCGTTGGCGCGCGCGGTTGTCCCACAGCGTCGAGTCGACGACGCGCGAGAGCGACGTCCGGCCGGTTGATGATGCCGCCGCCGTCGAGCGCGGTGTTGCGCGCGATCGTCGTGTCCTCGACCACGAACTCGCCGCTGCCCTGGTTGTCGATGCCGCCGCCGGCCTCGAACGCCTTGTTGCCGGTGATCTCGAGCCTGGCGGAACGTGACGCGCATGCCGCGCGTTGAGGATCGCGCCGCCCGAGTCGTCGGTCTCGTTGCTCGCGGAACTGCGCTGTCGGCGACGAGCACGGTGCCGTCGGCGCCTCGATCGCGAGTCGCGCCGCCCTCGTGCCGGGCGTGGTTGCTCCTCGAACGCGCGAGCGCAGGAGCGTGACGTTGCCGGTGCCGTCGATCGAACGCGCCGCCGCCGCCGCCCTCGCCCTCGTGGAACTGGCCGAGCTCGTCGATCAGGTCGACGCCGGCCGTCGTTGCCGGTGAACGTCGAGTCGGTGATCGACACCGGCCGCTCGCCGTGCGTGTTGACCGCGCCGCCGTCGCCGCCGGAGCGGTTGCCGCGTCGAACGTCGAGCGCGTGATCGAGGCGCTCGTCTTCGAGCCGCTGTCGACCGCGCCGCCCTCGCCCCAGGCGAGGTTGTCCGTGAACGACGAGTCGGCGACGCCAGGTCGCCCTCGTGCTCGTTGTAGATGCGCGCCGCCGTCGGCGAGCGCGACGTTGTCCTTCGAACCGGGCGTGCGAGACGTCGACGCGGGCCCGCGAGCCGGTCGGGGTCAGCTCGCCGCCGTTGTAGATGCCGGCGCCCTCGTCGGCAGTGGTTGTCGGTGAAGCGCCGAGCTGGGCCGTCGCTGCGGCCGCGGATCGACGAAGCGTGCTCTCGGTGGTGAAGACGCGCGCCGCCCTTGCCGCCGGTGCTGTTGCCGATCAGCGTCGTGCGGACGAGCTCGAGCCGGCCGTCGCCGATCGGGCAGGTCGACCGGGCAGATGCCGTCGAGCGGGCCGCCGTTGTAGATGCCGCCGCCGTAGTCTCCGGCGACGCTGTCGCGCACCGCCATGTCGACGAGGCGCACGACGCCGGTGGAGCGGTTGAGGATGCCGCCGCCGCCCTCGTCGGCGCTCCAGCCCTCGCGGACCGTGAGGTCCGGCGATCGTGACGTTGCCGGCGTTCGGGTGGATCTCGAACAGCCGGTCGACCGCGGTCTGCTCGACGGCGAGCCGAACGGCGGCGGCGCCGCCGTCGATGATCGTCGCGCCGGCGCCGGCGCCGGTGATCGTCAGCGGGCCGCCGATGTCGTAGTCGCCCTCGTAGTCGCCGAACAGCTCGGGGTCGAAGACGAAGCCGCCGCCGGGCAGCTCGGGCGGGTCGGGCGGATCGACCACGACGCCCGACCCGCGGATCGTGTACACGCCGCCCGGCACGGTGATCGTGTCGGCGCCGTGGCGGCATGTTCGCCTCCTGGATCGCCGCACGCAGCGTGCACGCTCCGGTCGACGTCGCGCACTGCCCGTTCCGCGACGTTGACGTCGACGGTGTCGGCCGTGCTGTTGACCGTGTAGTCCTTGGCCGATGCCGGTGCCGCGACGAACAGCGCGAGCAACAGGGCAAGGGCGGGTATCCAGGCCCAGCCGTGTCGGCGTGTCCGTGCCGCGATGAGTCCGACGGTGTCCTCCGCGTTAGCAGCCATGCTCGCGCCTCTCACAGTTCCGAGTGCCGTTGAAGGGCTGGCCGTCGACCGGGGAAGCCGAAGACCGTGGCCTACCTAACCTCGGACGGGTCGGTCGCCGCAATCGGACGATGTACTCATCTTGCGTTCAATGGCATTGAACGCCCGGCGAGCGATAACTCACCCTCTGATAGAGGCTGAGGTCGCTAGACGAGCCGGGACCGCACGGCCCGCACGGCGGCCTGCGTGCGGTTGTCGACGTGCAGCTTGATGAGGATGCTGGAGATGTGGTTGCGGACGGTGCTCTGGCTGATCACGAGCTCCTCCGCGATCTCCTGGTTCGACCGTCCGTGGGCCAGCAGCGTGAGCACCTCGCGCTCGCGCGCCGAGAGGGCGGCGCGGTCACCGGCGTCGGGCAGCGGGGCCTGCTCGCGCACCCGCGTGAGCAGGAACGAAGCCACGCGCGGGGAGACGGGAGATTGGCCTGCGACCGCGGCGTGGAGCCCGTCGACGACCTCCTCGACCGCGCTCTCCTTGAGCACGTAGCCGCTCGCGCCGGCCAGGATCGCCGCGGTCACGTCGCTCTCCTGGGTCGAGACGCTGAGCACCACGACGCGCGTCCCGGGAGCCTCGAGCGTGATCCGGCGGGTCGCCTCGACGCCCGACATGGTCGGCATGTCGAGGTCCATCAGGACGACGTCCGGCTCGTGCGTGGCGACGGCGGCGACCGCCGCCGACCCGTTCGGCACGCTGGCCACCACGTCGATGCCGCTCTTGCGCAGCAGCCCGGCGAGACCCTCGCGGTAGAACGGGTGGTCATCCGCGATCACGACCCTGAGCGGAACCCCCATTACGAGGGGGATTAGAGCTCAGTTTCAGGACTTTCCGGACGCTACGAAAGGACAGGTCGCGCGTTGCCGGCGGCGGCGGCGCGGATGCACGCGACGATCTCGTCGACCGGCGTGTCCTTCACCAGATAGCCCGCGGCGCCGGCCGCGAGCGACGCCACGAAGTCGTCCCCCAGGGCCGAGACGGTGAGGATCACGACCTGGGTACGTGCCAGCCGCATCCGCAGCAGCTCCGTCGCCGCGAGCCCCCCGAGCCCGGGCATGTTGAGGTCCATCAGCACGACGTCCGGCTCGAGGTCGAGAGCGGCTCGGACCGCCTCGTCCCCGTTCGGCACCTCGGCGACGACGTCGACGCCGGAGGCGCGCAGCCACCCGGCGAGCGCCCGGCGGTAGACCGGGTGGTCGTCGGCGATCAGCACGCGGAGCACGTCAGGGAAGCTCTCGTTCCAGCGTGAGAAACGGATGAGCAGCGGATGAGACCGTCCTCAGGGCGGTCAGCGTGGCCGCCAGCGCGGGTCGGCGGGCGGCCGCGCGGCGGGCCAGGGCGGCGACGTGGCGGCGCGGCGGACCGGGCGTGACGGTCGCGTAGCGCACGCGCGGGTCGGGCGTGCAGGCGAGCGCGGGCATCAGCGCGATGCCGAGCCCGGCGCCGACGAGCGCCTGCAGCAGCCGCGCGTCGTCGGCGCGGTGCACGACCCGCGGGGTGAAGCCGGCGGCGCGGCACGCCTGCTCGATCACGGCGGCGTACTGGGTGCCGGGGATGCCGCCGATCCAGGCCGCGCCGGCGCGGCGCTTGAGCGCGACGGGCTCGCGGGCGCGGTCGGAGGCGGGCAGCACGAGCAGCAGCGGCTCGCTCAGCAGCCGGTGCGCCTCGAGGCCGCCCGCCGCCTTCGGCGCGACGTCGTCGTAGCTCTCGGACACGAGCAGGTCGATCTCGCCGGCGCGCAGGAGCGCGATGCCGTCCTCGGGCTCGTGCTCGCGGACCGTGCAGGTCAGGTCCGGGTGCCGCTCGGCGAGGTCGGCCAGGGCGGGGACGACGAGCCCCGCCGCGGCGCTCGGGAAGGCGCCGATCACGAGCGTCCCGCGGACGCCGAGGTGCTCGGCGGCGAGCTCGGCCTCGGCGGCGTCGAGCTCCGCGAGCACGCGGTCGGTGCGGGCGACGAGCGCGTGCGCCGCGGGCGTCAGGCGCACGCGCCGGCCGTCGCGCTCGAGCAGGGTCACGCCGGCCTCGCGCTCGAGCTGCGCCAGCGACTGCGAGATCGCCGAAGGCGTGTAGCCGACGACGCCGGCCACCTCGGCGATCGTGCCGCGGCGGGCCAGCTCGCTGAGGAGACGGAGCCTGCGAAGGTCGAGCATCGTTCAGGTCAGCTTACGCTTGGGCATAGGCATCGGTGCTTGTTCTTCACCTCCAGCCGCCCGATAGTTCCACGACGTGTCCGAACCGGATCGCTACGAGCCCCTTCCCAGCCTGCCCGAGCTCCCGGCCTGGGTCTGGCGCAAGATCGGCCGCGGCGGCCGGATCGCGCTCGTCGCGTTCGTGCTGCTCGTGATCGCGGCCGCGGCGACCAGCGTGCCGATCCTGCTCGAGGCCGACCAGCAGCGGACCGCGTCCGACGCGCGCGCGGCGGCCGAGCGCCGGGTCGCGCTCACCCGCGCACTGCGCGCGGAGCAGCGGCCGCGCGAGCGCCGCTCGAATGCCGTCGCGGCAGCCGGAGCGCCCGCGCAGGCGCAGCTCGCCGCGCGGTCCGCGGTCCTGGCGGACGTGCGGGCCGCGATCCTGCGTGACGCGCGGACGCGGGCGCGCGCCGGCGAGCTCAAGGGCCCGATCAAGCGCGTCGACTGCGAGCCGTTCCCGCGATCGGTCGACGGCCGCGGCGCGGAGAGCGACCTGGCCGAGCGCCGCGGCCGCTACTCGTGCGTGGCCGTCACCTCGGACTTCGCGCGCAGCGAGGAGAGCATCGGGGGCGTGCTCGGCCACACCTACCGCACGCTCGTCGACTTCCGCAGCGGGCGCTTCGCGTTCTGCAAGGTGTCCGGGCAGGCCGGGCCCTCGCGCGAGCAGCTCGCCACCACGCCGCGCGCCTGCGGCGGCTAGCGCACGCTCGCGAGGTCCGGGTCCTCGGCCGCCCACGCGCGGGTGCGCGGGTCCTCGGCGAACGCGATCTCGAGGTGCTCCCGTGCGCTGCCGGTGTCGCCCGCGAGTGCGTGGTAGCAGGCGAGCTGGTAGTGCAGCGAGCCGTGCCGCGGGTGATGCTCGAGGCCGGCGGAGGCGATCTCGATCGCCTGCGCGTAGTCGCCGGCGTCGTACGCGGGCTGGGCGGCGTACCAGAACTCGAACGGCGAAGGAGGCAGCGCGGCGCCGGGGGCGCCGCCGACCACGAGCACGGTCGTCCCGGGCGCCGCGGCCACAGCCTCGCGCCGGTCGCCGACGTCGATCCGGACGAACGTGCCGGCGGGCGCCTCGAACGTCTCACCGGAGACCGTGAAGGTGGCGGCGCCGGTGAGCACGACGTACAGCTCCTCGTGGCGGCCGGCGCCAGGGCTCAGCTCGTCGTGCGGCTCGATCAGCGGGTCGCCGGCGGCGTCGGCGGTGTAGGCGTTCGCGCCGACGCCGGTCAGGCCGAGGTGGCGCCGGATCGGCCGCCAGGAGCCTGCCTCGGCGAGGCGTGCGCGGTCGAGCTCGTCGAGGTGCACGCGGGCGAACGCCACCGCGTCAACGATACGCCGCGAGCCCGCTCAGGGCCGCGACGATCGCCGCCTCGGTGCGCGTGCCGCCGCGATGGCCCTCGCGGTCGACGACGACCAGCTCGCTGCCCGGCCAGGCGCGGGCCAGCTCGACGGGCACGGCGAGCGGGGAGCTGAGGTCGTCGCGCCCGTGGATCAGCACGCCGGGGATGCCCGCCAGGTCCGGGGCGCCGGCGAGCAGCTCGCCCTCCTCGAGCCAGGCGGCGTGCCGCCAGACGTGCGTCACGAGCCGGGCGAACGCGAGCCGGTAGGCCGGATCGGCGAAGCGCGGGCTCGGCGGCTCCTGGACGTGCGCGTCCTCCCACGCGCACCAGTCGCGCGCCGCCCGGTCGCGGACGGCCGGGTCGGGATCGTGCAGGCGGCGGCTGTAGGCGCTCACGAGGTCGGGGTCGTCGCCGGCGCCCGCAGCGGCGCGGAAGCGCTCCCAGGCCTGCGGGAAGTGCACGCCGACGCCGCGGGTGATCCACTCGACCTCGCGGCGCGTCGTCGTGGCGACGCCGAACAGCACGAGCGCGACGACCCGCTCGGGATGGCGCTGCGCGTAGGCGAGCCCCAGCGTCGAGCCCCACGAGCCCCCGAGCACCGTCCAGCGCGCGATCCCGAGCGCCTCGCGCAGGCGCTCGACGTCCGCCACGAGGTCGTCGGTCGTCACGTGCGCGAGGTCGGCGTCCGGCGCGCTCGCGTGCGGGGTGCTGCGGCCGCAGGCCCGCTGGTCGAACACGACCGTGCGGTACACGGCCGGATCGGCGAGCCGGCGCCACCAGGGCGAGCCGCCCGAGCCGGGCCCGCCGTGCAGCGCGACGACGGCCGGGCCGTCGGGGCGACCGCTGACCTCCCACGCCAGCTCGTGGCCGTCGCCGACCGGCAGGCGGCCGCCGGCGTGCGGTCGGCTCTCGGCGTACAGGACGTCCCGGGGCAGCGTCGTGCCAGTATCGCCGCCGTGACGGTCGACGAGCGCACCCTGCCCGGCGACGAGGCGGCGTTCGCCGCGCTCGTGGAGCGGCATCGCCGCGAGCTGCAGGCGCACTGCTACCGGATGACCGGCTCGCTCGACGACTCCGAGGACCTGGTGCAGGAGACGTTCCTGCGCGCGTGGCGGGGTCGCGCGGGCTACGCGGGGCAGGCGAGCGTGCGCTCGTGGCTGTACCGGATCGCGACCAACGCCTCGCTCGACGCGATCAAGGCGTCGCGGCGGCGCGGGCGGCCGCTGGACGAGCGGTCGCCGGCCGAGGTGCCGTGGCTGCAGCCGTACCCCGACGCGCTGATCGCGCCGCGTGGCGCCGAGCCGGACGCGGCGCTGATCACGCGCGAGTCGGTCGAGCTGGCGTTCCTGACCGCGATCCAGCGGCTGCCGCCGCGCCAGCGCGCGGTGCTCGTGCTGCGCGACGTCGTCGGCTGGTCGGCCCGCGAGACGGCGGCGCTGCTGGACGTCAGCGTGGCCGCGGCCAACAGCGCGCTCAAGCGCGCGCGGGCGGCGGTGCAGGAGGCCGAACGCGCACCGCGGGCCGAGCCGAGCGAGCGCGAGCAGGCCGTGCTCGAGCGCTTCATGAGCGCGTTCGAGCGCGCGGACGCCGACGCGTTCGCGGCGCTGCTGAGCGCGGACGTGCGCGCCACGATGCCGCCGGCGCCGATGCTCTTCGAGGGCGTCGAGGCGATCGTCGGCCCGATCGCCGAGGGCGTGCTCGTGCCGTCGTTCGGCACGTTCCGGGTGCTGCCGACGCGCGCCAACGGGCTGCCCGCCGCGGCGCTCTACCTGCGGCGGCCCGGCGACGCCGAGCACCGCCCGTTCGCGCTCGACGTGCTGCGCGTCGAGGACGGCCGCATCGTCGAGCTGATCGGCTTCTCCTGCCCGCCGCACGGGCCGGCGTTCAGCGACGACCCCGTGCCGGACCTGTTCCCGCGCTTCGGGCTCCCGAGCGCGCTCAGTCCAGCTCGAACGAGGGCATGACGGCGCGCTCACCGGCGCCACCCGATTACGCTCAGTGGTCGTGAGACGACGGTTGTTGCTCCTTGCGCCGGCGGCGCTCCTGCTCGCGCTGCCCGAGGCGGCGTCCGCGCACGGGCTCGTGCAGCGGTCGAGTTTGCCGATCCCCGACTGGCTGTTCTGGTTCGCCGCGGCGACGGTGCTGGTGGTGTCGTTCCTGGCGCTGTCGGTGCTGTGGCCGCGCCCGAAGCTCGAGGACGCGCCGTGGCGGCCGCTGCCGGGCGGGCGGCTGGTCGGCTCGCGGGCGGTCGAGATCGTCTGCGGCGCGATCGGCGTCGCGCTCTTGGTGGTCGTGGTCGTGGCCGGCTACGTCGGCGATCAGTCGCCGCTGAACAACCTCGCGCCGCCGTTCATCCTGATCACGTTCTGGGTCGGGATGGTGTTCGCGTCGATCCTGTTCGGCGACCTCTTCCGCGCCTTCAGCCCGTGGCGGGCGCTCGGCCGCGTGCTGCGCCTGCGCGGGATCCGGCCCTACCCGGAGCGGCTCGGGCGCTGGCCGGCCGCGATCGCGCTGCTCGCCTTCACCTGGATCGAGCTGGTCTCGGGCTGGAGCGAGGAGCCCGCGACGCTCGTCACCGCGGTCGTCGGCTACACGCGTTCTGACGCTCGTGGCCCAGTTCGTCTGGGGGACCGAGACGTGGTCGCGGCGCGGCGAGGCGTTCTCGGTCTACTACGGGCTGTTCGCGCGCATCTCGGTGTTCGAGACGCGCGAGCGCGTGCTCGGCCTGCGGCCGCCGCTCGCCGGGCTGCCCAAGCTCGACCCCGCGCCCGGCCACGGTCGCGTTCGTGTCGGTGATGATCGGCACGGTCACGTTCGACGGCCTGACCCAGGGCTCGCTGTGGCAGAACTTCGCGGAGGACTTCTCGGAGTCGGTCGCCTCGCTCGGCTTCGACGCCGTGACCGCGGCCAAGATCGTCGCCACGCTCGGCCTGATCGGCGCGGTCCTGCTGGTCTCGGGCTTCTACCGGCTCGGCATGGAAGGCGCCCGCTCGGTCAACCCGGCACTCGACGGCGGCCGGCTGCGGATGAGCTTCATCCACTCGCTCGTGCCGATCGCCGCCGTCTACGTCGCCGCGCACTACTTCTCGTTCCTGCTGTTCGAGGGCCAGGCGCTGCGCTACCTGGTCTCGGACCCGTTCGGGCAGGGCTGGGACCTGTTCGGGACCGCGACCGACGCGATCGACTACTCGCTCGTCAGCGACACCTTCACCTGGTACGTCAACGTCACGCTCGTCGTGATCGGCCATGTCGCCGGCCTCATCCTCGCCCACGACCGCGCACTGGTCGTCTTCCGCGACGTCAAGCTCGCCGTCCGCTCACAACTCTGGATGCTGCTGATCATGCTCGGCTTCACCGGCCTCGCGCTCTGGCTGCTCCGCCAAGCCGGCGGATGAGCCCGGGCCGGGCTCGACGTCGATGTCGGTCGCGTGCATGGCCTCGCCGCACGCCGAGCAGGTCGGCTCGACGTGGGCGATGTTGCCGCACGCGCGGTGGCGGTAGAGGACGGGTGGGCCGGCCTCGCCGGCGGTCCAGCGGTCGCCCCAGGCGACCATCGCCATCAGGACGTCGATGAACTCGATCCCCATCCGCGTGAGCACGTACTCGTGGCGCAGCGGGCGCTGCGAGTACGGGCGGCGCTCGAGCATGCCCGCCGTCGACGAGGTGACCGAGCCGCTCGGAGAGCACCTTGCGGGAGATGCCGAGGCCGCTCTGGAGGTCGTCGAAGCGGCTCGTGCCCATGTAGATGTCGCGCAGGAGCAGCGGCGACCACGGCTCGCCGGCCACGGCCATGCTGCGCGCGATCGAGCACTCCATCGCCGCGAAGTCGGTTCGTTGCACGCGCCAGAGGCTACCTCAGTTCCCTCAAGCGACCGAGCTTGATACGGTGCGGGTCCCTTCAAGAGACCGAGGAGGCACCGATGCAGCTGCCCGAGATCGTCGGCGAGCGCGAATGGCGCGAGGCACATGAAGCGCTGCTGGCCAAGGAGAAGGCGGCGACCCGCGCCCGCGACGCGCTGGCCGCCGAGCGGCGCCGGCAGCCGATGACCGAGTACCCGGCCGGATTCCGCTTCCTGGGCCCGGACGGCGAGGTCGGCCTCGCCGACCTGTTCGCCGGCCGCCCCCAGCTCGCGCTCTACCACTTCTGGTTCCCCGAGGACGGCGAGGCGTGCGACGGCTGCACGATGTTCACCGACCAGCTCGGCCACCTCGCCCACATGAACGCCCGCGACCTGACCGTGGCGCTCGTCTCGCGCGCGCCGCAGGAGCGGATCGACGCCTACCGGCGCCGGATGGGCTGGGAAGTGCCCTGGTACACGGTCGTCGGCACCGAGTTCCAGGAGCACGCGGGCACCACCGAGTACTTCAAGCTCCAGGTCTTCGTGCGCGACGGCGACCGCGTCTTCCTCACCTGGGAGACCTCCAGTCGCGGCGTCGAGGCGATCGGCCCCGTCTGGACGTTCCTCGACCTCACGCCGCTGGGGCGCCAGGAGGAGTGGGAGGACACGCCCGCCGGCCGCCCGCAGTCGGCGCCGTACGAGTGGTGGCGCAGGCACGACGAGTACCCGGGTGTCTGACTGGAGTTTCGCGAGCGTTTTCCGATACACTCGATGCGGAAAGGAGCTTCGACTTGGCCACAGCCTTTGCCGGCGAAGCCGGCCGCATCAAGGATCTCGGGCATCTGTCGGCAGCGGACATCGCACGCGCGACCGGCGCGGACGAGACGTCCGTCCGCGCCTGGCTGCGTGGCACCCGTTCCCCGTCCGGCGTGCGCGCGGAGCGGCTGGCGGAGCTGTCCGCGATCGTCGAGCGGACGCTGCGGGTCATGCAGCCCGAGTACGTGCCGGTGTGGATGCGCAAGCCGATCCCGCTGCTCGACGACGACAAGCCGCTGGACGTCGTCGCGGCCGGCGGCTACCGGCGCGTCTCGCGCGTGCTCGCCGGGCTCGAGGCCGGCGGCGCCGTCTGAGTCGTTGGACGTCGACTCGATCGCAGTCGCGGGCACGTGGCTGCGTCACGTCCCAGCGGGCGCCGACGTCCTCTACCGGCCGCCCGACCCGAGCGACAACCGCTGGCAGCGCGGGTCCGCGGTCGACGCGATCTACCTCGCCGACGCTGAGGAGACCGTGTGGGCGGAGTGGTACCGCTACCTGGCCGAGAGCGGTCTGCCGCCGCAGCAAGGCCTGCCGCGGGACCTCTGGAGGTGGCGCGTCGCGCTGCCGGCCGTCGCCGACCTGAGTGACGCGGCCGGCCTCGAACGCGTCGGTCTCCCGCCGCTCAGGCCGACGCGTGCGCAGTGGCCGGCGTTCCAGGACGTCGGCGAACAGCTGCATCGCAGCGGCTGGGCCGGCCTGCTGAGCGCGTCGGCGGCGCGGCCCGACGGCCGGACGCTCTGCGTCTTCCGCACCGTCCGGAGCGTCCCCGGCGTCGAGCCGATCCGCCCGCCGCGGAGGGTCGACGCGCCGCCGCGTGTCCCGCGCGGGATGCGCACCTGACGTCGCCGTGCGATAGACGTGTCCGAATGGAGCTCGTTGAGATCGGGAGGGTCGAGTCGCCGCTGAAGGAGCGCGGCTCGGCGCCGAAGCAGGGCGACGAGGGCGCGCCGGAGGCGTGGCTGGCGTTCGAGGCCGGGTTCGCGACCGCGCTCGACGGGATCGCGCCCGGCGACGAGCTGCTGCTGCTGACGTGGCTCGACCGCGCGCACCGCGACGTGCTGCGCGTGCACCCGCGCGGTGACGCGAGCCGGCCGGAGCAGGGCGTGTTCAACACCCGCTCGCCCGACCGGCCGAACCCGATCGGGCTGCACCGGGTCACCGTGCTCGCGATCGAGGGCGCACGAATGCAGGTGAGCGGGCTCGAGGCGCTCGACGGCACGCCGCTCCTGGACGTGAAGCCGCTGCTGCGGACGGTCCAGGAGCGCTAGTCCGCGAGCTCGGTCCTCCCTAGGGGCGGTTCCAGGCCTCGGGACGCGGCTGGACGAGGAACTTCCCGTCGCGCACCGCCGCGACCGCGCGCTCGCCCGGCGTGTAGGCGTCGTCGGCGCCGCGGCAGTACTCGGTCAGCGCCCAGTAGACGCTGCGGCCGACGCGGTTCTCGGTCATCGCGCGCACGCGCTTGCGCAGCTCAGGCGCCTGCGCGAGGGCGAACTCGGCGCGGATCACGAGCTTCTGCGCCTCCGGGCTCTCCGGCTGGCGCTTCAGATCGCCGCAGGTGACCGCGTACGGGTTGCGCTCGACCTCGGCCGCGTGCGCCGCCTCCGGCAGGCCCGGCGGGCCGGCGCGCTCGACCGGCTCCGCGTCGCCGCCGCAGCCCGCGAGGACGACGACGGCGAGGACCACGAGCAGCGCACGCACGTGGTCAGTGTCTCATCTCCGCGCCTAAACCCCGGGAGTTCTCCCGGTGCTCGCGCGGACCGGTCGCGGTTGAATCGGCGGGTGGAGCACGTCCGCGTCCCGGAAGCCGTACCCCCCGAGGCCACCGAGACCGCTCAAGCGCTGGCACCGCCGCCGCTCCCCGCGGCGGTGCTGCGCCTCCAGCGCGCGGCCGGGAACCAGGCCGTCGGGCGGATGCTTTCGCGCGCCCCCGCTCCCGCGGCCGCAACGACCGCCGACCCGATGCCCGCCGTCAAGTCGATCAACGCCTGGCGCGAAGCAGGCCGAGGCGGCGCTCGACGCGACGACTGCCTGGGAGACGGCGAACTGGATCGAGTTCCTGAGCCGCACGAGCTCGAACCCGCGGCTGACGCTCGCGGACACCGAGCTCGCCGACGTGGCCGCGAACGCGCTCGGCAATCTGCTGACCGCGGTCGGCCCCGAGCTCATCAAGCGCGCCGCCACCCGCTGGACCGCGGGCGAGCTCGGCGCCGCAGCCGGGACCGCCGGTGGGCCCGGCCTCGGCACCGCGTTCGGCTTCGTGATCGGCGTGCTCGTCGAGTCCGTCGCCTCGTACATGTTCGAGATGGTCACCGGCAAGGCCGACCTCGGCGAGAAGGGCGCCGACGCGACGGAGGAGGTCGGCCGCCTGATCCAGCGCCAGCACGCGCTCCTGACCGCCCAGCACCGCCACTCCGCGGCCGAGCTGAACGCGCTCGTCGCCGCCGCGCTGGCGGGGGCCGACGGCGCGGAGACGCAGGAGCACGCGGACGCGATCGCGCGCTGGTTCGCGGAGGAGATGCCCGTCACGCAGTCACCCGAGCTCGGCCCGCCGTACCCGATGGCGCAGGAGCTCCTGCGCGTCTGGGCGCTCGAGCACGCCGGCGACCTCGACAGCGCTCACGGCGCGACGGACTCGACGCAGTGGGAGCGCGTCGCGGCCGACGTGTTCGGTCCCGACGGCATCGCCAACGTCCCGGACGCGTTCGCCTTCCAGACGCGCGCCGAGTGGGGCCGCGCGGGGCTCGACCACGCGCAGGAGACCGCCGCGATCGCCGCCGAGGTGTCAGGGCTGGGCGACGCCGCGGCGATCGAGAAGCGCTTCGATCGCCGCACGGTGCACTTCAGCCGCGCCGCCGACGCGAAGGCGCTGCACGGCTACCTGGTCGACCACGACAACGCGGTCCGCAGCGTCGACGCGGCAGTGGATGCAGGAGCAGCTCGGGCGCGGCGCCTTCGACGCCTGGTGCGAGATCGCGCTCGACAGCGGCCAGGGCTCGGTCTACGTCAGCGAGTGGCGCTGGCGCTTCGAGCTGCACGAGCGCCCGCCGGTGCAGGAGCCGGGCGGCGCCGGCGGCATCGAGCAGCCGGACCCGCGCGCCGACGTGCCGATCGTCGTCGAGTTCGACGTCTGGCCCACCTGGGAGTGATGCTTCCGCCATGACCCCATCGCCCGCCGAAGACCTCGAGCCGCCGATCCGGCAGATGTTCGACGCCACCAACCGCGAGGACCGGGAGGCGTTCCTCCTCGCGTTCGCCGAGGACGCCGTCCTGGACGACTGGGGCCGCACCTTCGAAGGCCGGGAGCGGATCTCGGACTGGAACGCCAACGAGAACATGGGCGTGCACAGCCGGATCGAGGTCACGAGCGTGAGACGGGAGGGCGGCTCGGTGCTCGTCGGCGTCGAGGTGCGCGGCGACGGCTACAACGGCGGCGGGACGTTCGAGTTCGACGTCGCCGGCGGGCAGATCACGCGGATGCGCATCACCGGCTAGCAGCAGTCGTCCGCGAAGCCGACCCCGTCGAGCGGTGACGCCACGCAGCACCCTTCGCCGCGCCAGGCCTCGACGCCCTCCCGCACCGCAACGGCGGCGATCAGCAGTCCCACAGCCGGATCGAGCCACCAGGCGCCGACGAACGCGTTGCCCAGGAGGCCGACCAGGAGCGCGCCGGCGAGGTACGCGCAGAGGATGTTCTGGCGCCCTTCGCCCGCCGTCGCCGCAGAACCGATCTGGTCGGCGAGTCGCTGCTTGGCGATGCCGAGCAGCGGCATGACGATCACGGATCCGATCGCGAGCGCGACACCGACCCAGGACACCGCCGGATGCGCGCCGCTCACCAGCGCCCGGACCGACTCGATGCCGACGTACGGCGCCAGGACGAAGAACTGGATCGCCACGAGCTTCTGGGCGCGCGTCTCGGCCGCCTGGGAGAACACCCGCGAGCCGGTGAAGCGCCAGACGATGATCACCGACGCGAAGCCCTCGATCACAGAGTCCAGGCCGAAGCCGACGAGCGCGATCGACGAGGCGATCACGCCGGCGACGATGGCCACGGCACCTTCGACGGTCATCCACGCGAGCGAGAGCCACGAGAGCAGCTTCACCCGCGAGGCCAGGTCCGCGTAGCGCTCGCGGGTCAGCGTCGGCGCGGCCGGAGCGGCAATCATCGCCCGCTCTCTGCCACCGGCACGACGGCACTCAGCAGCGCCGCACCGCGCTCGCTCAGCTCGTACATGACCATCTTGCCCTGGCGCTCCGAGCGCGCCAGGCCGGCGGCCTTGAGCTGCCGCAGGTGATGGGAGACGAGCCGTTCGCCGCGCCCGACGATCCAGCCGAGATCGCACACGCACGCCGTCCCGGCTTCACGCAGAGCGAAGGCGATCGCCAGCCGCGTCGGATCGCCGAGCGACTTCGCCGCCGCAGCCCACGGCTCGAGCTGCGCCGTCGACGGGACGCTGGCGCGAGCTCGCTCGGCCTTCGGGAGGTCGAGGCAGAGAAGGTCGCAGGTGTCGGCGTCCGGCATGGCCGCAGGCTAGCGAAACGTACAAATAGCTGTTTGTACGAGCCTCACCGGAGGAGTTGAAGGGGAGGAATGTGCGACGGCGGTCCCCGATCGGGCGCGGTTCGCACATAACTCCCCGTCCAGGGGAGAAACGTGCAAGTGAACGCCGCGGTACACGGCGCTTCGCACATAACTCCCCTCTCGACGGACGGAAACGTGCGAACGACGCGAGGAAGAGGGACCTCGTCGCACGTTTCACTCCCTCGCTTCCCTACCCAGCGAATTTCGTCCCGGAGCGGCTAGGACCGGCGTCCGGGGGCTCCCGGAGTCCTCCTGAGGACCCGGGCTTTCATCGGGACGGCCGGATTCGAACCGGCGGCCTCCGCGACCCAAACGCGGCGCTCTACCAGGCTGAGCTACGCCCCGTGACCGGGCGAGTATGGCAGCCGCGGGCCGTTCGCCAGAATGCTGGCGGATGCCCAGCGACCGCCGCCGCCCGCGCCTGGGCTACCTGCTCGCCGCGGTCGCCGCGGCGATGTTCGCCGTCAACGGCTCGCTCGCGCGCTTCCTGCTCGACGACGGAGTGAGCGCCGTCCACCTGAGCCAGCTGCGGGCCACGCTGTCGTTCGCGATGCTCGCCGGGGCGCTCGTGCTGCTCGCGCCGCAGCAGCTGCGGATCGCGCGCCGCGACGTGCCGCGGATGGCGTGGCTGGGCATCGCCGGGCTCGCGCTCGTGCAGCTCACGTACTTCCTGGCGATCGACCGGCTGGCGATCAGCGTCGCGCTCGTCGTGCAGTACCTCGGCCCGCTGATGGTGCTGCTGTGGCTGCGCGTGGTGCACAAGCGCCACCTCAGCCCTTCGCTCTACGGGGCGGTGGCGCTCTCGATCGTCGGCTCGGCGCTCGTGGTCGAGGTCTACGACGTCGACGGGCTCGACGGCCTCGGGCTGGCGTTCGCGCTCGCCGCGGCGATCACGTTCGCGTTCTACCTCGTCGGCTCCGAGCGCGCCGGCCACTCCTACAGCGCGTTCACCACGCTCGTGTGGGGCTTCGGCTTCGCCACGCTGTTCTGGCTCGTCGTGAGCCCGCCGTGGACGTTCCCGTTCGGCGACTTCGACTCGCTCGAGAACCTCGCGCTCGGCCTCGGCGTGGTGGTCGTCGGCACGCTGCTGCCGTTCCTGCTCAGCGTCACCGCGCTGCGGCACCTGCCGGCGCCGCGGGTGGCGGTCGTCGCGACGCTCGAGCCGGTGCTGGCGACGCTGATCGCGTGGGCGGTGCACGACGAGGCGCTCGCGGCGGTCCAGCTGCTCGGCGTCGCGGTCGTCGTCGCCGCGGTCGCGTGGGTGCAGACGCACCCGCCGTCGGACGAGGTGGAAGCCGTTCCGGCGTGGGGTGTCGAACGAGCGTCCAGACGGGCTAAGGAGGAGGCGACGGCGAACCGATAGAGCGAGTGAGGCCGGCAGGATGCCTACCTCTCGATAAAGGCAAACCGCTCGTGAGGGCGGGACGCAAAGCCACGGGGCTCATGGAGTCAGCCGGGTTGCCGACATGCACGCACGCACACTCACCGCACTCATCTTCCTTCTCGCCGCCGCGCTTCTGGCGCCCGCGGCGATCGCCGACGCGAAGCCGCGCGACCGTGCCTCGGTCGCCCAGGCCACGTGCGCCGACGCGGACCTCGAGCCCGCCGCCGGCAACCTCCCCCGCATCCGCCGGGCGATCCTCTGCCTGCACAACCAGGTGCGCGACGCCGCCGGCCTCCCGCAGCCTGCGCGAGAACACGAAGCTGCGCAAGGCGGCGCTCGGCCACTCGCGCAAGATGGTCCAGAGCGGCTTCTTCGAGCACACCACGCCGACCGGCGTGACGATGGTCGACCGCATCCTGCGCGCCGACTACGTCCGCGAGGACCAGGGCTGGGCGCTCGGCGAGAACCTCGCCTGGGGCACGGGCTCGCTGGGCACGCCGCGCGGCGCCGTCCAGTCCTGGCTCGAGTCCCCCGGCCACCGCGCGAACATCCTGCGCCGCACGTACCGCGAGCTCGGCAGTCGGCGTCGTGATCGGCGTCCCGGTCTCCGACGCGGCGGGCGCGACCTACACCGTGGACTTCGGGTCCGCCGCTAGCCTCCGGGGCCACGCCATGGCCGACGTCCGACCCTTCCGCGCCCTCCACTACGACCTCGAGCGCGTCGGCGGCCTCGCCGCCGTCGTCGCCCCGCCCTACGACGTGATCGACGCCGAGCAGCGCGCCGGGCTGGTCGCGCGCTCGCCGCACAACGTCGTCGAGATCGACCTGCCGCAGGCCGACGGCGACCCGTACGCCCACGCCGCCGACGTGTTCGCGCGCTGGCGCGCGGACGGCGTGCTGGTGCGCGACGAGCAGCCCGCGCTGTGGGCGCTCGAGCAGGACTACACGGGCCCCGACGGCGGCCGCCGCACGCGCCACGGGTTCTTCGCCCGCGTGCGCGTGGAGGACTACGGCCCCGGCCGCATCCGCCCGCACGAGCGCACGCACCCCGGCCCGAAGGAGGACCGGCTGCGGCTGACGCGCGCGACGGAGGCCAACCTCTCCCCCATCTTCAGCCTCTACGACGACCCCGAGGGCGCCGCCTGGGGCGCGATCGAGCCGCAGCTCGGCGAGCCGTTCGACGAGGTCACCGACGAGGACGGCACGACCCACCGCCTGTGGCGCGTGGCCGACGGCGACGAGGTCACGCGCGCGCTGGCCGGCGCCGAGCTGCTGATCGCCGACGGCCACCACCGCTACGAGACCGCGCGCGTCCACATGCAGGAGGGCGGCGCCGACCACGTGCTCATGTGCCTGGTCGCGCTCCAGGACCCGGGGCTGACGGTCTTCCCGACGCACCGGCTGATCACCGAGCTCGCCGAGGACCAGCGGACGCGGCTGCGGGAGACGCTGCTGCGCGACTTCGAGGCGACCGAGGTGGCCGAGGCAGGAGCTCGAGCCGACCGGTGACGGGCCGGTGCGGATCGGCTACCTCGACGGCCCGCACGGCCAGCCGCTGATGCTGACGCTGCGCGACCCCGAGATCGCCGCCGCCAAGCTCCCCGGCAAGCCGCCCGCCTACCAGCAGCTCGACACCGCGGTGCTCGAGGCGCTCGTCCTGCAGGGCGCGCTCGGCCTGACCGAGTACGACATCTCGCACCTGAACGGGCTCGACTACGCGCGCAGCACCGCCCAGGCGCGCGAGCAGGTGCGCTCCGGCGCGGCCGAGGCGGCGTTCTTCATGCGCGGCACGCCGGTCGCCCAGGTGCGCGACGTCGCGGCCACCGGGGAGAGCATGCCGCCCAAGAGCACGTACTTCTTCCCCAAGGTCCTCACCGGCATGGTGTTCAATCTGTTGGACTGATGGCTCTCCTGAACCGCAACTCGAGCAGCGACACCAAGGCGCTGCGGGCGGTCGCGCGCCAGCGCGAGAAGCTCACGCACGACGTCAAGGCCGGCAGCCACTCGATCACGGTCGACGAGCCCGAGCGCGAGGGCGGCGCCGACCTGGGCCCGAGCCCGCAGGAGCTGCTCGCGGCGGCGCTCGCCTCGTGCACGGCCGTGACGATGGAGATGTACGCCCAGCGCAAGGGCTGGAACGTCAGCGGCCTCGTCGTCGACTGCCGCTACAGCCCGGCCGAGCGCGGCTGCCCGACGCGCTTCGACATGGTCTACACGATGCCGGCGCACCTCGAGGACGACCAGGTCGAGCGCCTGATGATCATCGCGGCGCGCTGCCCGGTGCACCGGACGCTCGAAGGCGAGGTCGCCTTCGAGGAGCGGGTCGAGCTGGCCTGAGCGCCGCGGCCGACCTCGCGGCCGTCCTCCTCGACCCCGAGGAGGCGCTGGCCATGGACGTGCACGGCGGGAAGGACGCGGCCGTGCTGGTGCCGCTCTACGCCGACGCGGCCGGCGAGCTGCACGCCGTCTTCACCCGCCGCCGCCACGACCTGCGCCGCCACGCGGGCGAGATCTCGTTCCCCGGCGGGCGCCGCGACGACGGCGAGGCGCTGCTGGACACGGCGCTGCGCGAGGCCGAGGAGGAGGTCGGCCTGCCGCGCTCGGCGGTGACGGTGGTGGGCGCGCTCGAGCCGACGCCGACGCTCGTCACCAACTACGCGATCTATCCGTTCGTGGGCCTGATCGAGCCCGGCTTCGCGTGGGTGCTGCAGCAGTCCGAGGTCGCCGCGGTGCTCGAGCTCAAGCTCGCCGACCTGCGCGCCGGCGCCGGCGAGCGGCGGCTGGTGCGGCGGGGGATCCCGTTCCGCACCGCCACCTACGAGACTCAGGGCCACCTCGTCTGGGGCGCGACCGCCCGGATCGTGCAGGACCTGCTGGCCCGCACCGCCGGCTCATAGCCCGAGCAGCTCGTCCACGGCCCCGCGCGCGTCCCCGCCCGGCGCGAGCATCCGCACCGGGATCTGCCAGCGGTCGGCGGCGTCGCGCGCGATCGCCTCGCCGGTCGCCACGGCGCCTTCGTAGACCACGCCGCGGACCGGCGTGTCGACCAGCTTCTCGAACAGCATCCGCAACCGGCCGTCGTGGAGGTTCGGATCTTCGATGGCGCCCATCAGCCAGACCACGATCGTGACGCCCGCGAGCGCGCCCATCAGCGTGCCGATGCGGTCCGGGATCGCCGACGTAGGGCTCCGCGCCCGCCGCCGCGATCGCCGCCGTCCGGTCCGGGTCGCGCGTCGTCCCGCGGACCGCGTGGCCGGCCGCCACGAGCTCGCGCGCCAGCGCCTGCCCGCGGCCCCCGCAGGGCACGATCAGGACTCGCGCCATCGCCGCTTCTCCTCCTCGTCCGCGCGCACGCGCGCCTCGATGTCCGCCTCCGTGATCTCCGCCGCCCCGCGGCGCCGGCGCATCGCGTTCTGCGCCTCGATCATCTGCGCGACGTCGTCGAGCTCGTTCTGGATCTCGACCTCGGGCGACCGCGTCGGCTTCCAGTCGAGGTACTCGCGCGGCGATCGCGGTGAGTAGAGGCCGAGCAGCAGCACGCCGACGAACAGCACCAGCATCAGCGCGCCGAGCACGACGGTCAGCGGGTCCACCGGCGCCATCGTAGTAGCGTCGTGGCCCATGGACTTCGACCTGTCCGACGAGCAGCAGCTGATCCGCGACACCGCCCGCGACTTCGCCGAACGCGAGCTCGCCGAGCGCGCGCGCGAGAACGACCGCAACGAGCCACTTCGACACCGAGCTGGTGGCGAAGATCGCCGACCAGGGCTACCTCGGGCGCGATCGTCCCGCGCGAGTACGGCGGCGCCGGGCTCGACTACATCACCTACGCGATCGTGGTCGAGGAGATCGGCCGCGGCTGACTCGGCGATGCGCACGGTGATCTCCGTCCAGACGTCGCTCGTCTGCTCGTCGATCCTGCGCTGGGGCACCGAGGAGCAGAAGCAGCAGTACCTGCCGAAGCTGTGCACGGGCGAGTGGCTCGGCTGCTTCGGCCTGACCGAGCCCGACACCGGCTCGGACGCCGCCAACCAGAAGACGCGCGCGAAGAAGACCGACGGCGGCTGGGTCCTCAACGGCAACAAGATGTGGATCTCGCTCGGCAACCACGCGAAGGTCGCGCTCGTCTTCGCGCAGACCGACCCGGAGCTGGGGCACCGCGGGCTCGCCGCCTTCCTGGTCCCGACCGACGCGCCGGGCTTCAGCCACGCAGGAGATCCACGGCAAGATGGGCCTGCACGGGCTCCGACACCGCCTCGCTGGCGCTCGACGACGTCGAGGTCTCCGGCGACGCGCTGATGGGCGAGGTCGGCGAGGGCTTCAAGATCGCGATGAGCGCGCTCGACTCCGGCCGCTACTCGGTCGCCGCCGGCTGCGTCGGCGTCTGCCAGGGCTCGCTCGACGCACTCGGTCGCGTACGCGAAGGAGCGCCAGCAGTTCGGCCGCCCGATCGCGCACGTTCCAGCTCGTGCAGGCGATGATCGCCGACATGCGCGTGCAGACCGACGCGGCGCGCCTGCTCGTGTACCGCGCCGGCCACCTGAAGGACACGGGCAAGCCGAGCACGACCGAGACGTCGATCGCCAAGCTGTACGCGACCGAGGCGGCGCAGAACTGCGCGCACCTGGCGATCCAGGTCCACGGCGGCTCGGGCTACGTCGACGACCACCCGGTCGAGCGCTACTACCGCGACGTGCGCGTGACGACGCTCTACGAGGGCACGTCGCAGATCCAGAAGCTGATCATCGGGCGCGCCGAGACCGGCCTGAACGCGCTCGCGTGACCACGATCGGCGTCGCCGGCGCCGGCACGATGGGCGCCGGCATCGCCGCTCTCGCGGTCGCCGCCGGCGCGCGCACGATCGTGCACGACCCCGATCCGGCGGCGCTCGAGCGCGCGCCGGAGGGCGCCGAGCGCGCGGCCGCGCTCGCCGGCCTCGCGCCGTGCGACCTCGTGATCGAGGCCGCGCCGGAGGACCTCGAGCTCAAGCGCGAGCTGCTTCCGCGGCTCGCCGGCACGTCGCCGACGAGTGCGTGCTGGCCACGAACACCTCGTCGCTGAGCGTGACGGCGATCGCCGCCGCGCGTGCCCGGACCCGAGCGCGTCGTCGGCATGCACTTCTTCAACCCGCCGCCGATGATGCGGCTGATCGAGGTCGTCGCCGGGCGAGACGCTCGGCCGGCGGCGCTCGCCGCGCGCGCGCGCCGCCGGCGAGGCGATGGGCCAGCACGTGATCGAGGCCGCCGACGGGACCGGCTTCGTCGTCAACCGCTGCAACCGGCCGTTCGCGCTCGAGGCGCTGCGGCTCGTGCAGGAGCGGCTCGCCACGCCCGAGCAGGTCGACCGCATCTGCCGGCTGGCGGGCGGCTTCCGGATGGGGCCGTTCGAGCTGATGGACCTGGTCGGGCTCGACGTCGGCTTGGCGGTCTCGCGCTCGTTCTTCGAGCAGTCGCTTCGGCGAGCCGCGCTGGCGCCCGTCGCCGCTCGTCGCGCGGCTGGTCGACGCCGGCCGGCTCGGCCGCAAGAGCGGCCGCGGCTGGTACGCGTACCCCGACGGGCCGCCCGCGCCGACCCGCGAGCCGCCCGGAGCCGGGCGGCGGCGACGGGCTCGTCGTGATCGCCGGCGAGCGCGAGCTCGCCGCGGAGCTGGTCGAGGCCGCCGCCGAGGCGGGCTGGGACGTCGCCGACGCCCGAGGACGCCGCCGGCGAGGTGCCGGCGCTGATCGTCGACTGCGGCGGCGACGACGACCCGCCGCTGCAGGGCGCCCCGCAGCTCCTGCTCTGCGACGCAGGCGCCGCTGGCCGCGCTCGACCCGGGCGGCCCGGCCGCCGGCTTCCACCTGCTGCCGCCGCTCGGCCGGCTCGTCGAGCTGACCGCGCGCGCCGACGACCTCGGCGGCCGCGCTCGCGGCCGCCGAGCGCTTCTTCGCCACGCTCGGCATGGCCACGCGAGTGGGTCGGCGACGCGCCCGGGCCTCGTGCTCGGCCGGATCGTCGCGCAGCTCGTCAACGAGGCGTGCTTCGCGGTCGGCGAGGGCGTCGGCACGCGCCGCGGACGTCGACGCCGGGATGGTGCTCGGGCTCAACCACCCGCGCGGGCCGCTCGAGTGGGGCGACGAGATCGGCGCCGAGCGCGGTGCTGGGCGCTGCTCGCCGGCCTCGCAGGACGAGTACCGCGAGGAGCGCTACCGCCCGGCGCCGGCGCTGTTGCGCGCCGCGCGCAGCGCGGACGAGCCGCTCGCGACGCGGACGCTAGCGCTGTCGTGCCGACGCTGCCGCGCGCCGCTATCAGCGCCGCCTGACCGCGCCGCCGCGCTCTGCGCGCGCCGCTCCGGCCGCCGCCGCCGGCCCCGGCGCGCCGCGCGCACCGCGGCCGCCGGCCGCCGCGCCGCCGGCTGCCGAGCCGTTGCCCGGCGACGCGGCCGCCGCCGCGTCCGTGCGCGCCGACCGCGGCACCTGGATCGTCGGCGCCCGCCCCGGCGCCGGCGCGCGCGCGGTCGCCCGCGCGCTTCGGCGCCGCCGCCTGGCCGGCGGCACCGGCGGCTACGTCGTCGCGCGCGCGCAGCGCCGCGCGCGCTCGCCGGCGCCCTGCGCAGCCGCGGCCTGCTGGTCTACGCCGAGCCCAACACGCTCGCGCCGACCGCGCAGGCCGTCCGCCGACGACCCGCTGTCGCGGCCGCCGGACGCCTGGCGCGCCGCGGTCGTCGACCCGGCGCTCGTGCCGCCGCCCGTCACCGCCGACGAGCCCGCTGATCGCGCTCGTCGACTCCCGGCCGACGTGACCCACCCCGAGTTCGCCGGCGGCAACGTCCGCACGCTCGGCGGCCGGCCGCTGACCGACGGCCACGGCACCGCGACCGCGGCCGTGGCGGCCGCGCCCGTCAACGGCGTCGGCATCGTCGGCGTCTGGCCCGGCGCGCGCGCGCTCAACGTGCCGCTGCCGCGCGCGCATCACCTGCGCGGACTCCGCCAGCCGGATCGCGCAGCGCGATCCAGCGACGGGCGCCGCGGTGATCAACATGAGCTACGGCTCGCGCAGCCTCTGCTACCCGGAGTACGTGGCGCTGCAGTTCGCGTCGCGCGCGCGGGATCATGCCGGTCGCCGCGGCCGGCAACGAGTTCGCCGAGGGCAACCCGCTCGAGTTCCCGGCGTCGCTCCCGCACGTGCTCACGGTCGCGGCGGTCGGCCCGGACCTCGCGAGCTCGTTCTTCTCGAACACGAGCGCGGCGATCGACCTCGTCCGCGCCCGGCGAGTCGATCATGACCGCGGTGCCGCTGCTCGCCGACGACGACGGCGCGCGGAACGGCTACCTGCGCTAGAGCGGCACGAGCTTCGCCGCGCCGATGGTCGCCGCCGCGGTCGCCTGGGTCGCGCCAGGCGCGGCCGGACCTCGCGCCCGACCAGGTCGCGCAGGTCGATCCGGCTTCGGCGCGACGACATCGGCCGCCCGGGCTGGACAGCCCGACACCGGCTTCGGCCTGCTGTCGGTCGGCCGCGCGCTGACCGTCGCGGCGCCGCCGCGCGACCCGTCCGAGCCCAACGACGACATCGTCTGGGTCGACGGCCGCGCGTTCGACACGCCCGACCGGCTCGTCTACCGCGGCCGCGGCCGCGCGCGGCTGTTCGCGCTGCTCGACGTGTTCGAGGACCCGGCCGACGTCTACCGGATCCGCGTCCGCGCCGCGCGGCGCGTCCGCATCAGCGCCGATCCGTCGCGCGACGACAACGATCGCGCTCGTCCGTGCACCGCGACGGCGCCAGGCGCATCGCGTCACGCGCGCTGCGGCGCTCGACCCGCCGCGGCGGGCGCACCGAGCGGATCACGCTCCGCAACGCGCTCGCGGCGCGCGCGCGTCTTCTACGTGTCGCGTGCGCGTGCAGCGCGGGTCGAACGACCTCGACGCCGGCTACGCGCTCACGATCCGCTAGGCGCTGCGGGACGGCTCGGCCGTCGCGGCGGCCGGCGCCCACTGGGCCTCGGCCAGGTCGCCCGTGCCCTCGAGCGCGGCCGGAGTCGGCACCTGCGGGTTGTCGCGCAGGTACCACTCGGCGTCGAGCGCGGCCTGGC
The DNA here is from genome assembly GCA_963843485.1 of uncultured Solirubrobacteraceae bacterium. Taxonomy (GTDB): domain Bacteria; phylum Actinomycetota; class Thermoleophilia; order Solirubrobacterales; family Solirubrobacteraceae; genus DASSUW01. Next base: position 3,453 of record CAWJKK010000005.1, on the reverse strand, counting down.
ACCCCGAGCCGGCGGCGGTGACCGCCTGGCGGTAGGTGTGGTCGACGAGGTCGCCGGCCGCGAAGCACGCCCGGGCATGTTCGTGCGCGTCGACTTGCCCTCGGTGATGACGTAGCCGTTCTCGTCGGTCTCGACGATGCCCGTGCACGATCTCCGACTGCGGCTCGTGGCCGATCGCGATGAACGCGCCGTTCATCGCCAGCTCGCGCTTCTCGCCGGTCTCGGCGTTGACGCAGCTCGCGCGCGGTCGAGCGCCCCGGCCTCGCCGGCGCAGGAACTCCTCGACGACGTACGGCGTCAGGAACTCGATGTTGTCGGTCGCCTGCGCGCGCTCGAGCATGATCTTGCGACGCGCGGAACTCGTCGCGGCGGTTCACGATCGTGACCTTCGAGGCGAACTTGGAGAGGAAGATCGCCTCCTCCATCGCGCGAGTCGCCGCCGCCGACGATCATCGTCTCGCGGTCCTTGAAGAACGCCGCGTCGCAGGTCGCGCAGTAGGAGACGCCGCGGCCGCCGAGCTCCTCCTCGCCGGGCACGCCGAGCTTCTTGTGCTCGGCGCCCATCGACAGGATCACCGCGCGCGCCTTGTACTCGTCCTCGTCGCCGACCCAGACGGTGTGCGGGTCGCCGTCGGCGCCGGGCTCGAAGCGCGTCGCGATCTCGGTGACGAAGCGCGCGCCGAAGCGCTCGGCCTGGTCGCGCAGGTCCTGCATCAGCTGCGGGCCCATGATGCCCTGCGGGTAGCCGGGGTAGTTCTCGACGTCGGTCGTCTGCTGCAGCAGCCCGCCCCACAGCCACCCCTCGATGACGAGCGGGTTCAGGTTGGCGCGCGCGGTGTAGAGCGCGGCCGTGTAGCCGGCCGGACCGCTGCCGACGATGATCACATTCTCGACGTCAGGCATCTTCGCTCACCTCGCTTCACTTTGATATGAGCTCCGTCCGCCGCGACCCAGCGCTCGACCGTCTTGCGCAGCTGGAAGTAGGCGATCACGCCCGGGATCGACGGTAGCCAGAACGTGAACGCGCGGAACACCAGCACCGCGACGACGGCCAGCCCGCCGTCCACGCCGAAGGCCACGAACGACGCGATCATGCCACCCTCGACGCCGCCGACGCCGCCCGGCATCGGCAGCAGGTTGCCGAGCATCCCGACGAAGAACGCCTGCACGAGCACCGCGATCGGCGGCGAGTCGCCGAACGCGTGGAACGCCGCCCACAGCACGAGGATCTGCGCGGCCCAGAACAGGATCGCGCCGAGCAGCGCCGGGTCGCGGTCGCGCACGTGGGCGATCGAGTCGCGCACGCCGGCCGAGACCGCCGCCGGCGCGTTGGCGGCCTTCGCCGCGAGCGAGGCGAGCCGCCCGCCGCCCCGCGCCCAGCCGCCGAGCCGCCGCTGCAGGTCGGTCGGCACGAGCGCGAACAGCAGCGCGATCGCGAACGCGATCACGCCGAGCGATCGCCGGCACGACGGTGAGGGCGAACGGCGCCGTCGCCGGGGAACAGGCCGAAGCGCAGGCCGAAGCCGCAGACGACGACCGCGAGCGCGTACGGGAAGTAGGTCAGGATCAGGAACGTCAGCGTCGTGTCGGCCACGACGCGCTTGCGCATCCCGGAGCGCCGCAGCGCCCACGCCGTCAGCACGATCCCGCCGGCGCCGCCCGCCGCGAACAGCCGCGAGGCCGCGAGGCCGGCCATCGTGATCTGGTAGCTCGCGCGCCAGTCGATCCGCCGCGACGCGTCCCCCGCGCGCATGAACACGCCGCGGAACTGCAGCACGTAGCCGGCGAACATGCCGGTGGTGAACAGGAGCGCGAGCGCGATCCAGGCCGGGTTGCCGTCCTCGATCCGGTGCCACGTGTCGTCGAGCCCGGCGAGCTGCGGCAGCAGGTAGTACAGCGCCGCCAGCGACGCGACGAGGAAGCCGCCGAGCACGAGCAGGTTGCGGCCCGTGAACTGGAGGCCGTGATGCTCGTCGTCGTCCTGTTCGTCGTCGTCCTCCGGATTCACCGACTGCACCGGCGACGTGTCCCGTGCAGCGGCATCCCTCATGCGCGCGCCTGCGCCTCGATCGCCTGCACTCCGGCGGACAGCCGGCGCGCCAGCGGCGCAACCGCGGGCGCGCCCTTGCGCACGCCCTCCGCCAGCGCCAGGCCCGCGGCCAGGTCGACGACGTAGTGCTCTCCGAGGTAGACGAGCGCGACGCCGAGCATCAGCGCGTAGGTCCATCCGAAGGCTCCGGCGCCCCGGCCGGTCTCAGCCAGCACGTGCGCCGCCGTGACCGATGTGGCGAAGTGCAGGGACGGCATCGCGGCGAGGGGGTTGCCCCCGAGGACACCGTACAGAGGCGCCCAGCCGGACTTCCAGAACTGCTCGCCGTACTCGACCATCATCCGGCGCAGCTCCGGCGTGCGGCCGTCCTCCATCAGCCCTTCGGCGGCCGCGTACCAGGGCGGCGCCGTGGGCACCGCCCAGTAGCCGATGAGCCCGAGGTCGAAGGTCGCGTAGATGCGCGCGGCGCCGCGCTCGAACCGCTCCGGATGGCGGAGCAGCAGGTAGACCGCGGTGCCGTGCGGGAACGCGAACCAGAGCCAGTGCGACCAGACGAGCACCTTCTCCCACGTGCGGAAGCGGCCGGGCGTGCCGAGCGCGCGCTGCAGCCGCAGCGTCGGCGTCGTGCCGCCGCCGATCCGCCGGTCCGCGCGCACGGGATACGCCACGCGCACGCGCTGCCCGAGCAGCTCCGGATCGTCGTAGGGCATCTTGTAGCCCGCGACGTAGGCCCACATCTGCAGGACGACGGTCCCCACATCACGCGCGCGCGAGCGCGGGAGGAGCACGCACAGCGCCACGGGCGCCGCCGCGGCGGTCACGAGCACGACCGGAGGGCGCAGCTTCATGCGGCGGCGGAGGAGCGGGGCCGCCACGCCGGCAGCGAGCACCGTCAGGGCGGCCGCGCGAATGGCGGTCGAGCGGCGCACGGCGGCGGAGCTTAGCCCTCGCTCCGGACCGTCCCCATGCGGGCAGCCGTACCTCTGATACACCCTCGCGATGGACTCAGTGACGCTCGACCGCCGCGGCGCCGAGCTGCGGATCACGCTCAACCGCCCCGACGCGATGAACGCCTGGGACAAGCAGCTCGGGGACGAGCTCCTCGCCGCCGTGCGGCAGGCGGCCGCGGACGACGAGGTGCGCGTGGTCGTCATCACCGGGTCCGGACGCGCCTTCTCCGCGGGCGCGGACCTGAAGGCGGGCTTCGACCCGACGCCCGAAGGCCATCCGGACGTCCACACGGCGCTGACCGAGCGCTACCACCCGATCATCACCGGCCTGCGGCGGATGCCGAAGCCCGTGGTCGCGGCCGTCAACGGCCCCGCAGTCGGCATCGGCTGCTCGCTCGCGCTCGCCGCGGACCTCGTGATCGCCCGCGAGTCGGCGTACTTCCTGCTGGCGTT
>CAWJKK010000004.1:0-228865 GCA_963843485.1 uncultured Solirubrobacteraceae bacterium | reverse complement strand
CCCACCTTCCACACCGAGCGCCCGAACGTGCCGGCGAACAGCGTGTCCGACGGCTCGTGCAGGCGGATGTCGAGCACGGGAACGAGCGGCAGCCCGCGGCTCACCGAGCGCCACTTGCCGCCGCCGGCGGTCGTCAGGTCAGCTCGAACACGCCGACGTCCGTGCCGACGAAGACGCGCTGTCGCGCCGCTCCGTGTCGACGACGATGTCGTTGACCGGCGCGTTCGGGAGGTTGCCGCTGATGTTGCCCAGTCGCGCCGCCGTCGTCGGTCTTGTAGACGTGCGCCGCGTTCTCGCCGTTGCGGAAGCCGGAGAACGTCGCCCAGACGCGTCCTCGCGTCGCGTCGGGTCGATCGCGACCCGGGTCACCCAGCGGTCGGGCAGGCCCTCGCCGACGAACTCCGTCCACGTCGCGCCGACGTCCTCGGTCTTCCACAGCCGGCCGGTGTCCGTGCCGAGGTAGATCGTGCTCCGGCGCGGTCTTGGAGACCGAGACGGTCGTGATCGTGCCCCAGTTGCGGTAGATCGGATCGTCGCGGCCGGCGGCTCGAACGTGCCCGGTCAGGTCGTCCGGTCGGGCGGGCTGATCGCGCGTCCAGGTGCTCGCCGCGGTCCGTCGACTGGTTGAGCTGGTTGCCCGCGAAGTACAGGACCTCCGGGTCGTTCGGGTCGAGCACGAGCGGCGAGTGCCAGTTCCGCCGCGCCGGCCGCGCCGTCGCCGATGTTCGCGTCGTCACCGGCGCCGGTACCGCTGCGCCGTCGTAGCGCGAGCACGAGCCGTACTGGCTGCAGCCGTACCAGATGCCCTTGTCGATGTAGTCGATCGGCGTGTACTCGCCGTCGCCGCAGCCGTACGCGTTCCAGTTGCCGTGCCCGGTTCGCCGCTAGCCCCAGGACCGGATGCAGCCGTTGTCCTGCGTGCCGCCGGTGAGCCGCGCTCGGGTCGGTCTCGGCCGACCTCGACCTGGTAGTGCTGCGTGTAGGGCTCGTGGATCGCCTTCGTCCACGTCGCGTCGGCGCCGTTGGCGTCGGAGCGGTAGAGCCCGCCGTCGTTGCCCAGCCAGACGCGGTTGGCGACCGCGGGATCCCACTGCATCGCGTGCTGGTCGGCGTGCAGGCCGCGGAGTTGCCCCAGGTGTTGCCGCCGGTCGCTGGACTCGCGCAGGTTCACGCCCGCGACGAACAGGTGCTCCTGGTTGCGCGGGTCGACCCAGAGGCGGCCGAACCACCAGCCGAAGCCGCCCTGCGAGCCCGGCCGCGCGGCGGTGCGAACGAGTCGCCGCCGTCGTCGGACACGTAGAAGCCCTTGTCGCCGCCGACGGTCTGCGAGGTGATCACGTAGACCCGGTCGGGGTTGCTCGGGGCGAGCGCGACGCCGATGCGCCCGAGGTCGGCGATTGCGCGTCAGCCCGCTGATGTCGCCGGCGCTGACGCTGGTGACGTTGTCGAGCCGCTTCCACGTGTCGCCGCCGTCGTCGGACCGGAACAGGCCCGGAGCCGACGCCCGCCGTAGGTGCGGATGTCCGGCTCGCGCCGGTGATCCCACATCGCCGCGTAGATGCGGTCCGGGTTCGTCGGGTCGATCGCCAGGTCGGCGCCGCCGGTGAACGGCGTCTCCGGGCGCGAGCACGTGCTTCCACGTGCGCCGCGGTTGACGGAGCGGTAGATGCCGCGGTCGCCGCCCGCGTTGAAGAGCGAGCCGGCCGCGACGAAGATGATCCGCTCGTCGGTCGGGTGGGTGACGGTGTCGCCGGTGGTGCCGCTGAGAACAGGCCGCGCTCGCGCCAGGTACGGCCGCCGTTGTCGGAGCGGTAGATGCCGGTGCCGCCGAACGTGATGCTGCCGCCGCCCGGGTTGAGCTCGCCGGTGCCGGCCCACAGCGCGCCGTCGGCGCCCATCGCGATCGCGCCCATCGACTGCGAGGCGTCGTCGTCCCACGCCTTCTGGAGCGTCTGGCCGCCGTCGGTGGTCTTCCAGACGCCGCCCGTGGCCGCGGCCACGTAGGCGGTGTTCTCGCGCCGCGGGTCGACCACGAGGTCGACGAGCCGGCCGCCGATGTTGGTCGGGCCCTCGAGCTCCCAGGTGTCGCGCCGCCCGGCTGGCCGCGCCGGCCGTGCCGTCGAGTGCGCGCACGCGCCGCGCCTGGCGGACCGCGCGCGTGTAGTCCTCGGCCTCGGGCAGCACGCCGCGCGTGGAGCGCTGGAAGAGGAAGTAGTCGTCCGGCTCGGCGGGCCCGAGCCCGCCTCCGTAGTCGTCCGCGGTCCTGCCCTCGGCGGTCATGCGGACCGCCGACTTGAGGTCACCACGGTCGTCGCTGGTCGCAGCGATCGCGCCGATCACCACCCCGTTGATCAGCACGACAACGGCGATGGCCAGCAGCCAAGCCTTCTTGCGCATCACTTCCCGCCCTTCTCCCGCACTTCCCGGGCGGGGTTCCCCGCCCGGCCTCCCGTCGCCTGAGCGGGATCGTAGACCCATCTACAATGGAATGCACCATGAAGACCGACATCCACCCCGAGTACGTCGACGCCACCGTGACCTGCACGTGCGGGAACACGTTCACCACGCGCTCGACGAAGGGCGACCTGCACGTGGAGATCTGCTCCAACTGCCACCCCTTCTACACGGGCAAGCAGAAGCTGGTCGACACCGGCGGACGCGTGGAGCGGTTCCAGCGCCGCGCCGCCAAGCGCGCGCAGGGCTCCGACTCCTAGCCCGCTCCTGCAGCCCGCGGCCGTCCCTGCCGATGCAGGGGACGTGCCACCTCCTGAGTCACCCCTGACTGCGCCGACCGACGCCCCGGTCGGCGGTCAGGCGGTGCTCGAGGGCGTGATGATGCGCGGCGTCGCGACCTGGGCGGTGGCCGTGCGCCGCCGCGACGGCGAGGTCGCCGTGCAGTCGTTCCCGTTCGCCGCCTGGACGCGCCGCAGCCCGCTGCTGCGGCTGCCGGTGGTGCGCGGCTTCGTCGCGCTCGTGCAGTCGCTGCGGATCGGCGTCCGCGCGCTCGGCCTGGCCGCCAACGCGCAGCTGCGCGCCGACGAGCCGCCGATCTCGCGCGCGACCTGGGCGTTCGCCGTGTTCTCCGGGCTGGCGCTCGCCGTCGGCCTGTTCTTCGTCATCCCGGTCGCGCTGACGAGCCTGATCGCGATCGAGTCCGCGCTGCTGTTCTGGCTCGTCGAGGGCGTCGTGCGCACGGCGATCTTCCTCGCCTACCTCGTCGTCGTCTCGCGGCTGCCGGACCTGCGGCGCCTGTTCGAGTACCACGGCGCCGAGCACAAGACGATCGCCTGCTACGAGGCCGGAGAGCCGCTGACGCCGGAGTCCGCGGCCCGCTTCTCGCGGCTGCACCCGCGCTGCGGGACCAGCTTCCTGCTCGTGGTGATGATCGTGGCCATCTTCGCGTTCGCGCCGATCGGGCTGCCGGCGTGGTACCTGCTCGTCGCCTCGCGCGTGCTCGGGATCCCGCTGATCACCGGCCTCTCGTTCGAGGTGATCAAGTTCGCGGGCCGCAACCGCCGCCGCGCCTGGGTGAGGGCGCTGACGTGGCCGGGCATGCAGCTCCAGCGGCTCACCACGCGCGAGCCGGACGCTGCGCAGCTGACCGTCGCGATCGCCGCGCTGGACGCGGTGCTCGCGGTCGAGGACCCGCTCGCCGCCACCGCCGAGGACCGCGTCGGGATGGAAGTGGTGGCCTAGACTCGGTCGCGTGATCGAGGCCTTGGTGACCCAGATCGAAGCCCGCCACGCCGAGGTGCAGGCGCAGATGTCCGACCCCGCCGTGATCGGCGACCGCGAGCGCTACGCCGAGGCGGGCCGCCGGTACAACCAGCTCGCGCCGGCGGCGCGGCTGGCCGAGGAGTACCGCCGCGCCGTCTCGGACGCCGAGGGCGCGCAGGAGCTGCTCGACGAGGGCACGGAGGACGCGGAGCTGCGCGACGAGCTGCGCGCGTCGCGCGAGCGGATCGAGGAGCTCGAGGAGGAGATCCGGCTCGCGATGGTCGAGACGGACCCGAACGACGAGAAGGACGTGATCGTCGAGGTCCGCGCGGGCGCCGGCGGCGACGAGGCCGGCCTGTGGGCGGGCGACCTCTACCGCATGCTCACCCGCTACGCCGAGCGGCTCGGCTTCAAGACCGAGACGCTCGACGCCTCCGACGGCGCGTACACGTTCGAGGTCAAGGGCGGCGGCGCGTACTCGCGCTTCAAGTACGAGGGCGGCACCCATCGCGTGCAGCGGGTGCCCGCGACCGAGTCGCAGGGCCGCATCCACACGTCGACGGCGACCGTCGCGGTGCTGCCGGAGGCCGAGGACGTCGAGGTCCAGATCGACCAGAACGACCTCGAGATCGACGTCTACCGCTCCTCCGGCCCGGGCGGCCAGTCGGTCAACACGACCGACTCCGCGGTGCGCATCACGCACAAGCCGACGGGCCTCGTCGTGTCGATGCAGGACGAGAAGTCGCAGCTCCAGAACCGCGAGCGCGCGATGAAGGTGCTGCGCGCCCGGCTGTACGACCTCAAGGCCGCCGAGCAGCAGGCCGAGCTGGCCGCCGACCGGCGCGCGCAGGTCGGCACGGGCGAGCGCGCGGAGAAGATCCGCACCTACAACTTCCCCCAGCGGCGCGTGACCGACCACCGCGCCGAGGGCCTCACGGTCCACAACCTCGAGGCGGTGCTGGCGGGCGAGCTCGACGACATCACCAGCGCCCTCCAGGACTCCGAGAAGCGCAAGCGCCTCGAGCTGCAGGCCGCGGGTTAGGCCGTTTCACCCCGCACGACGGCGGGGATGGGAGTGCCATGCGGGGGAGCCTCGGGGTGGCGCTGGCCTTCGTCGTCCTCGCGGGCGCGCTTTCGTGCTCGCCGAACGACCCACCCGGCGGCGAAGGCCGCCTCTCGATCGCCACCGGCGGCGCCGGCGGCGTCTACCAGGTGTACGGCGGCGCGCTCGCCGACCTGATGAGCGACGAGCTGCCCGACACGCCGACGACGGCGGAGACCACCTCGGCCTCGGTCGACAACCTGGTGCTCGTCGCGAACGGCGACTCGGACGTGGCGTTCTCGCTCTCGGACTCCGCGATCGACGCCGTCGAGGGCCGCGACAGCTTCGACGAGCCGCTGCGCCTGCGGTCGCTCGCCACGCTCTACCCGAACATCACGCAGGTCGTCGTCAAGGAGGACTCGGGCATCGACTCGATCGAGGACATGCGCGGCAAGACGATCTCCGTCGGCTCGCCGGGCTCCGGCACCGAGGTGATCGCGCTGCGGCTGCTCGAGGTCGCCGGGCTCGACCCGGAGGAGGACATCGACAAGAGCCAGCTCGGCGTCGGCGAGTCCGTGCAGGCGCTGCGCGACGGGTCGATCGACGGCTTCTTCTGGTCCGGCGGCGTGCCGACCGGCGCGGTCACCGACCTCGCGACGACCGACGACATCAAGCTGCTGCCGCTCGACGGCTACCTCGACGGCATGCGCGAGCAGTTCGGCGAGGCGTACACCGACGCGGAGGTCGAGGAGGGCGAGTACGACGGCGTCGCCGCGGTGAAGACGATCGGCGTGCCGAACATGCTCATGGTCAGCGAGGACATGAGCGACGAGCTCGCGTACGAGATCACCGAGCTGCTGTACCGCGGCAAGGACCGGCTGGTCGCGGCCGTGCCGTCGGCGGAGTCGCTCGACCCCGAGACGGGGCGCGAGCCGGTCGAGCCCGTGCAGTTGCACGACGGCGCCGCGCGCTACTACGAGCAGCCGCGATGAAGGCGCTGCTCGCCGTCGCGCTGGTGGGGCTCGCCGTGTCCGGCGGCTCCGCTCCCGGCGTGGTCGCGCGCGACGCCGCCGGCGCCGAGGTCGCCCGCCTCGCGCTGCCCGCGTCGGGCGAGTTCGCGCTCGAGTACCGGCACTCGTACTACCGGATGCCGGCGCGCGAGACGTTCCGGGCGACCGAGGACGGCTTCGCGCTCGTGGCGATCGCTTCGCCGAGCGAAGCGGTGCTCGACTACTACGAGATCGAGGGCACGCGATCGCGGCGCGACGGGATCTGGACGCTGCGCCCGGCCCGGCCCGCGCAGTTCGGGGAGATGGCGCTGGCGGCGACCGCCGTCGGGCGCCGCACGCTCGTCGCCGGCACGCGCCGCGCCGCGCTCTGGGGCGGCGACGTGCACCTGCGGATCGGAGTCGAGCGATGACCACCACGCCGGCGCGCGACGCGCTCGAGCCTCCGACCGAGGAGCAGCTGCTCGAGGAGTTCGAGAGCGAGCGGCCGGGCCGGCACCTGACCGGCTTCGCGGCGACGTTCGTGAGCGTCGTCGGCGCGGGGCTGACGCTGTTCGCGGTCTACTGGGTGCTGAACCCGATGTCGGCGCAGGTCTACCGGCCGACGTTCCTGGCGGTCTCGCTGCTGCTGACGTTCCTCGTCTTCCGGGCGACGGGCCGCACCTCGCGCGCCGAGCACCCGGACGAGAAGCCGGCGCTGCTGGACTGGGCGCTCGGCGTGCTCGCGCTGGTGGCCGTCGGCTACGCGGCGGTCAACGCGGACGAGGTGTTCCGGCGGGCGGCGGACCCCGAGGCGATCGACATCGCCGCCGGCGTCATCAGCGTGCTGCTGATCCTCGAGGCCACGCGCCGGACGGTCGGCTGGATCCTGCCCGCGATCTGCATCGCGTTCCTCGCGTACGCGTACCTCGGCGGGCTGATCCCGGACTCGTTCGGGATCTCGCACAAGGGCTACGGCGTCGACCGGCTCGTCGGCCAGACGTACATGGGCCTCGAGGGCATCTTCGGCATCCCGCTCGACGTGGCGGCGACGTACATCGTGCTGTTCACGCTCTACGGGGCGGTGCTCGAGTACTCCGGCGCGGCGCGGTTCTTCATCCAGCTCTCGTACGCCGCGTTCGGCGCGAGCCAGACCGGCCCGGGGCGGACGACGACGCTGGCCGGCTTCCTGCTCGGCACGGTCTCCGGCTCCGGCGTCGCGACCACCGTCACGCTCGGCTCCGTCTCCTGGCCGCTGCTGCGCAGGGCCGGCTACCCGAAGGACGAGGGCGGCGGCATCCTCGCCGCGGCCGGCATCGGCGCGATCCTGTCGCCGCCGACGCTCGGCGCCGCCGCGTTCATCATCGCCGAGTTCCTGGAGGAGAGCTACTTCAAGGTGCTGGTCTACGCGGTGGTGCCGTCGCTCCTCTACTACCTCGGGATCCTGCTCGCGATCGAGGCCGACGCGCGCCGCCTGAAGGTGCACGGGCTCGACCTCGACACGCCCGGGCTTCTGGAAGCTGCTCAGCCGCTGGGGCTACCACTTCTCGTCGCTGATCGCGATCGTGCGTGCTGCTCGCGACCGGCATGTCGCCGTTCCGCGCGGTGCTCTACGCGACCGTGCTGGCGTTCCTGATGTCGTTCCTGGACCGGCGCGACCGGATGACGCCCGAAGCGCGTCTGGGAGGCGCTGGTCACCGGCGCGCGCGGCGTGCTGCCGATCGCGGCGACGACGGCGGCCGCGGGCATCATCGTCGCGGTCGTGTCGCTGACCGGGCTCGGGCTCGAGCTGTCGTCGCTGATCGTCGACGCCGCCGGCGGCTCGCTGGCGCTGACGGCGATCTTCAGCGCGATCGCGGTGCTGATCCTCGGCCTGGCGGTGCCGGTGACGGCCTCGTTCATCATCGCCGCGGTGATCATCGCCCCGGCGCTCGTGGCGCTCGAGGTCGAGCCGTTCGTGGCCTACATGTTCATCTTCTACTACGCGGTGCTCAGCGAGGTGAGCCCGCCGACGGCGCTGTCGGCGTTCGCCGCGGCCGCGATCACGGGCGGCGACGGCTTCCGCACGATGATGCTCACCTGGCGCTACACGCTGCCGGCCTTCCTCGTGCCGTTCGCGTTCGTGCTGTCGCCGAACGGCGAGGGGCTGCTGCTGCAGGGCGGGCTCGACACGATCCTGCTCGCGAGCGTGGTCTCGGCGGTGGCGGTGGCCGCGCTGGCCGGTCGCGCTGGGCGGCTGGCTGCAGCGGGCCGCTGGCGCTGCCCGTGCGCGTGCTGGCGGGCGCCGGCGCGGTCGTCCTGCTCTACCTCGAGCCGCTCTGGATCGCGATCGGCGCGGCGCTGCTGGTCGCCGCGGTGGTCCTGCACCTCGTGCTGCCGCGGCCCGCGACCGAGTGAACGTCGACGCCGCGCTGGCGCGGCGGCTGGTCGCCGCGCAGTTCCCGCAGTGGGCGGACCTGGCGATCGCGCCGGTCGAGCTCGACGGCTGGGACAACCGGACGTTCCGGCTCGGGCCGGAGCTGACCGTGCGGCTGCCGAGCGCGGACTGGTACGCGCTGCAGGTCGCGAAGGAGCAGCGCTGGCTGCCGGTGCTCGCGCCGCAGCTGCCGCTGCCGATCCCGGTGCCGGTCGCGCAGGGCGTGCCGGGCGAGGGCTATCCGTTCCCGTGGTCGGTGTACCGCGTGGCTCGACGGCGACGTGTCGAGCGAGGAGACGATCGGCGACCTGGTCGCGTTCGCGCGCGACGCTGGCCGCGTTCCTGGTCGCGCTGCGCGGCGTCGACGCGACCGGCGGGCCGGCGCCCGGGCGCCACAACTGCTTCCGCGGCGCGCCGCCGGCGGTCTACGACGACGAGACGCTGCGCTCGATCGAGACGCTGCGCGGCGCGATCCCCGACGTGGCGCACGTCTGGGAGGCGGCGCTGGCGACGGCCTGGGAGGGCGAGCCGGTGTGGTTCCACGGCGACGTCGCGGTCGGGAACCTGCTCGTCCGCGACGGCCGGCTGGCGGCGGTGATCGACTTCGGGACGAGCGGGGTCGGCGACCCGGCGTGCGACGTCGTGATCGCGTGGACGCTGTTCGACGGGGAGAGCCGCGAGGCGTTCCGGGCGGCGCTCGGCGTCGACGACGGGACGTGGGCGCGCGGCCGCGGCTGGGCGCTGTGGAAGGCGCTGATCTCGCTCGCCGGCGATCGCGAGCGCGGCTCGCCGCTGTCGGCGCGGCCGCTGCGCGACATCGAGCGGATCCTCGCCGACTAGCCTCGGGGCATGGCCCGCACCCCGCTCGCCCGGACGACGATCCGCGACGCGCTCGACTCCGCGCTGATCGCGCTGACGGCTTCGGGCTGCGACACCCCGCGGCTGGACGCCGAGGTGCTGCTGGCGGCGGCGATGGGCGTGTCGCGGGCGGTCGTGGTCTCGGACCCGGGGCGCGCGATCGCCCCGGATGCGGCGCGGCGGTTCCAGGACTGGGCGCGGCGGCGGGCGGGGCGCGAGCCGGTCGCCTACATCCTCGGCGTCAAGGGGTTCCGGCGGCTGGACCTGGTCGTCGACCCGCGGGTGCTCGTGCCGCGGCCGGAGACCGAGCACCTCGTCGAGGCCGCGCTCGCGCTGCCGCCGGGAGCGCGGGTGGTCGACGTCGGCACGGGCTCGGGCGCGATCGCGCTGGCGCTGAAGGACGAGCGGCCGGACCTCGACGTGATCGGCACCGACAGCAGCCGCGAGGCGCTCGACGTCGCGCGCTTCGAACGCGGCGCGCCTCGGCCTGACGGTCGAGTGGGTGCAGACGGACCTGCTGGACGGCGTGCGCGCGGTCGACGCGGTCGTCTCGAACCCGCCGTACGTGCGCTCCGGCGACGTGCTGCCGCCCGAGGTCGCCCGCTTCGAGCCCGCCGCGGCGCTGTTCGCCGGCGCCGACGGGCTCGAGGTCTACCGGCGGCTCGTGCCGATGCTGCGGGCGCCGTTCGTGGCGCTCGAGGTCGGTGCCGGGCAGGCGGGCGCGGTCGGCGAGCTGCTCGGCGGCGCGGGCTTCTCCGTCGACGTCGTGCCCGACCTCGCCGGCATCGAGCGCGTGGTCGTGGGCCGGCGCCCGTGAACGCCGCGCGCCGAGCTCGCACGGGTCGTCGCGGCCGGCGGCGTCGCGGTCTTCCCCGCCGACACGGTCTACGGCCTGGCGTGCTCGCCTTCGGACCCGGCCGCCGTCGAGCGCCTGTACGCGCTCAAGGGGCGGCCGCCGGCGAAGCCCGCGGCGGTCATGTTCTTCGCGGTCGAGCCGGCGTTCGCGGCGCTGCCGGAGCTCGGGCCGCGCACCGTGGCCCTGCTGCGCGCGGCTCCTTCCCGGCGGCGTGACCGCCCTGCTCGGCAACCCGCGCGGGCGGTTCCCGCTCGCGTGCGGGCCGGACCCGGCGACGCTCGGCCTGCGGGTGCCGGACGTGCCGCTGCTGGCCGGCGTCGGTATCCCCGTCCTGCAGAGCTCGGCGAACCTCGCGGGCGGCCCGGACGCGCGGCGGCTCGCGGACGTGCCGGAGGCGATCCGCGGCGCCGCGGACCTCGTGATCGACGGCGGCGACCTGCCGGGCACTCCCTCCACCGTGATCGACCTGCGCGGCTACGAGACGTCGGGCGCGTGGACGCGTCGTCCGCGCCGGAGCCGTGCCGGAGGCGGTGGTACGTTCATCTGCCGAACGCGCCCAGGAGAGCCCCTGATGACCGACCTGCAGCCCGACTACTTCGACCGCTCCCTCGCCGAGGTCGACCCGGAGGTCGCCGACGCGCTCGACGCCGAGCTCGACCGCCAGCGGCGGACGCTGGAGATGATCGCCTCGGAGAACTTCGTGCCGCAGTCGATCCTCGAGTGCCAGGGCTCGGTCCTGACCAACAAGTACGCCGAGGGCTACCCCGGCAAGCGCTACTACGGCGGCTGCGAGCACGTCGACGTGATCGAGCAGCTCGCGATCGACCGCGCGAAGGCGCTGTTCGGCGCCGAGCACGCCAACGTCCAGCCGCACGCCGGCGCGCAGGCCAACGCCGCCGTCTACCACGCGCTGCTGCAGCCGGGCGACACGATCCTGGGCCTCGCGCTCGCCGCACGGCGGCCACCTCACCCACGGCATGAAGATCAACGTGTCCGGCCGGCTGTACGACATCGCGCCGTACGAGGTCGACCGCGAGACGAGCCTGATCGACATGGACGAGGTCGAGCAGATCGCCCACGAGCGCAAGCCGAAGCTGATCCTCGCCGGCTGGTCCGCCTACCCGCGCTTCCTCGACTTCGAGCGCTTCCGCGCGATCGCCGACGACGTCGGCGCGCTGCTGATGGTCGACATGGCGCACTTCGCCGGCCTCGTCGCCGCCGGCGTGCACCCGAACCCGGTGCCGTACGCCGACGTCGTCACCACCACGGTGCACAAGACGCTCGGCGGCGCCCGCGGCGGGATGATCCTGTGCAAGGAGGAGTACGCCAAGAAGATCAACTCGGCGGTCTTCCCGGGCCAGCAGGGCGGCCCGCTCGAGCACGTCATCGCCGGCAAGGCGGTCGCGTTCAAGATCGCCGCCATCGGAGCTGTTCCGCGAGCGCCAGCAGCGCACGGTCGAGGGCGCGAAGGCGGTCGCCGAGGAGCTGCTCGGCGCCGGCCACGGCGTCAGCGTGCTCACCGGCGGCACCGACGTCCATCTCGTGCTGGTCGACCTGCGCGAGTCCGAGCTCGACGGCCAGCAGGCCGAGGACCGCCTCCACGACATCGGCATCACCGTCAACCGCAACGCCGTCCCGTTCGACCCGCGCCCGCCGGCGGTCTCCTCCGGCCTGCGCGTCGGCACCTCGGCGCTCGCGACGCGCGGCCTGCAGGCCGACGACTTCGCGGAGGTCGGCCAGATCATCGCAGCGCGCGCTGCAGCCCGACTTCGAGTCCGCCCGCGGCGAGCTCGCCGAGCGGGTCACCGCGATCGCGGATCGCTACCCGCTCTACGCGAACCTGGGGGCGCCGGCGGCGGTCTAGGCGTCGCGCGCCCAGCGGCTGCGCGGCAGACCGGCGACCAGCGGCTCGAGCGCTACGGCGAACTCGCGCGCGGTCGGCCGATCGGCCGGCTCTGCGCTGAGCGCGTCCGACAGCAGCGAGCCGAACGCTCCCGGCAGCACCGCCGGCCGCCGGGCCAGCTGCGGGAACCGCTCGCCGTCCGCGCGCACGAACGGCCGCCGCCCGGCGCAGGCGTGGAAGAGCGTCGCGGCGAGGCCGAACACGTCCGCCGGCGGGCCGACCGTGCCGCGCGCGGGGTCGCACTGCTCGGGCGCCATGTAGGCGTCGGTCCCGACCGCGCGAGCGCAGCCGCGCCGCGGCCTCGACGGTCCGCGCGACGCTGAGGTCGATCAGCCGCGGCGGCGCGCCCATGACGATGTTGTCCGGCTTGACGTCGAGGTGGACCATCCCCTCGGCGGCGACGTAGTGCAGCGCCGCGGCCGCGTGCAGCGCGAGCGGGAGCAGCTGCTCGGGCGGGAGCGGGCCGTGGCGGTCGAGCAGCTCGCGCAGCGTCGGGCCTTCGAGGTGCTCGAGCAGCAGGTGCGGGAGCGGCCCGTCGAGCACCGCGTCGAAGGCGCGGACGACGGCCGGGTGGCGGAGCCGCTCGAGCGCGGCCGCCTCGGCGGCGAGGTCGCGCAGCGAGACCGGGTCGCCGACGTGCTCCGGGCGCAGCACCTTCGCGACCAGCACGGCCAGGCGATGGTCGTCCCAGACCAGGAACACCTCGTAGCGCTGCCCGCCGCCGAGCCGGCGCAGCACGGTCAGCCCAGGGGAGATCGCGTCGCCCTCCTGCAGGCCCCAGCTCTGCCGCGCCCGCTGCCACGGCGGCGCCTCGGCGACCGTCGAGAGCGGCGCGGTCGCTTCGCTCACGCCTCGTCCTCCTCGTCGGGCTCGAACGACGGCGCCTTGCCGACCGCGGCCGCGATCGGCTGATCGGCGGGCCGGCCGTCGACCACGACGGTCCAGGTCAGCGGCCCGGCCAGCGAGACGACGAGGCCGACCAGCAGCGCGACACCGGCACGAGCGGGCGATCGCCGCGCCACTGGACCGTCCGACAGCGCGAGGAAGGCCGAAGCGAGCGGTGCCGCGGAGTCCATCGCCGAACGGATTCGCCGCCCGCGGCCGCCGCCCTGCCCCGGGCGCGCCGCCCTGCCTGCGATCCTGTCCGCCCGAAGATGGAAGCCGAGGCCATCTACGCGTTCCTCGTGGCTCTCGCCGCGGCCGCGGTGCTGACTCCGCTCGTCGCGCGCGTGGCGCGCCGCGCCGGCGCGGTGGACGAGGTCAAGGATCGCGGGCTGGCCCGCGAGGCGACGCCGCTGCTCGGCGGGATCGCGATCTTCGCGGGCACGGTGATCGCCGCGATCGCGTTCATGCCCGAGAGCGAGCGGACGCGCGGGATCCTGACCGGCGCGGCGGTGATCGTGATCGTGGGGGCGATCGACGACGTGCGCGACCTGCCGCCCGGCGTCAAGCTGATCGGCCAGATCGTCGCCTCGCTGATCCTCGTCAACGCGGGCGTCGTCGTGCGCAACATCACGCTGCCGTTCCTCGGCGCCGTCGACTTCGGCGACCTCGGCGGGCCGCTGACCGTGCTCGGCCTCGTCGCGGTGATGAACGTGGTCAACCTGAGCGACGGCGTCGACGGCCTCGCCGCCGGCGTCTGCGCGATCTCGGCCGTGGCGTTCAGCATCATCGCCTTCGACCTCGGCCGCGACGCCGCCGGCGTGCTCGCCGCGATCACCGCCGGCGCCGCGCTCGGCTTCCTCGTCCACAACTTCCACCCGGCCTCGGTCTTCATGGGCGACTGCGGCGCGCTGCTGCTCGGGCTCCTGCTCGGGGCGACGATCATCGAGGGCTCGCTGAAGACGAACGCCCTCGTCGCGCTGATCGTGCCGCTCGTCGTGCTCGCCGTGCCGTTCCTGGACACCGGCTTCGTCGTCGCCAAGCGGATCAAGTACAAGCGGCCGGTCTATCGCGGCGACTCGAACCACTTCCACCACCGCCTGCACCGGATCGGCTTCAGCCAGCGCCGGACGGTCCTCTACCTCTACGCCTGGACGGTCACGATGGCCGGCCTCGCGGTCGCGCTGCGCTTCATCCCGTACTCGGACGACCGCGGCAACCTGCACCCCGGCTGGGTGGCGATCATGGCCGCCTGCTTCATCGTGGCGATCGCGGCCAGCGCCTACCTCGTGTACGTGCTCGAGATCCTCAAGCTGCGCCGCCTGCGGGCCTGGCAGCTGCGCCGCACCGACCCGGACACGACCGAGTTCGAGATCGACGAAGAGGTCCAGCGCGAGCTCGAGACCGGCGAGTTCTCCGCCGTACCGCCCTACGGCTAACCGCACTTGCGGCTGCGCGCCAGGCGGCTGTAACCTTCTCGACGTTCTCCGACCGCCGAGACGGCGACGCGAAAGGGAGGTGAGCAGGACAGATGCAGAGCATGCGAGAGACGTTCATGTGGATGACCACTGGCGCCGGCAAGCTCCGGCGTCAGTACCTGCTCGCGCTCTAGTCGTTCTCCGGGTCGCGGGCAGCATCGCCGCCCGTGACCCCGCAAGCGGTCCCATCTCGCACTCGTCGCGAGGCTCGGGCGGCTCCCGTCCAGTTCTACGAGGAGCCTCACCTAATGCATTCCCTGAACCACCCGGCGTTCGGCACCGCGACGGCCACTGAGCGCGTCGACGCCGCGAGCGGTCGGATGAGATCCGGTCGCCACCAGCACCCCCCGCCCTGGCGCAGTCGCGTGGCGTTCGTCGCCGCGCGTGTCGCGCGGCGGCTCGACTCGGCGGCGGCGCGGCGTGCCGTTGCCTGAGGGCCGATTCGTGCGCCGTCCGCGCGAGGCGGTCGTCTACCCTGTCGACCGCCTCGTGCAGACCGTCCGCCTGGAAGACCGCGAGCCGTTCATCACCGCTGACGGCTCGAGCATCCGCGAGATCGCCGGCGTGCCCTCGGGCAACGCCGTCAACCAGTCGCTGGCCGAGGCCACCGTACCCGCGGGCGGCGAGACGATCGAGCACTTCCACCGGGCGGCGGAGGAGATCTACCACTTCACCGCCGGCAACGGCCGGATGCGGCTCGGCGGCCAGGAGGCCGAAGTGCGCGCCGGCGACACCGTGGTGATCGCGCCCGGCGTGGCGCACAAGCTCTGGAACACGGGCGACGAGCCGCTCGTGCTGCTGTGCTGCTGCGCCCCGCCGTACTCCCACGAGGACACGGTCCTCACGGAATGAGACGGGCGGCCGCTGCGCTCGTCGCCCTCGCCCTGCTGGCCGGGTGCGGCTACGAGCGCAGCGCGATCACCTCCGGGGGCCGCGTCCTCGGCGACAACCTGACGGTCTACTCGACGCTGCCCGAGCCGCAGCGCGGGATCGGCCTCGACATGGTCGACGCCCAGAAGCTCGCGCTGATGCAGCGTGGCGGGCGCGCCGGCGACTTCGGCATCAACTTCGTCTCGATCGGCGCGGGCCCGATCGACCGCGACGCGCCGCGACGCGTCAGCGCCGCGGCCGCCGACCAGGCGGTCCGCGACACGCAGACGGTCGCGGTGATCGGCGCGCTGCGGTCGCACAGCGCGCGCACCGAGCTGCCGTTGCTCAACGCCGCCGGGTTCCTGCTCGTGAGCCCGGGCGCCGGCGCCGTCGCGCTCGAGGAGCCGCGCTTCTACCCCGCGGGCTACGACACGTTCGAGCGCATCATCGGCGACGACGACGCACAGGCCCACGTCCTGCTCGAGCGGGCCCGCGGCCGCGTGGCCGTCGAGGTCGAGGCCGGCCCCGAGGGCGCGGCGCTGGCCGCCGCGCTCGCCGCCGGCGAGCGCCTCGTCGACGACCCGGCGCGGGCCGACTCGGTCATCTACGCCGGCACCGACCCGCGCTCGGCGGCCGGCGTCG
Source organism: uncultured Solirubrobacteraceae bacterium (assembly GCA_963843485.1). Taxonomy (GTDB): domain Bacteria; phylum Actinomycetota; class Thermoleophilia; order Solirubrobacterales; family Solirubrobacteraceae; genus DASSUW01. The sequence continues at coordinate 213,215 of CAWJKK010000004.1, read as the reverse complement.
CCGAGGCGCTGGTGCGCGAGACCGACGCGACGCTGTACTTCCCCGACGAGCTCACGCGCGCGGGCGTGGCCGAGCTCCTACCGCCCGCCGCGCGCCGCCGCGCGGTGTTCGTCTCCAGCGCGCCGCGCCCCGGCTCGACGCCGGAGCTGACCCGCTTCGAGCAGGCGTTCGTCCAGGAGTACGGCCGCACGCCGGACCCGTACGCGGTGCTCGGCTACCGGGCGATGAACCGCGTGCTCGACGCGATCGAGCTCGCCGGCCCGCGCGCGAACGTCCGCCGCGCGGTCGTCGACGCCGTCGGCGAGCTCTCCGGGCTGTCGCTCGGCTTCACGGCGTACCGCCTGCGTGGCGGCCGCCGCGACTACCTCTAGCCGCAGCGGGTACCGCGCAGGCATGACGACGCCCAGTGACCCAGGGTCGCTCGCCGGTGGCCCCGGCTTCCGCGCCCAGGCCGCCACGCCGCTGAAGCCCGCGATCACGCGGACGATGCTCCTGTTCTTCATCATCGGGGACATCCTCGGCGGCGGCATCTACGCCCTCGTCGGCGAGGTGGGAGGCGAGATCGGCGGCGCGATCTGGATGGCGTTCGCGGCGGCGGGCATCGTCGCGGCGTTCACCGCCGCGTCGTACGCCGAGCTCGTGTCGAAGTACCCGCAGGCGGCCGGCGCCGCGCTCTACGTGCACCGCGCGTTCAAGGTCCCGCTGTTCACGTTCCTGATCGCGTTCGCGGTCATGTGCTCCGGCCTCGCGTCGGCGGCCACGCTGGCGACCGCGTTCGGCGGCGACTACCTGAGCGAGTTCGTCGACCTGCCGACCGTGCTCGTCGGCCTCGTCGTCATCGCCGTGCTGGCGCTGATCAACTTCCGCGGGATCAAGGAGTCCGTCGGCTTCAACATGGGCTGCACGCGATCGAGCTCGGCGGCCTGCTGCTGGTGACCGCGATCGCCGCGGCGTTCCTGCTCGACGGCGGCGGCGACCCCGGCCGCGCGCTCGACTTCAAGGAGGGCGGCGACGGCCCGCTGCTGCTCGTCGTCGCCGGCGCCTCGCTCGCGTTCTACGCGCTGATCGGCTTCGAGGACTCGGTCAACGTGGCCGAGGAGACCGAGGAGGCGCCGCGCACCTTCCCGGGCACGCTCTTCCTCGGGCTCGGCGTCGCCGGCGCGGTCTACCTGATCGTCACCGCCCTGGCGTCGATGGCCGTGCCGACCGACCAGCTCGCCGACTCGTCCGGCCCGCTGCTCGAGGTCGTGCAGCTCGGCCCGCTGGCCGTCAACACGAAGGTCTTCTCCGCGATCGCGCTGTTCGCGCTCGTCAACGGCGCCCTGATCAACCTGATCATGGCCTCGCGGCTCGTGTACGGCATGGCCCGCCAGGGCGTGATCCCGCGCGTGTTCGGCACGGTCAACGCGGCGCGTCAGACGCCGGTCGCCGGCATCATCCTCACCGCCTCGCTGGCCGCCGTGCTCGTCGTCATCGGCGACCTCGAGACGCTCGCCGACACGACCGTGCTGCTGCTGCTGATCGCGTTCGTCGCCGTGCACATCTCGTGCCTCGTGCTGCGGCGCGAGCCGGTCGACCACGATCACTTCCGCGCCTGGACCGGCTTCCCGGTGCTCGGCGGGATCTGCTGCTCCGCGCTGATCATCCAGAAGCTGATCGAGGAGACGATCACGTTCGCCTACGCGGGCGGGCTGCTCGCGTTCGGCCTCGTGCTGTGGCTGATCGCGCGAGCTTTCACCGGGCCGGTCGAGCAGCTCGACCCGGCGGAGCTCGGCGGGGACTAGGCCTCGAAGCTGGCCTCGACCGAGATGTCGGGCACGGCGGCGAGCGCCTGCGAGATCAGGCACGCCTCCTTGGCCTCCTGCGCGGTCTTCTCGAACGTCGCGGCGTCGATGCCGGGCACGCGGCCCGTGGTCGAGAGCTTGATCGACGTGATGCGCGGGCCGGCGTCGGTGACGCGCAGCTCGACCTCGGCCGCCGTGCGGACGGACTCGGGCGGCGTGCCGGCCGCTTCGAGCATCGCCGAGAGCTGCATCGAGTAGCAGGCGGAGTGCGCGGCGCCGATCAGCTCCTCGGGGTTGGTCGCCGTCGGCTCGTCGTCCTCGAAGCGGGACTTGAAGCTGTACGGGCCGGTGAAGACGCCTGACCCGAGCGCGACCTCGCCGTTGCCGCCCTTCAGGCCGCCGCTCCACTGCGCGTTCGCCTTGCGCTTCGCCATCTTCGTTGCCTCCTGAGTCGGGTTGCCGCGGCCAGCTTGGCACGATGGAGAGATCCGCCACCTCCTACTCGCCCTGGTTGTCGCGCTCGCGCTCGCCGACGCCTCGATCGTCACGCTCGCGCTGCCGCCGATCATCGGCGAGCTCGATGCGTCCGTGGAAGGCGCCGCCGCGGTGCTCGGCGTCTACACGCTGGTGCTCGCCATGCGCGCTGCCGCTCGTGCGCGGGTCCGCGCGCGTGCTGGCGTGCGGCGGGTCGCTGCTGTTCGGGCTCGCCTCGCTCGGGTGCGGGCTCGCCGACTCGCTGACGCCGCTGCTGGTGCTGCGCGGCGTGCAGGCGGTCGGCGCGGCGGCGCTGCTGATGGGCGCGTTCACGCTGCTCGACGCGGGCGCGGCGGGGCGGCAGGACGTGGACGACCGCCGCCGTGTTCGGGTTCGCGGCCGGGCCGGCGCTCGGCGGCGTGCTGACCGAGGTGCTGGACTGGCGGGCGATCTTCCTGGTGCAGGTGCCGGTGGCGCTCGCCGGCGCCGCCGCGCTGCGACCTCGGCGCGACCCCGTCGCGCCGGCGATCGACGCCCGCGGCCGAGGCGCAGACCCGCACGCCTCGGTGGTCGCCCGCTCGTCGCTCTGGCCCTGCTCTCGGCGGCGCTCACCGGCGTGCTGTTCCTGCTCGTGCTGCTGCTCGTCACCGGCTGGTCGGTGTCCCCGCTCGCGGCCGCCGCGGCCGTCTCGGTGCTGCCCGTGGCCGCGCTCGCCGGCTCGCGGGTCCGCGGCGCGCCGCTGGTGCGCGCGTGCGCGGGCGCCCTGCTCGTCGCGGGCGGGGTGCTCGCGCTCGCCTCGCTGCCGACCGCGTCGCTCGCCTGGACCGTGCTGCCGCAGCTGATGGCCGGGTTCGGGCTCGGCCTGGCGCTGCCCGCGCTGTCCGGCGAGCTGATCCCGGAGCGCGACCCGCGCGAGGCGGCGCGGCTGCTGTCGATCCGCCACGCCGGCATCACCGTGGCGCTCGCGCTGCTGGCGCCGCTCGCCGCCGCGCAGCTCGACGACGCGGTGGCGGAGACGCGCGAGCAGGGCGCGGCGATCGTGCTCGACGCCCGGCTCCCGCCGCTCGAGAAGTTCGAGCTGGTCGACACGCTGATCGGCGACCTCGACCCGGTCGACCCGCGCGGCGAGCTGCAGCGCGCGCTGGCCGGCGCCCGCGCCGAGGTCGACGCGGAGGACCGCGCCGCCTACGACGACCTCGCCGCGCGCGCCGACGAGACGCTGGTCGCCGGCGTCCAGTCCGCGTTCGTGCCCGCGTTCGCGATCTGCGGCCTGCTCGCGCTGCTGGCCGCGCTCGCGGTGCTGCCGCCGCGCAACCTGCAGGCGGTCGCCGCCGCGGCGGTCGCCGCGCTCGCCCTCGCGCTCGGCGCCCTCCTGGCCGCGCCGAGCTTCGCCCCCGAGCCGGTCACGATCGCCAGCCCCTGCGAGGACCGCGACCTGCCCGACACCGGCGGCCTCGACGGCCTGCTCCAGGACGCGGCGCTGGCCGCGCTCGACCGCGCCGCCTGCGAGTGGGGCTCGAGCCGCGAGGCGCTCGCGCTCGCGCTGGTCGACGACGCCGCCCGCCGCGAGTACGAGCGCGAGCACGGCGTCGACCCGCGGGACGCGACCGACCTGCTCGGCGCGTTCATCGGGCTCTGATTACTACCCTCCGTGGGTCATGGGTCGCCGCCAGCGCTTCACGTTCCTCGCCATCGCCGTCGTGATCGCGATCTTCGCCGTGGTGCTGCTGGCCGACAGCAGCGAGGACCCGGAGGACACCGCGTCCTCGACGGCCACGCCGACGGTCACGGCCGACCCTGAGGCGACCGCCTCCCCGCAGGAGGCCGAGCCGCGCGAGACGGCGACCCCGACCCCGGAGCCGACGCCCCCGCCGCCGCCGCTGCTCGAGAGCGGCAAGGTGCGCGAGCTCGAGTTCGAGCAGGACGAGCGCATCCGCTTCCGCGTGCGCTCGGACGTGGACGAGGAGATCCACGTCCACGGCTACGACGAGTACCGCGACATCCCCGCGGGCCGCACCGTGCTCGTCTCGTTCCCGGCCGACCTGACCGGGATCTACGAGATCGAGTTCCACGGCACCGGCGAGGCGATCGCCGAGCTCAAGGTCGAGCCCTAGACCCCGCGCGGCGCACGCCCCCGGCGTGACGTCGGTCACACTCGCGCCGAATTAGTTAGTTAGCTAATGGTTGCTTCGCTAACTTGTTTGGCATGGCAGTCACGGCGACCCGAGAGTTCACCGCTTCGTGGGAGCGGTTCTTCCGCACCACGCGGCGGATCCGCGCCCGCGCGGGGCGCGCGCACCTCGACGGCCTCTCGCTCTCGCAGTACCAGCTGCTCGAGCCGCTCCGCAGCGCCGACGAGCTGACCGTCGGCGAGCTGGCCGAGAGCGCCGGCGTCGCCGCACCGACGGCCACGCGCATGCTCGACTGCCTGGCGCGCGACGGCCTGATCGTGCGCCGTCACTCCGAGGAGGACCGCCGCGCCGTCCTGGTCTCGCTGACCGACGCCGGCGAGGCGATGGTCGAGGGCGCGCATGCGCGCGCCGAGGAGTGGCGCAGCCGCGTCTTCGCCGGCCTCGAGCCCGAAGAGCGCGAGCAGGCGGCGCGGCTGCTGAGCCGGCTCGCCGACGTGCTGGAGCGCGAGCTGCCGTGAAGCGCCAGCACTACGGCCTGACCCTCGGGGTCCTCGCGACGGCCGCACTCTCGTTCGCGCTGCTGCAGACCATGGTCGCCCCGGCGCTGCCGGCGATCCAGCGCCAGTACGGCGCGTCCACCACCGCCGTCACGTGGGTGCTCACCGTCTACCTGCTGACCGCGTCGATCGCGACGCCGGTGCTCGGCCGGCTCGGCGACATGTTCGGCAAGAACCGCCTGCTCGTCCTGGTGCTGGCCGTGCTCGGCGCTCGGCACGCTGGTCAGCGCGCTCTCCAACTCGCTCGAGGTGCTGATCGCCGGGCGCGCGATCCAGGGCTTCGGCGGCGCGATCTTCCCGCTCGCGTTCGGGATCATCCGCGACGAGTTCCCGCGCGAGCGCGTCGGCACCGGCATCGGCCTGATCTCGGCGACGTTCGGGATCGGCGGCGGCGCCGGCCTCGTGCTCGCGGGCGTGATCGTCGACCACCTCGACTACACGTGGATCTTCTGGCTGAGCCTGGTCGTGATCGCCGGCGCCGGCGTCGCCGCGCACTTCTTCATCCCCGAGTCGCCGGTCAAGACGCCCGCGAAGATCGACTGGGGCGGAGCGGCGCTGCTCGCCGCCGGCCTCAGCTCCGTGCTCGTCGCGGTCAGCGAGGGCAACGCCTGGGGCTGGACCTCGACGCCGGTGCTCGGGCTGATCGCCGTCGGCCTCGTGCTGCTGGCGGTCTGGAGCCGCTACGAGCTCGGGCAGCCGCAGCCGCTCGTGGACATGCGGATGATGCGGATGCGCCCGGTCTGGACGACCAACGTCACCGCGCTGATGGTCGGCTTCGGCATGTTCGGGTCGTTCCTGCTGATCCCGCAGCTCGTGCAGATGCCCGAGGCCTCCGGCTACGGGTTCGGCGCGAGCGTCACGCAGGCCGGCCTGTTCCTGCTGCCGTCGTCGTTCGTGATGCTGTTCGCGGGCCCGATCGCGGGCTGGCTCGGCGGCCGCCGCGGCTCGCGGCTGCCGCTGCTGATCGGCATCGCGCTTCGTCGCGCTCGGCTTCGTCCAGCTCGCGTTCCTGCACGACGCGCCCTGGCACATCTACCTCAACTCGTTCATCACCGGCGCCGGCATCGGCCTCTCGTTCGCGGCGATGGCCACGCTGATCGTCGACGCGGTGCCGCAGAGCCAGACCGGCGTCGCGAGCGGCATGAACACGATCATGCGCTCGGTCGGCGGCGCGCTCGGCGCCCAGATCGCCGCCAGCATCGTCGGCGCGCACATCGGCGCGTCCGGCCTGCCGTCCGAGCAGGGCTTCGTGATCGCGTTCGTCGTCTCCGCGGCGGCGCTGCTGCTCGCCTTCCTCGCCGCGCTGCTGATCCCGCGGCGCGCGGGCCGCCCGGTGGTGCCGGCCGGCTACCAGCCGCTCGGCGAGCCGGCGCGCGTCAAAGCCGCCGCCTGACCGCGGCGCGCCACGCGCTGGGCGGTCACATTTCGCTCACCGCTCGCGCCGCGTGTCACAAAGTTGTTACAAAGTCCGGGATCCCGCTACACTGCGCCCCGCCAGCCCAGGCCAGGAAGCCGAAGGTCCGGCTTCCGCCGCCGCCGACGCGCGCGGGGACGGCCGGGGGCGGCGCGATCTTCCATGTCCGATACCCCTCTGATCGACCATGCCTTCCGTGCCTGTGGGAGCTGCTGAGAGCGCCGTGACCACGCGGTTCGATCCGCTCGTGATCGTCCGCTACCTCGACGTCGTGCTGCTCGTGATGGCGGCACCGTTCGTGATCCTGCTCGGCGCCCCGCCGGTCGGCTTCGCGGTCGGCGCCGGCGTCTGGATCCTGCAGCGCTTCGCGGCCGTCGCGATCGAGCGCTCGGCGGCCAAGCAGGAGGACTACAAGCGCGCGCTCGGGCTCAACATGGCGTCGGCGCTGGTACGCGCCTGGCTCGTGGGCCTTACCATCCTGGCCGTCGGTCTGCTGGCGGAGCGGGAGGACGGGCTGACCGCGGGTATCACGGTGCTCGCCGCCTTCACGGTCTACTTCGCCACCTCATTGATCCTTCGTCCCCTGGAGAGGAAGCCTCCACGCCCATGACACCGCAAGGTCCTCCTCGGAGTCTTCGGCTTCTACATGCTGTCGCTGATCGTCGTCGTCGTCGTCTTCGGCTTCACGCGCCGCGACAACGACGAGTTCCAGCCGCAGAACGAGTTCCAGCTCGACACCTGGATCGAGCTGCCGGGGCCGTTCGACATCAACAAGGCCGTGATGTACCTGATCATCGCCGGGATCCTGACCACGGTCACGATGGTCTGGATCGCGCGACCGGATGCAGGCGCGGCCGAACCGCGTGCAGACCGCCGTCGAGGTCGCTCTACTCGCTGATGCGCGACAACATCACGCGCGGCAACATGGACGACGCGATGGCGCGCAAGTGGTTCCCGTTCATCGGGGCCCTCTTCCTCTTCATCTGGTACTCGAACCTGATCGGCTACATCCCGCTGCCGACGAACACCGAGCACCCGATCGACGTGTTCGGCGTCGAGATCCCGGCGTTCGCGATCTACGCGGCGACGGCCAACGTGTCGGTGCCGCTCGTGCTGGCGCTGATCGTCTTCGTCTCCTACAACGTCGAGGGCATCCGGGCGAAGGGCTTCGTCGGCTACCTCAAGAGCCTGATCCCGCCCGGGATCAGCGGCCCGGCGGCGATCCCGATCTTCTTCCTCGAGCTGCTGTCGAACTTCATGCGGCTGATCTCGCTCAGCGTCCGTCTCTTCGCCAACATCCTCGCCGGCCACCTGATCATCCTGTTCATGTCCGGCGGCCTGGCCGTGCTGCTCGGGCTCGAGGCGCTCGGCGTCTTCACCCTCCCGCTCGGCGATCGCGCTCTTCCTCTTCGAGGTCGGCCTGGTCGCGACGCTTCAGGCGTTCATCTTCGCCACGCTGACTGCCATCTACCTCGGCGGCGCAGTCGCCGAACACCACTAACGCAAAGGAGCATTCGGTGGACCTGCTCGCAACTTTCCTGACCTTCTTCGCCCAGGCGGGCGCCGAGACCGCGGCCGACGCCGGCAAGGCGATCGCCCTCGGTGTCGGCGGCGGTCTCGGCGCCGTCGGCGCCGGCGTCGGCATCGGCATCATCTTCGGCAAGGTCATCGAGTCGGTGACCCGCCAGCCCGAGATGCGCGACGAGATCACCAGCATCCAGTGGCTCGGCTTCGCACTGACCGAGGCGTGCTTCTTCTACGGCCTCGTGGCGGGCCTGATCGCCTTCTTCCTCTAGGCCGTCATGCTCTCGAGCATCATCAACAACGTCGTCCTCGCCGCAGGCGGAGGGCGGCGGCGAGGAGGAGGCGGGAGCTTCCTCGTCTCGCCCGACATCGGGCTGATGATCTGGACGCTGCTCGTCTTCGGCATCTCGATGTTCATCCTCAGCAAGCTCGCGTTCCCGCGCATCGCCGAGGCGCTCGACAAGCGCCAGCGGGCGATCGAGGAGTCGATCGACGACGCCGAGCAGACGCGCCGCGAGGCCGACGAGCATCCTCGCCGAGTACCGCGAGCGGCTCGCCGAGGCCCGCGGCGCAGGCGGACGAGATCGTCGCCCGCGCGCGCAAGACCGGCGAGGACGCGGAGGCCGAGATCGTCAGCCGAGGCGCAGCGCCAAGCGCGAGGAGATGATGGAGCAGACGCGCAAGCGACATCGAGGCCGAGACGCGCCGCGCGATCCAGGAGATCCGCTCCGAGGTCGCCGACCTCACCGTGCTCGCCACCGAGAAGGTCACGCGCAAGTCGCTCGACGAGCGACGACCAGAAGCGGCTCGTCGACGAGGCGCTGTCCGAGCTCGACTTCGCGTCCCTGTCAGGCGAGGAGCGCCGGGGCTGATGGAGGAGATCGCCGCGGTCTACGCACGGTCGCTGTTCGAGGTCGCCAAGGACGGCGACAAGCTGGACGGCGTCCGCGAGCAGATCGGCGAGTTCGCCGACGCGCTCGACGAGACCCGCGAGCTGCAGGTCTTCTTCTTCTCCCCGTACTTCTCCACGCCGGAGAAGAAGGAGGGGCTGGACCGGCCGCTCACGGACGCCGACCCGACGGTCGTCGAACTTCCTCGAGCTGCTGATCGAGAAGCACCGCATGCCGGTCATCTTCCGCATCCGCGCGGTCCTGGACGACCTGTGGGAGCGCGAGAACCAGCTGCTGCCGGTGCGGATCACCTCGGCCGTCGAGCTCGACGAGGGGACGGTCGCGCCAGCTCGGCGACCGCATCGGCGAGCAGACGGGCCGGCGGGTCGAGCTCTCCTCGAGCGTGGAGCCCGACCTCCTGGGCGGCATCGTCGTCCGCGTCGGCAACTCCGTGCTCGACGCCTCCGTCCGCAACGCTCGACCTTCGAAGCAACTCGCGGACGACAGGAGTCGCCTAATGCAGATCAAGCCCGACGAGATCACGTCCATCCTCAAGAGCCGGATCGAGGGCCTCGAGGCCGGCGAGGCCGACCTCACCGAGGTCGGCACGGTCCTGTCGGTCGGCGACGGCATCGCGCGCATCCACGGCCTCGAGAACGCGATGGCGTTCGAGATGCTCGAGCTGCCGCACGACGTCACCGGTCTCGCGCTCAACCTCGAGTCCGACAACGTCGGCGCCGTGCTGTTCGGCCCGTGGGACGAAGATCGTCGAGGGCGACACCGTCAAGCGCACGAACCGGCTGCTGGAGATCCCGGTCGGCGACGCGCTGCGCGGCCGCATCGTCGACCCGCTCGGCCAGCCGCTCGACGGCAAGGGCGACATCAACTCCGAGGGCACGCGCCCGGCCGAGTTCAAGGCCCCCGGCGTCGTCCAGCGCCAGCCGGTCAAGGAGCCGCTGCAGACCGGCCTGAAGGCGATCGACGCGATGATCCCGATCGGCCGCGGCCAGCGCGAGCTGATCATCGGCGACCGCCAGACCGGCAAGACGGCGATCGCGGTCGACACGATCATCAACAACAAGGACACCGGCGTCGTCTCGGTCTACGTGGCGATCGGCCAGCGCATGTCGACCGTCGTCGGCATCGCGCGCCAGCTCGAGGAGGCGAACGCGCTCGACAACACGATCATCGTCGCCGCCCCGGCCGACGAGGCCGCGCCGATCAAGTTCATGGCGCCGTACGCGGGCTGCGCGATGGCCGAGCACTTCCTCTACAACGGCAAGCACGCGCTGATCGTCTACGACGACCTGACCAAGCACGCGTACGCCTACCGCCAGATGTCGCTGCTGCTGCGCCGCCCGCCCGGGCGCGAGGCCTACCCCGGCGACGTCTTCTACCTGCACTCGCGCCTGCTCGAGCGCGCGGTCAAGCTCAACGACGAGCTCGGCGGCGGCTCGCTGACGGCGCTGCCGATCATCGAGACGCAGGCCGGCGACGTGTCGGCCTACATCCCGACGAACGTCATCTCGATCACCGACGGCCAGATCTTCCTCGAGCCGACGCTGTTCAACTCGGGCGTGCGCCCGGCCATCAACGTCGGCATCTCGGTGTCGCGCGTCGGCGGCGCCGCGCAGATCGCCCCGATGCGCAAGGTGGCCGGCAAGCTGAAGATCGAGCTGTCGCAGTACCGCGACCTCGAGGCGTTCGCGCAGTTCGGGTCCGACCTCGACCCGGACACCCAGCGCACGCTGGCCCGCGGCGACCGGCTCGTGAAGTCGCTCAACCAGGGCGAGCGCTCGCCGCTCGCGGTCGAGGACCAGGTCGCCGTCGTGTACGCCGCGACCAACGGCTACGTCGACCGGATCAACGCCGACCGCGTCGACGAGTTCCACCAGGGCCTCGTCGAGCGCATGCACGCGGAGATCGCCCGACACGCTGAAGAAGATCGCCGACAGCGACTGGTCCGACGAGGTCCAGAAGTCGCTCGACGACGCCGTCAAGCAGTACGCGCGAGGACTTCGGCTACGACCTCGACGAGGAGGGCCACCCGCTCAGCGACGAGCAGGCCATCCGCGAGGGCGGCGGGCACCGCGAGGAGCCCGAGCAGGAGCAGGAGTCGGAGCCCGAGGCGGAGACTGCGGCGGCGTAGGCGATGGCACAGAAGGACGTCAAGAGCCGCATCGGCTCGGTCAAGAACATCCAGAAGATCACGCGGGCGATGGAGATGGTCGCCGCCGCCCGGCTGCGCCGCGCCGAGCAGCGCATCGAGGCGCTGCGGCCGTACGCCTCCGCGATCCGGCGGATGACCCGGCAGGCGGCCGAGGCGGCGCAGAACGTCCCGAACCTGCCGATCCTCAACGAGCACGAGTCCGAGCAGCACCGTCGGCCTGCTGCTCGATCACGGGTGATCGCGGCCTGGCCGGCGCGTTCAACTCGCAGATCGTCCGCGCGGGCGTGCGCGTCGGCGCCGACCACTCGGCGGACGGGCGCGAGCTCGTCTGGTACGCCTCAGGCCGCCGCGGCGTGTCGTCGCTCGCGTTCCGCGGCAACGAGGTCGCCGGCGCGTACACGGGCTTCACCGACCGCCCGTCGTACGCCGACGCGCGCGACATCGCGTCCGACCTCGTCAGCGCCTACGTCGACGGCAAGGTCGACCGCGTCGAGATCGTCTACAACCGCTACGTGTCCGCGCTGACCCAGGAGGTCACGCGCGAGACGTTGCTGCCGCTGCAGCAGGCGACGATCCTCGAGGGCGCCGCGGAGGGCCTCGGCGGCCGTGCCGCCGGCGAGGAGGCCGAGGAGGAGAAGGCGAGCACGGGTCACACCGCGCTGACCGAGTACGAGCCCGACCCGGAGGACATCCTCCAGCGGCTCGTCCCCGACTACGTCGAGATCTCGCTGTTCCGGGCGCTGCTGGAGTCCACGGCCTCCGAGCACGGCGCGCGCATGACCGCGATGCGCAACGCGTCGCGAGAACGCCGGGGACATCATCAAGGACCTCACCCTGCAGATGAACCGCGAGCGCCAGGCGGAGATCACGCAGGAGATCATGGAAGTCGTGTCCGGGGCCGAGGGCCTCACCTAAGGAGACGCCGACATGGCTGTCACCGCGGAGAGCGAGACGGAGATGCGCGACCGAGAACGAACGTCGGCCGCATCGAGGAGATCCAGGGCGTCGTCATCGAGGCCGTGTTCCCCGAGGAGCTGCCCGAGATCTACTCCGCGCTGCTCGTCGAGCGCGAGGACCGCGACGACCTCGTGCTGCGAGGTCCAGCAGCACCTCGGCGACGACCGCGTCCGCGCGGTCGCCATGGACTCGACGGACGGCCTCGCCCGCGGCTCCGACGTCGATCGACACCGGCGGCCCGATCACGGTCCCGGTCGGGCGCGCGACGCTCGGCCGCATCTTCAACCTGCTCGGCGAGCCGATCGACGAGGGCGACGCGCTCGAGGAGGGCCTGGACCGCTGGCCGATCCACCGTCCCGCGCCGACCGTCGAGCAGCTCACGCCGACGGAGGAGATGTTCGAGACCGGCATCAAGGTCGTCGACCTGCTCGCGCCCTACGCCAAGGGCGGCAAGGTCGGCCTGTTCGGCGGCGCCGGCGTCGGCAAGACGGTGATGATCCAGGAGCTGATCAACAACCTCGCGCAGGAGCACGGCGGCCTGTCCGCCTTCTGTCGGCGTCGGCGAGCGCTCGCGCGAGGGCAACGACCTCTGGCTCGAGATGAGCGAGTCGGGCGTGATCGACAAGACGATGCTCGTCTTCGGCCAGATGAACGAGCCGCCCGGCGCGCGCATGCGCGTCGCCCTGTCCGGGCTGACGATGGCGGAGTACTTCCGCGACGAGGAGGGCCAGGACGTGCTGCTCTTCATCGACAACATCTTCCGCTTCGTGCAGGCCGGCTCGGAGGTCTCCGCGCTGCTCGGCCGCATGCCGTCGCAGGTCGGCTACCAGCCGACGCTGGAGTCCGAGATGGGCCAGCTGCAGGAGCGCATCACGTCGACCCGCAAGGGCTCGGTCACGTCGATCCAGGCGATCTACGTGCCGGCCGACGACCTCACCGACCCGGCGCCCGCCTCGGTGTTCGCCCACCTCAACGCGACGACGACGCTGTCGCGGTCGATCTCCGAGAAGGGCATCTACCCGGCCGTCGACCCGCTCGACTCGACGTCGACGATCCTCAAGCCCGAGATCCTCGGCGACGAGCACTTCAACGTCGCCAACGAGGTCAAGCAGGTGCTGCAGCGCTACCGCGAGCTGCAGGACATCATCGCCATCCTCGGCATCGACGAGCTCTCCGACGAGGACAAGGTGCTGGTGCAGCGCGCCCGCAAGATCGAGCGCTTCCTGTCGCAGCCGTTCCACGTCGCCGAGGCAGTTCACCGGCACCCCGGGCGTGTACGTGCCGATCACCGAGACCGTGCGCTCGTTCCGCGAGGTGCTCGACGGCAAGCACGACGACCTGCCCGAGTCGGCGTTCCTGCTCAAGGGCTCGATCGACGACGTCGTCGAGTCCGTGAAGAAGAAGGACAGCTGGTGGCGCGCACGCCCTTCCAGGTCGAGGTCCTCACCCCCGAGGGTGAGGTCTTCAACGACGAGGTGGAGATGGTCTCCACCAAGACGTCCGTCGGCTCGATCGGCCTCCTCGCGCATCACCAGCCGATGCTGGCGCTGCTCGACCCGACCGAGCTGCGGCTCTACAAGTCCGAGTCCGACATCATCCGCTTCGCGCAGGGCGAGGGCTACCTGCAGGTCGCCGGCGATCGCGCGCTCGTCCTGGTCGACGAGGCGTTCAAGCGTCGACGACCTGGACGCGGGCGAGCTGCGCAGCCGCCTCGAGCGCGCCGAGAAGGATCTCGACAGCGCCGAGGCGGACACCGAGGAGCACCGCGCCGCCGAGCGCGCCAAGCGGCGCTACGAGGCGTTCGTCAAGATCGCCGAGGGCGGCGCCGCGGGCTGAGTCCGCGGCGTGCCGACCGCGAGCAGCTCGCGCACGAACGCGAGCGCGGCGGCGTGGTCGGCCGCCGAGTGGCGGCGGCCGGCCTTCCTGACCGCGAGCCGGCCGGCCAGCGTGCCGGCCGCGTCGTCGCCGAGCCGCGCGTCGGGCAGGAGCTGGCGCCCGGGGAACAGCCGCCGCGCTCCGCGTCGGCGCTCGACGTGCCGGTGCTGGGCCCAGCGCAGGCACATCCGCGCGCGCTCGGCCTGGACGCCGGCGGTCGTGCGGCTGCCGACGACCTCGGCGGCGAGCGGCAGCAGCTCCTGCCGGCGCTCCTCGTCGATGCCGTCGTTGTACGTGCGCAGGAAGCCCGCGATCACGGGGTCGACGCAGCGCGGCCGGTCGCTGAACTGCTCTCCCGCGAGCATCGAGGCCAGCTCCATGACGCAGGCCCCGTGATCGGGGTCGCGGTGCTTGCCCTGTGAGAGTCGGACCGTCTGATGGCTCGCCGGCGTCATGTGCGCTCCTTTCCCGGGCACCCAGTGTCCCACACCGACGCTACCCTCTCGCGGGTGGATGAACGCGTTCTGACCGAGCGCCTGGTCACCTACGACACCTCCACCGCGGAGGGCTTGCACGCGGCGGCGGGATTCGTCAAGGGGTGGCTCGAGGCCCGGGACATCGATGTCGAGGCGCACCGGTTCGGTGACCTCCACGCGCTGACCGCAGCGGTCGGGGCCGAGGGCGCGCCGACGCTCGTCTTCCACGGCCACCTCGACGTGGTGCCCGGGCGGCCTGAGCAGTTCGCGCCGCAGACCGACGGCGACCGGCTGTACGGCCGCGGCGCCTACGACATGAAGGGCGGGCTCGCGGCGATGATGCTGCGCCGCGCACGACCTGACCGGCGTCGAGGGCGTGCGCGTGCGGCTCGTGATCGTGCCCGACGAGGAGTCCGAGGACATCGAGATCCGCTCGCAGCGACGACCTGGTGCGCCGCGGCTACGTGGGCGACTTCGCGATCACCGGCGAGCCGACCAACCTGCACATCGGCATCCAGGCCAAGGGCGTGCTGGCGATGCGGCTGCTCGTGCGCGGGCGCGCCGCCCACGGGTCGACGCCCTGGCTCGGCGACAACGCGATCGTGAAGGCGGTCGACGTCTTCCGCCGAATCGAGTCCCTGCCGTTCTCGCGCGAGTCCTCCGAGCTGTTCGACCGGCCGTCGATCAACCTCGGGCGCATCGTCGGCGGGGACGCGCCGAACAAGGTCCCCGACACGTGCCTGATGGACGTCGACATCCGCTACCTCCCGAACCAGGATCCGGCCGAGCTGCTCGAGGCGATCCGGGCGATCGCCGACATCGAGGTCAAGCGCACGTTCGTCTTCCCGCCCGCGCACGTCTCGCGCTCGAACGCGTACGTGCAGGCGCTGCTCGACACGGTCGAGCCGGACGACGGCGCGGCGGTGACGGTCGGCCGTGACGGCGCGTCCGACGCCGTGTCGTTCCTGCGCGCCGGGATCCCGGCCGTCGAGTTCGGCCCGTCCGGCGCCGGCCACCACGGCCCCGAGGAGTGGGTCTCGATCGCTTCGCTCGCGCGCTACCGCGAGCTGCTCGTGCAGTTCGCGCGCTCGGTCGCGGCGCCGCTGCGCGCGGTGGAGGACAAGGTCGCGTGACGCCTGAGGACCGGCCGCCCCACGTGGGGCGCAAGATGCTGCTGCGCGCGGGCGGCGCGACGCTCCTGATCATGTGCCTGACCGCGACGGCCGTCGCGGTCGCGGTGATCCGCGAGGTGCAGGACATCACGGCGCCGATCCGCGAGGGCCGCGCCACGATCGAGATCCCCGAGCTCGACCGCGCCGACGCCGGCGGCGCGCGCACGTTCATGATCCTCGGATCCGACAAGCGCGACGGCGTGGACTCCGACAGCCCGCCGCGGTCGGACACGATCCTGCTCGTCCGCGCCGACCCGGACAAGGACTCGGTCGGCGTGATGTCGATCCCGCGCGACCTCGCGGTCGAGATCCCCGGCCACGGCAAGGACAAGGTCAACGCCGCCTACGACTACGGCGGCCGCAAGGGCGGCGCCCGGCTCGTGCTGCGCTCGGTCAAGAAGCTGTTCGAGGACGCGACCGGCGAGCGCTTCCCGATCACCAACGTGATGGTCATGGACTACGGCGCGTTCCGGCGCGCCGTCGACTACGTCAACGGCGTCTACGTCGACATCGACCGCCGCTACTTCAACGACAACTCGTCGGGCGAGAACTACGCGACGATCGACATCGAGCCGGGCTACCAGAAGCTGCTGGGCCAGGACGCGCTCGACTTCGTGCGCTACCGCCACGAGGACAGCGACCTCGTGCGCGCCGCGCGCCAGCAGGACTTCCTGCGCCAGGCCCAGAACGCGTCCGGCGTCCGCCGGCTGATGTCGCTCGGCGAGAGCCGCCACCTCGTGCGCGTCTTCAGCCGCTACTTCGACCGTCGACCGCTCGCTGCGCTCGACGAAGGAGATCTTCTCGCTGCTGCGGCTCGTGCTGTTCCTGGCCGAGAACGAGCCGAAGGTCAACGAGGTCCGCTTCCGCGTCTACGACGCCGAGAACCCGCAGGTCGACTCGCGGCTGTACACCAAGAAGGGCTGGCTGCGCCAGATGCACCGCGAGTTCATGTCGACCCAGGGCTCGGCGACGCCGCGCAAGGGGGACACGCGGCCGACCCGCGCCGACCGCGAGTTCGAGAAGGTGCGCAAGAAGCGCAACAAGAAGCGCGAGGGCCCGGTCGGCGGGCTCGAGGAGACCGCCGAGGGCGAGTCGATGGCCGTGCTGGCCGACCCCGAGCTCGACTTCCCGTTCTACTACCCGACGGCGCGCGTGACCGGGTCGGCGTACTCGGGCACCGAGCCGCGCACCTACCGCCTCAAGGACGAGCGCGGCAAGCGCCACGACGCCTACCGGCTCGTGCTGCGCGCTCCCGGGATCGGCGAGTACTACGGCGTCCAGGGCATGACCTGGCGCGCGCCGCCGATCCTCGACAACCCCGACGACACGGTCACCCACAAGAAGCGCAAGTTCCAGCTCTACTACGACGGCAGCCGCCTGCGGCTGGTCGCGTGGAAGACCCGGCGGGCCGTGTACTGGGTCTCGAACACCCTCACGCAGTCGATCGGCGAGGACCAGATGCTGGAGATCGCATCCTCGCTCGAACGACTCAATCAGTAGGCTGGACCGCCCACATGAGCAGTTCCGAGAGAGAGCCCATCGGGGTCATCGGCACGGGCTACGTGGGCCTCGTCACCGCAGCGGGCTTCGCCGAGCTGGGCAACGAGGTCTGGTGCATCGACATCGACGCGGAGAAGATCCGCGGTCTCCAGGAAGGCCGGGTCCCGATCTGGGAGCCCGGTCTGGAGGATCTCGTCGCGCGCCACCGTGACCGCATGCACTTCTCCACCGACCTCGCCGACGCGCTGGACCACGCGCGCCTGCTGTTCGTCGCCGTGGGGACCCCGCCCACCTACTCCGGCGACGCCGACCTGTCCGCGGTGCACGCGGTGGTCGGCGCGATGCCGCCGTCCGACCGCCACGCGCTCGTGATGAAGTCGACCGTGCCCGTCGGCACCGGCGACAGCATCAAGCGCGTCTTCGCCGAGCAGGACAAGGGCGGCTTCCGCTACGTCTCCTGCCCCGAGTTCCTCAAGGAGGGCTCGGCCGTGAAGGACTTCCTCGAGCCCGACCGCGTGGTCGTCGGCGACGACGGCGACTGGGCCGGCGACGCCGTCGTCTCGCTCTACGAGCCGCTCGGCGCGCCGCTCGTGCGCACGGACATCCGCAGCGCCGAGATGGTCAAGCTCGCGTCGAACGCGTTCCTGGCGACGAAGATCTCGTTCATCAACGAGATCGCCAACGTCTGCGAGGAGACGGGCGCCGACGTCGTCGAGGTCGCCCGCGGCATGGGGCTCGACGACCGCATCGGCCCGAAGTTCCTGCAGGCCGGCATCGGCTTCGGCGGCTCGTGCTTCCCGAAGGACGTGACCGCGCTCAAGCAGCTCGCCGGCAACTCGGGCTACCACTTCCAGCTCCTGAACTCGGTGATCGAGGTCAACGAGCTGCAGAAGCGGCGCGTGATCTCCAAGCTCCAGAAGCACCTGGGCTCGCTGGTCGGCAAGGAGATCGGGCTGCTCGGCCTGGCCTTCAAGCCGAACACGGACGACATGCGCGAGGCGTCGTCGCTGGTCCTCTCGGCACGGCTGCAGGCCGCCGGCGCGCGGGTCCGCGCCTACGACCCGGTCGCCGAGGACGAGGCGCGCAAGCTGATCCGCGGCGTGGACTTCAAGCCGTCGGCCGCCGAGGTGGTCGCCGGGGCGGACGCGGTCGTCCTCGTCACCGAGTGGCCGGAGTTCGGGGAGCTGGACTTCGGCGCGGTGGCAGGGACGATGCGCGGGAAGCTGGTCGTGGACGGGCGCAACTTCCTCGACCCGGGCGCGGTCACCGCGGCGGGCCTGAAGTACGAGGGAGTCGGGCGCACGAGACAAGCGAACGGAGGCGGTTGACACGATGCAGGCGCTGATCCTGGCGGGCGGAGAAGGCACGCGACTGCGACCGCTGACCACGACCGTGCCGAAACCGGTCGTGCCGCTCGTCGACCGGCCCTTCATCCGGTTCATGGTCGACTGGCTGCAGGTGCACGGCGTCGACGACGTCGTGATGTCGTGCGGCCACATGGCCAGCGGCGTGCGCAACGTGCTCGGCGACGGGACGGCGCTCGGCATCAAGCTGCGCTACGTCGAGGAGCCGCGGCCGCTCGGCACCGGCGGCGCGCTCAAGTTCGCCGAGCAGCTGCTCGACGAGCGCTTCCTGATGCTCAACGGCGACGTGCTGACCGACCTCGACCTGACCGCCCAGATCGCGCAGCACGACCGCAGCGGGGCGCGCGCCACGCTCGCGCTGACGCCGGTCGACGACCCCACGAACTACGGGCTCGTGCGGACCGCCGACGGCGGCGCGGTGACCGAGTTCGTCGAGAAGCCCTCGCCGGACCAGATCGACACCCGCAACATCTCGGCCGGCGTCTACGTGCTCGAGCGCGACGCGGTGCTCGGCCTGCTCGAGCCCGACCAGAACGCCTCGATCGAGCGCGACGTGTTCCCCAACCTCGTCGGCGACGGCCTCTACGGCTGCGTGACCGACGGCTACTGGCTCGACATCGGCACGCCGCAGCGCTACCTGCAGGCGACGTTCGACATCCTCGAGGGCACGGTCGGCACGAACGTCGTCGAGCGCATGGGGCAGGGCTTCCTGTGCGTCGAGCAGAACGTGGAGAACGCCGGGCGCATCATCCCGTCGGCGCTCGTGGAGAGCGGCTGCCGGATCGCCGAGAACGCCCGCATCGGCGGGCGCGTCGTGCTCGAGGGCGGCGTCACGGTCGGCGAGAACACGATGGTCGAGCGCGCGGTGATCATGCAGGGCACCGAGATCGGCGCGAACTGCCACATCAGCGGCTGCATCATCGGCGGCGGCGTGCGGATCGGCGACGGCTGCACGGTCGACCGCATGAGCGTGGTCGGCGAGGGTGTCACGATCGGCGACGGCAACGTGATCTCCAACGGCGCACGGCTGTTCCCGGGCGTGACGCTGCCCGACGGCGCGCTGCTGTTCTAGATGGCGGACCCGCTCGACCGCGAGGCCGTCGCGGCGGTCGACAGCACCGGTCAGGCGGCCGAGATGCTCGACCTGCCGGTGCACCTGCGCGACGCGCTGTGGCGGGTCGACTCGGCGGCGATCGCGCCGGTCGACGCCGCCGGCGGGCTCGTCGTGGCCGGGATGGGCGGCTCGGCGATCGGCGCGCGGCTGGCGCTCGGCGTGCTCGGCGCGCGGGCGCGGCGGCCGATCGTGGTCGCCGACGGCTACGCGCTGCCCGGCTGGGCCGGCCCGAGCACGCTCGTGCTGTGCTCGAGCTACTCCGGCAACACCGAGGAGACGCTGAGCGGCTACGACGACGCGCTCGAGCGCGGGGCGCCGCGGCTCGTCGCGACCACCGGCGGCGCGCTGATCGAGCGCGCGCGCCGCGACGGCGTGCCGGTGATCCCGGTGCCCGGCGGCTTCCAGCCGCGCGCGGCGGTCGGCTACGCGCTGGTGGCGGCGCTCGAAGCGGCCGCGCTGTGCGGCGCCGCGCCGTCGCTGCGCGCGGAGATCGAGGCCGCGGCGGCGCTGGCCGAGCGGCTGGCCGCCGAGTGGGGGCCGGACGGGCCCGCGGACGGCGCGGCCAAGACGCTGGCGCGGCGGCTGCACGGCACGATCCCGGTCGTCAGCGGCGCCGAGGCCGCCGCTCCGGTGGCGTACCGCTGGAAGTGCCAGATCAACGAGAACTCCGGGCTGCCCGCGTTCGCGAGCGTGCTGCCGGAGCTCGACCACAACGAGATCGTCGGCTGGCCCGCCTCGCGCGAGCTGGCGCGGTTCTCGGCGGTCCTGCTCGAGGACCCGGCGGCGCACGAGCGCAACCGTCTGCGGGCCGAGCTGACCGCCGAGCAGGCGGCCGCGGGCGCGGCGGTGGTCGAGCGCGTGACCGCGCCCGGCGACACCCCGGCCGAGCGCGTCGTGGCGCTCGTCCTGCTCGGCGATCTCGTCTCGCTCTACCTCGCGGTCCTGCGCGGCGAGGACCCGGCGTCGATCCCGCCGATCGACGCCGTCAAGGCCGCGCTGGCCGAGCGATGACCGTCGTCGTCCGCGGCGTCGTGCGGACGCTCGACCCGGCGCGGCCGCTGGCGCGCTCGCTGGTCGTCGAGGGCGACCGGATCGTGGCGCTCGACGAGGAGCCGGCCGGCGCCGAGGTCGTGGAGGGCGGGTGCGTGCTGCCCGGCCTCAACGACGCGCACGTGCACTTCCCGACGTGGGCGGTGCTGCGGCGCGAGCTGCAGCTCCACGGCACGCGCGACGAGATCCTGGCGACGGTCGCGCGCGCCGTCGCCGAGCTGCCCGCGGGCCGCTGGCTGCGCGCCCACGGATGGACCGCGCACGGCTGGGAGCCGTCGCTCGAGGCGCTCGACGCGGTCACCGGCGACGTGCCGGTCGCGCTGCTCGCCAACGACTGGCACTCGCTGTGGCTGAAC
The DNA here is from genome assembly GCA_963843485.1 of uncultured Solirubrobacteraceae bacterium. GTDB lineage: Bacteria > Actinomycetota > Thermoleophilia > Solirubrobacterales > Solirubrobacteraceae > DASSUW01. Next base: position 192,406 of record CAWJKK010000004.1, on the reverse strand, counting down.
TCGGCCGCGCTGGCGTTCGCCGGCGGCGACCTCGAGCGGCCCGGCGGCGAGGTCGACCTCGAGCGCGGCGTCCTGCGCGAGGAGGCCGCGTGGGCGTTCCGCGACCGCTTCACGGTGCCGACACGCGAGGAGTTCCTCGAGGCGGCGCGCGCCGCGCTGCCGGTCGCCGCCGCCCGCGGCATCACCGCGATCCACGACAAGGACGGCATGATCGGCTCGCTCGACATCTTCCGCGAGCTGCGCGACGCCGGCGAGCTGAACCTGCGCGTCTGGCAGTCGCTGCCGGCCGACCGCGTCGACGAGCTGGCGGCGGCGCGCGCCGCCGAGCCCGCGGACGGCCTGCTGCGGCCCGGCTACGTGAAGGCGTACCTGGACGGCACGCTCGGCTCGCGCACGGCCCGCCTGCTCGACGGCAGCGGCGTCGAGGTCACGAGCCGCGCGCGCTTCGAGGAGCTGATCCGCGCCGCCGCCGCGCTGCGCGTCCCGATGGCCGTGCACGCGATCGGCGATCTCGCGAACCGCGAGGCGCTCGACGCGTTCGCGGCGACCCGCGACGCCTGGGCCGGCCTGCGCCCGCGGATCGAGCACGCGCAGTGCGTCAGCGCGGACGACCTGCCGCGGTTCGGGGCGCTCGGCGTGACGGCCTCGATCCAGCCGTCGATGGCCGTCACCGACGAGCCGGTCGCCGAGGCGCTGTGGGCGGACCGGCTCGACGGCGCCTACGCCTACCGCTCGCTGCAGGCCGGCGGCGCCCGGCTGGCGCTCGGCTCCGACGCCCCGGTCGAGGAGCTCGACCCGCTGGCCGCGCTGCGCGACGTGACCGGGCGCCGCTGGCGCGCGCACGAGACGATCGGCCTCGGCGACGCGCTGGTCGCGTCGACGGTCGCGCCCGCGTGGCTGGCGGGCGACGAGGACCGCCGCGGCACGCTCGCGCCCGGCCGCCTCGCCGACCTGACCGTGCTCGACCGCGACCCGTTCGTTGACCTCGAAGGCGCACAGGTCACGGCGACGATGGTCGGTGGGGCATGGACGCACCGGATACCGTGAAGGTCATGAGCACGCTTGCCACTGCCGAGATCGGCTCGATCGTCGACGGGCAGCCCGCCGGCGACGCCCCGGGCGGCCACCTGACCTCCACGAACCCCGCCAACACCTCCGACGTCGTCGCCGAGGTGCGCCTCGCCGACGCCGCGACGTTCGTCGCCGCCTGCCGCGCCGCGCGCGAGGCGCAGAAGGCCTGGGCCGCCGTCCCGGCGCCCGCCCGCGGCCGCGTGATCGCGAACGTCGGCCGCCTGTTCGAGGCCAACAAGGAGGCGCTGTCGCAGCTCGTCACGCGCGAGGTCGGCAAGCCGTACGCCGAGTCGCTCGGCGAGGTGCAGGAGATCATCGACACCTGCGACTTCTTCGTCGGCGAGGGGCGTCGCCTCTACGGCCAGACCGTGCCGTCGGAGATGCCGAACAAGCAGCTCTTCACGTTCCGGATGCCGGTCGGCGTCGCCGCGATCATCACCGCCGGCAACTTCCCGGTCGCCGTGCCCGCCTGGTACCTCGTGCCCGCGATCCTGTGCGGCAACGCGGTCGTCTGGAAGCCCGCCGAGTACTCGCCCGCGCTGGGCGACGCGATGGCGCGGATCTTCCTCGCGGGCGGCGTGCCCGGCGGCGTCCTCAACCTCGTCCAGGCCGACGGCCCGACGACGTTCGCGGGCCTCGAGCAGGCGCTCGAGCAGCGGCTCGTCGACAAGGTCGGCTTCACCGGCTCGAGCGCGGTCGGCTCGAAGATCGGCGAGCTCTGCGGCCGCCACCTGCAGTCGCCGTGCCTCGAGCTCGGCGGCAAGAACCCGATGGTCGTGATGGACGACGCCGACGTCGACCTCGCGGTCGAGGGCGCGCTGTTCGGCGGCTACGGCACGGCGGGCCAGCGCTGCACGTCGCTCGGCACCGTCGATCGTCCACGAGTCGATCCACGACGAGTTCGTCGGCAAGCTCGACGCGCGCCTGCGCGAGGCCGCGATCGGCGACCCGGCGCAGGACGTGCTCTACGGGCCGATGCTGCACGAGCGCTTCGCCGAGCGCTTCGAGGACTGGCTCGGGCTGATCCGCGACCACCACACCACGCACGGATCGACCGCGCTCGGCCGGATCACCTCCGACAACCCGCGCGAGGGCTTCGTCGGCGACCCGGACGCCGGGCTCTTCTACCACCCGGTGATCGTCGACGGCGTGACGATCGACGACGACATCTACGCGACGGAGACGTTCGGCCCGATCACCGGCGTCGCGACGTTCCGCACCTTCGACGAGGCGATGGCGCTGGCCAACGACCACGGCTACGGCCTCTCGTCCTCGATCTACACCACCTCGGCGCGAGCACGCCCTGCGCTTCCGCGAGCGCATCAGCGCGGGCATGGTGTCGGTCAACAACTCGACCTCGGGCGCCGAGGCGCACCTGCCGTTCGGCGGCAACGGCAAGTCCGGCAACGGCTCGCGCCAGTCCGGCGTCTGGGTGCTCGACCAGTTCACCCGCTGGCAGTCGATGAACTGGGACTACGCCGGCAAGCTGCAGAAGGCCCAGATGGACGTCGTCGAGATCGACGCCCAGCTGGACTTCAAGCTGTAGACCAACGCACCTCGGCCGTCTCGCACCCGCGGTGCGGGGCGGCCAGCTCGGCCTCGGCGGCGACCGCCGCTCACGGCGGCGCGCCGCGGGGCCGAACGGCTCGACGCTGACGACGAGCCTGCGGCCGCGCTTCTCGGGCCGCCACATGCCGGCCAGCGCGCCGTCGACCAGCAGCGCGCCCGGGTTGCCGATCGGCCGCCGCATGCGCGTGCGGACGGCCTTGTCCGGGAACAGCGTCTCGCGGTCGCGCTGGTCGAGGTACGGGTCGTAGCCGCCGATCAGCCGCACGCCGCTCGCCCGCGGCGGGTCGGCCAGCGCGTCCGCGTCGGCCTGCAGGATCAGCCGCGCCCTCGACCTCCGCGAGCTCGCCGGCGGCGTGGTCGAGCAGCGCGCGGGCGTGGGCCTTCGCGATCCCCGCCCAGTCGGCGAACGTGGCCGGCTTGGCGGGCCCGTAGGCGTGCAGGAAGCGGCGGACGAGCTCGGCGCGCGCGTCGTCGACCGGCGGCGCGGGCGGCGGCGCGCCGAACGCGCGTCGTGCGGCCCTCGCGGCCGGCGATCGCGAGCACGCCCTTGATGCCGGTCGCGCGCCACAGCAGCGGGTGCACGTGGTGGCTGCCGCAGCCCTGGCACCACCACAGCAGCTCGTGCGGCAGCCGCTCGCGCAGCGCCTGGTGGAACGCGTCGCGGTCGAGCGGGCCGTCCGCGAGCGCGTCCTGCACCGCGGCGCTGACGCGGTCGAGCGCCTCGAGCGCGGAGACGCCCGCGGGCAGCGTGCGCGGGGCGGTGCCGAGCATCGCCTTCGCGGCCGCCTCGTCGGGCGGGGCGAGCGCGGTGGTGAACGACCGCGAGGTCGCGCTGCGCGACCGCGCACGCCGCACCGCGGCGCGTGTACGACGACCACGAGCGCGTCGAGGTCCTCCGGCGCGGCGTCCTGCACGCGCGCGGCGAGGCCGACGCCGGCGCTGCCCGGCGGCAGGTCCTGCAGCCCGCCGGCGGCCGCGGCGACGTCCGCCGACCCGGGCGGCAGCCGCTCGTGCAGGTGATGGCCGGCCAGCCGGAACGCGAGCACGCGCTCGCGGCGTCATCGCCGCTTGCGGTACCAGTTCGGCGAGGTGTTCGGCGGCGGCACGAGCGGGTCCGGCGTGTTCGCCACCAGCATCGACGGGGCGGGGTCGGCGACCTGGCGCGCGAGCGCCTCGCCGAACGCGTCGTCGAGCCCGTCGACCGTCTCCGCGCGCACGCCGAAGGCGGCGGCCAGCGCGGCGAAGTCGGGCGTGTCGAGGTCGACGCCGTAGCGCTCGTCGCCGGCCTTGTCCTGGTCGTAGCGCAGCATCCCGTAGCCGCCGTCGTCGACGAGCACGATCGTCAGCGGGATCTGCTCCTGCGCGACCGTGGCGAGCTCGCCGCTGCGCGAACAGGAAGCCGCCGTCGCCGACGACCGCGACCGTCGGGCCGGTGCCCGCCAGCGCCGCGCCGATCGACGGCCGGGAACGCGTAGCCGAGCGTGCCCCAGCCGAGCGGCGTCTGCAGCCGCCGCGCCGCGGACGGCGTGTGGAAGCCGGCGAGCCAGTAGCCGGGGATGCACATGTCGGCGACCACGACCGCGTCGTCGGGCAGCGCGAAGCGGATCGCGTCGAGGAACCGCAGCGCGCGGTCGTCGAGCTGCGCGCAGGCCTCGGCGCGCACCTCGTGCAGGCGCTCGGCCAGCGCGCTCGAGCCCGCCGCGGTCCTCGACCCGCTCGGCGAGCGCGGCGGTGACGCGCGTGGCGTCGCCCTCGAGCATCACGTCGGCGCGGTAGTTCTTCGTCGCGTCCTCGGCGTCGAGGTTGACCGCGATCAGCGCCGGCGGCTGCGGCTGGGCGAAGTTCTGGGTCTGCACGCCGTCGAGGTCGGAGCCGATCGCCACGACGACGTCGGCGCCGTCCCACAGCCGCCCGGCCGGCTCCACGTGCGCCGGCATGCCGACCAGGCACGGGTGCGACGGCGCGAGCAGGCCCGCCGCGCCGTAGGTGCACATGACCGGCGCCGCCGAGCCGCTCGGCGAGCCGCGCCACCGCCGGCCCGGCGTCGCGCGCGCCGCCGCCCGCCCAGATCAGCGGCCGCTGCGCCGCCGCGAGCCGCGCGACCGCCGTCTCGAGCTCGCCGTCCGCGGTCGGCGAGCTCGGTCGCCCGCGGCTCGGGCGCGCCGTCCGGCACCGCGGCGCCGAGCAGGTCGGTGGCGATCTCCAGGTACACGGGCCGGAACGGCTGGGCGACCGCCTCGGCGATCGCGGCGGCGGCCGCGGGCGCGACGAGGTCGGGCGCCAGCGCGCGGTGCGTGGACTTCGTGACCGGGCGCGAACATCGCCGCCTGGTCGGTCGTCTCGTGCAGCACGCCGCGGTAGACGCCGGGACGCCGCAGGCCCGAGGGGATGTCGGTCGCGATCACCAGCACCGGCGAGCGCGACGCCCACGCCTCGCCGACCGCGGCGAGCGTGTTCGCGGCGCCGGGGCCGGTGGTCGTCAGCGCGACGCCGAGCTTGCCGGTCGCGCGCGCGTAGCCGTCGGCGGCGTACGCGGCGGCCTGCTCGTGGCGGACGCCGATCAGCCGGATCGGCGAGTCGCGCAGCGCCTCCCAGAGCGGCAGGTTGTGCACGCCGGGCAGGCCGAAGCACACCTCGACGCCGCGCTCCTCGAGCAGGCCCAGGATCAGCTGCGCGCCGGTCGGCATGCTCAGCGCGGCCGTTTGCGGCTCGCCAGCTGGCGCCGCACCTGGTCGAGCTTGGCCCGCGCCTCGGGGCTGCGGGCGTAGCGGCCGGCCTGCGAGGCGAACCTGCGGCCCTGCCGTGAGCGGGCGAACTTCGAGATCTGGTTCAGAAGAGACATTGCCCTGAACTTACCGCTAGGGCTTTGGACGTATGTGCGATGTCGGCAGCACCGACATCGCCCATAGCTTTCGCCGTCGCCGGCCAACAGGGGACGGTGCAAGGACGCGAAGGGTGGCAGGACCGTGAAGAGGCTGGCTGGTGTGTGCGTGCTCCTGGGAGCACTGGCGGGGCTCGTGCCCGCGGCGGCGTCGGCGCAGTCGACGGCGCGGCCGCTGAAGGTCGTGCAGCTCGGCGACTCCTACTCGGCCGGCAACGGCGCGGGTGACTACTACGGCCCGAAGGACTGCTACCGCAGCTCGAGCAACTGGGCCGAGCGCTACCTCGACACGCTGCGCGCGTCGTACAACGTGACCTTCGTCAACCGCGCCTGCTCGGGCGGCGTGATCAACGGCCTGACCAACCGCCGCAACATGGACACCAAGCGCGCGGCGGTCTACGTGCCGGACGAGGTCGACAAGGACGACGCGGGCGCCCGCGCGGCCCTCGACTCGCGCGGCGACTGCAACTCGCGCTACCGCGACGACGAGGCGTACGAGATCACCGCCACGGGCGCTTACCAGGATCCGCGCGTCGGCCCCGGTACCACCGTCTGGTACGACTGCGAGCGCTACATGCACCCGCAGATCAACGCGGTCGGGCGCGACACCGACCTCGTGCTGTTCACGATCGGCGGCAACGACGTCGAGTTCGCCACGATCGTCAAGGAGTGCTTCGCGCTCGGCTTCCGCGACCCGGGCACGTGCCGCGAGAAGATCGACGCGGCCCAGGACGCGATCGGCGACGTCGGCGTCCGCACCGGCCAGTTCCTGCGCACGCTGAAGTCGCGCCTGCGGCCGGACGCGCAGATCGTGCTCGTGACCTACCCGTACCTCGAGAAGGATCCGGACTTCCACCTCCGCGGCGGCTTCCTGTTCCTCGACAACTACGCCGTCGGCCGCGAGATCCGCGAGCTCGGCGACATGGGCGACGAAGGTCAGGAGGCGGCGGTCGCGGCGATCAACGCCGAGGGCGGCGCGAAGGTGACGCTGCTCGACGACGTGAAGACGCACTTCGCCGGCCACGAGCCCGACGGCCGCACCACGTCGCGCAACCCGGACCGCTGGATCCACGAGTTCGACACCTTCACGATGGCCGAGTGGTACCACTTCAACTCGACCGGCCACCAGGAGATCGCGAACCTGCTCGGCGGGCGGCCGGAGACGCTGCCGCTGACGTTCGACATCGAAGCCGGCGGCGCGGTCGACATCGCGTTCGTGATCGACACGACGGGCTCGATGGGCGGCTCGATCGACTCCGTGAAGGCGGCAGCCGTCGACTTGGTCAACGACGTCGCCGCGCGCACCAGCGCTGCCCGCTTCTCGCTCGTCGACTACCGCGACTTCGTCGAGCGCACGGGCACGGCCGGCGACTACCCGAGCAAGCTCGACCAGGACTTCACCAGCGACGCCACGACGATCAACGCGGCGATCCAGGGGCTGCAGCTCGGTGACGGCGGCGACTGGCCGGAGACGATGTACTCCGGTCTGAACACCGCGTTCAACCTCTCCTGGCGGCCCGGCGTGAAGAAGATGGCGATCGTGCTCGCCGACGCCCCGCCGCTCGACCCCGAGCCGTACACCAACCTGACCGCGAACGACATCGTGCTGAAGTCGCTCTCGATCGACCCGGTCGAGGTGCACGTCGTCGACGTCTACGGCGGCGCCACCACCGACGCGGTGCGCGACATCGCCACCCGCACCAACGGCGCGATCCACCCGACGTCCCCGAGCCAGGCGGCCGCGGAGATCGCCGACGCGATCGACGGCTCGCTCGACCAGCCGTACGCCTGGGCCGCCGGCCCGTACGTCGGCAAGGTCGGCGAGACCGTGACGCTCGACGGCCGCGGCTCGTACGGGGTCACGTCCGACATCGTCACGTTCCACTGGGTCGTCGACGGGGAGGCGTCGACGTTACGCGCGCCATAGCCGACAACGTTCCACGGCCCGGTCGGTGGCGAGGGGCGTGGAACGGTATGCGGGGCTGCCGTCCGCCCAACGTTCCTCCGCGGCGACGACCGGAGGTCCGAGGAACGTTTTGCGTACCAGCGACGCAAACCGTTCGACGCCCTCGCGCAGGCGAGCCCGAGTGGAACGTCTGGGGTCCGCGGGCTTCCCGACCCAGGCAGCTCGTGCCGGGCACGACGATCCGGGGCCCAGCGCGACACAAACCTTGACACAAGTGTGTCAGGGTTCGCTACACTGGGCCGCCGAGATGGACGCTCTCACCATCCACGAGGCGGCGGAGACCACCGGCTGGTCGCCGCGCATGCTGCGCTACGTCGAGCGCGTCGGGCTCGTCGAGCCCGCACGCTCCGCGTCCGGCTATCGCCTCTACGGCCCCGCCGAGCTGCAGCGCCTGCGCACGTTGCGCGAGCTGCTCGGCGAGCACGAAGTCGGCCTGTCGGACCTCGCGTTCGCGTCGCGCCTGCGCCGCGATCCCGATCTCCGCGGCGCGCTCGACGCCTGGTTCGAGGCGAAGGCGGAGAAGCCCGACGACGTGCCGGCCTCGAGCTGGATGCGCTGGGAGCAGGACAAGCACGAGCGGCTGCTGGCCGCCGCGGCGCTGACCGCGACCAACTGAGAACGGAGACACCGGCTATGGCCACCACCCCTCTGACCACCGACTACAAGGTCGCCGACATCTCGCTCGCGGCCTATGGTCGCAAGGAGATCCGACTCGCCGAGCACGAGATGCCCGGCCTGATGCGCACGCGCGAGGAGTTCGCCGAGGCGCAGCCGCTCAAGGGCGCCCGCATCACCGGCTCGCTGCACATGACGGTCCAGACGGCGGTGCTGATCGAGACGCTCGTGTCCCTCGGTGCTGAGGTGCGCTGGGTCTCCTGCAACATCTTCTCCACGCAGGACCACGCCGCCGCCGCGATCGCCGAGGCCGGCATCCCGGTCTTCGCCTGGAAGGGCGAGACGCTCGAGGAGTACTGGTGGTGCACCGAGCAGGCGCTGAACTGGCCGGACGGCGAGGGCCCGAACATGATCCTCGACGACGGCGGCGACGCCACGCTGCTCGTCCACAAGGGCGTCGAGTTCGAGAAGGCCGGCGCCGTGCCGGACCCCGCCTCGGCCGACTCCGAGGAGTTCCGCATCATCCTCGAGACGCTGCAGCGCTCGCTCGCCGACGACCCGCAGCGCTTCACGCGCATGGCCGCCGGCATCAAGGGCGTCACCGAGGAGACGACGACCGGCGTGCACCGGCTCTACCAGCTCGCCGAGCAGGGCGAGCTGCTGTTCCCGGCGATCAACGTCAACGACTCGGTCACGAAGTCGAAGTTCGACAACCTCTACGGCTGCCGCCACTCGCTGGTCGACGGCATCAACCGCGCGACCGACGTCATGCTCGCCGGCAAGGTCGCCGTGATCTGCGGCTACGGCGACGTCGGCAAGGGCTGCGCCGAGTCGCTGCGCGGCCAGGGCGCGCGCGTCATCGTCACCGAGATCGACCCGATCTGCGCGCTGCAGGCCGCGATGGAGGGCTACCAGGTCCTCACGCTCGAGGACGTCGTCGAGACCGCCGACATCTTCATCACCACGACCGGCAACAAGGACATCATCACCGCCGAGCACATGGCGCGGATGAAGCACCAGGCGATCGTCGGCAACATCGGCCACTTCGACAACGAGATCGACATCGCCGGCCTGGCCGCCACGCCCGGCATCGAGCGCATCAACATCAAGCCGCAGGTCGACGAGTGGGTGTTCCCGGACGGCCACTCGATCATCGTGCTCTCCGAGGGCCGGCTGCTGAACCTCGGCAACGCCACGGGCCACCCGAGCTTCGTGATGTCGAACTCGTTCACGAACCAGACGATCGCCCAGATCGAGCTGTTCGTCCGCAACGACGACTACTCGAAGCAGGTCTACGTGCTCCCGAAGCACCTCGACGAGAAGGTCGCGCGCCTGCACCTCGACGCGCTCGGCGTGAAGCTGACCAGGCTCACGGACGAGCAGGCCGCCTACATCGGCGTGCCGGTCGAGGGCCCGTACAAGCCCGACCACTACCGCTACTAGACGCTACGAGGCGCTCCGGCGGGCGAACGCACCCGCCTGCTGGAGCGCCTCGGACGCTTCCGGGAGGAAGGACCAGAAGACCTGGAAGACGTGCGTGGCCACGGGGTAGAGCTCGAGCCGCGCATCGACACCCTGCTCGCGCGCCAGCGCCGCGAGCTTCTTGGAGTCCTCGAGCCGGTCGTCGCCGGTCGCGGCCTGGATCAGCATCGGCGGCAGGCCGCTGAGGTCCGCCAGCAGCGGGCTCACCAGCGGGTCCTCGAGCGGGTGCCCGGCGAGGTACGCCTCGCGCACGAAGTCCAGCATCGCGACCGAGACGCCCGGCTGCTCGCTCGCCGGCGGGCTCCTCGATCGGCTCGAACGTGTGGTCGACCCCGGGGCAGAACAGCACGGCGCCGCCGGGCAGCGGCTCGCCCTGCTGCTTGAGGCTGAGCAGCAGCCCCAGCGTGAGCGCGCCGCCCGCGGAGTCGCCGGCGATCGTGATCGCGCTCGGGTCGGCGCCGCGCTCGCGCATCCACGCGTAGGCGGCGAGCGCGTCCTCGAGCGCGGCCGGGAACGGGTGCTCGGGTGCGAGGCGGTAGTCGACGATCAGCGTCGGCCGCCTGCGCCGCGAGCGCCGAGCGCGCCGGCCAGCGGCCGGTAGCCGAACGCCGAGCCGGCGACGAAGCCGCCGCCGTGCAGGTACAGCAGCGTCGGCGTGCCGCCGTCCGGCGGCTCGGCCAGCAGCGAGGGCACGCCGCCGGCGTTGACCGGGCGGATCTTGACCTCCGGCGGCGACGTCGAACTGCGCGTGCAGGTCCTCGTAGGCCGCGCGCAGGCCTTCGAGCTCGCCGCCGCGGCGTCCGCGACCGGCTGCCAGAGCCGGTTGCCGCGGCTCACCAGCTCGTCGCCGACCGCCTGCGTCGCGCTGATCGCCTCGTCGACGTCCCCGAGCAGCCGGCGCGCGCGGTCGAGCAGCGACTCGCCCGCCACCGTCAGCTCGACGCGGTGCGTCGAGCGCCGGAACAGCTCGCAGCCGACGAGCCGCTCGAGCGCGCGGATCTGGCGGCTCAGCGCGGGCTGGGAGACGTACAGGCGCGCCGCGGCGCGGCCGAAGTTGAGGTCCTCGGCGACGGCGACGAACGCGCGCAGGTGGCGCAGCTCGATCGCCTCGGACGCCTGCGGGAACGGCACCAGTCGTGCGCTCTCGGCTTCCACGCCGACCATGATCCCATGGGCGCTCTCGCGCTCGTCATGTCATCCGTGCATGGCGGTCATGCCGACTCGGCCTTTCCCATCCCGCGCGTGGCGCGGCAGCATGGCCGCCATGACGTACCGCGTCGCCGATCTCGTACTCCGCGGCACCGCCGGCAAGGTGCGGGCGCGCGTCGAATGGCCCGCCGCGCCGGTCGCCGGCGCGCCGCTCGTCGTGCTCCTGCGCGGCGCCGGCTGCGCGCGCGAGCACTGCCTGGCCGCCGGCTCGGTCGTGCTCACGCCGTACACGGCGGCATGGGAGGACGCGGTCGAGACGCTCGAGTGGGCGGCCGACCACGGCGAGGAGCTGGGCGTCGGCACGCACGGGCTCGCGGTCGCCGGCGCGGACCGGCACGAGCACGCGGAGCGCCTGCGGCGGGCCGGGGTGGACATCCAGGAGCTGCACGTGGCGCACGACCCGAGGGAGGGCAACATGACCATCACGCTGAAGCGGATGACGATCGTCCGCTGGATCGACGCGCCGCCCGAGCGGGTGTTCGACGCGTGGGCGGCGCAGGACATGCCGTTCCGGGTGCTGATGCGCCCGTCGCGGATCGTCGTGGCGACCGCCGATGCCGACGATCCCGAGGCGCCGCTGGCGACGATCCGGCTGCGGCCGGTCGGTCGCGGCACGAAGCTGCACCTGCACGCGTGCGTGCCGGAGCAGGCCGAGGCGGGGTGGGCCGAGATGGTCGAGACGCTGTGACCGGTAGCCTCGCCGCCCATGGCCGGCTCGGAGGTCGCCGACAGCACGCTCGCGGGCGCAGGCGAGGACCGCATCGCCTGGGCGCAGGCGCAGATGCCCGTGCTGGCCTCGATCCGCGAGCGCTTCGCGGCCGAGCGCCCGCTCGAAGGGCTCGTCGTCGGCGCGTGCCTGCACGTGACCTCGGAGACCGCGAACCTGGTCCGCACGCTGGCCGCGGGCGGCGCCGACGTCGCCCTCTGCGCCTCGAACCCGTTCGCGACGCAGGATGACGTCGCGGCCGCGCTGGCCGCCGACGGCGGCGAGGTCCACGCCGTGCACGGCGACGACGCCGAGGCGTGGGCAGGACGCGTCGCGGCGGTCGTCGCGCGCGCGCCGCGGATCACGCTCGACGACGGCGCCGACCTGCTGACCGCGCTGCACGTCGCGCGGCCCGACCTGCTCGAGGGCATGCTCGGCGGGACCGAGGAGACGACCACGGGGCTCGTCCGCCTGCGCGCGCTCGAGACCGAGGGGCGGCTGGCGTGCCCGGTCGTGGCGGTCAACGAGGCGCTGACCGAGCGCGTCTTCAACGATCGCTTCGGCACCGGCCAGTCGGCGCTCGACGGCATCATCCGCACGACCAACCTGCTGCTGGCCGGCCGCACGCTCGTCGTGCTCGGCTACGGCTGGACGGGCAAGGGCATCGCGCTGCGCGCGCACGGCCTGGGCGCCGGCGTGGTGGTCTGCGAGGTCGATCCGATGCGGGCGCTCGAGGCGCGCATGGACGGCTTCGAGGTCATGCCCGCGCTGGCGGCGGCCGAGCGCGGCGACGTGTTCGTGACCGTCACCGGCGGCCGCGACGTGCTGCGGGCCGAGCACTTCGCCCGCATGAAGGACGGGGCGGTGCTGGCGAACGCCGGGCACTTCGACGTCGAGATCGACCTGCCGGGGCTGCGCGAGGCGGCGACCAGCGTGCGCGAGGTGCGCCCGCTCGTGGACCAGTACGTGATCGGCGGGCGGCGCCTGAACCTGCTCGCGGGCGGTCGCGTCGTCAACCTGGCGGCGGCCGAGGGGCATCCGGCCGCGGTCATGGACATCTCGTTCGCGCTGCAGGCGCTCGCCGTCGAGCTGCTCGCGCGCGAGGGCGAATCGCTCGCGCCCGGCGTCCATCTGGTGCCGGAGGCGATCGACCGCGAGGTGGCAGCGCTCAAGCTCGCGTCGCTGGGCGTGGAGATCGACTCGCTGAGCCCCGAGCAGGAGCGCTACCTGCGCGGCTGGCGGGCCTGACGACGGGGTAGGGTCCTCGGCCATGAACGGGCTCGAGGCATGCGTGGAGAAGATGCGCCGGGAAGGGCTCCCGGACGCGGCGGTGGACACGTTCCGCCACTACTACGAGCAGCTCGCCTCGGGCGAGACGGGCATGCTCCCTGAGAGCGACATCGAGCCGGCCACGGACGTGGTGTCGCTCGACTCGCTGCCGGACGAGGACGCGCCGCTCGACGAGGCGGTGGTGATCAAGCTCAACGGCGGCCTCGGCACGAGCATGGGCATGACCCAGGCGAAGTCGCTGATCGAGGCGAAGGACGGGCTGACGCTTCCTCGACGTGATCGCGCGCCAGGTGATCGAGCTGCGCGAGCGGTCCGGCGCGCGGCTGCCGCTGGTGCTGATGAACTCGTTCCGCACGCGCGACGACTCGCTGGCGGATCTGTCCGACCACCCGTCGCTGGCGTCCGACCTGCCGCTCGACTTCCTGCAGCACAAGGAGCCGAAGATCCGGGTCGACGACCTGATGCCGGTCGAGTGGCCGCGACGACCCGTCGCTCGAGTGGTGCCCGCCGGGGCACGGCGACCTCTACACGGCGCTGCTCACCTCGGGGATGCTCGAGGGGCTGCTCGACGGCGGCTACCGCTACGCCTTCGTCTCCAACTCCGACAACCTCGGCGCGGTGCTCGACCCGCGCATCCTCGCGTGGGTCGCGCGCGAGCGGCTGCCGTTCGCGATGGAGGTCACCGAGCGCACGGAGGCCGACCGCAAGGGCGGGCACCTGGCGCGGCGCGGCGACCGCTACGTGCTGCGCGAGACGGCGCAGACGCCGAAGGAGGACCTCGACGCGCTGCAGGACATCTCGCGCCACCGCTACGTGAACACGAACAACCTGTGGGTCGACCTCGCGGCGCTGCGCGCCGTGCTCGAGGAGCGCTCGGGCGTGCTCGGGCTGCCGCTGATCGTCAACCAGAAGACCGTCGACCCGGGCGACAAGTCGACGCCCGAGGTGTTCCAGCTCGAGACCGCGATGGGCGCGGCGATCGGGGTCTTCGACGGCGCGGCGCCGGTGGCGGTGCCGCGGCGGCGCTTCTCGCCGGTGAAGACGACCGAGGACCTGCTGGCGCTGCGCTCGGACGCCTACGTGCTCGACGAGGACGCGCGGGTCGACCTCGCCCCGCGAGCGCGAGGGGACGCCGCCGGTGGTCGACCTCGACGACGAGCACTACAAGCTGCTGCGCGACTTCGACGCGCGGTTCCCGGACGCGCCGTCGCTGGTCGAGTGCGAGCGGCTGGCGGTCGAGGGCGACGTGACGTTCGGGCGCGACGTGGTCGTGCGCGGGACGGTGACCGTGAACGGGCCGGCGCGGATCGAGGACGGGGCGGTCCTGGAGGGGTAACCGCGATCGCAGGGCAGGGTATGTGTGCTTGTCGACCGTCGGTCAACAAGGAGCCGTTGCCATGTCCGCACCGCGTGAGAAGACCTTCCTGCTGGCCCGCCCCGAGGGGCGGGTGCTCGAGTGGATCGCCCGCCGGCTCCCGGCCTGGGTGATGCCCGACCACCTGACCGGTCTCGGCGTGCTCGCCGCGATCGGCATCGCCGTCGCCTACGTGCTGTCGAACGGCTCGGACCGGTCTGGCTGTGGGCCGCCAGCGGCCTGCTCGTCGTGCACTGGCTCGGCGACTCGCTCGACGGCACGCTGGCGCGCGTGCGCAAGACGGAGCGGCCGCGCTACGGCTACTACCTCGACCACCTCGTCGACGCGATCGCGACGGCCCTGATCGGCCTCGGCCTCGGGCTGTCGCCGCACATGCTGCTCGTCACCGGCCTCGTGATCGTGGTCGCCTACCTCGTGCTCTCGATCAACACGTACCTCGAGACGCACGCGCTCGGCGTGTTCTCGCTCGGCTACGGGCGGCTCGGCCCGACCGAGGCGCGGCTGCTGCTGATCGTCGCGAACGCGGTGCTGGCGCTCGGCCTCGTGCCCGCCGTCGACGTGCTCGGCCTCGGTGTGACCGTGCTCGACGTCGCCGGCCTCGGGATCGCGGGCGTGATGCTCGTGGCGCTCGGCGCGCGGGCGGCGCGCAACCTGCGCGAGCTGGCGCGGCTCGAGCCGGTTCAGGCGGCGCCGTAGCGCTCGGCCCGCTGGTCCTCGGCCTCGGACTCGCTGAGCATGCGGAAGAACAGGTAGGCGAGCGCGATCCCCATCACGATCGACTGCTCGAGCGCCATCACGAGGCCCGCGACGTGCTGGTCGTCGATCGGCGTCAGCCCCCACTTCGTGCCCTCCCACGCCGTACGCGTAGAGGAGCTCGGGGGAGAAGGCGAGCAGGACGCCGAGGAAGCCGACCAGCACCTTCGTGCTGGCCATGTAGAGGATCGGGCCCATGCCGCCGAGCCGCAGGCGCGAGCGGATCGGCGAGAGCAGGTGCCACCAGTAGAGGAGGCCGGCGGCGGCGAACGACAGGTGCTCGAGCGTGTGCACGAACGGCTGCTCGAGCGCCGCGTCGTAGAGGGCGGGGACGTGCCAGGCCCACATGACGCCGACGTAGGCGATCACGCCGAACGCGGGGTGCCCGAACGGCCCGGCCGCCTTCTCGATGCGATGGATCGCGCGCGTGCCGGGGCGCAGGATCCACTTGGTCAGCGCGAGCGTCAGGCACACCGCCACCAGGTCCGCGATCAGCAGGTGCTGCACCATGTGGAACGTCGCGAACTGCTCGCCGAGGGCGTCCAGCGGCGAGACGAGCGCGACGGCGAGCAGGGCGACGCCGCCGTACCAGAGCGCGAGCCGCCCGTACCCGGCCGCCCGCGCGCCGCCTTCCGCGCGCGACGTCCGCCAGCGCAGCGTGTAGACGACGAGGTAGCCGGCCAGCGCCAGCAGGACGATCGGGGCGAAGCTCCAGGCGAGGTCGACTTCCTGCACGGCACGGGGATTGTGACGCGGCCGGCCGGTCCCGCGCGCGTGGCTGCGCGCCGCTGCGGACTATTGGCACGCAATCGTGTCGATCGCGTGCTGTTTCGTGACAGCGCGCCGCGCGAGGCTTGCCGGCATGCCGTCCCGCCCGCTCGCCGAGCTCGTCGCCGCCGTCGTCCCGCCGGCCTGCGCGGCGTGCCGCGGCCCGACCGGGCGGGCGGATCTGCGGTTGTGCGGCGAGTGCCTGCGCGCGCTGCCGTGGCTCCCGCGCGGCGTCTGCCCGCGCTGCGCGCTGCCACGGCACCGCCGCGGCTGCCCGGCGGCGGCGAGCCGCGTTCGCCGCCGCCTGGGCGCCGCTCGCCTACGACGGGGTCGCGCGCCGCCTGATCGCCGCGCTCAAGTTCCGCGGCGCGCTCCCGCTCGCGGCGGTGATGGCCGCGCACGTCGCCGCCAACCTGCCGCCGGGCGTGGCCGACCCGCGCGACCGCCGCGTCGCGGCGGGGCGGCTCGCGGCCCCGGGGACCGCGGTCGTGGCCGTGCCGCCGCAGCGGGCGCGGGCGCGTGCCCGGGGGTTCGATGCGGCCGCTGTGCTGGCGGCGGCGCTGGCCCCGCGGCTCGGGCTGCCCGAGCGGCGCTGCCTCCAGCGGCGCGATCGCGGCTCGCGCCAGGTCGGGGCGACGCGGGCGCAGCGGCGCAGCGGCGGGCGGATCGGGGTCTTCGCTGCGCGCCCGTGCCGCGCCGGGCGCTGCTCGTCGACGACGTGCACACGACCGGCGCGACGCTCGACGCCTGTGCGCGTGCGCTGCTGGACGCCGGCTGCGGGGAGGTGGTCGCGGTCACGTACGCCCGGACGCTCTGAACTCTTGAAGTTCTCTCAAAGTCACCATGTACCAATCCGAGGGGGATAGGGCGTTGGTGGAGTTGACGATCATCACGGGAGGGCAGCGCGCGCGGCTGTTGCGAGCGCTGGCCGAGCCGCGCGCGATGGGCGACCTCGCCGCCGAGCTGGGCGTCGCACCGAGCAGTGCCACCCATCACGTGCGCGCGCTCGAGGCGGCGGGGCTCGTCGTCCGGCGGCGCGACGGCAGCATGATCCTCGTCACCCGCACGGCCCGCGGCGCCGCGCTGATCATGCTCTGCGACCGCGGCCCCCGAGCGGTGGGGCACAGGACCCACGTCGGCTTCGGCGGCCAGTCTGCGGCGGCGCTCGCGGCGCGGCTGCGTGCCGTGGGCCCGCCGGCGGCCGCGTTCGCGCCGCGCGCCTAGCACGTCGTAGAGCGCGAGCAGCGCGTCGGCGCGCGGCGTGCGGGCGACCGTGACCCGCCGGCCCTCGCGGTGGCGGGTGACGAGGCCGGCCGCCTCGAGCGCGTCGAGGTGGTGCGTGAGCGCGCTCGGCACGAGGAACAGCCGGGCGGCGAGCGCGCCCGCCCCGAGCGGGCGGTCGAGGGCGCCGAGCAACGCCGAGCGGCGGTGGCCGATCAGCGCCTCGAGCGAGCCCGGCGAGGCCGTCGTGGCCCGCGGGAGCGCATAGCGCACGCTGAGCAGGACGTCGTCGTTGTCGTCGGACCAGCCGCCGGCCGCCGCCGTCCCGACCAGCGGCACGAGCTCCACCTGGGCCGCCGGCCGCAGGCGCCCCGAGCGCGCGGTGTGGCTCGCGAGCAGCCAGTGCCCGCGGACCTGGCGGCCGGGCATCCCCGTCGTCGCGACGAGCTGGCTGCCCGCGCAGCGCGCGAGCGTCGCCGCGATCCGCTCGCTCTCGCGGTCGAGCGCCGAGGCCGCGCCGAGCCACAGCGGCTCGACCTCGGCCCACACGCGGCGCAGCGCGAGCGCGTAGTCGACCAGCCAGATCGCCGGCCGCTCCTGCACCGGCAGCCACGGCGCGGTCGGCCGCCCGCGCGCCGTGCCGTCGGCGATCCGGCTCGCGAGCCGGTGCGGATCCCTGGCGGCGATCCGGTCGATCTCCTCCGCCATCGTCGCCCCGGCGGTCGGCTCGGCCACCTCGTTCGGCTGCCCGGACGCCTGCTCGGCCTCGCCCGCGTCGACGAACGGCGCCAGCGCCGCGATGTCGCGCGAGCGGAGCTGCGCGCGCAGGACGTCGCGCCGCGACGCCGGCAGCACCGCGGGCGGGCGATCGCGCACGAGGTCGCGGATCGCCTCCAGCGCCGTCGGCAGCGGCGAGACCACCGCGGCGAGCTCGACCCGGTCGAGCTCGTCCAGCGGGAGGATCTGGTGCGGCGCGCCGGCCAGGATCCCTCCGGTCAGTCGCCCGCGAAGAACGTGAGCATTGCCACCAGCATCCCACCCGCAAAGCCGGGCGGGCTCAACCCATTTCGGCGAACGTCGAACGGATCAGCGGATCGCCTGGCCGGCGTCGTCGGCCCACTCGAGCGCGGCGCGGTAGGCGCCGGCGAGCGAGACGCCGGGCTGGCGCGGCTCGTCGAGCTCGGGGAAGTCCCCCTGCTCGTAGGCGGTGACCGCGCTCAGCAGCTCGCCCTTGGGACCTTCGCGGCGCAGCAGCGCGGCCTGGATCTCCTCGGTGAAGGGCAGCGAGTCGAGCACCTCGCTCATCGGCGCGTCGAGCAGCGCGTCGGCGACCGAGAACAGCCCGATCGTGAACAGCGTCTCGCGCTCCTCGGGCAGCGCGCTGCCGGCGAGCATCTCGCACATCCGCGCGCGCCGCAGGCCGAGCGCGACGTACTCGTCCGGCACGTCGGGCAGCGCCGAGATCATCATCACCGTGGCCCAGCGCCGCACGGTGCGGGTGCCGAGCAGCGCCAGCGCCTCGCGCACCGAGCCGACCGTGCGCGGCAGCGCGAAGAAGGCCGAGTTGACGTAGCGCAGCAGCTTCAGGGAGAGGCCGACGTCGGAGCCGATGATGCGCTCGAGGTCCTCGAACGAGACGTCGCCGGCGGTCAGCTCGGAGAGCCGCCGCAGCGAGGCCAGGCCGGCCGTGGCCACCCCGCGGCGGCGGAACAGCCGCGGCTTGGCGAAGTAGTTGCCCTCGAAGTACGTGAAGCCCTGGCCCTGCAGCGCGGCGAGCGCGTCCTGGTCCTCGACGCCGGTCGCGACCAGCAGCGCGCCCTGCATCCGCGGCGCCTCGAGCATGTCGGACAGCTCCTCGGGGGTGCGGCCGCCGACGTCGACCTTGACGATCGAGCAGAGCGACATCAGCTCCTGGATGTCGGGGCGGCCGTCGAAGCCCTCGAGCGCGAGCGTGTAGCCGGACCGCGAGAGCTGCTGGAGCAGCGAGAGGAGGTCGTCGCGCGCCGGGTAGGCGTCGATCTGCAGCACCGCGCGGTCGGGGCGCACGGGCGGCGGCCCGATCTCGACGAGGAAGTTGCGGGCGATCGACACCCACGCGGGATGGCGGCCGGCGAGCCGCTCGAGCCCGATGTCACCGAACGCCTCGACCAGCAGTGCCGACGTCGCCTTCGCGTCACGCGCGGGATCGCCGAGGTCGACCGCGCCGCCGAAGCGCAGCTCGTAGCCGACGACGTTGTTCCGAGCGTCGGCGATGGGATGGCGGACGACGGCGACTTCCGGTCGCTGGATGGTGGCGCTCACACACCCTGGTGTCGGCCGCGCTGAGAAATGCTTGATCCGAAGGGGGTACGATCCTCGCAGTCGGAGCCAACTCCCGAGAGGAGTGCCATGCGTATCGAGGTCAAGGGACGCAACCTTCAGGTCACCGACGAGCTGCGCGAGGTCGTTGCGCGGCGCTTCGAGAAGGTCTCGAAGCAGGTGAGCGAGTTCGCGACGCTCGAGATCGAGCTGACCGAGGAGCGCAACCCGGCGAACCCGGACCAGATGGTGGCGGAGGCGACCCTGTACCTCAAGGGCGTGACGCTGCGCGCCAAGAACGCCTCGAAGGACTCCAAGCACTCGATCAACCTGGTCGCCGACGAGCTCTCGCGGCAGGTCAAGCGGCACCGCGACAAGCGCCGCAAGCGGCGCGAGTCGCGGGCGCTCGCGGGCCAGCCCGCGCCGCCCGTGGCCGACGCCGAGGGCGGGGCCGCCACGGCGCTCTAGACCGCAGCCTCAAGCCGCTAGCCTAGGTCGTATGTCGATCCTCGATCGTGCCCTGCGCCTGGGCGAGGCCAGGCAGTTCAAGAGCTACGCCAAGCGCGTCGACCGGATCAACCAGTGGGAGCCCGAGCTCGAGCTCCTCGACGACGACGAGCTGCGCCGCGAACGCCGACGAGCTGCGCGAGCGCGCTCGCGGCGGCGAGGCCCTCGACGACCTGCTGCCGGAGACGTTCGCGCTCGTCCGCGAGGTCAGCCGCCGCAAGATGGCGATGCGCCACTTCGACGTGCAGATGATCGGCGGCATGGTGCTGCACGACGGCGCGATCGCCGAGATGCGGACCGGCGAGGGCAAGACGCTGACGGCGACCACCGCGGTCGTCCTCAACGCGCTCGGCGGCAAGGGCGTGCACCTCGTGACGGTCAACGACTACCTCGCCCGCCGCGACGCCGACTGGATGCGCCCGATCTACGAGGCGCTCGGCCTCTCGCTCGGCGTGCTGCAGAACATGCAGCCCTACGAGGAGAAGCGCGCCGCCTACGCGGCCGACATCACGTACGGCACGAACTCCGAGTTCGGCTTCGACTACCTGCGCGACAACATGGCGACGACGCTGGAGGAGAAGGTCCAGCACGGCGGCCGCTACGACGAGGACGGCAAGCCGCTGACGTCGCACAACTTCGCGATCGTCGACGAGGTCGACAACATCCTGATCGACGAGGCGCGCACGCCGCTGATCATCTCCGGCGCCCCGGAGCAGGCGGCCGACCTCTACGAGCGCTTCGCCAAGCTCGCCCCGAACCTCGAGGCGGGCAAGAAGCCCGAGGGCATGGACCCGCGCTCCAAGCGCGACTTCGTCGCCGACTACGACTACGAGTTCGACGAGAAGCACAAG
The DNA here is from genome assembly GCA_963843485.1 of uncultured Solirubrobacteraceae bacterium. Taxonomy (GTDB): domain Bacteria; phylum Actinomycetota; class Thermoleophilia; order Solirubrobacterales; family Solirubrobacteraceae; genus DASSUW01. The sequence goes on along the minus strand of CAWJKK010000004.1, from coordinate 171,844 downwards.
AGCGTCTCGATCACCGAGCGCGGCGTCGCCAAGGCCGAGAAGTTCCTCGGGATCGACCACCTCTACAAGGCCGAGAACGGCCCGCTCGTCAACCACCTGATCCAGTCGCTGAAGGCCGAGTCGCTGTACAAGCGCGACGTCGACTACGCGGTGATCGACGGCGAGGTCAAGATCATCGACGAGTTCACCGGCCGCATCCTCGACGGCCGCCGCTGGTCGGAGGGCCTGCACCAGGCGGTCGAGGCGAAGGAGGGCGTGCGCGTCCGCGAGGAGAACCAGACGCTCGCGACGATCACGCTCCAGAACTACTTCCGCATGTACGACAAGCTCGCGGGCATGACGGGCACGGCGCTGACCGAGGCGACCGAGTTCATGAAGATCTACAAGCTGCCCGTCGTCGAGATCCCGACCAACCGGCCGATGGTCCGCGACGACCGCAACGACCAGATCTTCAAGACCAAGGCCGGCAAGTGGAACGCGGTCGCCGACGAGATCCAGATCCGCTACGACAAGGGCCAGCCGGTCCTCGTGGGCACGATCTCGGTCGAGGTCTCCGAGCTGCTCGGCGCCGAGCTGTCCAAGCGCGGCATCCCGCACACGGTCCTCAACGCCAAGCCGGAGTACGCCGAGCGCGAGGGCGAGATCATCGCCGAGGCCGGGCGGCCCGGCGCGGTCACGATCGCCACCAACATGGCCGGCCGCGGCGTCGACATCAAGCTCGGCGGCAACGCCGAGCACCTGACGCAGCTCGAGCTGGCCAAGCTCGGCCTGCGCCCGGGCGACCCCGACTACGACGAGCGCTTCGAGCAGGTGATGCCGTCGATCGAGGCGCGCGTCGAGGAAGCGCGCGAGCAGGTCCTCGAGGCCGGCGGCCTGTTCATCTGCGGCACCGAGCGCCACGAGTCGCGCCGGATCGACAACCAGCTGCGCGGCCGCTCCGGCCGCCAGGGCGATCCCGGCGAGTCGCTGTTCTTCCTGTCCGCCGAGGACGACCTGGTGCGCCTGTTCGCCGGCGACCGGATCTACCGCATCCTCGACCGCCTCGGGCCGACGTCCGACGAGGGCAAGGAAGAGCCGATCGAGGCGAAGATGCTCTCGAAGCAGATCGAGAACGCGCAGCGCAAGGTCGAGGAGCAGAACTTCCTCATCCGCAAGCGCGTCCTCGAGTACGACGACGTGATGAACCAGCAGCGCGAGATCGTCTACCAGTACCGCGACGAGGTGCTCGAGGGCCGCGACATGGGCCCGGTGGCGCGCGACGCGATCAGCGACGTGATCGCCAAGCTGGTCGAGGAGTACACGCCCGGCGACTACATCGAGGAGTGGGACCTCGACGCGCTGTGGGCGCAGCTCGACGGCATGTTCCAGGTCGACTTCGGCCACGACGAGCTGGACCGCGAGACGATCGACCGCGAGGAGCTCAAGTCGCTGCTCGCCGACGACGCCGCGAAGCTCTACGACGAGCGCGAGAACGAGCTCGGCGAGGAGCTCATGCGGGCGCTGGAGCGCTACCTGCTGCTGCAGATCATCGACCAGCGCTGGCGCGAGCACCTCTACGACATGGACTACCTGCGCGAGGGCATCCACCTGCGCGGGTTCGCCCAGATCGAGCCGATCGTCGCCTACAAGAACGAGGCGTTCACGCTCTTCCAGGACCTGATGAACACGATCTGGTCCGACTTCGCGCGCATGATCTACAACGTCGAGGTCCAGGTCGAGTCCGAGAACGGCCAGGGCGAGGCGGTGCCGCCGCCCGCGCGCGCCGCCGCCGCCGGTGGCGCCGTCGGCGCGCTCACCTACTCGGGCGGCACGCTGGACGACCAGCCGAGCGCCTACGCCGGCGACGCCGAGGGCTACGGGGTCGACCCGAACGCCGAGCCGTCACCCGTGGTCGAGCAGCGGCGCGTCGACGAGCACGACCAGCTCGGGCGCAACGACCCGTGCTGGTGCGGCTCGGGCAAGAAGTTCAAGAAGTGCCACGGCGCCTAGGCCGGGCCTGAGTCCGCGTCCGCGGCTGCTCGGGGCCCGAGCCCTCGACGGCGCGGCGGGTGGCGTCACGTGCGATGAAAGCGGCGATGGGGTTCATGCAATCCATGGTCGCGGCCGAACTGGATAAGTTCAAATCATCGTTTGCGCAATGCCATAAGCTGTGCGAATGCTAGACCCGCGCCGTCTGCTCACCTTCCGCGAGGTCGCGCGCGCTCGGCTCGTTCACGCAGGCGGCCGAGGCGCTCGCGCTCACGCAGCCCGCCGTCTCGCAGCAGGTCGCCGCGCTCGAGCGCCAGCTCGGCGTGCGGCTGCTCGACCGCGGGCCGGGCGGGCCGGCGCCGACCGAGGCGGGCGCGCTGCTGCTCGCGCACGCCGACGCCGTCCACGAGCGGCTCGCGCAGGCGGGCGCGCAGATCGCGGAGCTGGTCGCGGCCGAGCGCGGGACGCTGCGCGTCGGCGCGTTCCCGAGCGCGCTGGCGACGGTCGTGCCGGCCGCGATGGCGGCGCTGCGCGACGAGCTGCCGGACCTGCTGGTCGAGGCGCACGAGGCGACCGGGGAGGAGCTCGGCGCGGCGGTCGCGGCCGGCGAGCTGCACGCCGCCGTCTGCTTCCAGGACGCGGCCGAGGAGCCGCGGCGGCCGGACGGGACCGAGCGCCACGAGCTGTGGGAGGAGCCGATGCTCGCCACGCTGGCGCCGGACCACCCGCTCGCCGGCCGCGCCCGGATCGAGCTCGCCGAGCTCGCGGACGAGACGTGGACGGCGCCGTCGCGCACGCACCTCGTCTACCGCGCCTGCGTCGCCGCCGGCTTCGAGCCGCGGATCGCGTTCGTGACGCGCGACCCGCTGACCTCCGCCGGGCTGGTGGAGCGCGGTCTGGCGGTGACGCTGATGCCCGAGCTGATCGCGACGCGGATGCCGGGCATCGTCGCCGTCGGCCTGAAGGGCCCGGCGCCGCGCCGCTCGCTCTACGCGCTCACGCCCGCGGCCGGCGTGCGCCCGGCGGCGGAGGCGTTCCTCGCCGCGCTCCTGCGGGAAGCCCCGGAGGCATGAAAGCTGTCACCTGGCACGGAAAGCGCGACGTGCGCGTGGACGAGGTCCCTGACCCCACGATCGTCGAGCCGACCGACGCGATCATCCGCATCACCACCACCGGCCTCTGCGGGTCGGACCTCCACCTCTACGAGGTCATGGGCCCGTTCATGGGCGAAGGGAACATCCTCGGCCACGAGCCGATGGGGATCGTCGAGGAGGTCGGGACCGGCGTCCCGAACCTGAAGGCCGGCGACCGCGTCGTGATCCCGTTCCAGATCGCCTGCGGCTCGTGCTTCATGTGCGAGCACGACCTGCAGACGCAGTGCGAGACCACGCAGGTGCGCGATCACGGCATGGGCGCGGCGCTGTTCGGCTACACGAAGCTCTACGGCGAGGTGCCGGGCGGCCAGGCCGAGTTCCTGCGCGTCCCGCACGCCGACTACGGCCCGATCAAGGTGCCCGAGGGCCCGCCGGACGACCGCTTCGTGTTCCTCTCCGACGTGCTGCCCACCGCCTGGCAGGCGGTCGCCTACGCGGACACGCCCGACGGCGGGACGCTGGCCGTGCTCGGCCTCGGCCCGATCGGCGAGATGGCCGCCCGGATCGCCGTCCACAAGGGCCTGCGCGTGATCGGCGTCGACCTCGTGCCGGAGCGCCTGGCGCGCTCCCGCGCGCGCGGCGTCGAGGTGTTCGACCTCGAGGAGGGCGACGTGGTCGAGCGGATCCGCGAGGCGACCGACGGCCGCGGGCCCGACGCGGTGATCGACGCGGTCGGCATGGAGGCGCACGGCGCGCCGCTCGGCAAGCTCGTGCAGTCGGCCGCCGGGTTCCTGCCCGACGCGGTGGCGGCGAAGATCATGGAGCGCGCCGGCGTCGACCGGCTCAGCGCGCTGCAGCTCGCGATCGAGCTGGTGCGCCGCGGCGGCACGATCTCGCTCAGCGGCGTGTACGGCGGCCAGACGGACCCGCTGCCGATGCTGACGCTGTTCGACAAGCAGGTCCAGCTGCGCATGGGCCAGGCGAACGTCAAGCGCTGGGTCGACGACATCCTGCCGCTGCTCGGCGACGACGATCCGCTCGGCGTCGACAGCTTCGCCACCCACCGCGTGCCGCTGAGCGACGCGCCGGGGGCCTACGAGACGTTCCAGAAGAAGCAGGACGGGGCGATCAAGGTCGTGTTCAAGCCGTAGCGCTGCGGTAGCCTCAGCGGGCGCCATGGCGACCCCTTCGACCTCCCAGACCACCCCGCAGCGCCTGGCGGCCATCCGTGAGCAGCTGTCCCTGCTCTCGGACTACCTTTGACCCCGCTCAGCTGAGGGACCGCATCGGCGCGCTCGAGGCCCAGATGGGCGCGCCGGGCTTCTGGGACGAGCCCGAGGCGGCCGGGCGCGTCGGCGCCGAGCACTCGCGCACGCAGCGGCGGCTCGACGCGTTCGAGAAGCTCCAGGCCGACGCCGAGGACCTCGACGGGCTCGTCGAGCTCGCCGAGGAGGACGCGGAGATCGCCTCCGAGCTGGAGGAGACGCTGGCGTCGGTCGAGGAGCGGCTCGCCGCGCTCGAGGAGGAGCGCCTGTTCACCGGCAAGTACGACGCCGGTGACGCGCTCGTCACCGTCAACGCCGGCGCCGGCGGCACCGACGCCCAGGACTGGGCCGAGATGGTGCTGCGGATGATGATGCGCTGGGCCGAGCGGCGCGGCTTCAAGGTCGAGCTGCTGGAGGCGAGCGCGGGGGAGGAGGCCGGCATCAAGTCGGCGACCTTCCGGGCCGGCGGCGAGAACGCCTACGGCCTCTACAGCGCCGAGAAGGGCGTGCACCGGCTCGTCCGGCTGTCGCCGTTCGACGCCGCCAACCGCCGCCAGACGAGCTTCGCCGGCGTCGAGGTCGCGCCGGTGGTCGAGGGCGGCGACGTCGAGATCGAGGACGAGGACCTGCAGATCGACACCTACCGCGCCTCCGGCGCGGGCGGCCAGCACGTCAACAAGACCGACTCCGCGGTCCGCATCACCCACCGGCCGAGCGGCATCGTCGTGCAGTGCCAGAACGAGCGCTCGCAGTCGGCCAACAAGGCGACGGCGATGGCGATGCTGCGCTCCAAGCTCGTCGAGCGCGCCGAGCGCGAGCGCCAGGCCGAGATCGCGCGCGAGCGCGGCGAGGCGCAGGACGTCAACTTCGGCTCCCAGATCCGCTCCTACGTCCTGCACCCGTACACGATGGTCAAGGACCACCGGACCGACTTCGAGGTCGGCAGCGCCGAGCGCGTGCTGGACGGCGACCTCGACGGCTTCGTGCGCGCCTGGCTCGAGGCGAACGCGAAGGCGAGCCGTAATTAGCCGGCGGCGGGCGCTGGATGGGTGGTTCTGGCGGTTCACCTGGCCCGACGGCCGCGCGGCGATCGTGCTCTGCGGGGTCTGCCCGGGCTGGGCGCTGGCCGGCGTGGCCACGCATCCCGGGCGCGAGTGGCGGTCGGCGATCCTGGACGCGCCCGTCGTGGACGCCGGCGGCGTGCGGATCGGCGCCGGCGTTCGCGGGTGACGCGCAGCGGCTGCGGATGGACCTCGGGGAAGGCACGCGCGTGCACGCCGACCTCCACGACCCGGTCCTCTGGCCGCGGCCGTGGCACGGCACCGGCCCCGCGGGCTGGCTGCCGTTCATGCGCCAGTACTGGCGCCCGCTCGTGCTGCGGGCGCGCGCCGAGGGCTCCGTCGCGGGCTGGGACCTGGACGGCGCGACCGCGTACGTCGAGCGCAACTGGGGCGACGGCTTCCCGCCCGTCTGGTGGTGGGGCGAGGCGCACGACTTCGGCGGCGACCCCGTGACCGTCGCCTTCGCCGGCGGCCCCGCCCTCGGGCCGCTGCGCGCGACCGCGCTGGTCGTGCACTCCGGCGGCCGGCTCGTGCGGCTCGGGGAGCCGGTCGTGGCCGGCGTGCAGGCACGCATCGGGCCGGGGAGCTGGGTCCTGCGCGGCCGCTCGCCGCTGTACCGCGTCGAGGTCGAGGCGACCGCCGACCCGGCCGCGGCCCACGTCCTCGACGTGCCGGTCCCGGCCGAGCGCCGCGTCGTCCCGTGGTCGCACCAGCATCTCGCCGGGCACCTGCGCGTGAAGGTCACCCGCCGCGGCCGCCTCGTCTACGCCGGCGAGTCCGACCGCGCCGGCCTCGAGATCGGCCACGCGCCGTGAACCCGTTCAAGAAGCTGCTCGCGAGCCGCGGCGCGCTGCCCGCCAAGCTGCGCGCGGAGCTCGAGGCGGAGGGGCTCGAGCTCGTCGAGGAGCGGATCGAGGGGACGGTCACCTACCGCAGCTACCTGGCGCCCGGACAGCGGCCGGCGTCGGGGCAGCAGTCGACGCTCGCCGCGCTCGCGCTGACCCCGAAGCGGCTCGTCGTGCGCGGCACGCAGAACGTCGTGCTCGACGCGCCGCCGGGCGTCGTCACGGCGACGGTCGAGGACGGCGCGCTGAAGCTCGCCTACCAGGCCGAGGACCTCTACCCGACGCGCTCGGGCGCCGTCGAGCTGCTCCTGCGCACGCCACGGGCGGCCGAGATCCATGCCACGCTGGAGGCATGGACCCGGACACGCTCGAGCTGATCGATCGCGCGCTCGCCGAGGACGTCGGCGCCGGCGACGCGACCACGGAGGCCACCGTCGACGCCGCCGCCCGCGCGCGGGCGACGATCACGCAGAAGGCGCCGGGCGTGATCTCGGGCCTGGCCGTCGCCGAGGCCGTGTTCACCCGGCTCGACCCCGGCGCCGCGATCGAGCGGCTCGGCCCGGAGGGCGAGTGGCGCGAGCCGCCCGCGCCGGTCCTGCAGGTCGACGGCTCGGCCCGCGCGCTGCTGACCGCCGAGCGCACCGCGCTCAACTTCCTCGGCCGCCTCTCCGGCGTGGCCACCGCCGCCGCCCGCGTCGTCCGCGCCGTCGAGCAGGCCGGCGGCGGCGCCCGCATCCTCGACACCCGCAAGACCACGCCGGGCCTGCGGAACCTCGAGAAGCGCGCGGTCGCCGACGGCGGCGGCGTCAACCACCGCGCCGGGCTCTACGACGCGATCCTGATCAAGGAGAACCACTCGGCCGCCGCGGGCGGCGTCGGCGAGGCGGTCCGGCGCGCCCGCGCGGCGCGCCCCGACCTCCCGCTCGCGGTCGAGGTGCGCGACCCGCGGGAGATCGACGAGGCGCTCGCGGCCGGCGCGCCGCGCCTGCTGCTGGACAACATGACGCCGGACCAGGTGCGCGCCGCGGTCGCCCAGGTGGACGGCCGGGCCGAGCTCGAGGCGTCCGGAGGAGTCGACGCGGAGACAGTTTTGGTCTATGCGACCATTGAAGGGCTACACTTCGTCTCGATGGGGGCGCTCACCCACTCCGCGCCCGGCCTCGACCTCTCTCTCGCACTGAAGGCCCTCCCCACATGACTCTCCTCACGCTCGACAACATCCCAGCGCTGCAGTCCGAGGTCCGCGCCCTCGCGCAGGAGCGCGGCGCCGTGATCCTGGCGCACAACTACCAGCTGCCCGAGATCCAGGACGTCGCCGACTTCGTCGGCGACTCGCTCGGCCTCTCGCAGCAGGCAGCCGCCACCGGCGCCGAGGTGATCGCCTTCTGCGGCGTGCACTTCATGGCCGAGACGGCGTCGATCCTCTCGCCCGAGAAGACCGTCCTGCTGCCCGACCCGGACGCCGGCTGCTCGCTCGCCGACTCGATCACCGCCCCGCAGCTGCGCGCCTGGAAGGCCAAGCACCCCGGCGCGCTCGTGGTCATGTACGTCAACACGACGGCTGCCGTGAAGGCCGAGACGGACTACTGCGTCACGTCCGCCAACGCGGTCCAGGTCGTCGAGCACATCTACGCCACCCACGGCGAGGACACCGAGATCCTGTTCGGCCCGGACATGTTCCTCGGCGCCTACGTCGAGAAGCAGACCGGGCGCAAGATGCACGTCTGGGACGGCGAGTGCCACGTGCACGCCGGGATCCGGCCGTCGGACATCGCCGACATGCGCGCCGATCACCCGGGCGCCGACTTCCTGATCCACCCGGAGTGCGGCTGCTCGACCTCGGTCATGGAGTACGTCGCGGCCGGCGACGTCGACCCGCAGGGCGTCCACATGCTCTCGACCGGCGGGATGATGGGCTACGCCAAGGCCGCCCCCGCCGGCGCGACCGCGATCGTCGCGACCGAGACCGGCATGCTGCACCCGCTGCGCGAGGCGCGCCCGGACGTCGACTTCGTCGCCGCCAACGAGGCCGCGAGCTGCCGCTTCATGAAGATGATCACGCTGCCCAAGCTGCGCGACGCGCTGCGCGAGATGAAGCCGGTCGTGAAGGTGCCCGAGGACGTCGCCGAGCGCGCCCGGCTCCCGATCGAGCGCATGGTCGCGATCAGCTGACGGGCATGAGCTCGAGCCCGCGCTCGTCCGCCTCGCGGACGAGCGGCAGCTGCTCGCGCTTGCGCTCGAACTCGGCCGGCGTGTAGCAGTGCACGTCGGCCGGGCCGCCCATCTCGTACGCGTCCCAGAGGCTGCCGCAGACGTACACGCGCTCGAGCCACGGCACGCCGTCGAAGAAGTCGGAGACGAGCACGATCACGTACTCCGGGCCGCGCTCGCGCTGCGGGCCGGCGCCGCGGAGGTCGGCGACGCGCGCGCCGCCGAGCATCGCCCGCTGTACCGGCCACCGGTCCGAGACACGGTTGACGTAGCGCTCGAGCTCGCGGTGGTTGAGCTCAGGCAGTGACACCGTCAGGGATTGTGGCCCACGCGGCGCTACGGGGCAAGGACGATGCGATCCAACCGCGGCGCCCACAGCGGCGGGCCCGCGATCGTGGGCTTCAGATACAGCTCGAGCGCCTCGGTGTCGCGCACGCTCACCGCTCGCGCCGTCCCCTGCCGCACCACCGAGAATCCGTCGCGGCCCTCGGACAGCGCGGAGTTGACCGTGACGCGGTAGGGCCGCGCCGGATCGACCGGCAGGCCGTGGATCCGCAGGTCGCTCACCGGCGTCGGGGCGCCCGCGCAGGGCTTCCCGGTGATCGCGTTCGCCCCGGACCGGCTGTACACGTACCGCACCGACGACGAGGGGGCGAGCACGCGCCGGCTCGAGCCGCCGCACCACTGCTGCTTGAGCACCTCGTGGATCTGCGCGCCGGTCAGCGTGAGCGAGACGAGCAGGCCGCCGAACGGCTGCGCGCGGAACACGCCCGCGTAGGTCACGTCGCCGAACGCGAGCCCGCCGCGGACGCCGCCGGGGTTCGTGAAGGCGGCGTCGGTGCCGGTCGCGGCGCGCTGGGCGTCGGCGATCAGGTTGCCCATCCGGCTCTCGCCCGACGGGTCGCGCGCGCGCCCGGCGTTGCTCGCCATGCGGCCGATCACGCGCTTGCGGATCGGGTCGGCGAGCCGCGCATAGCGGTCGATCAGCGCGCGGATGTCGGGCGCGCCGAACGGACCCTGGTAGACGATCCGGTTCTCCGCCGGCGCGCGCATGATGTCGCGGGTGCGGCGGTTCAGCTTCAGCTCGATGCGGGTGATCATGCGGCCGAACGACCCGGCGCTGGTGACGCGGCGGCGGTCGATCACGCAGTTGTAGGCGTTGTGCGTGTGGCCGGTGAGGAAGACGTCGACGTCGTCCGTCGTCCGCCGGACGATGTCGCGCACCGGGCCGCTGAGGCCGCGGCAGCCGCTGCGGCGGCTCGCGGCGGCGACGACGCCGCCCTCGTGCAGCAGCACCACGATCGCGCGCACGCCGTGGCGGCGCCGCAGCTCGCGGGCGTAGCGGTTGATCGTCGTCGCCTCGTCGGCGAACCGCAGCGGCGCGGACACGTAGGGCGGCACCAGCTCGGGCGTGCCCTCGAGCGGGAGGCCGATGAACCCGATCGGGATCTTCTCGAAGCGCTTGATGACGTAGGGCGCGAAGATCGGCTCGCCGGTGCGGCGGCTGTACACGTTCGCGGCCAGGAAGGCGAACCGCGCCCCGCGGAAGCCGTCGCCGTCGGTGCAGCCGTCGACGGGATGGCAGCCGCCGGACTGCATGCGGCGCAGCTCGTTGGCGCCCTCGTCGAGCTCGTGGTTGCCGACGGCGTTGAGGTCGAGCCCGATCCGGTTCATCGCCTCGATCGTCGGCTCGTCGTGGAACAGCGCGGACAGCAGCGGGCTGCCGCCGATCAGGTCGCCGGCGGAGACGACCAGCGTCCGCGAATTGCCACGGCGCAGCCGCCGCACGGCGCGCGCGAGGTGCTCGGCGCCGCCCGCGGCGACCGACTCGGACTCCGGCCCGCCCAGCCGCACGCGGCCGGGCGTCGTCGGCTCCAGGTGCCCGTGGAAGTCGTTGATCCCGAGCAGCTGGACGCGCACCGGCTTGCGCGGCGGTGGCTGGGCCGCCGCCGGCGCCGCCGCGAGCAGCGCGGCGGCGACGGCGACGACGATCAGCCTCACGGAACGCGCGTGATGCGATCCGTGGCGGGCGGGACGAGCGGCGCTCCGGTCAGCGTCGGCGCGAGGTAGGCCTCGAGCGCGTCGGTGTCGACCGCGCCGCCGAGGCGGTCGGTGCCCGCTCGCAGCACGGGGAACACGTCACCGCCGTCGGCCAGGAACGAGTTGACCGTGATCCGGTACGACTGCGCCGGATTGACGGCCACGCCGCCGATCTGCACGTTGCTGACCGGGCTGACGGCGGTCGCGCACGACTGGCCCAGCGCGGCGGCGGCCGCGGCGGCGCTCCAGGTGTACGTCACGCCGCTGCGACGGGAGCAGGATCCGCGTCGAGGCGGCGCCGCACCACTGCTGCTTGAGCATCTCGAGCAGCTGGGCGCCCGTCAGCGTCATGGTCACGAGCGAGTTGCCGAACGGCTGGACGGTGAACGCCTCGCCGTAGGTGATCTCGCCCGCCGCCAGGTCGGCGCGCACGCCGCCCGGGTTCATGAACGCGGCGACGGCCTGGCCGGTGCCCGCGTCGTCGGTCGCGGCGAGCTGCGCGTCGGCGATCAGGTTGCCGCCCACGCTCTCGCCCGAGTCGTCGGCCGTGCGGGTCGCGTCGGCGGCGAGGTTGCCGATGACGCGGTCGCGCAGCGGCGCGGCGAGCGTGTTGTAGCGCGCGATCAGCTCCGTCATGTCCGGCGCCTTCATGACGCTCTGCGTGACGATGCGGTTGTTCGCGGCGACCTCGACGATCTCGCCCGAGCGGCGGTCGAGCTCGAGGTCGATCTCGGTGATCAGCCGCCCGAACGAGCTGGCGCTGGTCACCGGCCGCCCGTCGATCACGCAGTTGTACGCGTTGTGCGTGTGGCCGGTGATGAACAGGTCGACCTCGTCGGTCGTGCGGTTGACGATGTCGACGATCGGGCCGGCCATGCCGGCGCAGCCGTTGATCGCGATCGGCGGGGTCTGCGCGCCGCCCTCGTGCAGCAGCACGACGATCGCGTCGACGCCGTGGCGCCGCTCGAGCTCACGCGCGTAGCGGTTCGCGGTGTCGGCCTCGTCGAGGAAGTCGAGCCCCGCGACGCCGGACGGCGAGACGATGTCGGGCGTCCCCTCGAGCGTCATGCCGATGAAGCCGACCTTGACGCCCTTGAAGCGCTTGATCTTGTACGGGGCGAAGATCGTCCGGCCCGTGCGCTCGTCCTCCACGTTCGCGGCCAGGAACTTGAAGTCGGCGCCGCGGAAGCCGGTCCCGTCCTGGCAGCCGTCGGTCGGGTGGCAGCCGCCGCGCTGCATGCGCCTGAGCTCCGCCGCCCCCTCGTCGAACTCGTGGTTGCCGACGGCGTTGAGGTCGAGCCCGATGCGGTTCATCGCCTCGATCGTCGGCTCGTCGTGGAACAGCGCCGACAGCAGCGGGCTGGCGCCGATCAGGTCGCCGGCGGACACGACCAGGGTGTTGCGGTTCTGACGCTCGAGGCCGCGGATGTGCGTCGCCAGGTACTCGGCGCCGCCCGCGGGCACGCGGTCGGTGGTGCCGCCCGTCGGGCTGATCATGCCCGGCGTGGTCGACTCGAGATGACCGTGGAAGTCGTTGAGACCGATCAGCTGGACGTCGACGGTGCGCGGCTTGGGCTTGTGCCAGTGCTTGCCTTTGGTGGCTGCCGCCGGAGCCGCCGCGAGCAGCGTCAAGGCGATCACCAGACCGATGAGCCTGAGGCTCGACTTCATGATGCTTCCCCCTCTTTCCGGTGTGGACTTTCGTGTCCACCCCACATGTTGGGGGACAGGCTAGGCGAAGTCGTTGCGTTCGTGTGGCCCTACGCAGGCGACCGACGCTTCCTCGGAGATCCCGCGCGCCACGTCGACCACCTGCTCGAGCGTCGTGGCGTCGAGCGCGGCGATCGCCGCGTCGGGGTCGATCTCCTGGCCGAAGACGATGCACTGGCCCGCCGCGTGACGGGCGACCGCGTTCGTGTTCTCGAACGCCAGCACGCGCCGGCCGGCGGCGTACGAGCGGGCACGCTCGAACTCCTCCTCGGTCGGGCCCGCGCGCAGCTCGTCGACGATCTCCCGCATCCGCGTGTAGGCCTCGATGCACTTGCTGGAGTCGAGCCCGGCGGAGAGCTGCAGGATCGGCACGTCCGCGAACGCGTGGTCGATCGAGTAGACGGAGTACGCCAGGCCGCGCTGCTCGCGGATCTCGTCGAACAGCCGCGAGCCCATCGACCCGCCGAGCAGCGTCGAGTAGACGCCGAGCGCGGAGCGCTGGGCGACGTCGCGCGGGTCGATCGACGGGCGGTAGGAGATCCGCAGGTGCGACTGGTTGGACTCGCGCGGCTCCACGAGCGTCTGCGGTGCGAACGGCGGGGCGGGCTCGCTGCCGCCGTTCGGCGAGATCGACGGGAAGCGCCCGAACGACTCGGCCAGCTCGCTGTCCTCGGGCACGTCCTCGAGGTTGCCGACGAGGAACGCGCCGCCGCGCGACCCGGACCACTGGCGCGAGCGGAACGCGACGATCGCCTCGCGCGTGAAGGTGCGCAGGTGCTCCTCGGGGCCCAGCACGGGCCGCCCGAGCGGGTGGTCGCCGAACGCCGCCTTGTCGATCAGGTGCTCGGCCATCACCGACGGCTGGTCGTTGGCGCGGGCGATCTCCTGGATCACCACGCCGCGCTCGCGGTCGAGCTCGGAGGCGTCGATCCTGGGGCGGCCCACGAAGTCCGTGAGCAGGTCGATCGCGTCGCCCACCACCTCGGCGCGACAGGTGATGTGGAACGCGACCATGTCGTGGGACGTGAAGGCGTTGAGGACCGCCCCCATCCGCTCCGCGGTCTCGTTGACCTTGCGGTAGTCGTCGTACTTCTGCCCGCCCTTGAACACCAGGTGCTCGAGGAAGTGCGCCATGCCGTTCTCCTCCGGGCGCTCGGTCCGCGCACCGGCGTCGAAGGCCACGAGCACGGTGGTCGCCCGCGTGCCGGGGATCTCGATCCGGTGGATGGGGAGCCCGGAGGGGAGCGAGGAGCTCTCGATTCGCGCCATCCCCTTATCTAACCAGCCCCCCGCGGGTCTGCCCGCGGCGCTCGAGGTGGTCCCCGTCTGCAATAGCTGTTTCAAGGAGGGGAGCTCCCCTGGCGGACGAATTACCCTCCTCAGTCGCAATGGCAGCCACAGAACGACATGTCCGGCGCCGCGAGCGCACTCCGGCTCCCGCCCCGCAGCCCGCCGCCCGCGGGCTGACGCCCGGTTCGGTGATCGAGTTCGCGAACGTCTCCAAGCGCTATCCGAGCGGCGACATCGGCCTCGACGGCGTCTCGTTCGCGGTGATGCCGGGCGAGTTCGTCTTCCTCGTCGGCCAGTCCGGCTCCGGCAAGTCGACCACGATGCGGCTGCTGATCAAGGAGACCGAGCCGACCGCGGGCGAGATCCACGTCGCCGGGCGCGACCTGTCGAAGATCACGCGCCGCAAGGTGCCGTACTACCGCCGCAACCTCGGCGTGGTCTTCCAGGACTACAAGCTGCTGCCGCAGCGGACGGTCTACGAGAACGTCGCCTACGCGCTGCAGGTCACGGGCGGCTCGCGCCGCGAGATCCGCGAGAAGGTGCCGGACATCCTGCGCCTGACCGGGCTCTCGCTGAAGCTGCACAGCCGGCCCGACCAGCTCTCCGGCGGCGAGCAGCAGCGCGTCTCGGTGGCGCGCGCGTTCGTCAACCACCCGCCGCTGCTGCTGGCCGACGAGCCGACCGGCAACCTCGACCCCGAGACGTCGATCGGGATCATGCAGCTGCTCTACCGCATCAACCGCACGGGCACGACCGTCGTCGTCGCCACGCATGACGTCGCGATGGTCGACCGCATGCGCCGGCGCGTGATCGAGCTGGCCGAGGGCCGCGTGATGCGCGACGAGAAGGCCGGCGCGTACGCCGCGGCCGAGGACACGACCGAGTTCGGCGTCCGGCTGCTGCAGGACGAGGACGGATGAGGCTCGGCTTCTTCCTGCGCGAGGCGCTGCGGGCGCTCAAGCGCAACGCGGTCCCGTCGTTCGCCGCCATGGCCACCGTGCTGGTGACCGTGCTGATCCTCGGCGTCTTCATCCCGGTCGTCCAGGCGACCACCGGCGCGGCCAACGAGGTCCGCGGCCGCGTGATCGCCAACGTGTTCCTGCAGACGAGCGCGAACGACAAGGACGTCAAGCGCGTGCAGGCGCTGCTGAACGACACCGAGCACGTCGCCTCGGTCGAGTACGTCTCGAAGGAGCAGGCGTTCCGCGAGCAGCGCAAGCGCGACCCCGAGGCCTACGAGCTGCTGGGCGCGAACCCGCTGCCCGACACCTTCCGCGTCACGCCCGACAGCCCGGACAGCATCGACGAGGTGGTGAACGCGCTGTCGCCGCTCGGCCCCGGCGGCGACCGCACGGTCGTCGACCCGGCGATGGACACGGTCAGCAACCGCGAGGAGGAGACGGCGAAGATCCTCTCCGTCACGCGCGTCGTGAAGCTCACGACCGCGCTGCTCGCCGGCCTGCTCGTGATCGCCTCGATCCTGCTGATCGCGAACACGATCCGCCTCTCGCTCTACGCGCGCCGGCGCGAGGTCGAGGTGATGAAGCTCGTCGGGGCGACCGACTGGTTCATCCGCTGGCCGTTCGTGATGGAGGGGATGCTGCTCGGGGCGCTCGGCGGCGTCGTCGCGGTGCTGCTGCTGGCGGTGTTCAAGATCGCGGTGATCGACCCGCTGGCGGCGGAGTACGCGCTGATCGCGGCGCCGCAGACGATGAACTTCCCGGCCCTGATCGCCCTGCTCCTGGGCGCCGCCGTGGCCGTGTCGGCCGCGGGCTCGGGCCTGTCGCTGCGCCGCTTCCTGCGCGTCTGAGCGCCCTTACGTCGATCTGACGGTGCCTCGATACCGTGGTGCGGCGAACATGCGTCGTCGCCGCCGTTCCTACACGCCGTTCCTCGTCCTGCTGCTGCCCGTGCTGCTGCTCGGCGGCATCTGGCTCGGCGGTCACCCGGACTCGCTGCCCGAGCCCGTGCGCAACGTGCTCGTCGACGACGGGCGAGCGGCGACGTCTACGAGGAGGCGGTCGACACCCTCGCCCGCGACTACTACCGCGAGGTCGACCGCAAGGAGCTGCTGGACAGCTCGCTCGACCAGGCCGTCGAGTCGCTCGACGACCGCTTCTCGCACTACTTCCCGCCGCGCGACTACGAGTCGTTCCAGCAGGCCACGGAGGGCCGCTTCGAGGGCGTCGGCATGACCGTCGAGGAGGTGCCGCGCGGCCTGCGCGTGCTGTCCGTCTACGACGGCTCGCCGGCCAAGGCCGGCGGCCTGCGCCCCGGGGACATCATCACCGCGGTCGACGGGCGCTCGATCGCCGGCAGCAGCACCGAGGAGTCGACGACGCGCATCAAGGGCCCGGCCGGCACGTCGGTGAAGCTGACCGTGCGGACCGGCGGCAGCGAGCGCGAGCTGACCCTGAAGCGCGCGTCGGTCGAGATCCCGGTCGTCGAGGGCACGATGGTGCGCGAAGGCGGCCGCAAGATCGCCCACGTCCGGCTCGCCAGCTTCACCTCCGGCGCGCACGGCGCGGTCGGCGACGCGGTCGACCGGCTGCTCGCCCGCGGCGCCGAGGGCGTGGTCTTCGACCTGCGCGACAACGGCGGCGGCCTGCTGAACGAGGCGGTGCTGATCTCCTCGGTCTTCATCCCGGACGGGCGCATCGTGAGCACGAAGGGCCGCTCGCGCCCCGAGCGGGTCTACGACGCCACCGGCGGCGCGATCGACGAGGACATCCCGGTCGTCGTGCTCGTCAACGGGCGCAGCGCCTCGGCGTCGGAGATCGTGACCGGCGCGCTGCAGGACCGCGAGCGCGCGACGGTCGTCGGCACGAAGACGTTCGGCAAGGGCGTCTTCCAGGAGATCGAGCCGCTCTCGAACGGCGGCGCGCTCGACATCACGGTCGGCGAGTACTTCCTGCCCAGCGGGCGCAACCTCGGCGGCGGCGGCGTCGAGCGCGGCTCGGGCGTCGCGCCGGACGTGCGCGCCGAGGACGACCCGGAGACGCCGCGGCGCGACGAGGGGCTCGAGGCCGCGCTGCGCGCGGTGGAGTGAACGGGTCGCAGGTCGTCGCGCTGCTGGAGAAGCGCGGCCGCTTCCACACCGCGACGCCGTTCTTCGCCCGCGGGCGGCGCATGAACGTGGACAAGCCGCGCCCGGGCGCCGGCGGCCACGGCGACCTCGTGCTGATCGCGCCGACCGGCCGCGGCGGCGGCCACGGCAAGATCGTGCGCCGGATCGGCAGGCCCGACGTGGCGCGCGACGTGCTCGAGGCGCTGATGCTCGACCGCGGGCTGCGGCGCCGCTTCGATCCGCTGGTCGAGCGCGAGGCGCGCGAGGCGCCCGAGCGGGTCGCCGACGTGCGCCGGCTCGATCTGCGCGCGCTGCCGACGTTCACGATCGACCCGCCGACGGCGCGCGACTTCGACGACGCGATCTCGGCCGAGCGGCTCGACGACGGCGCGGTGCGCGTGTGGGTCCACATCGCCGACGTGGCCGCGCACGTCCCGCCCGGCTCCGCCGTCGATCGCGAGGCGTTCCGCCGCGGCACGTCGGTCTACGTGCCCGGGCTGGTCGAGCCGATGCTGCCGGAGGCGCTCTCGAACCGGGCGTGCTCGCTCGTGCCGCACCAGGACCGGCTGGCCGTGACCGTCGAGCTCGAGCTGGTCGGCGCGAAGGTGCGCCGGACGGCGTTCCACCGCACGCAGATCCGCTCCGACATGCGGCTCACGTACCCGCAGGTCGACGCGATCTTCGCCGGCCGCGAGCCGGCGCAGGCGCCGTGGGCCGAGCCGCTCGCCGCGGCGCGCCAGGCCGCGGCGGCCCTGCAGGAGCAGCGCGAGGCGAAGGGCGCGCTCGAGGTCGACTCGCAGGAGCCCGAGTTCGCGTTCTCCGGCGAGGGTCACGTGACCGCGCTCGTGCCGAGCGAGCAGACGGAGTCGCACCGCGTGATCGAGCACCTGATGATCGCCGCCAACGAGGCCGTCGCGACGCTGCTCGAGACGCGCAAGCTGCCGGCGCTGTTCCGCGTGCACGAGCAGCCGGAGCCGCTGCGCGTCCGGCACCTGGCCGACCAGCTCGCGGCGCTCGACGTCCCGACGCCGCCGCTGCCGGACACGATGACGCCGCAGCAGGCGGGCGACGCCGTCGCCGAGATCGCGCGGCTGCGTCACGCGCGAGGTGCGGCGGCGCGACGGCCGCGGGAGGATCGCGTTCACCTCGCTCGTCCTGCGGTCGCTCAAGCAGGCGCACTACTCGCCGCGCAACGTCGGCCACGCCGGGCTGCGGTCGCCGCGCTACTGCCACTTCACGTCGCCGATCCGGCGCTATCCGGACCTCGTCTGCCACCGCTCGCTGCTGAGCGCGATCGGCGCGGGCGAGGAGCCGCCGCCCGCGTCGCGGCTCGACGACCAGGCCGAGTGGTGCTCGGCGCGCGAGCGCGACGCGATGTCGATCGAGCGCACGGCCGACTCGGTCGCGCGCTGCTTCCTGCTCGAGCAGGTGCTGTTCGAGCAGGGCTGGCAGCGCGAGTGGGCCGGCGAGGTCACGGGCGTGATCGGGGCGGGCGCGTTCGTCGCCTTCGGCGACGGGCACGAGGGCATGCTCCCGATGCGGCGGCTGCGGCACGACTGGTGGGAGCTCGACGAGCTGGAGACGATGCTGGTGGGGGCCGAGAGCGGGAAGGCGATCCGGCTCGGCGACCCGGTCACGGTGCAGGTCGAGCGGGTGGACGCAGCGCGCGGGCGCGTCGACCTCTCGCCGGTAGAGCTGTGAGCGCGGCGGTCGCGGCGAGCGCGGCGGCCAGCACCCACGCGAACTCGACGTAGCCCGCCAGCGCGACCGCGATCCCGGCCCCGAGCGGGCCGAGCGCGCGGGCGCCGTTGATGCACGCGTGCAGGACGCCGACGACGGCGCCGTAGCTCGCCGGGCCGAACAGCGCCGCGGGCAGCGTGCCGCTCAGCAGCGTCTGCATCCCGCCGCCGGTGCCGAACAGCAGCGCGAACGCGAGCACGGCGGCCGTCGACCGGTCGATCGCCAGCAGCGCGAGCGCGCCGCCCGCGAGCGCCAGCGCGACGGCGAGCGCCGTGCGCGGGCCGAGGCGCGCCTCGATCGGCCCGCCGAGCAGCCGGCCGGCGACCTGCGAGACGCCGGTGAGGCCGGCCGCGAGCGCGGCGAACCCGGGGGCGTGGCCGTCCTCCACGAGCAGCACGACCAGGTGCACCACGATCGCCGACGTGGCGAAGGCGCCGAGCGCGAACGCCGCGGCGAGCGCCCAGAACAGCAGGCCGCTGAGCGCCGCGCGGGCCGAGACGCTGCGCGCGGGCCGGCCGGGCGCGGGGCGCAGGACGAGCGCGTGCAGCGGGATCGTGATCGCGCCGAGCACGGCGGCCAGCACCAGCAGTGCGTCGCGCCAGCCGAGCTCGGACTCGAGCACGTCGGTCAGCGGCGAGAAGATCAGGCTCGCGAACGCGCCGGCGACGGTGAGCGCGGTGAGCGCGGCGGTGCGGCGCTGCCCGGTGAAGCGCTTGGCCAGCACGGTGAACGCCGGGCCGTAGGTGACGGCCGCCATCGCGACGCCGAGCACCGCGAAGACCGCGAACAGCGCGGCGGCGCTCTGCACGCGCGACCAGGCGATCACCGACGCGGTCGCGAGCACCGAGCCGGCGGTCATCACCAGCCGCGGGTCGCGGCGGTCCATCAGCCAGCCGACGCCGATGCCGGCGACCGCGGAGGTCGCGAGCGCGATCGAGGCGGCGAGCGACACCTCGGCGCGCGAGAGGCCCAGCTCGGCCTGCATCGGCGCGAGCAGGACCGCGAACGCGTACATCAGGACGCCGTAGGAGACGGTGACCGTGGTCGCGAGCGCGACGACGATCGCCCGCCCGCGTCGCTGGTCCATGCCTCCCACGTCTTGACCGTACTAACGTGGTTCGGCCATGGCCGACGTTGCGACGAATCGCCAAGCGAGGCACCGCTACGACCTGCTCGAGCGCTGGGAGGCCGGTCTCGTGCTGACCGGCACCGAGGTCAAGTCGCTGCGCGGCGGCAAGGCGCAGATCAAGGACGGCTACGCGAGCGTCAAGGACGGCGAGGTCTGGCTGCACAACGTGCACATCCCGCCGTACAGCCCCGCTTCGCGCGAGAACCACGAGCCCGAGCGCTCGCGCAAGGTGCTGATGCACCGGCGCGAGATCGAGCGGCTGATCGGCAAGACGCGCGAGAAGGGCCTGACGCTCGTCCCCACCCGGCTCTACTTCCAGAACGGGCGCGCGAAGGTGGAGATCGCGCTCGCCAAGGGCAGGGACGTGGGGGACAAGCGCCAGGCCATCAAGGAGCGGGAGATGAAGCGCGAGATGGAGCGCGCCATCCGCCGCCGTTAGCGGGGTCTACGAGGCGCGGCCGGTGAAGACCACGACTCGCCGGAACGGCGGACGCTCCGGCGGGGTCGGGGGCGGGGCGACTGGGGAGGGACTCATTCGGACTCCTTGTCCTTCGAAAGTTCGATAACCATCGTACCAAACGTTCGACGAGCGTCGTACAATCGAATCAGACGATGCCCCGCACGCTCCATCACCCGCCCGTCGAGACGCTCGAGCTGACGTCGGTGCTGCACGCGCTGGCCGACCCGGTCCGGCTCGAGATCGTGCGCGTGCTCGCCGGCAACGACGCGGGCGTCCGCTGCGGCGAGTGCGCCCACTCGGTCACGAAGTCCACGCGCACGCACCACTTCCGCGTGCTGCGCGAGAGCGGGCTGATCGAGCAGAGCTCCGAGGGCACCGCGCTCGTGAACCGGCTGCGCCGCAGCGAGGTCGACGAGCGCTTCCCGGGCCTGCTCGACTCAGTGCTCTAGCGCCGCCAGCATCGCGGCGACGGCCGGCCGGTCGGCGCTCCCCGAGCGGACCGCCGCGTAGATGCGGCGGCGCGGCGGCCGGCCCGCGATCGGCTTGACGACGACGCCGGGCGGCGGCGGGCCGGCCAGCTCGGGCACCAGCGCGACCCCAGCGCGGGCGGCGACGATCGCGTAGGCGACGCTGAACTCGTTGGTGATGTGCGCGATCTGCGGCTCGAAGCCCGCGCGGCGCGCCGAGTGGATCACGACGATGTGGCAGAACGAGCCGTCGCGGCCGGCCACCCACGGCTCGGCGGCGAGCGCGGCGAGGTCGACGCTGCCGGCGGTCGCCAGCGGGTGGTCGGCGGGCAGCGCGACGCGCACGGGTTCGTCGGCCAGCTCGGTGCGCTCGAGCGCGGCGTCCGGCGGGTTGGGGGCGAACGCGTATTCCTGCGCCAGTGCGACGTCGACCTCGCCGAGCTTGAGCGCCGGCAGGCTGTCCTCCGGCTCGAGCTCGACCGTCGTCAGGCGCAGGTCCGGGTGCTCGCCGGCGAGCCGGGCGATCGCGGGCGGGACGAGCATCCGGTGCGCGCTGGCGAACGCCGCGCAGCGCAGGACGCCGGCGACGTGCGTCGCGGTCCGCTCGAGCGCCGCCTCGGCCGCCTCCAGCTCGCGCAGGATGCCCTCGGTGCGGGCGACGAGCTCGGTGCCGGCGGGCGTCAGCCGGCGGCGGCGGCCGGTGCGCTCGAGCAGCGCCACGCCGGCCTCGCGCTCGAGCGCGGCGAGCTGCTGGGACACGGCCGGGGCGGTGTAGCCGAGCGCGTCGGCGGTGGCGGCGATCGTCCCGCGGGCGGCGAGCTCGCGCAGGACGCGGAGGCGGCGGACGTCGAGCATGCGAAAGCTCAGCTTACGCTCGAGCCAAGAGATCGCAACTGGAGATTTCGATCGGCGGCCGCCACGATGGGCGTCGATGCGGAGCCCCCACATTGCCCTCGCCGTCCTCGTGGCCGCCCTCTGGGGCATGAACTTCGTCGTCATCGAGGTCGGGCTCGAGGACTTCCCGCCGCTGCTCCTGTCGGCGCTGCGGTACGCGCTCGCCGCCCTGCCGCTGCTGCTGATCGGCGGCCGCGCGGGCATGCCGTGGCGCTGGATCCTCGCCGTCGGCCTCGCGATCGGCACGGTCAAGTTCGCGCTGCTGTTCGTGGGCATGGACGTCGGGATGCCGGCCGGGCTCTCCTCGCTCGTGCTGCAGGTCCAGGCGTTCTTCACGCTCGGCTTCGCCGCGGTCCTGCTCGGCGAGCGGGTCCGAGCTGCGCAGGCGGCCGGACTGCTGCTGGCGACTTCGGGGCTCGTGCTCGTCGCCAGCGGGCTCGACGGGGTGGCGACGCCGACCGGCTTCGCGCTCGTCGTCGCCGCCGCGGCCGCGTGGGGGATCGGCAACGTGGCGATCAAGCGCGCGGCGCCCGACGACGCGCTGCGCTTCATGACCTGGATCTGCGTCGTGCCGCCGCTGCCGATGCTCGCGCTCTCGCTCGCCTTCGAAGGGCCGGCGGAGATCGGCGACGCGCTGGCGGGCGTCGACCTCGGCGGCATCGCGGCCGTCGCCTACATCGCGTTCGCCGCCACGACGGTCGGCTGGGGCCTGTGGGCGTTCCTGCTGCGCACCTACTCGGCCGGCACCGTCGCGCCGTTCTCGCTGCTCGTGCCCGTCTTCGGGCTCGGCTTCGCGGCGCTGCTGCTCGACGAGCCGCTGACCGCGCGCACCGCGATCGCCGCCGCGCTCGTCGTCTCGGGCGTGATGCTGACCCAGCGAGCCCCGCGGATTTCGCCGCAGATTGCGGCGACAAGTGCCCCGGAACCCTTGCGCGGCGGCGCGAGCGCGAGCTAGGTTCGTCGCCGACGCGGAGGTCGAGACGCAAAGAGCGAGGCCATCGAGGTGAGAGGCCCGCCGCCCAGCCGTAGACGGTTCGCCGTCGACGGGGGCTCCTCAAGCGGCTCCCTCCGCGTCTTCTGTTCCCCCGCGGGCGTCCGGCCAGCAGGTTCGATGGGGTTGCAAGACGTCCGGTCTTGCTAATTGGCTTGGCTCGCATGTGCATGCGCTGGCCCTGGGGGCCGTAGATCGCGAGCACGGTCGCGGGGCCGTCGACCGCGCCGGCCCAGTGCGGCGTCCAGGTCGAGAACTCGGCCGCCTCGCCCGCCTCGAGGATCAGGTCCTGGTCGCCGAGCACCAGCCGCAGCCGCCCGGACACCACGTAGAGCCACTCGTGTCCCTCGTGGCTGCGCGGGTCGGGCTCGGCGCGCGACACCGGGTAGTCCATGCGCACGACCACGAGGCCGCCCGGCGTGGCGCGCGAGAGGCGGCGCATCGTCATGCCGCCGACGGTGTGCGGCCGCTGGACCACGCGCGGGTCGGCGACCGGCGCGAGCAGCTCGCCGACCTCGACCCCGAGGGCCTGCGCCAGCGGCGTCAGGTGATCGAGTGCGAGCCGGCGCGCGCCCGACTCGAGGCGGCTGAGCGTCGAGGCCGCCATCCCCGCGCGGTCGGCGACCTCCTCCTGGCTGAGGCCGCGCTCCGTGCGCAGGGCGCGCAGGCGGGCGCGGACGAGCGCGTCGGTCGAGCTTGCCATTTCGGCATGGCATCTTGCCAGAACTGCGCTCGTGCCGCACCCTTTAGGGCATGACATGGGACTGCATCGTCGCCGGCGCCGGGCCGGCGGGACTCAGCGCGGCACTCACGCTCGGGCGCGCCCGCCGGCGCGTGCTCGTGCTCGACTCGGGCGCTCCGCGCAACTACGCCGCGCACGCCATGCACGGCGTGCTCGGCCACGACGGGCTCGACCCCGCGGCGCTGCGGGCGCGCGGGCGCGAGGAGCTGGCGCGGTACGGGATCGAGGTGCGCGACGCGGAGATCGAGTCGGTCCGCCGCGCGGATGACGGCGTCGAGGTCGACGGCGAGCGGGCGCGGACCCTGGTCCTCGCCACCGGGATGCTCGACGCCACGCCCGACGTCGAGGGCTTCGACGCGATCTACGGCGTCAGCGCCCACACGTGCCCGTACTGCGACGGCTGGGAGCACCAGGACACCCGCATCGCCGTGCTCGGCGGCGGCCTGCACCTCGGGCGGCTGCTGCGGCAGTGGTCGGAGGACGTCGTCGTGCTCGGGGAGGTCGAGCCGGACGAGCGGGCGGAGCTGGAGACGATCGGCGTGCCGGTCCTGACGGAGGCTCCCGAGCGCTTCGTGCACCGCGACGGGCACCTGACCGCGATCGAGCTCGCCGGCCGCGAGCCGCTCGAGTGCGACGCGCTGTTCTTCTTCGTGCGGATGGAGCCGCGGGTGCAGCTCGCCGCCGCGCTCGGGTGCGAGCTCGACGACCGTGGCTTCGTGGTGGCGGGCGACGATCGCCAGACGACGGTCGACCGCGTCTACGCCGCCGGCAACTGCGCCGACCCGATGCAGAACGTGCCGATGGCGATCGCCGACGGCGCCCGCGCGGGCGTCCACATCAACGCCCGGCTCGCCGGCGAGCACGTTTTCTCGGTGATTGCGAAGTGAACGCGCGGTGGCCCCTTGCCGCCGCAGGGACCACCGCCTAAGTTCTTCCCAGACGCGGAGATGAGTCGCAAAGAGCGAGGCCACCGAGGTGAGAGGCCCGCCGCCCATCCAGAGACGGTTCGCCGTCGACGGGGGCTCCTCAGGCGGCTCTCTCCGCGTCGTTTTCGTTAACCGTCAGACGCCGGCCTGCTCCAGCAGCTTCAGCCAGATCTCGCTGCGGGTCGGGAAGCACGGGACGGCGTGGCGGAGGCGCTCGAGCGGCACCTCGCCGACGATCGCGATCGTCGCCGGGTGCAGCATCTCGGCGACCTCGGCGCCGGTGATCGTCGCGCCGACCACGATCCGCCGGTCGCGGTCGATCAGCAGTCGCGCGGTGCCGGTCGCGTTGCGTCCGTAGAACGAGCCGCCGGCGTTGCCGGACGTCGGCGTCTCGACCACGTCCACGTTCAGCCCGGCGTCGCTCGCCGACTCCGTCGTGTGGCCGACCGCCGCGACCTGCGGCTCGGTGAACACCACGCGCGGGCTCTGCGGGCCGTCGGCGCCGTGCGGCGTGCTCGTGTCCTCGCCGGCGATGTGGTCGGCCGCGATCCGCGCCTGGTACTTGCCCATGTGGGTGAGCAGCGCGCGGCCGTTGACGTCGCCGATCGCGTACAGCCACGGGTGGCCGCCGACCTGCAGCGTCGGGCCGACCTCGATCGGCTTGTCGTCCGGGAGCCCGAGCGCGTCGAGCCCGATCCCCTTCGTCTGCGGCGTGCGCCCGAGCGCGACGAGCAGCGTGTCACCCGCCGCCGTCTCGCCGTCCTCGGTCGTCACCGTCACGGTGCCGTCGCGCTGCTCGACCTTGGCCGCGCGCTGGCCCAGGATCACCCGCACGCCGACGCTCTCGAGGCCCTCGGTCACGTGCTCGCACGCGAACACCTCCTCGCGCGGGAGCAGCTTGCGCTCGCCCTCGATCAGCGTGACCTGCGAGCCGAGCGTCTGGAACGCCTGCGCCATCTCGGCGCCGACGACGCCGCCGCCCATCACGACGAGCCGCTCCGGGATCGCCTTCGCGATCGTCGCGTCGCGGTTCGTCCACGCGTCGTCGATCGCGTCCAGGCCCTCGATCGGCGGCATCGCGGGCAGCGAGCCGGTCGCGACGATCACCGCCTTCGTCGCCTCGACCTCCTCGTCGCCGACCTGCACCGTGCGCTCGCCCGTGATCACGCCGCGGCCGCGCAGCAGCGCGATCCTTGCGCTCCTCGAGCCACGGGAGCTGGGACGAGTCGTCGAGGTCGTGGATCACCTCGTCGCGGCGGTCCAGCACGGCCTGCACGTCGAGCTTCCCGGTGATCGCCTCGGCCGCGCCGGGGATCCGCTTCGCCTCGGCCAGCGCCTCGTAGGGGCGCAGCAGCGCCTTCGACGGCATGCACGCCCAGAACGAGCATTCGCCGCCCACCAGGCGGTCCTCGACGATGGCGACGCTCAGGCCCTTGTCGCCCAACCGACCCGCCGCCACCTCCCCGGCCGGACCCGCGCCGATCACCACCACATCGAAGCTCCGCATGAACGCTCCCGTCGACCTCTACAATGGACGACGAACATAGTCCCTGGGGACGACACGGCTTCGACGTGGTCGGTTCACGGGGACAGTTGCGAGTCGAGGTTCCCGGCGGCCTCGTAAAACCCCGGGAAAACCATAAGTGCGAACAAGCACGAGGAGTCTCACTCCTTCGCTCTCGCGGCCTAGCTGAAACTAGGTCCTGAGCCTTGGCCCCCGGAGCCTGCGACGGGATAAGCCGAGTCATTAAGCAGGCTCACCCCGCGAGGACCGCCTCGGCCGAGCGGGGGACATCTTTCGAGGCTGGCGATCCCCAACCCCGCCGGCGTTGGCGAGGGGAGAGCGAGATCCAGAGCGCCGGCTACGCTCGTAGAAGCTGTCCTTAGTGCGATCGCGGACGTGGGTTCGATTCCCACCGTCTCCACCTCACACATCGCCCGGGTTCTCGAACCCGGGCGATTGTCGTTCTGGCGTCAGGCCCCGGAGTCCCGGGCACGTTCGCAGAGCTTGTTCCGAGGCGGGAGCCGCTTGCGTGGCGTGCGGTCGCTTCCCGGCCAGGGTCACAGGGGCGCATGGGGCTGAGAGGGGCAGCTCCATGACGAACAGGCCGAACGGCGACTCGCCCAGGTTGTGCGCGAGCTCCGGCGCGACGCGAAGCCGCGCACGGCCTGTCGCGGCTGACCGGCAGCGCGCACTGCGAATCGTGAGAGCGGCGGGTCGAGTTTGCAGATCGCGGGGATGTAGGCGCCGCGTTGACCGCGCCCGCTGTAGGCCGGGTTGACGCAGGCGTGGCGCCGGCCGTCGATGTGCGCGAGGTTGCCACTGAACTCGACCCGCTTGCGGCTCACGCCGAGGCGAGCACACCCGAGGATCACCAGCCGACTGTCTGCGGGGCCCGGAACGAAGTAGCCGGGGCGCTCACCCACAGTGCAGACGGCGCGTGAGCTCTCGACGAGGCGCAGTCGCTTCGCTCCGTCGTCTTCGATGGCGCTCACGACACGCGTCGCGACCACGGTCCATCACCGCCGCGTGCCTGAAGCACCGATCGGCGTGACTCGGGGCGACCTCGGCCATGTGCGGTCCGATGAACCGCAGCCAGGAAGTCCAGCTACGGATCGACGATCGTGCAGCGGGCGAACGCAGCGCATCGTCCAGGGTGTTGCCCTTCACGCGCGCTTGGCTCTCGATCCTGCCGCGCGCCGTTTCGCCGTGACCGATCGCTTCGATGACGCGCGGTAGGCGGTGACGGCGGCAGCGCGCTCGGGCGTGCCGTCCTTGGTGACGGCCAGCAGCGCACGCAAGCCGTCGAGGGTGCCGCAGACGTCGGCCTTGATCAGCACGACGACTGCGAGACCGAGCGCCTCGGCAGCCGTCACCGTGCTGAGCTCTTCGACGTGACCCGGAGTCGCGGCCATCAGTAGCCGGCCTTCGCGACACCGAATGCGGCCTGTGCCGGGGTGAAGCCCTCGAACTCGAGCTGGTCCTGCAGCCCGGAGGCCGAGTACGCGCTCATGTCCATGTACTGCTTCGCCGACTTGGCGGCCTGCTTGTTCCAGTTCGGGTCGATCGCGTCGACCGCGTACGCGGCGTCGGCCTTGTTGAAGCCCTCGAACTTCAGCTGCTTGATCAGGCCCGAGCGCGAGAACGCGCTCATGTCGAGGTACTGCTCGGCGCTGGCGCGGGCGTTCTCCTGCCCGGTCGTCTCGGTCGGCTCGGCCTTCTGTTGCTTGGCCTTCTTGCCGTGCTTGGCGAGCTTGGCCGCCTGGCCTTGCTCTGAGGAGCTGGTGGGCTCCTCGGGGACTTCACAGCCGGCGACAGCCAAGCCGCCGACGAGCAGGGACACGACCATGATCTTCTTGAACATCGTTGGTTCTCCTTGGGACTGCAGGGATTGCGGGAAAGGTCTGGCTAGGCCAGCTCGTCGCAGACTGCGAGCTCGACCTCGGTGTTGGCCGCCTCGAGGCACTGGGCGTAGGTGTCGAGCGACGCCGACATCTCGTCGAACGCCATGCCGACGGTGATGACGATGAAGGCGATCCAGGCCAGGCCGATGCCGAGCATCCAGCCGGCGTGGCCGTTGCGGGTGCCCTTGGCGAGCAAGATGATCGACAGGACGATGCCGATCGGGGTGAACAGCCAAGTCGTGATCCAGCCCCAGACGACGAGCGCCTGGTTGGGCTTCTTGACCTTGGGCTGCGCAGGCGGCGCCGTCGAGGTGCCGAAGTTGCCGGGTTCGTCGTACATCGGGTTGTCCTTGGGATTGCGATTGGGATTGCTTACGAGGCCGAGGCGTGCCGGTTGACGAAAGTCAACTGCGCTGGGTAGGGAGGCTGGAGTTTCGGTCGCGTCTCATGGATGGGACGGATCGGTGGGTCGGCGGAGGTGCTGTGGCGGTTAGGTGTCGCTATGCGACCATTAGCCGCCCCACAGCTCCAACCGAGCGCCAACGCGCCAGCGCCGTTCCATAGATGAGACGCCGCCCAAACTCCTGCCTCCTTACCCAGCCGAAGTTCGTCCCGGCAAGGCCCGATCAGCCGTGGCCGTTGCCGTCAGGCGCTGACCGCTTGGCGAGGTCGGTCGACTGGGCGTAGGTCGCGAGCAGGTCGCTGATCTGGGCCTCGGTACGGGCGCGCAGCCGGTCGAGCGTGTCCTGCAGCTCGGGTGGGGCGGAGCGGTCCGGGAGCAGGCGGCGGCGCATCGGGACGACGTGCTCGACGGCGACCGTCGGCACCCCCACCGGCTCGCCCGTCAGCGAGCCAGGTGCCGTCCGCGCGGCGGGCGAGCTCGCCCGACCGGAGGAGCTCCCCGACCGCGGTCGAGATCGTCGGGCGGCGCGCGCCGACGAGCTGGCCGAGCATGCGGTGCGAGAGCGTGAGCGGGATCGCGACGCCGTCGGGCGTCATCCGGCCCCAGCGCTCGGCGAGGTGCCAGAACAGCGCGATCACCCGCCGGTCCACGCGATTGAGCTGCGAGATCGCCTGGGTCAGCGCGAGCCGCTGCGTCCGCGCGTCGACGCGGTCGAAGATCGCCGAAGTGATCTCGGGGAAGCGGCCGAGCTGCGTGCCGAGCCGCCGGTCGAGCAGTGCGATCCGGCTGCGCGCGAGCACGTTCCAGCGGACCTCGTGCGGCAGCAGCGACGGTTCGTCGACGAGCTGCCACGGGCGGACGACGTCACCGTGCCCGAGCAGCTCGGTGCTGACCGTGTCGGCCACGAGCACCTCGCGGGCGACGACGCCGTCGAGCACGAGCACCCCGATGTGACCGGCGCTCGCACTCGCGAGCCGGGCGGCCTCCCAGGGACCGGGATCGAGCGCGTGGACGGCGACCTGCAGCTCCGCGCGGGCGGCCTCGAGGCGGTCCGCGTCGGCGAGCAGCGCGCCGAGGTCCGGGTCGAGCTGCAGCAGGGAAGAGAGAAGGCGGTCCGGCATTTCGCGTTGTCTCTTCCGTGGCTGGGTTCAGGTCTCGTTCGCTCTCGTAGGGCGGCGAGTGCTGCCGCCCTGATGGGTACGTGGCATCCGTGTTCCCGGATGAACCGGCCTTCATGCCAGCGCTCCGGCGACCACCGCGTCCTCCCAGGACATGCCCGTGCTCTTGAACAGCCGCGGGCGGCCGCGGCGGGGCGCGTCGCCGCGCGACGAGCTCGGCGAGCGTGACGAGGCGGTCCGCGGACGCGGCGCCGCCGCGACGGCGAGGATGACGTCGCCGGCCTCGCGCAGCG
Source organism: uncultured Solirubrobacteraceae bacterium (assembly GCA_963843485.1). Classification (GTDB taxonomy): domain Bacteria; phylum Actinomycetota; class Thermoleophilia; order Solirubrobacterales; family Solirubrobacteraceae; genus DASSUW01. The sequence continues at coordinate 142,725 of CAWJKK010000004.1, read as the reverse complement.
CCGAGGCGCGCGACTCGACCACGACCGTGGCGCGGGCGGCGAGCGCGTCGTCGGTCTCGCGGGCGTCGGGCTCGTGCGAGCCGATCGCGACCACCATGGCGTGATCGGCCACCGGCGAGCCGTCGAACAGCGGCTCGCGGGCGGTCGTGCAGCAGCAGATGACGTCGGCCAGCGGCGACCAGCTCGTCGACGCCGTCGACGGAGTCGCGGCCGAGCAGGTCGACGCGCTCGATCGGGCGCACCGCGCGCATCGCCGCCACGTGGGCGCGGGCCTGCGGGCCGCGGCCGAACACGAGCAGCCGGCGCGCGTCCGGCGACGGCGAGCCGGCGGACCGCGAGCGCCGACACCGCCGCGGTGCGGAGCGTTCGTCAGCGCGATCCCGTCGACGATCGCGACCGGCGCGAGCGTCTCGCCGTCGAAGACGACGCAGACGCCCTGGACGCGCGGCTCGCCGCCGACGCGTCACGAGCTTCACGACCGGGCTGGCCGCCGGCCGCCGACGGCATCACGAGCAGCTCGCCGCGGTCGAGCGCCAGCAGCGCCGCGCGGCGGGTCGGCCTCGGGGTCGAGGCCCGCCGCGCAGCGCGGCCTCGAGCGCGTCGGCCGCCGCCGACGCGCTCAGCCGCCGCTCGACCTCGGCGGCGTCGACGAACGCGCAGGCCTCATCGCAGCACGAAGCCGGTGCCGAGCGCGTCGCGCGGGTCGAGGACGAAGCGGTGCTCGCCGGTCCGGAACGCCGTCCCCTCGACCTCGGTGAGCAGCCCGTCGGGCGCCTCGCCGATCGCTCGTGCGTGGAAGGTCGTGCCGACGATCGAGTCGTTGCGCCAGGTGTCGTCCGCGCGCGATCGCGCCCGTCGGCGAGCAGCAGCGCCGTCCGCGCCGAGGTCGCCGAGCCGGTCGGCGAGCGGTCGACCTCGCCGTCGGCGAAGATCGCCACGTTGCGCTGGTGCCGCGGCCCGAGGTCCTCGTGCAGCACGGTGCCGTAGATGCCGGACAGCCGGTCGTCGTCGGGATGGCGCGCGACGGCGGTGCCGTCGAGCGCGCGCTTGACCTCGCGGCCGACCGCGATCAGCCGCGGCAGGTCCGCGGGCACGACCCGCAGGCCGAACTGCGACGCCGGCGCGAAGGCGTAGATCGCGCCGCCGCAGGCCACGTCGACCGCCACGTCGCCGACCGGCACGGCGCGGGCGATCACGTACGACGGCACGTTGCGGAACGCCACGCTCGCGACCGCTCCGCCGGCCATCCGCACGACGGCGACGACGCGCCCCGAGGGGACGTCGATCGTGACCGTCGACCTCGCCGTCGGCCGGTGCCGGCACGCGCCCGGACTCGACCGCCCACGCGCCGAGCGCGATCGTCCCGTGCCCGCACGCGGTCGAGTAGCCGTCCTTGTGCCAGAACAGCACGCCGAGGTCGGCGCCGTCGTCGTCCGGCGGCACGAGGAAGCCGCCGTACATGTCGGCGTGCCCGCGCGGCTCGTGGCAGAGCAGCCGGCGCACGCGGTCGATCGCCTCGGTGCCGCATGGCGTGCTCGCGCCGCTCGCGCACCGTCGCGCCCGCGATCTCCAGCGCATCCTCGCGCGACGATCCGGAACGGCTCGCCGGCCGTGTGGTAGTCGGTCGCGGCGATCTCCATCGGGCGCAGTTGCCAGCGCCGTACGATCCAGGTCTGAAGGCCATCACTCTCGTCGCGACCGCGCCAGCCCGAGGCCGGTGCGGTCGGCGACCAGCGCCAGAGCGAGCTCAGGCGACCCTTCGGGGAACGCGCTGCGCACGGCGGCGTCGAGCCGCCGCCGGTGCTCGGCGAGCGCCGCGTGACGCTGCTCCGGCGTCGAGCGCTCGAGGTCCTCGAGCACGGCGCGCAGGCGGCGGCAGATCTGCAGCGAGTCGGCGCCGTACTGCCGGATCTCGTCGAACGCCAGGTCGAGCACGTCCTCCCAGGTCGGCGAGCGCCAGACGAGCCGGATCGCGCCCGCCTCGTCCCGTGCCAGCGACGCTTCGAGGTCGCGCCCGGCCAGCTCGTGCACGAACACCTCGAGCACGTCGAGCGCGTGCACGGCCGTCGTCGGGTCGTTCACGGCCGGAGAGAGCGCGCGGATCGCGGTGTCGACCACGATCCGCATCGCGAACGCCGGGTCCTGCTCGATCGTGCGCTCGTCGGCGATGCCCACGCAGCTCGCGAGCTGCCCGGTCTCGACGCTGCCGCCGCCTGCACCCGCAGCAGCTCCGCCCGCGGGCCGAGGAACTCGCCGACTGCGGGGACGAGCTCGACGACCGCGTCCGCCGCCGCCGCGGCGGCGACGAGCGCGTGCCGGTCGAACGAGGTCACGACCCCCGCGCGGCCGTGCAGCGCGACGCGCTGCGGCTCGGCAGCGACCCACGAGCGGTCCGCGACGTCGTGCGGGCCCAGGCGCTCCGGGTAGATCTCGCGGGCAGCATGGATGCCCTCGCGGACGACGGCCCGGTACAGCGTCCGCGGCCGCAGGCGGTCGGTGACCCGCTGCAGCAGCGCCAGGAACAGCACGCATGAGCCGACCAGCAGCGCGAGCGCGACGTTGACGGTGAGGTCGGGCTCGTACGCGGCGGCGTGCGACTCGAGCTGCCAGAGCGCGACGAGCGCGTAGACGAACGCGCTCAGGAACGCGCCGATGGCGTGCTTGGTGATCAGGTCGCGCCGGAACCACAGCACGAGTCGCGGCGAGTACTGGCCGGCCGCGAACTGCACCACCACCAGCACGCCGGCGACGACGAATCCGGTGAAGGCGATCATCCCGGTGGCGACCGCACCCAGCAGGTCGCGCGCCGTGTCGACGCCGCTGCCGTCCGGCGAGACGTCGTCGCGGAGACGGTCGAGCTCGGGCATCAGCAGCCCGAGCAGGATCGCGGCGGCCAGATAGAGCGCCGGGACGGCGATCAGGCTCTGGCGGAATCGCAGCCGTCGCTGCGTCACGGCACGATGTTGTCGACGTAGCCGCCGTCGACCCGCAGCGCGCCACCGGTCGTCGCGGACGCGAGGTCGGAGGCCAGGTAGGCGACCATGTTGGCGATCTCCTCCGGCTCGATCAGCCGCTCGAGCAGCGAGCTCGGGCGGTGGTCGCGCATGAACGCGGCCTGCGCCTCCGCCCACGGCAGGTCGTCGCCGACGAGCTCGCGCACGAACGCCTCGACGCCCTCGGTGTGCGTCGGGCCGGCCATCACCGCGTTGACGGTCACGCCGGTGCCGGACATCGCCTTGGCGAGCCCGCGCGAGACGCCGAGCAGGGCGGTCTTGGTGACGCCGTAGTGGACCATCTCGACCGGGATCACGACCGCTGAGTCGCTGGCGAGGAACATGCACGCGGCCCCAGCCGCGGTCGCGCATCCCGGGCAGCAGCCCGCGCGCGAGCCGGATGCCGGACATGACGTTGACGTCCCAGAAGCGCTGCCAGGTCTCGTCCTCGATCTCGAGCACCGGCTGCGGCGCGAAGATGCCGAGGTTGTTGACGAGCACGTCGACGGCCGGCAGCGCCTCCAGCAGCGCCGCGCAGCCCGCGGCGGTGCCCGCGTCGGCGGCGATCCCGTCGATCGTCGCGCCCGGCAGCTCGGCGCGCAGCTCCTCGACGACGGCCGCGACGTGGTCTTCGCCGCGCCCGTTGATCGTGGTGGCCGCGCCCGCGGCCGCGAGGCGGGCGGCGATCACGCGGCCGATGCCCTGCGTCGACCCGCTGACGAACGCGGTCCTTCCGGTGAGGTCGATCTGCATGGCCGTCATCCGCCCCGCTGCGGCTCGGGCTGCTTGCGTCGCGAGCGGTACTCGCGCACGGCGATGACGATCCCGGCCAGGATCGGACCCCAGTACTTCGCCGAGTTCAGGACGGTCCTGACCCACTCCGGCAGCGTGATGTCCGGGAACGGGATCGACGGCAGGTCGATCGACGGCAGCGGCAGGTCGATCTCGAGCGACGGCAGCGGCAGGTCGATCGAGAAGTCGGGCAGGAACCGCAGCAGGAGGCCGATGCCGAGCAGCGGCAGCACCACCTTGCCGACACCCGCCGCGGCGTGCCGCGCCGCGTACAGCGCGGGCCGCTCCTCTTTGAAGCGCTGCTTGCGCGCGGCGACGCTGCCGGGCTCGGGCGCGAGCGGCACGCGCTCGCCGTCCGCGCCCACGATGTCGGCGCTGATCACCGACGTCCCGTGCCACGCCATCTTCGCCGCCACCGTCACGCCCTCGCCCGCCACCTCGACCTTCTGCGCCGGCTTGGCCTCGTCGACGAGCTCGCCGTCGACGTAGAGCTGCAGGCGGTCGCGCTTGAGCGAGGTCATCGGCACCACCTCGATCGTCCGGCCGTCGTGCTCGACGCTGAAGCGCGTGGGCATCAGCGGCACGGTACCGTGGCGCGCCGTGAGCCTCGACGCGCATCCCCGCATCCCGCTGCTGTTCGGCCCGTCGCCGGTGCACCGGCTGGAGCGGCTGACCGAGCACCTCGGCGGCAAGGTGCACCTGTGGGCCAAGCGCGACGACTGCAACAGCGGGCTCGCCTTCGGCGGCAACAAGACCCGCAAGCTCGAGTTCCTCGTCGCCGAGGCGCTCGAGCAGGGCTGCGACACGCTCGTCTCGATCGGCGGCGTGCAGTCCAACCACACGCGCCAGGTCGCCGCCGTCGCCGCTCGCCTCGGGCTCGCGGCGGTCCTGATCCAGGAGAGCTGGGTCGAGTGGCCGGACGTCGTCTACGACCGCGTCGGCAACATCCAGCTCAGCCGCATGCTGGGCGCGGACGTGCGGCTCGTCGACGCCGGCTTCGGCATCGGCGTCAAGTCGAGCTGGGAGGCCGCGCTGGCCGAGGTCGAGGAGGCCGGCGGCAAGCCGTACGCGATCCCGGCCGGCGCGTCGGACCACCCGCTCGGCGGCCTCGGCTTCGCGCGCTGGGCGGCCGAGGTGGAGCAGCAGGAGCGCGAGCTCGGCGTGTTCTTCGACACGGTGATCGTCTGCTCGGTCACCGGCAGCACGCAGGCGGGCATGATCGCCGGCTTCGCAGGCCAGGAGCGCTCGCGCCGCGTGATCGGCATCGACGGCTCCGCCAAGCCGGCCGAGACGCACGCCCAGGTCGCCCGCATCGCCCGCTCGACCGCCGAGCGGATCGGCCTCGGCCGCGACCTGCGCGACGACGAGATCGTGCTCGACGACCGCTACCACGCCGGCACCTACGGCATCCCGGACGAGATGACGATCGGCGCGATGCGGCTCTCCGCCCGGCTCGAGGGCATGCTCACCGACCCCGTCTACGAGGGCAAGTCGATGGCCGGCATGATCGACCTCGTGGCCCGCGGCGAGATCGAGCCCGGCGCGAACGTGCTGTACGCCCACCTCGGCGGGCAGCCGGCACTCAGCGCGTACGCGGCGCTGTTTCGCTGAGCGCCAGGTCGTCCGACAGCCGCTCGATCGCCGCCGCCAGCTCGGGGTGCTGGTCGGGCCTCCACTCGGCGGCGAGCTCGTTCAGCGCGTCGCGGCGCGAGGCCGCGAGCGCGTCGACGGCGGCGGCGCCGTCGGCGGTCAGCCCGGTCGCGCCGTCGCGGTCGGTCAGCAGCCCGCGACCGTGCAGGTCGCGGCAGGCGCCGCGCACGCGCTGCTCCTCGAGCGTGCTCGTGCTCCGCCACTGCGGCCACGTCGAGGTTGCCATCGGACGCGGTCCGCACCAGCACCCAGCTCTCGATCGGCTCGAGGTCGAGGCCCGCGCGCATGCGTGGTGCGGCGAACGAACTCGGCCGCGCCCTCGCGCCCGACGAGCCGGCTGAGCTCGCGCGCGGCGGTGCGCACGGACTCCGTGTCGTTGGGCGTCGCGAACGCGTCGCCCACGTCGGAGACCGTCGTGCGCAGCGGGCGCTCCTCGATCAGCCACGAGATCAGGAACGCGACCGCGACGACGCACGCGGCGACCAGGAAGACGAGGTCGAGCGCCTCGGTGAACGCGCCGGTCACCACCTCGCGCTGGGCGTCGGGCAGCCGCTGGACCGCGACCGGGTCGAGCACGCCGGCGTCGCCCGGCAGCACGTCGCCGAGGCGGGTGGTGAAGATCGCGCCGAGCACCGCGGTGCCGAGCGAGCCGCCGATCGAGCGGAACAGCGTCGCGCCCGAGGTCGCCACGCCGAGCTCCTCGTACGGCACCGCGTTCTGGACGGCGAGCACGAGCACCTGCATGGTCATCCCGAGGCCGAGGCCGAGCACGAACATCTCGACCGCCGCCAGGCCGACGCTCGTGTCCGCGTCGAGCCGGCTGAGCGCGAACATGCCGAGGCAGGCGACCGCGGTGCCGGCGATCGGGAACACGCGGTAGCGGCCGGTGCGGGTGATGATCTGGCCCGAGCCGATCGACGCGATCAGCACGCCGGCCATGATCGGCACGAGCTGGAGGCCGGACTCGGTCGGCGAAGCGCCGCGCACGAGCTGCTGGAACAGCGGCAGGTAGGTCAGCGCGCCGAACAGCGCGAAGCCGATCACGAGCCCGACCGCGCTCGTGACGACGAACACGCGGTTGCGGAACAGGTGCGGCGGCAGGATCGGCTCGGCCGCCCGGCGCTCGACCAGCACGAACACGAACAGGGCGGCGACGCCGGTCACGCCGAGCCCGACGATGAACGCCGAGTCCCAGGCGTACGACGTGCCGCCGAGCGTCGTCAGCAGCACGATGCTGCTGAGCCCGAGCGCGAGCAGCGCCGCGCCCGCGTAGTCGACCCGGTGGCGAGACCTTCTGGCGCGCCTGCGGCAGCGCGAACGCCAGCACGACGAGCGCGGCGATCCCGAGCGGGATGTTCACGTAGAAGATCCAGCGCCACGAGATGTGCGCGGTGAAGAAGCCGCCGATCAGCGGCCCGGCGACGCTCGAGACGCCGAACACCGCGCCGAACAGGCCGGACCACTTGCCGCGCTCGCTCGGCGGCACCACGTCGCCGATCGCGGCCTGGGCGGAGACCATCAGCCCGCCGCCGCCGAGCCCCTGGATCGCGCGGAACACGATCAGCTCGGTCATGCCCTGCGCCTGGCCGCACAGCACCGAGCCGACCATGAACAGCACGAGCGCGGCCTGCAGCACGACCTTGCGGCCGTAGAGGTCGCCGAGCTTGCCGTAGAGCGGCGTCACGACCGTGATCGCCAGCAGGTAGGCGGTGACCACCCACGAGATGTGCTCGAGCCCGCCGAGCTCGCCGACGATCGTCGGCAGCGCGGTCGACACGATCGTCTGGTCGAGCGACGCCAGCAGCATCACCAGCATCAGCCCGCTGACGACGAGCCACAGCGACCGCCGGTCCGTGCGCTCCGCCATAGCCTCTGCATAGCACGGCGTTAGGTCGTTGGACCATCCTAGGTGGCGTGTTGACGTTCACCTCCGACTCCGTGATCGTCGTGGCCGGCGTCCCCGGCGCCGGCAAGACGACGTTGATCCGCCGCGCCGTCGACCGCGAGGCGGTGCGCGTCGTGGACACCGAGGACCGGCGTGACGCGGGCCGGCGCCGCCTGCTCTACCCCGGCCACTACGCGCGCATCGCCGCCGCGATCGCCGGCACGGGCCCCGTCGTGATCCACTCGCGCGGCACGTTCGCCGTCTCGCGCCGCGCGATCGCCCTGCTGGCGCGGCTGCGCGGCCGCCCGGCGCACCTGATCCTGCTCGACGCCGATCGCGCCGAGGCCGAGCAGGGCCAGCGGGCCCGCGGCCGCACGGTCGACGCGACCGAGATGAGCCGCCAGCTCGCGCGCTGGCGCCGTCTGCGGCCCGCCGGCGAGGGCTGGACGTCGATCGTCCGGCTCGATCGCGAGCAGGCCGCGCGCACCGATGCGATCGAGTTCATCCCCGCCGTGTCGCGCGCGGCTGCGCCAGCTACAATTTAGGTAGCCGCGCGAGCCACCGGTACCGTCGCTCTCGGTACTGGCCGGCTCCGCACCATCTTCGCGCGCGCAGCGCTCCGCCCCGGGCGCAAGCCAATCGCGCACGACCCTGCAATCCGGAGGTGCCAACCATGGCCGTCGAAGAGAAGCTCTCACTCGAGGGCGTCGTCGAGGAGTCACTGCCCAACCTGCTGTTCCGCGTCACGCTCGACAACGGGCACTCGGTGCTCGCGCACATGGCCGGCCGTATGCGCCGCGCCCGTATCCGCGTGAACCCGGGCGACCGCGTCCGCGTCGAGGTGTCGCCGTACGACCTCAGCCGCGCGCGGCTGATCTACCGCCTCAAGTAGGCCCAAGTAATCAAGGCGCTCGCACGAGCTTGCGAGTGCGAGTAAGCCGCACTCGAACAATCGCGTCGAGCGCCCGGTCCGGCACGCAGCGGGCCAGCACCGCCTGCACCCGCGCCTCGCGCCCGACCACATAGCGGGTGCGGGGGCGGTCCGCGGTGATCGCCCGGCCGACGATCTCGGCCACCACCTCGGCCGGGAGCCCCTCGTCGGCCAGCCGCCCCGCCATCCGCCGCGCCGCGTCGATCAGCCTGCCGTAGCGCGCGAGCGCCGCGGGCTCCATCGCACCGGTCAGCGCCTCGCCGCCGGCCGCGCCCTTCGCCCAGATCGGCGTCGCGATGCCGCCCGGCTCGACGCTGATCACGCGCACGCCGTGCGGCCCGACCTCGCGCCGCAGCGCGTCGTTGAAGCCCTCGAGGGCGAACTTGGACGCCGCGTACGGGCCGAGCAGCGGGGCCGCGACGCGGCCGCTGATCGAGCTCATGTTCACCACCCGTCCGCGGGCGGCGAGCAGCGCCGGCAGCAGCGCGCGGGTCACCGCGACCTGGCCGAGCACGTTGACCTCGAGCTGGCGCCGCCAGTCGCCGACGGGGACGACCTCGACCGGTCCGATGACCGCGATGCCGGCGTTGTTGACCAGCGCGTCGAGCCGCCCGCCCGCGCGTGCCGCGGCGGCGCCGACGTGCTCCTCGGACGTCACGTCGAGCGTGAGCGGCTCGGTGCCGGGCGGCGCGTCGCCTTCGCGCCGGACGCCGGCCAGGACCTCGAAGCCAAGGCCGGCCAGGTGCAGCGCGCAGGCGCGGCCGATGCCGGTGGAGGCGCCGGTGACGAGCGCGAGTGGTGCCATCGGCGCGACGATACGCTCTCGCCGTGTCCACGCAGAGCCAGGCCGTGCAGCGCGTCTGCCCGCATTGCGCGCGGATCTCCTACGAGAGCACGACGCGCTGCCCGTACTGCGGCCGCGGCTTCCGCCGCCGGTCCGTCCTGCCCGGCCTGGCTGCGCTCCTGGCCGTCTTCGCCGTCGTCGTGCTCGGCGGCGTCTACCTGATGCTCGTCGCGGCGGGTGACGAGCTCGATCGCAGGCTCGACCGCGAGGTCAGCCGGGTCGAGCGCGACATCGACCGCAACTTCGACGGCATCCAGGAGGACGTGCGCGAGGAGCTGGATCGGCGGCTCCCCGCGAACCCGACCGCCGTGCCGTGATCGAGCTGCGGGCGGCCACGGAGGACGACGTCGCCTACCTGGCCGCGCTCGCCCTGCACGAGGACGTGGCGCCGTTCGTCTCCACCAGCGTGACCGCGGACCCCGAGGAGCTCGCCGTCGAGATCGCCGCCAACCACCCGTTCGAGGGCGAGCACGTCGTGTTCCTGGTCGACGGCGGTCGCGCCGGCGCGGCGCACTGGGAGCGGGTCAACCGGCGCAGCCGGATCGCGACGATGTCGCGCTTCGTGATCGATCCGCGGCTGCGCGGCCGCGGGCTCGGGGCCGCGGCGGTGCGCGCGCTCGCCGACGAGCTGATCCGCGGGCGCGGCTTCCACCGCGTCCAGCTCGAGACGTACGGCTTCAACGAGGCCGCGCTGCGCACGTTCGAGAGCGCGGGCTTCAAGCAGGAGGGTGTGCGCCGGCGCGCCTACTGGCGCCACGGCGAGTGGCACGACGGGATCCTGTTCGGCCGCCTCGAGGACGACGCTTAGCCCGCCAGCCGCACATGCAGGTGGTCGTCGTGATGCACGAGCTCCTCGACGACGCCCTTCGGCCCGCGCAGCCCGAGCGCCGGCCCGACGAACACCTTCTGCGCGCCCGCGGCCACGAACCGGTCGACGAGGCGCTGGGCGGCGCGGCGGTCGACCTGGCCGGGGTTGCGCGGCGCGAGCAGCCGGCCGTCGGTGCGCGGGTAGTAGACGTCGGCGTCGAGCCCGTTCTGGTGCGAGGCGTGGCCGAGGCCGCCGTAGCGCGGCCCGAAGTCTCCGCCGTCAGGGCGTGAGAGGTCGCCGACGAGCACCGGCCGCGGCGCGTCGAAGTCCTTCAGCACGCCCGTGAGCACGCGCAGCAGCCGGCCGGTGCCGTAGCGGCGCCAGCGCCGGTTGGGGACCTCTTGCCGGATCGCGTCCCAGGTCACGTAGCCGTCACCGCGCACGGGGAGCGGCCGCCCGCGCACGAGCCGGCCTGCCCAGGGCTCGCCGACCGCGCGCGACGGCCGCGAGCGCAGCCGCGGCACCGGCGCCGGTGTGGCGACCGGCGGCAGCGCCTGCTGCTGCACGTCGGGCAGCGTGGGCAGCGGCGGTGGGACCGGTGGCTCCTTGCGCTCGGACGCGAGGATCGCGGCCGGGAGCAGGAGCGCCAGCAGCAGCAGCAAGGGCAGGGTGAGACGCACCCTCCCCAGGGTGGCAGCCGGAAATTAAGCGCCGGGCATGACCGGCGCGGCCGGGTTCACGTTCGCCACGTCGGTGCGCCGCACCAGCGCCGCGAGCAGCACGATGCCGGCCAGCATCAGCATCGAGGCGCCCAGGAACGCGACCTGGAACCCCTCGACGAGCGCCACCGCCTGGTCGGATGGCTGCGGCGGGCCGTCGAGGTCGGCGAGCCAGCTCGCGTGTCCGGTTGGCCGCGAGCGTCGAGAGCACGGCGAGGCCGAGCGCGCCGCCGATCTGCTGCGACGTGTTGAACAGGCCGGAGGCGAGGCCGGCGTCCTGCGCCTGCACGTTGGTCGTCGCGATCAGCGTCACCGGCACGAACGTCAGGCCCATGCCGATCGACATCGGGATCAGGCCGGGCAGCAGCGTCCCGAGGTAGGTGCCGCCGACCTCGGCCTGCGCGAGGATGAACAGGCCGACGGCCGCGATCGCCATGCCGATCATCGTCGTCGCGCGCACGCCGATCGACTTGACCGTGAACTGCGACAGGCCGGAGCCGATCACGATCCCCACGGTCACCGGCAGGAAGGCCAGGCCGGCCTCGAGCGGGTCGTAGCCGAGGACCTCCTGCACGTAGATCGACGAGAAGAAGAAGTTCGCGAACAGCCCGCCGGCGACCACGACCATCACGAGGTTCGCGCCCAGCAGCGAGCGCACCTTGAAGATGCCGAGCCGCACGAGCGGCGCCGACGAGCGCCGCTCGATCGCCACGAACGCCGCCAGCAGGGCGATCGCGACCGCCGCCAGACCCAGCGTGCGGGCGGATGTCCAGCCGAACTCCTCGGCCTTGACGATCGCGTAGACGAGCACGATCAGGCCCGCGGTCACCGACACCGCGCCGGCGATGTCGAACGAGTCGGGGCGCTGCTCCGCCGCGCGACTCCGGGATCAGCCGCCACGAGATCACCGCAGCGGCGAGGCCGATCGGCACGTTGACGAAGAAGATCCACTCCCACGACAGCGACTCGGTGAGGATGCCGCCGAGCAGCAGGCCGAACGCGCCGCCGCCGGCCGCGATCGCGCCCCAGACGCCGAGCGCCTTCGTGCGCTCCGGGCCCTCGGGGAACGTGGTCGTGATGATCGAGAGCGCGGCAGGGGAGACCAGCGCGGCGCCGAGGCCCTGCAGGCCGCGCGCGGCGATCAGCATCTCGGACGACGTCGAGAGCCCGTTGAGCAAGGACGCGAACGAGAACAGCAGCACGCCCGCGACGAACAGCAAGCGGCGGCCGACGAGGTCGGCGGCGCGGCCACCCAGCAGCAGGAAGCCGCCGAAGACCAGCGTGTAGGAGTTGATCACCCACTGCAGGTCGGCCGCGGAGAACTGCAGGTCGCGCTGGATCGAGGGCAGCGCCACGTTCACGATCGTCGCGTCGAGGATGACCATGAACTGGCCGATGCACACCAGCACGAGCACGAGCCAGGGATTGACGTGGCGCCCGGCGACCGACATACGGGGAGCTCCTTCGCGTGAGGCGATCGAGAGAGCCGGGAAGTTTAAGCGCGCATAAGCGCGGGCTCGGTACGGCTGCCCGCCCTGTTATGCGCGTCAGCGCGCCAGCGTCGCGGCGATCGCGCCAGGCGTCGTCGCGATGAACTGCGTGCCCGGGTACTTCGCGGCGACGGGCGCGACGGCGACGTCGCGATCGAGGTCGACGCCGATGACGTCGAAGCCGCGGGCGGCGAACAGGTGGGTGACCGCGAGCTGCTCGGTCGGCGTGCGCGGCACGCGCAGCTGCACGCCGTCCCCGGCGGCCTCGACGGCGGTCCGCGCCTCGGCCAGCGCAGCCGGCCCGGCGTACGAGTCGACGACTACGACGACACGGCGCTCCGGCGCCGCGGCGGCGGCCTGCACGCAGCCCGTGATCGCGAGCGCGAGGAGGGCGACGGCGATGAGGGAGCGGTAGGTCATACGAATGAGCGTAATACGTATGACCCAGAAGTTCAAGCGACTTTCGGCGGCCTCCCCGTCGACCCGCGCACGACCAGCTCGACCGGCAGGACCTCCCCGGGCGGCGCGGGCTCGCCCGCCATCAGCTGCGCGAGCAGCCCGAACGCGACCGCGCCGAGCTCCTCCGGATCGAGGGCGATCGTGGTCAGCGGCGGCTCGAACACCTCGGCGAACGGGAGGTCGTCGAAGCCGACGACGCTGACGTCGGCGGGGATCCGCAGCCCGAGCTCGCGCGCGGCGAGGTAGACGCCGCCGGCGAGGATGTCGTCGTCGCAGAACACCGCGGTCGGGCGGTCCGGGCGGTCGAGCAGCTCCAGCGCCGCCACGCGCGCGTCGGGGAAGCGGAAGCGCGCGCGGGCGCAGCGGGTGGGGGGCAGGCCGGCTTCGGACAGCAGCGCCTCGATCGTGACCTGGCGCGCGCGGAACGTCGCACCGTCGATGTTCGAGGCCAGGTGCCCGATCCGCGTGTGCCCGAGCTCGAGCAGGTGGCGGATCGCGAGCTCGGTCCCGCGCTCGGCGTCGATCCGCGCGAACGTCATCCCGGGCGGCCCGACCTCGATCGCGACCACGTGCTCGCCCGAGCCCTTCGGCGGCTCGACCGTGAAGAACAGGAAGCCGTCCACCCGCCCCGCCCGCAGCGCCTCGAACGACGAGTTCTCGCGCTCGGGGTCGTTCGCGACGTCGACGAGGGCGACGGTGTAGCCGGCCCGCCAGGCCGCGTCCTGCGCGCCGCGCAGCACGTGGCCGAAGAACGGGTGCGTGACGTCGGTGACCACGAAGCCGACGGTGCGCGCCGCACCGGTGCGGAGCGTGCGCGCGGCGGCGTTCGGCCGGTAGCCCAGCTCCTCGGCCGCGCGCCGCACGGCCGCCTCGGTGCGGCTCGAGATGCGCCCGGCCGACTTGCCGGACAGCACCAGCGAGACGGTCGACTGGGAGACGCCGGCCCGCTGGGCGACGTCGATGCTCGTGACCTTTGGATCGCCGCGGCCGATCGCCGGATACAACCACGTCCGTGCCCGACCTCGTCGAGGAGGTGATCCCGCTCGACGGCCGCGACCTGCGGCTGCTGCGCCCGCGCGACGCCGAGGCGCTGCTCGACGACCACGCCTTCGAGCACGAGGAGTACCTGCCGTACTGGGCCGAGCTGTGGCCCAGCTCGCTCGCGCTCGCGCGCACGGTCGCCGGCCGCTCGCTGCGCGGCGCGCGCACGCTCGAGCTGGGCTGCGGCCTCGGGCTGCCGAGCATCGCCGCGGCGCTCGCGGGCGGCCGCGTGCTGGCCACCGACTGGTCGCCGGAGGCCGTCGCGATGACCGCGGAGAACGCCGAGCGCAACGACGCGCCGCTCGAGACGCTCGTCTGCTCGTGGACGCAGCCGGAGCCGCTCGTCGAGCGCGGCCCGTGGGATCTCGTCCTCGCCTCCGACGTGCTCTACGAGGCGCGCAACGTGGACGTCCTGCTCGCGCTGCTGCCGCGGCTGGGCCGCGAGGTCTGGCTCGCCGACCCCGGCCGCCCGCCGCTGCCCGCCTTCCTCGCCGCGGCGGAGCGCGACTGGGAGATCGACCCGCGGGCGGCGGCCGAGCTGCCGCAGGGCGCCGTGCACCGCCTCCGCAGGCTGATGCGTTCCTAGGCGCCGTTGGCGACGAACAGCGCGCGCGTGTCCTCGTCGCCGGTGTTGCGCAGCTTGTGCGGCGTGGCACCGTCGAAGAACAGCGCGTCGCCCTCGCCGAGGCGGTGGGTCTTGCCGCCGAGGTCGAGCTCGACGGACCCGCGCGCGACGTAGAGGACGACCTCGCCGACGACCGGCCCGCCCTCGTCCGCGTCACCGGACCACTCGTGCACCCGCAGCGCCTCGGCCGAGCCCGAGAGGGCGCGCATGCCGCCCTCGCCATGACCCTGGCCGGCGCGGACCACGCGCGCACTGCCGCGTCGCGGCGGCGACCACAGCGCGCTGATGCTGACGCCCAGCGCCGCGGCGATCCGTTCCACCGACCCGACGCTCGGACGGGCGAGGCCGCGCTCGAGCTGGCTCAGGAACGGGTGCGAGAGGTCGGCCTCGTGCCCCAGCTCCTTCAGGGTCATCCCGCGCTCACGGCGCAGCGTGCGGACGCGAGCACCGAGCTGGGCGATCGTGTCGTGGGGTTGGTCTGTGCTGAACACCGTCTGTGGAGCGTAGCCGCGGAAGGCGGTTTCCGGCTGGACGCTTGGGGAGTTTCGGCGGCGGCGCAGACGGCATGCTGAAGGGCCGTCGCCGGCTGAGCCTGGCGGGCGGCTCAGCCGGCGGACGGACCCAGGTGGGACCCGCCCCTGGCGGGCGGGGCGGGTCCCACCTCGATCCGTCGAGACGGACCGAGAGACGAGAGTAAGCGTCTTCCACGCACCCTGCCACTCCCCGATGGGACAGTTGTATCGATGCCCGACCGAAGCTCTCCGCAGTCGCAACTCGATCCAGAAGCACTGGTCCGCGATGCGACCTCCGCCGTCTGGACGCCGAGCGTCACCGGTGCCGAGCGTCCAGTGCTCGAGCATCTCGCCGAGCGGGCGGCCGCGCTCGGTCTCGAGCCCGATCTGCACGAGCACGATCTCGCCGCGCTGCGGGCCCACCCCGACCACCCGGGCGAGGAGGCGGCGCGCAGCGAGCTCGTCGGGCTGACGGTGACCGTTCCGGGCGCGTTGCCGCTGCGGGTGTGCCTGAACGGTCACGTCGACGTGGTCGGCCCCGGCACGGTGCCGTGGCGGCACGGCCCGTGGTCCGGCGCGCTCGAGGACGGCCGCCTGTACGGCCGCGGGTCGGTCGACATGAAGGGCGCGGTCGTCGCCGCGCTGCACGCGCTGGCCGCCATTCGCTCGTCCGCCGTCCCGGCTCCGACGGTCGTCCTCCAGTGCGTGGGATCGGAGGAGGACGGTGGGCTCGGCACGTTCGCCGCGCTCGAGCGCGACAGCGCGTTCGACGCGGCGCTGATCCCGGAGCCGACCGGCTTCGACGTCGTCTGCGCCCAGGCCGGGGCGCTGACGTTCAAGTGCGTGATCCCCGGCCGTGCCGCGCATGCCGCGCACCGGCTCGAGGGCCGCAGCGCGATCGACCGCTACGTGGTGCTGCACGGCGCCCTGGCGGCGTTCGAGCGGCGCCTCAACGCCGGCGTCGACCACCCGCTGATGCGCGAGCTGGAGCTGCCCTACCCGCTGCTCGTCGGCCGCATCGCGGGCGGCGAGTGGTCGAGCGCGGTGCCCGACAGAGTGGAGTGCGAAGGCCGCGTGGGTGTACCGGTCGGAGCGGACCCGGCGGGCGTCAGGGCCGAGTTCGAAGCGGTCGTCCTGGACGCCCTGGACGACGGCGAGGCACCCGCTGAGGTGTCCTGGACCGGCGGCGCCTTCCATCCCGGCGAGACGCCGGGTACGCACCCGTGGGTGCGTACGGTCGCCGCGGCGGTCGAGGCCGAGCGCGGCCGCCCGCCGCGGCTCGCCGGCGTGCCCTGGGGCGCCGACATGCGGCTGTTCGGCGCCCGCGGGATCCCGTGCGCGATGGTCGGCACGACGGGGATCGAGCGCGCGCACGCAGTCGACGAATGGGTCGCGGTCGACGAGCTCGAGGCGGTCGCGCGGATCGTCATCCGGGCCGTGCTCGGCGCGGGCGTCCTATCCTGATCCGCCTCGTGGAGGGAGGGGGATCGAGAATGAAGGTGCTGGTCGCCTTGTTGCTGGCCGCGGTGCTCGTCGCCGGGTGCGGCGAGGACGAGACGACCGCGACGAACGTCGCCGACCTCGCGGTCCCGTGGGTCGATCCCGACGGCGAGCCGCCGTACATCGGCTCGCTGAGCGTGAACCCGGCCGACGGAGCGCTCTGGATGGGCACGAACACCGGCCTGTTCCGGATCGACGAGGGCGCCGAGGAGCCCGAGAAGGTCACCGGCGAGCTGACCACCCCGGAAGGGAACGGCCGCGTCTCCGAGGCGCTGGTGGCCGAGTTCACGGCGCCGGACACGATGATCGCCTCCGGCCACCCCGCGCCCGGCGAGCAGCTCCCGTCCGCGCTCGGCCTGATCCGCACCGAGGACGCCGGCAAGACCTGGACCTCGATCTCCGAGCTCGGCACCGCCGACTTCCACGCGCTCGAGCTGTCCGACAGCTCGATCGTGGCCTCGCTCTACCAGCAGGCGCAGGTGCTCGCGAGCGACGACGACGGTCAGAACTGGCAGACGCGCACGGCGCCGATGCCGCTCGTGGCGCTCGAGGTCGACCCCGGCGAGGGGCAGCGCTGGATCGCCAGCACCGAGCGCGGCATCTTCCTGTCCGCCGACGCCGGCGAGACCTGGCGCCAGCAGGACCCGACGCCGAACTCGCGCTTCGCCTGGAGCGACGACGGCGCCGAGCTGTTCCGGGTCGACCCGGGCGGCCAGATCAAGGTCAGCAGCGACGGCGGCGAGGGCTGGGAGGACCGCGGCAGCACCGGCGGCGAGCCGCAGGCGATCGCCCTCGCCGACGGCAAGGTCTACGTGGCGCTGCTCGACGGCACGGTGAAGCGCTCCGACGACGGCGGCGCGACCTTCACCGACATCGTCAAGGGCGGCTAGAGCCGCCCGGCGTCGCGCGCGGCCGCCTCGGCCGCGTCCAGCTGGCGATCGACGATGTCGAGCCCGCGCTCCCAGAAGCCGGGGTCGGTCAGGTCGACCCCGACGATCTCGCCCAGCTCCTCGGGGCTGCGCGAGCCGCCCGCCGACAGCAGCTCGAGGTAGGCGGGGACGAAGTCCGGGCCCTCCTCCTCGTAGCGGCCGTAGACGGCCAGCGCGAGCAGCTGCCCGTAGGCGTACGCGTAGACGTAGCCGGGCGTGCCGATGAAGTGCGGCACGTAGGACCACCAGGACCGGTAGCCGTCGGTCAGCTCGACCGCGTCGCCGAGCAGCTCGCTCTGCGACTCGAGCCAGAGCTCGCCGAAGCGCTCGGGCGCGAGCTCGCCGGCCTCGCGGCGCTCGCTGTGGACGAGGTGCTCGAAGCGGTTCATCGCGACCTGGCGGAAGACGGTCGCGATCGAGCCCTCGATGCTCTCGGCCAGCAGCGACAGGCGCGACTCGGGCGTCGAGGCCTGCTCGAGCAGGCGGCCGAACACCAGCGTCTCGCCGAACACCGAGGCGGTCTCGGCCATCGTCAGCGGCGTCGCCATGTGGAAGACGCCCTGGCTCGCGCCGAGCGCGGCGTGCACGCCGTGGCCGAGCTCGTGCGCGAGCGTCAGCACGTCGCGGCGCTTGTACGTGTAGTTCAGCAGCACGTACGGGTGCGCGGACGGCACGGTGTACGCGCAGAACGCGCCGCCGCGCTTGTTCGGGCGCACCGGCGCGTCGATCC
The DNA here is from genome assembly GCA_963843485.1 of uncultured Solirubrobacteraceae bacterium. Classification (GTDB taxonomy): domain Bacteria; phylum Actinomycetota; class Thermoleophilia; order Solirubrobacterales; family Solirubrobacteraceae; genus DASSUW01. The sequence goes on along the minus strand of CAWJKK010000004.1, from coordinate 124,817 downwards.
ACGACTCGTCGAAGAAGCGCTGCGCGAGCGTGCCGAGCTCGTCCGAGAACGCGCCGTAGGACTCGAGCACCATCGACTTCGCCTGCGGCCACTCGACGCGCTCGTCCTCCTGCGTCACCGCGGCCATGCGGTCGTAGTCGGCGAGCTGATCGACGCCGAGCAGCTGCGCCTTCAGCCGGTACCAGCGGCGCGGCAGCTCGTAGCGCGCGCGGACCGCCTCGATCAGCGCCTGGACGGACTCGTCGGACGCCTCGTTGGCGAGGTTGCGGGCAGAGAGCCAGTGCGGGTAGTGGCGCAGCCGGTCGTCGACCATCTTGTCGGCGAGCAGCGTGTTGAACACGTACGCGCGCGTGCGCAGGCCCGGCTGGAGCGCCTCGCTCACGCGCTCGGCGGCATGCCGGCGGGCCTCGCGGTCGGGCTCGAACAGGCGCGAGAGCGCGATCTCGAGCGACTCGGGCTCGGCGCCGTCCTCGAGCTGCACCGTGATCGCCGACGCCTGCTCCTCGAACAGCCGCGTCCAGGCGTTGCGGCCGGACAGCGCCTTCTCGGCGAGGATCTTCTCCTCGGGCTCGGAGAGCAGGTGCGGCCGGTAGCGGCGCGCCGTGCGCAGGTGGTGGCGCGCGAAGTCGAGCCCGTCGGCGGCGAGCAGCTCATCGGCGCGGGCGTCGTCGAGCGCCGCCCACTCGAGCTCGAAGAACAGCAGCGCGGTCTCGATCCCCGTGCCGCCCTCCTGGACCTTCTGCAGCAGCGCACCGCGCGGCGGGTCGGCGGTGTTGCCGGCGAAGTGCAGCATCGCGTACGAGCCGGCGCGCCCGAGCACGTCCTGCAGCGACTCCAGCTCGCGCATCGCGGCGACGAGGCCGGGGCCGTCGAGCTCGGCGACCCTGCCGGCGTGGGCGGCCGCGAACGCGTCGGCGCGGCGCTGCGCCTCCTCCAGCATCTTCGTGACGGTGGCCTCCGGATCGCCGGCACCGCCGTTCAGCAGCGGGCCGAGATCCCAGGCGACGGTCTCGAGGTCGGTTGCGCTCATGCGCGCTTACGCTAGCGATGCAGCGGCGCGCTGGCTGCTTCTACGCGCAGCCCGTCGAGCACGATGCCGAGGTGGCGGCGCCATGCGTCGGGCAGCGGGTGGAACATCGCGCTCGAGCTGCCGACGCCGCACATCAGCAGTCCGATGTCCTCGATCACCACGTCGGTGCGCATCCGGCCCTCGGCCTTCGCGCGCTCCATCAGCTCGCCGCCGGAGACGTTGAGGTCCATCTCGCCCGGGCAGCGACGCGGCGGCATCGCGTTCGGCGGAGGCGGCGAGGATCTCGGCGAACCCGCGGTCGCCGGCCGTGCGCTGCGCGCCGAACCACATGACGTCGAGGAACGCCTGCCACGCGTCGTCGCGCACCAGCGCCTCGCGAGCGTACGCGGCGATCTCCCCGAACGTCTCGTCGGCCAGCGCCTGCAGCAGCGCGTCCTTGGTGGGGAAGTGGCGGTAGACGGTCCCGACCCCGACGTCGGCGCGGCGCGCGACGTCGTCGATCTGCGCATCGCGCCCCTGCTCGGCGAACACGGCGCGCGCGGCCTGCAGGACCTTCTCGCGATTGCGCCGTGCGTCGGCGCGCAGTGGCTTCTCGGTGATCGAGGTCATGAGTGTGGCTAACCGGCCTTGAAAACGGAACTCACGCTCCGTATGGTATCAAACAGAACCGGAGTTCAGGTTCCACATCCTTTCTTCCTCCCCAGGAGCGCTTCACCTCTCATGTCCGCAGCAACACCCAACAAGTGGCTCGCTCTGGCGCTGCTTGCCGCGGCGCAGTTCGTGGTCATCCTCGACGCCTCGATCGTGAACGTCGCGCTGCCCTCGATCGGCACCGACCTGCAGTTCTCCCAGGACGACCTCTCGTGGGTCGTGAACGCGTACGTGCTCGCGTTCGGCGGCTTCCTGCTGCTCGGCGGCCGCCTAGCCGACCTGCTCGGACGCCGGCGCATGTTCATCATCGGCCTCGTCCTGTTCGCCGTCGCTTCACTCGCGGGCGGCCTGGCCACCAACGCCGGCACGCTGATCGCGGCACGCGGGGTCCAGGGCCTCGGTGCCGCACTGCTCTCCCCGGCCGCGCTCTCGATGGTCACCGTCCTGTTCGCCGAAGGCTCCGAGCGCAACAAGGCGATGGGCGTCTGGGGCGCCGTGGCCGGCTCCGGCGGCGCCGTCGGCGTGCTGCTCGGCGGCATGCTGACCGAGTGGGCCGGCTGGGAGTGGGTCCTGTTCGTCAACGTGCCGATCGGCATCGCGGCGGCCCTGCTCGCCCCGCGCCTGCTGCCCGAGTCCCGCAACGAGGGCAAGCGGCACTTCGACATCGCCGGCGCCGTCACGATCACGGCCGGCATCTCGCTGCTCGTCTACGCGCTGGTCGACGCCAACAGCGCCGGCTGGACGTCGCTCCAGACGCTCGGCCTCGGCGGCATCGCGATCGGGCTGATCGCGGCCTTCTACGTGATCGAGCGGCGCACCAAGGCCCCGCTCGTGCCGTTCCCGGGCATCTTCCGGATCCGCACGATCACCGGCATCAACATCAGCGCGGTGCTGATCGCCGCGGCGCTGTTCTCGATGTTCTTCTTCATCTCGCTGTACATGCAGCAGGTGCTCGGCTTCTCGGCGCTCGAGGCCGGCCTGGCCTACCTGCCGCTGGCCGTCGGGATCATCATCGCGGCGGGCGGCAGCGCCGGGCTGGTGACGCGCTTCGGCTTCAAGCCGGTGCTGATCACCGGTCTGCTGCTGACGGCGGCCGGGCTGATCTGGTTCTCGCAGGTGTCGGTCGGCGGCTCGTTCGTCGGCGACGTCCTGTTCCCGTCGCTGCTGGCGGCGGTCGGTCTCGGCCTCGCGTTCGTGTCGATGACCGTCGCGGCGGTCAGCGGGGTCGAGCCGCACGAGGCCGGCCTCGCCTCGGGCCTGATCAACACGTCGCAGCAGGTCGGCGGCGCGCTCGGGCTCGCGATCCTCGCGACCGTCGCCAACAGCCGCACCGACGACGTCATGGCGTCGGCCGCGGGCGACCCGGCCGCGCTGCCGAACGCGCTCACCGAGGGCTTCCAGAACGCCTTCATCGTCGGCGCCGGCATGGCACTGCTGGCCGCCGTCCTCGCGACGGTCCTCATCTCCGGGAAGGCATCACGCGAGCACGCCGAGGCGGCGCAGCGCGGCGAGCTCGAAGCCGTCCCGGTGGTCGCCTGACCCCTCCAAGACCTGGCGACCCCTACGCGCCGCGGCGGTCCCCCGACCGCCGCGGCGCCGTTCTGCCCGCGACGAGTTGACAGCCCATACGGCTGTCAACGCGTCGCGCGACGAGTTGACCCCGCATAGCGAGGCGAACTCGTCGCACGACGAGCTAGCGTCGGTCGGCATGGACGACCTCGCCCTGGCCCTCGCGCTCGCCGACGAAGCCGACCGCCTCACGCTGCCCGCCTTCGACGCCGGCGCGACCGCCACGACGAAGGTCGACGGCACGCCGGTGACGGCCACCGACCACCAGGTCGAGCGCGCGCTGCGGGAGCGGCTCGCGCAGCAGCGCCCCGGCGACGCCGTCCTCGGCGAGGAGCTCGGCGGCAGCGAGCGCGCGACCGGCCGCCGCTGGGTCCTCGACCCGCTCGACGGGACCGAGTGGTTCGCGCGCGGGATCCCGACGTGGGGGACGCTGATCGCGCTCGAGGACGAGCACGGCCCGCTCGTCGCGGTCGTCTCCGCGCCCGCGCTGCGCCGCCGCTGGTGGGCGGCGCGCGGCGAGGGCGCCTACCGCGACGGCAAGCGCATCGCCGTCAGCGACACCGCGGTCGTGGCGGACGCGTTCGTCGCCCACGCCAACCTCTACGCTCGGCTTCCCGATCGACGCGCAGGCGCTGCTCACGGAGGCGCGGGTGAGCGGCGGCTTCGAGTCCTTCCTCGCGCCGATGCTGTGCGCCGAGGGCGCGGCGGACGCCGCGTTCGCTCCGCTCGGCTTCGTCTGGGACCTGCTGCCCGTGCAGCTGATCGTGGAGGAGGCCGGCGGCCGGTTCACGGACTTCGACGGGCGCCGCACGGCGGCCGGGCGTGGCCTGATCGCCGCCAACCCGGCCCTGCACGCCCAGGTGCTTCAGCGCCTGAGCGCGGCGGCGTAGACCCAGGCGATCAGCGCGGCCTGGAGCGGCAGCCGGGCCCACAGCGCCCACTCGGGGACGAAGCGGAAGCGCTCCGCGTTCACCGCCATGTTCACGTTCGCCGGGAAGATCGCGATCAGCGTCGCGATCAGCCACCAGGCCGCGGGGCGCCGCGTGCGCTCGGCGAGCATCCCCGCGCCGCCGGCCAGCTCGGCCACGCCGCTCGCGTAGACGATCGCGCGCTGCTCGGGCAGCGCGTCGGGGACGATCGCCTCGAAGACCGCGGGCCGGAGGAAGTGCAGCGTGCCGGTCGTCAGGAACGTCGCGGCGACGAGGTGGCGGGAGCGCATCGCGATCACGGTACGAAGAGCCGCGCGTTGCGGTCCTCGGGCCGGCCGGCGAACCCCTGCGGGCGGCCGCCCTGCGCGTCGAGGTACGCGAGCTCGCGCGCGGTGCCCGCCAGGCCGCGACCGTCGTGGTCGACCATCCAGGTCTCCAGCGCGACGCCGCCGCCGGCCTCGCGCAGCCGGAACATCCGCGCCTGCTGCGGGAAGTCGGCGAGCGAGGACGTGCTGACGAGCCAGTACGACCCGCGCGGCTCGATCCGGTTGCGGTGGCTGTTGCCGGCGATCGCGGCGACCACGCGCGGGCTCTCGTCGAGCGCGGCGAGCGCGGGCTCGTCGAGCGGGTTGTGCGAGGCGACGACGACCCAGCGATCGCCCGCGCGCGCCAGCTCCGCGCGCAGCCACGCGACCTGGTCGGCGGTGATGTCGGCGCGCGAGCCGCCGGCGCGGTCAACCGTGTCGAGCACGAGCAGGCGCACGTCCTGACCGAGGTCGGCGGCGTAGTCGAGCCGCTCGCCGGCGGGGTCCACGCCCGCCGCCGCGGCCAGCCGCTCGACCGCCTCGCGCGGCGTGAGGTGGCGCCGCGCCGGGTCGGCCGGCACCGTCTCGCGGCGCCCGAACACGTTGCCGAACGTGATCAGCGTCTGCACGGCGTCGTCGACGCTGTCGACGTCGGGCGGCTCGAAGTCCGGGTCGAGCCCGACGACCAGCTCGTCGCCGGTCGCGATCCGCTCGATCGGCTCGCTCGGCGGCGCCTCACCCTGGACGAGGATGTCGTGGTTGCCGAGCGCGGGGAACCACGGGACGCCGGCGCCCGCGGCGCGGAACGGGCGCTGGGCGGCAGCGAGCACGCCCGGGTGGCGCGGCGCGTCGACGTCGGGCCGGAACAGGAACGGGTCCGGGTTGCTCGCCGCCTGCACGCCGGCGTAGCCGCGACCGCCGCTGTCGGGATCGACGGCGCCGCCGCCGAGCACGGCGAGCGCCTGCTCGAGCTCGTTCTGCTGCGCGGAGTCGACGATGTCGCCGGTCACGAGCAGCGCCTGCGGGCGCTCGCGCCGCAGGGCGCGAACGGCGGCGTCGAGGACCTGCGGCGAGAACGCCTCGTGCGGGCGGAACGTCGAGTTGAGCGGCGCGCCGAGGCGGTCGAGGAACGGCACCCGGGCCGGCGACTCCTCGTCGCGCACGTGCGTGTCCGTGAGCTGGCCGAAGGTCGCCAGCGTGCGGCCGGGCGGTGCGGCCGGACCGCGGTCGGTCAGCGGCTCGCCGGGCCCGCGCTCGAGGAACCCGTTCCCGTCGGGATCGACCAGCGTGGCCTCGAGCGTCGACGTCGCCGGCCCGCGGGCCGTCTCGTCACCGCCGCAGCCCGCGAGCGCCAGGACCGCGAGGAGGATCGCGCAGCGCCTCATTCCTCGCGCAACCCCACGATCACCGGCTCGCGCATCACGCGCCGCGCCACGAACGCGGTCGCCAGCGCGGCCAGCGCCAGCAGGCCCGCGACGACGAGCGCGATCTGGCCCACCCCGGGCGTGATCGGCAGCGACGCGAAGCCCGCGGCCAGGCGCGCGACCAGCGGCCCGAGCACGACCACCTCCAGCACGACGCCCGCGATCGCCGCCGGCAGCGCGACGGCCGCGGCCGCGCCCATCAGCACGAGCGACACGGTCACCCGGTCGCCGCCGCAGGCCCGCAGCAGCGCCACCGCGCCGCGCCGCTCGCGCGCGGTCATCGCCAGCGCCTGGATCAGCGCGTACAGGCACACCAGCCCGACGGCGAGCCCGACGCCCCGCAGCACCGAGGCGAGCACGCCGAGGAACGCGGCGTTGCGCGTCGACGCCCCGGAGACGGATTGCGGCGGCGCGCCGAGCTCGACCAGCGCGCGCTCGACGGCCGGGCGGTCGGCGCCGCCGTCGAGCCGCACGGCCACCGACGGCGTCAGCGCGGAGTCCTCGAGCAGCCGCTGCGGCTGCACCCACGCGATCCGGCCGTCGTTCTCGAGCGCGCGCACGACGCCGGCGACGCGGAAGCGCGCCTCACCGCCGCCCGGGAGCTGGGTGGCGAGGGTCGCGCCCGGCCGCAGCCCGAGCGCGTCGGCCAGCCCGAGGCCGACCTCGACCTCGCCCGGCCCGCGGATCCGCCGGCCCTCGGCCAGCGGCGGCGCCTCGAAGCGCGTGTGGTCGCCGGGGTAGGCGACCAGCCGCAGCGGCTCGCCGAGCCGGTACGAGTCCGCGGCGTCGGCCGCGTAGCGCGGCGCCGCGTCGGCCACGCCCGGGATCTCGCGGATGTCGCTCACGAGCGCGCCGACGTCGGCGTCGTCGTCGACCTGCGCGGTCAGCTGGTAGCGCTTGCCGACCGTGCCCGGGTCCTCGCGCAGCCGCTCGAGCAGCGAGGCGAGCGCCAGCATCAGCGTCACGACGCTCGCACAGACCGCGATCGTCGCCACCGCCGCGACCCAGCGCGCCCGCGAGGCCGTCGCGAAGCGGGCGCCGAGCGCGGTCAGGCCGCCCGCGCCCGAGCGCGACGGCGCGCGCCGCCTGGTGAGGTCGGCGCCGCGCAGGATCTCGACCGGCGGCCGGCGCGCCGCCCGCCAGGCCGGCCACGTCGCCGCCGCGACCACGATCGCCATGATCGCGGCGAACGCCAGCGCCAGCGGCGCCAGCAGCGCGAGCCCGGGCGGGCGCTCGTTCAGCGAGGCCAGCAGCGCGGCCGCCGGCCCGCTGACGGCGAGCGTGCCGAGCGCGAGCCCGAGCAGCGCCGCGGGCGCGGCCACGAGCGCCGCCTCGGCCGCCTGCAGCGCGGCGATCCGGCGCGGCGTGAAGCCGAGCGCGCGCTGCACCCCGAACGCCGCCAGCCTGCGCTGCACGTCGGCGTGGGCGCCGGCCGCGAGCATCGTCCCGGCCGCGGCCAGCGCCACGAGCGAGAACGCGACGAGCAGGGAGATCACGATCCCGGCCGCCTGGCTCAGCAGCACGCGCACGCCCTCGCGGGTGACGAGCTCGAGCCGCCCGAGCCCGAACGAGACCGACCGCGCCTGGGTGAGCGTCACGTCGGCCTTCGAGCGGTCGTTGAGCCACAGCAGGGCGAGGTTGGCCGGGGCGTCGAAGTCGCGCCCGGACACGTAGACGCGCGCGGCGCGTGCGAGCGGGAAGGCGACGTTGTCCGGCGACACCGCGATGCCGACGATCCGCGTCGGGCCGAGCCGGCCGACGTCGAGCGTCTCGCCGACCTCGAGGTCCCACTCGCGCGCCAGGCCCTGCTCGATCACGACCTCGGACGGGTCGCCGCGCACGTCGCGGCCCTCGGTGATCAGGTAGCCGCGGCGGCCGCCGAGCAGCAGGTGCACGGCGCCGCTCTCGGTGCGGTGCTCGAACGTGTCGAGGTCGACGTTGTTGATCTCGTAGCGGTACGAGCGGCCCGCCAGGTTGGGCAGCGCACCGACGCGCTCGTCGAGCGTGTCCGTCCGCTCGTCGTCGAAGCGCGCGATCACGTCCGGCAGGTCGGCCTGATCGGCGGCGCGGTCGAAGCCCGTCGCGAGTCCGAAGCCGACGGTCGTCGCGGTGCCGACGACGAGCGAGGCCGCGAGCACGCCGAGCGCCGCCAGCAGCGTCCGCGACCGCCGTGCCCGCAGGCCGGCGAGCGCGAGCGCGATCACGCCGCGAGCCTCCCGTCGCGCAGCGTCAGGACGCGGTCGGCGATGTGCGTCGCGGCGTCCTCGTGCGTGACCATCACGACCGCGCGGCCCTCGTCGGCGCCGGCGCGCAGCAGCCGCAGCACCTCGGCGCCCGCCTCGACGTCGAGGTTGCCGGTCGGCTCGTCGGCGAGCAGCACCGCGGGGTCGTTGACGAGCGCGCGGGCGATCGCGAAGCGCTGCTGCTCGCCGCCCGAGAGGCGGCTCGGCAGCGAGCCGGCGACGTCGCGCAGGCCGAGCCGGTCGATCAGGTCGCGCCCGCGCCGCGCGGCTTCGGGGTGGGCGCCGCGCACGCGGCCGGCCAGCAGGACGTTGGCCTCGCCGCTGAGCTCGGGCAGCAGGTGGAAGAACTGGAAGACGAAGCCGATGCGGCGGCGGCGCAGCTCGCTCAGCCGCGCCTCGCTGGCGCCGGTGACGGCTTCGCCGGCGACCTCGATGCTGCCGGCGTCCGGCCGGTCGAGCCCGCCGATCAGGTGCAGCAGGGTCGACTTGCCCGAGCCGGAGCGGCCGAGCACGGCCACGACCTCGCCGGCCTGCACGGTCAGGTCGGCGCCGTCGAGCACGCGGCGGGCCGCGCGGCCCTCGCCGAACGCCTTCACGAGCCCGGTGGCCGCGATCGTCCCCATCCGCATCACGGTAGGGACTACGCGCAAGGCGCCCTAAAGGGTCGTCAGCCAAGAGCATCCGCAGGCCGCGGCGGCGGCCGGTGCGGGAGCGCGCGCGCCGGTACTCGGCGAGCGTCATGTCCTCGGGGAGCGAGCACTCGAGGTAGTTCATGCTGCCCACGTCGCCGCCTCCTCGCCCTCGTTCGCCGCGTAGGCGTACGGGTGATGGAACACGTCGAGGACGGGCTCGCCCTCGGGCACCTCGATCGTGAACCGGTTGCCGGTGCGGGCGTCCGCGACCGCGACCAGGACACGGTTGTCGACCTCGCGCCACAGGAGCCAGACGTCGATGCCGTCGTTGTGGCGGTGGTCGAGCTCTCGGAGGGGCGCGTTGATCACAAGGGCACTGTCCCACGGGGGCGGGGGCGGTCCCAGGCGGTCAGCGCGACATCTCGTGGGCGGCGAGCCGGTGTTTCGAGGTGGTGCCTCCCGCACCCGTCGCGGGCGCGGGGTGCGGCGGCCCGTGGCTCGCCCTCCCGGAGCGCGCTCGACTCGCGCCCGAGCGCTCCGGAGGCCGGCGCCGCGGCCCGCCCGTCATTCGGCGCGCGTGGCGTGCGCAACTCGGGTGGCTTGGCTCAGCGGGCACGGACAACGCGCGGCTTGGGCGCCGACCGGCTCTGTGGGGCGTCGCGATCGGAGTACCCGGCCCCGGACATCGGTGCTGGTCTGCGCGGGCGTCGGTGGCCGGGCCCTGACTCAACGATCGCTACTTCGTGGGGTGACGCCGGTGATTTCTGTTCGGGCTCGCCCTGATCCTCGCCGCGGCGCTGTTCGTGTCCGGGCCGGTGATGTAGCCGCCTGGCGTCGGCCATCCGGGTACGGGACGCGCCATCACGGGCTACGCGATCGCGGCGGTTCTCGCCGGCCTCGTCCTTTGAGGCGCTGTGGGTTGCGTCAACTAGACGGCGTCGCGCTGGAGGACGAGCTTCGTCGTTCGTGCCGCGTACGCCGTGGGTGCGTCGTCCCAATCCGCCGTGAGGGTCGTCACCTGCTCCGCGGGAAAGCCGGTGCGTGCGACGAAGGCGAGCAGGTCGGGGAGCACGGCTCGCGCGTGCGAGACGCCGACACGGAGCGTCGCGTCGGTGGCGTACATGTGCATGAGCGGCACCCGGGTTCCCGTGGCGAGGTAGAACCCGACGGCCGTGCAGACGCCGCCTCGGGCGAGCGACCGGATGGCGCGGCGCAGGCCTGCTGCGCGCGAGGACGCCTCGACGACGACGTCGTAGCGGAGCGTCGTGGCGCGCCCGCGCGCGCGACGTGTGCGCGCCGAAGGACTCGGCGATCCGGCGACGGTCGGGGTCGTCGTCGACGTAGTGCACGACCGCGGCGCCGTGCGCGACCGCGAGGCCGGCGGCGTAGAGGCCGATGCTCGCAGCTCCGCCCCCGATGATCAGCACCGAGCCGCCCGGACGGTCGCGCAAGGGCGTGACGACACTGCGCCACGCGTCGGCGAGGTTGTCGCTGGCGGACGCGACCCGCAGGGGCGGGACATCGGCCGGGACTGCGACGAGCATGTGGTCGGCGAAGGGGACGCGTACCTCGTCGGCCACCATGCCTCCCCACGGCCCGCTCGCCGGGCCGAAGCCGTACGCGGCCAGCGTGGCGCTGGTCGTCGTGGCGCACTTGGACGTCAGGCCGCGTCGGCATGGGTCGCACGTGCCGCAGGAGACCGCCCACGGCACGACGACCGTCTGACCGACGCGGACGCGCTGCACGCCGCTTCCGACCGCGAGGACCTGCGCGACGCACTCGTGGCCGATCGCGAACGGGCCCCTGAACGGCACGCGTCCGCAGATGCAGCCGACGACGGGGTCGATCGCCCGCACCGCGATACCGGCTTGCAGCAGGCGCGACACCGGGCGGTGGAGCGGAAGGGTGTCGCCGTCACAGCGTGCGGCGATGAACGGCCGCACGATCGCATCGCCGGGATCGCTCAGGATCGGCGCTTCACGATCGCGCCAGGCAAGGCTGCCGCTGCGGATGAACGCGAGCTCACGCACGCGGGACATATTGGCCGCTTGCGCTGCGCTTCGGGAGCTGAGAGCGTGATCACGACATCAACCGCGCCCAAGCAGGGCAGCCGATGGAATCCACGCAAGTCACCCGCGTCCTCATCGTGGCGAACCGGACGGCGTCGACGCCGCGTCTGATCGACGCGGTTGGCCGCCGCGCCAAAGCCGGTCCCTGCGAGTTCGCGCTGCTCATCCCGGACGTCACCGACCGCAAGGCAGCCGACTGGACGTTGGAGACGGCCCAACGGAGTCTGCGGCCAGCCGCGCGAGGGAACGGTCGAAGGACTCGTCGGAGGCCCGACCCGTTCGAGTCCGTCAAGAAGGCGGTGCGCGACGGGAACTTCGACGAGATCATCATCTCCACGCTGTCCAAGAAGACGTCGAAGTGGCTTCGGCGCGACCTGATCCACCGGGTCGAGACTCTGGGACTTCCCGTGACCGCCATCCATCCCCCCAATTTCAAGGAAGACCTGCGCTCGCTCGATAACCCGTGGGCGGGCCGCGGGGCCCGATCGCCGGATAGGACGCCCCCTGGCTGGTGGCCGGCGGCCTGGCCGTGTTCGCCGCCGTCGCGGGCGTCCAGCTCGCGCGGTTCCGGCGGCTGAACGGCGTCTGGCTGGGCGGCTTCGCCAGCCGCGTGGTCCTGGGCACCGCAACGGCCGCCTCGGTGTCCTACGCCGTCGCGCTCGCAGCGGCGATCTGGCGGCGTACGGCGACCGCTGGTGGCTCGTGGCACTCTGGTCGGCGGTGGGCAAGGCGCTGAGCGCCCACGTCACCGCGCTGCGGGCCTTGATCGACGACATCGACCGGGAGTTAGGCTCGCGTCGACGTCCAGCATGTCGGCCTACAAGCAGTTCTGGAGGCGTCTCGGACACGCCCGCTGGTTCGCGTTCGCCGTGCGCTACGCCCTCGCCGGCGTAGACCGGCGGCTCTACCGGCTGTCACGGGGCCGGGTGAGTGTCGCCGGGCCGCCGCTGTTCTCCTGGATGCTGCTCACCACGACCGGTCGCCGGTCCGGCCAGCCCCGGACGACGCCCCTGATCTACATCCGCGACGGGGACCGCCTCGTCGTCACGTCCGAGAACTTCGGCATGGCGGAGCGCCCAGCCGGCTGGCGGCTCAACCTCCAGGCCAATCCCGACGTCACGGTCGAGATCGGAGGAACGGTCGGGCGTTACCGCGGCCGGCTCGCCGGCGAGGACGAGATCGCGCGCTACTGGCCGCAGCTCCTCGAGCAATGGCCGGCGCTCGAGACCTACCGTCGGCGCAGCGGAGTGCGCTACGTGTTCGTGCTGGCGCCGCTGGCCGACGCGACGCGCTGAGCACGCACTGGGATTTCAACTGATCCCGGACGAATCACCGCCTGGTCGACACGAAACTTTGCCAATGCGAGCTCGAATATTGACCAAGGCCGGACGAATCAGTTGACACGGATGCGGCGATCGAGCAGCGTGCGGGCTCGCCGTTCGTTCGATGCAGGGGAGGAGAAAGTGCCCAGGTCGGCCTTCGCCGTCGTCGTCGTGCTGCTCGCCGTCGCCGTGCTCGCGCCTGCCGCACAGGCCGCGCCGCAGGTCGAGGGCCCGATTGCCGCGACCGCCCATCCGGGCGATCCGTCGCACGACTACCCGTTCTTCGCGTCCGACGACAACCTCGCCCTCGACGGCTACGTGGAGCGTGAGTTCTTCGTCGCGGGCGAGGCGTCGCGCTACGCCGCGAACGGCACCGACACGGCGACCGTCACGAGCTCCGGGCACCCGTTCCGGACGCGGATGGTCGTGCGCCGGCCGGCCCGAGAGCGCGACTTCAACGGCACGGTGATCGTCGAGTGGTTCAACGTCTCGAACCAGTACGACCAGGAAGTCGACTGGCTGCAGACGCACGAGCACCTCGTGCGCGCGGGCTACGCCTGGGTGGGCGTGTCGGCGCAGCGCGCCGGCGTGCACTCGGCGACCGGGCTGCGGGCGTGGAACGCCGGTCGCTACGGCACGCTCGACCTGACCGACGGCGGGGCGATCACCGACGACACGCTGTCCTACGACGTCTTCACGCAGGCCGGCGAGGCGCTGAGGCGCTCGCGCGGCGCGGACCCGCTCGGGCCGCTGCGCGCTCGCCGCGTGCTGGCGACCGGCCATTCGCAGTCGGCGGGCCGGCTGCGCACCTACTACAACTCGGTCCACCCACTCGCCGGCGTCTACGACGGCTTCGTGCTGCACGGCATCTTCGGCAACACGACCGTGCGCACCGACATCCGCACGCCCGTCTGGAAGCTGCAGTCGGAGACCGACGCGCTCGGGTTCTTCGGGCCGACGACGCGCCAGCCCGACACGCGCTGGGTGCGTACCTGGGAGGTGGCGGGGACGACGCACGGCGACTGGAAGCTGATCGTCGAGCACGGGCCGCTGCGGATCCGCGATGTCGGCGCACCGCCCGAGGACTACCCGCCGAGCAGCGCCTCGCACTGCGCGGCGCCGACGTTCTCGCGCGTGCCCTTCCACATGGTCCAGGCCGCGGCGTACGACTGGCTGGACCGCTGGGCCGCGGGCCGTGACCGGCCGCCGTCGGCCCCGCTGATCGACCTCGACTCGCGCGACGCGAACGGCAACGTGCTCGGCGGCATCCGGTTGCCGCAGTTCGACGTGCCGACCGCGACGACGACCGGGACGCAACACCGGCCCGCCCGGCACGTTCTGCTTCCTGCACGGCACGCACTCGCCGTTCGACGCGGCGACCCTGCAGCGCCTGTACCCGTCGGACGCGCGGTACGCCAACGCCGTGATCGCGTCGACCGTGCGCAACCGTGCGGCCGGCGACATGAGCCGCTTCGACGCCCGCTGGACGATCGCGGACGCGCTGCGGTCGCTCGTGCCCGAGCGCGGCGAGGGCGCGGTGCGAGCGGTCTCCTACCGCTCGCGCGTGCTCGGCGCGACGCGGCGGATGCAGGTCTACACGCCGCCCGGGTACGCGACCTCGAAGCGCCGCTACCCGGTGCTCTACCTGATCCACGGCGGCGGGGACGACGACACGGGCTGGCTCGTCAAGGGCGGCGCGAAGACGATCCTCGACGAGGCGATCGCCCGCGAGGCGGCCGAGCCGATGATCGTCGTGATGCCCGACGCCCGCGTGGGCACCAACCTCGGCGCGCCGGTCACCGAGGACCCGTTCCCGCGCGAGCTGGTGCGTGAGATCGTGCCCGCGGTCGAGGCGCGGTTCCGCGCCGAGCGCGGCGCCCGCTCGCGCGCGCTGGCGGGACTCTCGCTCGGCGGCGTGCAGGTCCTGGACACGCTGCTGCAGCACCCGGGTGCCTTCGCGGAGCTTTCGGCCTGGAGCACGGGCTGGTTCCCGGCCCAGATCGAGGATCTCGCGGACCGGCCGTGGCTGCTGCGCGACCCGCGGATCAACGCGAGGACGCAGACGCTCGAGCTGCGGCTCGGCACGTCCGACTTCGCCTATCCGAACATGACCGCGACGCGCGCGCTGTTCGACGAGCTCGGCGTCCGCTACGAGTACGGCGAGACGCCCGGCGGGCACGAGTGGCCGGTCTGGCAGCGCTACCTGCGCGAGCTCGTGCCGCGGCTGTTCGACTACGAGCTGCGGGGTCGCTGAGGAGCGGGGCCGGGCGGCACCAGCCGCTCGCCCTCGCGGAGCACGAGGGCGACGCCGCCGAGCGCGCCCGCCTGCATCCCGAGCGCGCCGGCGACGACTTCGGTGTTGCTGCCGACGAGCGGCAGGCTGCGGGCGCGGAGCGCGTTGCGCAGCGGGCCGATCAGAACCTCGCCGGCCTGTGCGAGCGCGCCCCCGACGACGACCCGGCGCGGGTTCAGCGCGTTGCAGACGCCGGCCATCGTCGCGCCCACGCGCTCGCCCGCGCGAGCGAGCACTCGCGCCACGGCGGGGTCGCCGGCGCCGGCGGCGTCGAGCAGCTCGCGCAGGCTTCGCTCGCGGCCGCTGTCGCGCGCCGCCGCGGCGAGCACGGCGCCGATGCTCGTGTAGGTCTGCAGGCAGCCGCGGTTGCCGCAGGAGCACTCCGGGCCGGCGGGATCGAGGATCGTGTGGCCGACCTCGCCGGCGCCGCCCGCGGCGCCGCGCGGCGAGCTGGCCGTTGACGACGACACCCGCACCGACGCCGCTGTGGAGCTTGAGGTAGAGGAGATCGTTCACGCCGCTCCCCGCGCCCCAGATCAGCTCGGCCAGCGCCTCCAGGTTCGACTCGTTGTCGACCGCGACCGGGATGCCGAGACGCTCCGCCAGCTCCTCGGCGACGTGGACGCCGAGCCGGGGAGGATGTTCGACGGGCTCGGCGTGCCGGTCCTGCGGTGGATCGGGCCCGGCATCCCGACGCCGGCACCGAGCAGACGATCGCGGTAGACGCTGCCGCTCCGCAGCGCCTCCTCGACCGCGTCGACCGCAGCCGGCAGGCCGCGCTCGGCGGTGTGCTCGGGCAGCTCGCGGACCGCCGAGCCGAGCACCCGGTGCGCGAGGTCGGCGACTACGACGCGCACATGGCGGAAGCCGAGGTAGATGCCGACCGCCGCGCCCGCCCGCGGGTTGAGCGCCACGGCGCGTCCAGGCCGCCCGGCGCCGCGACCGGCGGGCCGCACGGCGTCGCCGCCCTCCACCACCACGCCCGACGCGGCCATCTCCGTGATCGCGGTCGACACGGTCGAGGTCGAAGCCCCGAGGCGCGCGCCAGCTCGGCTCGGCTCATCGCCCCCCGCTCGCGCAGGAGCACGAGCAGCTGCTGCCGGGTCCGCGAGGGCGCCATGCGGGCCGATTCTCCCATCACGCGGCCGCCGCCTCGGCTCGGGTCGTGGCCGCTCGCCACACCCGTCTGGACACGCTCGCGCGTATCGAGGAAGGTCGCGGGGTGCAGCTGAGGGCGAACGTGTACGCGGCCCGGAAGGAGATCGCCGAGTCGCGACTCACGCGTCACGTGCTGGCGGCGGCCATCGTGCTCGCCGTCGTGGCCGCGGTCGTCCTGGACGAGTCCGGCGGGTACTTCGCGGATCGCGCCGTGCTGACGAACCTCGTCACCGACGTCGCGCTCATCCTCCTACGCTGCTGGTCGTCGACGAGTACCTGCGGCGCCGTGCCGAGCGCGCGTCCGGGGCAACGTGGCCGGCCTCGCCTTCGAGGATCTCGCGCACAGCGCGCGCGGGATCTGGATCGCGATCGCCCGGGTCGGCGCGGTCCCCGGGGCGCCTCAAGATCTCGACGGCTACTTCGCGTACGCCAGCGAGCGCGAGGCCCGGAAGGCGCTCACGGACCGGCTGGTGGCGCTGGCGCGCGAGCCCGAAGGCCGGCAGCGCTGCTCGAGGTGCTGCAACCGGCGGTCGGGCGGGCCCGCGGCGTATTTTCGTGCGCTGGGCCCCCGTGATGGCCGGCGGCGACTGGCACGCCACGGAGATGAACGAGTACGCGACGTTCCTCCGCAGGGCCGCAGGCCTGGTGGCCTGGCTCGAGAACGCGAGCCTGGGCGCCGTGCCGATCGGGATCGACGAGACCGGCCGCCTCCTCGAATGGCTGCACCGCAGAGCGATCGGACTCGATCAGCGGTCACGCGCAGCCGCGGCGCGGCGGTAACCCGGCTCCGCCCGGCATCGGTCACACCTTCGTGCCGCCGGGTGTCAAGCGAGTGACAGATCGCTGAGAGAGAGGACGAACGATGCAGACCGAAGCCAGACGCTCGAAGATCGCCGTCACAGGCGCGACCGGTCGGGTCGGAGCGCACCTCGTCGAGATCCTCGCGCAGCGGGGACACGACGTGGTCCCGATCGCGCGCTCCAAGGGTGTCGACGTGGTCAGCGGCGAAGGTCTCGACGAGGCGCTCGCCGGGGCCGAGATCATCATCGACACCGCCACGGGGCCCTCGCCCGACCAGGAGGAGGCGACGGCGTTCTTCACCGCCTCGGCACGAAACCTCCAGCGAGCCGGCGCCGCGGCCGGGGCGAAGCGGATCGTCCTCGTCTCGATCATCGGCATCGACAGGTTCCAGGCCGGATACAACGCGGCGAAGGTGGCGCAGGAGCAGACGCTGCTCGAAGGCCCCCTCCCGGTCCGGATCGTTCGCGCGGCCCAGTTCCACGAGTTCGTCGAACCGCTGATCGGGTGGACCATCCAGGACGGCGTCGCCAACGTGCCCGAGATGCGAACGCAGCTCGTGGCCGCCCGAGCCGTGGCCGACGCGCTCGCCGACGCGGCCGAGGAGCCGGAGATCGAGAACGGCAGGATCACCGAGGTCGCAGGCCCACAGGAGGAGCGTCTCGCCGGTGCGGCGGCAGCACTGTTCGCCCGCCGCGGTGACTCGGTCGAGATCCGCGAGCGCCGTGGCGGCCTGCTGGCGGACCCCGGCGACCCGGACGCCGCGGCCTATGCGGAAGGCGCCGCGCTGCCCAACCCGCGCCAAGCTCGCCGGCCCCGCCAGCTTCGAGGAGTGGCTCGCCGCGGCCAAGGCGTAGTCACCGGCGCCGGGGTCGCTCCAGCAGCGCCCCCGGCGCTACCCGGGTCTCCTCGAGAGGGATAATCGCGGGATGCTCGCAGCGCTGGCGGCCGCACAGGCAATTGCTCGCGAGCACGGAGTGGCCTGCGACGAGGCAGTGCGGATCGCGGCGGGCAGCAACGCCCTGGTGCACCTGAAGCCCGCACCGGTCGGTGGCGCGGGTGATGACCGCCACGGCGGTCCTGCACGACGATGTCGAGCGATGGCTGGCACGCGAGGTGGCCGTCGCGGTCTTCGTGGCCGAGCGCAGTGATCTGGTCGTTGGGCCCACCGACCTCCTGCCGCCGGGCCCGCACGTGCAGGACGGGCTGTGGATGACGCTGTGGAAGTTCGTCCCCCACGACGCCCAGGCCCTGCCGCCGGAGCCGCGGCAACTCGGCCGCTCGCTGCGGAGACTGCATGCGGTGCTCGCCGGCTTCCCGGGTGACCTGCCACCGCTCAGCGAGACGCGGGACTGGCTCGAACGCCTGCTGGTCGAGCTGCGTCCATCGCCCGCGTTGACGCGGCAGGACATCGACTCGCTTCGCTTCAAGCTGGACGCGCTGACGCCCGTGGTCTTCGAGAGCTCACTGCCCGCGCAGGCACTTCATGGCGACGCCTCGCTGTCGAATCTGCTGCGCACCGAGAGCGGGCTGGTCTGGAACGACCTGGAGGACGTGCGCGCCGGCCCCGTCGCCTGGGACGTCTGCGGGCTCGTGGCGAGCGCTCGAGCTCGCGGGCAGAGCGAGACGTTCATCGCGGAGCTGGTCGCTGCCTACGGCGACCCGGGCGTCGATGAGTTGGAGCCGTTCCTCGAGGCGCACGCTCTGTATGAGGTTGTCTGGCAGGCGTTCGCGGCCGACGCCGGGCTTACTTCGCGAACACCCGGTCCAACTGCGCCGTGTCGCCGAGCGCCTCGAACGTGATCAGCTTGCTTCAGTGGCCGCGCTGAAACGTCGCCGGCCGGCGAACCGCAAGCCTCTGAGCTGCCCCAAGGTTGCGCCAAGCAAAGCCCAATCGGACGCTCTAGGGTCCCGCGCGGCAGGGGCGGCGAGAGCCGGCCGGAGGTGACAAGGGAGCGTGATGAGGCGAGTCATCGGCGGGGCAGTGATGGTGGCGGCGGTCGTGGTTGCGTGCGTCGGAGCCGGGTCGGTGAGCCCGGCGGCGGCGGCCGAGGCGAACGACCCGGTGCCGCTGCTCGAGTTGGTCGCGCCGAGCGGCACCGGCCGCCTGTACACGCTCTCGCGCAGCGAGGCCGTCGAGAGCGGTGACCGAGTACGGGATGCAGCTTCAGCCGCCCCGCACCGGCTATCTCCGCGCGCAGCCGTTCGCGGACTCGATCGCGCTCTACCGGTTGAACGCGAAGGACGGTCCGTGGCTGGTGACGGCCTCCGCGAGCGAGCGCGACAGCCTCGTCTCCTCCGGACGATTCGTGTACGAGGGCGTTCTCGGCTACTCCCACCGCACCGCCAAGCCCGGGACCGCCCGGCTGTGGCGCTACTCGAAGCCCGGCGAATGGCGGGTGGCGTTCGACTCGAGCGGCCCGACGCTCGTGAAGGCCGGCTACAAGGTCGACGGCTCGCTCGGATACGCCGACGTCTCGCCGTCACAGCCCCCGCCGCCGGCGGCCGACCGCGACGGCGACGGCAGCGCGCCGCCTGCCGACTGCAGGGACAACAACGCGACCGTCTTTCCCGGCGCCCCCGAGATCCCCGGCAACGGCGATCGACGACGACTGTGCCGGCGGCGACGCGCCGGCGCTGATCGCCGCCTCCGTCAAGCACGCGTGGCGGGTGACGGGCAGCGGGCGCGCGGGTGCTGCGCCTGCGTGTTGTCGACGCACCGACGGGTGCGACGGTAGCCGTCCGCTGCCTCGGCAAGCGCTGCCGCTTCGAGCGACGCAAGGCGACCGTCCGGGCCAACGGCACGATCGACCTGCGCCGGCTCGTCCGCCGCCACTTCATGCCCGTCGGCACCACGCTCGAGGTGCGGATCCTCGCCCCGCCCTCGATCGGGAAGGTGATCCGCTACAAGGTCAAGCGCGCGCGGATCCCGGTCGGGCGCAGACTGTGCCTGCCGCCGGGCGCGAAGCAGCCGGAGCGGTGCTCCTGATCAGCCGCCGGCGCGGTGGGCGGCGATGAAGCGTCGGCCCGGTGTGGGATCGACCCCGAAGCGCTCCGCGTAGCGCTCGTGGACTTCCTCCCAGGGCTCGTGTGCCTCCTCCTCGGAGAGAAAGCCGCCCGCGAGGTGAGGCTCGAGCCGCGAGAGGTAGGCGTCCCAGCCCGCAGCGGTCTGAGCGGCGCGCGTGCGGTCGTCGATGACGTGCGTGAAGACGAGCAGGCAGCCGCTTTCGTGGGCGGCCAGCTCGAAGCTGTAGCGCTCGCCGTTGAAGGTCCAGGCGAGGTGGTGCGGTGCGTCGACGTCGGTCACCTCACCGGTCGCCCCGCCGGCCTCGAAGGTCTCGCCGGCGGCGGGGGTCCAGTCGGCCGCGGCGGGAAACCAGCGCTCGAGCTCTGCGGGCACGCTGACGGCACGCCACACCCGCTCGACGGAGTGAGCGAGCTGGCGCTCGAAGCGCAGCGCCGGACGCCCGTCGATCGTCTCCAGGGTTCCGTCCATCATGGGTTGTCCTCCAGGTGTCGTTCGAGGTCGTCGAGGCGCTCAGACCAGAACGCGCGGTAGCGCGCAAGCCACGCGTCGACGTCGGCAAGGGGCTCGGCTCGCAGCGCGTACACACGCCGCTTGCCATCGGCGCGCACCGTCACGAGCCCGGCCTCGCGCAGCACCTTGAGGTGCTTGGAGACTCCGGGCTGGCTGAGCGCGAGGCGCTCCACCAGGTCCCCGGCAGGTCGCTCCCCCTCGCGCAGCAGGTCGAGAATCTGCCTGCGGTGCGGCTCGGCTAGGGCGCCGTACGCGGTCATCCCGCATCATATTACCAAGTGGCAATATGTTGCGGTCGAGCGCCGCCTCGCGCCCAGCCCTCAGGACAGCCCGTGGCGATGAGCGACTGCGGCCGCCTCGGTCCGCGACCGGACGTTGAGCTTCCCCAGGATCCGCGAGACGTGGACGCTGGCCGTCTTCTCGGCCATGTACAGCGTCGCGCCGATCTCGCGATTCGTCGCGCCGCCCGCGACGAGCACGAGCACCTGCCGCTCGCGCGAGGTGAGCCCGAACGTGTCCTCCGCATCCTCCGCCGCTGCCGGCTCCGCGGGTGCCGCGACGCCGTCGAGCGTGAGCCGGGCCCGCGCCGCGAGGCCCTCGATCTCGCCTGCGAGCCACGCCGCGCCCATCTGCGTCGCGCTCGCGTGGGCCACGCGAGCGGCCTCGGTCGCGGCCTCGCGGTCGCCCGCGGCCACCAGCGCCTCGGCCTCGCGCAGTCGCATCCGCGCCGCCGGCTCCGGCCGCCCGACCTCGTCCCACGCCTGCGCCGCGCGCCCGAAGTCGCGAGGCGCCGGGCGGCCGCCGGCGCGCCCGGCCTCGGCACGCGCGCTCAGCAGCAGCGCGCACTCGACCGGACGGGCGGGGGACGCGGCGGCGGCGACGCGCGCGAGCAGGTCGTCGAGCCGCCGCAGCGCCGCCGTCTCCTCGTCGCCGTCGCCGAGGTCGCGCGCGCGCTCGGCGGCGTCGGCCTCGACGGTCACGCCGACCGCGGCGACGGCGGACACGCGCACCACGTCCTCGGTGCAGAACTCGATCCGGTCGAGCGCCTGCTCGACCGCCGCGCGCGCGGCGTCGAGGTCGCCCTCGCGGCGCCGCAGCTCGGCCGTCAGGCAGCCGATCGGCCCGAGGTACTGCGGCTCGCTCGAGTCCTTCGCCAGCTCGTCGAGGTCGGCGAGCATCGCGCTCGCCTCGTCGTGCCGGCCGCGCCCGACGCAGATCGACGCGCGCCGCAGCCCGAGGTTCAGCCGCGTGTGGGTGCCGGTCCAGCGCAGGGGCTTCGGGAGCCGCTCCTCGGCCTCGTCCCAGTCGCCGGCGTCGAACGCGAGCTCGGCCGTCATGGCGTCGAGCCACATCGCCGCGATCGGCCGCCGGTTGCCGACCGCCGCCCGGCCCTCGGCGGTGATCTCGCGCGCCTCGGCCGTGCGCCCGACCAGGTGCAGCATGTCGGCGAAGTTCACGTAGGCGTCGGACATGTCCTGGATGTGGTCGCGCTCGATCGCGAGCTCGATCGCCCGCCGCAGCTCGGCGGCGCCGGCCTCGACGTCGCCCGTCGCGGCGAGGCTGACCCCGAGCGTGTTGCGCGCGTGCCCCTCGGCGGTCGGCATCTCGCCGTCCGCGCAGACGCTGAGCGCGCGGCGCGCCGTGCTGACCGCGTCGCCGAAGCGCCCGTCGAGCATCCAGCCGCGGGCGAGGTTGGCCAGCAGGCGGCCGCGCGCGGTATCGGTCTCGTCCGGCGGCAGGCCGTCGAGCAGCTCGAGCGCGCGCTCGAGCGTCTTCACGCTCGACTTCGGCCGGTTGAGCGCGCGCTGGGCCCGCGCCATCGACTCGTAGACCTTCGCCGCGCGCGTGCGCGGAGCGTCCGGGCCGAGCGCTTCGATCGCGGCCTCGTAGAGCGCCAGCTCGCGCCCCGGGTCGCCGAGCGCCCCGGTCGCCTCGCCCGCGCGCACGAGCAGCGCGACGCGGTCGATGCCCGTCTTCGCCTCCGGCTCGGGCACGCGGTCCCAGAGCGCGAGCGCCCGCTCGAGCAGCGCCGCGGCCTCGCCGTGGGCGTGCACGCGCTCGGCGTCGGCGGCCGCGCGCACCGACGCGGCCAGCGCCGCCGGCTGGTCGCCCGCCGCGGCGTAGTGGTGACGCGACCGCCGCGCTCAGCGCCGCGCTCTCGCCGCCGCCGGCGACCCGCGCGTCGACCGCGCGCGCCAGCGCCAGGTGCAGCGCCGACCGCTCGCCCGGCAGCAGGTCGTCGTCGACGACCTCGCGCAGCAGCGCGTGGCGGAAGCGGTGCGTGCCGTCCTCGTCGGCGACGAGGATGTGGCCGTCGACCGCCTCGCGCAGGGCGTCGCGCAGCGCCCGCGGCTCCAGCGCGCTCGTCTCGGCCAGCAGCGCGTGGTCGAGCCGCTGGCCGACGGCGACGAGCCGCAGCAGCTCCTGGGCCGCCTCGCTCAGCCGCTCGACCCGCAGCATCAGCGCGTCGCGCAGGGTGTCGGGCGCGGAGCCGCGGCCGTCGAGCCCGGCCGCCAGCAGCTCCTCGACGTACAGCGGGTTGCCGCCCGACCGCGTCCACAGCCGGTCGAGCAGCTCGGCCGCGGGCGGCTCGCCGAGGATGTCCTCGAGCTGGCCGGAGAGCTCGTCGAGCGTGAGCGGCGCGAGCGAGAGCCGGCGCGCGTTCGGGTTGCGCTCGAGCTCGGCGAGCAGCGACCGCAGCGGATGGCGGCGGTGCAGCTCGTCCGGCCGGTAGGACGCGACGAGCAGCACGCGCTCGCTCGCGAGGCTGCGGCAGAGGAACGCGAGCGCCGCCCGCGTCGAGCTGTCCGCCCAGTGCAGGTCCTCGATCAGCAGCAGCACCGGCCGGTCCGTGGCGAGGCTGTCGAGCAGCGACAGCAGGCCTTCGAACAGCCGCGCCTGCGCGCCCGCGTCCGGATCGGGCGGGTCCGCGGCGGGCGCGGTGCCGGGCAGCAGCGGCGCGACCGCGGCGCGCAGCTCCGGCGTCAGCGCGGGATCGCCGGAGCGGGCCAGCGGCCGCAGCGCGGCCACGAGCGGGACGTAGGGCAGCTCGCTCTCGCCGAGGTCGACGCAGTCGCCCGCGAGCACGAGCACATCCGCGCTCCTCGGCGCGGCGCTCGAGCTCGGCCACGAGCCGCGACTTGCCGACGCCGCTCTCGCCGGCCACGAACGCGACCGTCGGCCGGCCGGCCTCGGCGTCCGCGAGCGCGGCCTCGAGCTCGGCGAGCTCGGCGACCCTGCCGATCAGCCGTGAGCTCGAGACGCGCGTCGCCATCACCCGATTATCCCGGCGCCGGCGACGCGGCGCGAGCGGTCAGCTCGCGCCGTCGAGGTCGAGCGCGCAGGAGTTGATGCAGTACCGCATGCCGCCGGCCTCGCGCGGGCCGTCGTCGAACACGTGCCCGAGGTGGCCGCCGCAGCGCTTGCAGACGACCTCGGTGCGGCTCATGCCCCACGCGCGGTCCTCGCGCAGCTCGACGGCCTCGGCGACCGCCGGCTCGGTGAAGCTCGGCCAGCCCGACCCGGAGTCGAACTTCGTCCCCGAGGCGAACAGCTCCGCTCCGCACCCGGCACAGCGGTAGGTGCCGTCCGCGTGCTCGTCCCAGTAGCGGCCGGTGAAGGCCCGCTCCGTGGCGCCCTTGCGCAGGACCTCGTACTGGTCCGGCGTGAGCTCCTCACGCCACTGCTCTTCCGTCTTCTGGACCTTGGTCTCCATGGCTTCCATTCTACGAACGGGTACCAGCGAGCCCCGCACGCGTCGCGACCGCGGCGGCCTCCACGCGGCCGCTCACGTCGAGCTTGCCGAGGATCCGGGAGACGTGGACCGACGCGGTCTTCTCGCTCATGTACAGGGCGGCGCCGATCTCGCGGTTCGTGAGCCCCTCGGAGACCAGCTCGAGCACCTCGCGCTCGCGCGGGGTGAGCCCGAACGGCGGCGGCGGCGCCGGCGCCTTCGCCGCCGGCTCCGCGCTCTCGAGCTTGACCCGCGCACGCCGCGCCAGCGCCTCGGCGGCGTCCGCGATCGGAACCGCCTGGATCGCCTTCGCGCTCGCCAGCGCGGCGCCGAGCGGCTCGGCGGCCTCGGCCACCGACCCGAGCGCCACGTGCGCCTCGGCCGCGCGCAGCCGCGCGTAGGCGGCGGGCCAGGGCAGCGAGATCTCCTCGAAGCCGGCGGCCGCGGTGAGCCAGACGGTGGGATCGGCGACGCCCTCGCCGAGCGCGACGGCGAGCCGCGACTGCTCGGCCCGCGCCAGCAGCGCGTAGAGCGGGCCCTCGGCCCAGCCGCCGCGCGCGCCGACCGCGCCGTCGAGCCGCGCCGACCAGCGTGCGGCCGATCTCGGCGTCGAAGCTCCGCGCCGAGCGCCGACGCATGCTCGGCCGCGTCCGCCTCGACGTAGAGCCCGAGCCAGAGCAGCCGCAGCCGCCGCAGCCCGTCGTCGGAGGAGTCGATCACGGCGAGCCCGCGCGCGACGTCCTCGCGCGCGGCGTCGAAGCGGCGCTCGTGACCGCCAGCAGCGCGCCGGCGCGCGCGACCGCCTCCAGCCACGCGACGTCGCGCAGCCCGGCGGTCTGGCGCCGCAGGTTCGCGACCGCCGTCGCGCGCGCGCCGCGTCGTCGCCGCGCAGTACCGCGAGAGCTCGGCGCGGATCACCTCGAGGTACATCGCCGAGTCGTTCATCGCGTCGCCGGGCAGCCGGTCCGGGCAGCCGCGCGATCGCCTCCGCCGTGCGGCCGAGCCGCAGCAGGTGGTTGACGCCCTGCAGCTCGAGGAAGGTGTCGTACGACGACCGCTCGGCGCGCGCCGCGATCCGCGGGAACTCGGCCTGCACCTCGGCCAGCGCCTGCTTCGGTCCGGCCGTCGAGGTCGAGGATCTCGGACAGGTTCACGACCGCCCGCGCGCGCTCCTGCGGCTGCGGTCGCGCGGTCGCGCGCCGCGCGCAGCAGCCGCTCGCCCTCGGCGACGTGGCCGAGCGCGGCGAGCAGGTAGCCGCAGGTGATCCCGGCCCGCGCCGCGAGCTCGTCGTCGCCGAGCCGCTCGGCGGCACTCGACGCGCCGCGTGCGCCTCGGCCGCCGCCTCGCGGACGTAGCCGCGCTGCATCAGCACCTTGGCGCCGCAGCGCCCGCAGCCGCGCGCGCTCGCGCTCGGCGTCGTCGGGCAGGATCGCCATCGCGTCGGCGACCGCCTGGTCGCTCGACGTCGTGGTCGTTGGCCGCCCGGTAGCAGCTGCGCCAGCTCGCCGTGCAGGCCGGCCAGGCGCACGCGGTCCTCCGGGTCGGCCGCGGCGATCGCCTCGCGCAGCAGCGCGACCGCGCGCCCGGGCTGGAAGCCGGTCCTCGGCCATCCACGCGGCCGACCGCAGCAGCTCGGAGCGCGGCATGCCGGCCTGCGCCTCGGCGTCGGGCACGCGGTCCCAGATCGCCAGCGCGTTCTCGAAGTGCGAGAGCGCCTCGCCGTGCGCGTACAGCGCCCGCGCGGCGAGCCCGGCGCGGACCGAGGCGCCGAGCGCCCGCGGCAGGTCGAGCGCGCCGCGCCAGTGACAGGCGAGATCGGCGGCGACGCGCGCGTGCGAGACCTCGCCGAGCCGCTCCGGCGCTTCCTCGATCGCCGCCGCCACCGCGGCGTGCAGAGCCGTCCGCTCGCCGGGCAGCAGGTCGTCGTGGACCGCCTCGCCGACGAGCGCGTGGCGGAACGCGTAGGTCTCGTCCGGCCCGCTCACCAGCACCTGGTTCGTGACCGCGTCGCGTGCCGCCTCCATCAGCGCGGCCGCGTCGAGGCCGGTCACCGCCGCGAGCAGCTCGTGCCGCACCGGCCGCTCGACGACCGCGGCCACGCGCACGACCTCCTGCGCGCCGGCCGACAGCCGCTCGACGCGCGCGAGCAGCGCGTCGCGCAGCGTCACCGGCAGCTCGCGCATGCCGGCCGCCGACGCCGCCAGCAGCTCCTCGGTGTAGAGGGCGTTGCCGCCGCCGCGCTCGAACAGCCGGTCGGCCAGCCCCGGGTCGGGCGCCTCGTCGAGGATCCCGGCGAGCTGCTCGCCCACCTCGTC
Organism: uncultured Solirubrobacteraceae bacterium; assembly: GCA_963843485.1. Lineage (GTDB taxonomy): Bacteria > Actinomycetota > Thermoleophilia > Solirubrobacterales > Solirubrobacteraceae > DASSUW01. Next base: position 98,807 of record CAWJKK010000004.1, on the reverse strand, counting down.
GCGCGAGAACCGCTCGAGCTCGATCCGGCCGGCGCCGGGCGCGCGCTCGAGCTCGGCCAGGAGCGGTCGCAGCGGGTGGCGACGGTGCAGCTCGTCGGAGCGGTAGGTGCCGACCAGCGCGAGCCGCTCGTCGCGCAGCGAGCGCACGAGGTAGGTCAGGAAGTCGCGCGTCGACGGGTCGGCCCAGTGCAGGTCCTCGATCACCAGCAGCAGCGGCGCGTCGGCGGCGAGCTGCGAGAGCAGCTCCAGCAGCGCCTCCAGCAGCCGGCCGCGGTCGGCGGGGGCGGACGGGCCGCCGACCTCCGGCATCAAGTCGGCGAGCACGGCGCGCGTCGCGTCCTGCAGCTCGGCCTCGCGCGCGACCGGGCGCAGCGCGTCGATCAGCGGCGCGTACGGGAACACGGTGTCGCCGAGCTCGAGACAGCGCCCGACCAGCACGCGCGCCCCGTCGGCGGCCGCGCGGGCGCCGAGCTCGGAGAGCAGGCGCGACTTGCCGACGCCGGACTCGCCGGCGACGAACAGGAACGCCGGCGGCCGCGCGAGCGCCGCCTCGAGGGCGGCCAACTCGCCTGCGCGGCCGACGAACGTCGGGCTCGAGACGCGCCTCAGCACTCCGGGGATCATCGCGCAGGGGCGACGCGGGGCGACAGACCACCACGCCGCTCGCGCCGCAGGAAGCGGCGGCGACGGCGCGGCAGGAGGCGCTCGGCCCGGGCGCGGGTCATGCGCTCGGCGGTGATCTGGGTGGCAAGTGCCTCGTTCAGGATGGCGTGCATCTCGGTCTCCTCGGGAAGGGTCTGATGCACGTTCGAAGCTACGGCTGAGACCGCCGCCCCACATCGGGAGGTCACGCCGACCTGCGGGCCTTCACCCCTTAGGCCCACGGCATGGACCCCTTAGTGATGCGTTCGGTAGCTTGGCCGGGAAACCAACGTCCAGGAGAGAGTCAGCAAATTGTCCGTGACCACGGATCGGGCCGCCCTCGACGAGCTGTGCGTGAACACGATCCGCACGCTCTCGATGGACGCGGTCCAGAAGGCCAACTCGGGGCACCCCGGCACGCCGATGGCGCTGGCGCCGATCGCCTACGTCCTCTACACGCGGGTGATGCGGCACTCCCCGGAGGAGCCGGACTGGCCCGGGCGTGACCGCTTCGTGCTCTCCGCGGGCCACGCGTCGATGCTCCTGTACTCGACGCTGTACCTGACCGGGTACGGCGTCTCGCTCGACGACCTGAAGAACTTCCGCCAGCTCGGCTCGCCGACCGCCGGCCACCCGGAGTACGGCCACGCGCCCGGGATCGAGACCACCACCGGCCCGCTCGGCCAGGGCATCTCGACCGCCGTCGGGCTCGCGCTCGGCGAGCGCATGCTCGCCGCCCGCTTCGACGAGGAGATCGTCGACCACCACACGTACGCGATCGTGTCCGACGGCGACCTCGAGGAGGGCGTCGCGTCCGAGGCGTCCTCGCTCGCCGGCCACCTCGGCCTCGGCCGCCTGATCGCGTTCTACGACGACAACCACATCTCGATCGAGGGCGACACGGCGCTCGCCTTCAGCGAGGACGTCGGCAAGCGCTACGAGGCGTACGGCTGGCACGTGCAGAACCTCGGCGAGGACATCGCGCTCGACTCGCTCGAGGCCGCCGTCGAGGCCGCCCAGCAGGTCGGCGACCGGCCGAGCCTGATCATCGTGCGCACGCACATCGCGCCCGGCTCGCCGAACAAGCAGGACACCCACGAGGCGCACGGCTCGCCGCTCGGCGAGGAGGAGATCAGGCTCACCAAGCAGGCCTACGGGTGGCCGAGCGAGGAGCCGTTCTTCGTCCCCGAGGAGGCGCTCTCGCACTTCCGCGAGTGCGTCGCCCGCGGTCACGAGCTGACCGCCGAGTGGGACGAGAAGCTCGCCGCCTTCGGCGACCGCGCCGAGCTCGAGCGGATCATCGCCGGCAGGCTGCCGGACGGCTGGGACGCGGACGTGCCCAAGAAGGGCCCGGACGCGGGCATGATCGCCACCCGCAAGGCCTCGAACGAGGTCATCCAGTGGGCGGCGGCGCAGGTGCCCGAGCTGGTCGGCGGCTCGGCCGACCTCGCGCCCTCCACGCTGACGCTGATCGACGGCGCCGGGAGCGTCGAGGCCGGCGCCTACGGCGGCCGCAACCTGCACTTCGGCATCCGCGAGCACGCGATGGGCGCGATCGTCAACGGCCTGACGCTGCAGGGCTTCCGCGCCTACGGGGCGACCTTCCTGATCTTCAGCGACTACATGAAGGCCGCGATCCGGCTCGCCGCGGTGATGGGCATCCCCTCGACCTTCGTGTTCACGCACGACTCGATCGGGCTCGGCGAGGACGGCCCGACGCACCAGCCGATCGAGCAGCTCGCGACGCTGCGGGCGACGCCGAACCTCGACGTCGTGCGCCCGGCGGGCTTCAACGAGACCGCGCTGGCGTGGCGGCACGCGCTGCGCCAGACCGATCGGCCGACCGTGCTCGCGCTCTCGCGCCAGGGGCTGCCGGTCTGGGACCCGGCGGGGGTGCCGGACGACGCGATCGAGCGCGGCGCCTACGTCCTGCGGGACAGCGAGGGCGAGCCGGACCTGATCCTGATGGGCACCGGCTCGGAGGTGCACCAGGCGCACTCGGCGCTCGAGATCCTGGCCGCCGAGGGCGTGCAGGTGCGGCTCGTCAGCATGCCGTGCCTGGACCGCTTCGCCGAGCAGGACCAGGCGTACCGCGACAGCGTCCTGCCGCCCGCCGTCAAGGCGCGCGTCGCGGTCGAGGCCGCGAGCCCGCTCGGCTGGCACCGCTGGACGGGCGACGGCGGCGACGTCGTCGCGATGGAGGGCTTCGGCGCCTCGGCGCCGGCCAAGGCCCTGTACGAGCACTTCGGCTTCAGCGGCGAGGCGATCGCCGCCCGCGCGAGGAAGGTACTGGGATGAACGAGCGCCTCGCCGCCCTCACCGAGGCCGGCACGAGCGTCTGGCTGGATCAGATCCGGCGCGGGATGATCGAGGAGGGCGAGCTCGGCCGCATGGTCGCCGAGGACTCGCTGCGCGGCGTCACCTCGAATCCGGCGATCTTCGAGAAGGCGATCCTCGGCTCGCCGGACTACGACGACGACATCGAGAAGGCCGCCAACGAGGGGCTGAGCGCGCGCGAGGTCTACCGCCGCCTGGCGGTGCGCGACGTGCAGCTCGCCGCCGACGTGCTGCGCCCGGTCTACGACGACAGCGGCGGGCAGGACGGCTACGTGTCGCTCGAGGTCGCGCCGCGGCTCGCGCACGACACCGAGGGCACGCTCGAGCAGGCGCGGATGTACTGGGGCCTGGTCGACCGCCCGAACCTGATGATCAAGATCCCCGCGACCGACGAGGGGATCCCGGCGATCGAGGAGGCGCTCTACGAGGGCCTCAACGTGAACGTGACGCTGCTGTTCGCGGTCTCGTACTACGAGCGCGTGATGGAGGCGTTCATCCGCGCGATGGAGCGCCGCCAGGCGGCCGGGCGCCCGCTCGACCGCCACTCGGTGGCCTCGTTCTTCGTCTCGCGCGTCGACACCGAGATCGACAAGCGGCTGGAGGCGAACGGGCGCACCGACCTCGCCGGCCGCGCCGGCCTGGCCAACGCCCGCGCCGCCTACCGCGCGTTCCAGCGGGTCTTCGAGGGCGAGCGCTTCGCCGCCCTGCGCGAGGCCGGCGCCCGGTGCAGCGCCCGCTGTGGGCGTCGACCGGCGTCAAGAACCCCGCCTACCCGGAGACGCTGTACGTGTACGGGCTCGTCGGCCCGGACACCGTCAACACGATGCCGCTCGCCACGCTCACCGCCGCCGGCCAGCAGGGCGAGGTCACCGGCACCACGGCCGCCGACGACCCGACCGCCGACCTGGAGGCGCTGGCCGCGGCCGGCATCGACCTCGACGACGTCACGGACAAGCTGCTGCGCGACGGGATCGACGCGTTCGTCGTGCCGATGAACAAGCTGCTCGACGGCATCGAGGCCAAGCGCGAGGCGATCGTCACCGGCCGCCCCGCGGCGATCGACGCCGACCTCCCGGCCGCGCTGGAGGCGGCGATCGCCGGCCGGATCCGGCGGGCGCTCGACGAGAACGTCGCCCGCCGCATCTGGCAGCGCGACGGCACGCTGTGGGCGCCCGCGGGCACGCCGGAGGTGACCAACCGCCTCGGCTGGCTCGACGTGCACGAGAAGATGCTCGAGCAGGTCGACGCGCTCGCGGCGCTCGCCGCCGAGGTGCGCGCCGACGGGATCACCGACGTCGTGCTCTGCGGCATGGGCGGCTCGAGCCTGGCGCCCGAGGTCTTCCGGCGCTCGTGGCCGGACCAGACGCTGACGCTGCACGTGCTCGACTCCACGCACCCGGACCAGGTCGCGGCGGTCGCCGACGCGATCGACCTCGCCAAGACGCTGTTCGTCATCTCCTCCAAGTCCGGCGGGACGATCGAGACGATGTCGCAGTTCCGGTTCTTCCACGCGCAGCAGCCGGACGGCGCGCACTTCGTCGCGGTCACCGACCCCGGCTCGTCGCTGGCCGAGCTCGGCGCCGAGCACGGCTTCCGCCGCGTGTTCGAGAACGACCCGGACATCGGCGGCCGCTACTCGGCGCTGTCGTACTTCGGGCTCGTGCCGGCGGCGCTGATCGGCGTCGACGTCCGCGCGGTGCTCGAGTCGGCCGCCGGTCGCCGCCGCGCAACTGCCAGCTGCCAGCAGGGCAACTCGGGCCTCTGGCTCGGCATCGCGCTCGGCGAGCTGGCGCCGCAACGGGCGCGACAAGCTCACGTTCGTGATCGACGAGCCGCTGTCGAGCTTCGGCCTCTGGGCCGAGCAGCTCGTGGCCGAGTCGACCGGCAAGCTGGACCGCGGCATCCTGCCGATCGCGGACGAGCCGCTCGTGGACGCCGAACGCCTACGGCGCCGGACCGCGTGTTCGTGCACCTCGCGTCCGGCGACGAGAGCAACGCGCGGCGCGTCGCCGCGCTGCGCGAGGCCGGCCACCCGACGATCACCGTGCGCGCGGAGGGGCCGGCCGACCTCGGCCGGATCTTCTTCTTCTCCGAGTTCGCGACCGCGGTCGCCGGCTGGGTGCTGGAGATCAACCCGTTCGACCAGCCCAACGTGCAGGAGGCCAAGGACAACACGAGCCGCGGTGCTGAAGGAGGGCGCTGCCCGAGCTCGACCCGGGCGACCTCGACGCGCTGCTCGGTGGGCTCGAGCCGCCGCGCTACGTGGCGATCCTGGGCTACCTGCCCTACTCGGACGAGACCGACGAGGCGGTCGCCCGCCTGCGCGAGCGGATCGTCTGCCGACCACGGCGTCGCGACCACGTTCGGCTACGGCCCGCGCTACCTGCACTCGACCGGCCAGTTCCACAAGGGCGGCCCGCCGACCGGCGCGTTCCTCCAGATCGTCGACGAGCCCGCCACCGACGTCGAGGTGCCCGGCGAGCCCTACACGTTCGGCACGCTGATCCGCGCGCAGGCGGACGGCGACCTGCAGACGCTCCGCGACCACGGCCTCGACGCCGTCGCGCGTCGGGAAGGAGATCCTCTGATGCAGCTCGGCTTCGTCGGCCTCGGCAAGATGGGCGGCAACATGGTCCATCGCATCCACCGCGACTCGGACCACCAGGTCGTCGCGTTCGACTTCAACGCCGACGCGGTCAGCGCCGCGGAGGGCCACGGCGCGACCGGCGCGACGTCGCTCGACGACCTCGTCGCCAAGCTCGAGGCGCCGCGCACCGTCTGGCTGATGGTGCCCGCCGGCGACCCGACCGAGCAGACGGTGAACGAGCTCGCCGGCCTGCTCGAGGCGGGCGACACGATCGTCGACGGCGGCAACACCAACTGGCACGACGACGTGCGCCGCGCCGCGGCGCTCGACGACGCAGGGCATCCACTACGTCGACGTCGGCACCTGCGGCGGCGTCTGGGGGCTCGAGGTCGGCTACTGCATGATGGTCGGCGGCCCGCCGAGAGCGTGCAGCGGCTCGCGCCGATCCTCGACGTGCTCGCGCCGCCGGACGGCTGGCGCCACTTCGGCGACGCCGGCGCCGGCCACTTCGTGAAGATGGTCCACAACGGCGTCGAGTACGGGCTGATGCAGGCCTACGCCGAGGGCTTCGAGCTGATGCACAAGGCCGAGTTCGACATCGACCTCAAGGAGGTCGCCGGGCTCTGGAACCGCGGCTCGGTCGTGCGCTCGTGGCTGTGCGAGCTGGCCGAGCGCGCGTTCGAGGCCGAGGGCAACGACCTCGAGCGCCTCAAGGGCAGCGTGAGCGACTCCGGCGAGGGCCGCTGGACGATCATCGACGCGATCGACCACGACGTGCCGACGCCGGTGATCACCGCGTCGCTGTACGCCCGCTTCTACTCGCGCGGCAACGGCGACTACACGCACCGCGTGCTCGCCGCCCTGCGCAACCAGTTCGGCGGCCACGCGGTCGAGAGGTCATGAAGCGTACAACCCGCTCGCCGAGGGCTGGAGCGGCTTCCAGTCCCGGCGACGACGCTGGTCATCTTCGGCGCCACCGGCGACCTCGCGCGGCGCAAGCTGCTGCCCGCGCTCTACAACCTCGCGCACGAGGGGGCGCTGCCCGAGCGCTTCAACCTGATCGGCGTCTCGCGCCGCGACCTGCTCCGACGAGGAGTTCCGCACGCAGCGCGCGCGAGGCGATCGACGAGTTCTCGCGCCGCACGCCGGACCCGCAGGTGCTCGACGGCCTGCTCGGCCACCTGCAGTACATCGGCTTCCCGTTCGACGACACGGCCGGCTACGCCCAGATCGGCGCGGCGATGGACGCGCTCGACGCCGAGGCGGCGGGGCCGCTCAACCGCGTCTACTACCTCTCGACCGCGCCCGAGTTCTTCCCCGTGATCACCGAGGCGATCAAGGAGACGGGCTGCACCGGCACGAGAGCAACGAGGTGCGGGTGATCATCGAGAAGCCGTTCGGCACCGACCTCGAGTCGGCGCGCCGCCTGCAGGAGGTCGTCCACGGCGTCTTCCGCGAGCGCCAGGTCTTCCGCATCGACCACTACCTGGGCAAGGAGACGGTCCAGAACATGCTGGCGTTCCGGTTCGCGAACTTCATGTTCGAGCCGGTCTGGAACCGCAACTACATCGACCACGTCCAGATCACCGCCGCCGAGGACATCGGGCATCGGCACGCGCGCGGGCTACTACGACAACGCGGGCGCGCTGCGCGACCTCGTGCAGAACCACATGCTGCAGCTGCTGACGCTGCTGTGCATGGAGCCGCCGGCGTCGTTCGAGGCCAACAAGGTGCGCGACGAGAAGGTCAAGGTCCTGCAGGCGATCACGCCGCCGACGCCCGAGGAGGTCGCGGAGATGACCGTGCGGGCGCAGTACGCGGCCGGCGGCGCGGCCGGCGACGAGGTCCCCGGCTACCTCGAGGAGGACGGCGTGCCGGCGGACTCGCGCACCGAGACCTACGCGGCGCTGCGGCTCGAGGTCCACAACTGGCGCTGGGCCGGCGTGCCGATCGTGCTGCGCACCGGCAAGCGGCTGGCGCGCAAGGTCACCGAGATCGCCGTCCAGCTCAAGCCGGTGCCGCACCTCGCCTTCCAGTCGCAAGGGCTCGGTCGGCGTGAAGCCCGAACCAGCTGATCCTCACCATGCAGCCCAACGAGGGCGTCTCGCTGTCGCTGGGCGCGAAGATCCCCGGCGCGCGCATGCGGATCCGGCCCGTGAACATGGAGTTCCTCTACGGCACGTCGTTCATGTCGCAGTCGCCCGAGGCGTACGAGCGGCTGATCCTCGACGCGATGCGCGGCGACGCGACGCTGTTCACGCGCAACGACGAGGTCGACGCGCAGTGGTCGATCATCGACCCGATCCTGAAGGCGTGGCAGAACGACGTGCCGCCGCTGGCGACCTACGCGGCCGGCTCGCCGGGCCCGCCGGAGGCCGACAGGCTGCTCGGCGAGGGCCGCCACTGGCGGGGGCTGTAGCCGTGGACGAGGTCTGGTCCGAGCGCAACACGACGCCGGCGCGGATCGAGGCGGCGCTGCGGGAGCTGCTCGTCGAGCGCCACCACTCCGACCAGCCGTTCGTGCCCGCGCGCGTGCTCAACCTGGTCGTGGTCGTCGACGCCGAGTTCCGCGGCGAGATCGAGAACCGGCTCGAGCGCGTCGGCCGCTACCACCCGTCGCGCCTGATCGTGTGCGCCGTCGAGCCGGGGCGCGAGACGCTCGACGCGTGGGCGACGCATCGGCACCGACGACGCGACGCCGCGGCCCGGCCACATCGCGGTCGCGCGCGAGCGCGATCGAGATCGAGCATCGGCGAGAAGCACCTGGCCAAGCTCGACACGATCGTCGACCCGCTGCTCGTCTCCGACCTGGCGACGATGGTGTGGGCGCCGCACGGTCACGCGACGGCGATCGACGCGCTGCGGCGGCTCGCGCAGATCGTGCTCGTCGACTCCCAGGACCGAGCCGGATGTGGCGAGCGCGCTGTCGCGCGCCGCCTCGCTGGCCGAGCACGCGTACGTGGTCGACCTCGCGTGGCTGCGCTCGACGCCGTGGCGCGAGCGCGTCGCCGCCGCGTTCGACCCGCCGAACATGCGCGCGGCCGCTCGACGGCGTCGCCGCGGTGACGGTCCGCCACCGGCGACGACTCGCTGTCGGCGGCGCTGCTGTTCTGCGGCTGGCTGGCCTCGCGGCTCGGCTGGAAGCCGGGCTCGCTCTCGCGCTCGCGCTCGCGGGCTGACCGGCCACGCGCGGGCGCGCCGCCAGGAGGTCAAGCTGACGCTCCAGCCCGTCGACCAGAACGCGCCGGGCCTCGGCGGCGTGACGATCGAGACGGCCGGCGGGCGACGCGGTGTCGCTCGACCGCGCGCCGGGCGGGCTGCGCTCGGTGCGGCGCTCGCGCGACGGCCAGGAGCAGTCCTGGATCGTGCTCGGCGCCTCGCGCGGCGAGTCCGGCATCCTCGGCGAGGGCGTGCGCCAGGCGCTGCTGCGCGATCCGCACCTACCAGCCGGCGCTGCGCTGCGCCCAGGTGATGGCGGCATGACCAGGCTGACGCGTGCTCGACGATCCGGCGGCGGCGCTGGCCGACATGCTGGTCGACGCCGCGGAGGCGCGGCGGCCACATCGTGCTCGCCGGCGGCTCGACGCCTACAGCGCGCGTACGAGCTGGCGGCCGCGCGCGACAGCGACTGGAGCCGCGCGACGGTCTGGTACGGCGACGAGCGCTGCGTGCCGCCCGACGCACGAGCTCTCGAACCACGCGATGGCGCAGCGCCGCGCTGCTCGTCGCGGCTGCAGGCGCCGCCGGAGGTCGTGCGGATGCAGCGGCGAGCTGGGGCCGGACGCCGGTGCCGGCGCGTACGAGGCCGAGATCCGCGCGCGGATCGGCGGCGAGCCGCGCTGGGACCTGCTGCTGCTCGGCCTCGGGCCCGACGGGCACTGCGCGTCGCTGTTCCCGTCCAAGCCGGAGAAGGAGATCTTCGACCGGCTCGTCGCCGGCGTGCCGGAGGCGGGGATGGAGCCGCAGGTGCCGCGCGTCACGCTGACGCTGCCGGCGCTGAACTCCGCGCGCGAGGTCGTGTTCCTGGTCACCGGCGCCTCGAAGGCGCAGGCGGTCCAGCGCGCGTTCGGCGACCCGCGCCGACCCGACCTCGCCCGCGGCGAACGTGCGGCCGCCCGCCGGCGAGCTCGCCGTCCTGGTCGACGCGGAGGCCGCAGGGTCGTGAGCGACGCGTTCATCGGCATCGACGTCGGCGGCACCAAGATCGCCTGCGCGTGCCTGCAGGCCGGCGAGCTCAGCGAGTCGCATCTCCAGCACACCGAGCTGATGAGCCAGGAGCGGCTGCTCGACCAGCTCGTGCACGCCGTCGAGCAGGCGCGGACGCCGGACACGAAGGCGGTCGGCATCGGGGTGCCGTCGCTGATCGAGTTCGCCACCGGGCGGATCCGCTCGAGCGTCAACATCCCGCTGCGCGACGTGCCGCTGCGCGAGCTGCTCACCGAACGGCTCGGGCTCCCGGTGTTCGTCGAGAACGACGCGTCGTGCGCCGCGCTCGCCGAGGCGTTCGACGACGGCCGGATGGTCTGCCCGCACCTCGTGATGTTCACGGTCGGCACCGGCGTCGGCGGCGGGCTCGTGCTCAACGGCCGGCTCTTCCGCGGCGCGACCGGCGCCGCGCCCGAGGTCGGGCACACGGTGATCGGGCTCGACCTCGCGCACGGCGCGCCGCCGCACTCGGGCGTGTTCCCGCAGGCCGGCTCGCTCGAGCTGCTCGCCTCCGGCCGCGCGCTCGACCAGCTGGCCCGCGAGGCGGCGCGCGAGGACGCCAACTCGTTCCTCGGCCAGCGCATGACGCGGGACGCCGCGGTCACCGGGCACGACGTCGTCGACGGTGCCAAGGAGGGCGACGAGGCCTCGATCCGCTGCCTGCGCATCCTCGGCGAGCGGCTCGGCATCGGCATCGCCAACGCGATCACGATGTTCGACCCGCTGGAGATCGTGATCGGCGGCGGCGTGTCCGCCGCCGGCGAGCTGCTGCTCGGCCCGGCGCGCGAGACCGCGTGGCGCTACGCGGTGCCGGGGGCGGGCTCGCAGTGCGAGATCCGGCTGGCGCGGCACGGCCCGCGCGCCGGCGTGCTCGGGGCGGCGCTGATCGCCGCGCAGGAGTACACCGAGATGACCGGCCAAGCGATGGAGGAGGCGGTGGAGGGCCGATGAAGGTCGCCTGCGCGTTCGATCACGCCGGGTTCCCGCTCAAGGGGCTCGTGCTCGACACGGTGGTCGCGCTCGGCCACGAGCCCGTCGACCTCGGGACGGACTCGACCGAGCCCGTCGACTACCCGGACATCGCGCGCTCCGGCGCCGACGCCGTGCGCGAAGGGCGCGCCGAGCGCGCCGTCGTGGTCTGCGGCTCGGGTGCCGGCGTGGCGGTCGCCGCCTGCAAGGTGCCCGGCATCCGCGCCGCCTGCGCGCACGACACCTACACCGCGCACCAGTGCGTCGAGCACGACGACGTCAACGTCCTCTGCCTCGGCGCGCGCGTGGTCGGGCCGGCGCTCGCCGCCGACGTGATCGCGGCGTTCCTCGGCGCGGCGTTCACCGGCGAGGAACGGCACCGGCGGCGGCTCGCCAAGATCGAGGCCATCGAGCGCGAGTTCTCGAAGTAGATGGCCGACGCCGGCGATCTGCGGCACGAGTACCTGCCGATCGCCGAGCACGGGCTCGTCGGCGACCTGCACACGGTCGCGCTGATCGGCACCGACGGGCACGATCGACTGGTACTGCTGCCCGGCGTTCGACGCCCCGAGCGTGTTCGGCTCGATCCTCGACGCGGACGACGGCGGCTTCTACGCGCTGCGCCCCGACGGCGACGACTGGACCTCGAAGCAGCTCTACTTCCCGGACACGAACATCCTGATCACGCGCTTCTTCACGCCCGGCGGCGTGGGGGAGGTGCAGGACTTCATGCCGATCGCGGGCGCCGGCGCGCACCGCCACCGCCTGATCCGGCGCGTGCTCGTGGTGCGCGGCGAGATCCGCTGGCTCGTCGAGGTGCAGCCGCGGTTCGACTACGGGCGCGCGGAGCACGAGATCGAGATGCACCCGTACGGCGTGCTGTTCCGCTCGCGAGATCCTGACGCTCGCGCTCGAGGGCGCGGTGGCGAAGATGCTCGGCGGCAGCGAGCGCAAGCTGCAGCGGGTGGGGAGCGGCGTGCGCGTGGTGTTCGAGCTCGCGGCCGGCAAGTCGCAGTCGTTCGTGCTCGAGAGCGTGGCGCCCGGACCACATCTGCCGCGCGTACCCGGAGCACGAGACCGCCGAGGCGTTCGACGCCACCGTCTCGTACTGGCGCCGCTGGCTCGCGCAGTCCGCGCTACCGCGGCCGCTGGCGCGAGATGGTGCAGCGCTCGGCGCTGACGCTGAAGCTGCTCACCTACGCGCCGACGGGCGCGATCGTCGCCGCGCCGACCACGTCGCTGCCCGAGCAGATCGGCGGCGAGCGCAACTACGACTACCGCTACACGTGGATCCGCGACGCCGCGTTCTCGCTCTACGGCCTGCTGCGGCTCGGCTTCACCGAGGAGGCGGCCGCGTTCATGGCGTGGCTGACCGACCGCACGCGCGAGTGGAACGTCGGGCCGTCGCGGGCCGCTGCAGATCATGTACGGCATCGACGGCCGCTCCGAGCTGCCCGAGGATCGAGCTCGACGCACTGGTCGGGCTACCGCAGCTCGGCGCCGGTGCGGATCGGCAACCTCGCCGCCGACCAGCGCCAGCTCGACATCTACGGCGAGATGATCGACTCGATCTACCTCTACAACAAGTACGGCAAGCCGATCAGCCACGAGAGCTGGGAGAGCGTGCGGCGGATCGTCGACTGGCTGTGCGAGAACTGGGACCAGGTCGACGAGGGCATCTGGGAGACGCGCGGCGGCCAGAAGGACTTCACGTACTCGCGGCTGATGTCCTGGGTCGCGATCGAGCGCGCGATCCGCATGAACCGCGCAGCGCGGCCTGCCCGGCGACATCGTGCGCTGGCTCGCCGAGCGCGACCGGATCTACAACCAGATCATCAAGCGCGGCTGGAGCGACGAGCGCGGTGCGTTCGTCCAGCACTACAGCTCGACGTGCTCGACGCCTCGCTGCTGCTGATGCCGCTCGTGCTCTTCATCGCGCCGACCGACCCGCAGTGGCTGTCGACGCTCGACGCGATCGGCGAGGAGCTGGTCTCGGACTCGCTCGTGTACCGCTACGACATCGAGGCGTCGCCGGACGGCCTGGAGGGCGACGAGGGCACGTTCTCGATCTGCTCGTTCTGGTACGTCGAGGCGCTCGACGCGGGCGGGCCGCGTCGACGAGGCGCGGCTCGCGTTCGAGAAGATGCTCACGTACGCGAACCACGTCGGCCTGTACTCGGAGGAGATCGGGCCGACCGGCGAGCAGCTCGGCAACTTCCCGCAGGCGTTCACGCACCTGGCGCTGATCAGCGCCGCGTTCAACCTCGATCGCACGTTGGGGTAGTACTCCCTGTATGCGAGTGATCGAATGCAACGAGTGCGGCGACACGGTGTCGGCCGCCAACGACGAGGAACTGGCGCGCCACCTGGCTGCGCACCTGAAGAGCGAGCACGACATCGAGGTCGACGACGAAGAGGTCGCCGACGCCGTGCACGAGCAGGCCTACGACGCCACGGACTCCTGAGGGCGCGCGCTCAGTCGCGCGCGATGCCCTGCCGCGACAGGTGCAGCCGCCGCAGCTCGGCGACGGCGGGCACCGTGGCGCGCGCGCCGGCGACCGTGGTCAGCGGCCGGGCCGGGAGCGCGCGCTCGCCGTGCGCGGTGACGGTGTAGGCGCGGGCGCCCGGGCGCGCGGTGACGACGTCGGCGAGCACGGTGCCGCGGAACAGCAGCGCGGCGCCGTCGTCGACGGCCCAGCCCGACGGCAGCTCGCCTGATCGCACGGCCTCGAGGAACACGGGCCGGCGGCCGGGCTCGCTGTCGTGGTGGACCGAGTTCGATCCGGGCAGGAAGCCGAGGCCCGTCGCGGGCGCCGGGAAGCCGGAGGAGGTCGTGATGCCCCACTGGAACCAGCACATCGATCCGGCGCTCAGGCCGGCGAGCACGGTCCCCTGGTGCCAGGCGTCACGCAGGATCTCGTCGAGGCCCTGGGCGCGCCAGATCGCCAGCAGGTTGACCATCGAGCCGCCGCCGACGTAGATCGCGTCCTGGGCCAGCAGGTGCTCGCGCAGCGGCACCGGCTTGCGGCCGAGGCGGAACAGCGAGATGTGCGACGGCTGGCAGAGCCGGTCGCCGTAGGTCTCGTAGAAGCGGCGGATCTGGTGCTCGGAGTCCCCGCCCGCCGTGGGCAGCAGGCAGATCCGCGGGCGTGGCGTGTCCGTGAGCGTCAGGACCTGGTCGTCGAGCGCGGGATCGTCCGTGCCGGCGGTGAAGCCGCCGCCGCCCATCGCGAGAATGGTGGGGGAGCGACGCCCTTCAGGCGGCAAGGGCAGGCTCGGGTAGCGCCCCGAGGAAGTTGCACGGCAGCTCGGCCTCGGCGACGCCGTGACCTTCGGGAGCCAGCCGGTACGCACGAGCCTCCGGACGTGAGGAGACCACCCTGGCGAGCTCCGTGCCGACGAAGTGCAGGGCGGCGCCGTTGCCCGTGCCGAAACCGGCCGGCATCCCGTCTGCGATCGCCGCCCGGTAGGCGGCGCGGCGCGGCTCGTCGTCGTAGTGCACGGCGTTCGAGTATGGCAGCAGGCCGATGCCCGCGAACCGGCTTCGCCTCGCCGTGGAAGGCGGTGAGCCCCTGCTCGAACCAGCACAGCGAGCCGGCGCTGAGGCCGGCCATCACGACGCCCGACTCCCACGCGGCGCGCAGCATCAGGTCGATGCCGTGCGCGGCCCACGTGCCGAGCAGGGAGACCACGCTGCCGCCACCGACGTAGATCAGGTCCTGGTCCATCAGATGGCCGGCGACGTCGCCCGGCGAGCCGTCGCGCCGGAACAGCGACACGTGCGACGGCCGGCAGCGGTCGGCGGGGAAGTGCCGGTAGAACCGGACGATGTAGTGGTCCGCGTCGCCCGAGGCGGTCGGCAGGAAGCAGACGCGCGGGCACTCGACGCCCGTGAGCGAGAGGACGTAGTCGTCCACCAGCGGGTTCCCGGCTTCCATCGAGAAGCCGCCACCACCCATGGCGAGGATCTGTCGCGGTCGCGGCATGGCGGGAATGTAGGGCTCGGCCGCCCGCAGCGAGCGGATTTCCTCCTCTGGTCGAAGGGCGCTGGACATGTGGTCCAGGACAGCGTTTGCCCTGTAGCTTGTATGTATGAGTCACGCAGATGTCGCGCGCGAGGCGAACCTCGTCGGCGCGCTCGCGCTGGCGATCGCCGATCGGCTCGCGGAGGCGGCCGAGCCGGGCCTCGGCGGCTCCGCCGCGCAGGCGCTGACGACGCTGCACGGCGACGCGGCGGGCGGCTCGATCGACGCGCTGGCGCGGATCGTCGGCCTCACGCACTCCGGGACGGTGCGGCTCGTCGACCGCCTCGCCGGCGCCGGCCTGGTCGAGCGCCGCACGGGCGCCGACGCCCGCTCGACGTCGCTCTACCTCACACCGGCGGGCCGGCGCGTGGCGCGCCGGGCGCTCGCGCGCCGCGAGGCGGCGATCCAGTCCGTGCTCGCCGGCCTGTCGCGCGCCGACCGCTCCGCCCTCGCGCGCGTATCGGAGACCGCGCTCGCCGACCTCGCGGCGACGCCGGGAGCCGAGCGCCGCATCTGCCGCCTCTGCGACACCGAGGCGTGCGGGAGCCCCTGCCCGGTAAAGGGGTCAGACCCCTTTCGTAGGGTGGTCGAGAGTTGAACGCTGATTCTAAGTGTCAGCTCTACAGTTGGAGTAATGTCGAAGTGTCTTGAAAAGTCCGGTGTTACGCGCTTCTGTGCTCGGCTTCATGTCGCAGACCCGCCCGACCCGCTACTCCCCAGCCCGGCGCCGCCGCGCGCTGGCGATCGCCGCGCTGCTGGCCGCCGTCGCCCTCGCCGGAGGTGGTGCGGCGGTGGTCCTGAGCGCCGATGGGAGGCCGAAGGCGGAGGAGGCGGTCGACGGGTTCCTCGCCGCGTGGAGCCGCGGTGACGACCGCGGCGCGGCCGGCTGGACGGACGACGCCCGGCGCGCGCAGGAGGAGCTCGCGGCGAATCGCCGCGGCCTCGACGGCGCCAAGGTGAGCGCGCGAACCCTCGCGGTCAGCGAGGAGGGCGACGTCGCGCGGGCGCGCTTCGAGGTCACCTGGGACGTGCCCGGCTTCGGGCCCTGGAGCTACCGCTCGTCCGCGCGCCTGCGCAAGGGCGAGGAGCGCTGGACGCTCGCGTGGAGCCCGAAGGTCGTGCACCCGCAGCTCGGCGACGTGCGCGTGCTCGGCACGGTCCGCGAGGCCGGGGCGCGCGGCCCGATCCTCGACCGCGACGGGCGCGCGATCGTCCGCGAGCGCACCGTCTACCGCGTCGGGCTCGCCCGCGACAAGGTCGAGGACGTCGGCGCGTCGGTCTCCGCGCTCGCCGCGGTCGTCGACGTCGACGCCGGCGACCTGCGCCGCGCCGTCCGCGGCGCCGGGCCCGAGCAGTTCGTCGAGGCGATCACGCTGCGCGCGGCCGACTACGACGCCGTCGAGGCGGAGCTCGAGGGCGTGCCCGGCATGCTCGCGATCCGCGACGAGTCGCCGCTCGCGCCCAGCCGCGAGTTCGCGCGCGCGCTGCTCGGCACTGTCGGCCCGGCCACGGCGGAGCAGCTCGAGGAGCTCGAGGACCGCGGCCCCGGCGACGAGGTCGGCCAGTCGGGCCTGCAGGCCCGCTACGAGAGCCGGCTCGGCGGCACGCCGACGCGCCGGATCGTGATCCGCGCCGGCGGCGCCCCGATCGAGACCCTGCTCGAGCGCCGCGGCAAGCGCGGGCGCCCGCTGCGCACCACGCTCGACGCCGACGCCCAGCGCGCGGCCGAGGCCGCGCTCGGCGACCGCGAGGACGAGGCGGCGCTCGTGGCCGTACAGCCCTCGACCGGCGACGTCCTGGCGGTCGCGAACCGCCCCGTCGAGTCCTTCGACCGCGCGCTCGAGGGCCGCTACCCGCCCGGCTCGACCTTCAAGATCGTCACCACCGCCGCGCTCCTGCGCGCCGGGCTGGACACGAGCGAGACCGTCGACTGCCCGGCGACGCTCGCGGTCGGCGGCCGCTCGTTCAAGAACTTCGAGGGCGGTGCCGCGGGCGCGGTGCCGTTCAGCCAGGACTTCGCGCAGTCCTGCAACACCGCCTTCGTCTCGCTGACCGAGCGGCTCGACCGCGACGCGCTGACGGAGGCCGGCCGCGCGTTCGGGCTCGGCGAGCCGCTGAAGCTCGGCATGCCCGCCGCCGAGGCGGACGTGCCGCCCGGCGGCGACCTCGTCGCCCGCGCGTCGGCGATGATCGGGCAGGACCGGATCGTCACCAGCCCGCTGTCGATGGCCGGCGTGATCGCGACCGTCGCCGACGGCCGCTGGCGCGCGCCGCGGCTGCTGGCGGGCGACCCGGAGCGCCAGGGCGAGCCGCTCGCGGAGGTCGACACCCTGCGCTCGCTGACCCGCAGCGTCGTGACCGAGGGCACCGGCACCGCGCTCGCGGCGATCCCCGGCGAGGTCCACGGCAAGAGCGGCACCGCCGAGTACGGCGGCGGCGACCCGCCGCCCACCCACGCGTGGTTCGTCGCCTACCGCGACGACGTCGCGATCTCCGTGCTCGTCGAGAACGGCCGCTCCGGCGGGTCCGTGGCCGCCCCGATCGCGGCGCGCTTCTTCGAGTCTCTGGGCGGCTGATCAGCCGACGACGACGTCGGCGGACGCGCAGGTCGCGATCGCGCGCAGGACGTCGTCGTCGCCGACGCCGCGCAGGCGCGGGTGGTCGAGGTCGACGGTGATCGCCGGCGTCTCGGCGAGACCGAGGCTCGCGAGCCCGTTCGCGTGCAGCGCGCCCCAGAGGTCGCCGGTCGCCGCGAGCAGGGCGTGGCGGGTGCGGCGCACGCGGCGGGCGCCGGTCTCCAGCTCGCGCACCTCCTCGAACGGGTCGACGACCACGTTGCTGTCGCTGCCGATGGCCAGCCGGACGCCCGCTTCGTGGTGCGCGAGCGCCGGGAAGTGGCCGTCGCCGAGGTTGCCCTCGGTCGTCGGGCAGGTCGCGACGATCGTGCCGCTCGCCGCCAGCAGCCCGACGTCGCGCGCGTCGACGTGGATCCCGTGCACGACGGTCGTGCGCTCGCCGAGGAAGCCGGTCCGGTCCAGCAGCTCGATCGGCGAGCAGCCGTGCTCGGCGCGGCACTCCTCGAGCTCGCGCGGCTGCTCGTGCGCGTGGACGTGGCGGACCAGCCCGTGGGCGTCGGCGTAGGCGGCGAGCTCGCGCAGCCAGTCGGCCGGGACCGCGCGGACGCTGTGCGCGGCGACGCCCACCGGCACGCCGGCGAGCCGCAGCGCGTCGACGCGCGCGAGGAACGCGTCGAGCGACGCGTCGCGGAAGCGCGGGCGGCCGCCGCGGCCGTACGCGGTCGCGAGCAGCACGATCCGCAGCCCCGCCGCCCCGGCCGCCTCCGCCAGCGCGAGCGCGAGCGCGTTCGGCTCCTCGTAGGGCGTCCCGTCCGGCCGGTGGTGCACGTAGTGGAACTCGCCGACCGCGCCGTACCCGGCCGCGGCCATCTCGCCGTAGACCCGCCCGGCCACCTCGCGCATCGACGCCGGGTCGAGGCGGTCGGCGAGCGCGTACATCGTCTCGCGCCAGCTCCAGAAGTCGTCGTCCGGGCTCGCCGACCGCTCGCCGACCCCGCGCAGGTCGCGCTGGAACGCGTGCGAGTGCACGTTGACCATCGCCGGGATGGCGAACGCGCGCGTCACGCGCCGAGCTCCGCGGCGGCCGCGAGCAACGCGTTCGCGCCGGCCGCCGCGTCCTCGAGCGAGACCTCCTCGCCGGGAGCGTGGCTGACGCCGGTCGGGTTGCGCACGAGCACCATCCCGGCGGGTCGCCGGGCGGCCACGACGCCCGCGTCGTGCCCCGCGAAGCAGACCAGGCGCGGCGCGCCCGGCCCGAGCCCGCGCGCCAGGGCGGAGGCGACGGCGGACGGGAACTCGGTGCCGGGCGACCACGCCGCGGTCCGCAGGCCGAGCCCGACGCCCGCCTCCTGCGCGACGCGCTCGGCCTCCGCGGTGACCGCCGCGCGCCACGACTCGACGGCCTCGGCCTCGGCGGCGCGGGCGTCGAGCCACAGCCGTGCTCGCGCGGGCACGGTGGTCGGCGCGTTCGGCTCGACCTCCAGCCGCGTCGCGGTGAAGACCATGCCGAGCCGCTGTGCCGCCTCGGTGTCGGCGCGCACCATCACGCGCGCGGCCGCGGCCAGCGCGTCGTGGCGCTCGTCGCGCGGCGTCGTCCCGGCGTGGTCGGCCCGGCCGGTGAGCTCGACCTCGAGCCGCAGCCGCGCCGCCAGCCGCGTCACGACGCCGGCCGGCGCGCCGGCCGCCGCCAGGTCGCGCGTCTGGTCGATGTGGAGCTCGAGGAAGCCGGCCAGCCGCTCGAGCCAGCCCGGCGCGTCGCCGAGCCCCGCCGGGTCGACGCCCGCGCCGGCCAGCGCGTCGCCGAGGCTGACGCCGTGCTCGTCCAGGCGCGCGATCGCGTCGTCGACGTCGAGCCGGCCGACCAGGGCCCGCGAGCCGAACGTCGGCGTGTTGAAGCGCGCGCCCTCCTCGTCGGCGAACGAGATCACGGCGAGCGGCACGGGCGAGCGCTGCGGCGACCGCGAAGGCCGCCGCGACGCCGAGCGCCCCGTCGAAGCGCCCGCCGCCGCGCACGCTGTCGAGGTGCGACCCCACGGCCCACCACGGTCCGGGCGCGTCCGGGCACGCCCACAGGTTGCCGGCCGGATCGCGCTCCATCCGCCGGCCGAGCTCCTGCGCCCGGCGCGCGAACCAGGCCGCCGCCTGCTCGTCCTCGTGCGTCCAGGCGAGCCGCGTCGTGCCGGTGCCGTCGTCGAGCCCGATCGGCACGAGGTCCGCGAGCAGCACGGCGAGGTCGCCCGCGCCGATCACGACCGCACCCGCCACGCCTGGTCGGGCCGGACCCAGGCGATCTCGCCGCCGCGCACGACGAGCGCGACGGGGTTGCGCCCGAACCGGTACGCGATGTGCTCGACCGGCCCGTCGAGCAGCACGAGGTCGGCGCGCTTGCCCGGCTCGATCGAGCCGGTCCGCGCGGAGGCGCCGAGCACCCAGGCGGCGTTCAGCGTGCAGGCGGCGAGCGCCTCGCGGGCGGTCCAGCCGTAGCGCCGGACCGCGAGGCCGATCACGAGCGGGAGCGAGAGCACCGGCGACGTGCCGGGGTTGCAGTCGGTGGCGACCACGCAGATCGCGCCCGCGTCGGCCAGCGCCCGGCCCGGCGCGACGCCGCTCGTCGCCGAGCAGCTCCGCGCCCGGGAGCAGGACCGCGGCGCACTCCGCGGCGGCGAGCGCGGGCAGGTCGGCGGGGTCGAGGCAGGCCAGGTGATCGACCGAGCGCGCGCCGGCGGCGAGCGCGACCGGCACCGACCGGTTCGCGTTGAACTGCTCGACGTGCGCGCGCAGCGGCACGCGCTCGCGCGCCGCGATCGCCCCGAGCCGCTCGAGATGGCGGTTGGCGAACGCGACCGACTCGACGTAGATGTCGAGCGCGTCGACGTCGCAGCCGGCGGCGAGCGCGTCGACCTGGTCCATCCACGCGTCGGCTTCCCAGCCGGGCGGCACGGCGTGGGCGAACAGCCCGGTGACGGCGTCGGCGGGCAGCGCGCGGCCGAGCCGCACCAGCCGCTCCTCGCCCTCGCGCGAGCAGGCCGTAGCCGGTCTTGGCCTCGAACGCCGTCGTCCCGTGCGCGAGCATCTCGGCGCGCAGCCCGCGCGCCTGCGCCAGCACGGCGTCGTCGTCCGCCTCGGCCAGCGCCCGCGCCGACGCGGCGATCCCGCCGCCGGCGCGCGCGATCTCCTCGTACGGGACGCCGGTGACCTTCTGCTCGTACTCGGTCGCCCGCCAGCCCGCGAACGGCAGGTGGGTGTGGCAGTCCACGAGGCCGGGGATCAGCGCGCCGCCCGTGGCGTCGATCGTGACGTCCGCCGCCGGGTCGGCCTCGACGGCGGCGATCGTCTCGCCGCGGACCGTCACCGACCCCGGCCCCAGCGTCTGCTCCTGGGGACGGCGCAGGTACGGCAGGCCCGGCTCCGGCGGCAGCAGCACCTGGTCGGCGCCGCGCAGCGCGAGCGTCATCGCATCGGGATCCGCACCCCGAGCCGGTCGGCGGCCGCGAACGCCTCCGGGTAGCCGGCGTCGGCGTGGCGGACGATGCCCATGCCCGGGTCGGCCGAGCAGCGTGCGGCGGATCCGCTCGCCCGCCTGCGGCGACCCGTCGGCCACGCACACCTGCCCGGCGTGCAGCGACTTGCCCATGCCGACGCCGCCGCCGTGGTGGAACGAGACCCAGCTCGCGCCCGTGGCGGTGTTCACGAGCGCGTTCAGGATCGGCCAGTCGGCGACGGCGTCCGACCCGTCGCGCATCGCCTCGGTCTCGCGCTGCGGCGACGCCACCGACCCGGCGTCGAGGTGGTCGCGCCCGATGACGATCGGCCCGCGCAGCTCGCCCGCGGCGACCAGCTCGTTGAAGCGCAGGCCGGCGAGGTGGCGCTCGCCGTAGCCGAGCCAGCAGATCCGCGCCGGCAGGCCCTGGAAGCGCACGCGCTCGCGGGCCAGCTCGATCCAGCGGCGGATGTGGTCCTGCTCGCCGAACAGCTCGAGGATCGCGGCGTCGGTGCGGTCGATGTCGGCCGGGTCGCCGGACAGCGCCACCCACCGGAACGGCCCCTTGCCCTCGCAGAACAGCGGCCGGATGTACGCCGGCACGAAGCCCGGATAGGAGAACGCGTCGGCGTCGCCGTGCTCGGCGGCGAGCCCGCGCAGCGCGTTCCCGTAGTCGAAGGCCTCGGCGCCGGCGCTCGCGAGCGCGCGGATCGCGCCGACGTGCGCGAGCACGCTCTCGCCGACGCGCGCGAGGTAGTCGTCCGGGTCGGCGGCGCGCAGGGCGTCCGCCTGCTCGACGGTCAGCCCCGCCGGGACGTAGCCGTGCAGCGGGTCGTGCGCGCTCGTCTGGTCGGTCACGACGTCGACGTCCGCACCCAGCCGGACCAGCTCCGGCAGCACCTCGGCGGCGTTGCCGAGCAGGCCGATCGACAGCGCGCGGCCTTCGGCCTGCGCCGCCGCGAGCCGCCGCAGCGCGTCCTCCAGGGAGCCGGCGCGCTCGTCGAGGTAGCCGCTGCCGATCCGCCGCTCGATCCGCTGCACCTCGACCTCGACGCACAGCGCGCAGCCCTCGTTCATGGTCACGGCGAGCGGCTGCGCGCCGCCCATCCCGCCGAGCCCGGCGGTGACGACGAGCCGCCCGCGCAGCGAGCCGCCGAAGCGCTGCCGCGCCAGCGCCGCGAACGTCTCGTAGGTGCCCTGGAGGATGCCCTGCGTCCCGATGTAGATCCAGGACCCGGCGGTCATCTGGCCGTACATCGTGAGCCCGGCCGCGTCGAGCTCGCGGAAGTGCTTCCAGGTCGCCCAGTCCGGCACGAGGTTGGAGTTGGCGATCAGCACGCGCGGCGCGTCCGCGTGCGTCTCGAAGACGCCGACCGGCTTGCCCGACTGCACGAGCAGCGTCTCGGCGTCGCCCAGCCGCATCAGCTCGCGCTTGATCGCCTCCAGGCACGCCGGGTTGCGCGCCGCCTTGCCGATCCCGCCGTAGACCACGAGCTCCTGCGGCCGCTCCGCGACGTCGGGATGCAGGTTGTTCTCGAGCATCAGCAGCGCCGCCTCCTGCTGCCAGCCGCGGCACCTCACGCCAGCACCACCTCTCCGGTCCGCAGCGCATCCGCGAGGCCGGTCAGCTCCGCCGCCAGCGAGCGGTCCTCCTCGACCCGCGCGACGCGCTCGCGCACGCGCGCCGCGCAGCGCTCGAGTGCGGGCGTGCTGCGCAGCGGCCGGTGGAACTCCAGCCCCTGGACGCCGCACACGAGCTCGATCGCGATCACCTGCGCCGCGTTCTCGACCGCCGTGCGCGCCTTCAGCGCCGCCAGCGCACCCATCGAGTTGAAGTCCTCCTGGCCGGCGCTGGTGGGGATCGATCCGGCGCCCGCCGGGTGCGCGAGCACCTGGCACTCGTTGACCAGCGCGGCGGCCGCGTACTGGGCGATCATCAGCCCGGACGAGAGGCCGGGCCGCGGCGTCAGGAACGGCGGCAGCCCGGCGTAGCCGGGGGAGAGGAGCGCGAACACGCGGCGCTCGGCGAACGCGGCCAGCTCGCACAGCGCCAGCGCGAGGTGGTCGAGCGGGAGCGACAGCGGCTGGCCGTGGAAGTTGCCGCCGGAGATGACCTCGCCGTCGTCGGCGAAGACCAGCGGGTTGTCGGTGACCGCCTCGAGCTCGCGCTCGATCGCCGCGGAGACGTACGCCAGGGCGTCGGCCACCGCGCCCAGCACCTGCGGGGCGCAGCGCAGCGTGTAGGGATCCTGCACGCGCCCGCAGTCGGCGTGGCTGGCGACGACCGGGCTGCCGTCGAGCAGCGCGCGCAGCCGCGCGGCGATCTGCTGCGGCCCGGGCTGCCCGCGCAGCGCGTGCAGCCGTGCGTCGAACGGCACCGTCGAGCCCTTGAACGCTTCGAGCGACAGCGCGGTCGCGACGACGGCGGCGTCGAGCAGCCGCGCGGCGTCGCGTACGGCGAGCGCTCCCGCGGCCGCCATCAGGTGCGTGCCGTTGATCAGCGCGAGCCCCTCCTTGGCCGTCAGGGCGACCGGGGCCAGGCCGGCGCGGGCGAGCGCCTCGCCGCCCGCCAGCGTCTCCCCGTCGAGCACGGCCTCGCCCTCGCCCACGAGCACCAGCGCGAGGTGCGCCAGCGGCGCCAGGTCGCCGGACGAGCCGACCGATCCCTTGCTCGGGATCACCGGCACCACGCCGTGCTCGAGCAGCCCGAGCACCAGCTCCACGAGCTCGGGCCGCACCCCGGAGTGGCCGCGGCGCAGCGACGACGCCAGCAGCAGCAGCATGCCGCGCACGACCTCCGCGGGCAGCGGCGGCCCGGACCCGACCGCGTGCGAGCGCAGCAGGTTGAGCTGGAGCTGCGCCGCGTCGGCGTGCGCGATCCGCACGCTCTCGAGCTGCCCGAAGCCGGTCGTGACGCCGTAGATCACCGCGCCGGAGCTGACGGCGTCCTCGACGACGGCACGGCCCGCGGCGATCCGGGCGCGGTCCTCGCGGTCGAGCGGCCGCGGCGGTGCACCGCGGGCGACGGCTTCCAGCTCGGCGAGCGACGGCATCGCCACGGGACCGTACCGGGCGGCGGCGGAGCCGGCCGCCCCCGCAGGGGCGGCCGGTCCGGCCCTGGCTAGTCGCCCGCGGCCAGCGCGCGGGCGTCGCCCGCGATCAGCGCCGAGAGCTCGTTGCCGTACTGGCGCGAGTTGAGCTCCACCGTGCGCGCGACCTGCGCCCAGCGCTCGTCGAGCACCTGCCGCAGCACGGTCATCCGGAACGAGTCGGACGGCGAGCCCTTCGTGCCCGCGAGGTGCATCAGGCCGGCCTGGCTCGCGACCACGGTGAAGGTCGCCGTGTCGGTGGCCTCGCCGGCGCCGAGCGTGACCTCGTGCTCACCCAGCTCGAGCGCGTCGGCCTCGATCAGGTCGCCCTCCTCGACCGGCTCGCCGTCGAGCGCGATCTCGCCCTCGGCGCCGCCCGTGTCGACCGCGACGTTGCGCGCGTCGCCGCGCTCGAGCTCGTCACCGGCCGGCGCGAGGATCTCCGCCCGCGCAGGCCCGCCGCCCGGCCCGGTCTGCGCGTAGCGGGCGTTCCAGCCCACGAGCGCGCCCGGCCGGTTGGTGATGATCGCGTCGGCGCCCGCGTCGCGCATCGTCGGCCAGACCCCGGGGTCGTCGACCGTGTACGGCATGACCGCGACGCCGGCCGCGTTGAGCCGCTCGATCTCGCCCGCCCGCGGCTGCAGGGCGGCCCAGGACGGGTTGTAGGCGACCACGTCGAACGCCTGCGAGGTCGCGACCGGATCGGCGTCGAGCGTGCTGCGCAGCAGACCGAGCCGCAGGTCCGGCGCGATCGCCCGCGAGTCCCGCAGCACCTGCTCGTCGAAGCTCTGCAGCAGCGTCCGGCCGAGCAGCCCGCGTGCCCGCACGTCGCCGATGATCCGCTCCAGCTCGGCGCGCGTCTCCGGGCCCTTGATCTCGAGCAGCAGGTCCGCCGTGCCGAGGTCGATCTCGTCGAGCACCGGCGCCATCTGGGGCAGGATCTGGCCCGCGAACGCGGGCGAGAACCAGCTGCCGGCGTCGAGCCCGTCGAGGTACGGCGCGGTCAGCGACGGCAGCGCTCCCGTGCCGTCGGTCGTGCGGTCGACGGTGTTGTCGTGCAGCACGTACGGCTCGCCGTCGGCGCTCGTCGCGACGTCGATCTCGACCCAGTCGGCGCCCGAGCGCCAGCCGGAGGCGACCGCCGCCAGCGTGTTCTCCGGCGTGACCGACGAGTAGCCGCGGTGCGCGACGACGTGCGGCGTCGTCTCGTCGTCGTTCGGCAGCACGAGCGACTCGGGCTCGACCGGCGAGACCGTCAGGTCGTCGAACGACATCACGCCACCGTTGGCCAGCAGCCCGAGGCGGCCGTCGCTCGACCGCCGGATCGCCCGCGTCGAGAGCACCTCCTCGCCGTCGACGAACAGCCGCCCGCGGTTGCCGCGGACCTCCACCGCGAGCTGCACGTTGCGGCCGACGCCGGCGTCGAACGGCGCCGCCGCCCGCGCCGGCACGTTCCAGGTGTTCGCCGCCGTCCGCTCGGCGAACTCGGTGCCGTTCGCCGCGCTCGACCCGCTGCGGACGGCCGCGTGCCACCACGGCACCGCGCCGTTCGCCGGCATGTCGACGGCGATCGCGAGCCAGCGCGCCGCGTCGGTCACCGACTCGAAGCGCGCCGTGACGTCGATCCGGAAGTTGTCCAGGTGCGGCCCGAACGTGATGCGCGACAGCTGCCCGGAACCGCTCGATCGGCCGACGAGCCGGCCGTCGACGACCTCCCAGGAACCCTCGGCCGGCTCCCAACCGGCCGGGAGCCCAGGACCGTCGAAGCGCTCCTCGAGGATCGGATCGGCCTGGGCCGCCGCCGGCGCCAAGCAGAGCACTACGAGGGCGGCCAGAAGCGCCGCCCGAACACGCGTGAACATACGTCTCCCCCTGTAAAGACGTTGGTCAGGAACGGCGCAAACTACGCCATGGCGGCGTGAGCCGTGTAACCAAGCTGCGTTGGCGCGCTTCTTCGGGGACGTCGGGGCGTGGGATCGGCGAACTGCATGGCTGGGTAGGGCGGCGGGGAGGCCCCATAACGTTCCAACGGGTCCCGGCCGGCGGCGGAGCGTGGAACGTTAAGCGCGCTATAGCCGACAAACGTTCCACGGCCCGGTCCGAGGCGGGGGTCGTGGAACGTTATGGGGGTTCGTACGCAAAACGTTCCACCGCCCGCCGCCGGCGAGCCCGATTGGAACGTTTGCGTACCAGAGACGCAAAACGTTCCACCGCCCACCGCCGCGAGCCCGAGTGGAACGTTTTGCGTCCTACCAGCTTCCCTACCCAGCGCAGTTCGTGCCGGGCGCTGGTCAGACCGCCGCGCGTTCGATGCGCCCGGCGACCGTCGCGGTCCAGCCGCCGCCGAGCGCCCGCACCGCCGCCGCGCTGGCGGCGTGGTCGTAGGCGACGCGGCGGTGCTCGACCGAGCGATCGTGGTGGATCAGCGCGTACGCGGCGCGCGTGTCGCCGTCGAACGGCATGCCGACCGAGCCCGGGTTCACCAGCTCGATCCCGCTCGTCGTCGAGATGCGCCGGAACGGCAGGTGGGTGTGGCCGAACAGCACGCGCACGTGCGTGACGCCGGCGAGCAGCTCGCCCTCGTCGGGCTCGGGCTGCGGCCGGAACGAGCGCACGTCGCTGACCGGCGAGCCGTGGCAGATCAGCATGCCCTTGTCCTCGCCCGCGAACGGCAGCGCGGCGAGCTCGCCGGCCAGCGGGCCGAGCGCCTCGGCGCAGGCCGCGATCGCGCCCTGCACGACCGGGTCGTCGGGCGCGCTGCCCGGGTCGGCGGTCCAGCGCTCGCCGTTGCCGCGGATCCAGAGCGCGGGCTCGAGCTCGCGCAGCCGCGCGACCGTCTCGGCCGGCCAGGCCCCGAACAGCGCGTAGTCGCCGCCGAGCACGAAGCGCCGCGCGCCCTGGGCGCCGGCGTCCGCGAGCACCGCTTCGAGCGCGGGCAGGTTGCCGTGGACGTCGTAGAGGCAGGCGAGCACCGGCACGTAGTATCGGCCCGGTGACCGAGCTCGTGCTCGCCGGCCCGGCGCTGACCCTCCGCTACGCCACCACCGAGGACGCGCCGCGCCTGCTCGAGCTGGCCTCCGACCCGGCCGTGACCCGCTGGTTCAGCTGGGGCCCGTACACGGAGGTCGCCGAGCCCGAGGCCTACATCGCCGCGAACGCGGGCAAGCGCGAGCGCGGCGAGCTGCTCGACTTCCTGATCGACCATCGCGAGCACGGGCCGATCGGCGTCACCGGCCTGTCGGAGCTCTCGCGCCGCAACCGCCACGCCACCGTCGGCTCGTGGTTCGGGCGCGAGTTCTGGGGCAGCGGCGCCAACGGCGAGTCGAAGGCGCTGATCGCCGCGCTCGCGTTCGAGCAGCTCGGCTTCGACCGCCTGACGGCGTGGGCGAACACCCGCAACGGCCGCTCGCAGGTCGCGCTCGAGCGGGCCGGCTTCCGCCGCGAGGGCGTGCTGCGGAGCTGGCACCGGCACGGCGACCAGCGCCACGACGTGGTCGTCTTCGGGCTCACGCGCGAGGACTGGGAGCGGTCCGCGCTGCGCGCCGTCCCCGCCGCGATCACGGGGTCGGCGCCGGCGGCCTTCCAGGTCGCCTGACCCGCTGCGTCGCGCCGACGCAGGCGAGCACCGCGACCGCCGCGGCCACGGTCGCCGCCGACACCTCCTCGCCCAGCAGCAGCGCCGCCCACACGAGCGTCAGCACCGGCTGCGCGAGCTGCAGCTGGCCGATCCGCGCCACGCCGCCGCGCGCGAGGCCCGCGTACCAGGCGAAGAAGCCGAGGAACATCGAGAAGAGCGCCACGTAGGCGAACCCGAGCCAGGCGTCCGCGCCCGCGTGCAGCCCGTTCTCGGCGATCGCGAGCGCCACCGGCGCGACCAGCAGCGGCGCGGTCAGCACGAGCGCCCAGCAGATCACCTGCCAGCCGCCGTAGCGGCGGGCCAGGGCGCCGCCCTCGGCGTAGCCGAGGCCGCCGAGCGCGACCGCGGCGAGCACGTAGAGGTCGGCCGTGCCCAGCCCCGCCGCGCCCTGCGTCGCCGCGAACGCGAGCACGGCCGCGAGGCCCGCGAGCGAGGCGAGCCAGAACCCGCGCCCGGGCCGCTCGCCGGCGCGCGCGACGGCCAGCACCGCGGTCGCCGCCGGCAGCAGGCCGACGATCACCGACGCGTGCGCCGACGACAGCTCGCGCAGCGCCAGCGACGTGAAGATCGGGAAGCCGATGACGACGCCGGCGCCGACGATCGCCAGACGCGGCAGGTCGGCCCGCGCGGGCCGCGGCTGCCGCCGGATCGCCAGCAGGGCGGCGGCGAGCAGCGCGGCGACGAGCGCGCGGCCGAGGCCGACGAACGTCGCGTCGAGGTCCTCGACCGCCAGCCGCGTGGCCGGGAGCGAGAACGAGAAGATCAGGACGCCGAGCGCGCCGAGCACGGCGGCGCTCGATGCGAGCCGCCGGAGCGTTACCGGCGGCGCGGCAGTAGCGTTATCGAGCGTCGACATACATCACGATAACGGTCGCGTTCAGGACGCGCAACACGGCGATGTTTGGGCGCCCGCGATTGTGGGGACCCAAGGGGCCGCCGAGGCGGTGGGGTCGCGGCAAGGGGATGTTCGACAGGACTTCTTGGGGGTCCGCTGTGGAGAGCAAGGCTCGGAGGGGACGGCCGGCGGCCGTCATGCTGGCGCTCGTCCTCGCTGCCGCGGGGAGCGGCGAGGCGAGCGCCGCCATGGCCGCGGATTGCGGGGCCGGAGCGACGGCGAACACGCCGCGCGGGCTCGTGTGCGAGATCAACCGCCAGCGCGCGAGCCACGGCCTGCGGACGTGGGGGTTCGACCGCCAGATGGCACGCGCGGCACGCCGCCACGCGCACGACATGGCGCGGCGCCGGTACTTCGCCCACGCGCGGCCCGGCGGGCCCGACGTCGGCGCGCGGCTGGCGCGGGCCGGCTGGCGCGGCCGCGCGTACGGCGAGGCGATCGCGTACGGCTGCGGCTCGCGGGCGAGCGTGGCGTCGACCGTGGCGATGTGGCTGGCCAGCCCGCCGCACCGGGCGATCCTGCTCGACTCCGGCTTCCGCCGGGCGGGCGCGGGCGTGGCGCGCCGGGCGCCCTGCGGCGCAGGCGCGACCTGGGTGCTCGACGCCGGCCGGCGCTAGCTCCGGCGCGCTTCCCACGAGAAGCCGCGCACGGCGAGCACGATGCCGACCGCGGCCCACGCGAGCAGCACGACGAGCGCCGTCAGGTGGTCGCCGACGCCGGTGCCGTCGACCATCGCCCCCGAGAGCCCGTCGATCAGGTGCTTGAGCGGCATCACCTCGGCGAGATCGCGCAGCACCGCGGGAGCGTTCTCGTCGTCGAAGAACACGCCGGCGAGCACGATCATCGGCAGGAAGACCGCGTTGACGTACGCCGGCGCGGACTCGAAGTTCGGGATCGCGTGCGAGAGCGCGACGCCGAGCGCGGCGAAGCAGACGACGCCGGCGACGAGGAACACGGCCAGCGACGCCCAGTCGCGCGGCCACTCGACGCCGAGGAACAGGCTGCCGGCGACGATCACCACGCCGACCTGCAGCACCGTGTTGACGATCGCGTTGCCGGCGATGCCCGCCGAGGTAGGCCGAGGACGGCAGCGGCGTGCCGCGCAGCCGCTTGAGGATGCCCTTCTCGCGCAGGAACGTGAGGTTGTAGGCGAGCGCCACGAAGGTGGCCGACATCGCGCTCATGCCGGCGATGCCGGGCACGATCACGTCCAGGTCCTCCTGCTCGCCGGCGAAGATCGCGCCGAACATCGCCAGCAGCAGCAGCGGCAGCAGGAAGCCGAAGAACGCGGCGCTCGGGTTGCGCCAGAACATGCGCCGCTCGAGCCGGAACTGGCGCCAGGCGATCGCCCCCCAGGACGGGCGCGCGTGCGCGCGCCCGGCCGCGCGCACGGTCTCGAGCGCGTGGTCACTCACGGGTGAGCTCCAGGTAGACGTCCTCGAGCGACGGGCGCGTGACGCGCAGGTCCTCGAGCCGCTCGCCGCGGGCCAGTGCCGCCGCCGTCAGCTCGTGCAGCAGCGCGGTCGGGTCGTCGGTGACGTGCTCGCCGCCGCGGTAGCTGACCTGGTAGGGCGCCCGCCCGTCCGCGCCCGTCACCAGCTCGCCCGGCGGGCCCTCCGCGAGGATGCGGCCGTCCTTGACGATCGCGACGCGGTCGGCCAGCGCCTGCGCCTCGTCGAGATAGTGGGTGGTGAGCAGCACGGTCTTGCCGAGGTCGCGCAGCGAGCGCACCGTGTCCCAGGCCGCGCGGCGGGCGGCGGGGTCGAAGCCGACGGTCGGCTCGTCGAGGAACACGAGCTCGGGGTCGCCGATCAGCGCCAGCGCGAGGTCGAGCCGCCGCTGCTGACCGCCGGAGAGCGTGCGCGCGCGGCGGTCGGCGGACTCCTCGAGGCCGGCGAGCGACAGCACCTCCTCGACGTCGCGCGGCGCCGGGTAGAGCGAGGCCCAGTGGGCGACGGTCTCGCGCGCGGTCAGGTGCGGGTAGGTGCCGCAGCTCTGCAGCACGATCCCGACGCGCTCGCGCAGCTGCGCCGGCCGGTCGCCCGGGTCGTGGCCGAGCACGGACACGGTGCCGGCCGAGCGGTGGCGGTAGCCCTCGAGGATCTCGACCGTCGTCGTCTTGCCCGCGCCGTTGGGGCCGAGCAGGCCGAAGACCTCGCCGCGACGCACGCGGAAGTCGATGCCGGCCACCGCCTCGCGGTCGCCGTAGGCCTTGCGCAGGCCCTCGACCTCGATGGCGGCGGCGCTCGTCACGAGAGCATCATGGCAAGATCCCGCGGGCCTTCATGGTCTGTGCCTGCGTCGACATCGGCACGAACACCACCCGTGTGCTCGTCGCCGAGGCGGAGGGCGGTCGGCTGGTGGAGCGCCACCAGGAGCGCGCCTTCACCCGGATCGGCGCCAGCTCGCGGATCGCGGACGCGAAGATCGCCGAGGTCGCGGCCGTCGTCGCGGCCCAGGTGGCGACCGCGAAGCGGCTGGGCGCCGAGCACGTCCGCGTCGTCGCGACCGCCGCGATCCGCGGGGCCGGCAACCGTGCCGATCTGCTCGCCGCGATCCCGCACGACGTGGTGGTCCTGGACGGCGAGGAGGAGGCGCGGCTGGCGTTCCTCGGCGCCACCAGCACCTACGCCGGCCCGCTGGCCGGGCGCATCGCCGTCGTCGACGTCGGTGGCGGCTCGACCGAGATCGCGATCGGCAACGTCGGCGGGGCGGTCGAGTGGTGGGCGTCGACGCCGATCGGCTCGGGCGCGCTCGCGGAGCGCCACCTGCGGACGGACCCGCCCGCGCGCGCGGAGCTCGACGCCCTGCGCGCCGAGGCCGACGCCGCCCTGGCCCCGCTCGAGCCGCCCGCGCCGACGCGCGCCCTGGCCGTCGGCGGCAGCGCCGCCTCGACGAAGGCGATCGTCGGCGCCGTGCTCGACCGCACGGCGCTCGACCGCGCGCTCGGCGTGCTCTGCAGCGACACGGTGGCCGGCGTCGCGACGCGCTACGGGCTCGACCCGCTGCGCGTGCGGCTGCTGCCCGCCGGCATCCTGATCCTCGCCGCGACGGCCTCGCGGCTGGGACAGCCGTTGCAGATCGGCTGCGGCGGGCTGCGCGAGGGCGTGGTGCTCGACATGGCGCGTACGCTCTGACGCCGTGGCCAAGGCCGCCGACATCGACGTCGCCCCGTACGAGCCCTACGCCCTGGCGGCCGCCCGGATCGTGCGCATGCGCGCGGACGAGCTGTTCGCGGCCGAGGAGAACGTGCTCGACACCGAGGACATCGAGCGCGTGCACGACATGCGGGTCGCGTCGCGGCGCCTGCGCGCGTGCCTGGAGATCTTCGCGCCGTGCTTCCCGAAGGGCGACTTCAAGACCGTGCTGCGCGACGTGAAGGCGCTGGCCGACGCGCTCGGCGAGCGCCGCGACCCCGACGTGCACATCGAGGCGATGGAGAAGCTCGCCGCGAGCGTCCAGGCCACGAGCCGGCCCGGCATCGAGGCGCTCGTCGCCCGCCAGCGCGAGCGCCAGGCGCGCGGCAACGAGATCCTCGCCGCGGCGCTGCAGGACGCACGCGAGCACGACCTGCACGCGCGGCTGCACTCGCTCGCCGACGGCGCCGAGGAGCTGCTCGAGTCATGAAGGCACGGAGCGTCAAGGGCCTCGACCCTGAAGGCTCGCTGGCCGACAACGCCGAGAAGATCGTGCTCGTGCGGCTCGACGAGCTGTCCTCGTTCATGCCGCAGGCAGGCGATCCGGAGGAGATCACCGCGCTGCACGACATGCGGATCGCCGCCAAGCGCCTGCGCTACATCCTCGAGGTCACCGGCGACACGTTCGGCCCCTACGCGGCCAAGAACGCGGTCAAGGCGACGAAGGACCTGCAGGACCTGCTGGGCGAGATCCACGACTGCGACGTGCAGCTGCCCGAGGTCGCGGCGTTCCTGGAGGAGATGATGGCCGCCGACGCCGCCGCGGCGGGCGCCGAGCCGAAGGATCTGGTGCGGACGCCGAACCGGCGCACGTACCAGGGGCTCGTCGCGCTGCAGGTGCACCTGCGGGCACGCCGGCGCGCGCTGTTCGCCGATTTCCTCGAGATGTGGCGCGACCTCGAGCGCAAGGGCTACGCGGCGCGCCTGCGGTTCGCGGTCTCGGAGCGTTCACCCAGCATTGACAGTGCCCCGGGGCACACTGCGATGATGCCTCCGTCGCCGTGACCGACGCGACCACCGCACCTCCCGAGCTCGACCTCGACGCGCCCGCGCTGTTCTTCAACCGCGAGCTCTCCTGGCTGGAGTTCAACGCGCGCGTGCTCGAGCTCGCCGAGGACGACTCGGTGCCGCTGCTCGAGCGGCTCAAGTTCTGCGCGATCTCGTCCTCGAACCTCGACGAGTTCTTCATGGTCCGCGTCGCCGGCCTGCACGACCAGATCGAGGCCGGGATCGACAAGCCGCTGCAGGACGGGCGCGGGCCCGCGGAGACGCTGGACGAGATCCGCCGGATCGTGCGCGGCCACCTCGACCGCCAGAGCCGCGTGCTCGAGGGCGAGCTGCGGCCGGCGCTGGCCGAGCACGGCATCCGGATCGTCGGCGTCGACGACGTCAGCGGCGAGGACCGGCGCGCGCTCGCCGACCAGTTCCGGCGCCAGATCTTCCCGGTCCTGACGCCGCTGGCCGTCGGCCTCGGGCGCCCGTTCCCGTACATCTCCAACCTCTCGCTGTCGCTCGGCGTGCTCGTGCGCGACCCGGTCAGCGGCGTCGAGACGTTCGCGCGCGTGAAGGTGCCGAAGGAGATGCTGCCGCGCTTCGTGCCGACCGGCGACGGGCGCACGTTCGTCCCGCTCGAGGACCTGATCGCCAAGCACCTGGACTCGCTCTTCCCGGGCATGGAGATCATCGACTACGACGTGTTCCGCGTGACCCGCGACGCCGACTTCACGGTGTCCGACGAGGCCGACGACCTGCTGCGCGCCGTCGAGGCCGAGCTGCGCGCGCGGCGCTTCGGCGAGGTCGTGCGCGTCGAGGTCGGCGCCGGCATGAGCCCGGCGATCCTCGAGCAGATCACCGGCTCGCTCGAGGTCGAGCCGAACGACGTCTTCACCGTGCCGACGCTGCTCGACCTCAACGACCTCTGGGACGTCGTCAGCGTGCCCGGCCACTCCGACCTGCGCTACGAGCCGTGGACGCCGGTCACCCAGCCGCGGCTGCAGGGCGACGAGACCGAGCGACGCCGACGTGTTCGCGGCGATGCGGCGCGGCGACATCCTGCTGCACCACCCGTACGACTCGTTCTCCACGTCGGTCGAGCGCTTCGTCGACCAGGCGGTGTCGGATCCGGACGTGCTCGCGATCAAGCAGACCGTGTACCGCACGAGCGACGACTCGCCGCTCGTGCCGTCGCTGATCCGCGCCTCCGAGCGCGGCAAGCAGGCGGTCTGCCTCGTGGAGGTCAAGGCGCGCTTCGACGAGCGCGCGAACATCCAGTGGGCGCGCGCGATGGAGGAGTCGGGCGTGCACGTGGTCTTCGGCCTGCCGTCGCTCAAGACCCACGCCAAGTGCATCCTCGTGATCCGTCGCGAGGGCGACGGCGTGCGCCACTACGTGCACGTCGGCACCGGCAACTACCACCCGAAGAACGCGCGCCTGTACACCGACTTCGGGCTGCTCACGTGCGACGACAAGATCGGCGCCGACGTGGCCGACATGTTCAACTTCCTGACCGGCTTCGCGCGCCCGCGCGCCTACCGGCGGGTGCTGGTCGCGCCCGCGCACATGCGGGCCGGCATCCTCGAGGAGATCGAGCGGACCGTCGCGGCCCACCGGGACGGGCGCCGCGCCCGCATCCGCCTGAAGATGAACTCGCTCGTCGACCGGGCCTGCATCCAGGCGCTCTACCGGGCGTCGCAGGCCGGCGTGCCGGTGGACATCAACGTGCGCGGCATCTGCTGCCTGCGGCCGGGCGTGCCGGGCGTGTCGGAGAACATCCGGGTCGTCTCGATCGTCGGGCGCTTCCTCGAGCACTCGCGGATCCTGGCCTTCGAGCGCGAGGACGACTGCGTCGTCTACATCGGCTCGGCCGACCTGATGCCGCGCAACCTCGACACGCGCGTCGAGCTGATGGCGCCGGTGGTCGACGACAGCCTGCGCGGGGACCTGCTCGACACGCTCGATCGCTGCTTCGCGGACAACCAGAACGCGTGGGAGCTGGGCGAGGACGGCGCGTGGACCCGCCGGACCGAGAGCGGCGAACCGCGCTCGGTCCAGCGGGAGCTGATGGCGGGCCACGCGGCCCGCGCCGCCGAAGCGGCCGCGGGCTAGCGCAGCTAGCGCGTCAGGCGCAGCCGCACCCGCTGCGTGCGGCCGTCGCGGTAGCGGATCGTCAGCGTCGCGTTCGCGCGCTTGCGCTGCGCGAGCAGCGTGCGCGCCCGGCGGGTGAGCGCGACGCGGATCGTGCGGGTGCTGCCCGCGGCGATCCGGAAGCGGCCCGTGCCGACCGTCCGCTCGCCGACCCGCAGGCGCAGCGTGCCGGCGCACGCGCCGGCGCCGCGCGAGCAGCGGACGCGGATCGCGGCCTTGCGGCGCTTGCGGTCGGCGTCGGCCTTGCCGCCGCGGACGGCGAGCGCGGACCGGCGCACGGTCGGCGGGCCGGGGTTGACGTCGGGCGGGGTGGTGCCGCCGCCGCCACCCGGGTTGCCGCCGCCGGGATTGCCGCCACTCGGGCGCGGCCTGACCCGGATCTCGACGTTGCCGGCGCTGGGCTGCGTCGTCGCGTCGCCGGCGTACTCCGCGGTCAGGGTCCTGGTTCCCGCCGAGGCGAACGCGCCGGTCTCGATCGTGACCTCGCCGTCGACCAGCGTCCCGCTGCCGAGCACGGCGTCACCGGACTTCAGCTGCACCTCGCCGGTCGGCGCCGCGCCCTCCGCGGACACCGTCACGGTCACCTTGCTGCCGCGCCCGACCATGACCTGCGGGGGGTTGGCGGCCGCGGTCGTCGTCGAGTCGCGCAGCACCGGCTCGTCGAGGTCGCGGATCTGCACGTTGCGGAAGAAGACGTCGTCGCCGGAGCCGTGCGTCTGCAGGCCGATGTGACCCGTGGCGAGATCGACGTTCGGGTCGTCGTCGATCCACTCGTTGATCTTCATGCCGTTCAGGTACACGACGATGCGGTCCTCGAGCACGACGAGCTCGTAGGCGTTCCACTGGCCCGGCGGCTTCAGCGCCGCGTCACGGGCGGCCGTGTCCGCGGCCTGCTCGTTGTAGATCGCTCCGGTGGTGCTGTCCGGATCGTCGGTGGCGTCGATCTGGATCTCCTCGCCCTGCGAGATCGACGTCTGGTCCGTGGTCGCCCCGGTGTCGGAGAAGCCGACGAAGACGCCGGAGTTGTCGTCCCCGGGCATCATCCAGTCGAGCTTGAGCGAGTACGGCGCCTCGAACTCCTGCGCCGTGTAGAGGAGCCCGAAGCCGCCGGTCGACTTGATCGTGCAGTCCTCGCGGACGAAGCTGCCGCCGCCGGCGTACTTCCAGTCCTCGAGCGACTCGTCGGTGCCGTCGAACAGCATCGAGTAGCCGGCCTCCGGCTCGTACGGGTCCGCGCACGGCGCCGGCGGCTCCACCTCGGGCGGCTCGCCGACGCTGAAGCTCTCGAACGTCGCCACCTCCGCGCCCGTGCCGTTGTACGCGGCGACCCCGATGCCCGGCGCCGCCAGGCCGCTCAGCGAGAACCCGGCGCCGACCTCGGTCCAGGTCGCGCCGTCGTCGAGCGAGTAGCGCCCGCGCAGCTGGTTCTGGGTGGCGTACAGCTCGAGCGTGATGCCGTTCTGCGCGCCGGCGGGCAGCACCGCGCTGTTCTGCCAGCCGGACGCGCGGGCGAGCTCCAGGAGCCACTGGCCCTCCGGGTTGCGCATCACCACGAGCTTGCCCCACTCGGACGAGCTCGCGTGCGCCACCAGCCCGGCCTGCAGGTAGTCGTCGGTGCCGTCGATCGACACCTTGGTGCGCGCCGCCCAGCTGCCGCCGGTCGGGGCCCGCTGCAGCAGCACGTTGCGGGCGCTGACGTTGGTGCCGACGATGTCGCCCTCCTGCGCGTCGATGTGCAGCGCGCCGTCGCGCAGCTCGTAGCCGGCCGGATCCTCGTTGAGGATCGTCGTCCAGCGGCAGCGGTCGATCGCCTCGCCGTCGAACGCGTCGTCGGGCTCGGTGCCCGGCTCGCACTGGATCGGCTCGTTCTGCTCGAGGTCGAGGAAGTCGAGGTTGACGTTGCCCTCGTCACCTTCGTCGAAGCGGATCGAGATGTCGTTCGCCCCGGCGCGCAGCACCAGCGTCTCGGTGAAGACGCCGTAGTCCGCCCACTGGCCGGTGGAGGGCAGCGCGAACTTCTTGGCGAAGTTGCCGTTGACGTAGACGCTGACCTCCTTCGTGCCCGGCGCGGGGTGCGGGCCGTTGGCGTAGCCGAGCGTGACCTCGGCCGGGCCGTCGGCCAGCGCGATGACCTCGAGCGTCGTCGAGGCGCCCACGTTCTGATAGCCGCCGACGTAGCCCGTGCCGCTGTAGCCGGGGTGCTCCGTCTGCACGTTGGCGCCGCCGGCGAGCGTGCCCGCCTCGGCCTCGTAGCGCGTCGTGCCCGCGGGCGCGAGCCGCAGCGAGTCGAGGTTGACGTGCCCGACGTCCTCGGCGGTGTAGCGCAGCTCGATCGTGTTCGCGCCCGCGTCGAGCGCGACCGTGTCGACGTAGAGCTGGTAGTTGGGCCAGGTGCCGGTGGACGGCAGCGTGATCTGCCGGCGCTCGCCGTTGACGATCAGGCTGATCGTCTTCGGCCCTTCGGCGGGGTGGGGGCCGTTGGCGTAGCGCAGGGCCAGGCGGTAGTCGCCGGCCGTCTCGGCGTTGACGTCGATCGTGGTCGACGCGCCGACCGTGCCGTAGCCCGAGACGTAGCCGGTGCCGGAGAAGCCGGCGTGCTCCGTGTCGAACTGCGCGCCGCCGGCCAGCTGGCCGTCCTCGAGCTCGTAGAGCCCGCCCGCGGGCGCCACGTAGCCGGGCAGCTTGTTCAGCGTGTACCAGGCCTCGGTGCTCAGCAGCGGCTCGCCGCCCTCGGCCTCGAACGGGCGCGGGGAGCGCACGTAGACGACGCGGTTGGGCTTGAGGCCGGCGATCTCGAGCGAGACCGTCCGGCCGTCGGCGGACGCCGTCGCGCCGGTGACGGCCAGCGTCTCCTCGCCGATCTTCGGCCCGCCGTAGGCGGAGGTCGGCGCGTAGCCCCACTGGCGCACGACGTACTTCTCGGCTAGGTCCTCCAGCGTCTCCGCGGAGAGCGGCTTGGTGTACGTGAGGTCGAAGCCCTCCTCGGTCAGCTCCATCCTCTGGATGTCGAAGGTCTCCGTGCCGTTGGGGACGAGCTTCTGGAGGCCGAACTCCAGCTTGCCCTCCTGGCCCCAGTTGCCGCCGGCGCCGAGGCCGCCGACGATGATCGTGCCGTCCGGCTCGGCGAGCAGGTGCGTGAGGCCGGACTCGAGGCCCTGGGTCATGCGGAAGTACGCGCCCTGGTACTCGCCCTCGACCTTCTCGAGGAACGCGCGCTGGATGCCGCCGTAGGTCACGTCGGCGACCCACATCTGGCCCGCGAACGGACCCGTCGGGATCAGCATCGGCTGGCTCGGCGAGTTGGCGATCTCGTTGTGCGGCAGCCACAGCGCGGGCGGCGTCGGCCGCTCGTGGTCGAAGCGGCCCGGCTGGCCATCGGGGCCGGTCGTGTAGTGGTTGTAGAACTTGCCCGGCTGGACGTGGATCAGCTTGTTGGCGGGCAGCCAGCCGCCCTGGTTGTCGGTGGTGAAGATCTCGCCCTCGGGGCCCCAGCCGATGCCGTGCGGCGTGCGCAGCCCGCCGGCGACGTGCTCGACAACACCGGTGTCCTTGGCGATCTTGAGCTGCGTACCGCGGTCGGGAGAGCCCTGCGGCACGGTCGTCGCGCCGCCGAGGTCGATCGAGACCGAGAGGTTGAGGTAGAAGAACCCGTCCTTGTAGAGCAGGCCGAACGCGAACTCGTGGAAGTTGCCGTCGAACGGCCACGTCGCGATCTCGTCGCGGCCCTCGTAGGTGCCGTCCTGCCCCGGGTCGAGCAGCTTGACGAGCCGGTGCTTCTCGGAGACGTAGATCTCGCCCTCGACGACCTTGATCCCCATCGGCTCGCGCAGCTCGGTGGCGATCAGGGTCCGCGTCACGTCGGCCGGGTCGTCGGCGTCCTTGACGCCGCTCAGCTTCCACACCTCGCCGGCGGCGGTCACGCTGCTCGGGTCGCCGTCGTCGTCGCCCCAGGTCAGGACGAGCAGGTCGTCGCCCATCCACTCGAGGCCCGTGACCTTCGGCTCGAAGCCGGCCGGGCGCAGGTTGACCAGGTCGTAGGCGGGGTTGACGCCGTCGAGCGGCAGCCCGTCGCCCGGCGAGTCGACGTCGCCCTCGCACTCCTTCGTGCCCGGGGCGGTGACGCGCACCGCCGTGTCGGTGGTCAGCACCGAGGTCGGGACGATGCTGAACCCGCTCGCGCCGGGCGGCCGCCAGCTCAGCCGCAGCTCCTGGCCGCCGCCGGCCTCGAAGAAGTTGACGCGCAGCGCGTGCACGCCGGCGGTCAGCGTGACCGTGCCGTCCATGTCCTCGGCGCCGTGCAGGCCGTCGTGGTCGATCACGAGCGAGTCGTCGATCAGCAGCTCGGAGCCGTCATCGCTGCGTAAGCGGAACGTGTACTCGCCGGCCGTCGGCACCGTGATGTTCGCGATCGCGTGGACGATGAAGTTGTTCGTGGGGCCGCCGAAGACCTCGTCGCCCTCCCAGTCGATCGTCTGCTTGAGCTCGTCGACGTTCGGCGTCTGGCCCGGCTTGATCGGGCAGATCTCGGTCAGCGCGCGCGGCAGCTGGAAGACGCGCATCGTGACGCCGGGCTCCTGGCCCTGGGCTTGGGCGGCTGGAACGCCGAGCCCGAGCGAAACGAGCAGCGCGAGCAATACAGCGGACGCGTGGACGCAGGCCTGACGCAGGCGTGCTGACGGCATGTGATCTCTCCCCCGGGGACGTACGGCGCGCTGATCGTACGCGCACTTCCGGTGAATCACAACATGCTTTTGCGCGCCGAGAGGAGAAAGTCCGGCGGCGCGGGCCATCTGGC
Organism: uncultured Solirubrobacteraceae bacterium; assembly: GCA_963843485.1. Taxonomy (GTDB): domain Bacteria; phylum Actinomycetota; class Thermoleophilia; order Solirubrobacterales; family Solirubrobacteraceae; genus DASSUW01. The sequence goes on along the minus strand of CAWJKK010000004.1, from coordinate 59,227 downwards.
CCGCGCCGCCGGTCCGAACTAGAACTTCAGCGTCAGCCGCTTGCTCGCCAGGGCGACGTTGCCCGTGGCGTCGCGGGTCGTCGTGCCGGCGACGACGCCGATCTTCTGGTTGCGGGCCAGGAGGCGGACGGCGCGCGGGAGGCGCACGTTGACGCGCTTGGCCTCACCCGGGTCGAGGTTGAACCGGGCGCTGCCGAGCTGGATGCGGACCTTGGCACCGGCGATGCGGAAGGTCTTCTGGCTCAGCAGGGTGATGCGGCCGCTGCAGCCGCCGGCCTCGGCGGCCGGGCACAGCACGCGGATGCGGGTGCTCGCCTTGCCGGCGTTGCGGCGGATGGCGAACCGCTTGCCGAGGATGCGGACCGGGGTGGCCGTCTCGTCGGCGGGCGCGGGGCGGTCGATCGTCTCGACGCCGTCGATCGCGTCGGTGCGGGCGTGGTCGGCCTGCGCGGTGTCGGTGCCGATGCCGCCGCGGACGAGGTCGCCCGTGTTGTCGCGTGCGAACAGCGAGTCGTCGCCGTCCTGCCCGTCGAGCAGGTCGGGGCCGGCGCCGCCGGTCAGCGAGTCGTTGCCCGAGCCGCCGAGGAACGTGTCCTGCTCGTCCGCGCCGGTCAGGGCGTCGTTGCCGCTGCCGCCCTCGGCGACCACGGCGAGCGGCGTGCCGGCCGCCGCGACGAACGTGTCGTCGCCGCCGAGGCCGTTGACGTCGAGCACCTCGCCGCCGCCGATGTCGAGGTTGAACGGCACGAGGTTCGTGCGGTCGAAGCGGGCGCGCGCGCCGTTGGGAGCGATCGTGAACGCGTCGCCGGTGCCGGCGCCGTTGACCTCGACCTTGTCGAGCCCGTCCTGGCCCTCGATGACGTCCGAGCCGTCGCCGTTGTTCCAGACCGCCGTGTCGTCGCCGAGGCCGCCGAGCATCGAGTCGCCGCCGCGGTCGCCGACGATGCGGTCGATGCCGTTGGCGCCGTTGAGGATGTCGTTGCCGTCGTTGCCGTTGAGCAGGTCGTTGCCGCCGCCGGCCGCGAGCACGTCGTTGCCGACGCCGCCGTTGAGCAGCATCGCCGTGGTGACCGCCTGGTCGGAGGTCAGCGAGTCGTTGCCGCCGTTGCCGTTGAGCACGAGGCGGTCGGTGGTCGGGCCGACGTCGAGGTTGATCGGGCCGGTGATGCGGTCGAAGTTGACGCGGCCGGCGTTCGGCGTGATCGCGAACACCTCGGAGTTGTCGCCGCCGTTGAAGACCGCGTCGTCGCCGCCGCCGCCCTCGCCGTCCATGTCGTCGTTGCCGTCGCCGGGGTTCCAGATCATCTCGTCGTTGCCGTTGCCGCCGAGGAAGTCGTCGGAGCCCTGGTTGCCGATCAGGCGGTCGTTGCCGTCGGCGCCGTTGAGGGTGTCGTCGCCGATGCCGCCGGTGATGACGTCGTCGGCCGCGGTGCCGTTGAGGATGTCGTTGCCGTCGCCGCCGTTGATCGCGCTCGGGGCGAGATTCGCGGTGTTGACGATGACCTGGTCGTTGCCGGCGTTGGCGTTGACCGTGAGCGAGAACGTGCCGTTGGCCTGAGCGTTGGCGCCGCTCAGGTTGGGGTCGCCGTTGAGCGTGATGAGCCCATTGGCCTCGGCGATCGTGATCACCTCGTCGGTGCCGTCGCCGGTGACCGTGATGGTCGTGCCGTTGACTGCGCCGACGGGAGCGGCGCTCGCCACCGCGGGGAAGGCGGCGAGCGCGGCTGCGGCTGTGGCCGCAGCGAGCAGGGAGGATCGGTTCATGCTCCTCCAGACGCGTCCCGCGCCGCCGTATTCCCGGCTACCGTGATGCGTTCGCATGCGCGTCGCCGACCCGGTCCACAACGTCGAGCTGCGGCTCAACCAGCACGGCCAGGAGTCGGTCGTGTTCGCGTTCCCCTACCGGGCGGACATCGTGGACGCCGTGCGGTCGATCCCCGGGCGGCGGTTCGACTGGCAGGCGAAGGAGTGGTGGGCGCCGCGCGCCGACGCCACCGCGCCGTACGTCAAGGGCGTGCTCGAGCGCCACGCGTCGCTGTCGGTCTCGCCCGCGGTGGACGCGTGGCTCGCGCGCGCGGTCACCGGCTGGGTGGGCCGCGTGTCGGCCGGCAAGCTCGCCGGCCAGGGGCGCTTCGTCTGCGAGGCGATCTCGGGCGAGCTGCCCGAGGCGCTGGAGGCGGTCGCGGAGGAGGCCGGCGGGCGCCGCTGGCTGCCGTTCACGCGCGCGGTCGCCGAGGAGCTGCTGGAGCTGTCCGGGGCGCGCCTGGACCCGCGGGCGCTGCGCTGCGCGTCGCGGCTGCAGGTCGGCCTCGTGCCGGCGCCGGCGACGCTGGCGCTGTCCGGCGGCGTCGCCGAGTCGCGCTTCACGCTCGACGTCAACTGGGACCCGGAGACGATCCCGGCGTTCCTCGCGCTGCCGGCCTGCGAGGCGCACGGGCGCACGCTGCCGGTCGATCCCTACCTGCTCGAGCCGCTCGAGCACTACCTGCGCAAGTTCGACGTGGAGGTGGCGCCGAACGCGCGCGACGCGCTCGACCGCCTGCGCAAGGAGCACGACGCGGCGATCGAGGACGTGCGGCGCTCGCGCGCCCAGAGCGGTCCCGAGCTGGCGATCGAGGACCGGCTGGGCGGTGAGCTGAAGCCGTTCCAGCGGGCAGGGGTGGCGTACGCGCTCGAGGCGCGGCGCGCGTTCCTGGCCGACGAGCAGGGCCTCGGCAAGACCGTGCAGGCGCTGGCCGCGCTCGAGGCCGACGACGCCTACCCGGCGATCGTGGTCTGCCCGGCGTCGCTGAAGCTCAACTGGCTGCGCGAGACCGAGCACTGGCTGCCGCACCGCTCGGTCACCGTCGTCTCCGGCACGGGCACGGTCGCCGACGCGGCCGACATCACGATCATCAACTACGAGATCGTCCACGCGCACCGCACGCGGCTGCAGCTGCGGCGGCCGAAGGCGCTGGTCCTCGACGAGTCGCACTACGTCAAGAACCCGCGCGCCAAGCGCACGCAGGCGGTGCGGCGGCTGGCCGAGTCGCTGAAGCCGGACGCGCTGCGGCTCGCGCTCACCGGCACGCCGGTCATGAACCACCCGGACGAGCTGATCGCCCAGCTGCGGGTGATCGGCCGGCTCGAGGACTTCGGCAGCGGCGCCCGCTTCGCGCGCCGCTTCCAGGGCGCGGGCGCCGAGGAGCGCATCCACTGGCACCTGCGGCGGCGCTGCTTCGTGCGCCGGCTGAAGGTCGACGTGCTGCCGCAGCTGCCGGCCAAGACGCAGGTCGTCGTGCCGGTGGCGCTCGAGAACCAGGCCGAGTACAAGCGCGCGCAGGCCGACGTCGTCGCCTGGCTGCGCGAGCAGCCGCTCGACCTGTCCGAGCTCGAGAGCAAGGTCGCGGCCGCGCTGCGCGCCGAGCGGCTGGCGCAGCTCAACGTGCTCAAGCGGCTGGCGGCGCGCGGCAAGACCGGGCCGGCGCTGGCCTGGATCGACGACTTCCTGGCCTCGGACGAGCCGCTGGTCGTCTTCTGCGGCGTGCGCGAGGTGCAGGACCTGCTGGTCGAGCGCTTCCCGGACGCGCTGCACGTGCTCGGGCGCGACAGCGCCATCCAGCGCGAGGCGGCGGTGCGCGCGTTCCAGGAGCCGGACGGGCCGCAGCTGCTCGTCTGCGCGACGCGCGTCGGCGGTCAGGGCATCACGCTGACGCGGGCGTCGAACGTGGCGTTCCTCGACCTCGAATGGACGCCGGCGATGCACGACCAGGCCGAGGACCGCTGCCACCGGATCGGCCAGCACGACGCCGTGACCGCCTGGTACCTGCTGGCCGCGGACACGATCGACGAGACGATGATCGAGCTGATCGCGCGCAAGCGCGGGATCGTCGGCGCCGTCACGGACGGTCGCCGCGACGTCTCCGAGGCGCTCGTGCAGTCGGTCGTCCGTGAGCTGCGCGGGACACCGCCGCGGCGACGGCTGCGGGTGGCGTGACCTCCGTCTGGGCGGCGGCGATCCGCGCCAGCGCGCGACGCTGGAGCGAGAGCGCGGCGGCGTGCTGCGGCGCGAGGCCGACCTCGGCGCCCGGCGGGCGCAGACCGTCGGCGATCATCAGGATCTCGGCTTCGACGGCAGCGGAGAGCTCAGAATCGCCCATCGCCCTTGGAGACGCGGCCCGGCGGCTCCTTATTCCCGCATTGCTCGCGATCGTGCTGGCGGGCTGCGGCGAGGACTCCGGGTCGCCGGCGGGCGCGGACGACGGCGGCGCGCGCGGGTGCGCGGACTCGTGGAACGAGTCGGCCGGCGACGCCCTGCCGTACATGTCCGACGTCGCGAAGGCGGGCGCCGACTCCGCCTTCGTCGGCTCGGCCGACGGCGAGTGCGTGATCTACGTCCAGAACCCGGGCGACCAGGGCGAGGTCTACGTGTTCACGGCGCGCGGTGAGCGCTGGTCGGCGCCGAAGCGCGGTGACGTGCCCGAGCTGCGGCGGCTCGACGGCAACGCCCGCGTCCTCGCGGGCGGCCGAATACAGCTCGACTAGGCTCATCGTCGTGGAACGCGAAGCACTGCTGTCCGGGCTCGTGCAGCCCGGGAACCGCCGCCCGGCGCCCGGGTCGCTGCGGGTCGTGCAGGCGTTCGTGAACACGGTCGACCGCGAGCACGGGCCGGACCTGTTCGACGAGGTCGACGGCGCCGCGGAGTGGTTCGAGCGGCAGCTGATGCCCGCGCCGGTGCGCCCGGCGGACCTGCCCGCGCTGCGCGAGGTGCGCGAAGCGCTGCGCGCGCTGCTGTGGGTCAACAACGGCGAGCCGCACGAGCCGGGCGCGCAGGAGGTGCTCGAGGCGGCGGCGCGGCGCGCGCGGCTCGAGGCGAGCTTCCCGCCCGACGGCGCGGCGCTCGTACCGCGCGCCGGCGGGATCGACGATGCGGTGGGACGCGTGCTGGGCTCCGCGTTCGGCGCGATGCTCGACGGTGACTGGAAGCGGCTGAAGGCGTGCCCGGGCGACCGTTGCGGCTGGGCCTTCTACGACCGCTCGAGCAACGCGAGCGCCACCTGGTGCTCGATGCAGATCTGCGGCTCGCGGGCCAAGGCCGGCGCGTACTACCGCCGCCGCCGCGCCGCCGACGGGCACTGAAACAGCGCGTTCACGGCGAGTGCCGACGCGCCACTTCCCGGCGTATCTCAGGTTCGGCATGCAAGGTGGGCGCATGGCCCGGCGATGGATCGCCGTGGCCGTGCTGGTCGCGGCGGGCGTCCTGCCGGCTGCAGCACCCGCATCCCAGATTCGCATCCACCCGCACCGCGACCTCGACGGCCGCCAGCGGCCCGACGGCGATCGCGCCGCCCGTGCCGCGGGCGTCACCGGCGGCGGCCGGTCGGGCGCGGCGGCGCTCCAGGCCGCGCTGCATGCGCGCGGCCTCTACCGCGGCACGGTCGACGGCGTCGCCGGGCCGATGACGCGCGCGGCGGTGCGGCAGTTCCAGGCCGCCCGCGGCCTCGCGGTCGACGGGATCGCGGGCCGGCAGACCCGGCGCGCGCTCGGCTGGCGCGGCCGTCCCGGGCTCGGAGCGCGCGTGCTGCGCGCCGGCGCGCGCGGCTGGGACGTCGCGGCGCTGCAGTTCCTGCTCGCCCGCCAGGGCTTCCCGTCGGGCCCGGTCGACGGCGACCTCGGCCCGCGCACCGCGTCCGCGATCGGCCGCTTCCAGGCGTGGGCCGGGCTCGCAGCCGACGGGCTCGCCGGCCCGGCGACGCTCGCCGCCGCCCGCCGCGCCCCGGCCCGCTCGCCGCTGTCGTTCCTCGCCCCGGTCGGCGGCGCGCCCGGCGACCGCTTCGGCCCGCGCGGCAACACGTTCCACACCGGCCTCGACTATCCGCTCGCGCACGGAACGGGCGTCGTCGCCGCCGGCCGCGGCTGCGTGCAGTCCGCCGGCTACGACTCCGGCGGCTACGGCAACCTCGTGGTGATCGAGCACCGGATGGGGATGACGACCTGGTACGCGCACCTCGGCCGCATCACGGTCAGCCCGGGCGAGTGCCTCGTCGCCGGCAACCGGATCGGCACGGTCGGCTCGACCGGCCGCTCCACCGGTCCGCACCTGCACTTCGAGATGCGGCTCCGCGGAGCGGCGATCGATCCCCTAAGCGGCCTCTAAAGGGGTCTGACCCCTTAACTACGCTGACCGTGCGCCGACTCGCGTTCCTCGTCGTGCTCTGCGCCCTCGCCGGCTGCGGCGGCGACGCCGAGCCGACCCCGCCGGCTGCACCGACCCCGGCCGCGGCCGCGGCCGCGGCTCGTGGGCGCCGCTGCCCGCGGTCGCGATCCCGCGTGCGCCGGATGCGCTCGCCGCGGACCTGGCGACCACGGCCGCCGAGCTGGACGTGGCGATCGACGGCTGGGACCTTGCGGCGCCGCCGCCCCGCGACGTCGCGCTGCTCGCCGATCGCGAGCAGCGGATCGTGCGGCTGCTCACCGACCGCCCGCGGCTCTACCGCGAGGTGCACGCCCGCATGGCCGCGCCGCTCGCCCACGAGCTGCGCGACAACGTGCTCGCCCGCCGCGAGCTCGGCCTCATCACCAGCGTCCGTCGCGGCCCGCCGCCGCGGATCCGCGTCGGCCCCGCCGCGCCCGCGGCCGAGCTGCGCCGCCACTACGCGGCCGCGCAGCGGCGCTTCGGCGTGCGCCCGGCGCTGCTCGCCGCGATCAACCACGTCGAGTCCGCGTTCGGGCGCCTGCGCAACCGCAGCATCTCGGGCGCCCGCGGGCCGATGCAGTTCATGCCCGCCACGTGGGCGGCGTACGGCATGGGCGGCGACATCAACGACCCGCGCGACGCGATCATGGGCGCCGCGAACTACCTGCACGCGAACGGCGCGCCCGGCGACGAGGCGCGGGCGCTGTTCCGCTACAACCCGTCGAGCGACTACGTCAGCGCAGTCACGCGCGTCGCCCGCCAGATCCGCCGCGACCCGCGCCGCTTCGCCGCCTACTACGCCTGGCAGGTCTACGTCGGCAACCGGCGGTTGACGCAGCCCCCCGCGGGCTGACAGGGTCGGCGGGAGCCACAGTCATGCCCGCCCCCGACCTCTCCGAGCTGCTCGAACGGCGCCGCGCCGCGCTCGAGGCGCTTCCCGGGGTCGTGGGCACCGCCGTCGCGGAGGACTCGATCCACGTCTACATCACGCCGGCGGCGGACCGGCAGCGGCTCGAGCAGGACGCGCAGGGACTGCTGGGCGGAGCGCCGGTCGAGCTGATCGCGATGACCGCGCCGGAGGCACATTCCGACTGATCGGAGGAGCCGTGGCCAACGGAGACCAGTTCACGCGCGTGCTGCGCGCGCAGGAGCTCAGCGAGGATCGGCTGCTCGACCTCCCGGCGGTCATCGGCGTCGCGTCCGGGCCGCGCGTCCGGCGCGGCAAGCAGACGCGCGAGCTGTGCGTGCAGGTGTTCGTGGAGCGCAAGCAGCCGCTCGAGGCGCTCGGCGCCGCCGAGCGGGTGCCGGAGAGCGTGATCGCGGAGACCGACAGCGTCGGCACCGACGTGATCGAGATCACGCGCCCGCACGAGCACCAGGACACGACCCGCTACCGGCCGGTGCCGGGCGGCTGCAGCATCGGGCCGGAGTCGAGCGTCTCGGCCGGCACGCTCGGCGGCTGGGCGGTCGACAACACCGACGACGCGATCGTCCTGCTCACGAACAACCACGTGATCTCGGCGCTCGACGCGATGCCGGTCGCGCGCCGCGTCGTGCAGCCGGGCCGGCTCGACGGCGGGATCCTGCCGCGCGACGTGATCGGCACGCTCAAGCGCCACGTCGCGCTCACCACCGTCGCGAACCCGCCGGGCGCGCCGCTGCCGGCGGTCACGGCCGTCGACGCGGCGATCGGCACGATCGACGTCGACCGCGACGACGACGTGCTCGAGATCGCGCCCGCGATCTACGAGCTGCAGGCGCCGGCCGTGAGCATGGACGTGCAGAAGCGCGGCCGCACCACGCGCCGCACGACCAACGGGCGCGTCTTCTCGGTCAACGGCACGTTCACGATCAACTACCGCAACGGCACGCGGCTCGGGCGCGTCGGCAACACGTTCCTGATCCGCTCGACCGACGGCAACACGTTCAGCCGCGCGGGCGACTCCGGCTCGCTGATCTTCAACCAGCGCGCCGGCGAGATCAGCGGCACGATGCCGGTCTGCGGCCTGCTCTACGCGGGCGGCAGCTTCGGCGACGGCACGCCGTTCACGCTCGCCTGCGACATCAACGCCGTCTTCGGCGCGATGAACCTGACGACCGTCTGCAACGGCGCGGTGCGGGCGCTGCTGCGCGCGATCTTCGGCGAGCAGGGGATCGACGACGCGGCCGTGCAGCGGCTCGTCCGCCGCAAGGAGCGCGACCTGCGGGCGCTGCGCAGCCGCACGGTCCGCGCGACGCGCTTCGGCAAGGCGTTCGACGACTTCGTCACCAAGGAGGCGCCGGCGCTCTCGATCGCGCTGCTGCAGGACGACGAGGCGTTCGGCCTCGCGGTGCGCGTGCTCGAGCCGTGGCTGACCAAGCGCACGGCGTTCGACATGCTCGAGACGGAGATCGACGGCGAGACGGTGGCGCTCGTCCGCCGGCTCGTGAAGGTGCTCGGCAAGAGCGCGAAGTCGGCGCAGCCGCAGCTCGACATCATCCACGCCGCCGTCACGCGCGCCGAGGGCAAGACCGCCGGCGAGCTGCTGCGCAAGGGGCAGTTCCGGAAGACCTGAGTTACCAGTGGACACCGCGCATCAGGTAGGCGAGCGCGGTCGCCTCGCCTGATGCGCGCTCTCCCGGGTCCTTCTTGCCGCTCGCCGCGGCGGACTCCGGGAACACCTTGTAGGCCATGTGCAGGATCTGGTCGACGGCCTTCGGCGCGAGCGCGTAGGCGACCTCGCCGAACGTGCCCAGGCGCGTGTTGATCTGCTTCGGCTTCGCCCGGATCGCCTCGCAGATCAGGTCGGCCGCCTGATCCGGCGTGATCGTCGGGAACGAGTCGTACATCTTCGTCGGGGCGATCATGGCCGTCTTCACGAGCGGCATGTGGATCGTCGTGAACGTGACGTTGTCGCCGATCGTCTCCGAGCTCACGACGCGCGTCCACGCGTCGAGCGCGCTCTTGGACGCGACGTAGGCGGAGAACCGCGGCGGGTTCGTCTGCACGCCGATCGAGGAGATGTTCACGATGTGGCCGGAGCGGCGCTCGCGCATGTGCGGGAGCAGCCCGAGCATCAGCTTCACCGGGCCGAGGTAGTTGAGGCCGACGGTGCGCTCGAAGTCGTGGAAGCGGTCGTAGGACAGCGCCACCGAGCGGCGGATCGAGCGGCCGGCGTTGTTGACGAGCATGTCGATCGCGGCGTGGTCGGCGAACAGCCGCTCGACGAGCCCGTCGATCGCGTTCATGTCCGAGAGGTCGCACGTGTACGCGTAGGCGGTGCCGCCCGCGGCCTCGATCTCGGCCTTGGCCTCCTCGAGCTTGTCGAGCGAGCGCGCGACGAGGATCGGGATGCCGCCCGCGGCCGCGACCTTGAGCGCCGCGGCGCGGCCGATCCCGCTCGACGCGCCGGTGATCACGACCGTCCTGCCGTTGACCGCGCCCTCGAACGAGCGGTCCTTGAACAGGTCCGGGTCGAGGTTGCGCTCGTAGTAGTCCCACAGCTTGTCGGCGTAGGACGCGAGCGGCGGCAGCTCGATGCCCGAGCCGGCGAGCGCGCGCTTGGTGTCGCGCGCGTCGAAGCGGGCGGTCAGCGCGATGTAGTCGACGATCTCCTCGGGGATGCCGAGGTCGGACAGGAAGCTGCGGCGGACGCCGCTCAGCGCCGGGATCTTCAGCGCGTAGGAGAGCACGCCCTTCGGCAGCACGTCGGTCAGCTTCTTGTCCAGGCGCATGACCGCGTGCGGCGCGTGGGCGGAGTTGGCGAACGTGTTCAGGACGTCGCCCGAGCGCATCCCCTTCGGGTCGACGACGTGGAACGCCTGGCCGTCGAGCCCGTCCTGGTGGGCGATGTGGTCGAGCGTCGCCGCCACGTAGTCGACCGGCACGAGGTTCGTCCAGCCCCACTCGATCGAGATCAGCGGGAACCACTCCGGCAGCGCGTGGCGGATCTTCTGGATCCCCTTGAAGAAGTAGTAGGGGCCGTCGATCTTGTCCATCTCGCCGGTCTTGGAGTTGCCGACGACGATCGACGGGCGGTACACGCGCCACGGCGCCTGCACGCGCTCGCGCACGAGCTTCTCGGACTCGAACTTCGTCCGGTGGTACGGGTGCTCGAGCTTCTGCCCCTCGTCGAACATGTCCTCGGTGAAGTGGCCCTCGTACTGGCCGGCGACCGCGATCGAGGAGATGTGGTGGAAGCGCTTGGCGCCGATCGCGTTGGCGAGGTCGATCGCGTTGCGCGTGCCGCCGACGTTCAGCATCGCGTTGCTCGTCTCGTCCGCGGCCATGTCGTAGATCGCGGCGAGGTGGAAGAAGTGGTCGACGCCCTCGATCGCCGCGAGCGCGGCGTCGTCGAGGCCGAGCTGCGGCTCGGTGATGTCGCCCACGAGCGGCTTGACCCGGTCGACGCCCTCCCAGCGCGCGAGCTTGTCCTTGGATCCCTCGCGGACCAGGACGTAGATGTCGCCGTCGCGCTCGAGCAGGCGCTCCACGAGGTGGCGGCCGATGAAGCCCGTCGCGCCGGTGACGAAGTAGGTCATGCGCGAACCCTAGTGTTCTGCCGCGATACCGGCGCGCACCCTCCAGCGCGTCGGGTATGCGGGCGCGGCCGAGCCGGGCCTCGAGCGCCAGCCCTTCGGTCAGCGGGAGCCCCTGCGCGGCCAGCGCCGCCTCGCGGTCGGAGAGCATGGTCGCCTGCGGCGCGGCGGCGATCGTCTCCGCCAGCGCGAGCGCCCGCGGCAGCTCGGCGCCGTCCGGCACGACCTCGTTCACGAGCCCGATCGCGAGCGCCTCGCCCGCCTCGACGACGCGGCCGGTCAGGATCAGGTCGAGCGCGCGCCCGAGCCCGACCACGCGCGGCAGGCGCTGGGTGCCGCCGTCGATCAGCGGGACGCCCCAGCGGCGCTCGAGGCAGCCGAGGCGCGCGCCCGCGGCGGCGATCCGCAGGTCGCACCAGAGCGCGAGCTCGAGCCCGCCGGCGACGCACCAGCCGCCGATCGCCGCGATCGCGGGCTTGGCCGGGGCGAGCCGGGTGAAGCCGAGCGGGCCGCCGGGCGCGTCGGGGTCGAGCGTCTCGAGCGCCTTCAGGTCGGCGCCGGCGCAGAACGCCTCGCCGCCGGCGCCGGTCAGGACGAGCACGCGCGCGCCGTCGTCGGCGGCGAAGCGCTCGTACGCGGCGAGCAGCGCCGCGGCGGTCGCGCCGTCGACGGCGTTGCGCCGCTCCGGCCGGTCGATCGTCACCAGCGCCGCGGCGCCCTCACGCTCATAGCGGACCATGAGGCCCATACAACCGCAACGACCCCGGCGCGGGGAGGCTTCCGGGGCCGCTACGAGGTCACGAGGAGGGATCTCGCACGGCGCAGCCTGTCCGCTCGCCGCGCGGGCGGTGTGAAATTGCGGCTACCAGCCGCCGCGCGCGTCGGCGCGCACCTTGCGCGCCCGGGCGGCGGCGAGGCGGCGGTCCTTGCGCTTGTCCAGCCGCCACTGCGTGAGGCTGAGGATCAGGATCAGCGTGGGGAACGCGGCGATCAGGATGAAGCCGGCGTTCGTGACCACCTTGTCGTTCGTCTCGCCCCACCAGCCCTCGCCGCCGTCGTGCTCGCCGGCGAGTGCGACGGGCGCGATCAGGGCGAAGAACGTGAGTGTGAGCAGCGCGGTCCTCAGCACCGTTTCTGAGGATACCCTCGGAGGCCGATGGCCGTCATGATCGCCTCCGACATCGCCAAGGACATGGCGGGAGAGCCGCTGCTGCGCGGCGTCTCCTTCCGGCTCGAGCGCCGCGACCGGCTCACGCTGGCCGGGCGCAACGGCGCGGGCAAGACGACGCTGCTGCGGATGCTGTCGGGCGAGACCGGGATCGACGGCGGCGAGCTCTCGGCCGCCAAGGACGTGCGGATCGCGCTGCACGACCAGCGCCCGCGCGACGCGACGCGGCGAGCTGAGCCTGCGCGACTACGTGCTGTCCGGCTGCAAGGACCTGCTCGACCTCGAGTCGCGGCTCGCCGAGCTGGAGCTGAAGATGGCGGAGGGGGCGACGGACGGCGCCACGCTCGACGCCTACGCCCGCGCGCAGGGCAGGCTCGAGCACGCGGGCGGCTACAACTGGCGCGAGGCCGTCAACGCGACGCTGCACGGCCTCGGCTTCCGCGACGAGCACCTGGACCGCAGCCTGGCGACGTTCAGCGGCGGCGAGCTGACCCGCGCGTCGCTCGCCCGCGCGCTCGCCGGCGACCCCGACCTGCTGCTGCTCGACGAGCCCACGAACCACCTCGACATCGCGTCGCTCGAGTGGCTGGAAGCCCACCTGCAGTCGCTCGACGCGGCCGTCGTGCTCGTGGCGCACGACCGCTGGTTCCTCGAGGCGGTCGGCACCGCCGTGCTCGAGCTCGAGGCCGGCCGCGGGCGCTTCTTCAAGGGCACCTGGCACGCCTGGCGCAAGGAGAAGGCGGCGCGCGAGCTCGCGCTCGGGCGGGCGATCGAGAAGCAGGAGGCGGAGATCGCGCGGCTCGAGCGGTTCGTCGACCGCTTCCGCGCCGGCACGCGCGCGCGCCAGGCGCAGGCGCGCGTGAAGAAGCTCGACAAGATCGAGCGCGTCCAGCGCGACCCGCGGGACGGCCGCTCGCTCGGCTTCGCCTTCAAGCCGCCCGAGCGGTCGGGCCGCGTCGTGTTCGAGGTCGAGGACGGCGAGCTGAAGATCGGCGACCGCACGCTGCTGCACGACTTCGAGCTGTGGCTCGAGCGCGGCGAGCACGTGTCGCTGATCGGCCCGAACGGCGCCGGCAAGACGACGCTGATCAACGCCCTGGTCGGCCGCCGCGAGCTCGACGCCGGCAAGCTGCGGCGCGGGCACAACGTCAAGCTCGGCCTGCTCTCCCAGCACGCCGAGGAGCTCGGCGCGGCGGGCGCGCGCACGGTGCTCGAGGCGGCCCAGCGCTCGACCAAGCTCAAGCCGAACGAGGCGCGGGCGCTGCTGGGGCAGTTCCTGTTCAGCGGCGAGGCGGTCGAGAAGTCGCTCGACGTGCTCTCGGGCGGCGAGCGGCGGCGGCTCTCGCTGGCGATCCTCGTCCACTCCGGCGCCAACGTGCTCGTGCTCGACGAGCCGACCAACCACCTCGACCTCGAGAGCCGCGAGGCGCTCGAGGCGGCGCTGCAGGCGTTCCCCGGCTCGCTGCTGCTGATCTCCCACGACCGCGCGCTGCTCGACGCGGTCGGCACGCGCACGGTCGCGGTCCAGGACGGCACGCTGCGCTCCTACGTCGGCGGCTGGCCGGAGTACCTGCGCGTGCGCGAGGAGGAGGCGGACGCCGAGCGGGCGGCCAAGCGCGCCAAGCCGCCCGCCGCCGCCAAGCCCGCCCCGCCGCCTCCCGAGAAGGCCAAGGCCCCGTCCAAGAACCAGCAGCGGCGGGCGCGCGAGCTCGAGCAGGAGATCGAGCGCGCCGAGGCGGCGCTGGCGGTCGTCGAGGAGGAGCTCGCCGACCCTTCGGCCTGGAACGATCCGCGCACCGCCGCGCGGTCGACCGCCCGGCACGAGGAGGCCAAGCGGGCCGTGCAGGCGCTGTACGAGCAGTACGAGGCGGTCGCGGGGTAGCCGTGCGCTGCCTGATCGGAGCCCTCGTCGTGCTCGCCTTCCCGGCGAGCGCCGCCGCGCAGGTCGGCGAGCTGCCGTTCGCGCCGGTCGCGGGCGGCGACACGGCGATCTGCCTGCGTCCCACCGGCGTCCCGGGCGGGCTCGCGCTGCTCGGTGAGTGGACGCGCCGCGACTCGACGACCGACCTGGTCGCGGCGAGCCCGTCCGGGCTCGGCGAGCCGGCTCGCGTGCGCCTCGGCTCGCTGGCGACCTGCGCCGCCGCGGCCGGGCCGCTCGTCGCCGGTCCGGCGCGCGTGGGGCGCGGCCGCTTCGAGATGCGCGCCGCCGAGGCCGGGTCCGGCGCGCCGGTCGCGCTCGGCGACGCCAGCTTCCTGCCGACCGTCCCGGCCGTGGCCCTGGCGCCGAACGGGCACGCGGTCGTCGCCTGGGCGCAGCATCGCGGCACGGTCGCCGGCGAGGACGACATCGACGTCCGGATCGTCAGCGCGCGGCGCGCGCGCCGGCGGCGGGTTCGGCCCGGTCGAGCCGCTCACGCGCTGGCGCGCGACCGACGAGTTCGAGACCACCGTCCTCGCCGGCATCGACGACGCGGGCACGGCCACGGTCGCGTGGTCGCAGCCGCTGGTCGAGCGCAAGAACGAGTCGAACGGCATCGTGGCGATCGCCGCCGCGACCGCGGCGCCGGGCCGCCCCTTCGCGGTCCAGCGGGTCGCCCCGCGCGCGGAGGAGGTGTCGCGGCCGGCGCTGGCGGTGGCGGGCGACGGCGGCGCTCTGCTCGTCTACGGCGACACGGTCGACGGCCCGGTCACGTTCGAGCGCCCGCCGGGCGGCGCGTTCGCCCGCGTCGCGGTCGGCGGTCGGGACGGCGCCGAGTGGCCAGCCGTCGCGCTGCGGCGCGGCGGCGGCGCGGTGATCGCCTGGAAGGGGTTCGGCGAGAACGTGTACGCGGTGCGCCGCTCCGCGCGCACGGCGTTCGGCGCGGTCGAACGGGTCGCGGGCGAGAGCTCGTCGCCGTTCGGCCTCGTCTACGCGGAGCTGGTCAGCAGCTCGCCGTTCGGCGCACGCCCCTACGACGCGGACAACGCGCGGCTGCGGCGGCGCTCGCACCCGACGGCCGGGCGCTGCTCGCGTGGGCCGAGGGCACGCCGGCGCGGCCTTGGCTCGCCCCCGGGACGCTCAGCGGCGGCTTCGGCGCGCCGCAGCGGCTCGGGAGCTCGTTGCGCGACGCCAACGGCGTCGTGCCGCTGTTCCTGGCCGGCGGCCGCGCCGCCGTCGCGTGGACGGACAACGCCGGGCTCGGCTCGCTGCGCGACTTCCCGCGCGGCGGCGGGCGCCTCCACCTGGCCGTCGACGGGGCGCCGCGGGCGGCCGGGCCGGCGCCCCCGCGGCTCACGATCAGCGGCCGCCGCAGCCGGCGGCTGTTCGCGTCGCAGGCGCTGCCCGTCACGGTGCGCTGCGACCGCGCGTGCGACGTGCGCGCTCGGCTCGCCGGCAGCGACGTCGAGTACGACGCCGTGAGCGCGAGCCGGTCGAGCGCAGGTCCGCTGCGGCTGCGCGTACCGGTCACCTGGCTCTCCGACGACGAGGCGCGGCGCCTCGACGCCCGCGTCGTCGTGCGGGCGACCGCGCCCGGCGGCGAGCGCGTGGTGCGCGCGGCGCTGCGCACGCGGATCATCATCCGCCGGGCGCTGCCGGTGCCGCGCCCGATCGCGCTGCGCGCGCGCCGCGCCGGCCGCGACGTGATCGTCGCCTGGCGCACGCGCCGGCCCGCACGCCGCGTCTGGTTCCTCGTCGCCGCGCTGCGGGCGCGCCGCGGCGAGCCCGTCGACGAGCAGGCGCTCGAGTACCTCAACGGCCGCGGGCGCACGCGCTTCCGCGTCGTGCTCCGGCCGCGCCGTCCCGGGGCGGTCCGCTGGGTCAACGTCGCCGGCTACAGCATCGACGGCAGCGCAACGCGTACGAACCGCGTGCGGGTGCGCTAGCGGCCGTTGGCGGCGGCGCGCTTGAGCGACATGCCCTCGAGCACGTTCGCCACGGTCTCGCAGGCGTCGACGGACTCCTCGAGCGTCTCGAAGATGTCCTTCCAGCGGATCACGATCATCGGGTCGATCCCGGTGACGAAGAGCGAGGCGACCGCGCCGCGGACGATCCGGTCGGCCTCGTTCTCGAGCCGGTGGATCTCGACGAGGTTGGGAAGCGGGGTCTCGCCGTCGCGCATGCGGCTGAGCGACTCGGCGACCTCGTCGGCGGCGAGCACGAGCACCTCGGTCATCTCGACCGCGGCCTCCATCGGCGCCTCGACGCCGTAGAGCCCGAGCTGGTCGGCCGCCTCCTCGGCGTGATCGACGACGTCGTCGAGCGCGCCGGCGAGCGCGTGCACGTCCGCGCTGTCCAGGTGCGCCGGGCCACGCTCGGCGAGCCGGTGCAGGATGTCGTGGGCGATGCGGTCGCCCTCGTGCTCGCACGCGAGCACCTCCTGCGCCAGCTCCGGGTGCTCCGGGTAGTCGGTCAGCAGGTCGCGCAGCAGGACGGTCGCCCGCTGCACGTTGCGCCCCGACTCCTCGAACAGGGCGAGGAGCTCGACGTCCGCTTTGCCCTTCGCCGGCCACATGCAAGCCAACGGTAACCTCGGCCCAGTCGCCCGGTAGGGCCGTTCACAGCTCTTTCACAGCCGGTTCACCCGTCGGTAACCGCACGGCTCCGCCGCTGCTCGATCTTCCGGTACGATGCAGTCGATCCAACAGGCCGGGGCGGGAGAGGTCATCAAGGCCGGGGAGCTGGAGATCCGCCCGTCGGAGTACCTCGCGCTCGCCGGTGGACGGGCGCTGACGCTCTCCGTACGCGAGCTCGAGCTGCTGGCGGCGCTGGCGCGCCGCCAGGGCCGCATCGTTCCGCGGGAGGAGCTCTACCAGACGGTGTGGGGCGCGCCGATGCGAGACGCGGACCGCTCGGTGGACGTGTACGTCCACAAGCTGCGGACGAAGCTCGCCGACGCGCTGCCGGAGACGCGGTTCATCCATACGCACTTCGGCTTCGGCTACCGGTTCCAACCGGAGCCTTCACACCCTTTTCACAAGGAAGCGACGACTCGGTAACAGGGTGGGCATGCCACCGCTGCGAGCCTCGCTGCCGCACACAACGGAGAAGGAAGGGTTATGAGGATCTATCGTCCACTGCTGGTACTCGCCGCGACGGCGACGCTGGCGTTCGGCGCCGCTGCATGCGGCGACGACGAGGAGGAGCCGACGGGGAGCGGCGGTTCGGGGGCGCAGGAGGAGACCAGCAGCGAGGAGCTGTCGGGCAGCATCCGGATCGACGGCTCGTCGACGGTCTTCCCGTTCGCGCAGGCCGCGGCGGAGCTGTTCAACGAGGAGCAGCCCAACGTCCAGATCTCGGTCGGCCAGTCCGGCACGGGCGGCGGCTTCGAGAAGTTCTGCGCGGGTGAGACCGGTATCTCGACCGCCTCGCGTTCGATCGAGGAGGACGAGACGGCCGTCTGCGAGCAGAACGGCATCGAGTACGACGAGGTCGCGGTCGCCAACGACGGCATCTCGGTCGTGACCAGCAAGGAGCTGACCGTCGAGTGCCTGACGGTCGACCAGCTCAAGCAGATCTGGGAGCCCAAGTCCAAGATCAAGAACCTGTCGGAGATCGACCCGAGCCTGCCCGACACCGAGCTGACGCTGTTCGGCCCGGGCACGGACTCCGGCACGTTCGACTTCTTCACCGACGTGATCAACGGCGAGGAGGGCGCGAGCCGCGAGGACTACGAGGCGTCCGAGGACGACAACCAGCTCGTCACCGGCGTCTCCGGCAGCCCCGGCGGCCTCGGCTACTTCGGCTTCTCGTACTACGAGCAGAACGCCGACAAGCTGAACCTGGTGGGCGTCGGCGAGGACGAGGCGAGCTGCCAGCCGCCCTCGGCCGAGAACATCCAGGACGGCTCCTACACGCCGCTCAGCCGACAGCTGTACATGTACCCGTCGGCCGAGGAGCTGAAGAAGCCGGAGGTCAAGGCGTTCATCGACTTCGTGATCGCCAACGAGCCGGCGATCGCCGAGGCGGCCCAGATCGTGCCGCTGACCGAGGAGCAGATCGCCGAGTCCAAGACCAAGGTCGAGTCCCTGGGCGGAGGGGCCTAGCCACATGGCCGAGCCGCGCTACGCGGCCGCCGCAGGCGCGCAGGGGGTCCGGGTGAACCTCACCCGGACCCCCACGCCGCGCACGCGCTTCGAGGGGGCGATCCGCGTCTTCCTCTTCGCCGCCGCGGTCGCTGTCGGTGCTCACGACGCTGGCGATCGTCGGATCGCTGATCGTCGAGACGATCCAGTTCTTCGGCGAGGTCCCGATCAGGGACTACCTGTTCGGCACTCGCTGGGCGCCCACGTTCGCCGGCGAGCAGCAGTCGTTCGGCGTGCTCCCGCTGGTCTTCGGCACGCTCTACGTGTCGGTGATCGCGCTGGTCGTCGCGATCCCGCTCGGCCTGCTGGTCGCGATCTACCTGTCCGAGTACGCGCCGACCCGCGTGCGCAAGGTCGTCAAGCCGATCCTCGAGGTCCTGGCCGGCGTCCCGACGATCGTGTTCGGCTACTTCGCCCTCACGTACTTCACGCCGGAGATCCTGCGCGGCGTCTTCAACATCGAGGTCGAGGTCTTCAACGCGCTCTCCGCCGGCATCATCATGGGCCTGCTCGTGCTGCCGACGATCGCGTCGGTGGCGGAGGACGCGATGTCCGCGGTGCCGGCCTCGCTGCGCGAGGGCGCCTTCGGCCTCGGGGCGAGCAAGCTCCAGGTCTCGCTGCGGATCGTCTTCCCGGCCGCGCTCTCGGGCATCGTCGCCGCGCTCATCCTCGGCGCGTCGCGCGCCGTCGGCGAGACCGTGCTCGTGCTGGTCGCCGGCGGCCAGACTCGCGAGCCTCGACCTCGATCCGACCGAGAGCCACTCGAACGATGGCCGCCTTCATCGCCTCGATCTCGCGCGGCGACATCTCGACCGGCTCGATCGAGTACCTCACGATCTTCGCCGTCGGCCTGACCCTGCTCGTGATCACGCTGATGCTCAACATCGCGTCGATCCGGCTTCGTCCGCAAGTACCGGCAGGTGTACGAATGAGCGGGTGCACAGATCGCGGCGTCGGTGATCCCGCGCCGCTCGCGGCCGCGAGACCGCGGCCGACGAGGGCTTCCGCGGCACGATGTACGCCGCGCTCGGCATCGCGTTCCTCGGGCTCGGCGCGCTGATCTGGGACTTCGTGTCCGACGGCGGCGTCGGTCGTCTCGTGGGACTTCATCACGAGCTTCCCGTCGCGCATCATCCCGGAGAACTCGGGCGTCGAGTCGGCGCTCGTCGGCACGCTGTACCTGATGGTCATCTGCGCCGTGCTTCATCGTGCCGCTCGGCGTCGCCACCGCGGTCTACCTCGAGGAGTACGCCGACCGAACCGCTGGTGGAACCGGCTGATCGAGGTCAACATCCAGAACCTCGCCGTCGGTGCCGTCGGTCGTCTACGGCATCCTCGGCCTGGCCTTCATCGTGCGCGGGCCGCTCGGCATGGGCCCGGTGCTGCTGGCGGGCGCGCTCACGCTCGGGCTGCTCGGTGCTGCCGGTCGTGATCATCGTCGCGCGCGAGGCGATCCGGGCGGTCCCGCCGTCGATCCGCGAGGGCTCGCTGGCGCTCGGCGCGACGCAGTGGCAGACGATCTGGAAGCAGGTGCTGCCGGGCTCGATCGCCCGGCATCGCGACCGGCGTCATCCTTGCCCTGTCGCGCGCGATCGGCGAGACTGCGCCGCTCCTCGTCATCGGCGCGGCGGTGTTCGCCGCGCTTCAACCCCGACGGCCTCGACAGCGCGTTCACCGCGCTGCCGCTCCAGATCTTCGCATCGATCGCAGGATCCGAACCAGGAGTTCATCACCGGCGCGGCCGGCGCGATCTGCGTGCTCATGATCATCCTGCTGCTGATGAACTCGGTCGCCATCTGGCTTCGCAATCGCTACGAGCAGAAGTGGTAGAGGACTACGACATGCCTGACGAACGATGAGGGACACCGAGGCGCCGCGACGCCGAGCACGCTTCGCTGGCGCGACGCGCGCCGCGGAGCACATCGCCGCGGCCCAGGGCGACGCGCTCGGCCACGGCGCCGCGTCGAGTCGATCTTCGACGTCCGCGACGTCAGCGGTGTTCTACGGCGACCACCGCGCCGTGACCGACATCACGCTGGACGCTCCGCAAGCAGCAGATCACCGCGCTGATCGGCCCGTCCGGCTGCGGCAAGTCGACGTTCATCCGCTGCCTGAACCGGATGAACGACCTGATCCCGTCGGCGCGCGTCGAGGGCGAGGTCGTCTACCACGAGCAGAACCTCTACGACGAGAAGATCGACCCGGTGCAGGTGCGCAAGCGGATCGGGATGGTCTTCCAGAAGCCGAACCCGTTCCCCAAGTCGATCTTCGACAACATCGCCTTCGGCCCGCGCGTGATCGGCATGAAGGGCAACATGGAGGAGATCGTCGAGAACGCGCTCAAGCGCGGCGCGCTCTGGGACGACGTCAAGGACCGCCTCAAGGACAACGCGTTCGGCCTGTCCGGCGGCCAGCAGCAGCGCCTCTGCATCGCCCGCGCGCTGGCGACCGAGCCCGACGTGCTGCTGATGGACGAGCCGTGCTCGGCGCTCGACCCGATCTCCACGGGCCGGATCGAGGACCTGATGCTCGAGCTCAAGCAGGAGTACTCGATCGTGATCGTCACGCACAACATGCAGCAGGCGGCGCGCGTGTCGGACCGGACCGCGTTCTTCACCGTCGAGCTGGACGCCGACGAGAAGCACCGCACCGGCCGCGTCGTCGAGTACGCGGCGACCGACAAGATCTTCACGAACCCTGACGACAAGCGGACCGAGGACTACGTCACCGGTAAGGTCGGCTGATGGCCGAGCACGCGCGCGTCCACTTCCAGGACGAGCTCCGCGCCCTCGAGGCAGCAGACGCTCGGCGCGCTCGACCTCGTGGTGATCACGCTCGACCGGACGCTGGAGGCGCTCGAGCACCAGGACATCGAGCTGGCGGCGATCGTCGTCCACGACGACGACCGGATCGACGGCCGCTACCTCGAGGTCCACCAGGGCATCCTCTCGCTGCTGGCGCTGCAGGCGCCGGTGGCGAGCGACCTGCGCACCGTGGCCGCGCTGCTGCACGTGATCAAGCACGTCGAGCGGATGGGGGACCAGTGCGTGAACATCGCGAAGGTCCTGCCGCTGACCGGCTACGAGCCGCCGTCGGACGAGGCGATGCTCGAGCGGATCTTCCGCATGGGCAAGCTCGCACGCTCGGAGGTCGCCCAGTGCAAGCAGGCGTTCACGCTGCGTGACGTCGCGCTCGCCGAGGACCTCGTGCGCCAGGACGAGGAGATCAACCAGCTCAACCGCGAGGTCTTCCGCCGCGCGGTCGAGATCGGCGACGACAAGGACCGCCGCGAGTGGGCGATGACGATGATGCTCGTGGCCCGTGCGCTCGAGCGGATCGGCGACAACGCGGTCGACATCGGCGAGCAGGTCGCGTTCGTCGTGACCGGGTTGTTCCGCGAGTTCTCAGACGCTTCACGAGTCTGATCGGCCCAGCGAGCGGGAACTTCGCCGCGTCTGTGACACGCGTGTGACGATCCTGTTACCGAATTCGGGGCGGTTCGCATCGAAGTCGCGTTCGCGCCGTATCCTTCGCCAGGAGATGAACGTGAACCTGAACGCCCTGGAAGGGCAGCGCCGGCGCGGGGGTGCCGGTGGTCAGGCGCAGATCCGCCTGGCGATCGTCGATTCGGACAGTGGATTCCTGCAGGTGCTGACCAAGCGCCTGGAGGGCGCCGGCTGGCAGCACCGCGTGCTGGCCTCCCCGGTCCCACTCGACGTCATGGTGTCGATGCGGCTCAACGCCGTCGTCCTCGATCTCGCGGTCCTCGGGCCGCAGGCGTGGACCTACCTCGAGAAGCTGTGCGTGCGACTCCCGCACCTGGGCGTCGTGGTCTGCACCGGGCAGTCGAGCGTCGCCCAGCGCGTGCGCGGGCTGCGGCTCGGCGCCGACGACTGGGTGACCAAGCCGTGCCACCCGGAGGAGCTGATCGCCCGCGTCGAGGCGGTCGTGCGGCGGCGCAAGCGCGCCGACGCGCGCTCGGAGGCCACGCCGCAGCTGGTCGGCGAGGTCGAGATCCGGGCCGACCAGTTCCAGGCCTTCGTCGCCGGCGTGTCGGTCGACCTGACGCGCCGCGAGTTCGAGCTGATCCAGCTGCTCGCCGACGCCGAGGGCCAGGTGCTGCAGCGCGAGGAGATCTACGAGCGCGTCTGGGGCTACGCGATGGTCCACGGCGACCGCTCGGTCGACGTGTTCGTGCGCAAGCTGCGCCAGAAGCTCGAGCGTGCCTCGCCGGGCTGGCGCTACATCCACACGCACTTCGGGATCGGCTACCGGTTCGCCGGCGAGCCGGCCGACGTGGTCGCCCCGCGGCCCGAGCTCGTCGAGCCCGTGGTCGTCGAGGCCGACGTGCCGCAGGTCCCCGCCTCCGCCTGACGGCGGTATCGTGAGCGGTCGTGGGGCCCGACCGCAACAAGCACCTGCGCAACATCGCGATCATCCTGGTGCTCGCGGTCGCCGTCTGGCAGCTGCCGGGCGGCGGCACGGCCGCCAACACGATCAGCAACCTCTTCAGCATCATCTTCCTCGGCGGGCTGCTGTTCTTCGGCTACCGGCTCTACGTGCAGAACCGGGAGACGATCTACGGGCTCGACGAGCGCATGCGGGCGCTGCTCTACGGCTGCATCGGGCTGATCGCGATCACGCTCGTCGCGACCGAGCGGATGTGGGACGGCGGCGGGCTCGGCGCGGTGCTCTGGCTCGCGTTCATCGGTGCCGCCGTGTACGGGCTCGTCACGGTGTGGCGCTCGTACCGGATGTACTGAGCCAGTCCTCGTGAGCCCGCCGGACGCGGCTCCAGAGCCGGGTCCGCGCCGCATCGTCGATGTCGGTGAGCGGGAGGTCGAACGTGTCCGCGAGCGTTCCGAACCACTCGTCGCGCGTGTCGAGCGTGAACGGCGGCGCGTCGCTGCCGACTCGGGTCAGGACGCAGCCGCGCAGGATGTCGACGCCGTGCGCGTCGCGGCGCTGGACCGCGCAGGTGCGGACGAAGCCCGACTCCGGGGACGTCGAGAGCCACTCGTGGCGGGCACGGAAGTCCGCCTGCGTCGCGCGCGCGGGGTGGAAGTCCATGCCCGCGAAGCTCCCCTTCGGGTCGTGCTCGAGGCGCCAGCCGCCCGGGTCGCTGGTCGAGTGCGCGAGCGTGAACGTGAGCGGGCCCTGTGCGTACGTGCCGGGACGCAGCGGCAGCGGCTCGTGCAGCCCGTCGCCGAGGCCGGCGTCGACGAGCCAGTCGCCCGCCGGGCACTCGGGGGCCGGGAGGCCGTGGACCGTCAGCGCGAGGTGGTTCGCTCGTTGTGAGCCGACGGCGGCGGACTCTGCGTGGTTGTGGATGCCCGCGCGGTGCCAGACGACGTCGTAGCCGAGCGCTTCGCAGCAGCAGCGAGAACGCGCCGTTGAGGTGGTAGCAGTAGCCGCCGCGGTGGCGCTCGAGGATGCGCGCCGCGGCCTCGTGCGGGTCGACCGTCGTCGGGTTGCCGAGCTGGATCTCGATCGCCTCGTACGGGATCCGCTCCACGTGGGCGCGGTGCAGGCGCTTGAGCGCGTCCACGGAGGGCGGCTCGGCGGCGAGCCGCAGGCGGGCGAGGTACGCGTCCAGGTTCATGCGTCCTGGTGCAGGCAGATGAGGTTGCCGCAGGTGTCGTCGAAGACCGCGTCGATGCCGCCGTAGGGCAGCACGGTGGGCTCCAGGGTGAAGTGCACGCCGGCGGCCTTCAGGCGCTCGGCGTCGGCGTGGCAGTCGGCCGTCGACAGGGCGGTCGCGGGCTTGCCCGCCTGCCTGCGGGCGTCGCGGAAGGCGCGCGCGGCGGCGTCGGGCCGCTCGAGCAGCAGCTCCGCGCCCTCCGGGTCCTCGGGCGAGACGACCGTCAGCCACCGCTCCTCGGCGCTGTAGGCGACGTCGGACTTCAGCTGCAGGGCGAGCGCGCCGGTGTAGAACTCGCGGGCGCGATCCTGGTCGTCGACGTAGACGGTGGTGAGCTTGATCCGCATGCCCCAGGTTCTACCGGGGTCCGCGGGCGGTGCGCTTCCGTGATCGTGCTCAGGCGTGCGGCGGGCGCCGCTCCCGCAGGCTCTCGCGGATGCCGGTGACCTCGAGCGACGTGCCGCTGCGCCGCGCGCGAGCCTCGACCTCGAGCAGCAGCTCGAGCCCGCGACCGTCTATGTGATCGACGCCGGCAAGGTCGAGGACGACGTTCTCGACGTCCGCGTGCAGAGCTTGCAGGACCCCGTCCAGTACCGGCGCGGTGGCCTGCTCCAGCTTGCCGCTGAGCCGCAGCAGCACGCTGCCGTCGATCCGTCGTTCGAACTCAACTACCAGGCGTTCCGTGCCCATGTGCCCTGCACCCTAGCTCCAAACCAGGGGAGCCCGCCCGCACCACTCGTATGGGATGGCACAGATTCGCACCGGTTTCGCACCGATCGCGTGTAGAGCCGTCACACGTGGCGCGCGAGGCTGCGGAGCGTGACCAGGCGCTCCGGATTCCAGCCCGAACGGCCGCCCCCGCCCCGCGCCTCGGCGGGCCTCGCCCGCGTCTGCGGACGCGGTGAGAGCGGGCAGGCGACCGTCGAGCTGGTCGCGGTGCTGCCGCTGCTCGCGGTCGTGCTGCTGGTGCTGTGGCAGGCGGCGCTCGCCGGCCACGCCGTATGGGCGGCCACCGCGGCGGCGCGGGCGGCGGCGCGCGCCCACGCGGTCGGCGGCGATCCGGCGCGGGCTGCGCGCGACCACCTGCCGCGGCGGCTCGAGCGCGACCTGGAGGTGGGGGCGGCCGCGGCCGGCTGGGTCCGCGTCGCGGTGCCGATCCCGACGCTGCCGGGCCTGCCCGCGCTCGGCCGCGCGCGAGCCACGGCCCACTTCGAGCCGCAATGACGCGGCTGTCCGCAGAGAGCGGTCAGGCGACCGTCGAGCTCGTCGCGCTGCTCCCGCTCGCCGTCGTGGCCGGCCTCGCGGGCGCGACGATCCTCGCCGCCCAGTCGGCCGCCGAGCACGCGGGCCAGGCCGCTCACGCGGGCGCGATCGCCCTGCTCCAGGACCGCGACCCGCGCGCCGCCGCACGCGGCTCGCTGCCCGCCGGGACCCGCGCCGAGATCGGCGTCCGCGCCCGCCGGGTCATCGTCACCGTGCACCCACGCGTCCCGCTCCTCGGCACCGCGCTGTCGGCCACCGAGAGCGCCGACGCCGGTCCGGAGCCGGCGCCGTGACCGGTCCGCTCGACCGGGCGGCCGCGTTCGTGCTCGCGCCGGGCGGGCGTGGATCGGTCGCGCCCGGGACGGCGGTCGTTCCCGCCGCCGCGCGGGTGGTCGTGGTCGGCACGGACCAGGCGGCGCGGCCGCTCGCCGCGGCGCTCGCGCTCACCCTGCGGGCGGCGGATCGCTCGCCGGCGGCGCTCGTCGCGGTCTGGCGCAACGGCGGCGCCGGGCTGCCGCCGCCGCGCGGGGCGGCGACGCGCGGCGCCGGGCGGCTGGCCGCGCGGCTCCAGACCGACGAGCTGGCGGCGGTCGCGCGCGGGCGGCTGGCATGGCTCGACCTCCCGCAGGAGCCGGCGGCCGCGGCCCGCGCGATCCACGCTGCCGCAGCGGTGGTCGACGGCCCGCTCGTGAGCGCCCTCACCGGCGCGCGGCCACCGGAGCTCGACCGGCTCGTCGAGCAGCACGACCTCGCGGTCGTCGCGGCCGAGCCGGCCACGGCGCTCGCCCGCGCGGCGCTCGCCGCGCTCGGCGACCGCTGCATCTCCGCCTTCGCGTGCCGCCCGGTCACGCGCGGAGCGCCGCGCGTGCTCGCGCTCGCGGGCATCGCCGCACCCCGACTCGATCCGCCGCTCACCGCCGCGCGCGCGGAGGCGCCATGACGCGTGTCCGGCAGCTCGCGGGCGGCGAGCGCGGGCAGGCGTCGCTGCTGCTCGTCGCGGGCCTGGCCGCGGTGCTGGTGGGCGTGGTCGTGCTCGGCGTCGTGGCTCGCGGCGTGGCGCGCGAGGCGGCCGCGCAGCGCGCGGCGGACCTGGCCGCGCTGGCCGGCGCGCGGGCGATGCACGGCTCGTACGCGCGGCTGTTCGAGCCGGCGGTCCTCGACGGCCGGCCGAACCCGCGCCATCTGGCTCGCGACGCGTACCTGGCGCTCGGGCGCGCCGCGGCCGAGCGGGTCGCGGCGGCGAACCGCGCCGACGCGGCGGAGATCGCGTTCCCGGACGCCGACTCGTTCGCTCCGGTGCGGATCCGCGTCGGCGTGCGCGAGCGGGTCGTCGTGCGCCGCGGCGAGGAGCGGCGGCGGCTCGACGTGAACGCGGTCGCGGAGGCCGAGCTCGCGCCGCCCGGGGCGGACGGGCTGTCGCCGTTCGCCGCCGGCGGCGGCTACGACGGTCCGCTGGCGTACCGGCAGGGGGTCCCGATGCGGCCGGACGTCGCGCTCGCCTTCGACCGCATGGAGCGCGCGGCGAAGGCGGACGGCGTCGTGCTCGCGGTCAACAGCGGCTACCGGTCCGACGCCGAGCAGGCCGAGCTGTTCGCCCGCAACCCGGACCCGCGCTGGGTCGCGCCGCCGGGCACGTCGCTGCACCGCTTCGCCACCGAGCTCGACCTCGGCCCGCCCTCGGCGTACGCGTGGCTCGCCGCGCACGCCGGCCGCTTCCACTTCGTGCAGCGGTACCCGCACGAGCCGTGGCACTACGGGTTCACGCTCAACGCCCGCTCGACCCGCCGCAGCCCCGGCGACGGCAGCCGCCGCACCGGCCTGCCCGCGTTCGTCCCCGCCCGCTTCGCGCCGCTCCTGACCCGTGCCGCGCAGCGCTGGAACGTGTCCGCGACGCTGCTCGCCGCCCAGCTCTACGCCGAGAGCAACTTCAACCCGTTCGCGACCAGCCACGCGGGCGCCCAGGGCATCGCCCAGTTCATGCCGGGCACCGCTCGGGCACTCGGGCTCGACGACCCGTTCGACCCCGAGCAGGCGATCGACGCCCAGGCCCACCTGATGCGCGACCTGCTGCGCCGGTTCGCCTCCGTCCCGCTCGCGCTCGCGGCCTACAACGCGGGCCCGGGCGCCGTCGGCGAGTGCATGTGCATCCCGCCCTATCCGGAGACGCGCGGCTACGTCGCCCGGATCCTCGGCCTGATGGCGGGAGCGGGGGAGCCGATCGCGGCCGGCGGCGCCGGGCTCGTCGTGCGCCTCGTGCGGTGAGATCGCTGGTGCTCCTGGTGCCGGTTCGGCTCGAAAGTCAACTGCGCTGGGTAGGGAGGCAGGAGTTGGGCGGCGTCTCATCTATGGAACGCCGCTGGCGCGTTGGCGCTCGGTTCGACGGTCGTGGGGCGGCTAATGGTCGAATAGCGACACCTAACCGCCACAGCACCTCCGCCGACTCGCCGATCCGTCCCATCCATGAGACGCCGCCGAAACTCCAGCCTCCTTACCCAGCCGAAGTTCGTCCCGGCAAGGCGTCAGGCCTGCGGTGATCAGCCGATCTCGGTGCAGGCGGAGAACTCGGAGCTGTGGCTGTTCGAGCTCGGGAAGCCGATCTGTCCCGGCGGGGTGCCCGGGGCGAGGATCATCGCCGTGGCGGTGACCGACTGGCCGAAGGGCGCGGCCGCCACCGTCGCGGTGCCCGCGGCGAGACCCGCGGCGTCGGTCTGAGCGAAGGTCGACCCGAGGAACACCTCGCCTTCGGCGGGTTCGCGTCGCGTCGCAGGTGGCGTTCGCGTAGAACTCGATCACGAAGCTCCTGGACGCCTCGGAGTCGAGCGTCCAGGTGACGTCCGTGACGAACGTGAAGACCGGGAGGCCGTTGGGGCCGGGGGTCTGCACGACGCGGCGGAGGGCCGTGGTGACGACGGGGAAGTTCTGCAGGTCGTTGGGGCCGCTGTCGGCGTCGAGCGCCAGCAGGTCGTTGTCGGTCAGCTCGTCGGCGTCGAGGTCGATGCCGAGCTCGTCGTTGGCGCGGATCGCGTTGTGGGAGACGCGGTTTCCCGACGCCGTCCTCGACCGTCACGCCGTCCTCGTCGTTGAAGGCGATCGTGTTCGCCGGCGCGACCCCGTGCTCGTCGCCGACCCGGTTGAGGTCGCCGTCGATGCGCACGCCGCTGCCGCCGTTGCCGCGGTCGAGCGTGCCCGTCGCGTCGGTGCC
The DNA here is from genome assembly GCA_963843485.1 of uncultured Solirubrobacteraceae bacterium. GTDB lineage: Bacteria > Actinomycetota > Thermoleophilia > Solirubrobacterales > Solirubrobacteraceae > DASSUW01. The sequence continues at coordinate 31,196 of CAWJKK010000004.1, read as the reverse complement.
GATCTGGTTGGCGAGGATCGAGTTGGTGTCGGCGTCGTCGAGCTCGATGCCGTCGTCGCCGTTGGCCGCGATGACGTTGCCCGCGCGCGGCCCGGTCCCGCCGATCGTGTTGCTGTTGGCGCTGACGAGGTCGATGCCGTCCCCGCCGTTGGGAAGGGCGGCGTCGGCGGCGTCCAGGCCGATCACGTTGCCGACGATCTCGTTGCCGGCGGACGCGCCGGCGGTGACCCGGATGCCGCACGCCGTCGTCGTCGTTCGCCGCGATCAGGTTCCCGGCACCCGCGCTGCGGCCGCCGATCGTGTTGAAGCTGGAGGAGAGGATGTCGATGCCGTCGCCGGTGTTCGGCACGCCGAGCGTGCCGGCGAGGTTCGTGCCGATCCGGTTGCCCTCGACCCGGTTGTTCATGGCGGGGTCGAAGTTGACGTCGTCGTTGATGTAGATGCCCGTGTCGTCGTTGCCCGAGATCACGTTCGCCTCGCCCGTGGCCTGCCCGCCGATCGTGTTGCCGTCCGCGCCGTTGATCTCGACGCCGATGTCGTTCGGCAGCGCCGTGTCCGTCGTGATCGTCGTTCCGATCCGGTTGCCCAGGACGCTGTTCGCGTCGCCGCTGAGGACGATCCCCGAGTCGTTTCCGCCGATGACGTTTCCGGCGCCGGACTGGGAGCCGCCGATCAGCGTGGCGGCCGCGCCGGCCGCGACGGAGATGCCGTCGCTGCTGTTGCCGAGGTCCTGCGTGCCGGTCACGTCGGTGCCGACCAGGTTGCCCTGGATCCGGTTTCCGGTCCCGTTGCTGGCCTTGACCTCGCACGCCGGTGGCGTTGTCCGACATCAGGTTCCCCTCACCCTTGGCGGCGGTGCCGACGAGGTTCCCCGCACCGGTGATCTCGACGCCGGCGAAGTCGTTGCCGACGTCGAGGGTCCCGGTGACGTCGGTGCCGATGTAGTTCCCGGTCACCCGGTTGCTCGCGCCGCCACGGCGACGCCGTCGAAGTTGTTGCCGGAGACGATGTTCCGGCTCGCGGCCTGCGAGCCGCCGACGAGGTTCTGCGGTCCGGTGATCGCGACGCCGTCGCCGGTGTTGCCGATGTCCTGGGTGCCGGTCTCCTCGGTGCCGATGAAGTTGCCGGCGACCCGGTTCGCCATGCCCGTGATGCGCACGCCGTCGCCGCTGTTCCCGGCGATGACGTTCCGGGCCGCGGGCGTCTTCCCGCCCACCGTGTTGAAGTCACCGGTGATATCGATGCCGGCGTCGTCGTTGCCCAGATCCTGCGTGCCGTCGGTGCCGATCAGGTTGCCCTCGAGCCGGTTGCCGTCGCCGGTGACGACGATCCCGTCGGCGACGAGGAACCCCAGGGCGGCGTCGGTGACCTGGAGTCCGCGGACCAGGCTGCCGTCGGTGGCGAGCTCGAGGCCGCGGTTCGTCGCCGTCGCGTCGATCACGACGCGCACCTCGGCCGGCACGCCGGGCAGCGCCTGCGCCGAGCCGGCCTGCGTGTAGCCGTCGATCTCGACCCGCCCGGTGACGCGTGGGCAGGTCGTTGACCGGCGCGATCACCTGCGCGACCGCCGGGTCGCCCGGGATCGCGAACTCGATCCGGTCCGGTCCCCGCCAGTGCGTTGGCGTCGAGGATGGCCTGGCGCAGGGAGCCGGCCCCGGCGTCGCTGGGCTTGTCGACGACGAACGTCGCTGCATGCGCCGGGGCCGCGAACGCCGCGACGCCGAGGGAGACGAGCGTCGCCGCCACCGAAGTGCACGCGGTCGTGGTGATTCGATTCAGACGGGGCATGCCTGGAAGACCCCGCCGGGCAGCGGGAATTCCCGGATCGGCGGTCAGGCCCATTACGTGCTCGCCTGACGGGTTGCGTCCGGCGACGTCAGGACGGTGAGCCTGGTTCTTCCGCCCCACGAGCAGGAGACGCCCATGCCCCAGCCCAAGCAGCCCGTGACCGACGACTCGATCCAGGTCCGGCAGCTCAGCCACTACCAGTTCACGTGGGTCGCCGGCAAGCCGTCCGCCCCGGGGAACGTGGACGCTGCAGCTCGTCCTCGACCAAGGCGCCTGGGAAGAGGTGCTGACCGTCGACCCCGACGACGCGGACAACCTGCAGGACATGCTCTCGACCGCGTCCGTCGTCCACTACGACGTGCGCCGGCGGACGCTGATGTTCGGGACGACGCCGGTCGGCAGCGCCTGAACGAATCTTCGCGCGCGGTCCCGCGGCGCCACGCCGCGGTACCGCGACGCGCCGGTCCGGCCGATGCGCTTCGCTTGTGCGATGGACGACACAGCGCCCCCGGCCAAGGTTCGCGCGCTCGACGCGCTCGTCGGCACCTGGGCCACCACCGCCACGCACCCCGCCTTCGACGCGACCGTCAGCGGTATCTCCACGTTCGAGTGGCTCGAGGGCGGCCACTTCCTGATCGGCCGCAGCCACCTGGACCACGAGCTGTTCCCGGACGCGATCGTGATCCTCGGCGCCGACGGCGACGGGCTCTCGATGCGCTACTTCGACTCGCGCGGCGTCGAGCGCACGTACGCGGCCAGCCTCGACGACGGCGTCTGGCGCCTCGCCCGCGACGCCGAGGAGTTCGACCAGCGCTTCGAGGGCCGGATCGAGGGCGACACGATCGCCGGGCTCTGGCACATGTCGCACGACGGTGGCGAGACCTGGGAGCCCGATCTCCAGATCACGTACCGGAGGCAGTCATAGTGAGAGTCGGATGGACGACCGCCACGACATCGAGAGCCGGGCCGACTGCGAGCAGCTCGTACGCGTCTTCTACGGCCGCGCGCTGACCGACCCGATCATCGGCTTCATCTTCGCCGACGTCGCCAAGCTCGACCTCGAGGCGCACGTCCCGCAGATCACGTCCTTCTGGGAGACCGTCCTGCTCGGCGGCCAGTCCTACCGCGGCGGCGCGTTCCGGCCCCACGCCGAGCTGCACATGAAGGTCCGGCTGCGCGAGGGTCACTTCACGCGCTGGCTGCAGATCTGGACGCTGACCGTCGACGAGCTGTTCGCCGGGCCGACGGCGGAGCTCGCCAAGTCCCACGCCCACCGCGTCGCCCACGCCTTCCACGGCCGCCTCCAGACGCTCCCCTCGGCGGCCGACGCGGCCACGGGCGGCCTGACGGTCACCCAGCACGGCCGCCGCGACTAGTCCTCGTCGAGCACGCGGATCCCGAGCGCGGAGGCGAGCAGGGCCGCGTTGCCGACGACGTCGGCCCACGGCATCGCCGCGCCGCGCAGGCGCTCGACGCCCACGAGCCCGTCGAGCGTGCAGCCGCGCAGCTCGCAGCGGTCGATGCGCACGCCGACGACGTCGGCCTCGGTCAGGTCGCAGCGCGAGAACCGGACGGACCGCAGCAGGGCCTCGCGGAAGTCGGTCTGCGTCAGCCGGCAGTCCTCGAACGCGACCCGGTCGAACGTGGTGCCGGCGAACGTGGCGAGGTCGATCCGGCAGTCGCGGAACACGGTGTCGGCGATCCGCCCGCGCGTCCACGCCACGCCCGTCAGGCGGGCGCCCGTCACGACCACGCGCGACAGCGACAGCTCGGCGGCGACGACGTTCGCCCAGTTCCCGCGCGCGACCTCCACGTCGGAGAACCGGATGCCGTCGAGCCGCGCGCCGGCGAGCTCGACGTCGAGCAGCCGCGCGTCCTCGACGGCGACCACGTCCGCGCCGAGATCCGCTGCGGCGAGATCGCGCGGCTCGTCGAACCGCGGCGCCCGCGGGGACTCGAGCACGCGCGAAGGACGGGCCACGCGAAGGGATTAACCGGATCCGGGTAAAGACGACCGCCCGCGGCGCCGGACAACTCACGGCGCCGCGGGCAGGTCGATTGCTCCCCCGGAGCTAGCGGTGCTTGCGGGCGAACCGCTTGAAGACCGAGAAGGCCTTCCGCGGCGAGCCGTCGGGGTTCGTCAGGCCGGCGTCGAAGCGCGCGCCGCGCGGCTCGCCGAACCACTTGTAGACGTACAGACGGTCGATCCGCGACCGCAGCCCGCGACGCTTGCTGTCGTAGCGGTTCGCGATCTTGAACATCCACGACGTCGCGCTGCGGGCGCGCGCCTCGTTGTAGCGGTTGAACTTCTTCACGCCGGCGAAGCGCACCTGGCCGCCGGTCTCGGTCAGCCACACGCTGCCGGGCACCGTGTCCAGCATCTGGACCGTGTACTTCGTGCGCTTGCGGTTGACGTCGCCGTAGTTGTGCATGCCCCACAGGCGCGGGTTGCCCTTGGCCTTCTTCAGGAACGCGCGCAGGTAGCGCTGCATGTTCGAGATGTCGAGCACGTCCGCGGCCATGACCTTGAACTTGCGGCGCGTGCGCTCCTTGCGCAGCACGTCGTAGTAGCGGATCGCGAGCTGCGGCTTCTTGTACGTCGGCTGGGAGACGTGGTTGACCTCGTTCCAGGCCGAGTAGGTCTTGACCCACGTTGAACTTGTTGTCGAAGCGGCGGAAGGCGCTGCGGTACTGGCGCGCGGTCGGCGCCTTGCAGCCCTTCTTGCGCTTGCGGTACGACTTGCCCGAGTAGCAGCCTCGAGGAGCGGTGAAGGCGACGAGCACGTCCTGCTTGGCGGCACGCGCCTTGGTCATGTAGGTGTTGATGTTCGCGGTCTCGTAGCCGTGCTTGTACCAATCCCACGGCACGATGAAGCGAACGCGCTTCAGCTTCAGGTCCTGCCAGCGCTTCTGGTCGAACATCGCGGCGTTCTGTTCGCCGAGGCCCACGCGGTACTTGGCCTGAGCGGGCTGCGCCAGGACCAGTCCGGCGAGCAGCGCGATGGGGAGCAATAGTCGAAATGCCATGCACACAGGAACACTCCCCGGCCAGTTAGTTGCGTAAAGAAGCGCTAAAGATCGAACCGGCCGCTCCTCTACCCTCCAGATAGACCCGCATGGCCGTCGACGCCGCCGCACCCACAGAGAGCCGCGCGGGCAGGCTCGCCGAGCAACGCCGGGCCCTGCCCGACCAGCCCGGCGTCTACCTGTTCCGCGACGCGCGTGGGCGCGTGATCTACGTCGGCAAGGCGAAATCCGTGCGCAAGCGGGTCGCCAGCCACTTCTCCAACCCGACGCTCTACGGCAGCCGCGCGCTGACCGACGAGGTCGACCACATCGAGGCGCTCGTCGTCGCCACCGAGGCGGAGGCGCTGCTGACCGAGCAGACCTTCATCAAGCAGTACAAGCCGCGGTTCAACATCCGGCTGCGCGACGACAAGTCGTACCCCTACATCGCGATCAGCCTCGACGAGGACTTCCCGCGCGTGTACTTCACGCGCGAGCGCCACCGCCGCGAGCGCGCCTACTTCGGCCCCTACTCGAGCGCCAAGCGCGTCCGCAACACGCTCGACCTGCTGGGCAAGATCTTCCAGCTGCGCAGCTGCGAGGGCTCCGAGCCGGGCCGCCACTCCGGCTCGCCGTGCCTGGACTACTACATCAAGCGCTGCGGGGCGCCCTGCGTCGGCTACGTGTCGCGCGAGGAGTACCGCCGCGGGATCGACGGCGTGATGGCGTTCCTCGGCGGCCGCTTCAAGCAGATCGAGCGCGACCTCGAGCAGCGCATGTACTGGCACGCCGGCCAGCAGGACTACGAGTCGGCGGCGCTCGAGCGCAACCGCGTGCAGGCCGTCCGCGCGCTGCTCGAGCGCCAGCGGGTCGCGAACGAGGGCGCCGGCGACCTACGACGCCGTCGCCGTCGCCGTGGAGGGCACGGAGGCCAACGCGCAGGTCTTCCAGGTCCGCGACGGCGTGCTCAGCGACCGCCAGTCGTTCTACCTCGAGAACGAGGCCGAGCAGCCGCCGGCGATCGTGATCGAGGAGTTCATCCTCCAGTACTACGCGGGCGCGCTGTCGATCCCGTCGCTGCTCGTCGTCCAGGGCGTCATGCAGGAGGGCTCGGAGCTGGAGATCCTCCAGGAGATCCTGGCCGAGCGCCGCAGCGGCCCGGTCGAGATCCGCGCCGCCGAGCGCGGCGGCAAGCGCCGCATCCTCGAGCTGGCCGAGCGCAACGCGCGGCTCGCGCTCGACCAGGAGAAGCTCAAGGCCGAGCGGCGGCGCCAGCAGCGCGTCGAGTCGCTCGCCGGGCTCCAGCAGGCGCTGCAGCTCGACGCGCTGCCCGTGCGCATCGAGTGCTTCGACATCTCGCACATCGGCGGCACCCACACGGTCGCCTCGATGGTCGTGTTCGAGGGCGGGGCGCCGAAGAAGTCCGATTACCGACGCTTCACCGTTCGCGAGGTCGATCCAGGCGACGATTACGCCGCGATGGCGGAGGTCCTCTCGCGCCGCTACGCGCAGTGGCAGAAGCAGAACGAGCGCTCGCCGTACGACGCCGAGCGCGACGCGTCGTTCGGCGCGCTCCCGAACGTCGTCGTGATCGACGGCGGCAAGGGCCAGCTCGCGGCCGGCCTCGAGCCGCTGCAGGGCTTCCGCGACCGCGGCGTGGCCGTCGTCTCGCTGGCCAAGCGGATCGAGGAGGTGTTCCGGCCCGGCGGCAGCGACCCGATCGTGCTCCCGCACGAGACGCCGGAGCTGCAGCTGCTGCAGCGCATCCGCGACGAGGCCCACCGCTTCGCGATCACCCACCACCGGCTGCGCCGCGACCGCGCGATGACCGAGTCGATCATGGACGACCTGCCCGGCGTCGGCCCGGCCCGCAAGCGCGCGATCCTCAAGCACTTCGGCTCGCCCGACTCCTTCCTGCAGGCCACGCGCGAGGAGCTCGAGCGCGTGCCCGGCCTGCCCTCGAAGGTCGCTCGCGACCTCTACGCGCACCTCAACCGGACGGGACGATGAGCTCCACCAACGGCCGCGCACCCACCCACCTGGTCGACTTCGTGATCATCTCGGGGCTCTCGGGCGCCGGGAAGTCGTCGGCGATGAACGTGTTCGAGGACGCGGGCTACTTCTGCGTCGACAACCTGCCGGCGGAGATGATCCGGTCGCTCGCCGAGCTGTTCCAGCACCAGGGCTCGAAGGTCGAGCGCGCCGCCGTCGTGTCCGACTCGCGCGGCGGCGAGTACCTGAGCGCGCTGGCCGGCGTGATCGACGAGCTCGACGAGGCCGAGGTCGTGCACAAGGTGCTGTTCCTCGAGGCCGACGAGCAGACGCTGCTCAACCGCTACAAGGAGACGCGCCGCCGCCACCCGCTGGCGCCGCACGGCAGCGTCGTCGACGGCATCCGGCGCGAGCAGGAGCTGCTCGCCCCGGTCAAGGAGCGCGCCGACGTCTGCATCGACACGAGCGGCCTCAGCTCCGGCGGGCTGCGCCGCAAGGTCGCCGGCGAGCTGCTCGAGCCGGGCGCGCCGCGCCGGCTCGCGGTCACGTTCTCCTCGTTCGGCCACAAGCACGGGCCGCCGCGCGACGCCGACCTCGCCTTCGACGTCCGCTTCCTGCCGAACCCGCACTACGAGGCCGACCTGCGGCCGCTCACGGGGTTCGACCAGCGGATCGTCCAGTACGTCGGGCGCGACGGGCGGCTGGACGAGTTCTACGCGCACGTGATGCCGTTGCTGGAGTACCTGCTGCCGCAGTACGTCACCGAGGGCAAGTCGCACCTCGTCGTCGCGATCGGCTGCACGGGCGGCCGCCACCGCTCGGTCGCGATCGCCGAGCACCTCGCCGCCGCGTTCCGCGAGCGCGAGGAGTTCTTCGTCGAGGTCCAGCACCGCGACGTCGACCGGGTGCCCGCGCGCCGGTCCGGGTAGCCTGCCCGGGGTCATAAAGAAGAAGAGTTGAGAAAGGAAACCCTATGGCCGTACGCGTCGGTATCAACGGCTTCGGCCGGATCGGCCGCAACGTGTTCCGCGCCGCCCACGAGTCGGACGCCGACATCGAGGTCGTCGCGGTCAACGACATCACTGACGCCGGGACGCTGGCGCACCTCCTGAAGTACGACTCGGTGTACGGGCCGTTCGCCGGCACGGTCGAGGTGCGCGACGGCAACCTGGCGATCGACGGGCGCGACGTCCGCGTGCTCGCCGAGCGCGACCCCGCGGCGCTGCCGTGGGGCGATCTGGACGTGGACGTGGTGATCGAGTCGACGGGCCTGTTCACCAAGCGCGACGACGCCGCCAAGCACCTGCAGGCGGGCGCCGACAAGGTGATCATCTCCGCGCCGGCCACCGAGCCGGACGTGACCGTCGCGCTGGGCGTCAACTTCGACGACGTCTACGAGCCCGACAACCACCACGTGATCTCGAACGCCTCCTGCACGACCAACTGCCTGGCGCCGGTCGCCAAGGTCCTGCACGAGACGATCGGCATCGAGCGCGGGCTGATGACGACGATCCACGCCTACACCGCGGACCAGCGGCTGCAGGACGCGCCGCACAAGGACCTGCGCCGTGCCCGTGCCGCCGCGGTCAACCTCGTGCCGGCGTCGACCGGCGCGGCGAAGGCGATCGGCCTCGTCCTCCCCGAGCTGCAGGGCAAGCTCCACGGCTTCGCCGTGCGCGCCCCCGTCCCGACCGGCTCGGTGATCGACCTCACCGTGCAGGTCGCGCGCGAGACGACCGTCGACGAGATCAACGAGGCGTTCCGGTCGCGCGCCGACAGCGGCGCGCTCGCCGGGATCCTCCAGTACACGGACGACCCGATCGTGTCCTCGGACATCGTCAAGAGCCCGTACTCGTCGATCTTCGACTCCGAGCTCACCGCCGTCATGGACGGCACGCTGGTCAAGGTCGTCGCCTGGTACGACAACGAGTGGGGCTACTCGAACCGCTGCGTCGAGCTCGCCCAGAAGGTGCTCGTGCGTGCGCACGCTTGACGATCTGGACGTAGACGGCAAGCGGGTCCTGGTCCGGGTGGACTTCAACGTCCCCCTGGACCAGGGCCAGAAGATCACGGACGACGCCCGCATCCGGGCCGCGCTGCCCACGCTGCGCGAGCTGCGCGAGAACGGCGCGAAGCTGCTCCTGGCCGCCCACCTCGGGCGGCCCAAGGACCGCGAGCCGGAGTTCTCGCTGCGGCCCGTGGCGGAGCGGCTGGCCGAGCTGCTCGGCACCGACGTGAAGCTGGCGGAGAGCCTCGACGACGTGCCCGACGGCGACGTCGTGATGCTCGAGAACGTCCGCTACGAGCCGGGCGAGACGAAGAACGACCCGGAGCTGGCCAAGCGCTACGCGGCGCTCGCCGACGTCTACGTCAACGACGCGTTCGGCGCCGCCCACCGCGCGCACGCCTCGACCGAGGCGGTGGCGCACCTGCTCCCGAGCGCCGCGGGCCGGCTGCTCGAGCGCGAGGTGGCGACGCTGCGCGGCATCCTCGAGGACCCCGCCCGGCCGCTCGTCGCGGTCGTCGGCGGCGCCAAGGTGACCGACAAGATCGGCGTCCTCGACGCGTTCCTGGACCGCGCCGACACGATCCTGATCGGCGGCGCGATGTGCTTCCCGTTCTTCAAGGCCCAGGGCCACGAGGTCGGCGACTCGCTGTGCGAGGAGGAGGGCATCGAGCCCGCGCGCGAGATCCTCGAGCAGGGCTCCGACAAGCTCGAGCTGCCGGTCGACCTGATCGCCGGCGAGGAGTTCAGCGCCGACACCGCGGTCAAGACGATCGACGGCGTCGACGTGCCGGCCGGCTGGATGGGCCTGGACATCGGCGCCCGCAGCGTCGAGCGCTTCGCCGCGGTCGTCGCGTCGGCGGGCACGGTCTTCTGGAACGGCCCGATGGGCGCGTTCGAGCTCGAGCCGTTCGCGGCCGGCACGCGCGCGATCGCCGAGGCGATCGCGGCCAGCCCGGCCACCACCGTCGTCGGTGGAGGCGACTCGGCGGCGGCGCTCGCCCAGTTCGGCCTCGCCGACGACGTCACGCACCTGTCAACGGGCGGCGGCGCGTCGCTCGAGCTCGTCGAGGGCAAGCCGCTGCCCGGCGTGGAGGCCCTTTCATGAGCGACCGGACGCCGTTCATCGCCGGCAACTGGAAGATGAACAAGACGATCGCCGAGGCGGAGGCGTTCATCCAGGCGCTGCTGCCGCAGGTGGCGACCTACGACGGCGTGGACATCGCGATCTGCCCGCCGTTCCTGACGCTGCAGGCGATGGTCGACTCCGCCCGCGGCTCGCTCGTCCAGGTCTTCGCGCAGACGATGCACGAGGCCGAGTCGGGCGCCTTCACCGGCGAGGTGTCGGCCGAGATGCTGGGCGAGATCGACGTCCACGGCGTCGTGCTCGGCCACTCCGAGCGCCGCGAGCTGTTCGGCGAGACCGACAAGGCGCTGCAGCAGAAGGTCGTGCGCGCGCTCGAGACCGGGCTCACGCCGATCCTCTGCGTGGGCGAGACCGAGGAGGAGCGCGAGCGCGGGGACACCGAGCGCAAGCTGCGCCACCAGGTGCAGGAGGGGCTCGAGAAGGTCCCGGTCGAGCGGCTCCCCGAGGTCGTCGTCGCCTACGAGCCGATCTGGGCGATCGGCACCGGGCTCGTCGCCACGCCCGAGCAGGCGCAGGACGCGGTCGCGTTCGTGCGCGCGCTCGTCGAGGACCGCGACAAGCAGGCCGGCCAGGCCGTGCGGATCCTCTACGGCGGCTCGCTGAAGCCCGACAACGCGCCCGAGCTGCTGGCGCTGCCGGACGTCGACGGCGCGCTCGTCGGCGGTGGCAGCCTCGACCCGACCTCGTTCGCGAAGATCGTCGAGGTCGCCGCGACCGGATGACCGTGCCCGCAGGTGGCGCTGGTGATCCTCGACGGCTGGGGCCTCGCCCCGGACGGCCCGGGCAACGCGATCTCGCTCGCCGAGACGCCGGTGTTCGACCGGCTGTGGGGCGAGCACCCGCACACGCAGCTGACCGCGAAGGGCGAGGCGGTCGGCCTGCCCGAGGGCCAGATGGGCAACTCCGAGGTCGGCCACCTGAACCTCGGCGCGGGCGCGATCGTCCCGCAGGACCTCGCGCGCATCGACAAGGCCGTCGAGGACGGCTCGCTGGCCGCGAACGAGACGCTGCTGGCCGCGCTCGAGGACGCGCAGCGCGTGCACCTGATCGGGCTCGTCTCGACCGGCGGCGTGCACTCCTCGATCGGGCACCTGAAGGCGCTCGCCGCCGTCGCCGCCGAGCACGCGGACGACGTCGTGGTCCACGCCTTCACCGACGGGCGCGACACGTCGCCGACCTCCGGCGCGGACGCCCTGGCCGACGTCGAGTCGTGGGGTACCGCCCGCGTCGGCTCGGTCATCGGCCGCTACGACGCGATGGACCGCGACAAGCGCTGGGACCGCACGCAGAAGGCGGTCGACCTGCTGCTCGAGGGCAAGGCAGAGCACCACGCCGACAGCGGTGAGGCGGCCGTGCGCGCCGCCTACGAGCGCGACGAGACCGACGAGTTCATCAGCGCGACGACCGTCGGCGACGAGGCCGCGATCCGCCCCGGCGACTCCGTGATCGCGTTCAACTTCCGGCCCGACCGGATGCGCCAGATCAGCGAGAAGCTCGCGGGCGAAGGGCCCGTCGACCGCTACACGACGATGACCGAGTACGACGAGAGCTGGTCGTACCCGGTGCTGTTCCCGCCGCACCGGCCGAAGATCACGATCGCCAAGGTCATCTCGGGGCTCGGCAAGACGCAGCTGCACGTCGCCGAGACCGAGAAGTACCCGCACGTCACCTACTTCTTCAACGGCGGCGAGGAGCAGCCGTACGACGGCGAGGTGCGCGAGCTGGTGCCTTCGCCGCGCGACGTGCCGACCTACGACCACAAGCCCGAGATGAGCGCCCGCGAGGCCGCGGCCGCGTTCGTCGAGCACTGGCGCGAGGACGAGCCGGCGTTCGCGATCATCAACTTCGCCAACCCGGACATGGTCGGCCACACCGGCGTGATCGAGGCGGCGGTGAAGGCGGTCGAGACCGTCGACGGCTGCCTCGGCGACGTCGTCGAGGCCGTGCACGCGAGCGGCGGCGCCTGCGTGATCACGGCCGACCACGGCAACTGCGACCACATGCTCGAGGACGACGGCTCGGTCAACACCGCGCACTCGCTGAACCCGGTGCCGTTCATCGTCACCGCGGAAGGCGCCCAGATCGACGGCGAGGGCATCCTGGCCGACGTCGCGCCCACCATCCTGGCCCTGCTCGGCATCGAGCAGCCGCCGGAGATGACGGGCCGGTCGCTCCTCGCATAGTCTCCCGCTCCATGGGGGATCGCGAGAGCTTCGCTCCCGGCACGTTCTGCTGGGCGGACCTGGGCACAACCGACCTGGCGTCCGCGACCTCCTTCTACACGCAGGTGCTGGGCTGGGAGGCCGCCGCGCCGCGCGAGGAGGAGGGCGAGACCTACACCCGCTTCCGGGTCGCCGGCAAGGACGTCGCCGCGATCTACGAGATGGGCGAGGAGGAGCGCTCGCGGCTCACGCCGCACTGGTCCTCCTACGTCAACGTCGAGAACGTCGAGAAGGTCGCCGTCGAGGCGCGCGCGCACGACGGCGAGGTGGTCGCGGAGCCGTTCGACGTCTTCGAGGAGGGCCGGCTGACGGTCGTGCGCGACCCGACCGGCGCGACCGTGCACGCCTGGCAGGCCAAGAGCGAGATCGGCGCCGGCCGCGTCAACGACCCCGGCTGCATGGTCTGGAACGAGCTCGCCACCGGCGACGTCCCGAAGGCGGGCGACTTCTACAAGGCGATCTTCGGCTGGACGACCGAGCGCGAGGAGGGCACGGGCTACGAGGTCGTGCGCTCGGACGGCGCGCTCAACGGCGGCATCCGCCCGCTGCAGCCGGACGAGGCGCCGAACTGGCTCGTCTACTTCACCACCGTCGGCAGCTGCGCCGAGGCGACCGAGGCGGTGCGCGAGGCCGGCGGCAAGGTCGTCAGCGGGCCGCTCAGCACCGGCGCCGGCGCGATCGCGCTGGTCGCCGACCCGCAGGGCGCGCGGTTCGCGCTGTTCGAGGGGGCGATCGACCCGTGAGGGAACGGATCGCGGTGCTCGGCGGCGGGCCGGCGGCGATCGCGGCCGCGTTCGAGCTGACCGCCACGCCCGAGCTGCGCGACCGCTACGAGGTCACCGTCCACCAGCCCGGCTGGCGGCTCGGCGGCAAGGGCGCGAGCGGCCGCGAGCGCGCGGTGGCCGACCGCATCCTCGAGCACGGCCTGCACATCTGGTTCGGCTTCTACGACAACGCGTTCCACGCGATGCAGCAGTGCTACGAGGAGCTCGGGCGCCCGGCCGAGGCGCCGCTGGCGACGTGGGACGCGGCCTTCAAGCCGTGCCACGACATCGTCATCTACGAGCACTGGAAGGGCCGCTGGATCTCGCGCCCCTGCTCGTTCCCGCCGAGCCCGCTGCCGCCCGGCGGCCCGGCCCTGATCCCCGAGATCGAGGACGTGCTCGAGCGGGCGCTGGAGTGGCTGATCGGCAACGGGCCGCGCGCACGAGGCGCTGAAGCTCGCCGCCAAGCTGCTGCGCGACGTCGAGGAGATCACCGACGTCGCGCTGAAGGAGCTCGGGCGGCTGCTGGCCTGGGCGCGCGACGAGCTCTGGAAGCACCACGTCGAGAAGAACGTCGACGACGACGAGCTGCGCTTCTGGTTCCAGAACCTCGACATCGTCGCCGGGGTCGTGCGCGGCATCGGCGAGGACCGGCTGCTCGAGCGCGGCTGCGAGTCGATCGACGGCGAGGAGTTCTCCGCCTGGCTCGCCCGCCACGGCACGACCGCGCTGACGCTGCAGTACTCGCCGGTGATCCGCGGCGTCTACGACAGCTCGTTCGCCTACGAGAACGGCGACAAGACGAAGCCGAACATGGCCGCCGGCACCGCGCTGCGGGACGCGATCCGCACGCTGTTCGGCCACCGCGGCGCGTTCTTCTACAAGATGCAGGCGGGGATGGGCGACACGGTGTTCGGCCCGTTCTACGAGGTGCTGCACCGGCGCGGCGTGAAGTTCCGCTTCTTCTCCTACGTCACCGAGGTGCGGCCGGACGCGGACGGCAAGCTGGTCGACGCGATCGACGTCGTCGACCAGGCGCAGCTGACCGGCGACGAGTACCGCCCGCTGTACGACGTCCTCGGGCTGCCGTGCTGGCCGAGCGAGCCGCTCTGGGACCAGCTCGTCGACGGCGCCAGGATCGCCGAGCGCAAGCCCGACTTCGAGCACGTCGCCGACCCGCTCGGCCGCGGCACGACGACCATGCGGCGCGGCGAGCACTTCGACGAGGTCGTGCTCGCGTTCCCGCCCGACGTCCAGCGCGAGGTCTGCGGCCCGCTGCTGGCCGGCGCGCCGCGCTGGGCCGAGGCGCTCGCCGTCACCAAGACCGTCGTCACGCAGGCGTTCCAGCTCTGGTTCACGGAGACGCTGCACGAGGGCCTGGGCTGGAAGTACGGCGACGACTCGATCTGCGGCTCCTACGTCGAGCCGCTCGACACCTGGTGCTCGATGTCGCAGCTGATCCCGCGCGAGGCGTACCCGGCCGACCTCGTGGCGGCGATGGTCTACTGCTGCGGCGTGATGCCGGACGCGCACCTGCACGACCCGGCGCAGGCCGACGCGCGGGCGCACGCCAACACGCGCCGGTTCGTCGAGCACGACGCGACGACGCTGTTCCCGGGCGCCGCGACGCCGGACGGCAAGTTCGACTGGAACGTGCTCGTCGACCTCGAGAACCGCGAGGGCGCGGCGCGGATGCAGGCGCAGTACTCGCGCGCCAACCTGCAGGCGGCCGAGCGCTACGTGCTCAGCGTCGCCGGCTCGATCCTCCCGCGGCTGTGGCCGCACCAGCGCCAGTACGGGAACCTCGTGCTGGCCGGCGACTGGACGCGCAGCGGGCTCGACGCCGGCTGCATCGAGGGATCGGTGACGTCGGGGATCCTGGCCGCGCGCGAGCTCAGTGGCGGCAGTCGCGACATCACCGGCGTCGGGGGCTGGCTGAACGCCGACCCCGAGCGCGCCGCCTGACACAATTCGGTCCGTTGCCCGGGGTCAGCATCAGCCTGACGGAGCCGATCTCGATCGCCGGCGGAGGGACGCGTGTGGAAGGCCGCACGCTCGGCGGCGGTCGCGTCCGGCTCGCATTCGCGGCGCTCGTGCTCGAGCGGCGGCGGGCGCTGTCGCGCGACGAGCTCGCCGAGGTGCTGTGGGGCGAGTCGCTGCCGAAGTCGTGGGAGACGTCGCTGCACGAGGTCATGAGCCGCCTGCGCGGGGCGCTGCCGGCCGGCGAGATCGTGCGCGAGTCCGGCACCTACCGGTTCCAGGCCGACGTGCCGGTCAGCGTCGACGTCGAGGAGGCCGCGGCCGCCGCCGAGCGCGCCGAGGGCCTGGTCGCGAGCGATCCGGCGGAGGCGGCCGACGAGGCCGAGGCGGCGATCGCCGTCGCCGAGCGCCCGCTGCTGCCGAAGGTCGCGTCGAACTGGGCGGCGGAGCGCCGCGACGAGCTGCGCGAGGTGCACCTGCGGGCGCTGGAGGCGCTGGCCGCGGCGCGGATCGCGCTCGGCCGCCACCGCGCCGCCGTCGCCGCCGCGACCGCGGCGGCGACGCTCGAGCCGCTGCGCGAGTCCGCCCACGTGCTGCAGCTCGAGGCGCTGGCCGGCAGCGGTGACCGGGCGAGCGCGATCGAGCTGCACGAGTCGTTCCGGCGCCGCCTCGGCGACGAGCTGGGCATGCCGCCGTCGGCCGAGACGCGCGCCGCCTACAGCCGGATCCTCGACGACGCCGAGCCGCCGCCGCCACCGGCGCAGGAGGAGCCGCCCACCCAGCCGGTGCGCGCCGTCCGCACGATCCTCTTCACCGACCTCGTCGGCTCGACCCAGGCGCTCGTCTCGATGGGCGACCAGCGCTGGGGCGAGCTGCTCGAGCGCCACACCCGGCTCGTGCGCTCGCGGGCGGCCGAGCACGGCCTGCGGGTCATCCGCTTCATGGGCGACGGCGCGCTGCTCGTCGCCGACCGTCCCGGCGACGCGATCGACGCGGCGCGCGCCCTCTCGAGCGAGGTGCCGGCCGAGCTGGGCCTCGCCGTCCGCGCCGGCATCCACACCGGCGAGTGCGACCTGACGAACGACGACGTCGCCGGTGTCGCGGTCCACATCGGCGCGCGCATCGGCGGCCTCGCGGGGCCCGGCGAGGTGCTCGTCTCCTCGACGGTGCGCGAGCTGGCCGCCGGCGGCCTGTACGCGTTCGCCGATCGCGGTGTGCACGCGCTGCGCGGCGTCCCGGGCACCCTGCGGCTGTTCGCCGCGGGCGAGCGCTCGGCGGTCGCCGGCGCGCCCGCGGTGGCGCCGGTGCCGCTGCCGCCGCGGCTGGCGATCGAGCCGCCGACCGCGTACGTCGGCCGCCGCGCGGCGCGCAGCACCGGCGCCGAGGCGTGGTCGTCGACGCTGCAGGGCCGCCGCAGCATCGTGCTGCTCTCGGGCGAGCCGGGCATCGGCAAGACGCGGCTGGCGCGCGAGCTGGCGCTGAGCGCCGCGCACGACGGCGCGATCGTGCTCTACGGCGCGTGCGAGCCGGGGGCGGCCGACCCGTACGCGGCGATCGCGAACGCGCTCGGCGACCTCGTCGAGCGGGCGCCGGAGGAGGTGCTGCGCGCGCACGTGCGGCGCTACGGCAGCGCGCTGGCGCGGCTCGTGCCGCGGCTGCGGTCGCGGCTCCCGGAGCTCGAGCTGGGGCCGCCCGGCGACCCGGAGACCGAGCGCTTCCAGCTGCTGGCCGCGATCTCGGGCCTGATCGCCGACGCGGCGCTCGACCACCCGCTGATGCTCGTGCTCGACGACCTGCACTGGGCCGACGGCCCGACGCTCGCGGCGATCCGCAACCTCGTCACGACCGCCGCGCCCGGCCCGTACCTGCTGATCGCGACCTACCGCCACACCGAGCTGCAGAACGCCGAGGGCCTGCGCGAGCTGCTGGCCACGGTCGGGCGCGAGAGCGACCTGCGGCGGCTGGCGCTCGACGGGCTCGAGCGCGACGACGTCGCCGCGCTGATGGAGGCCGCCGCCGGCCACTCGCTCGACGCGAGCGGGAACGACCTCGCCGACCGCGTGCACCAGGACACCGACGGCAACCCGTTCTACGTCGTCGAGCTGCTGCGGTCGCTGACCGAGTCCGGCGCCGTGCGGCGGCGCGAGGACGGCCGCTACGAGGTCATGCGCGAGATCGGCACGATCGAGGCGCCGGCGGGCGTGCGCGACGTCGTGGCCGGCCGCGCCGACCAGCTCGGCGAGGCGACCGCGCGGGCGCTCGCCGTCGCCGCCGTGATCGGGCGCGAGTTCGGCCTCGGGCTGCTCGCGGACGTCGCCGGCGAGGACGAGGACGCGCTCGTCGACCTGCTCGACGCCGCGGTCGGCGCCGGGATCGTGGTCGAGGTGCCCGACGTGCCGGACACGTACCGCTTCGGCCACGCGCTGGTCGTCGCCACGCTCTACGACCGGCTGTCGCGGGCGCGCCGCACGCGCGTGCACCGGCGCGTCGCCGAGGCGCTCGCGGCCGCCGCGGCGGCGCCCGCCGAGGTCGCGCACCACTTCTTCGCCGCGCTGCCGGCCGCGGCGCCCGCCGACGCGCTGCGCTACGCGAAGCTCGCCGGCCGCGCGGCGCTCGACGGCTTCGCCCCGGACGAGGGCGCGCGCTGGTACGCGCGGGCGCTGGAGCTGGTCCCGGACGAGGATCCGGACGAGCGGATCGACGTGCTGACCGGCCTCGGCGAGGCGCAGCAGCGGGCCGGCGACGCCGCGTTCCGGGAGACGCTGCTGGCCGCGAGCCGGCTCTCGCTCGAGCGCGACGACGTCGATCGCATGGCCGTCGCGGTGTTCGCCAACGGCCGCGGCCGGTTCGCCAGCGCCGGGTCGGTCGACGCCGAGCGGATCGGGCTGCTGGAGGCGCTGATCGAGCGCCTGCCGCGCGCCGACGCCCGCCGCGCCATGGCGCTCGCGCTGCTGGCGGCCGAGCGCGTCTGGGACGGGGTCGTCGAGCCGCGCATCGAGCTGACCGACGAAGCGCTGGCGGTCGCCCGCGAGGCCGGCGACCCGGTCGCGCTGGCGCAGGTGCTGGCCTGGCGCTTCACCGCGATCTGGGCGCCCTGGACGCTGACCGAGCGGCTCGAGAACGCCGGCGAGCTGGAGGCGCTCGGCGAGGCGCTGGGCGACCCGACGCTGCGCTTCTGGGCCGCGGTCTGGAACGCGATCGCGCGCGGCGAGGCCAACGACGCCGCCGGCGTCGAGCGCTGCCTGGAGCGCCAGCGCGAGATGGCCGGCCGCTGCCACCAGCCGATGTTCGACATGATCCGGATGTTCCAGGAGGGCTGGTGGGCGCTCGTGCGCGGCGAGCTCGCCGAGGCCGAGCGGCTGGCCGGCGAAGGCCTCGTGACCGGCACGGCGGCGGGCGAGCCGGACGTGCAGCCCTACTACGCCACGCTGCTGGTCGCGATCCGCACCGAGCAGAACCGGCTCGGCGAGATGATCGAGGCGCTCGAGCTGGGCGTGCAGGCGTTCCCGGGCGTCGCCCACCTGCGCGCGCTGCTCGCGCTCGCGCGGATCGAGGGCGGCGACCGCGAAGGCGCCCGCGCGCTGCTCGAGGCCGAGGCGGCGACCGGCGGCCTCGAGTCGCCGCCGATCGAGCCGACGACGCTGGCCACGCTGACCTCGTGGGCCGAGGTCGTCGTGCGGCTGGAGGCCGAGGAGCACGCCGAGGCGCTGCTGCGCTGGATCGACCCCTGCCGCGGCCAGCACGTGCTGCAGGCGACGTCCGCGTACGGCTCGGCCGGGCGCTTCGCGGCGCGGCTGCACGCGCTGCTGGGGCACGCGGAGGAGGCCGACGAGCGGTTCGCGGCCGCCACCGCCGACCTCGACGCGCTCGGCGCCCGGGCGTTCGCCGCCCGCGTGCGCGCCGAGCACGCGCAGCTGCTGCTGCGCGCGGGCGAGCGGGAGCGCGCGCAGGCGCTCGCGCTGGCCGCCGCGGCGACCGCGCGCGAGCGCGGCTACGAGCCGGTCGCCGCGCTCGCCGCCGAGGTCCTCAACGACCTCGAGGGCGGCGGGCAGCTCAGCGCGATCGCGGGTTGACGACCGGCGTCAGGCTGCGCTCGAGGCGCTCGCGCAGGTGCTCGTGCTGCGGCGGCAGGACGAGCGACTCGCCGAGCGACTCGACGGGCTCGTCGACGGCGAAGCCCGGGGCGAGCGTGGCCAGCTCGAACAGCACGCCGGCGGGCTCGCGGAAGTAGACGGAGCGGAAGTACGTGCGGTCGATCACCGGCGTCGGCTGCGCACCGGCCGCGCGGGCGATCTCGCGCCAGCCGTCGAGGTCGGCGTCGCGCGACGCCCAGGCGACGTGGTGCACGGTCCCGGCGCCCTGCAGGCCGCCCTCGGGCGACGGCGCGGGGTCGTAGGCGTAGAGCGCGCGCCGCTGCTCGCCCGCCAGCGTCCACGGCTCCTCGGCTGGCGGTGAAGCCGAGCGCTTCGAGCAGGCCCTGCGAGCGCTCCGGCTCGAGCGCGAACGCGCGCACGCCGGCGAGGCCCTGCAGCGCGTACTCGGCCGGGACGCCGTCCGCGGTCGCGGTCAGCGGCGGGTCGGGTGCGTCGGACACGACGAAGCCGAGGCCCAGGCCCTCGGGGTCGCTCGACCGGACGACGCCTTCCGCGCGCTCGACGGGGCGGCCCGCGTGCTCGAGCCGGGCGGCCCAGAAGTCGAGCGCCTCCTCGCCCGCGACGCGCCAGGCGACGGTGTGCACCATGCCCGCGCCGGCGCGGCCCGGCGCGGCGTCCGGGAACTCGAAGAAGGTCATGATCGAGCCGGGGTCGCCGTCGTCGTCGCCGTAGTACAGGTGGTAGACGTCCGGGCGCGTCGTAGTTGACGGTCTTCTTGACCAGCCGGTGGCCGAGGACGGCGGCGTAGAAGTCGACGTTGCGCGGCGCGTCGGCGGTGATCGCCGTGACGTGGTGCAGACCCTCGAGGCGCATGGGCCGAACCATACTCGGCGCGGTTGCTCGCGCAATCACCCGCTCGCTAGCCTAAGCGCGCGATGTCACCTTCCACGCAGACGCCGGCGGTGCACGAGCTGACCGCGGAGCAGCTGGCCGCGTGGCGCGGGCTGCTGCGCGTGCACTCCGCGCTCGTGAAGTCGCTCGACGCCGAGCTGATCGCCGGCCACGAGCTGCCGCTCAGCTCCTACGAGGTGCTGATCAACCTGCAGGCCGCCCCTGGGCGCCGCCGCCGGATGGCCGAGCTGGCCGACAGCGTGCTGCTCTCGCGCTCGGGCATGACGCGGCTGGTCGACCGGCTCGAGCGCGACGGCCTGCTCGAGCGCGACACCTGCGCCTCCGACGGCCGCGGCACCTTCGCGGTGCTGACCGACGCGGGCGAGGACATGCTGCGGCGCGCCCGCGCGACGCACCTCGACGGCGTCCGCGAGCGTTTCCTGCGCCACTTCTCGGAGGGCGAGCTGCGCTCGCTGGCCAGCTTCTGGGAGCGTGTCGTGCCCGGCGCCGCGGACTGACCGCGCTCAGCCGAGCAGCTTGCGCGCGAGTGCGGCGAGGTCGCCGGCGATCTGCTCGGCCGTGAGGCCGGTGCTGCGCTGGTGCGCGTAGACGTCGGGCGCGAGCGGGGCGAGCAGGACGTCGACGAGCGCCGGGCGCTCGGCGAGGCCCGCGTCGGCGAGCAGGCCGCCGACGTGCAGCGCCCACGCGCCGTAGGCGCCGGTCGCGGTAGCGGCGCTCGCCGGTCTCGGCGGCGAGCGCGAGGTGGCCGTGGTGCTCGAGCAGCTCGACCATCGCGCGCGTAGAACGCGGCCAGGCGCTCGGCGGGCGGCGCGCCCGGGCCGAGCGGCGGCGGGCCGCGCAGCAGCCGCTCCTGCAGCTCGCGCTCGTGCTCGTCGAGCAGGGCGAGGGCGATCGAGGCGACGTCGGGATAGCGGCGGTAGAGCGTCGCCTTGCCGACCCCGGCGGCCGCGGCGATCTGCTCCATCGTCACCGCGCGCCCGTCGCGCTCGGCGAACAGCCGCTCGGCGGCCGCGAGCACGCGGGCGCGGTTGCGGGCGGCGTCGGCGCGCTCCGCGGCGGC
The DNA here is from genome assembly GCA_963843485.1 of uncultured Solirubrobacteraceae bacterium. GTDB lineage: Bacteria > Actinomycetota > Thermoleophilia > Solirubrobacterales > Solirubrobacteraceae > DASSUW01. Next base: position 10,226 of record CAWJKK010000004.1, on the reverse strand, counting down.
TCGGTCGGCGAGCGGCAGCTCCACGCGGCGATCCTACCGCGTAAGCGGACGGAGCGTCCGCTTATGCTACGTGAACCGGACGCACGTCCGCTTACCAGGAGGTCCCATGGAAGCACTCGCGATCCCGTTCCTGCTGCTCGTCGGCGCCCTGCTCGCCGTGCAGGCCGCCGCCAACGTGCAGCTCTCGGCGGCGATGGCGAGCCCGTTCGGCGCCTCGACGCTGCAGCTCGGGATCGGCGCGGCGGTGCTGCTCGCGCTCGCGGCGCGTCGCCGGGTCGCTCGGCGCGTTCGGCCTGCTCGACGACGCCGAGCCGCTGGACGCTGGTCGGCGGCCTCGGCAGCGCGCTCTACATCACCGCCGGCATCCTGCTGTTCCCGCGGCTCGGCGCGCTCGTCGCCGTCGGCCTGTTCATCGCCGGGCAGATGCTCGGCCTCGCTGCTGCTCGACGGCTTCGGCTGGCTCGGCGTCGCCCGCGACGCGCCCGGCGTCGCCGCGCTCGCCGGCGCCGCCGCCGTCGTGGCCGGCACGGGGCTGATCGTGCGCGCCCAGGCCGGCGCCGAGGCGCTCGAGGGGCGGCGCGGACGCGCCGGGCTGGCTCGCGCTCGGCGTCGCGGCCGGCGCGGCGCTGCCCGTGCAGGGTGCGATCAACGCCGAGCTGCAACACCGAGCTCGACGCCGCGATCGCGGTCGGCGCGTTCTCGTTCCTGGTCGCGACCGCGGCGATGGCGCTCGCGCTCGGCGGCACCGTCGCCGCCGGCGCGCCGCCGCCCGCGGGTCGCGCCGCTGCGCGGCGTGCCGTGGTGGGGCTGGCTCGGCGGCCTCTGCGGCGCGACCTACGTCACCGCGGTCTTCCTGCTGATCCCCGAGATCGGCGCCGCGCCGGTCGTCGTGCTCACCGTCGCCGGGCAGCAGCTCGCGTCGGTCGCGGTCGACCGCCTCGGGCTGCTGCGCCTGCCGCGACGGGACGATCTCGCGGCGGCGGCTGACCGGTGTCGCGGTGCTGCTGGCCGGCGTCGCTGCTGATCACGGTCGGCTGAAGGCGCGCGGCTATCGTCCGCGCCCGTGTCCGCCCTCGAGATCAAGACCCGCGCGTCCGGCTCCCGCGCCCGCACCGGCACGCTGCGGCTCGCGCACGGCGAGGTCCGCACGCCGGCCTTCGTGCCGCTCGCGACGAAGGCGGTCGTCAAGACGCTCGAGGTCCGCGAGGCGGCCGACCTGGGCTTCGACATGGTGCTCGGGAACACGTTCCACCTCTTCCTCACGCCCGGCCACGAGCTGATCGCGCAGCTCGGCGGCCTGCACCGCTTCATGGCCTGGGACCGGCCGGTGATCACCGACTCGGGCGGCTTCCAGGTGTTCTCGATGGGCCACGGGGCGGTCGCCGACGAGATCAAGGGCCGCGCGGCGCAGTCCTCCGGCGGCGGGCGGCTCGGCGGCATCGTCGAGATCGCCGAGCAGGGCGTGACGTTCCGCTCCTACCTCGACGGCTCGGCGCGCTTCATGGGCCCTGAGACGTCGATGGAGGTGCAGGCGGCGCTGGGGTCGGACATCGCGCTCGTGTTCGACGAGTGCACGCCGTACCACGGCGGCCGCGACTACACGGCGCGCTCGACCGAGCGCACCCACCGCTGGCTCGACCGCTGCCTCGCCTGGCACGCCGAGCACGGCCCCGACGGGCAGGTCGTCTACGGGATCGTGCAGGGCGGGGTGGAGGAGGACCTGCGGCGCGCGTCGGCCCAGGAGGTCGCGGCGCGGCCGGTCGACGGGATCGCGATCGGCGGCACGCTCGGCGAGGACAAGGAGCAGATGTTCGAGGTCGTCGAGTGGGCGATCTCCGAGCTCGACGAGGCGCGCCCGCGGCACCTGCTCGGCATCGGCGAGATCGACGACCTCGTGCGCGGCGTCGAGCTCGGCATCGACACGTTCGACTGCGCGATGCCGACGCGGATCGGCCGCCACGGCATGGCGATCGTGCCCGACCCGGGCGCCCGCTGGCGCGCGGACTTCGCCAAGGGCGCGCTTCCGGACGGTCGACGAGCCGCTGCTCGAGGGCTGCCCGTGCCCGGCCTGCGCGCACGGCTACAGCCGCGCCTACCTGCACTACCTGCTGCGCGCCCGCGAGGCGACCGCCCAGCGGCTGCTGACGATCCACAACCTCGCCTACGTGCAGCACCTGATGGCCGCCCTGCGCGACGCGATCGACGGCGGGCGGCTGCCCGCGGCGGCGGCCGCCGTGCGCGCCGGAGCCGCCCCGTGGGAGCTTGGCTAGGCTGCCGGTCATGCCGTCGCCCGACGGCTCCGCTGACCGGCGGGTGCGCGTGCGGCGCGGTCCGCTTCGCGGTCACCGCGCCGTTCCAGTCCGCCGGCGTACTGCCACTGCCACCGCTGCCAGCGCCGCACCGGCGCGCTGTCGTCCTTCAACGCGATCGTCGCGCCCGCGGGCTTCGCCGTGACGGCGGGGCAGGAGTCGGTCCGCACGTGGCGGCCGCCGGAAGGCAACGCGAAGTCGTTCTGCGGCGAGTGCGGCGGCCACGTGTACTCCGGTGACCCGCACGGTGAGAAGCCGGTCGGCGTGCGGCTCGGAGCGCTCGACTCCGACCCGGGGATCGCGCCGTCCTGGCGCCAGTGGCTGGAGTCGGTGCCGGACTGGCACCCGCCGCTGCCGGACGACGGCACCGCAGCGCTTCCAGCAGTCGCGGTCCTCGTAGACCGGCCTGTCGCGGGCGGTCGAGGGACGAACTTCGGCTGGGTAGGGAAGCGGGGTGCATTTCTCCCCAACTCCGCCGACCGCCACGCGAGTTGGGGAGAAACGCACCGCCACGGTGCGTTTCTCCCCGAGGTCCGAACGGATCGAGGAAACTTGGGGAGAAATGCACCTCGCTGCCCTACCCAGCCGCAGTTGGCCGAGCCCGCCACCTAAGGCGTGTTCTCCTCGATCAGGCCGCGGAGGTCGTTGACCGCGTCCTCGACGTTGCCGCGCACGTCCTCGCGCAGCTCGACCGCGCGGCCGCCGGCGCTGTCGACCGCCCGATAGGCGGCGATCCCGCCGGCGACGAGCGCGAGCAGCAGGACCAGGACGAGCAGCGGCTTCAGCGGGCTTCGCCGCGAGCGCTCCGGCGGCGGGGCCGGGGCGCGCCGCGGCGGGCGGCGCGCGGGCGGCGCGGGCTCGTCGATCGGCTCGAGCCGGCGGCGGACCTGCGAGCGCGGCAGCGCCGAGGTCGCGCTCGTGCCGGTGAGCATGCGCGTGGCCTCGGTCTCGTCCTCCGGCAGTGCCCAGGTGGCGTCGGTGCCGCCCGCGGGCGCGCGGCCGCTGAGGCCGTCGCGCAGCGCCTCCTCCATCTCGGCGGCGTCGGCGTAGCGGTGCTCGGGGTCGCGGTGCAGGGCGCGCGCCACGGCCATCGCGAGCGCCGGCGGCACGTCGGGCTCGAGGTCGTCGAGCCGCGGCGGCGGGCCGCTGTCCTGGAGCCGCGCGAGGTCGGTCAGCGAGGCCGCGTCGTAGGGCAGGCGGCCGGCCATCAGCTGGTAGGCGACGACGCCGAGCGCGTAGAGGTCGGACGGCGGGCCGGCGGGCTCGCCGCGGGCCTGCTCCGGCGCCAGGTAGGCGGCGGTGCCGAGCACGGACCCGACCTTCGTGATGTCCGACTGCTCGGCCGCCTTGGCGATGCCGAAGTCGGCCAGCTTGACCGCCCGGTCGCGGCTGCGCAGCAGGTTGCCGGGCTTGACGTCGCGGTGCACGACGCCGTGGCGGTGCGCGTAGTCGAGCCCGCGGCAGGACTGGGCGAGGATGTCGACCGCCTCGCCCGGCGGCAGCGTGCCGCGCTCGCGCAGGATCTCCGCGCAGGACTGGCCGTCGACGAACTCCATCACGATGAAGTTGCGGTGGGTCTCGCCGTCGAGCCCGAAGTCGAACACCTGGACGACGTTCGGGTGCACGAGCCGGGCGGCGGCGAGCGCCTCGCGGCGGAAGCGCGAGACGAAGCTCGCGTCCTCGGCCAGGTGCTCGGCCAGCAGCTTGACCGCGACGTAGCGCTCGAGCCGCGAGTCGAACGCGAGCTGCACGGTCGCCATGCCGCCGATGCCGAGGCGGCGCTCGAGCCGGTAGCGGTCGGCGAACAGCGTCTCCTCGCTCATCCGTCCTCGTCCCCGGGCTCGGGGCGGGAACGCCGCCCTCGTCGCCGGTCGGCGGCTCGGTCGGCGCCGGCGTCTCGGTGGGCGCCGGCGTCTCGGTGGGCGTCGGCGTCGGCGTCGGCTCCGGCGGTCTCGGTCGGCGTCGGCGTCGGCTCCGGCGTGGCCTCCTCGGTCGGCGTCGGCGTCGCCGTCTCCTCAGGCTCTCCGCCTCGCAGTCGCGGTCGACGCGGCCGTCGATGCTGCTCCAGCCACTCGGTCATGTTGGCCTTCAGCTCCGGGTCGACCGAGCGCGGGAGCTCGTTGACGAGCGCGCCGGCCTCGGCGACCGCCGCGCTCGCGGCGGCGGGGTCCTGCTCCGCGCAGGCGGACTCGACCCGGTCGACGGCGGCGACCAGTTCCTGCGAGCGATCCTGCGGGATCAGCCCGCGTTCGTCCTGCCCGCAGCCGGCCCCCAGCAGGGCGGCCGCGAGCCCGAGGAGGACAACGCGACGCATGCGCAGAGCAGGCTAGTAGGTCACCAGGACCCACTCGCCGTCACTGGCCGTACTGGAGCCGCTCGGCGAGCGAGTCCGGGAGCCGCGCGGCGCGGATCGCGGCCTGGGCGCCGGCGATGTCGTACTCCGCGCGGCGCCACTGCGGCGGTCCAGGCGCCGGTGTCGAGCACCAGCCAGGCGGCGCGCGGGTCGCCGTCGCGCGGCTGCCCGGTCGAGCCCGGGTTGATCAGCCAGCGGCCCGTGGAGAGGTCGACCTCGACGCCCTCGCGGCGCGTCGTGCCGGTCGTCGACTCGCCCTCGGGGCGCTCGAAGGACAGCGCGACGTGCGAGTGGCCGATGAAGCGAGACCCGGAAGTCGGTCGCGTCGAAGCACAGCTCGGCGGCCAGCGGCGAGAGCACGTACTCCCAGACCGGGTCGCGCGGGGAGGCGTGGAAGAGCCCGACGCCGTCGCCGCTGCCCTCGGGCGAGAGCGCGAGCAGGTAGTCGCGCGTCTCGGGGCGGATCACCTCGCGCGTCCACTGGGCGGCGAGCGCGGCCCCGCGCGAGAACTCCTCGAGCGACAGCGTCGCCGACGACCGCGAGGTCGTGGTTGCCGGCCAGGCAGATCGTGCAGTGCGCGCGCGGCGAGCTCGACGCAGGCGTCCGGCTCGGCGCCGTAGCCGACGAGATCGCCGAGGCACCACAGCTCCTCCGCGCCGTCGGCCTCGGCGTGCGGCGATCACCGCCTCGAAGGCGTGTCGGTTGCCGTGGATGTCTGACGACGATGGCGACGTGCATGGCTCGGGTTATCGTCTGTTCGGTGCTTCAACGACTCCGCCTGCCGGTCGCCGTCCTGGCCGCGCTGGCGGTGGCGGAGGTCGCGGTTCTCCTCGCTGCGCCCGCGCGACCGGCTGGAGCCGGTGCCCGGTCGCGCCGCGAGCCTACTTCAGCGCGGAGCAGATGGAAGCGGCCGTCGACTTCCGCAGCGGCCAGCTGTGGCTGTACGGCGTCGCGCCTCGCGATCGAGCTCGGGGTGCTGATCCTGACTCGTGCGGCGCCCGCCCGCGCGCTCGCGGACGTGCTCCGGCGGCGCCCGCTGCTCGGCGGTGCGGCCGCCGCCGCGGCGATGTCGGTGGCGCTGACGCGTCGTGACGCTGCCGGTGTCGGCGATCTCGCGCCAGCGCGCGATCGACGTCGGGCTGGTCACCCGCAGCTGGCCCGGCTGGGCGGTCGACGTGCTCAAGAGCGCGGCGATCGGCGCGGCGCTCGCGGGCGCGGGCGGCGCGCTGCTCGTGGTCGGCATGCGCCGCTTCGGCCGCGACTGGTGGCTGCCGGCCGCCGCGCTCGTGGTCGCGCTTCGGCGTCGGCGATCACGCTCGCCGGCCCGATCGTGCTCGATCCGCTGTTCAACCGCTTCGACGCCGCTGCCGCGCGGGCGAGCTGCGCTCGGACGTGCTGGCGCTGGCCGAGCGGGCCGGGCGTCGACGTCGGCGAGGTCTACGTCGATGGACGCCTCGAAGCGGACGACGGCGGCGAACGCGTACGTGGCCGGGCTCGGCGCGCACGAAGCGCGTCGTGCTCTACGACAACCTGATGCGAGGACTTCACGCGCGACGAGGTGCGGCTCGTCGTCGCGCACGAGCTCGGCGCACGTGCGCTACCGCGACGTCCCGCGCGGGCTGCTGTACCTGGCGCTCGTCGCGCCGGTCGGGATGTTCGCCGTCGCCCGGCTGGGCGAGCGGATGGCGCCGCGCGACAGCCTCGGCACGGCGCGCGGCGTGCCCGCGGTCGCGCTCGCGATCTCGATCATGCTGCCGGCGATCGCGGTGGTCTCGAACCAGCTCTCGCGCGCGGTCGAGGCGCGCGCCGACCGCTTCTCGATGGAGCTGACCGGCGAGCCGGACGCGCTGATCGCCTTCCAGCGCCGGATCGCGGTCCAGAACGTGTCCGACCCGGACCCGCCGCGTGGGCGACGTTCCTGCTCGGCACGCACCCGACGACGTGCAGCGGATCGGTCAGGCGCTCGCCGTCAAGACTGAGGAGGCTCGCGGCGGCGAACCTCCGGGAGGTTCTTGATGCCCTCTCGGTGGCCCACTTGGAGAAGTTGTCCTCCATCGCGTCGATCAGCTCGCGCATGAAGTTCGGCGAGAGGTTGACGCGCGAGACGACCACGCCCGGGACCTCCTCGTCCTCGACCTCGTGGTCGACGCGGGCGAACGTGATCGTGAACTCGTAGTCCGAGTGCGACTGACGTTCGCGAAGTTCGCGTAGATGCCCGCCATCATCTCGGGCGAGGTGTGGATGTTGATGTGCCGCTCGCGGGCCTTCGCCGTCTCACTGCCATTGCGACTAGTATCGCAGCGGTGCGCTGCACCGTGCTCGCGGTCGGCCGGCTGCGGCCGCCGTTCGCCGACGACGTGCAGCACTACCGACGGCTGCTCGCGCGCCACGCGCGGGCTCGAGCTCATCGAGGTGCGCGAGGACGAGCAGGTCGAGCGGCGGATGCCCGAGCGCGCGTACGTGTCGCTGCTCGACGCGGCGGGCACGGCGTACGACTCGGAGGCGTTCGCGCGCTGGCTCGAGGAGCGCCGGCAGGCCGGGCCGCGACCTCGTGCTTCGTCATCGGCGGGCCGTACGGCACCGACGCTCGAGCGCGCGACCACCGGCTCTCGCTCGGGCCGATGACGCTGCCGCACCAGCTCGCGCGCGTCGTGCTGCTCGAGCAGCTCTACCGCGCCCACAAGATCCTCGCGGGCGAGCCGTACCATCATTGAGCCGCGCAACCATGAGCACGCCGATCGACGATCTCCGCGCCGCCGTCGAGGCGGCGGCCGCCGACCTCCGCGACGGGGCGCCCGCCGCGGGCGCCGCGCCGACGCTCGAGCGCCCGCGCAAGGCCGAGCTTCGGCGACTACTCGACGAACGCCGCGATGCTGCTGGCGCCCGCGCTGGGCGAGCCGCCGCGCGACGATCGCCGAGCGGCTCGGCGACGCGCTGCAGGAGCGCCTGGGCGAGCGGCTCGCGCGCGTCGAGGTCGCCGGGCCCGGGCTTCCTGAACCTGTTCCTGGCCGACGCCTGGTACGCGGACGCGCTCGGCGCGCGTGCTGGCGGCCGGCGACGGCTGGGGCGGCGGCGACCGCGGCGCTGCGCGAGCGCGTCTACGTCGAGTTCGTGTCCGCCAACCCGACCGGCCCGATGCACGTCGGCCACGCCCGCAACGCCGCCTACGGCGACGCGCTGGCGCGGATGCTCGCGTTCGACGGGCCACGACGGTCGAGCGCGAGTTCTACGTCAACGACTTCGGCTCGCAGGTCGTGCGCTTCGGCGAGTCGATCCAGGCGCGGGCGCGCGGCGAGGAGGTGCCCGAGGGCGGCTACAAGGGCGACTACGTCGGCCGAGCTCGCGGCCGCGATCCCGGACGCGGCGACGCGCCGACGTCGAGACCGTCGCCCGCCGCGCCGTCGAGCTGATGGTCGAGCGCACGCGCGCGTCGCTGCGACGCTTCGGCGTCGACATCGACGTCTGGTTCTCCGAGCGCTCGCTGCACGAGGCGCGGCCTGCGTCGAGCACGCCTACGAGCGGCTCGAGGAGCTGGGCACGTCGTACCGCTCCGAGGGCGCGCTGTGGCTGCGCACGACCGAGTTCGGCGACGACAAGGACCGCGTGCTCGAGCGCTCGAGCGGCGACCACACGTACTTCGCGTCCGACATCGCCTACCACCAGGACAAGCGCGAGCGCGGCTTCGACCGGCTGATCGACGTCTGGGGCGCCGACCACCACGGCTACGTGCAGCGGATGAAGGCGGCCTACGGCGCGCTCGGCGGCGATCCGGACGAGCTCGAGCTGCTGATCATGCAGTTCGTGCACCTGGTCGAGCGCGGCGAGCCGCGCGTCGATGTCCAAGCGCGCCGGCGAGTTCGTCACGCTCGACGAGCTGGTCGACGAGATCGGGGTCGACGCCGCGCGCTGGTTCCTGCTCGCGCGCTCGCACGACACGACGATCGAGCTCGACCTCGACCTGGCGCGCGAGGAGTCGCCCGAGAACAACCCGGTCTACTACGTCCAGTACGCGCACGCGCGGATCGCCGCGATCCTGCGCGAGGCGGCGAGGCGTGCCGCGCGCTCGCGGGCGGCGCTGCCGGCGGTCACCGCTGCACCCGTCCGAGCGCGAGCTGATCCAGCAAGCTGCTCGCCTTCCCGGCCGAGGTCGCCGAGGCGGCCGACCGGCGCGCGCCGCACCGGATCGCGACCTACGCGCTGGAGCTCGCCCGCGACTTCACGGCGTTCTACCGCGACTGCCAGGTGGTCGGGGCGGAGCACGGAGGACGCTGAGGCGTTCCGGCTCGCGCTGTGCGTCGCGACGCAGCGCACGCTCGCCCGCTCGCTCGACCTGCTCGGGGTCTCCGCGCCGGAGTCGATGTAGCGCTTGCGCAGGGCACTGACGGTTCTGGCGGTGGCTGCGGCGGCGCTGGTGGCACCGCCGACCGCGGCGTCCGCGCAGGAGTGCATCGGCTACTACACGCCGGAGCTGCTCGTCAACGGCCGCACGGTGCCCTACGACATCCGCACCCACCAGGGCGCGGAGCCGTTCCGCGCCGCGGTCGGGCAGACCGTCGCGCTCGACCTGCCGCTCGTCATCTGCCCCGGCGATCCGCTCGGGTTCAGCTCGGACGAGATCTCGCTCGAGGTGCTCGACGACGTGCTGCGCCCGGGGCTCGGGCGCCGGCCTGACGCTTCGTGCCGCCGGCCGAGGGGTTCTCGCTGCCCGAGGTGCTGCCGCGCGGGTTCTCGTGGCCGAACCAGCGCGCCTACGGGGTCGGCAACCACCCCCGCATCGTCCGGCTGCGGATCGATCGCCCCGGGCGGTACGTCCTGCGGCCGTGCCAGGGGCGGGTCGGCGGGGATCCGCCGCGCGAGCATCCGCCGTTCACCGGCGCCTGCCGGACCTATCACCTCGTGGTCGGCGGCTCGGCACCGCCGGGCGGCGGCGGCGACGGCCCCCCGCAGCCGGAGGGCGAGGGCTGCGCGGCGCAGGCGTCGATCGTCGGCCGCGACGTGTGGTCGCCGTGCCTGCGGCGCGACGGCAACCGCTGGCGCTCGCGCACGTGGGTGCGGGTCGGCGGACTCGACTTCCGCCCGGCGCGCGGGACCGCGATCGTGATCGACCGCGCCGGCCGACTGACACGGCCGCGGCCGCCTGTCCGTGCGCACGAGCGGGGCGCTGCTGCCCGACGGCGAGCTGCAGCTCGCCTCCGGGCGCCTCGACACCGACCTCGCGCGCCAGACCTCGCTGAAGCTGTCCGGCTCGCGCGCGGTCACGTTCGGCGGGCTGCCCGCGAGCCGCGAGGCCGGGCTCGGCGTCGAGTGGACCCGCAGCGGCGCGACGCTGACCGCGTCGCTCGACGTGGGCGCCGACGTGATGTCGCTGCTCGACGCCGGCGAGACCGTGGACGGCGGCAGGCCGACCGCGAAGAACGGCTACGGGCTGAGCGCCAAGCTGACCACGAGCAACCCGACGGGCCTCGTGCTCGACACGATCTCGGCGTCCGTCGAGCGCGCGACGGTGTTCCGGGCGGTCGCCCTCAAGGGCGTGTCGGTGAGCTACCAGCCGCAGGAGAAGATG
>CAWJKK010000003.1:0-294701 GCA_963843485.1 uncultured Solirubrobacteraceae bacterium | reverse complement strand
CAGTCGGAGCGGTGGCCTTCGCCGGCGACCCAGCGCACGCCGCCGACGAGCTGGCGGACGAGCTCGTTGTCGCCGCCGTTCTCGGTGTAGGACGCGCCGAAGTGGCCCATCCCGGTCACCCACGTGCGGCCGTCCCAGTACGGCCGGGCACGCCGGTGCCGTCGGGAACCCGCCAGCCGTGGTAGCGCTTGCACCAGGTGATCGGATGGTCCGCGCCCATCGCGTTCGGACCCGGGTCGTACGACGACTCGTCGAGCGTCAGCAGCACGTGATGGGTGCCGCGCACGCTGCGCGCGAAGTTGTAGTGCTCGTCGCCGAACCCGTACACCGGCGGCAGCGTGAACGTCGAGGGGTGATCGGGATCCTCGACGTGGACGTCGGCGACGTTGTTGCGGTCCGTGCGGGCGTGGCCGCGCATCAGCGTGCCGACGACGGACTGCTCGCCGCCGTCCCACCAGTCCCAGCTCACGACGCCGGCGCCCATGTCCGTGGCGTTGTGGTTGGCTGCGACGCCGCCGCCGAGCTGGACGTACTGGATGATCGCCCCGCGCTGGCGCTCGTCCCACAGCGGGCCGGGCTTGCCGCCGCCCGCCCACGAGGACGAGCTGTTGAAGAACAGCAGCGCGTCGTAGCGCAGCAGGTTGGCGAGGCGGAACACGCGCGGGTTCTCGGTCGCGTGGTCGCAGTTGCCCGCGTTGCCGCCGTTGTCGGTGCAGTCCTCCCAGTCGACCCGGTAGCCGGCCCGCTCGAGCGCGGCCTGGACGACCGGGCGACCCTGGTTGATCGCGTCGGCGTGGCGATAGCCGGTCGTGCCCGTGTAGATCAGCACCCGCGGCTGCCACTGCGTGCCTCCGCCGTCCGCGGCCGGCGCGGCCGCCGGCAGCGCCAGCAGCGTGGCCGCCACGGCCAGCAGCGTCGTGAGCATGCGCTTGTTCATGGTCAACAATCTCCCGTTCGTTGACTTGACCTCGCCGCTGGTCGCGGCGGCCCGGGCGCCCCCTGCGGGCGCCCGGGCCGGTCCGCTAGCGGCGCTTCTTGGTGAGCGTGCAGCTTGCGGCTGTGCGTCGTCGCGGTCTCCCCTGAGCCCATCCGGACCCTGACCGTGACCTTGACCGACCCGCGCGCCCGGTTGAGCTTGCGCTTGAGCGCCTTGGAGGCCTTCAGGCGCAGCGTGACGCGGTCGTTGCTGCCACAGCGGACGCGCTTGCTGGCGAGCACCGTGGCCCTCCGGAGCCCGAGCTTGCGCGCCTCGCGGCGGGCGAGCTCGATCCGGACGGTGCCGCGCTGACCGCTCTCGCAGCGCGTCGTGACCTTCAGGCCGCGCTTGATGAACGTGGCGAGGTTGGTCTTCGGCAGCGCGTTGAGGCGGGCCTTCGTCGGCGCGTCCGGTGCGGGCAGCGGCGGCTCGACCAGGATCGGCGGCTTCGGCTGCGGCTTCGGTGACTCCGGGCGGGTTCGGATTCGGGTTCGACCCCTCGCCGACGTCGACCGTGCCGACCATGCCGACGTACTCGCCCTCGGCCGCGTCGTAGCTCGAGTGCAAGCGGCACACGAACGCCCACGTGCCCTGCTGGCGGAACGTGTACTGGACCGGCGGACCGCCGGGCGGCACGATCCCCGGCGTGAGCTGCGTGCTCTCGGTCTGCTGGTTCTTGCCGGGCGGCGTCAGCCACACGTCGTGCGGGAACTGGGCGGCCGGCTGGTCGAAGTGCCAGGTGACGGTCTCGCCGAACGGCACGGTCAGCGCCGCCGGCTGCCACGTCACCCCGCCCGCGAACACGTCGGTGACCTCACCGGGGCCGCCGCCCTCCTCGACCGTGAACTGCCACGGTCTGCGGAGGCTCGAGGTTGCCCGCCTCGTCGCGCGAGCGGAAGGCGACCGTGTGCTCGCCGACCTCGGCGACCTCGAGCGTGGCCACGAACGGGGTCGCGCCGTCGGCGTTCTCGGCCTCCGTCCAGGTGCCGTCGTCGAGCTTGAACTCGGTCCGGTCGATGCCGGACGCGTTCGCGTCGCTGCCGTCGGTGGCCGACGTCTGCACGGTCACCGAGCCCGCGTACGTGCCGCCCGGGCCCGGCTCGGCCGGGATCAGGGTGCCACTGGTGGCGGGCGCCTCGACGTCGTCGTCCGGGCACTCCGTGGCGTTCGGTGTGGTGATCCGGAAGAAGTCGACCTCGACCGTGCCCGGCGGTCGACGGGTGCCGCCCTGGCCGGTGAAGTTGCCGGCGGCGATCACGCCGATCCGCGAGCCGTCGGCGTCGCGGCGCGGGCTCGTGTTGAGGTTGAGGAAGTCCGCCCGCGCCGGCGAACGGCAGCCAGTCCTGGTCGCAGCTGCGGCCGGCGCGACGACGCGGTACTCGCGCCGCGACGGTGTCCGAGCCGGCGGCGCGGGTGTACCGCATGCCGATCGTGACCTCGCGCTTGGTGGGCGAGATCGTCACGTTGCCGCCGGCCTGCTGCGCGCGTGCCCTCGGGGTTGGTGCCGCCCGGGTTGTCCTTCGACTGCTCGACGTAGAGTTGCCCCCGACTGAGGTTGTGCGTGATCGTCGAGCGGAAGAAGTTCCCGTCGCCGTTGCGCACGATCAGGCCCGCGTGCTGCCAGCCGCCGGTGTAGTTGACCGTCAGCTGGGTCTCCACGCTGCCAGGCGGCCCCGAGCTGCGGCAGCGCCGGGCCGATGAAGTTGACCGGGCCGACGGACGTCGTCGCCGGTTCGCTGCGTCGAGCTCGAACGTGTTCGTCGGCATCGTCAGAACGCCGTCGGCCAGCGTCGGGGCCAGCGGCCCTCGCTCGGCGTCCCGCCGTTGCGGGTGTGCCGCAGCCAGCGCTCGTCGAGCGTCGTGCCGTCGAACTCGTCGGACTGCTCGTCCACGCACGGTCGCCGACGACCGAGAAGGCCGACGCCGATCGGCTCGGACACGTTGCCGGCGTCGTCGGTCGCCCGCACCTCGACCCAGTGGAAGCCGGGCTCGGCGAACTCGGCGCTGAGCGCCTGCGTGAGCTCCTCGCCGTCGTACTCCGTCTTCGTCCACTCGTCGGTCTGGTTGTCCCGGTACTCGATCGAGCTGATCGGGGTCAGGCCGTCGGTCGCCTCGAACGCCACCGTGGCGGGCGACGGGTAGTAGCCGTCCGCGTTCGGCGTGCCCTGGACCTCGGCGGTCACCGCCGGGGCGGCGTCGTCGTTGAGGTCCTCGACCGTCAGCGTGACCTCGCGGACCTCCGACACGTTGTCGAAGCGGTCGGTCGCGCGGTACTCGATCGTGTAGGTGCCCGGATCGAGCGACAGCGGAGCGGTGTAGGTCTCCCACTCCTCCGCGTCGTTCATCCGGTACTCGATCGAGCGACGCCGGCGCAACCGGCGTCGCCCGCGACGAGCGTGGCGACCGCCTCGTCGAGGTAGGTGCCCGGCTTGTCCGGGTGCTCGCGGCCGGCGATGCGGTGGCTGGCGGTCGGCGCCTGATCGTCCTCGAGGCACTCGTCCTGCACCGCGAACTCGACCTTGATGAGCTGGTTCTGCGTGTTCGGGTTGATCTGGTTGCGGCAGCAGCCCTCGTTCCACTTGGCCATGTAGAGGGCACCGTCGGCGCCGAAGGCGGTCGGGATCACGAACGCGTTGTTCGGCGTGCCGAAGAAGCCGGCCGGCGCCCAGTCGTTGACGCGCAGCATCTCGTCGTCGTCGTCGCGGAGCTGGACCTCCTTCCAGAACCCGTTCTGGTCGCCGCGGTTGGTGATGAACCACGAGCCGTCGTAGTACGCCGGGAAGGCGCCAGGGCCCGCGGTCTCCGCGTCATAGCGGTAGACGGGGCCGGTCACCGGCGAGCGGCCGCCCGCCGAGAGGTCGCCGAAGTCGGCCACCGGGTGGTTGCCGGGCGCGGCGTCCTTCTTCCAGATCGTCGCCTTCTTGGCCGGGCCCGGGCAGCGTGTCGAGGCCGTCGAACGTCGGCTCGACCGGCTGTCTGGCCCGCGGGGGCCCAGCGGATGTCGGACGGGATCTCGGCCGCGTTGCAGTCGTAGCGCTGGCCGGTCGTCACATTGTTCGCGTAGTCCCACTTGAACATGCTGTTGTCGGCCGAGTTGTCGCCCATGCACTGCGGCCAGCCGTGGAAGCCCGGCTCCTTGACGAGGTTCCACTCGCAGACGCCCGCCGGCCCGCGGTTCGGCACGTTCGCGCTGCCGTCGTGGCAGTACTCGCCGACCACGACGGTGCCGGGATTGGCCGGGATCGGCCTTGACCGTGAACGGCTGGCGGAAGCCCATCCCGTAGATCTCGGGGCGCGTCTTCGCCGTGCCGGGGGCGAACATGTTGCCCTCCGGCACCGTGTAGGTGGCCTCGTACGCCGGCTCGGTGTCGGCCGGGATGTCGTCGATCGGCCTGATGCGCAGGACCTTGCCGCGCAGGTCGGCCGAGTTGGCCGCCGTCTTGCGGGCGTCCCAGCGCTCCGCGGCGCGGTAGTCCATCGGCGCCAGCCGGTCGTGGCCGGGGGCGTTCGGCGAGACGTCGTCGCCGACGCCGAGGTACAGGTTGCCCTCGGAGTCGAAGTCCAGGCCGGCGCCGCCGACGTGGCCGGGGCCGGAGTCGGTCGGGCCGCCGGGGAACCCGGACGGCGAGCCGGAGATCTTGGCCTTCGGGACGCGCAGGATGACGCGCTCGGAGCCGGGCACGACCGCGGTGCCGTCCTCGCCGAGCGTGAAGCGGCTGATCTGGTTGTAGCCGACGACGATCTGGGCGCCGGTGGTGGGCCAGGCCGGGTTGCGCGGCGAGTAGTAGACGAACAGGTCGCGCTTGGCCGGGTCGCTGAGGTCGAAGCCGGGCTCGAGCACCATGCCGAGCACGCCGTCCTCGGAGTTGCCGTGGTCGGCGCGGGTCGGGATCGTGGCGACCGTCGTCTTGTTCCCCGGCTCGCCCTGCGGGTCGTGCATCTTGATGAAGCCCTCGGAGGTGAAGCCCTGGTTCGGGCCGATCTCCGACCAGAAGACCTTGCCGTCGGGCGCCGTGTCGATGCCGATCGGGCCGTTGATGTCGTCGACCAGGATCGTGCGCTTGAAGCTCGACCAGACGGTGCCGGCGCAGTCGGACTTCTTGCCCTCGCCCGCGGCCCAGCGGACGCCGCCGACGAGCTGCTTGACGATCTCGTTGTCGCCGCCGTTGGCGGTGTAGGAGGTGCCGAAGTGGCCCATGCCGGAGACGAAGGTGCGACCGTCGTCGTACGGCTTGGCGACGCCGGTGCCGTCCATCACGCTGGCGCCGTCGTAGCTCTTGCACCAGGTGATCGGGTGGTCCTGGCCCATGGCGTTGCCGCCCGGCGTGTAGGTGCGCTCGTCGAGCGTCGTCAGCACGTGGTGCGTGCCGCGGACGCTGCGCGCGAAGTTGTAGTGCTCGTCGCCGAACTCGTAGACGTCGGGCAGTTCACGGGTGGCGAGGTGGTTGTGGTCGGCGACCTGGACGTCCGCGACGTTGGTCTGCGAGCTGGCGGCGTGGCCGCGCATCAGCGAGCCGACGACGGACTCGTTGCCGCCGTCCCACCAGTCCCAGCTCACGACGCCCGCGCCCATGTCGGTGGCGTTGTGGTTCGCGACCACGCCGCCGCCCTGCTGGACGAACTGGATGATCGCCTGGCGCTGGGGCGCGTCCCACAGCGGGCCTGGGCGACCGCCGCCGGCCCAGGAGGCCGACGTGTTGAAGAACAGGATCGCGTCGTAGTTCGCGAGGTTCTCGGGGGTGAAGATGCGCGGGTTCTTGGCGGCGTTGTCGCAGTTGTTCGCGCCGCCGCCGTTGTTGTCGCAGTCCTCGCGGTCGACGACGTAGCCCTGCGCCTCGAGCGCGGCCTTGACGACCGGCGCGCCCTGATCGATCGCGTCGGCGTGCCGGTAGCCGGTGGTGCCGGTGTAGAGGAGGACCTTCGGGTCCTCGTCCTGTGCCGCGGCGGGAGCGACCCCGACCACGAGGGCTGCGACCAGCGCAGCCACGAAGGTTCCCCATAGCGTCCGCATTGCCCCGTCTCCTCCACTCCCGCTGCCAGATCCAGAGCCGCCTCTCCTGCAAAAAGCGGCCCGGGAAAACTAATTCAGGATCCGCCGACTGTCAACCGACTTTTGCCGTTGGTCAGGCAGAAGACGGCCACCAGCTCCGTTCCCCCACGCGTATCGCCAGCGCCGGCACCAGAAGTGCGCGGACGAGGAACGTGTCCGCGAGCAGCCCGAGGGCGACGACGAAGCCGACCTGGAACAGCGACTCGAGCGGCAGCGCCATCAACACGCCGAAGGTGACGGCCAGCACGAGGCCGGCGCTGGTGATCACGCCGCCGGTGCGCTCGAGCGCCGCCGTCACGGCGTTCTCGGTGGTGGCGCCCTGCGCCCGCTCCTCGCGGATCCGGGCGAGCAGGAAGACGTTGTAGTCGACCCCCAGGGCGACGAGGAAGATGAACGCGAACAGCGTCAGGCTCGCGTCGCTGCCGGGCTGGCCGAGCACGTGGGTGAACAGCAGCGAGCTGGCCCCGAGCGCGAAGGCGAACGAGAGGACGACCGTCGCCATCACGTACAGCGGCATCACGACGGCGCGCAGCAGGATGCCGAGCACGAGCAGGACGAGCGCGAGCGTGATCGGCACGATCAGCAGCGTGTCGCGTGCGAGCGCCTCGCGGGTGTCGTACGCCTCCGCGGTCTCGCCGCCGACCAGGACCTCCTCGCCCGGCGCAGCCGCGCGCGCGGCGGAGCGCAGGCCCGGGATGGCGTCGGCGGCCGCGTCCGAGAACGGGTCCTCCGTCAGGTAGGCGTCGGCGAGGCCCAGCGGCGGTGCGGCGGACTCGATCGACCGCTCCATCAGGTACGCCTCCTGCACCGGCCGGCCGGGTGCGCGGGTGACGCCGTCGATCACCGCCGGAGCGGCGTCGAACCCGGTGACGATCTGCGTCGGCGCCGCGCGGCCCGGGATGAAGCGCTCGCCGATCAGGCGCTGGCCTTCGACCGACTCGGGCGGGTCACGGAACGCCTCGGAGAAGCTCAGCGGCTCGCGGCCCTCGAGGTTGCCGAGCGCGCCGGCCAGCAGCAGCAGCGTGACGGCGGCGGCGATCGCGCCGGGGCGGCGCCGCACGCGCTCGCCGATCGACCGCCACAGCGGGCTGCCCGACGAGCGCGCGGGCGCGACGCGGCCCGTGGCGGCGAGGATCGCCGGCAGCAGGGTGAGCCCGGCGGCGACCATGATCGCGACGCCGAGCGCCAGGATCGGGCCCATCTCGCGCGTCGCGTTGAAGTCGGCGAGCGCGAGCGTGAGCATGGCCACGACGACGATCGCGCCCGCCGAGAGGATCGCCGGCCCGGTGTGCACGGTCGTGCGGGTCATCGCCGCCTGCGGAGCGTCGCCCGCGCGCAGCTCGTCGCGGTAGCGGGCCACGATCAGCAGGCAGTAGTCGGTGCCCGCCCCGAACATCAGCACGATCAGGATCGCGGTCGTCTGGCCGCTGATCGAGGTCAGCCCGGCCTCGACGAGCCCGAAGGTCACGCCGGCGGCGACGAGGTAGGCGAGGATCACGACCACCAGCGGCACGACCGCGACGACCGGTGAGCGGTAGATCGCCAGCAGCAGCAGGAGCAGGGCGACGCCGGTGACCGCGAGCAGCGTCTCGTCGATGCCCTCGACGGCCGCGCTGCGGTCGGCCTCGAAGCCGGCCTCGCCGGTCACGTAGGCGCGCAGGCCGTCCGTCGCCGGTCGGCGAGCGGCACGACCGCGCGGATCGCGTCGACCGCCGTGACGAGCGTCCGGCGTGCTGTCGTCGTCGACGATCGACCGTCATCAGCGCGACGCTGTTGTCGCTCGCGGTCAGCAGCGAAGCTCCGGGCCCGACGTCGAGCGGGTCCACGCGCCCGCAGGCCAGCCCGTACGGCGAGCCGACGCGCACGAGTCCCGGGATCTGCGCGCCGCTGCACAGCTCGCGGCCGTCGGTGAGCACGCGGTCGCGGTCGGCGCTCGTCAGCCCGCCGTCGCGCACGTAGGCGACGACCGCCGCGGTCTCGTCGCGGAAGCGCGTCTCGATCAGCCGCTCGGCGGCGGCCGACTCCGAGCCGCGGACGAGGAACGTGTCGCTCTCGTCCTCGGCGCGCTCCTGCAGCGCCGGCTGCAGCGGCACGGCGGCGGCCGCGAGCGCGAGCCAGACGCCGATGACGATCCACTTCGAGCGGCGGCCGGCGCTGGCGGCCGACAGCCGGGCGAGCACTAGATGCCTCCGCCGACCCCTTCGATCTCCGTCACCACGCCGTCCTCCGTGTACACGTAGATCCGCTTCGGGTCGACGTCGGCCGGCACGGGCAGGCCCTTGCCGTCCTCCTTCGAGACCACGATCACGCAGGTGTGCTCGGCGGCGGCGGCCTCCGCGTCCGCCAGCTCCTGGCCGATCAGCTCGGACGTGTCGAACGCGTTCTCGGCGGGCTCCCCCTCCGCGGTCAGCGGGCAGCGGAGCGCGGTCAGGTCGCGGCCCTCGGGCGGGTCGTCGTCGCCGCCGCACCCGGCGAGGCCGAGCACGATCGCCGCCGCGATCAGGAGTTTCCGGTGGCGCCGCATCCGGCGGCGCAACCTATCTCATGACGTACGCGGGTCGTACGTGCCGAAGCTCCAGACGTTGCCCTCGGGGTCGAGCGCGGCGTACTCGCGCGAGCCGTACGGCTGGTCGGTGAGCTCGTGCACGACCTCCGCGCCGGCGGCGACGGCCTGGTCGTGGTGGCCGTCCGGATCGTCGGTCACGAGGTAGAGCACGGCGCGACCGGTGTCGAACTGATCGCCGCCCTTGCGCTCGCCGATCATGACCAGGCCGTCGCCGAAGCTCAGCTCGGAGTGGCCGATCGAGCCGTCGTCGTTCTCGTGGATGGCGCGGACATCGAGCCCGAACGCGCGTTCCAGCCAGGTGATCGCGGCCCGCGGGTCGTCGTAGCGCAGCGTGGGGATGATCATGCCGCGAGCCTAGGCCGCGGCCGCCGCCGTGTCTTGGACGGATGCGACCTGGCGGTACTGCGTCGGCGTCATGCCCGCGAACGCGCGGAAGTCGCGGTTCAGGTGCGCCTGGTCGTAGAACCCGCAGTCGAGCGCGAGATCGGCGAGCGCGGCGCCGCCGCGCAGGCGCGCGGCGGCGTGCTCGAAGCGCAGGACGCGCGCGAGCGCCTTCGGCGGCAGGCCGGCCTGCTCGCGCAGCGTCGCGGCGAGGTGGCGACGGCTCCAGCCGACCTCGGCGGCGAGCGCCGCGGCGGGCACGCCGCCGCGCGTGCGCTCGAGCCGGCTCCAGGCGTGCTCGAGCTCGGGCGCCAGCGGCGCCGCGGCCGCCACGCGCTCGGCGATCGCGCGCTCGAGCAGCCGCAGCCGCGCCGGCCACGAGCCGGCGTCGTGCAGGCGCTCGGCGAGCTCGGCCGCCGCGCGCACGCCGATCAGGTCCTCGAGCTCGACGACCCGGCCGGTCAGCTCGCCCATCGGCACGCCGAGCAGCCGGCGCGCCCCGAGCGGCGTCAGGTACGCCTGCACGCCGTGGCCGAGGCCGGCGTGCTCGGTCAGCGCCGGCGTGTCGTGCAGCCCGGCGACGAACGAGCTGAAGGTGCGCCCGTCGACGTCGAGCGTCGGGCCGAGCGAGACCACGAGCACGATCCGCGCGCCGGGCAGCTCGCGCCGCTGAACGGGGCCGTCGCTGCGCTCGAGCCAGCCCGCGAGCGAGCGGATGTGCGGGGCCAGCGCCGGGGTCGGTGGGCGCTGGGCGAGCTCCATCAGAGCAGCGCGCGCAGCGCCTCGAGGAAGCGCTCGTTCTCGGCCTGCGTCCCGACCGTCACGCGCAATGCCCCCTCGCGGCCGAGCGGCGTCCCGGCGCGCACGAGCACGCCGCGCTGCGGCGAGCCCCTGCACGATCGCCGGCTCCTCGCGGTCCTCGCCGAGGTCGAACCAGACGAAGTTCGCCTGCGACGCGGCGGGCTCGATGCCGAGCTCGCGCAGGCCGTCCTCGAGCCCGATCCGCTCGGCCAGCGTGCGCTCGACGCGGCGCACCACCTCGTCCTGGTGGTTGAGCGCCTCGAGCGCGGCGGCCTGGGCGGCGGCGTTGCAGAAGAACGGCTGGCGCACCTGGTCGACGGCGGTGCGGAACTCCTCCGAGCCGGCCAGCGCGTAGCCGACGCGCAGCCCGCAGAGCCCGTAGACCTTCGAGAAGGTCCGCAGCAGCACGAGGTTCGGGTGCTTGTCGAGCAGCACGATCGACTCGTCCGGGTCCTGCAGCACGTTGAACTCGCAGTAGGCCTCGTCGAGGATCACGCAGACGTGGCGCGGCAGGTCGGCGACGAACGCCGCGATCTCGTCGAGCGGCAGCGCCGTCGAGGTCGGGTTGTTCGGGTTGCAGACGATCACCAGCCGCGTCGCCGCGGTCACTTCTTCGCGCATCGCCTCGAGGTCGTGGTGGTGCGTCGCGTCGACCGGGACCTCGATCGCGCGCGCGCCGGAGGCGGCCGCGAGGTGCGGGTAGACGCTGAACGACGGCCACGCGTAGACCAGCTCGGCGCCCGGCTCGAGCAGCGCCTCGCCGGCGGCGAGCAGCACGTCGCAGGAGCCGTTGCCGATCGCGATCCGGTTCGCGGGCACGCCGGTGCGGTCGGCCAGGCGGCGGCGCAGCGCCGAGTTCGTCGGGTCCGGGTAGCGGTTGAGGTTCGAGAGCGCGTTGGTGATCGCCTCGAGCACCGCCGGCACCGGCGGGTACGGCGACTCGTTCGAGGCGAGCTTGGCGACCGGCCCCTCGGACGCGTAGCCGTCGGCCGCCGGGTAGACCGGGATGCGCCGCACCTTGCTCGCGAACTCGATCGCCATGCCGCCTAGCTTATTGGGCGCCTTCGAGGTCCAGCCGCAGCCCGCGCGCCTCGCCGAGGTAGACGTGCTGGGGGTCGACCCCGACCGGCGGGTAGCAGTGCATCAGCACGCGGATCACGCGCGGCAGCGCGCCGGGCACCGGGATCTCGCGCGCGCACAGCAGCGGCACGCGGCTGAGGCCCATCTCGCGCGCGGCGACCGCCGGGAACTCGGCGTCGAGGTCCTCGGTGAGCGTGAAGATGCAGCTCACGATCGAGTCCGCGTCGAGCCGGTTGCGGCTCAGCAGCTCGCGCATCAGCTCGTCGGTGGCGGCGAGGATCGGCGCCGCCTCGTTGGCGTCGACGGTCGTGGCTCCGCGCAGGGCGATCAGCCGCATCGGTCGAGGAGCCTAGCTGCGCGCGGCGCGGCGCAGCTTCTCGATCTCGAGCGCGGTGAGCCGCCGGTGGCGGCCCTCCTCGAGCCCGCCGAGCCAGAGCGGGCCGAAGCGCACGCGCTCGAGCGTGACCACCGGATGGCCGACCGCCTCGAGCATCCGCCGCACCTGGCGCTTGCGGCCCTCGTGGATCGTCAGCTCGATCCGGTCGCCGGCGATCCGCTTCGCCCGTGCCGGGGCGGTCCGGCCGTCGTCGAGCTCGACGCCGTCGCGCAGCGCCTGCAGCGCCTCGGCGCGCACCGGGGCGCGCCGCACCTTCGCGTGGTACGTGCGCGGGACCTCGAACGACGGGTGCGTGAGCTGGTGGGCGAGCGGCGCCGTCGTCGGTCAGCAGGATCAGGCCGGTGGTCTCGGCGTCGAGCCGCCCGACCGGGTACAGCCGGCGCGAGCTCGGCACGAGCTCGACGATCGTCGGCCGCCCTTGCGGGTCGCGCGCGGTCGAGACGACGCCGCGCGGCTTGTTGATCGCGTACACGGCCCGCTGGCCGGTGGAGACGCGGATCGGCTTGCCGTCGACGGTCACGGGCACGCTGCCGTCGACGTCGCGCGCCGGATCGGTGACGACCTCGCCGCCGACGCTCACGCGACCGTCGAAGACGATCTGCTCGGAGGCGCGCCGCGAGGCGACGCCGGAGTGGGCGAGGTACTTGGCGAGGCGCACGACGCTGCCACCATAGGGGGCCGATGGACCTCGCACTGCTCGACGAGACGCTCGACGCCGCCGGCGAGCCCGCGTTCCGCGCCCGCCAGGTGTGGAGCTGGGCGGCGCGCGGCGCGGGCGGCTACGACGAGATGACCGACCTGCCCGCCGCCCTGCGCGAGCGGCTCGACGGCGCGGTCCCGTTCTCGAGCCTGCGGCTCGAGCGCGAGGCGCACGCGTCCGACGGCACGGTCAAGGCGCTGTTCCACACGCACGACGGGCGCGCCGTCGAGGCCGTGCTGATGCGCTACCGCGACGGCCGCCGCTCGATCTGCGTGTCCTCGCAGTCCGGCTGCCCGCTGACCTGCACGTTCTGCGCGACCGGGACGATGAAGTTCGGCCGCAACCTGACCGCGTCGGAGATCCTCGACCAGGTGCTGCACTTCCGCCGCATCGAGCCGGTCGACCACCTCGTGTTCATGGGCATGGGCGAGCCGATGATGAACCTCGACCACGTGCTCGCCGCCGCCCGCAGGCTGCCCGACGTCGGCATCACGCACCGCCGCACCGGCATCTCCACGGTCGGCTGGGTGCCGGGCATCCGGCGGCTCGCCGAGCAGGAGCTGCCGATCCGGCTCGCGCTGTCGCTGCACGCGCCGGAGGACGGCGCTGCGCTCGCGGATCATGCCGATCAACGACCGCTATCCGCTGGCCGAGGTGCTCGCCGCCTGCGCGGCGTTCTACGAGCGCCGCCGCCGCCAGGTCTTCATCGAGTACGTGATGCTGGCCGGCGTCAACGACCAGTACGCGCAGGCGGTGCAGCTCGCGCAGCTGCTCGACCCGCGGATCTACAAGGTCAACCTGATCCCGTACAACCCGACCGGGATGTACGACGGCTCCTCGCGCGGCGCGATCGACGCCTTCAAGGCGGTGCTCGAGGAGCACGGCCTGCGCGCGACGGTGCGCCTCACCCGCGGCCGCGACATCGACGCGGCCTGCGGGCAGCTCGCCGCGAAGGCCTAGGGCTGCGACTCGGGGCGCGGGGCGCGGGATCGGCGAACTGCAGGCTGGGTAGGGCGGCGGCAGGTTCAAGCGCACTTGAACACGCAAAACGTTCCACGACCCGTGTGTTCACCGAGCCCGTGGAACGTTTTGGGTGCTATAGGCCACAAAACGTTCCACGCCCCTCCCATCGGGGCGGCTCGTGGAACGTTATGGGTGCAACCGCGGTTGACACCCTCGCTCCCCTACCCAGCCGAAGTTCGTCCCGCCACGGCGTAACGAAGGCCTAGGGCTGCTGGGCGACGCGGGCCTCGCCCGCGCGCAGCAGCCTGTCGCGCAGCGCGGTCTCGTCCTCGGGCGACGGGTCCCACTGCGCGGGGTCGGGCAGCTCGTCGAGCGAGCGCAGGCCGAACAGCTTCAGGAACAGCGGCGTCGTGCGGTAGAGCACGGCGCCGAACTGCGAGCGGCCGGACTCCTCGATCAGCCCGCGCTCGACCAGCGCGGACGTCGCCGACTCCGACGCGACGCCGCGGATCCGCGCCATCTCCGGGCGCGAGACCGGCTGCAGGTAGCCGACGATCGCCAGCGTCTCGGCCTGGGCGGGCGTCAGCGCCGGGGTGCGCGGGCGGGCGAGCAGCCGCCGCGCGGCCTCCTCGGCGTCCGGGTGCGAGGCGAGCGCCCAGCCGCCGGCGACCTCGCGCAGCACGACGCCGCGGCCGTCGAGCGCCTCGCGCAGCTCGGCCAGCGCTTCGGCCACCGCCTCCTCCCCGCTCTGCAGCGCGTCGGCCAGCTCCTCGACGGAGACCGGCTCGGGCGCGAGGAAGAGCAGCGCCTCGACGCCGCGCGCGAGCGCCCTCATGCGGCGCTCACCGTGATCGGGCCGAACGGCTCGGCCTGCTCCCAGCCGGCCTCGCCGCTCTTGTACAGCTCGAGCAGCGCGAACAGCGTCACGGCGACCGTGACGCGGTCGGCGCCGTCGACCGCCTCGTCGAACGAGAAGCGGCCGCTGCGGCGCGCGAGCAGCGAGCGCAGGACGGCCAGCCGGTCGGCGACCGACACGCGCGGCATCGCCATGTGCCGGAGGTCGATCGGCGGCGGCGTGCGCAGCAGCCCGCCGAGCGCCTGGCCGAGCACCGCGGGGTCGTACGCGCGCTCGGCGACCTCGACCGACACGCGGCGCAGCGCCGGCGGCAGCGGCGCGCTGCGGTGCAGGAACGCCTGGCCCTCCTCGTGCGCCCCGGCGGCCCAGCCGCCGGCGCCGCGGAAGCGCGCGTACTGCAGCATCCGCTCCAGCAGCTCCTCGGCGGCCTCGGCGGGCCCGAGCTCGTCGAGCTCGTCCGGCAGCTCCTCGCCGGGCAGCATCAGCCGCGACTTGAGCTCGAGCAGCGCCGCGATCAGGACGAGGAACTCGGTCGCCGCCTCGAGGTCCAGCTCGCCCTCGGCCTCGAGGTGGTCGACGTAGGCGAGCACGACCTCGGCCAGCTCGACCTCGAGCAGGTCGAGCTCCTCGCGCAGCACGAGCGAGAGCAGCAGGTCGAACGGTCCCGCGAAGACGTCGAGGTCGAGCTCGAGACGGTGGGCGATCGTCGACATCCGCCCGGCAGGCTAGGCGGCGGGGCCGACGGATCGAATAGGCGAAGCCGGTGCCTCGGGCGCGAAGCCCCGAGGCGGCCCGACGCCCATCGCCGCGCGCACGTCCGCGAGCGTCGTCCGGGCGATCGCGCGCGCCTTGTCCGCGCCGCCCTCCAGCAGCGTCCTCGAGCCGCGCCTCGTCGCTGCGCAGCTCGTGGTAGCGCTCGCGGACCGGCGCAGCCACTCCACGACCGCCTCGGCCACCGCGGTCTTGAAGTCGCCGTAGCCGCTTGCCCTCGAACTGCGCCTCGATCGCCTCCGGCGCCTCGCCGGTCGCCACCGCCATGATCTCGATCAGGTTCGAGATGCCCGGCTTGTCCTCGCGCCGGACGACCTCGCGCCCGGAGTCGGCGACCGCGCGCTTGAACTTCTTGCGGATCGCGTCCGGCTCGTCGAGCACGCAGCACGGTGCCCGCCTCGCTGCCGCCGGTCGTCGACATCTTGCGCTCCGGCTCCTGCAGGTCGCGCACGCGCGCGCCGACCTCCGGGATGCGGTGCCGCGGGACGCACGAGCAGGTCCTCGCCGAAGCGGCTGTTGAAGCGCTCGGCGGTGCGGCGCATCAGCTCGAGGTGCTCGCGCTGGTCCTCCCCGACCGGCACCTCGTGGGCGCGGTAGGCGAGCACGTCGGCCGCCTGCAGCACCGGGTAGAAGAGCAGCCCGGCCGCGACCAGCTCGCGCTGAGCGGCCGACTTGTCGCGGAACTGGTGCATGCGCTGCAGCTCGCCGAGCGGCGTGACGCTGGAGAGCAGCCAGCTCAGCTCGGCGTGCTCCTGCACGTCGCCCTGGCGGAACAGGATGCAGCGGTCCGGGTCGAGCCCGGCGGCCATCAGGATCGCGGCGGTGTCGAGCGTCCGCTCGCGCAGCTCGGCCGGCTGGTAGGGCACGGTGACCGCGTGCAGGTCGACGATGCAGTAGATCGCCGGGTCGGCGCGATCCTGGCCTTCGACGTACTGCGTGATCGCGCCGATGTAGTTGCCGAGGTGCTTGCGCCCCGTGGGCTGGATGCCGGAGAAGATGACCACAGGGGGCGCCATTCTAGGCGCCCCCCATGGTCCCGGCTCAGCGGCCGCCGGTCGGGTTCGCGGGCACCAGCGCGAGCAGGCTGTTGAGCACCGCCGAGAGCTGGTTGCCGAGGAGCCCTGCCGGGTTGAGCAGGTTCGACAGGCCGCACAGCAGGTCGCCGAGCAGGCCGCCGCCGGGGATCGCGGTGATCCGCAGGTTGACCTGGTTGAGCTGGACCCGGAGGCCGAGCAGGTTCAGGTCCAGCGGGCCGAGCGTCAGCGTCAGGATGCGGCACACGAGCTGCGCGTTGCGCGCGCCGAGCGGGCCGGCGGCGGCGAAGTTCGAGACGGGCATGCGCACGTTCTTGCGCACGATCCGCCGGTTCTTGAGCTTGCCGCGCAGCGTGCCGACCGACTTGACGGTCCCGCTGCGCGACGTCACGAAGCGGTTGATCGTGTAGGTACCGGTGAACTTCTTGCCGTTCTTGGCCGTGCCGGCGACGGCGATCGTCTTCGTGAGATCGGTCGGAGTCTGGGCCGCAGCAGCGGTTCCGGCGCCACCCAGCAGCAGGCCGCAGGTGAGCGTGGCCGCCACGGCGGCCAGTCGTACTCGAGACACGAGGTCCCCCCTCAGGTCGGTTGACTTGCCGGGGTGGTCTCTCCAGATCGGTTGCGCCGGGAAACATCCGTACGCTGACTTCCAGCGCCTCGAGCGGACCGGAAAGCACGCTGTGGCGGGGCGTGGCACGTTGCCGCTCGCCGCCGAAGACGTCAGCGAACCGACCGGCGGATACCGCTGGCACCGGCGGGGCAGCGGAGGTAGGCTCGCCTGGACCGGGTCAGCCCGGTCGGAGAGGAGTGACGATGGAAGCCGCACGGCGTCCCGCGCCTGCCCTGGTGATCGCGCTGGGCGTCGCGGCGTGCGCCGCCGCCGCGATCACCCTCGCCCTCGCCCGCACCAACGTCGATCCTGACGCGGCCCTCGTGCACGGCCTGCTGATGGCCTGGATCACGCTGAACTACGTGTTCGCGGGCCTGGTCGCGTGGACTCGCCGCCCGGCCAGCCGCTTCGGCCCGCTGATGATCGTCGGCGGGTTCACCGCGTTCTGCTCGAGCCTGGCGCTGGCCTCCGCCCCCGTGCCGTACACGTTCGGGCTCGTCTTCGATCTGCCGCTGGCCGTGCGTGTTCCTGCACATCTTCCTCGCCTTCCCGAGCGGGCGGCTCGATGGCGTCGAACGCGGGTTGGTGCTCGCGGGCTACGCGGTCGCCGTCGTCGCGCAGCTGCTCGCGCTGTTCCTCGGCGGCTTCGGCCCCGACAACCTGCTCGAGCTGGTCTCCAACCCGGAGGCCGCGCACAACGTGCAGCGCGTCGCGCTCGCCCTCCTGAGCGCGATGCTGCTCGCCGGCGTCGCGATCCTCGCCCTGCGGCGGCGCCGCTCGGCGCTGCCCGCTGCGGCGCCGGCTCGCCGTGCTGATCGACTGCTTCGCGGGCGGGCTCGTGATGCTCGCGCTGCTGTTCCTGTGCGGAGCGCTCGGGCTGATCGAGGGGCAGTTCGTCTTCGAGGCGACACGACGGGTGACGCTGTTCGTGCTCGGCCTCGCGCCGCTGGCGTTCCTCGCCGGCATCCTGCAGGCGCGGCTGGCGCGATCGGCGGTCGGCGACCTGCTGCTCGAGCTGCGCGCCCAGCCGTCGGCCCGCGAGCTGCGCGCGGCGCTGGCCCGCGCTCTGCGCGATCCATCGCTGACCCTCCTCTTCTGGCTGTCCGACGGCAGCTGGGCGGACGTGGACGGCCAGCCGGCCATCCTTCCCGAGGGCGGCGGCCGCACGATCACCCTGATCGACCGCGACGGGACCCACGTCGCGGCGCTCGTGCACGACCCGTGGCTGAACGACGAGCGCGAGCTGCTCGACGCGGTGGCGGCCGCCGCGGCGATCGCGCTCGAGAACACGCGGCTGCAGGTCGAGCTGCGCACCCGTCTCGACGAGCTCAATGCGTCGCGGCGGCGGATCATCGAGGCCGGCCAGAGCGAGCGGCAGCGGATGGAGCGCAACCTGCACGACGGCGCGCAGCAGCGGCTCGTCGCGCTGTCGATGGAGCTCGGGATCCTCGAGGCGCGCTTCGCGGGCGACCCGGAGGCGCGGGCGCAGATCGATCAGGTCAAGCGCGAGCTGGCCGGCTCGCTCGAGGACCTGCGCGAGCTGGCGCGCGGCCTGCATCCGGCGATGCTGACCGGCCACGGGCTCGCGGCGGCGCTCGAAGGCCTCGTCGCGCGTGCACCGGTGCACGTGGGCCTGCACGTGCAGCTCGAGTCGCGGCTGCCCGAGCAGCACGAGGTCGCCGCCTACTACCTCGTCTCCGAGAGCCTGACGAACGTCGCGAAGTACGCCCACGCCACCACCGTTCGCGTCGACGTGAGCCGCGCGGCCGGGCGGCTCGTGATCGAGGTCAGCGACGACGGCTGCGGCGGCGCGGACACCGCCGGCGGCTCCGGGCTGCGCGGGCTCGCCGACCGCGTCGAGGCGCTCGACGGCCGGCTGCGCGTCGTCAGCCCGGCGGGCGGCGGCACGCGGGTGCGCGCGGAGATCCCGTGCGCGTAGTGCTCGCCGAGGACAGCGTGCTGCTGCGCGAGGGCCTCGCGCGCCTGCTCGGCGAGCTCGGCTTCGACGTCGTGGCCCGCTGCGAGAACGGCGAGCAGCTGCTCGAGGAGGTCGGCGACCGGACCCCCGACGTCGCGATCGTCGACATCCGGATGCCCCCGACGCACAGCGACGAGGGCATGCGCGCGGCGCGCGTGATCCGCACGCGGCATCCGTCGGTCGGCGTGCTGCTGCTGTCCCAGTACGTCGAGGCCGGCCTCGTGTCCGAGCTGCTCTCGGAGTCCGCCGAAGGGCTCGGCTACCTGCTCAAGGAGCGCGTGCGCGACGTCGACGACTTCGCCGGAGCGGTCCGCCGCGTCGGCAGCGGCGGGTCGGCGCTCGACCCGGCGATCGTGAGCCTGCTGCTCAGCGACCGCAGCGACGACGACCGGCTCGCCGCGCTGACCCCGCGCGAGCGCGAGGTGCTCGAGCTGATGGCCGAAGGCCGCTCGAACCAGGGCATCGCCGAGCGGCTCGCGATCAGCGAGCGGGCGGTCCAGAAGCACGTCGCCAGCCTCTGCGAGCGGCTGGGCGTCGCGACCGGCGCCGAGGACCACCGGCGCGTGCTGGCCGTACTGGCCTTCCTCGCGTAACTGAAGCTGTGGGGTGCGCATTCGCGTACCCCGCATGGCGTGGAGGCTCCATATCTGGCGCCGAGCGCGACTGGGACGGTCATTGCTCCCCCACAGGAGCGAACCTCATGCAGACGATCGTCCTCGAGAACGGGCGCCCGAGCACCGCCAAGTCGCCGGTGCTCACCGCCACCGACATCAGCCGCCGCTACGGCGAAGGCGACACCGCCGTCGACGCGCTGCGCGGCGTGTCGCTCGAGATCGCCAGCGGCCAGCTCACGGCCGTGATGGGACCGTCGGGCTCCGGCAAGTCGACGCTGATGCACATCCTCGCCGGCCTCGACCGCCCGACCGGCGGCGAGGTCACGCTCGCCGGCGAGTCGATCGCGAGCATGGGCGACGATGACCTGACGCGGCTGCGCCGCGACCACATCGGGTTCATCTTCCAGTTCTTCAACCTGCTCCCGATGCTCACGGCGGCGGAGAACATCCGGCTGCCGCTGCAGCTCGCCGGCCGCAAGGTCGACTCCGCCTGGATGGAGGAGCTGACCGCGAAGGTCGGCCTCGGCGACCGCCTCACCCACCGCCCGTCCGAGCTCTCGGGCGGCCAGCAGCAGCGCGTCGCCGTCGCCCGCGCGCTCGTCTCGCGGCCCAGCGTCATGTTCGCCGACGAGCCGACCGGCAACCTCGACTCCAAGACCGGCGCCGAGATCCTCGGCCTGCTGCGCGACTCGGTCGACACGTTCGGCCAGACGACCGTGATGGTCACCCACGACGCGCACGCCGCGGCGATCGCCGACCGCGTGCTGTTCCTCGCCGACGGCGACGTCGTGCGCGACATCGGCGCGTGCAGCGCGCACACGATCCTCGAGACGCTCGAGGAGGTGTCGGCGCGATGACGTCCGTCGCGCTCAAGGGCCTGGCGGGGCGCAAGCTCCGCGCCCTCCTCACCGCGTTCGCGGTGATCATCGGCGTGTCGATGGTCAGCGGCACGTTCGTGCTGACCGACACGATGCAGAAGGCGTTCGACGGCATCTTCGCCTCGTCCTACGAGGAGACCGACGCGGTCGTGCAGGGCAAGACGCTGGTCGAGTCCTCCACCAGCGGCGCGGTCACCGTTCCTGCCGCGCTCCTCGAAGAGGTGCGGGCGCTGCCCGAGGTCGAGGCCGCAGGCGGCACGTTCGCGCTCGACGCGGCGAACACCGCCGAGATCCTCGGCCCCGACGGCAAGCCGGTCGGCAACGCACAGGCGCCGCGCGCCGGACTCGCGTACGACGCGGCGCAGCCGCAGTTCAGCCCGTTCACGCTCAAGGCGGGCGAGTGGGCGACCGGACCCGATCAGGTCGTGATCGACGCCGGCACGGCGGAGGCCGAGAAGCTCGCCGTCGGCGACCCGGTCGAGGTCGCCGCGCACGGCGAGGCGCGCGACTACACCGTCACCGGCGTGGCCGGCTTCGGTGACGTCGACTCGCTCGGAGGCGCCACGCTGGCGATCTTCGACGTCCCGACCGCGCAGACCGTGCTGCAGAAGCCCGGCCAGTTCGACGGGATCTCCGTCGCCGCCAAGGAGGGCACGTCGCCCGCCGAGCTCGTCGACGCGATCGCGCCGCTCGTCCCCGCCGGGCTCGAGGTGCAGGACAGCGCCGCCCAGGCGGCCGAGGAGGCGAAGGAGACCAACGACGGACTGGCGTTCATCCGCTACTTCCTGCTCGGGTTCGGCGGCATCGCGCTGTTCGTGGGCGCGTTCGTCATCTTCAACACGCTGTCGATCACCGTCGCCCAGCGCACGCGCGAGTTCGCGACGCTGCGCACCCTGGGCGCGTCACGCAAGCAGGTCATGCGCTCCGTGATCCTCGAGGGCCTCGTGATCGGCCTGCTGGCCTCGCTCGTCGGGCTGTTCCTCGGCCTCGGCATCGGGAAGGGCATGAACGCGCTGTTCGTCGCGTTCGGCATCGACCTGCCGAAGTCGGGCACGGTCTTCGCGCTGCGCACGGTGCTCGTCTCGCTCGCGCTCGGCACGATCATCACGCTGATCGCGAGCGTCATGCCCGCCCTGCGGGCGACCCGTGTGCCGCCGATCGCCGCCGTCCGCGAGGGCTCGGTGCTGCCGCAGTCGCGGCTGGCCGCGCACTCGCTCACGGCCGCCGTCGCGGTCAGCGCGGCGTCGATCGCCGCGATCTGCGCCGGCGTGTTCGTGAGCGGCGTGTCCGGCCTCGCCGTCGGCCTGCTGATGGGCCTCGGCGTGATCGGCCTGTTCCTCGGCGTCGCGCTGGGTGCGCCGCACCTGGTGCGTCCGCTCGCCGCGCTCGTCGGCTGGCCCGCGCGCCGTGCCGGCGGAGTCGCCGGTGAGCTGGCCGGGGCGAACGCGGTCCGCAACCCGTCGCGCACCGCCTCGACGGCGGCGGCGCTGATGGTCGGCCTGACGCTGGTGACGGTCGTCGCCGTGCTCGGCGCCGGCCTGCGCGGCTCGGTCGAGTCCGCCGTGACCGATCAGGTCCGCGCCGGCCACGTGCTCGAGGGCCAGGACGGCCTGCCGTTCCCGGCCGCCGAGGGCGAGAAGCTGGCCCAGGTGCCCGGCGTCACCGCGGTGACGCAGGTCCGCGGCGACCAGGCGCTCGTCGGCGGCGAGGAGGCCGAGGTGACCGGCATCGACGCCGGCACGATCGGCCAGTTCTACCGCTTCGCGTGGTCCGACGGATCCGACGAGACGCTGGCCGGCCTCGGCCGCGACGGCGCGCTCGTCACCAAGACGTACGCGGAGGACCACGGCCTGGCGGTCGGCGGGCAGCTCGCGCTGCAGTCGCCGTCCGGCGAGGAGCGCTCGTTCACGGTCCAGGGCGTCTACGACCCCTCCGACCTGAACGCGCTGCTCGGCGCGGTCAGCATCCCCCAGCAGGCGTTCGACGACGCGTTCCCGCAGCGCAGCAACACGTTCACGTTCCTCGACGCCGAGCCGGGCGCGGCCGCCGGGCTCCAGACGGCGGCGGCGAGCTTCGGCGACGCCGAGCTGTTCGCCGGTGCCGAGTACGGGAAGGCGGCGACGCAGGACTTCCAGACGATCCTGTCGATGCTCTACGTGCTGCTGGCGTTCTCGGTGGTCGTGAGCCTGTTCGGCATGGTCAACACCCTCGTGCTCTCGGTCTACGAGCGCACGCGGGAGCTGGGCATGATGCGGGCGATCGGGATGACCCGCCGCCAGACGCGGCGGATGATCCGGCACGAGAGCGTGATCACGGCGCTGATCGGGGCCGCCCTCGGGCTGCCGCTGGGGATCTTCCTCGCGGCGCTCGTGACGCAGGCGCTCTCGCAGTACGACGTGAGCATGGTCCTGCCGCTGCCGATGCTGGCGGCGTTCACGATCGTCGCCGTGCTCGCCGGCGTGGCCGCGGCGATCCTCCCGGCCCGCCGCGCCTCGCGCCTCAATGTCCTCGACGCGCTGCACTACGAGTGACATGGGCGCGACGCTGACTGCGTCGGCTCCGACCGCGGCCCCGCCTTCACGGCGGGGCCGCGCGCGGGTCGCGGCGCTCGAACGCCCCCTGCTGGCGGCGGGCCTCGGCCTGGTGACGCTGCATCTGCTGGATCTCGCCTTCTCCGGGCCGGCCACGAGCCTGCTCGGCGTGCTGGCGATCGTGGCCGTGCCGCTCGCCTGGGGCGCGGCCCAGCCGCACGTGACCCGCGCGACGCGGCTCGCGCTGGCCGTACCGGTCGGCCTCTTCGCGCTCGGCTTCGGGGTCGTCTCGCACGGCCTGCACGTCGTGAACTCGGGCCCCGCGCTGGAGGACGTGACCGGCGTCGGCATGATCGTCGGCGGCCTGCTGCTCGTCGTCTCCGGCCTGACCGCCATCGCCGCCCCGCGGCGCCCGCCGCGGCGCCCGGGGGTCGGGTGGCGTGCGGCGCACGGAGCGGCGTGGCTGATCGCCGTGCCGATCGTCGCGTTCGTCGCCGTGCTGCCGTTCTCGTTCGCGCTGCTGACGACGCACGCGCCGCGCTGGGAGATCCAGGAGTCCTCGCTCGGCATCCCGCATCAGGAGGTCGTGATCGAGGACGACCAGGGCCGCGGGCTCTCGGCCTGGTACGTGCCGTCGCGCAACCGCACGGCCGTGCTGCTCAGTCACGGGTCGGGCGGCAGCCGCGAGCGGGTCGTCGCGCACATCCGCATGCTGGCCCGGCACGGGTACGGCGTGCTCGCGCTCGACAACCCCGGCAACGGCGAGAGCGACGGCCGCTCGAACGGCCTCGGCCAGAACGCCCAGCCCGCCCTCGACGCGGCGCTGCGCTGGCTCGGCCGCCGGCCGGACGTCGATCCGCAGCGGATCGCCGGCTTCGGCTTGTCGCTGGGCGGCGAGGTGCTGCTCGAGGCCGGCGCACGGCATCCCGGCCTGCGGGCCGTGGTCTCCGACGGCGCCGCGCGACCGGCGGACGCCCGCGAGGTCACCGACCCGGCGCTCCCGGAGCGCGCGCTGCGCGCGGTGTCCGAGCCGGCGATCCGCGCGATCTCGGGGATGGAGGACGTCCCCTCGATCAACGACGTGATCGGCCGCATCGCGCCGCGGCCGGTGCTGCTGATCGCCGGCGGCATCGGCAGCCCGGAGGAGATCCCGGCGAACCGGATGTACCGCGACGCCGGCGGGCCCGCGGTCGAGCTGTGGGAGCTGCCCGACAGCGGTCACACCGCCGGGCTGCGCACGCACCCCGTCGCCTACGAGCGCCGGACCACCGCCTTCCTCGACCGGGCCCTCGGCCTGCCAGGAGACACGCCATGACCGCCACCGCCACCGCCCCCAGCCCGGACGCCGTCCAGCCTTCACGGCAGGGGCGCGTGCGGCCGTCGTCGCTGTTCGCGGCCGCGGTCGCGGTCATCGGCCTGCACGTGGTCGACGACAACTTCCTGCAGCCGCCGCCGGGTCTGTCCGCCACCGACCACCTCGTCAGCGGCCTGCTGCCGCTGGCGCTGCTCGGCCTCGCCGTCTGGGCGTTCCCGCGCCTGCGCGCCGGCGCGCAGGGCGTGCTCGCGCTCGCGCTCGGCGTCCTCGGCGTCGCCGCCGGGATCGAGGCGCTGCACTACACGCGCGCGGTCGGGCCGTCCGGCGACGACTTCACCGGGCTGCTCGCGATTCCGGCCGGCCTGCTGCTGATCGGGCTCGGCGCGGTCGTGCTGTGGCGTTCGCGGCGGCGCGGCGGCAGCCGCCCGCGGCGGATCGCCCGCCGCACGCTCGCCGGCGTCGCGGGCGTGTTCGCGCTGCTGCTCGTCGTGCTGCCGATCGGCCTCGGCTACGTGACCACGCACGTCGGCCGCGCGGTCGTGCCGCCCGACCAGCTCGGCGTGCCGCACGAGGACGTGCGCTTCACGACCGCGGACGGCCTCGAGCTCGAGGGCTGGTACGTGCCGTCCCGCAACGGCGCCGCGGTGATCGCGTTCCCGGGCCGCAGCGGCCCGCAGAAGCAGACCCGCATGCTCGCCCGCCACGGCTACGGCGTGCTGCTGTTCGACCGCCGCGGCGAGGGCCGCAGCGAGGGTGCGCCGAACTCCTGGGGCTGGGGCGGCAGCCGCGACGTCGAGGCCGCGGTCGCCTACCTCGAAGGGCGCCCGGACGTCGACCCGGACCGGATCGGCGGCATCGGCCTGTCGGTCGGCGGCGAGATGATGATCGAGACGGCGGCGACGTCCGGCGTGCTCGACGCGGTGGTGTCCGAGGGCGCCGGCGCCCGCAGCTACGGCGAGGACGTCGACCAGGACGGCAACACGGTCGACGCCGTGCTCGGCCGGCCCCTCTCGGCGATCAAGACGGCGTCGATCGCGGTCTTCTCCAACACGTCGCCGCCCGACCACCTGGCGGACCTCGCGCCGCGGGTCGCCCCGCGGCCGCTGCTGCTGATCGCGTCACCGAACAGCCCGCACGGCGAGGAGCTCAACCGCGACTACTACGCCGCCGCGCGCGAGCCGAAGGAGCTGTGGGAGATCCCCGAGGCGGGGCACACCGGCGGGCTCGCGGCGCGGCCCGAGGAGTACGAGCGGCGCGTGGTCGGCTTCTTCGACGAGGCGCTGCGATGACCGAGGCGCGGCTGTTCCGCATCGCCGTCGCCATGGCGCTCGTGCACGCGCTCGACGACGCGTTCGTCCACCGCGGGCCCGGACTCGGGCTCGGCCAGCACGCCCTGGCCGGCGTGCTGGCGCTCGCGGCCGGGATCGCGGGCATGCTCGCGTTCCCGGCGCTGCGGCCGGGCCTGCGGGCGCTGCTGGCGCTCGCGTTCGGCGGCCTCGCGCTGGTCAACGGCATGCTGCACGTGCTGCACCTCGAGCACGGCGCGTCCGGCGGCGACCTCACCGGCGTGCTGGCCGCGGCCGCGGGCGTCGTGCTCGTCGGCCTCGCCGTCGCGATCCCGTGGCGCCACCGCGGCGAGGGCACGTGGACGAGCCGCGCGGTCGCCGTGCCCGGAACGCTGCTGGCGATCGTGCTCGTGCTCGGGCCCGTCGCGCTGGGTGTCGTGGCCACGCACAAGTGGCGCGAGCCGGTCGGCGACCCGCCGCGCGGCGGCTACGCCGCGGTCGAGTTCGAGGCGGCGGACGGGCTCGACCTCGCGGGCTGGTACCGGCCGTCGGCCAACGGCGCGGCGGTGATCGTCGTGCACGGCGGCAGCAGCGACCGCAAGGGCTCGCGTGCGCACGCCGAGATGCTGGCGCGGCGCGGCTACGGCGTGCTGCTCTACGACGCCCGCGGGCGCGGCGAGAGCGAGGGCAGCGAGAACAACTACGGCTGGGACTGGGCGAAGGACATCGCCGGTGCGGTGCGGTTCGTCGAGAGCCGGCCGGACGTCGAGCCGGGCCGGATCGGGGCGGTCGGCCTGTCGACCGGCGCCGACGCGCTGCTCGAGGTCGCCGGTGAGCGCTCCGCTCGCCTGGCCGCGGTCGTCGCCGACGGCGCCGCCGCGGGCTCGTTCGCGGACTGGGCGCGGCTGCGCGGGACCGAGGCCGGCACCGTGCCCGGCTGGGTCATGTTCGGCACCATCCACGTGCTGTCCGGCGACCCGCCCGGCCCGCCGCTCGAGGACCTCGTCGCCCGGATCGAGGCGCCGACCCTGCTGGTCTCGGCCGGCGAGACGGAGGAGCGCGAGTTCAACGTGCTCTACGAGCGCGCCGGCAGCGACGCCGTGACGCACTGGAACCTGCCCGAGGCGCAGCACACGCACGCGCTGCGCGAGTTCCCGCAGCAGTACGAGCAGCGCGTCGTCGGCTTCCTCGATCGCGCGCTCGCGGCCGAGTAAGGGGTGCTCGGGCGCCTACTAAGTGTTCGTGCGGCTGAGGTGTCGGCGTTTCCCCGATGTGGGATCGCCCGGCGTAGCCGATCATCGTGTACATGCTCCTCACCGGCACCGACCACATCGACGCCGAGCGCGCCTTCGCCCGCGCCGCCCGGGGTCGTCGTCTCCACGCCGCCATGCGCCGGCTGCGAGGCCGGCCGGCCGGCCTGCAGCAACCTCGAGCTGTTCGACGAGCCCCGGCTCGCGCGCGGCCTGCGCGCCGAGCGCGGCGTGCGCGAGATCCCGCTCGACGCGATCGGCGGCACGCTCGAGCCGAGCCGCGCCGCGCAGTTCGACCGCGACTTCCGCCCCGCCGGCATCGCCCGCACCCGCTGGCAGCGGCTCTGGGTGGCCGAGCACCGCGGCACGCCGCTCCCGCCGATCTCCGTCGTCCGCGTCGGCGACCAGTACGTGCTGCGCGACGGGCACCACCGCGTCTCGGTCGCCAAGGCCCGCGGCGCGCACACGATCGACGCCAGCGTCGACGCCTTCGCGGCCTAGTCCTCGACGGTCATGCGGGCGACGAGGTCGCCGCGCAGCTCGTAGACGTGCCAGACGCGCCGGCGCGTGGCCACCTCGCCGTCGGCGCCGCGCACGACCTGGTCGACCTCGACCGCGACCCGCCCGTCCGGGCGCAGGTCGAACGCCACCGGCTCGACGCTCGAGTCCAGCTCGCCCCACTGCCGCTCCCAGTACTCGCGAACCGCCGCCCGGCCACGCACGCGGCCGCCCTCCCACGCGTTCGGCCAGTCGACGTCCTCGGTCATCCCGGCGACGGCGCGCCGGCGTCGCGGGCGTTGAACGCGCCGTACAGCGCGCGCAGGCGGGGCTCGACGTCCATGCGACCGAGTATACGCAACCGTTGAGTTGCAGGTTGCTCAGCCGGAGGCGCCGTTGAGCGGGAGCACGGCGCGGACCGTCGTGCCCTTGCCCGGCGGCGAGTCGACCGCGAACGTGCCCTCGCAGGCGCCGACGCGGTCGGCGAGGCCCGCCAGGCCGGAGCCGCCGCCGGTGTCGGCGCCGCCGACGCCGTCGTCGCGGATCTCGAGCGCGATGTCGTCGCCGACGCGCTCGAAGCTGACGCTCGCGTGGCTGGCGTTGGCGTACTTGGCGACGTTGGTGAGCGCCTCGGCGACCGTGAAGTAGGCGGTCGTCTCGCAGGCCGGCGGGAGCCGGTCCTCGGGCACGCCGACGATCTCGACCGGCACCGGGGCGCGGCTGGCGAGCGCGTCGAGCGCCGGGCCGAGGCCGCGCTCGGTCAGCACCGCCGGGTGGATGCCGCGCGCCAGCTCGCGCAGCTCGGCGGACGCCGCGCCGAGCTCCTCGCCGACGCGCTGGAGGAAGTCGGGCGCGCTCGCGGGCTCGCGCTCCACGCGCGACTTCGCCATCCGCACCTCGAGCGCGAGCGAGACGAGCCGCTGCTGCGCGCCGTCGTGCAGGTCGCGCTCGATCTTGCGCCGCGCCGCGTCGGCCGCCTCCACGATCCGCGACCGCGAGGCGCGCAGCTCCTCGGTCCGCGCGCGCTCGACCTCGCGCCGCCGCAGCGCCTCCTCGGTCGCGCGCCGCTCCGTGATGTCGAACAGCGCCCCGTCCAGCCACAGCCGCCCGCCGGTGCCGCGCACGAGCTGGCCGCGGTCGAGCACCCAGCGGGTCTCGCCGTCGGAGCGGACGATCCGGTACTCGAGCGAGAACGGCCGCGAGTCGTCGCCCGTCGCGCGCTCGACCTCGTCGATCACGCGGTCGAGGTCGTCCGGGTGCACGATCGTCAGCAGCGTCCGCTTCGCGCTCGCCAGGAAGTTCGCCGCCGGGTAGCCGGAGATGCGCTCGATCTCCTCGCTGATCAGCTCGACCACGTAGTCGTCGTGCCAGGCCGAGCGATAGATCGCCCCCGGCACGTTGGCCATCATCGCCCGCACCAGCGCGTCGTCGGAGCGCTGCTGCGCGGCGCGCAGGCCGGCGCGGGCGCGGGCGAGCAGCTCCGCGCGCGTGAACGGGCGGTGCAGGTAGTCGTCGGCGCCCGCGTCGAGCACGGCGTCGGCCTGGCGGCCGCGGGCCGGGACGGTGATCGCGAGCATCCACGCCTCGTCGAGCCGCGCGTCGTCGCGCAGCGCGCGGCACAGCTCGGCGGCGTCGCGGCCGCCCGCCGGCTCGCGGTCCACGATCACGAGGTCGACGGGCATCTGGTCGACCGCCGCGAGCGCCGCGTCGGCGCCGCGCACCGCGCGGATCTCATGCCCGGCACCGCGCAGCCAGGGCTGGATCTCGGGCTCGGCGGCGCCGACCACGAGCACGCCGGCCTGGCGGCGGCGCACGGATGCGAGCGTCGTCAGCGGTGGCACACGCTGATTATCGCGATCCGCGGTCGCGGCGCCACGCGTTCCACAGGCGGGCGTAGCCGCCGCCGGCCCGCAGCAGCTCGTCGTGCGGCCCGAGCTCGACGACGCGCCCCGCCTCCAGCACCGCGACGCGGTCGCTTGCCGCCGCCTGGCTCAGGCGGTGCGCCACGACCAGCGCGGTGCGTTCGCGCAGCACCTCGTCGGCCGCCCGCTCGAGCACGCGCGCACCGGCGCTGCCGGCGTCGGCGGTCGCCTCGTCGAGCACGACCACGGGCCGCCCGGCGAGCGCCACGCGCGCGAGCGCGAGCTGCTGCGCCTGGGCGGCGGTCAGCGGGTGACCGCCGGCGCCGACGACGGTCGCGAGCCCGTCCGGCAGCGCGCCGCGCCCAGTCGAGCGCGCCGGCGCGGCGCAGCGCCGCTTCGAGCTCGGCGTCGGTCGCGCTCCGGCCGCACGAGCCGCAGATCGTCCGCGAGCGGGCCGGCGAACACGTGCACCTCCTGCGTGACGAGCGCGACCTCCCCGCCGGCGTCGACCGGCTGCCGGCACCCCGCCCGGCTCGATCCCCGCGATCAGCCGCGCCAGCGTCGTCTTGCCCGCGCCGCTGGCGCCGACGAGCGCGACCCGCTCGCCGGCGGCGACGGCGAGGTCGACCCCGTGCAGGACGTCGTGCCCGGGGACGTAGGCGTAGCGCACGCCCTCGCACGCCGATCTCCGCGTCGCGCGCGCGTCCGGCGCGCGCGCAGGCCCGTCCGCGACCGGCCGCTTCGGCGACGCCGACGAGCCGCGCGAGGCTCGCCGCGGCGGCCTGCGCCTCGTCGAACAGCCCGAGCAGCACGTTGATCGGGTCGAACAGGCGGAGGAAGTACAGCGCCGCGGCGGTCGCGGTGCCGACGTCGATCGCGTCCGCGCGGACGAGCAGGAACGACGACGCGAGGATCGCGGTCGTGCCCGTCAGCTCGGCGACGTTGAGGCGGCCGAAGAAGCGCGTCGCCAGCCAGACGCGCGCAGCGCGAGGTCGACCGCCGCGTCCGAGCGGGCGGCGACCAGGCGCTCCTGCTCGGGCCCGAGCCGCAGCGCGCGGACCGTCGCCCGCCCGCCGAGCGCCTCGAGCAGCTGCTGCGCGCGCGCCGAGGCCGGCCGCGCCGCTGCTCGCGGTAGACCGGCGCCGAGCCGCGCAGGTACCAGCGCAGCGCGCACGACCTGGATCGGCGCGGCGCACAGGCCGGCGAGCGCGAGCCGCCAGGTCGAGCGCCGCGAGCCCGACGACCGTCAGCGCCGACGGTCAGCGCCGACGCGGCGAGCGCCGGCAGCGCGTCGCGCAGCGCCTCGGCGATCTCGGCGACGTCGTCGCCGACGCGCGCCACGAGGTCGCCGGTGCCGGCGCGCTCGACCTCCCCCTGCGGCAGCGACAGCACGCGCTCGCACGACGCGCTCGCGCAGCGTCGCGAGCAGCGGCTCGGTCAGCGTCG
Organism: uncultured Solirubrobacteraceae bacterium; assembly: GCA_963843485.1. Classification (GTDB taxonomy): domain Bacteria; phylum Actinomycetota; class Thermoleophilia; order Solirubrobacterales; family Solirubrobacteraceae; genus DASSUW01. The sequence continues at coordinate 264,858 of CAWJKK010000003.1, read as the reverse complement.
CGACGAGCGCGATCCCGGCGCCGGTCAGCACGCCGCCGACGACCGAGGCCGCGAGCAGCAGCACGATCGGCGCGGTCAGGTCGCCCGCCGGGCGCCCGTCGGCGACGAGGTCGACGATGTGGCCGAGGATCGGCGGCACGAGCAGCCCGGCGCCGGTGCCGGCGACGAGCACCAGCAGCGTCGCGGCCGCGCGAGCGCGGCGCTCGGCCGAGCAGCGCCAGCACGGCCCGGCGCGTCTCGGCGCCGGAGGCGACCGGCAGCAGCTCGCGCTCGGCGCTCACGCCAGCACCAGCTCGCCGGTAGCGCTCGCTCGTCGCCGCGAGCTGCTCGTGCGTGCCGGTCTCGACGGCCTCGCCGAGCACGATCACGCGATCGGCCTGCGCGAGCAGCGCCGGGCTCGTCGTCACCAGCAGCGTCGTCCGGCCGGCGCGCAGCTCGCGCAGCGCGGAGGCGATCCGCGCCTCGGTCGCGGTGTCGACCGCCGTCGTCGGGTCGTGCAGGACGAGCACCGGCGGGTCGGCGGCCAGGACGCGGGCGAGCGCGACCCGCTGGCGCTGGCCGCCCGAGAGCGCCCGCCCGCGCTCGCCGACCCGCGTCGCGAGGCCCTCGGGCACCGTCTCGGCGACCTCGTCGACCGCCGCCGCGGCCACGGCCGCCCGCAGCGCGCCGCCCGAGCCGCGCCGCCGCCGCCACGTTGTCCTGCAGGCTGCCCTCGAACAGCGCCGCGTCGTGGGGGGCGACCAGCAGCTGCGCGCGCAGCGCCTCTGGCTCGAGCTCGCGCAGCGGCACGCCGTCGAGCGCGACCTCGCCGTCGTCGGTCTCGCGCGCCAGGCCGGCGAGCAGCGCGTCCGCGTCCGCGGCCGCCGGACGATGCCGGTCAGCTCGCCCGCCTGCGCGGCGAACCCGCGGCCGCGCAGCTCGCCGCGCACCTGCGGCAGCGTGCGCGTGCCGCCGACCGCGGGCGGCGCCGCCAGCACCGCGGCCACGCGTGCGGCGCTCGCCCGGCAGCGCGCGATCGCGCTGCCGAGGTAGCGAGCCGCTCGAACGGCCCGATCAGGAACGACGGTCAGGCCGACTGCGGCGATCAGCTCGCCCGATCGAGATCCGCCCGTCGACCGCGAGCCGCGCCGCGACGAACGCGACGAGCACCAGGAACGCGCCGTTGAGGATCACGGTCGCCGCCTGGTAGGCGGCCTCGGCGCGCGCCGCCCGCACGCTCGCGGTCAGCGACTCGCGGCTGACGCGGCGGTAGCGCTCGACCGCCGCCGCCTCGGCGCCGATGCCCTTGAGCACGCGCAGGCCGTGCACGAGGTCGGTGGCGGTCGCCGCCGCGGCCGCGGCGCGGGCCTGCTCGGCCCCGGCGCGGCGGGCGAGCGGTGCCCCGAGCGCGTGCGCGGCGACCAGCAGCGGCGGCAGGCCGAGCAGGACCAGCAGCCCGAGCGGCACCGAGATCCCCAGCAGCACGACCGCGGCCACGACGATCGCCGCCACGCCCGCCAGCACGCCCGGCACGGCGCGGGCGATCATCCCCGCCTGCTGCGCGTCCTGCGTCGCGATCCGCGTCAGCTCGCCGGACATCCGCCCGACGCCGCCGGCCGGCGCGAGCGCCCGCGCGAGCACCGCGCGCCGCAGCGCGTGCCCGGCGTCCTCGGCGGCGCGCTGGCCGAAGCGGTCGCCCCAGCGGAAGCAGCTCGTCAGCGCCGCGAACAGCACGGCCAGGATCGCGATCCAGAGCGCCAGCGCGCCGCCGTCGGAGGTGCGGATCGCGCGGTCGATCGCCGCCCCGACCACCACCGGCACGAGCGCCTCGCAGGCCTGATGGGCCATCAGCAGCGCCGACGACGCCACGACGTGGCCGCGCCGCAGCGCCAGCGCGCCGCGCAGCACCCCCGCCGCCGCCGGCGGCCGGCTGTCCCCGATGCCCGCCAAAGCGCCGCTAGCGCACGAACGTCCAGGCGCCGGTGAGCTGCACGACGTGCCGCTCACCGCTCGAGACGACGCGCAGCGCGACGTCCGCGCACTGCGGGCAGCGCAGCACGGCTCCCGCGCCCTGGTAGACGCCGGTAGCGCGGCGACCGCGCTGACGATGCCGCAGCCGCCACAGGCGCGCTCGGCGATCGTCATGTCGCCGCCGAACACCTCCTCGAGCAGTCCGGCGAGCGCGTTGCCGTCGAGCGGGTCCACGTCACGCCCTCCGTCGGGCCGAAGCGCTCGGCGCGGATCGTGCGCGGCGCGTGGCCGAGCGCGACGAGCAGGTCGCGCGACGGTCTCGACGAACGCGGTCGGGCCCGCAGACGAAGACGCGCGGGCGCGGCGCCGGCGGCGGGCCGACGGCGCGCAGCATCTCCGCGTCGACGCGCCGCGTCGCAGCCCGCCCAGCCGGCGGGCGCGCTGCGCGTGAGCGTGATCGTGCACGTCGACCCCGTCGCGCTCGCGCCAGCCGCTCGAGCTCGTCGCGGTAGAGCACGTCCTCCCAGGCCGCGCGCGGACGAGCAGCGTCGCACGTCCGCGTCGCTGTCGCGGCGCCGCGTGGTGGCGCAGCATCGCCATCAGCGGCACGAGCGCCGGAGCCGCCGCCGACCAGCAGCAGCGGCCCGCCGTGCTCGGCGCGCCAGGTGAAGTGGCCGCCGATCGGGCCGCGCAGCTCGAAGCCGTCGCCGGCGCGCACCTCCTCGACCAGGTACGGCGACACCTCGCCGTCGTCGAGCGCGCTCGACGGTGAGCGCGACGCCGCGCGTCCTCCGGCGCCGAGGCGATCGAGTACGAGCGCTGCGCCTGGTAGCCGTCCTCGGCGGTCAGCCGCACGTCGACGTGCTGGCCGGCGACGTGGCCGGGCCAGCCGGGCACGTCGAGCACGAGCGTGCGCGCGCGCGCGCGTCTCCTCGACCACCTCGCGCACGGTCGCGTCCCGCCAGGCGATCGGGCGGCGCCCGCTCAGTCGCTCCAGTACCGCTGCTCCCGCCACGGGTCGCCGTGGTTGTGGTAGCCCGCCGCCTCCCAGAAGCCGGGCTCGTCGTCGGTCGGTCAGGCTCAGGCCGCGCACCCACTTCGCGCTCTTCCACAGGTACAGGTGCGGGACCAGCAGGCGCGCCGGGCCGCCGTGCTCGGGGTCGAGCGGCTCGCCGTCGAACGTGTGGGCGATCCACGCGCGCCCGTCGGTCACGTCCTCGAGCGCGAGGTTCGTCGTGTAGTCGCCGTCGCACCAGGCGGTGACGTAGTCGGCCTCGGTGGCGACGTCCGCGAGCAGCGTGTCGAGCGAGACGCCGGTCCACGTCGTGTCGAGCTTGGACCACTTCGTCACGCAGTGGATGTCGACCGTGAACGTCTCCTGCGGCAGCGCCAGCAGCTCCTCCCACGTCCACGACGCCGGCTCGTCGACGGCGCCGTCGATCGTGAGGCTCCACTCGTCGAGTGGGCGTCCGCGGCGTCGGCCCGGCGGACAGCACGGGGAAGTCCTCGACGACGTACTGGCCGGGCGGCACGCGCGACGGGTCGACGTCGCGGCGCCGGCCGCGGAATCCACGGGAGATCCTCATGTCAGGGCGGAGATTACTTCCTGGCGCTCGCGCCCGATTAGGCGGCCTTGAGCAACTCCATACGGCCGGTTATGTGAACACCTGCATGATGGAGCCATGCCCGAGCTGGCCGACATCCTTCCCGCCATGCTTGCCCTGCTCACCGCCGCGGTGTTCGCGGCGATGATCTGGGCCGGCCGCGCCCACTAGACCTTCTGGAGCACGAGGGTCTGGACGCCCTCGCCGACCGTGGCCGACTCGGTCAGCTTGAAGGTCCGCTGGCCGCTGGTCGGGCCCCACAGCGACTTGCCCTTGCCGAGGACGACCGGGAACACCATCAGGCGCAGCTCGTCGACGAGGTCGAGCTCGAGCAGCTCGTGTACGAGCTGCGCGCTGCCGTGAACGATCAGGTGCCCGTCGTGCTGCTCCTTGACCCGGCCGATCGCCTCGGCGAGATCGCCTCGCAGCACCGTCGTCCCACCCCACTCCGGGTTCTCGAGCGTCGACGAGACGACGTACTTCGGCATCCCGTTGAACTTGTCCGCGAACTCGCCCGACCGGCCGGGCCATGCCGCCGCGAAGCCCTCGTACGTGCGCCGGCCCAGCAGCATCGCCGCCGCATCCATCGTCTCGCCGGTCTTGAACGCGTTGCCCTCGTCACCGCGGTCGAAGGCGAAGCTCCAGCCGCCGTGCTCGAAGTCCTCGCCTCCGCCGGGATCCTCCATCACGCCGTCGAGCGAGACGAACTCGGTTACGACCACTCGCGCCATCGTCTTCCTTCCGTCGTAGGAACCAGTAATATTCAAGCTATCAATTGAACGCTGAAGCTGACCTCACCGCGACCTTCGCCGCACTCGCCGACCCGACGCGGCGGTCGATCCTCGACCGCCTCGCCGCCGAGGGAGAGGTGACCGTGACCGACCTCGCCGCGCCGCTGCCGATCTCGTTGCAGGCGGTCTCGATGCACCTCAAGACGCTCGAGCAGGCCGGGCTGGTGATCCGCATCCGGCGCGGGCAGCAGCGCCCGGCGCGGCTGGCCGGCCCGGCGCTCCGCGACGCGACCGACTGGCTCGGCCGCTACCGTCACTTCTGGGAGTCGAGCTTCGACGCGCTCGAGGCCCGCCTGAACGATGAGTGAGCCTCCGGCGATCACGATCGAGCGCGTGTTCGACGCGCCGATCGAGCGCGTCTGGCGCGAGTGGACCGAGCCGCAGCGGTTCGCCGAGTGGTTCGGCGGGCCGGGAGCGTCGGTGCCGATGGAATCGGTGTCGATGGACGTGCGGGCGGGCGGCGACTGGCGGCTGACGATGCACGCCGGCGGGCAGACGATCGACTGGCACGGCGCGTTCGAAGCCGTCGACGCACCGTCGCGGCTCGTGTTCACGCTGACGGACGAGCCCCCGGGCGCCGACTACGCCGTGATCAGCGTCGAGTTGCGCGACCTCGGCGGCGACCGCACCGAGATGCGGTTCGAGCAGCGCGGCGGCGGGCTCACGCCTGAGCAGGCGCGGGCCGCCGGCTCCGGCTGGAGCGGGTTCTTCGACTACATCGCCGAGCGGCTCGCGGCCGGCTAGAGCGGCTGGCGGATCACCGGGCGCTTGGCGGCGCCCGCCTCGTCGAGCCGCCGCACCGGCGTCGTGTGCGGCGCCGTGCGGGCGATCTCCGGGTCCTCCGCCGCCTCCGCGAGGATCGCGGCCAGGCCCTCGGCGAACTCGTCCAGCGTCTCGCGCGTCTCGGTCTCCGTCGGCTCGATCAGCAGCGCCTCGTCGACCAGCAGCGGGAAGTAGACCGTCGGCGGGTGGAAGCCGTGGTCGAGCAGCCGCTTGGCCAGGTCGAGCGTGCGGATCCCCAGCGCCTTCTTCATCGGGCCGCCGGTGAGCACGAACTCGTGCATGCAGATGCGCTCGTACGCCGCCGGCAGGTGCTCGCCGCACAGCTCGCGCAGCCGCGCCATCAGGTAGTTCGCGTTCAGCACCGCGGTCTCCGACGCCTCCTGCAGGCCGTCGGACCCGAGCGACAGGATGTACGCGTACGAGCGCACGAAGACGCCGAAGTTGCCCTGGAAGCCGCGCAGGCGGCCGATCGACTGCGGGCGGTCGAAGTCGAGGTCGAACGACCCGTCCTCGCGCCGCACGACCTGCGGCTTCGGCAGGTACGGCTCGATCCGGTCCGAGACCGCGATCGGCCCCGCGCCCGGCCCGCCGCCGCCGTGCGGCTGCGTGAACGTCTTGTGCAGGTTGTAGTGGACGATGTCGAAGCCCATGTCGCCCGGGCGCGCACGGCCCATGACGGCGTTCAGGTTCGCCCCGTCGTAGTAGAGCGTCGCGCCCACCTCGTGCACGAGCCGCGCGATCTCCTGGATGTTGCGGTCGAACACGCCGAGCGTGTTCGGGTTCGTGAGCATCAGCGAGGCGACGTCGTCCGCGAGCTTGGCCTTCAGGTCGTCGATGTCGACGCCGCCGTCGGCGTCGGTGCCGAGCTTGACGACCTCGTAGCCGGCCATCTTGGCCGTCGCGGGGTTCGTGCCGTGCGCGGTGTCCGGCGTGAGCACCTTCGTGCGGTGGTCGCCGCGCTCCTCGTGGTAGGCGCGGGTGAGCAGCACGCCCGCCAGCTCGCCCTGTGAGCCGGCCGACGGCTGCAGCGACACGTGCGGCAGCCCGGCGATCTCGCCGAGCGCGTTCTGCAGCTCCCACATCAGCTGCAGCGCGCCCTGGGCACGGCTCGGCGCCTGCAGCGGGTGCAGCCGCGCGTGGCCGGGCAGCGCCGCGGCGCGCTCGTGCAGCCGCGGGTTGTGCTTCATCGTGCACGAGCCGAGCGGGTAGAAGCCGACGTCGACGTGGAAGTTGCGCGTCGAGAGCTTCGTGTAGTGGCGGACGATCTCCGGCTCGGCGATCTCCGGCAGCTTCGGCGGATCGGTGCGGCGGAAGCGCTGCGGGAGCGCCTCGTCGTCGCGCGGCACGTCGACCGCGGGCGCGACGAACGCGCGCCGCCCGGGGACGGACTTCTCGTAGATCGTGACCGTGTCGCTCATGCGTGCACCGTCTGGCGCTCGGCGGCGACGGCGGCGCCGAGCACGTCCGCGAGCCGGTCGATGTCGGCCTTCGAGCGCAGCTCGGTGATCGCCACCAGCAGGCCGCCCTCGTACTCGGGCAGGTCGGTCGCCAGCGGGTAGCCGGGGTTGACGCCCTGCTCGGCGCAGCGCTCGATCACGCGGTCGACCGGCGCGTCCAGCCGGACCGCGAACTCGCGCACCACCGGCTGCTCGTGCAGCAGCTCGACGCCGTCGAGCGCGGCCAGCGTGCGGCGCGCGTAGGCGGTGCGCTGCACCAGCAGGTCGGCGAGCTCGCCGATGCCGCGGCGGCCGAGCCAGGACAGGTAGACGACGCCCGCGAGCGCGTTCAGCGTCTGCGCGGTCGTGATGTTGTGCGTCGCCTTCTCGCGCCGGATGTGCTGCTCGCGCGTCTGCAGCGTGAGCACGAAGCCGCGCTTGCCGTCGGCGTCGACGGTCTCGCCCGCGATCCGGCCCGGCATCTTGCGCAGGTGCTCCTGCTGGGCCGCGAAGAAGCCGAACGACGGGCCGCCGAAGTCGAGCCGGTTGCCGAGCGACTGGCCCTCGCCGACCGCGAGGTCGACGCCGAAGTCGCCGGGCGGCCGCAGGACGCCGAGCGTCAGCGGGTCGCACTGGACGACCACGCAGCGCACCGGTCTCGCGCGCGATCGGCACGAGCGCCTCGAGGTCCTCGACGGCGCCGAGGAAGTTCGGCTGCTGCAGGAAGACGGCCGAGACGTCGTCGCCGAGCGCGGCGCGCAGCGCGTCGGCGTCGGTGACGCCGGCGGCGAGCGGGACCTCCTCGACGGCGGTCCCGTACCCGGCCGCGGTGGTCACCAGCGCCCCGCGCGAGTGCGGGTGCAGGCCGCGCGACACGAGGAAGCGCCCGCGCCCGTTCTGCAGCTGCGCGAGCCAGCCGGCCGAGGCGACGGCGCTCGGCGCCTCGTACAGCGTCGCGTTCGAGACCGGCAGGCCGGTCAGCTCGCTGATCGCGGTCTGGTACTCGAACATCACCTGCAGCGTGCCCTGGGAGACCTCGGGCTGGTACGGCGTGTACGGCGTCAGGAACTCGGAGCGGCTCAGCAGCGCGTCGATGATCGCCGGCACGTAGTGGTCGTACATCCCGGCGCCCAGGAACGAGATCTCGTCCTCGGCCGAGACGTTGCGCGCCGCCAGCTCGCGCAGGTACGCGTACACCTCCTGCTCCGGCTTGCCGGCCGGCAGGTCGATCGGCCGCCCGAGGCGCACCGCCTCGGGGATGTCGGCGAACAGCTCGTCGATCGAGCCCACGCCGATCGCCTCGAGCATCGCCTCGCGGTCGGCGTCGGTGGCGGAGGTGTAGCGACTCAAGTCAGGCTGCCCTCGTATGTCTCGCGGTCGAGAAGCTCATCCAGCTCGGATACGTCCGAGAGGCGCACCTTGACCAACCACCCGTCGCCGTAGGGCTCGTCGTTGATCTTCTCCGGCGCATCGCCGAGCAGCTCGTTGACCTCGACGATCTCGCCCGACAGCGGGGCGACGACGTCCGAGACGGCCTTCACGGACTCGATCTCCGCGTACGGGTCGTCCTTGGAGACGGTCTTGCCGACCTCCGGCGGGTCGACGAACACGACCTCGCCGAGCTGGTCCTGCGCGTACCAGGTGATCCCGAACGTGGCGACGTCGCCGTCGATGCGGGCCCAGTCGTGCTCGGGGTGGTACCTCAGGTCGTCGGGGTAGCTCGCTTCGGCCACGTTCAGCTCTCCTTCGAGTACAACGGCTTGGTCCGGACTTCCGCGTCGCGGGCCTTGCCGCGCACGTCGATCTCGATCGGGGTCCCGGGCTCGGCGCGGTCGACGGGCAGGTACGCCATGCCGATCCCGATGCCGAGGCTCGGCGACATCGTGCCCGACGTCACCACGCCGCCGCCCGCGACCGCGTTGCCCTGGCGGGCGATGCCGGGGCCGGTCATCGCGAACGGGACGAGCGTCTCGGCCGGGCCGGCCGCGCGCGCCGCGCGCACGGCGTCGGCGCCGATGAAGTTCGTGTCCTCCTTGCAGCACCACCCGAGGCCGGCCTCGATCGGCCCGCGCTCCTCCATCAGGTCGTTGCCGTAGAGGTGGAAGCAGACCTCGAGCCGCAGCGTGTCGCGCGCGCCGAGGCCGACGGGCGCGGCGCCGCCGGCGAGCAGCGCGTCCCAGACGGGGCCGGCGGCGTCCGGCGCCAGCAGCAGCTCGACGCCGTCCTCGCCCGTGTAGCCGGTGCCGCAGACGAGCACGCCGGGCGCGCCGGCGACGGTCAGCTCGGCGGTGCGGAAGCGCTTCGGCAGCTCGCCGTCGGCCAGGCCGGCCACCAGGTCGCGCGCCTGCGGGCCCTGGACGGCGAGCATCGCCAGGTCGTGCAGCCGGTCGGTCAGCTTCACGTCGAAGCCGTCGGCGTGGCGCTGCATCCAGGCGAGGTCGCGCTCGTGGTTGGAGGCGTTCGTGACGGTCAGGAACCGGTCGTCGCCGAGGCGGTAGGTGAAGAGGTCGTCGAGCACGCCGCCGTCCTCGCGGCAGAGCACGGAGTACTGCGCGCCGCGCTCGGCGATCTTCGACACGTCGTTCGAGAGCACGCGCTGCAGGAAGGCGGCGGCGTCCGGGCCGGAGGTCTCGACCTCGCCCATGTGCGAGACGTCGAACACGCCCGCGCGCTCGCGCACCGCGAGGTGCTCCTCCTTGATGCCCGCGTACTGCACGGGCATCTCCCAGCCGGCGAACGGCACGAGCCGCGCGCCGGCGGCGACGTGGCGGTCGTAGAGCGGGGTTCGCTTGAGCGTTTCGGCTCCGGCGGCCATGAGTTGGCCGGACCCTAGCAGCGGGTAAGGGCGGTACATGGCATGGCGATGGGCGGTCGTCTGCCTCGCGATCCTGGCCGGTTGCGGCGGCGGTGAAGAGGAGCCCGCAGCGGGCCCTGACGCGCTCGGCTACGTGCCGCGCGACGCGCTCGTGGTGGCGATCGTGCCGACCGATCTGGAGAGTCAGCAGGTGCGGCGGCTCGAGCGCCTGCTGCGCCCCGCGCTCGGCGGCGCGACCCTGCGCGAGGCGATCGAGGAGAACTTCGGCGAGCGGGTCGACCTCGACGCGCTGCTCGGCGGCGACCTCGTCGTGGCGGCGACCGGCGACCCGGACGAGCCGCAGGGCTTCGCGGTGCTCGAGACCGACGACGGAGAGCGCGCGCACGCCGAGCTGCGGCGCCTCGGCATCGCCCAGCAGCAGCGGCCGCTGCTGGTCGACGGCGACATGCTGCTGTTCGGGCTCGGCGCGACCCGGGCGGACCTCGAGGCCGCGATCGAGCGCCGCAAGGCGGGCGAAGGCCTGCAGGAGCTGCCGGGCGGGCTCGACGAGGAGGCGCTCGTGCGTGCGTTCGGCGATCCGCGGCCGTTCGTGCGCGTGCTGCTCCCCGGTGCCGAGGAGCTGCCGTGGATCGCCGCGCTGCGCTCGTTCGAGCTGTCGCTCACGCTCGAGGCGGACGCGATCAGCGGTCACGCCCGCGTGGTCACCGATCCGGCGGGCCTCGACGACGGCGACCTACCGCTCGCGCCCGGCGCCGAGGCGCCTGCGACCGGCACGGTCGACGGGGCGATCGCGGGCGCGAACCGCGACCAGAGCCACACCACCGTCTTCCTCTCCACGCTCGCCCGCCGGGCGCTGCCGGACTCGCGCTTCGTGCGCGAGGTCGAGCGGCTCGAGGCGGAGCTCGGCATCACGTTCGAGCAGGAGGTGCTGGCCCAGTTCGACGGCCCGAGCGCGAGCGTCGCGACGCCGGACGGCGCCTTCGCCGCGGTCAGCGACGTCGCCGACCCCGAGCGGATGCGCGCGCTCCTGCCCGAGCTGGCGCCGCGGCTCCCGCCCGTGCTGCGCGGGCTCGAGCGGCTCGGCAGCCGCGGCCTGCTCGCGCTGCTGCTGATCGCGCCCGACGCGCCGCTCACCCCGGCCGCGCTGAGCGCGCTCGCGCAGGGCGTCGAGGTCAGCGAGCTGCCCGGCGCGGGCGACGAGCTGCTGTTCACGATCGACGGCCTCGACGCGCCGAGCGGCGACGGCGGCGGGCTGCCCGGCCCGGGCACCGTGGTCTTCGGGATGATCGGCGACCGCTTCGTCGTCGCGACCGATCGCGCGCGTGCACGCGCCGTCGCGGCGATGGAGGTCGCGCCGCTGGAGGGCGCCGCCGGCGCCGCCGTGGCGCGGACGGACCTGCGGACCTGGGCGCCCGCGGCCCGCCAGGACGCCCTCGGGCTGCCGCCCGGCGCGCAGGCCGGCGCGGCGACGGGTGAGCTGGAGGCATCCACGGACGGGCTCGAGGGACGGCTGCGGATCGAGATCCCCGGCGGCCTCGACTGACATGCTGTCGGGCAGATGGCCGACCTGATCTTCCGCGAGCGCCCCGCTTCCGGGGACCCGGCCGGGCTGCTCGTCCTCCACCACGGCCGCGGCGCCGACGAGCACGACCTGCTCGGCCTCGCCGACGTGCTCGACCCCGAGCGCCGGCTGCACGTCGTGACGCCGCGCGGCGTCCTGACCCTGCCGGGCTGGCCCGGCTACCACTGGTACGTGGTCCCGCGCGTCGGCTATCCCGGACCACGACACGTTCCACGCCGCCTACCGGCGCCTCGCGGCGTTCCACGACGAGTGCTTCGAGCGCACCGGCGTCGGCCCCGAGCGCACCGTGCTGGGCGGGTTCTCGATGGGCTCGGTGATGAGCTACGCGCTCGGCCTCGGCCCGGACCGGCCCGCGCCGGCGGGCATCCTCGCCTTCTCGGGCTTCGTCCCGGTCGTCGACGGCTGGGAGCCCGCGCTCGCCGGCCGCGAGAGCCTGCGCGCGTTCATCGCCCACGGCCGCAACGACCCGGTGATGGAGATCGGCTTCGCGCACCGCGCGCGCGACCTGCTGCAGTCGGCCGGCCTGCCGGTCAGCTACCACGAGACGGACGCGGCGCACCACATCGACCCGGAGACCGTGCCGGCCGCGATCGACTGGCTGGCGGAGACGCTCTAGGCGGCAGCGGCGAGCGTGCGCAGCGCCCAGGAGGCGCACCACGCGTCGACGACCATCGGGTCGAACTGCGTGCCGGCGCCGCGGCGCAGCTCGGCGATCGCGGCCTCGGGCGCGAGCGCGGGGCGCCAGGGCCGCTCGGCGGTCATCGCCGCGTACGCGTCCGCGACCGCGACGACCCGCGCGCCGAGCGGCACCGCGGTGCCGGGCAGCGCGTCCGGGTAGCCGGTGCCGTCCCAGCGCTCGTGGCTCGCGCGCACGAGCTTGGCCGCGCGCCGCAGGGCGGGCGTGGCCAGGATCATCCGCTCGCCGATCACCGGGTGGCGGCGGACGAACTCCCACTCGCTCTCGGTCAGCGGGCCCGGCTTGCCGAGGATCGCGTCGGGGAGCGCGACCTTGCCGACGTCGTGCAGCTCGGCGGCGTGGCGGACGTCCTCGACCGCTTCGGGATCGAGGCCGACCGTGGCGGCCGCGGCGGCGGCCAGCGCGACGGTCTCGCCGACGATGCCGCCGCGGCGGGCGCCCGCCAGCCGGCCGGCGTGCTTGTTGGCGTACATGCGCTGATCGGCGATCCGCAGCGCCTCGGGGGCGCGGTCGCACTCGACCGGCAGCGTCACGGCACCGTGCGAGCAGTCGATCGTGAAGCCGTCGCCGTGCTCCGACAGCGCCTCGGCGGCGCCGTGCACGATCGCCTCGCGCAGGCCCGCGGGCGCCTCGAACAGCGCGCAGAACTCGTCGCCGCCCATCCGGAACGCGTGGCCGCGGCCGTGCAGGAACGCCTCGAGGTTGGCGCCGAGGCGGATCAGCAGCGTGTCGCCGGCCGGGTGGCCGAAGGCGTCGTTGTAGGCCTTGAAGCCGTCGAGGTCGAAGATCGCGAGCACGAGCGGGCGGTCGGCGTGGGCGGCCGGGATCAGCTCGTCGAGCGCGCGCTGCAGCGCGCGGCGGTTGCCGAGCCCGGTCAGCGGGTCGGTCAGCGCCTCGCCGCGCGAGAGCCGCAGCATCGAGACGTTCTCGGCGAAGGTCAGCGTCGCGCGCGCCATCACGGCGACGAGCGAGGCGGCGGCGAGGGCGATCGCCAGCGGGTTCAGGTGCACGATCGCGCCGTACACGAGCAGGCCGAGGCCGACCGCGCCGAAGCCGAGCGGCACGGCGATCACCCGCAGGCGCTCCTCGGCGGGCGTGTGGTCGCGCACGGCGTCCTCCGGCGCGTGCTGCCACGCGGCGGCGGCGATCAGGATCAGGCCCGCCCACCAGCCCGCGTCGAACCAGCCGCCGGACTCGTAGACGCCCTGCGAGGTCTGCACGAGGTAGAGCGAGTCGGCGAGCCAGAAGGTCGCGACGCCGAGGGCGAGCAGCATCCAGGTGCGGTCGAAGCGCCAGCCGGTGCTGGCCAGCGCGCCGACGAAGAGGCCCAGCAGCACGAGGTCGAGCAGCGGGTAGGCGAGGCTGGCGGCGACCGCCAGCGGCCGGCCCTCGACGCTGTCGAGCGCGGTCTCGAAGACGATCGCGGCGCTCAGCGCCGACACGGAGAGCGCGGCGGTCACGCCGTCGACCCACAGCCGCCGCGGCACGCCGCGGGCGCGCGCGCGCAGGAGCACGATGCCGCCCGCCAGCAGCAGCACGGGGAACAGCAGGTAGCCGGCGTCCGCGAGCGACGGGATCGGCGGGTCGCTGTCGTTCCAGAGGACCGCCGTGTAGTAGATCTCGCCGAGGGTCCAGGCGAGCAGTCCGGCGCCGATCAGCCCCCACGCCGTCCGCTCGCCGCCGCGCAGCCCGGCCGCGCGGGCGAGGCAGATGGCCGCGGCCGCCACGAGCACGACGTCGTGGGCGAACCGCGACGTCAGCGGGCCGAGGCCGGACTCCGGGGCCAGCAGCAGCCGCAGCTCGTGCAGAACCACGAACGCGGCGCAGGCGCCGAGGACGAGGCGGTGGAGGCGAGGGAGGCGGAGAACGCCCATGCCTCCGTTATCGGCAAAACGCGCGCGCTACCGCAGGAAGGGAGGGATGTCGAGGTCGTCGTCGCGGATCTCGAGCGACGAGCGCTGCCGCTCGTCGATCCGCGGGCCGCGATCGCGCGGGCCGCGTGCCCGCTCCTCGCGCGCCGCACGGACGCCGCCGCGGTCGAATCCCGTGGCGATCACCGTCACCCGGATCTCGTCCGCCAGCGCGTCGTCGATCACCGCGCCGAAGATGATGTTGGCGTTGGCGTCGGCCGCCGAATGGATGATCTCGGCCGCCTCGTTGACCTCGAACAGCCCGAGGTCCTTGCCGCCGGTGATGTTGAGCAGGATCCCGCTCGCACCCTCGACCGACTCCTCCAGCAGCGGCGAGGACACCGCGGCCTTCGCGGCCTCGGCCGCGCGCGACTCGCCGTTGGCCTGGCCGATGCCCATCAGCGCCGACGCCCGCGTCCTGCATGATCGTGCGGACGTCGGCGAAGTCGAGGTTGATCAGGCCGGGGATCGTGATCAGGTCGGTGATCCCCTGCACGCCCTGGCGCAGCACGTTGTCGGCCTCGCGGAACGCGTCGAGGATGCTCGTGCGCCGCTCGACGATCGACAGCAGCTTCTCGTTCGGGATCACGATCAGCGTGTCGACCATCTCGCGCAGGCGGTCGATGCCCTCCTGCGCCTGGCGCGCGCGCTGCGAGCCCTCGAACTCGAACGGGCGCGTGACCACGCCCACGGTCAGGGCGCCGATCTCGTTCTTGGCGATCTCGGCGATCACGGGCGCGGCGCCGGTACCGGTGCCTCCGCCCTCGCCCGCCGTGACGAAGACCATGTCGGCGCCCTTGAGCGCCTCCTTGATGTCGTCGCGCGACTCGGCCGCCGCGCCCTGCCCGATCTGGGGGTTCGCTCCGGCGCCCAGGCCCTTGGTGAGCTGATGGCCGATGTTCAGCTTGATGTCGGCGTCCGTCATCTGGAGCGCCTGGTTGTCGGTGTTGCACGCGATGAACTCGACGCCGGAGAGCCCGGCATCGATCATCCGGTTCACGGCATTGGTTCCACCGCCGCCGACACCGACGACCTTGATGACTGCGAGATAGCTGCCAGCTTCCATGAGTGTTCCGTCCGGACCTCTACTTATAGTCGAGCGTTTCGGTGCGCTCGGTCAGGGGCGCGGATTGTGGCACGTTACGGCGATTTCCTTCCCGATGTCAACGAGACCGAACCTCGGCAAGCTCCCTTGCAGCGCGGCCCAGGCCTGGATGTCGACTCGAGGGTTGACCGATTCTCACCCTAAGGCTGAGGGACGACTTCCGGCTCCTCCTGCGGCACCGGACCGACGCCTCCGGCGGCCACACGGCCGGTCACCCGGAGGTCGAGGTAGGTGGCGCCGGCTGCGCTCTCCTCGCGCATGACACGGGCGGCCGCGGCCCACTTGCGGGCGGCGTCCCGCTTGTCGCCGAAGTGCAGCGGCGGCCCGTCGCTGAGGATCGCGGTCAGGCCGCGGGACTCCCAGCCGATGCGCTCGGTACGGGCCAGCAGCGGCGCCGGGGCGGCGGCCGCGACGGCGACCGCGGCGCGGGTCCGCGCGTCCTCGACGCGCTTGACCGGGGCGGTCTTGACCTTCACGTCGGGCAGATCCTGGGGTGCGCGCACGCCGGTGAGGACGACGCCGTCCCCGGAGACGGGGATCCGGCGATCGCCGGTCACGAGGGCGGCGACCGGCCGGTGCTCGCGCACCTCGATCGACATCCCGTGCGGGAAGTCGGTGCGGACGCTCAGGTCGGCGACCGACGGGTAGCTCGCGACCGCGTCGCGCAGCGCCTGCTCGCGCACGTGCAGGGTCGTCATGCGGCGGGCGGCGTGCTCGAGCGCGGCGCGGACCTGGTCCTGCTCGCTCGTGGTCGCGCCGGTGACCGTGACCTTGCGGACCTTGGCGAGCGAGGAGTCGCGCACCCACAGCCAGCCGCCCCCGACCAGCAGGACGAGCAACAGCAGGGCGGCGAGCCCGCGCGTCAGGAGGCGACGGCGATGCGTCATCGCCGATCGCTTCGACCTCGGGGCGGCTACCCCTGCACGAGTCGGCGCCCGAGCGCGTCGACGTCGCCGGCGCCGAGCGTCAGCAGCAGGTCGCCTTCGCGCAGCTCGGCGGCCAGGTAGCGCTCGGCCGCGTCGAAGCCCGGGAGCCACGCGACGGTGCGGCCCTGCGCCGCGTCGGCGGCGGCGGCGGCCACGAGCCGCCCGGTCACGCCCGGGAAGTCCTCGGCGCGCTCGCGGGCGGGATAGACGTCGAGCACGACGACGAGGTCGGCGGTCGCCAGCGCCGCGCCGAACTCGCGGAACTGGTGCCGGGTGCGGCTGAAGAGGTGCGGCTGGAAGGCGGCGACGACGCGGCGCGGCTGCAGCGTGCGGGCGGCGGCGATCGTCGCGCGCACCTCGGTCGGGTGGTGCGCGTAGTCGTCGACCACGAGCGCGTTCCGCGCGGTCGTGCCCGCGCGCTCGAAGCGGCGGCCGGCGCCCGCGAAGTCGGCGAGCGCCTGCGCGGCGCGGTCCGGCGGCGCTCCCGCGAGCCGGCAGGCGGCGAGCGCGGTCGCCGCGTTGCGGGCGTTGTGCTCGCCGGGGACCGGAAGCTCGACGGGCACGCCCTCGAACCGGAATCGCGAGCCCGCGGCGTCGAGCACGATCCGCTCGGGCCGCGCGACGGCGCCGCGAAAGCGCGTCAGCGCCGGCTCGTCGCCCAGGACCACGTCGCGCGCCGTGGCCAGGAAGCGCTCGAACGTCTCGTCCACGTCGCGCTGCGACGAGTAGGTCGCGTGGTGGTCGAGCTCGGCGTTGGTCAGCACGGCGATCGTCGGCGCCAGCTTCAGCAGCGAGCGGTCGGACTCGTCGGCCTCGACCACGAGCCACTCGCCGCTCCCCCAGCCGGCGTTGGAGCCGGTCGAGCGCACCTCGCCGCCGACCAGGTAGGCCGGGTCCATCCCGCAGCCGCGCAGGATGTGGACGACCATGCTCGAGGTCGTCGTCTTGCCGTGGGTGCCGGTGACGGCGATCGTGGGCCTGAGGCGGGTCAGCTCGCCGAGCAGGTCGGCGCGGTGGAGCTCGGCGAGCCCCCGCTCGCGGGCGGCGGCGCGCTCGGGGTTCGCGGGCGGGATCGCGCTCGAGTAGACGAGCTCGGCGCCGTCGGGCACGTTCTCGGCGGCGTGCGGCACGGCCTTCAGGCCGCTGCGGCGCAGGTACGGCGAGTCGGGGGCGCGATCGGAGCCGGTGACCTCGGCGCCGAGCGCCTGCGCGACGAGTGCGAGGCCGCTCATGCCGGCGCCGCCGATGCCGACGAAGTGCAGCCGGCGGCCGCGCCAGGGGTGCTGCTCGTCGCTCACCGCGCGCAGGCTAGAGGTTTGCCGCTCCCAGGCGGCCGGGAACGGCGCCATCGTGGCCGTAGAGCGCATCGAGCGTGTCGCGCGTGAGGCGTTCGGGTTCGAGGCCCTGCGCCCGGGGCAGCGCGAGGCGATCGAGTCGGTGCTCGGCGGCCGCGACACGCTCGTGGTGATGTCGACCGGCTCCGGCAAGTCGGCGATCTACCAGATCGCCGGGCTGCTGACCGAGGGCGCGACGGTCGTCATCTCGCCGCTGATCGCGCTCCAGCGCGACCAGGTCGAGGATCTGGCGGAGCGGGCCGCGGGCGGCGCGGCGCAGCTCAACTCGGCCGTGCCCGCCGCCGAGCGGCGGCGCGCGCTCGACGAGCTCGCCGAGGACGCGCTCGAGTTCCTGTTCCTCGCGCCCGAGCAGCTCGCCAACCCGGACGTGCTGGCCGAGCTCTCGGTCGCGCAGCCGTCGCTGCTCGTGGTCGACGAGGCGCACTGCGTCTCCGAGTGGGGCCACGACTTCCGGCCCGAGTACCTGCGGATCGGCGCCGTCGCCGAGGCGCTCGGGCGGCCGACGATCCTCGCGCTGACCGCGACCGCGGCGCCGCCGGTGCGCGACGAGATCGTCGAGCGGCTCGGGCTGCGGGAGCCGCGCGTGCTCGTGCGCGGCTTCGACCGGCCGAACATCCGCCTCGCGGTCGAGCGCTTCCACGGCGACGGCGGCGCCGCGCGCAAGCAGCGCGCGCTCGAGGACGCCGTGGCCGAGGCGGTCAAGCCGGGGATCGTCTACGTCGCGACGCGCCGCAACGCCGAGGAGCTGGCCGACGCCCTCTGCGCGCGCTCGGTGCGGTCGGCGCTCCTACCACGCGGGGATGCGCGCGGCCGAGCGCGACGCCGTCCAGGAGCGCTTCATGGACGGCGACCTCGACGTGGTGGTCGCCACGACCGCGTTCGGCATGGGCATCGACAAGGCCGACGTGCGCTGGGTCTTCCACTCCGAGGTCTCCGAGTCGATCGACTCCTACTACCAGGAGATCGGGCGCGCCGGCCGCGACGGCGAGCCCGCCGAGGCGGTGCTGTTCTTCCGCAGCGAGGACCTCGGGCTGCGGCGGTTCTTCTCCGGCGGCGGGCACGTCGAGGTCGACGAGATCGCGCAGGTGCTCGCGGCGGTCGAGGAGGCGGGCGGGCCGATCGAGCCGGGCGATCTGCAGGAGCGCACCGAGCTCCCGCAGACGCGGCTGGCGACGGCGCTGGCGCGGCTCGAGGAGGCGGGCGCGGTCTCCGTCCTCCCGTCGGGCCTGGTCGTGCCGGGCGAAGCGAGCGGTCCGGACGCGATCCGCGAGGCGGCCGTGGCCGAGGAGAAGCGGCGCGCCTTCGACCGCTCGCGGGTGGACATGATGCGCGGCTACGCGGAGGCCATGGGCTGCCGGCGCGAGTGGATCCTGTCCTACTTCGGCGAGCCCTTCGCTCCGCCGTGCGGGCACTGCGACAACTGCGAGCGGGGCCTGGCCGAGGCGGCGCCGCGACGACGTGCCGTTCGCGCTCGGCGCCCGCGTCGCGCACGAGCAGTGGGGCGAGGGCGTCGTGCAGCGCTACGACGACGACGCGCTCGTGGTGCTGTTCGACGAGGTCGGCTACAAGACGCTCGCGCTCGAGGTCGTGCGCGAGCGCGGGCTGCTCGCGGCCGTCTAGGCGGAGCGCGCCGCCGCCGTGGCCGGCGGTCCGTCAGCGAACCGCGCTGGGTAAGGAGGCGAAGGAACCCGTCCCTCTGGGAGAGAAATGTGCATACCGGGCGCGATCGCGGTGCCGCGTTGGCACGAACCCACCGTCCCCGGGGAGTTATGTGCGACAGCGACGAGTCACGTGACGTCATTTGCACATTCCTCCTCGTCTAGAGGAGTTATGTGCGAATTCCCCGCGAAGAGGGACCGCCTTTGCACGTTTCTCCCCGGTCACCTCCCTACCCAGCCGCAGTTCGCCCCGCGGACCGCCACATCGGATCGCGCCCTAGTCGGGGCGGACGGCGGCGAGCACCTCGCGGGCGATGACCCCCGCCGCCTCGGGGCGGGCGAGGGCGGCCGCGGCGGTCGCCATCGCCGCGCGGCGGTCGGGGTCGGTCGCGATCGCGTCGGTGGCGGCCCTGCAGCGCGTCCGGGCTGAGCTCGGCGTCGGCGAGGATCGCCGCGGCGCCGTTGCGCTCCATCCAGCGGGCGTTGGCGGTCTGGTGGTCGCCGGAGGCGTGCGGATACGGGATCAGGAGCGCCGGGAGGCCGTACTGGGCGAGCTCGAAGACCGAGCCGCCGGCGCGGGCGACGGCGACGTCGGCGGCCGCGAGCGCGGTGCCGAACGGGCTCACGTAGTCGCGCAGCACGTAGTGCGGCCCGGGCGCCGCGAGCGCGGCGAAGTCGCGCCGGCCGGCGACGTGCAGGACGCGGTACGGCGCGTCGGCGAAGGCGGAGATCGCCGCCTCGTTGATCGAGCGCGCGCCGAGCGAGCCGCCGAAGACCAGCACGACGGTCTCGCCGGGCGCGAAGCCGAACTGCTCGCGGGCCCGTGCGCGGTCGGTCACCGTCGGCGGCACGGGCCGGCCGGTGAGCATGTAGCGGTCGCCGTTGCGGCCGTCGATCGGGAACGCCAGGCAGACGCGCCGGGCGCGCGGGGCCAGCAGCCGGTTGGTCAGGCCGAGGTGCGAGTCGGCCTCGGTCAGGATCAGCGGCGTGCCGCGCATGATCGCGGCGAGGCCCGACCGGGCCGGCGACGTAGCCGCCGCCGCCGAGCACCGCGTCGGCCCGGTGGCGGCGCAGCAGGCGCGCGGCGGCGCCGAGCGAGAGCGCGGCGCGGACGACGGCGCGCGCCGCCTTCAGCGGGTTCGTGCGCGAGATGCCCTCGACCTTGAGCGCGTCGATCGGGTAGCCGGCGGCCGGCACGAGCTCGGCCTCGGCACGCTCGCCGCCGGCGAAGTGGACCTCGGCGCCCTCAGCCCGCAGCGCGTCGGCGACCGCGATCGCCGGAACCACGTGGCCGGCGGTTCCCCCCGCCGCGATCACGATGCGCGGCCCGCTCACGCCCGCCCTCCACGGAGCGCAGGTGCGCCGAGCCGCCCGAGGCGATGTTCAGCAGCAACCCCATCCCCGCCAGCATCACGATCAGCGACGTGTTGCCGGACGAGATGAACGGCAGCGGGACGCCCGTGAGCGGGGCGAGGCCGAGGACGGCGTAGACGTTGAGCAGCGCTTGGCACAGGATCAGGCTGGTGATGCCGCCGGCGAGAAGCTTGGCGTAAGCGCCCTTGGCGTTGCGGGCGGTCCGCAACCCCGCGTACCCGATCATGCCGTACAGGCACAGGAGCGCGCAGATCCCCGCCACCCCGAGCTCCTCGCCGATGACCGCGAGGATGAAGTCCGTGTGGGCCTCGGGCAGGTAGTAGATCTTCTGCACCGACTGGCCCGGCCCGAGGCCGAACAGGCCGCCGGAGCCGATCGCGATCTGCCCCTGGACCGACTGGAACCCGCTCCCCGCGGCGTCCGCCCACGGGTTCATGAACGCGGTCAGGCGGGCGCGGCGGTAGGGCTCGAGCAGCGCGTAGATCATCACCAGCACCGCGCCGATGCCCGCGACCAGCGCGAGCTGGCGCAGCGGCAGGCCGGCCATGACCAGCATCGCCGCGAGCGTGAAGCAGATCACCAGCGTCGTGCCCAGGTCCGGCTGCAGCAGGATCAGGAACGCGGCCGCGCCGCCGACGCCCAGCACGGGTCCCGCGACGCCGCGGATCGAGTGCGCGATGCGCGGCCGCGCGGCGAGGATCGCCGCCACGTGCAGCACGAGCGCGAGCTTCATCACCTCGGACGGCTGGAACGTGAGCGGCCCGGCGCCGAGCCAGCGCCGCGCGCCGTTGATCTGCAGGCCGAAGCCCGGGATCAGGACCAGCACGAGCAGCACGAAGGCGGCGGCGACGACCAGCTTCGTGTAGCGCTTGGCCGGTACGAGCCCGTGGCGCGAGATCAGGTGCATCACGACCAGCCCGATCGCGCCGTAGGCGACGTACTTGACGAGGTACGTCGTGCCGTCGCCCTGCCCGTCGAGCAGCGTGCGCGCCGACGAGGCCGAGTACACCATCACCGCACCGCCGGCGAGCAGGCAGAACGTGGCCGTCAGCAGCAGCCGGTGCTCCAGGGGCTGCTGCTTCTTCGCGCGCGCGGAAGTGGCCATCGGAGCCGGGTTCGACACCGACGGCGGGACGCCTGCCTCGATTCGACGCACGTCCGGGCAGTCCTCCCCGGCGCACGCCGGCGACCGCCGCGCCGGCGCCGCTAGGCCGCCGGGACGAGCGACCGGAAGTGGTCGCCGCGGTCCTCGAAGCGCCGGTACTGGTCGTACGACGCGCAGGCGGGCGAGAGCAGGATCACGTCGCCCGGCTCGGCCGCGGCGGTCGCGGCGGCGACGGCGTGCTCGAGGTCGCCGCAGTCGTGCAGCGGCACGCCGGTGCCGGCGAGCGCCTCGCGGATCTCCGCCGCGGTCTCGCCGATCAGGTACGCCGCTCGTGCGCGGTCGGCCACCGGCCGGGCCAGCGGCCCGTAGTCGCTGCCCTTGCCGCGGCCGCCGAGGATCACGTGGACGCCGCCGGGGAACGACTCGATGCCGACGACCGCGGACGCGACGTTGGTCGCCTTCGAGTCGTTGACGTAGAGGACGCCGCCGGCGCTGCCGACCTCCTCGAGCCGGTGCGCGACGCCGCCGAAGCCGGCCAGCCCCTCGCGCACGGCGGCCGCGGGCAGCCCGCGGGCCAGGCAGACCGCGGCGGCGGCCATGCCGTTCTCGCGGTTGTGGGCGCCGCGCAGGCGGATCTCGGCCGCCGCGATCAGCGGCGCGCCGCGCCAGAGCAGCTGCCCTGCGCGGTCCTCGACGTCCCCGCCCGGGCCGAACGTGACGCGCCGGGCCTCGCCGCCGAGCCGGCCCGCGAGGGCGGTCGGTGCGACCGCGATCGCGTCGGACGGCTGCCGCGCGAACGCCTGCAGCTTGGCCCGGTGGTAGTCGTCGAGCGAGCCGTGGCGGTCGATGTGGTCCTCGGCCAGGTTGAGCAGGACCGCCGCCTCGGGCGCGAGCGCCTCCGTGTCCTCGAGCTGGAAGGACGACGCCTCGCACACGACGACCGCGCCCTCCTCCAGCGTGCCCGGAAGCGCGCTCAGCGCCGTGCCGACGTTCCCCGCCACCTCGACCTGCGCCCCGGCCCGGCGATGGATCTCCCCGATCAGCTCGGTCGTCGTCGTCTTCCCGTTCGAGCCGGTGACGACCACGAACTCGTGCGCGATCAGCCGCCAGCCGATCTCGAGCTCGCCGATCACGCGCGTGCCGAGGCGCCGCGCGGTCGCGATCACCGGCGCCTCCTGCGGAACGCCCGGGCTCTTGACGATCGTCTGCGTGCGTGCGAGCAGCTCGACGCCCTCCGACGGCGCATGCACGCCCACCCCGACCCGCTCGAGCCGCGCCCGCACCGCCGGCGCGACCTCGCCCGCGTCGCACCCGAGCACCTCGGCGCCCTTCGCGCGCAGCGCCAGCGCCACCGCCTCGCCCGAGCGGGCCAGGCCGACGACGAGGAACGGCCCGGCGGGGAGCGGTGGGCGCGGGATCATGCCCGGCATTCAAGCGGGCGCGGCGTTGCGGCGGCGGCCGGTCGCCGCGGGCACGGCGACCGGCGGTGTCGCTCACGCGACCGCGGCGGGGCCGGACGCGGGCGGACGGGTCCGCGCGGCCGCCCTCGAACTCGAGCCCCTCGGCCTCGAGCCGGCGGCGGACGGCGGACGGGTCGCCGAGCGCCGTGCCGCCGACCGTGCCGTCGGACTTGAGGACGCGGTGGGCGCCGGCGATCTCGTCGCGGATGAAGCGCTGGTTGAGCGCGCGGGCGTGCACGTCACCCCCGCCCGCCGCTCGGGCCACGTCGCCGTAGCTCATCCACGCGCCGCGCGGGATCGCGGCGACGACGTCGGGGACCTGTCCGGGGTCCCACCCGGGCACGGGGTTCTCGGGGCGTTCGGGGTCCATCGGTGCGTCCTCCTCTCGAATGGGCAGAGCCGAGAACGACGCTAGACCGCCGGATCGCCCGAACGCCCGGATCGGGGTCATTTGGAACGAAGTTGGTGCACTTCTGTCACGAACGCAACCTGAGTTGACGCGAACGGTGTTGTCAACTATGGTTGCGCAGCGTGTCTGCGACCGACTTCACCCAGCCTCGCGACCCGGCCGACGGGCTCGCCGCCGTCGTCGCCCTGCGGCGCCTGGCCGACCGCCTCGAGGCCGCCGAGGTCGAGCGCGCGCTGCGCGACGGCTGGACCTGGGCGCTGGTCGCGGAGGCGCTCGGCGTCACCCGCCAGGCGGTCCACAAGAAGCACGCGAAGCGGCTGCGCGAGCGCGGCCTGGACCCGAGGAGGCCCTGATGTTCGAGCGCTTCACGAAGGAGGCGCGCGTGATCGTGGCCGGCGCCGAGGCCGAGGCCCGCCGGGCCGGAACGAGCTCGATCGAGGCCGAGCACCTGCTGCTCGCCGCCACCCGCCGCGACTCACCGGCCGCCCGCGCGCTCGCCGAGCTCGGGCTGGACCGCGACGGCATCGCCGCCGCGCTCGAGGCCGAGACCGAGCGCAGCCTGCTCGCGGTCGGGATCACGCCGAGCGAGCTCGAGCCGCCCGGCCCGCCGCCGGCGACCGCCGGCCGCCCGCGCCCGGCCGCCTCCTTCAAGCTCGCGCTCGAGCGGGCGCTGCGGGCGGCGGTGGCCCGTGGCGATCGGCGGATCGAGGCCGGGCATGTGGTGCTGGGCGTCCTGAAGGCCGAGGCGGGAACGGTGCCGCGGGCGCTCTCGCTCGCGGGTGTCGATCGTGCGGTTCTGGCTGATCGGGTCGCCGCCGGGCTGTAGAGCCCTTGTTCGCGGCGCCTAGGTCACCGACTGCTGGTACAGCGTGAACCCGATCGCGGCGCAGACCGCGGCGACGATCCAGAAGCGCAGGATGATCTTCGTCTCCGACCACGCCTGCAGCTCGAAGTGGTGGTGGATCGGCGCCATCAGGAAGACCCGCTTGCGGAAGGTCTGGAACGAGAAGACCTGGATCAGCACGGACAGCGCCTCGATCACGAAGATCCCGCCGAGGATGATCAGCAGCACCTCGGTCTTGGTCATCACCGCCATCGCGGCGATCGCGCCGCCCAAGCCCGAGCGAGCCCGTGTCCCCCATGAAGATCGACGCCGGGAACGAGTTGAACCACAGGAAGCCGACGCAGGCGCCGACCAGGCAGCCCGTGACGAGCGCGAGGTCACGGTCGCCCGTCGTGAACGTGATCGCGATGTAGGCGAGCAGGACGATCGCGGCGCAGCCCGCCGCGAGCCCGTCGAGGCCGTCGGTCAGGTTCACCGCCGACGTCGTGCCGGCCACGACGAGGTAGATGAAGCACCGGGTACAGGAAGCCGAGGTCGACCACGTGGTCGGTGATCCGCAGGTTGACCGTGTCGGGCAGCTCCGCGCCCTCGGTCGCGGCGAGCCAGAGCCCGATCGAGATCGCGACCGTGATCGCGAGCTTCGTCCGCCCGCGCAGGCCGAGCGACCGCCGCTTGACGAGCTTCGTGTAGTCGTCGAGGAACCCGAGCGCCGCGCACGCCACCGCGACGCCGAAGACCGCCAGCGCGCGCGGGTCGCGATCGGTCAGCAGCAGGAACGGCACCGCGATCGCGGTGAAGATGATGATCCCGCCCATGGTCGGCGTGCCGGCCTTGGCGTGGTGCTCCTGCGGCCCGTCCTCGCGGATCTGCTGGCCGAACTCGCGCGCGCGCAGGAACTCGATGAACTTCGGCGACAGGAACACGCAGATCAGCAGCGACGCCGTGCCGGCGATCAGGACCTCACCCATGCGCCAGACCCCTCCGCGACGACCTCGAGCCCGACGCCGCGCGAGCCCTTCACGAGCACGAGGTCGCCCTCGGCCACGATGTCGCCCGCCAGCGCGGCGGCCTCGGCCGCGTCGGCGACCGCGTACGACTCGCCGTCGAACGTGTCGAGCATGACGACCGCCCGCGGCCCGACCGTCACGAGCACCTCGACCCCCGCGTCCGCCGCCAGGGCGCCGATCTCGCGGTGCAGCGCCTCCGAGGACGCGCCCAGCTCGAGCATGTCCCCGAGCACCGCGATCCGCCGCCCCGAGGGGGCGCGCGTGGCCAGGTCGTCGAGGGCAGCACGCATCGCCAAGGGGCTGGCGTTGTAGCAGTCGTTGATCACCGTCGCCCCGACGGGCAGCTCCACGAGCGCCCCGCGCAGCGGTGACGCGCGGCAGCTCGAGCCGCCCCGACGGCGTGACGCCGATCGCCCGCGCGGCGGCCACCGCGGCGAGCGCGTTGACGCGCTGGTGGCGCGCGCTGAAGCCGAGCTCGAGGTCGAGCCGCTCGCCCTCCGCGACCACGGTCTCGCCGTCGAGCCAGACGTCGCCGCCGTCGCCGAACCGCACGACGTCCAGGCCTTCGAGATACGGCTCGAGCAGCGGCTCGCCGGCCGGCACGACGGCCAGCGCCCGCCCTTCGAGCAGCTCGGCCTTCGCCCGCGCCACGCCCTCCAGCGAGCCGACCTGCTCCAGGTGCACGGCCGCGATGTTGGTGATCACGGCCACGTCCGGGTCGCTGATCTCGCGCAGCGGCCGGATCTGGTCGAACCCGCGCATCGCCGCCTCCAGCACCAGCACCTCGGTGCCCTCCGGCGCGGCCAGGATCTCGAGCGGCATGCCGATGTCGGTGTTGAAGTTCTCGCGCGAGGCCACGACGGAGCGGTGCGGGGCGATCAGCGCCGCGATCAGCTCCTTCGTCGACGTCTTGCCGACCGACCCGGTCACCGTGATCACCGCCGCGCCGAGCGCGTGGCGCCAGGCCGGGCGAGCCGCCCGAGCGCCGCCAGCGGGTCCTCGGCCGTCAGCACCGCACCGTCGCCCGGACGGCGCCCACGACGGCCCCACGAGCACGCCCCACGCCCCGGCCTCGAGCGCCCCGGCGGCGAACGTCCCGCCGTCCACCTGCGACGCCCGGCAGGCCGACGAACAGGTCGCCCGGCCCGACCGCCCGCGAGTCGATCACGACGCGCGCGGGCGAGCCCGGCGCGCCGCGGACGAGCGTCGCACCCGCCGCGGAGGCCACGTGTGCGGCATCCCAGCCCCTCATGCCCGCAGCGCCTCGCGCGCGACGCCGACGTCGTCGAACGGCTCCTTGCGCCCGTCCGCGAACTCCTGGCCCTGCTCGTGCCCCTTGCCGGCGATCACGACGACGTCGCCCGGCGCGGCGAGCGCACCGCGCGGAAGATCGAGCGCGCGCCGGTCCGGGTCGTGCTCGACGCGCGGGCCCGGCGCCGGCGAGGATCTCGGCGATGATCGCCTCCGGGTCCTCGGAGCGCGGGTTGTCGGAGGTGACGAGCGCCACGTCGGCCAGCCGCGCCGCCGATCTCCCCCATCAGCGGCCGCTTGCCGCGGTCGCGGTCGCCGCCGCGCCGAACACGACGATCACGCGCCCCTCGGCCAGCTCGCGCGCCGCGTTCAGCACGTTCTCGAGCGAGTCCGGCGTGTGCGCGTAGTCCACGAGCACGGCGAACGGCTGGCCCTCGTCGACCGGCTCGAACCGCCCCGGCACGCGGATCGCCTCCGGCAGCGACGTCGAGCGGCACGCCGAGCGCCCGCACGGCCGCCCAGGCGCCGAGCGCGTTCAGCACGTTGAAGCGCCCGGGGAGCGGGACCCGCACGTCGAACGACCCGTCCGGCGTCTCGAACACGCAGACGTCCCGGCGAACCCGGTCTCGACGTCGATCGCGCGGTAGTCGGCCTCGTGCGTCGATGCGCGATCGTCACCGCGTCGGCGAACTCGTCCGGCGAGCCGCCGGCCGTACGCGTCGTCCACGTTGGCCACCCGCACGTCGGTCAGCGGCGAGGCGAAGAGCCGCCGCTTGGCCTCGAAGTAGTCGTCCATCGTCGGGTGGAAGTCGAGGTGATCCTGTGTGAGGTTGGTGAACACCGCGACCGCGACGTGGATCCCGTCCGCCCGCCGCAGCTCGAGCGCGTGCGAGGAGATCTCCATCGCGCACGCGCGGTCGCCGCCGTCGAGCATCGCCCGGAACGCTGCGCTGGAGGTCGATCGCCTCCGGCGTCGTGCGCTCGACCGGGCGCTCCTCGCCCGCGATCACCGACGTCACCGTGCCGAGCAGCCCGCACTGCCGGCCGGCCGCCTCGAGCAGCGCGCGGACGAGGAACGCCGTCGTGGTCTTGCCGTTCGTGCCGGTGATGCCGACCACCGGCAGCCGCGCCGTCGGGTCGCCGAGACAGCGCGCCGCGGCGACCGCCATCGCCGCGCGCACGTCCTCGACGACGACCTCGGGCACGCCGAGCTCGAGCGGGCGCTCGACCACGAGCGCCGCCGCCCCGCGCGCCACCGCGTCGGGCGCGAAGTCGTGGCCGTCGCGCGTGAAGCCGGGCACGCAGAAGAACAGCGTGCCGGGCTGCACCGCGCGGTTGTCGAAGGCCAGGTCGCGGATCTCGACCTCCGGCCCCGCGCCGAGCAGCTCGCGAAGGGTCATCCGCGCGCAGTCTACGAACGGGTGCGGCCGCTACGCCGCGAGGGCGCGCTCCACGATCGCCGGGCCGTCGACGCCCGCGGGCAGCGTGCCGAACAAGCGACCGCGCGCCCGCCGAGCCGGCCGGCGCAGAACGCGTCGGCCACGGCCGGCGGTGCGTGCCGCACCAGCAGCGACGCCTGGAAGGCGAGCGCGAGGTCCTCGACCGCGCGCCGCGCGAGCCACTGCGCGTCCGGGCCGGCGAGCTCCGCCAGCGTCGCGGGCAGCGCGTCGAGGTGCGCGTCGAGCCGCGCGTCGCGCGCCGCGGGCGCAGCTCGCACTCGGCCAGGAACGCCGCCAGGCCCTCGGGCTCGCGCGCCAGCGCGCGCAGGACGTCGAGGCTCATCACGTTGCCGGAGCCCTCCCAGATGCCGTTCAGCGGCGCGTCGCGCAGCAGCCGCGGCATCGGCGACTCCTCGACGTAGCCGTTGCCGCCCAGGCACTCGAGCGCCTCGGCGGCGTGCGGCGTCGCGCGCTTGCAGATCCAGTACTTGAGCACCGCCGTGGCGAAGCGGCGCAGCGCCGTGTCGCTCCTCGTCGTAGGCGCGCGCCAGCCGCAGCGCGGTCGCGGTGGCGGCCTCGGACTCGAGCGCGAGGTCGGCGAGCACGTTGACCATCAGCGGGCTGCTCGACCAGCCGGCGCCCGAACGCGCTGCGGTGGCGTGCGTGCCAGACCGCCTCGGCGACCCCGCGGCGCATGCCCGGCCGCGCTGCCGATCACGCAGTCGAGCCGCGTGTGCGTGACCATCTCGATGATCGTCGCCACGCCGCGGCCCTCCTCGCCCAGCAGCCGCGCCGCGGCGCCGCGGAACTCGACCTCGCGGGACGGCAGCGAGCGCGTGCCGAGCTTGTCCTTGAGCCGCTGGAACTCCATGCCGGGGCCGCGCTCGAGCACGAAGCACGAGAGGCCGGCGGGCGCCTGGGCGAGCACGAGGAAGACGCTCGCACGGCGGATACGAGCAGAACCACTTGTGGCCGGTCAGCTCCACCAGCCGTTCGCCGGTCGGCTCGGCGCGGGTCGTGTTGGCGCGCACGTCCGAGCCGCCCTGCTTCTCGGTCATCGCCATGCCGCAGAGCGCGCCGCGCTCGTAGTCGGGCAGCGTCAGGCGCGGCTCCCACTCGGCGGCCGCTCGCGGGTCGACGCCGCAGCGCCGGCACGGCGGAGTAGGTCATCGAGACCGGGCACATGACGCCGGCGTTCGCCTGCGTCCACAGCATCTCCAGCGTCGCGCGCGCGACGTGCGCGCCAGGCCGCGGGTCGCGCCACGGCAGCGAGTGGATCTCGCGCTCGACCGCGCCGCGCAGCAGCCAGTGCCAGCTCGGGTCGAGCTCGACCTCGTCGAGCCGGTGGCCGAAGCGATCGTGCGTGAGCAGCCGCGGCTCGTTGCGCTCGGCGCGGCGGCCGTGCTCCTGCGCCTCGGCCGAGCCGGCGACCGCGCCGGTCTCGCGCGCGCGGTCGACCGCCCAGCCGCGCGCCCTCGCGCTCGAGCGCCTCGCGCAGCGGCAGGTCGGCCTCGAACAGGTCGACGTCCTCGAACGGGACGGACTGGTTGAGGACGTCATGCGCGAGCGTGGACATCGGCACCGACCGATCGCAGGACGAAGGTCTGCAGGCCGGCGACGAGCGCGTCGGCGCCCGTCTCGCGGCGCTGCAGCGGCCCGACGAGCGCCTCGGCCAGCGCGCCGACGATCGCGGCGGCGCTCAGCTCCGCGTCGAGCGGCGGCAGCTCGCCCGTCTCCACGCCGTCGCGCAGCGCGCGCTGCGAACAGGTCGGCGTAGGCGCGCCGGAACGTGAGCCGCTCGGCCTCGACGGCCGGGATCGACCGGCTCGGCGATCAGCGCGTAGGCGCGCACCGGCTCGGCCAGCGCGCGGCGCACGAACGCCTCGACCCACGCCGCGAGCCGGTTGGCGACCGGCTCGGAGCGGTCGGCCATCGAGCGCAGCACGTCGACCTCGCGCTGCGACGCGCGGCGGAACACCTCGGCGAACAGGTCGGCCTTGGACGGGAAGTGGCGGTAGACGCTGCCGGTGGCGACCCCGGCGCGGCGGGCGACGGCGACCACGGACGCGGACGCGTAGCCGCCCTCGGCGAGCTGGTCGAGCGCGGCGTCGACGATCCGCTCGCGGGCGGCGGCGAGCCGGGCTCGGGTCCGTTCGGTCGGGCGGTAGGGCATCGACCTGAATGAATCTCAGTTCAGTCCCGGCGGGATCTTCAGGTACTGCAACGCGAAGCTCGTGATCTCCCCGAACGGCGGGCGCGGCGACCGTGCCGCCGTAGATGTCGCCCTGGGGCTCGTCGACCATCACCGCGACGAGCAGCTTCGGCCGCCTGCGCGGGCGCGAAGCCGACGAACGAGGACACGAACTTGGTCTTCGAGTAGCCGCCGAACTCGTCCGGCTTCTCCGCCGTGCCGGTCTTGCCGGCCAGCACGTAGCCGTCGATGCCGGCGCCGGAGGCGGTGCCGCCCGGGCCGAGCACGCCCTCGAGCATGCGGCGCACCGACGCGGCGGTCGTCTCGGACGAGGATCCGCTTGCCCTTCGGCTTGGCCGCGGCCGCGCGCGTGCCGACTCGCTCGACGATGTGCGGCGGCCGCAGGATGCCGCCGTTGGCGATCGCCGCGTAGGCGGTGGCCATCTGCATCGGCGTGACGGCGATGCCCTGGCCGATCGGCAGGTTGCCCATCGACGCGCCGGAGTAGTTCTCGACGTCGAGCACGATCCCGCGCTCCTCGCCCGGCAGGTCGATGCCGGTCGGCTGCCGAAGCCGAACTCGCGCACCCAGCGGTCGAAGTCGCTCGGCGCCGAGGCGCTGGCCGATCATCACCGCGCCGACGTTGCGAGGACTGCTCGAGGATCCCGCGCGTGGTCAGCGTGCGGTAGCCGACGGGGTGCGACTCGCCGATCTCGCGGTCGGCGACCTTGCATCGTCGGCGGCAGGTTGAACTGGGTCTCCGGGCGTCACCTTGCCCTCCTCCAGCGCGCCGCGCGACCGTGAACGCCTTGAACGTCGAGCCGGGCTCGTAGGTGGCGCCGATCGCGCGGTTCTGGCGCGCGTAGTCGGGCGCGTCGCCGGGCTTGTTGGCGTTGACCTGCGGCCAGTTGGCGAGCGCCAGGATCGCCGCCGTCGCGCGGGTCCATCACGATCGCGGTCGCGCCCTTGGGCTGGCACTCCTCGCCGACCTCGGCGAGCACCTCCTCGGCGCGGTCCTGGATCGCGGCGTCGAGCGTGAGCGTGACGTCGGCGCCGGGCACGCGTGCGCTTGGCCTCCTGCAGCTCGATCGCGTCGCCGAGCGCGTCCTTGGTCAGCCGCCGCTCGCCGTCGCGGCCGCGCAGGGTGCTCGTCGAGCGAGTACTCGAGCCCGGCCAGGCCCTGGTTGTCGGTGCCGGTGACGCCGAGCAGCTGCGAGGCCATCCAGTCGCGCGGGTAGACCCGCTCGAACTCGCGGGATCAACTCCAGCCCCTCGATGTCGAGCCGCTCGACGCGGCGTGCGCGGGCGGTCGACACGCGGCGCGCGAGGTACGCGAAGCCGGTGTCCGGCGGACGAGCTCGCGCAGCAGCTCGTCCTCGGGCTTGTGCAGGATGCGCGCGAGGCGCGCGGCGATGCGCGGCGGGTCGTCGATCAGGTACGGCGTCGCGGCGATGTCCACCGCCGGCTGGGAGACCGCGAGCTCGACGCCCGAGCGGTCGCTGATCGTGCCGCGGCGCGCGGGCACGATGATGTCGGCCTCCTGCTGGGTCGCGGCCGCCTCGGCGAGCGAGCCGGGCGCACGACGCCGAGCCACATCGCGCGCAGCCCGCCGAGGGCGAGCAGGACGAGGAAGACGGCGAAGAGGAAGCCGATGCGCCGCTCGATCAGCTGCACCGGCTACCCCTGCGGTGCTTCGACGGCGCCGGCGGCCGGGTCGACCGGGACCTCGGGTAGACCACCGCTGCCGCCGGGTCCGGCGTGGCCACGGCTCCGGCGTGGCCACCGGCTCCGGCACGACGGCCGGGTCGGTGATCGCCGGGTCGACCGGCGAGCGTGGTCGTCGCGGCCAGCACGCCGGGCTCGCGCCCGTCGTTGTTCATGATCGCGGCGGCGGCGTCGCTCGGCGGCGTCATCCGGCGCGCGGCGAGCTCGCTGTCACGCGAGCGCGAGCGCAGGTACTCGACCGAGCCGGCGCGGTGGCGTGATCAGGCCCTTGTCGGAGGCCGCGGCGCTGATCCGCTCGGCGGAGGACAGACGGCCGATCTCGGCCTCGAGCTCCGCGTTCTGGCGCTCGAGCGTGCCGACGGTCGTCACCGCGCGCGAGATCCCGGTGTTCAGCTTCAGCAGCGAGACCTGCGTGGCGACGATCCCGCCGAGCAGGATCCCGATCAGCCAGATCCACGCGCGCCCGCGCAGCAGGCCGTCGACGAAGCGGGTCTCGGGCAGCGCGCGCAGGCGCTCGAACGCGCCCGTGGTCCCGCGGCGGACGGCGCCGGGCGGGGCGGTCGCCGGGACGGGCCGGAGCGGGCCGGACACGCGGCGGGCGCCTGGTGCTGCGGCGCGGGCCGGGCGCGCCGGGTGGCGTCTCCGGACGGCGGTCCTGGACGGCATCTAGTGCTCCTCCCTGAGCTTGCGGGTGGCCCGCAGGCGGGCCGACTTCGAACGCGGGTTGTCCGCGACCTCGCCCGCGCGTCGCCACGACCGAGCGCCGGAAGACCGGCTCGGCCTCCGGCGTGCGGCCGCACGCGCACACGGGCAGGTCGGGCGGGCAGATGCAGCCGCGCGCCTTCGCGACGAGGAAGCGCTTCACGCGCCGGTCCTCGAGCGAGTGGAACGAGATCGCGGCGAGGCGGCCGCCGACGCGCAGCACGTCCCAGGCGAGCGGCAGCGCCGCGTCGAGCTGGGCGAGCTCGCTCGTTGACGGCGATCCGGATCGCCTGGAAGGTCCGCTTGGCCGGGTGGCCGCCGGCGAAGCGCGCGGGCGCGGGGATCGCGGCCGTGATCGCGTCGACCAGCTCGAACGTGGTCTCGAGCGGGCGCCGGCGCTCGATCTGGCCGGCGATGCGGTCGGCGTAGCGCTCCTCGCCGTACTCGCGCAGGGCGCGCGCGAGGCGGCGGCGGTCCCACGTGTTGACCAGCTCGCGCGGCGGTCAGGTCCTGGTCGGGGTCCATCCGCATGTCGAGCGGCGCGTCGTAGGCGTAGGAGAAGCCGCGCTCGCGCGTGTCGACCTGCATCGAGGACATGCCGAGGTCGAGGTAGACCATGTCGGCCTTCAGGCCCTCCTCGGCGAGGGTGCGCAGGCCGTGCTCGAAGTCGGCGCGGATGAAGCGGGTCGCGCACGGGACCTCGGCGGCGAGCTCGGCGAAGGCGCGCTCGGCGAGTCGGATCGCGGTCGATCGCGATCAGCGTGCCGGCCGGGCCGAGCCGGTCGGCGACGAGGCGTGCGTGCCCGGCGGCGCCGAGCGTGCAGTCGACCGCGACCTGGCCGGGCTTGGGGTCGAGCGCTTCGATGAGCTCACCCGCCAGGACCGGAACGTGTGTGCGTGGCATGTCAAGCAGGATGGCCAAGGGATGCGGTGAGGTCAGGCGCCCGTTGTGAGAGGTCGCGGTCGTAGGCCTCCCAGGCCGAGCGGTCCCAGAGCTCGAGGCAGTCGCCGGCGCCGGTGATGACGACCTCGCGGCCCATGCCGGCGTGCTCGAGCCTGCTTGGGAGTCAGCATCACGCGGCCGGCCGAGTCCAGCTCCGTGTCCGTCGCGTTGCCGTAGAGCATGCGCTTGAGCTCGCGCGCCTGGGGCGAGAACGGGTTCAGCCCCGACAGCGCGGCCTCGGTCAGCGCCGTGTAGACCGCCTCGGGATAGAGCGAGATGCAGGGATCGACCCCGCGCACGAGGAACACCTTGCCCGCCAGGGCGGCCCGGAACTTGGCCGGGACGGTCAGCCGGTTCTTGGTGTCGAGCGAGTGTTCGAAGGTGCCGTGGAAGGCCAAGGCTCATATCCGTCAGATGCGAAGTCGGTGGTTCAGTCGATCCGGGGTGGCTGAGTGGGAGGAGCCCCGCCACCCCGGACCGGCTTCGCGACAGTGCAACGTACCCCACATCGCCCCACCTTGCAACACAACTATCGTCATTCGCCCCACGTGACTTGAGTCCGGCTCGAATTCGCGGCTCGAAGTGGGCGTCTTTGCAGGGTGTTCGCGGTGGGAGGCGTTCGGCCTCGTCCGGACCGCGAAGCTGCACGTCCCGTTGCAGACCGACCGTTTGCACGCGGGCTTGCGGGGTATCCGGGCGTGCGGTTAGCCTTCGTGGGGCCGCGTGGGAGATCTGCGCGGAGCCACTCAGACAGGGGAAGGATCCGCCGCCGATGTTCCGTCTCGCCTCGCTCGTCGCGCTCTTGTCGATGTCGTTGGCGCTTGCCGCGTGCGGCAGCTCAGGGGGTGCGGCGGACGCCGATCCGGCCACGCGCGGTGCCGCGTGACGCGCTCCTCTACCTCGAGGCGACCGTGCGCCCGGAGGGCGAGCTGCGCGAGGACGCGCTCGCCGCGGCCGGCAAGGTGCTGCAGACGCCCGACCCGGAGGCGAAGCTGCGCGAGCTGGCTCGACTCCTCGATCCGAGGACTTCGACTACGAGCGCGACCTCGGGCCGTGGCTGGGCGAGCGTGCGGCGCTGTGGCTCAGCTCGCGGCACGGTCGAGGGCGACGACCGGCCGGGCCTGGCCGCCGTGATCGCGGCGACCGACCTCGAGGAGGCCGAGGGCGCGATCGAGGAGGCGCAGGCGCGCGAGAAGACCAGACGACCGAGCGCTCGCACGAGGGCGTCGACTACGAGGTCGACGAGGACGGCTTCGCGTACGCCTTCGAGGGCGACTTCGTGCTGGTCGGCGACGAGCCCGAGCTCAAGCAGACGATCGACGCGCTGGAGGGCGAGTCGCTCGCCGACGAGGACCGCTACAAGCAGCGCGGTCGACGCGCTCGACGGCGACCGGCTGGCGCACTTCTACATGGACACGCGGCGGCTGTTCGAGCTCGGCATGAAGGCCGACCCGAGGCGGCGCAGGCAGTTCGAGCAGCTCAAGGCACTGTCGCCGTTCGAGAAGCTGCCGCCGGCGGCGGCCGCGTTCGTGGCCGACGGGTCGCGGCTGGCGATCGACGGCTCGATCGAGATCCCCGAGGACGCAACCGCGAGCAGCCGCTCGGCGTCGCTGATGGGCGTCGGCAGCACGCCGCTGCTCGAGGAGCTGCCGGGTGACGCGTGGGCCGCGCAGGGCGCGCCGAAGTTCGGGCGAGACGATGAAGCTGATGCTTCGACCAGTCCGCGGGCGCGTTCGGCGGCGGCGATCGCGCAGGAGCAGCTGCGCAGCCAGTTCGGGATCGACCTCGAGCGCGACGTCTTCAGCTGGGTCGGCGACGTCGCCTTCTTCGTGCGCGGCGACACGCTCGACACGGTCGACGGCGGCGCCGTGATCCAGGTCACCGACGAGGCAGGCCGCCGCGGACGCGTTCGGCCGCCTCGTCGGCGCGGCTCCGCTCGCGCGGGCAGGTCGACGCGCGGCCGGTGGACGATCGAGGGCGCCGAGACCGCGTTCGCGGTCGAGCTGCCGGACGACGCCGAAGCCGATCGTCCTGGCGCGCGCGGCCGACAAGGTCGTCATCGCCTACGGCCAGGAGGCCGCGACCGCCGCGCTGTCCCGGTCGGACACGCTCGGCGACAGCGAGCTCTACGGGCGCACGCGGCGACGTGCTCGGCGACGGCCTCGAGCCGTCGTTCCTGCTCGCCGTCGGCCCGATCGTCTCGCTCGTCGACTCCTGCCGGGAGCGCCGACGCCGTCGTGGAGCGAGGTCAAGCCGTACCTCGAGGCGTTCGACGTGCTCGCCGTCGGCGGCGGGACGCGACGGCGACACGGCGTCCGCGTGCCGGTCTGCGCGGCCGGGCTCGCAGTAGGCGCGACCTGGCACGCATCGCGTCCGGGACGACGGCGGGGACGAGCGCGGCGGCGACGAGCAGCAGCACGGCCGGGCACGAGCAGGAGCGCGACGACGAGCTGGATCTGCGGCGCGGCGCGGGCGGCGGCCTCGGCGGCGCGCTGCGCCGACGCGCTCGCGCGCGCGCGGCGCCTCGGCGGCGAGCGCGGGCGCGAGCGGCGCGCCGTGGCGGTCGGCGCGCCGCAGCGCGGCGACGAGCGCCGGCGATCCCGGCGGCCGGGCAGCGCCGCTCGAGCTCGCGCGTAGGCGCTCGGCCGCGCGGCACGCCGAGCGCGACGAGCCCGGCCGCGCGCCGGAGCTCCGCGGCCAGGCAGGCCGGGATGCCGTCGGCCGACCTCGCCGAGCGCGCGGCCCGGCGAGAGCCCGGCGGCGACGGCGACGCGCAGCAGGTCGAGCGACGTCGGCCAGCTCCGCCTCGATCGACGCGCGCGCCGCGCGGCGGGCGCGGCGGCCGAGCCAGACGTCGGGGCCGAGGAAGCCGGCGGCGGGCGGCGGCGGCGAGCAGCGCCGGTCCGAGCCGGCCGGGCGCCGCCGGGCAGCAGCGCGACCGCCGAGCGGCGAGCGCCGGCGACCGCCGCGCCGGCCTTGACCGCCATCACGTCGCTGAGCGGGAGCGTCGAGCCCGGCCGCCGCGATCCGGTCGCTCGAGCCCGCGCGGCGCGCGCGCGCCGAAGCCCGCGGCCGAGCCGCGCCAGCAGCCCACCGCGACCCGCCCGGCGCGCCCGTCGCGCCGCGGAGCGCGCACGCGCAGCACCAGAGCTCGACGACGGCCGGGCGCCGCCAGCGCGCCGGCGGCGGCGGCGAGGAGCGTCGCGCGGGTCATCGCGGCCGTCCGGGCGAGGCGGGACGACGGCGAGCGATCGCGGTGACCTGGAGGACGGCGGCCATGGCGACGAGCCAGACCGAGAGCGGGTGGGCGAGAGGCCGGCGACGCAGGCCCGGGCTCGCCGAGCTCGGCGAGCGCGGCGGCGCCGAGCGGGCAGCACGAGCACGAGCCGGGCGGTGAAGCGCGCCTGGGCGGTCGCGGTGCGCGCCTCGCGCTCGATGCGGTCGGCCGCCTCGAGCGCCGCCGCCTGGTCGCGCAGCAGCCCGGCGAGGTCGCCGCCCGCGTCGCGCTGCAGCAGGATGCCGGCGACGATCGCGTCCCACGCCGGGTCGGCGGCGCGCAGGCGCAGCGCGCTCGAGCACCGCGGCCGTCGGGTCGCCGAGGGCGAGCGCGCGCGCCGGCGTCCGCAGCTCGTGCCCGGCCGCCCCGGGCGTGCCGTCGGCCGCGACCGCGATCGCGCCGCGGATCGAGTGTCCGGCGCCGACCGCGTCGGCCAGCGCCCGGGCGGTCGCCGGCAGCGCCGGCGCCGAGCTCGCGGCGCGTAGCGGCGTCGCCGGCGCGCGCACCGCGGCGACGACGCACGCGGTCCGGCGACCGCCGCGGCCAGCGCCGCGCGCCGGAGCCGCCGACCAGCCACCCGGCGGCCGCGAGCGCACCCGTGGCGAGCAGCGCGAGCCGGCGACGCTCCGGCAGCCGTCGGCGCCCGACCCTCGCGGCCGGCGCGCGCGCACGGCTCGACGGCGCGACCGAGCGCGGCGACCACCCGCGACCGCTCGACCGCCGCGAGCGCCTCCCACGTGCCGAGCACCGGCGACGCCGCGGCGCCGAACGCGAGCAGCGACCGCGTCACGCCGCTCGGGACGCGGCGCGCGAGATCGCGCCGCGCCACGCCGCCGAAGCCGTGCCGCGAGCGTCGTCGCTGAGCGCGGCGCGCCAGTGGCCGCGGCCGCCGCGCCAGGCGTAGAGCTCGCGCGCGGCGGGGCCGCCGGCGACGCGGACGACCTCGGCGACCCGACGACGCGGCGCGTGCCGTCCGCCGCCGCGGGCCTGGCAGACCACGAGGTCGAACGCGTCCGCGACCTGCTCGCGCAGCGCGGCGTGCGGCAGCCCGAGGCCGGCCATCAGCGCGAGCGTCTCGACGCGCCGCAGCGCCTCGGCCGGCGCTGCCCGCGTGGATCGTGCACAGCGAGCCGTCGTGGCCGGTCGACAGAGCGCGGTCAGCATGTCGAGCGCCTCGGCGCCGCGGACCTCGCCGACGACGATCCGGTCCGGCCGCATCCGCAGCGCGTTGCGCACGAGCCGCCGGATCGTGACCTCGCCGCGGCCTTCGAGGTTCGGCGGGCGCGCCTCGAGCCGGACGACGTGCGGCTGGCGCAGCCGCAGCTCGGCCGCGTCCTCGATCGTGACCACGCGCTCGTCCGGCGCCGATGAAGCTCGACAGCGCGTTCAGCGTCGTGGTCTTGCCGGAGCCGGTGCCGCCGCAGACGAGCATGCTCGCGCGAGCGCGGACGGCGCGCGCGAGGAAGTCGAGCAGCGGGCGGGTGAGCGTGCCGTTGGCGACGAGATCGTCCGGCGTGAAGCCGCGCCGCCGGAAGCGGCGGATCGTGAGCACGGGCCCGTCGAGCGCCAGCGGCGGGATCACCACGTTCACGCGCGAGCCGTCCGGCAGGCGGGCGTCGCACAGCGGCTCGGCCTCGTCGACCCGCCGCCCGAGCGGCGCGAGGATCCGCTCGATCGCGTCGCGCAGGTCGCGCTCGCTCGCGAATCGCACCGCCGGTGCGCTCGAGCCGGCCGCCGCGCTCGACCCAGACCGGCGCGGTGCCGCACACCATCACCTCCTCGACCGCCGGGTCGCGCAGCAGCGGCTCCAGCGGCCCGAGGCCGAACGCCCGCTCGGCGATCCGGCCCGCGAGCTCGGCCCGCGCGCCGGCGTCGAGCGCGGCCGCCTCGCGGTCGACGAGCGCCCCGATGCGCTCCGGCGCGTCCTCGCCGGGCTCGGCGGCCGCGGCGAGCAGGCGGTCGCGCAGGTCGGCGGCGAGCGCGTCGAGATCGTCCATGACTCATGGAGGCCGTACCCGCCGAAGCTTCGCCCCCCGGTAGCTTCGAGAGGCGATGAGCTCCTACGTCCACGGCTACCGACTCGCGCGAGCACGAGCGTCTGCAGGATCAGGCCGGCACGCTCGTCGAGCTGCTGCACGGCGACACCGCCTATCCCGCCGGCAGCACCGTCCTCGAGGCCGGCTGCGGCGTCGGCGCCCAGACCGTCACGCTCGCCGCCCGCAGTCCGCAGGCGCGGATCACGTCGGTCGACCTGTCCGCGGAGTCGGTCGCCGAAGCCGAGCGCCTCGTCGACGCGACGCCGGCCTGACCAACGTCGAGCTCCGGCAGGCCGACATCCTCGACCCGCCGTTCGCGCCCGCGTCGTTCGACCACGTCTTCGTCTGCTTCGTGCTCGAGCACCTCGCCGACCCGGTCGCGGCGCTGCGCACGCTCGGCGATCTGCTCAGGCCCGGCGGCACGATCACGGCGATCGAGGGCGACCACGGGTCGGCCTACTTCCATCCGGACAGCGACGCGGCCCGCGCCGCGATCGCCTGCCAGGTCGAGATCGCAGGCGGCGCGCGGGCGGGAACGCGCTGATCGGCCGCGAGCTGTACCCGCTGCTGACCGGCGCCGGGTTCGACGCGGTCCGCGTCTCGCCGCGCATGGTCTACGTCGACGCGAGCCGTCCCGACCTGGTCGAGGGCTTCACGCGCCGCACGTTCACGGCGATGATCGAGGGCGTCCGCGAGCCGGCGCTCGCGGCCGGCATCACCGAGCGCCGCGCGCTTCGACGCCGGCGTGCGCGACCTCTACCGCACCGCCGAGGCGGACGGCACGCTTCAGCTACACGTTCTTCAAGGGCGTCGGGCCGGCGCTGACGTCAGCGGCGCGCCCAGGCGGCGCCGGTCGCCGGCGGCGCGCGGGCGAGCAGCCGGATGTCGCGGGCGAAGCGCGCCGGCCGCGGCGAGGTAGACCGCCTGCGCGGACGGCTGACCCGCAGCGTCGCGCCACCTGCGGCCCGTCCTCCTCGCGCGCGGCGCGGGCGCGCGCGAGCACCTCGACGTCCTCGAGCGCGAGCTCTGGCTGCGCCACCGCTCCGCGCTCGCGGGTGACGAGGACGTCGACCCGCGCGCCCGCGACGACGAGCTCCGGCGAGCCGCGCGGCCACGACCTCGACCGCCCGCTCGCCGCGCCGGATCGCCGGGCCGGGCGCCGCCGGCGCGCTCGAGCAGGTGCTCGCCGAGCGGCGCTCCCGCGCGGGACCGGGACCGCGAGGCGCTGCGGCCGAGCGAGCAGCTCGGGCACGCGCGGCCCGCCGGCGGGCGCGAAGCGCTGCGGGCATGCGGCGGACGCGCGAGGTCGCCGGCCGCGCAGCCGCCGGCCCGCGTCCAGCGTCGCGCGCGGCGACGACGCACGTCGACGCGCGGGCCGACGCTGCTCGCGCAGCGCCGCCTCGCGGCGCGCGACGTCCGACGCGGCGAGCGCGCCGAGCACGAGCGCGAGCCCGAGCAGCAGCGCCGCCCGCCGGCGGCGGCTCACGCGCGCCGCGGGCAGGTCGAGCACGAGGTGGGCGCCGCGCGGCCGGCCGGGCGCCGACTCGCAGCCGGCCGCCGTGGCGCTCGGCGATCGCGGCCGCGATCGCGAGGCCGTGGCCGCGCGGCGAGCGGCGGCCGCGGGCCGCGGCGACGAGCGCGGGGATCGGGCGCCGGCAGGCCCGGGCCGGCGTCGCAGACCTCGACCCGGACGCGCCGCGCGGCGAGCGCGGCGCGCACGCGAGACGCGGCCGCCGCCGTGCTCGATCGCGTTCGCGACGAGGTTCGCGCACGCCTGGGCGAGGCGCAGCCGGTCGCCGACGCACGCCGCTCCGCCGCCCGGCGGGTCGATCGCGAGCGTCGACGCCGCGCGACGCCGGCGAGCGCCTGCCAGGCCGGCGCGGCCTCGCGCAGCAGGCCGCCCGACGTCGACCGAGCCCTCCGCGCCGCGGCCGCGCCGCGCCGCCGCGCGCCAGGTCGTCGAGCGCCAGCGCCGCGCGCCGCAGCTCGAGGTCGATCGCCTCCACCCGCGCCGACGCGCTCGAGCCCGTCGAGCGCGAGCCGCGCCGTGCACAGCGGGCCGCGCACCTCGTGGCCGCGCGCGCGCCGCGAGCACGAGCCGGCGCCGGCCGCGCAGGTGCAGCGCGCTCGGCCGCCAGCGCCCACGCGAGCAGCGCGAGCCAGCGCGATCACGCCGCGAGCTCCTCCGACCACCGGGCCGTCGACGAGCCGGTAGCCGACGCCCCACACGTTGACCACGAAGCGGTCGCCGTCGGCGCCGAGCTTGTGGCGCAGGCGGCAGGCGTGGGTGTCGAGCGTGCGGGTCGTGCCCGAGCGACCGGAACCCCCACACGTCGCGCAGCAGCTCCTCCTTGGTCAGCACCCGCGTCGGGCTCGGCGGCGAGCGCGCGCAGCAGCGCGAACTCCTTCTGCGACAGCGACGACCCGCCGGCCGCGCAGCCGCACCTCGCGTGACGCCGGGTCGAGCTCGAGCTCGCCGACGCGCAGCCGCCCGCGGCCGCGCCGCTCGCGCGTCCGGCGCAGCACGGCGCGCGAGCCGCAGCCGCAGCTCGCCGTAGGAGAACGGCTTCGCCACGAAGTCGTCGGCCCCGCGCTCGAACCCGCGCACGCGATCGAGCTCGCTCGCCCGGCCCGAGAGCACGACGAGCGGCAGCGTCGGGTCGAGCCGCGAGGCGACGCCGTCGGCCGCGCGCACCCGCGCGATCAGCTCGAGCCCCGAGCCGTCGGGCAGCCCGAGGTCGACGATCGCGAGGTCGGGCTGCTTGAACTCGAGCTCGCGCAGGCCGTCGCGCACCGTCTCGGCGACGATGAGCTCGTAGCCGTCGGCGGTCAGGTTGTCGGCCAGGAAGGTGCGGAGGACCGGGTCGTCCTCCACCAGCAGGATGGTCGGCGGGTTCGGGGGTCATGCCGCCTATAGGTCGGCAGCGACCAAACCTCGCCCCAGGCCGGCGTCAGTGCAGCGGGCAGATCAGCGGCGGCAGCTCGCGGTGCGCGCCGTCCGGCGCCGTCGCCCCCGCCTGCCAGGCCACGCCCGGCGAACGTGACCAGCCGCGAGCGCGACGCCGAGCAGCAGATCGCGCACGCGCCGGCTCATGCCGGGCTCGCGGCGAGCGCCGCCGTGCGCCGGCCGCTCGCGGATCGGCAGGTGGACGAGCCGCGGCGAACAGGCTGAGCGCGATGCAGAGCACCCACATCGACGTCGTACGCGCCGGTCGCCTCGTAGACCGATGCCGCCGAGCCAGACGCCGACGAACGCGCCGACCTGGTGGCTGAGGAACACGACGCCGAACAGCATGCCGACGTGGCGCGTGCCGAACATCAGCGCGACCAGGCCCGAGGTCAGCGGCACGGTCGAGAGCCAGAGCAGCCCGATCGACGGCGGCGAAGACGAGCACGGTCAGCGGCGTCGGCGGGCAGCAGCAGGAACAGCGTGAAGGCGACCCCGCGGCCGAGGTAGATCGCCGCTCAGCAGCAGCCGCCGCGGATACGTCGCCGCCGAGCACGCCCGCGCTGTAGGCGCCGATCACGTTGAACAGCCCGATCAGGCCGAGCGCCCACGCGGCGAGGCTGGTGCTGAGCCCGAGGTCGGTCAGGTACGGCGGCAGGTGCGTCGAGATGAACGCGATGTGGAAGCCGCAGACGAAGAAGCCGCTCGGTGAGCAGCAGGTAGCTCGGGTGGCGCGAACGCGCGCCGCAGCGCCGTCGCGGGTCGACTCGTGCGGCTCGTCGGCGTCCTCGTCGCGCCGCGCCGCGTCCGCTGAGCGACGG
Source organism: uncultured Solirubrobacteraceae bacterium (assembly GCA_963843485.1). Taxonomy (GTDB): domain Bacteria; phylum Actinomycetota; class Thermoleophilia; order Solirubrobacterales; family Solirubrobacteraceae; genus DASSUW01. The sequence goes on along the minus strand of CAWJKK010000003.1, from coordinate 222,715 downwards.
CGCGAGGAGCGGCACCAGCGCGACGAAGCCGGCCAGCAGCACGAGCGCGGTCGCCGCCCCGTACTCGGAGATGAACGCCTGCCCGAGCGGCGCGAACAGGAACTGGCCCATCGAGCCGGCGGCGGTCGCGAGCCCCATCGCCCACGAGCGGCGGTCCTCGCGGCACGAGCCGCGCGAACGCGGCGATCACGATCGTGAACGAGCCGCCCGACAGGCCGAGGCCGATCAGCACGCCCGCCGGTCAGCGTCAGCGCCGTCGCGCTCGTGCTCGGCCGCCATCAGCGCGATGCCGAGCGCGTAGACCGCGCCGCCGGCGGCGAGCACCCGGCCGGCGCCGAAGCGGTCGGCGACCGCGCCCGCGAACGGCTGGCCGAGGCCCCACAGCAGGTTCTGGACGGCGATGGCGAGCGCGAACGTCTCGCGGTCCCAGCCGCGCAGCGCCGACAGCGGCTCGGTGAACAGGCCGAAGCTCGTGCGCGTCCCGAACGTGACGATCGCGATCAGGCACCCGGCCGTGATCACGACGCCCGGCGCGCCACCACGGGCGTCGTGCTCTGCCGCGCAACGCTACCACAGATGGTTCGATCATTGAACCGATTCGTGCTAGCGTGCCGCCCGAGCGTGCCGCTCGGAACCGACTACGAGGGCCAGAACTGCGGCCTCGCCCGCGCGCTCGAGCTCGTCGGCGAGCGCTGGACGCCTGCTGATCGCTGCGCGACCTGCTGTTCGGCGTCCGCCGCTTCAGCGACCTGCAGGCGCGGCTCGACATCCCGCGCGCCGTCCTCTCCGACGCGCCTCAACGAGCTCGTCGAGCACGGCCTCGTCGAGCGCCGGCCCTACCGCCAGCGGCCGCGACGAGCTGCACCCGACCGCCGCCGCCGCGGCGCTGTGGCCGGCGCTGTACGCGCTGACTGCGCTGGGGCGACGACCAGGCGCCGGCCGAGGGCGGCGACCGCCGGCTCGTTCACGCACGCCGAGTGCGGCACCGACCTCCCGCCGACGGGCCGCTGCCCCGCGTGCGAGCGCGAGCCGGGGCCGACCGAGATCGTCACGCGCTCGGGGCCCGGCCGTCGGCGCACCCGCGCAGGACCGGATCAGCCTCGCGCTGCGCGAGCCGCACCGGCTGCTGACGCCCGTGCGCGGTGCGTAGACTTCGCAGATGGCGCGGATCGTCCGACGCACCGACGTCAACGAATGCCGACGCTGCTCCACCTTCTGCGACCGCGTGATCGCGCCGGCCACCTGCGTCGCCGACGGCTGCCCGAACCTCTACACCTACGACGACCCGCTGACGGGCCGCCGCTACATGGGCTGCCTGCAGAAGGTCTTCGCGACCGAGATCGACGTCGAGATGTTCCGCGCGGCCGAGCGCACCCGGGCCGGGCTTCGGCGCCGTGCGGCTCGCCGGGCGCGCCGCTGCGGCGCTGCCGCTTCACGTCGAGCAGGCCGTCCGCGCCGACGGGCTGCGAGTCGCACCGCTGCGTCAACCGCGGGTTCTTCGACTGGCCCGACAGCGCGCCGGACGCGATCCGCGCGTTCGACCTGCGCGACCGCTGCGAGCCGTGAAAGTTTCGTCCCATCGGAGGCGGCCCGGGAGGAGTCGGGCATAAGATGCAGACGCCCCGGCGGGAACCCGGGATCTTTCATCATGGACCCGATGCGCCGAGGCAACTACGACTCCGGCCAGGACTACGTCCTGGAGTACGGAGAGCTCCGATTCACGTTCAACGAGCGTGACTTCTCCGAGCGCGTGGAGCAGGCCGCCGCGCAAGCTCGGCTTCGTCGGCGGGCGGCTCGACCCGACCGAGCTCGAGGACCTGGTGAACCTCACCGTCAACGGCGAGATCCAGGACCCGGCCTCGGCCCTCGGCGAGCACGTCAACGACTGCTGGCCGGAGCTCGTCGGCCCCGCCGACCGCTCACTCGTGCACTGGCTGCGCCGCCTCGTCTTCCGCTCCGCCTGGCTCGACCAGCGCGTGAAGGAGGGCGAGCTGGACGTCGTGTTCGACGAGGCCACGCACACGTTCGGCTACGTGCAGCCGATGCAGGACGACGAGCCGATCGAGCTCTCGCCCGAGCCGAACTGGAACCGCGTCGCCTACAGCCGCCGCTAGGCGCGCGGCTTCGGCGCGCGCCTTGGCGATCGCCTCGGCGCCCGCGTCGCCGACCAGCAGCTCCGGGCGCAGGGTGCCCGAGGCGGCGAGGTCGAGCGCCGGGAAGCGGCCGAGGGCGGTCAGCGTCGCGTCGAGCGTGACGACCGTGGTCTCGCCGCCGAGCGGTGCCGCGGCGGTCGCGATCACGGTCAGCGAGCCGCCGTCCGTGATGTTGCGCGCGGCCGCCAGCGCGCGGCGCGCCAGGTGCGGCGGCAGGTGGTCGAGCGTGTCGATCAGCACGACGGCGTCGCCGCCGCGGGCCGCGACGCGGCGGCCCTGCTCGACCGCCTGCTCGACGGCCTGGGCCTGGGCGTCGCCGGGCGTGGCGAAGGACAGCGCGGCGGCGGGCTCGACCGGCCAGTCGGCGAGCTCCTCGGGGCGCACGCCGGCGAGCACGAGCGTGAGCTCGACGCCTTCGCCGAGCGCTCCCGCGAGCCGCTTGAGCGCCTCGGTCTTGCCGGCGCGGGCCGGGCCGGCGATGACGACGCGCGAGCCCTTGCCGAACGGCGTCAGCCACTCGATCGCGCTCACGGTCGGGTCGTCGGCGCCGAGCTCGAAGCGGTCGGCCGGGTAGGAGACCGGCAGGTCGTCGAAGCGCGTGCCCTCGGCGACCTCGTCGGCCGGGCGGCCGTTGATCGTGTCGACGCGGATCAGCGACGGGAAGCGCTCGGAGCGGCGCGGCGCGCGCACCGGGCCGGCGACGCGGTCGCCGGTCACGAGCTCGCAGCGCTTGACCTGCGCGGCGGAGATGTAGACGTCGTCGTCGGTGGTCTCCGGCGGCGCCAGGCGGATGAAGCCCGAGCCGTTGCCGAGCAGGTCGACGACGCCCTCGGCGACGCGATCCTCGGAGCGGTCCGGCTCCGGCGCGGCCTCGGCCGCGACGGGCTCGCCCGCGTCCTCGTCGGTCGCGCCCTCCTCGGTGCGGGCGCGGCCACGGCCACGGCCGCCGCGGCGGCCACGGCGCGGCTTGCGCGCGCCTTCGTCGGCCTCGGCGTCGCCGTCGCCGTCGCCGTCGGGCTCCGGCTCATCCGCGGCCTCGGGCACCTCTACGGCCTCGGGCGCCTCCGGCGCGTCGATCTCGGTCTCGGCCTCGGGCTCCTCGCCCGACTGCTTGGCGACGATCGCTTCGATCAGGTCGCCCTTGCGCAGGCGGCGGTAGCCGTCGACGCCGAGCTCGTTCGCCAGCAGGTGAAGGTCGGCGAGCGGGCTCTGCTCCAGCTCGGAGCGGTCTAGCACGGTGGACATAGGTCCTCCTCGAAAAGTGAATCGGTGGTGGTAGGCCCCGGCCGCGTTGTGCGCAGCGACCGGCAACAACCGGAGACCTCAGGCTAGCGCGTCGGGGTACCGGTCCGGCGTGAGCCCTTCGCCGGGGGCGAGCTCGAGCTCCCCGCGCAGCGCCGCCCGGACGCGCAGGAAGTCGGCCGCGGCGGCGACGTCGTGCACGCGCACGATCCGCGCGCCCGCGTCCACCCCCTCCCCCAGCGCCGCCAGCGTCCCGGCCAGCCGCTCGCGCGGTCCGCGGCCCGTCAGCGCGCCGACGAAGTCCTTGTTGGAGGCGGCGAGCAGCACTGGGCGGCCGAGCGCGACCAGGTCGGGCAGCCGCCGCAGGATCGCGACCGTCTGCGCGGGCGTCTTGGCGAAGTCCGGGCCCGGGTCGAGCACGATCTGCTCGGCCGCGACCCCGCGCGCGAGCGCCGCGGCCATGCGCTCCCGCAGGAACCCGATCACGTCGCCGACGACGTCGTCGTAGAAGCCCGGCTCGAGCAGCGTCCCCTTCGGCGCCACGCGCGTGTGCATCAGCACCAGGCCGGCACCCGTGTTCGCGCACACGTCCGCCAGCCCGAGGTCGCGCAGCCCGGACACGTCGTTGACGAGCGTCGCGCCCGCCGCCACGGCGGCCGCCGCCACCTGCGGCTTGTAGGTGTCGACCGAGACCGCCGCGCCGAGCTCCGCCAGCCGCTCGATCAGCGGCACCACGCGCGCGATCTCCTCGTCGGTGCCGACCGCCGGCCGGTCGCCGCGGGCGGACTCGCCGCCGACGTCGAGCAGGTCCGCCCCGGCCGCGACGAGCGCGGCGCGCGTGGCGCGACCCGGGCCTCCAGCGTCGGGTGGTCGCCGGCGTCCGAGAACGAGTCGGGCGTCGCGTTGACGATGCCCATCAGCAGTGGCCGGGCGCCGAGGTCGAGCTCGCGGCCTCCGAGCCGCAGGACGGGCGCCATGGGCAGCGACAGTATCGTGCCCGCGCATGCTCGGCACGGTGGCCGAACTCTGGCGCTGGCCCGTCAAGTCGATGGGCGGCGAGCGCGTGGAGTCGATGCGCGTGGACCCGCGCGGCGCCGGCGGCGACCGGACGCACGCGGTCACGCACGAGCACAAGGGCGAGCGCAAGCCGCTGACGGCCCGCGAGGCGCCGCGGCTGCTCGCCTGGTCGGCGTCCTATCCGTTCAGCGGCGGCGCCTCGCTCGACCCCGCCAACCCGCCGGTCGCCAGCGTTCGCGCGCCCGACGGCACGACGTACAGCTGGGGCGATCCGCGGCTGCGCAACCTGCTCCGCAGCGACCTCGGGCGCGAGGTCGAGCTGCGCCGCGACGCGGCCGGCATCCAGGACCTCCCGCGTTCGCTGCTGGTCACGCTCCAGTCGTCGCTCGAGGCGCTCGGCGAGGAGCTCGGCGGGCCGCTGGACCTGCGCCGCTTCCGCCCCAACCTGCACCTGGAGACGGACTCCGCCGCCTGGTCGGAGCTGGGCTGGGAGGGCCGCGAGCTGGCCTTCTCCGGCGGCGTCCGGCTGCGCCTCCTGCATCCCTGCGTGCGCTGCGCGATCCCGACGCGCGATCCCGACACCCAGGAGAAGTGGGCGGGCCTGCTCAAGCACCTCACCGTGCGGCACGAGCGGGTGTTCGGGATCAACGCCCGGGTCATCACCGGCGGCCGCGTCGCGGCGGGCGAGCCGGTCGAGTTGCGCTGATCGCTATAGCTCTGCGCCCGCGCGGTCGATAACGGTCTTCCCAAGCTCCCCGAGGAGGACCGTTGCTTCGCATCGATGAGACCTCCGGGACGCTGGTCGCCCCTGCAGCCGGCGGCCTCGTCACGGAGAACAGCCCTGAACGCGACGAGCTGCTGGCGCTGGTCAGCGCCTCGTGGCCGGCGTTCGCCACCGAGCTCGGCATGCCGAGCCTGCGCCTCGCGGCGCGCGAGCCCGCAGCGGGCGTCGACCTGCTCGCGTTCGACGAGCAGGCCGGCCGCGCCGTCGTCCTGCACGTGACCGGCGATGTGGTCGAGTGGCAGCTCGGCCGCGCGCTGGCCGCCGTGGCCGACGTCGCGAGCTGGGACGCCGCGCGTCTGTCGCAGCACTCGCTCGACGCCGCCGTCCCGGGCGACTCGCCGCGGCTCGTGCTCGTCGCCGGCGGCTACGAGCCGAGCGCGCTCAAGACGGTCGACTGGCTGACCCGCCGCCACGGCGTCGAGGCCTCCACGTTCGCCGTCTCCGTGCTGCGCTTCGGCAACGAGCGCCTGCTGACCGTCCACCGCGAGCCGCGCGAGGACGGCGCCGCCGACCCGGCCGCCCAGGTGCAGTGGATGCTCACCGGCGCCCAGGCGCCGGCGCACGAGGCGGCCGACGTGCCCGCGGTCCCCGCGAGCACGCCGCCGCCCGGCGCGTAGGTCTTACTTCACAGGCCCCACGGGGTGGGACGTCGCGGTCGTCGACCCGCCCCGTGAGGTCGCCGTCACCTGCAGCCGCAGGTACGCGCGCTTGTCGTCCTTGTCCGGGACGTACACGAGCCGCGTGGCGCCCGCGATCGGCTCGCACGAGGCCTCGGTCCGGTTCCCGCAGCGCAGCCACTGCAGGTCGTACTCGATCCGCCCCTCGTCCACTCGCCACAGGCCCGGCAGGCCCAGGAGCGGACGCTTGCGCTTCGGCTCGCCGAGGATGAACGGCCGCACCACGTTGACGGGCGGCGACGCCAGGTCGAGCGTCAGCACCGGCGGGTCGTGGTCGGACAGGTGGTGCCCGTCGCCTGCGGTGCGGCGCTCGTAGTAGTCGTTGTCGAAGTGGGCGTACAGGAAGTCGTCCACCCGGTCGGCGAGCCCGTCCGTCACGAGGATGTGGTCGAGCGTCTGCAGCTTGCCGTCGAAGTGGTACGAGTAGCGCTCGCTCTCCGGCGGGAGGTCCCACAGGTTGTCGAGCGACGTCGCAGAGTCCTCGAGCGTGGTCAGCGCGCTCTCGGTCTCGAACGCGTTCAGGTCGCCCGCGACGATCGCCTCGCCGCCCGCGGCCTCGATCTCGGCCACCCGGTCGCGCAGGAACGCGGCCTGCGCGGCGCGGCACTCGTCCGGCGCCGACTTGGACGAGAAGTGGTTCGAGAAGATCGTGAACGCGACGCCGCCGGCCTCGATGTCGACCGCCAGCGGCGGCCGGTCGTAGAGCCCGCCGGGCACGTCCGAGCAGGTGAACCCGGCCGGGCCGGTCGCGGTCTTGCCGAGCTGGCGCACGTTCGAGTGCTCGACCCCGTCGGCGATCAGGAAGCCGACGTCGATGCCGCGCGAGTCGTTGCCCGGCTCGAGGTAGGCGCTGTAGCCGCCGAGGGCGTCGGCCAGGTCCTGCAGGCTGGCGAGGTCGTAGACCTCCTGCACGGCGACCACGTCGGGCCGCTCCATCAGGTCCCCGATCGCGTGCGTGATCTGCGCGCGCTTCTCGGCGTACTCCTCCTCGGTGACGATCCGCAGGTCGAGCTCGGTCCCGGGCGGGAAGAAGTTCTCGACGTTGAACGAGGCGACGCGCAGCTGGTCCGCGGCGCGCGGCCGGATGCGGTTGTACGGGAACGGGGTCGGGCCCTTCTCGATCAGCGGGCGCGCGACCCTCCTGGTTGAGGACCTTGTAGTGGCTGAAGCTGAAGCCGAGCGGGCCCTCGAGGTTGCGCACGACGTCGAACAGGTCGGCCGGGAGCTCGGTCGTCGAGTCGGTGTCGACGAGCGGGTTGTCGCGGATCGCCGGCGCCGGCGTCGGCGTCCGCCGCGATCAGGTCCGGCACGGTCTCGGTGCGGAAGACGCGGTCCTCCGGGTCCTGGTTGACGCCGAGGGTGAGGAACGTCTCGCCGAACTTGTTGCGGCCGCCGGACGTGGCGGTGCCGACGTCGACGCGCACGTTCATGCCCTCGAGCGACTCGTAGTACGGGCGCGCGGGCGTCGCCTGGGCGGTCGCCGCGGCCGGGTCGACGGTCACGGGCGCGGGCACCGGGGCGCCGGAGGCGATGATCTCCGGCGTCGTGCCGACGGTGAGGTTCACGCGCGTCTCGTTGAACTGCTCGACGACGCGGCCCTCGAGCCGCACGACCGTGCCGGGCGCGTAGGTGGCGCGCGGGCGGACGAAGCCGACGAACACGCCCTCGGACGTGTTCGGGTCCGCGTCCGGCGTGCGCTCCTGCACGAAGATGCCGGCGTCGCCGGGGAAGACGCGCTCGAAGTTCGCGCCGATCTCGTCGTCGACGCCGGTCACGACGCCCTCGACGACGACGTTCTGGCCGACGAGCGGCGAGGCCGCGCCGGTGCCCTGGATCTCGTGGATCGGGGTGATCTCGGGCGGCTCGGGCTCGCCGTCGTCGAGCGGGTCGGGCGTGCCGGCCTGCGGGCCGGCGAAGTCGGCCACGTTGTCCTGCGTGTCCTGGGTGCCGCCGCCGCGGCGCTCGAACGCGTTCTGGCCGTTCGCGGTCGGGATCGTCAGGCCGGCGCCCTCGCGGCAGGGCTGGGTGGCGCCGGTCGAGCCGGCCTGGTCGACGATCGCGCCGCCGGCGTCGACGAGCCGGGCGCCGCCGTTGTCGCTGATGCCGGTGCCGTAGGCCGACGTCGCCCGTCACCGTGCCGGCGCTGTTGGCGAACACGTAGCTCTCGCCGGCGGGCAGCGTCGTGCCGGCCGGGACCGCTGCGCGGTCGCCGACCGTGCCGGCCGCGTTGCACCCCTGCAGGCGCCAGCCGCCGATCGCCTGCGGCGCGCCGGAGACGTTGCGGAGCTCGATGAACTCGTCGTTGCCGCCCGCGGGCCCGCGGAACTGGATCTCGGAGATCACCACGGTCGTCGATTGGGCCGCGGCGGTCGCCGGGGCCACCAGTGCGGCCCCCGCGACCAGCGCGGGAAGGATTCGTCGCATTAGCATCCGCGCAACGTAACCGCAGCGGCGGCGGCCGATGTGAACAAAGTCAGAGTGCTTGCACCTCGGTGAGCACCTCGCCCACCGAGGCCTTGGCGTCGCCGAACAGCATCGCCGTCTTCGGGTCGTAGAAGAGCGGGTTGTCGATGCCGGCGAAACCGCTGCTCATCGACCGCTTCAGGACGATCACGCTGCCGGCCTTGTCGACGTCGAGGATCGGCATGCCGTAGATCGGGCTGTCGGACACGGTCCGCGCCGCCGGGTTGGTGACGTCGTTGGCGCCGATCACGAGCGCCACGTCGGTGCGCGCGAACTCGCCGTTGATGTCGTCCATCTCCTTCAGCCGGTCGTACGGGACGTCGGCCTCGGCGAGCAGCACGTTCATGTGGCCGGGCATGCGGCCGGCGACCGGGTGGATGCCGTAGAGCACCTCGACGCCGCGGCGCTCGAGCTCGCTCGCGAGGTCGGCGACCGCGCGCTGGGCCTGGGCGACCGCCATGCCGTAGCCGGGCACGACGACCACGAGCCGCGCGTAGGAGAGCTGGATCGCGACGTCGGCCGCGCTGGTGGAGCGCACCGTGCCGCCGTCGGTGCTCGCCGCCAGCGCCGGGCCGCCCGCGCCGAGGCCGCCGAAGAACACGTTCCCGAGCGAGCGGTTCATCGCGTCGGCCATCTGCTTCGTGAGGATCGAGCCGGACGCGCCGACGAGCATGCCGGCGACGATCAGCGCGGTGTTGTCGAGCGCCATGCCCGCGGCGGCGGCGGAGAGGCCGGTGAAGGCGTTCAGGGTCGAGATGACGACCGGCATGTCGGCGCCGCCGATCGGCAGCACCGCGAGCACGCCGAGCAGCCCGGCGGCGATCAGGATCAGCCAGAACAGGCCCTCGGACTCCGAGCCGGCGGCGATCACCACGGCGAGCCCGATCGCCACCAGGGCGAGCGCGGCGTTGACCGCCCGCGGGATCCGGAACGCGCGCTTGAGCGTCTCCTGCAGCTTCAGGAAGGCGACGTTCGAGCCCCAGAACGAGATCGAGCCGACGATCGCCGCGAACAGGATCGGGATCAGCTCCTCGAGCGGGATGTCGCCGCCCGCCTCGCGGAACTCGACGAGGCTGATGAGCGCCACCGCGCCGCCGCCGACGCCGTTGAACAGCGCCACCATCTGCGGCATCGCGGTCATCTTCACGTTGCGCGCGGCCGGGACGCCGACGACGGTGCCGAGCACGAGGCCGGCGGCGATCAGGCCCCAGTCGCCGATCCGGTCGTCGAGCAGGGTCGCGACGATCGCGATGCCCATGCCGACCGCGGCGACGAGGTTGCCGCTGACCGCCGTGCGCGGCCCGCGCAGCATCCGCAGGCCGACGATGAAGAGCACGAAGGCGACGATGTAGAGGACCGAGACGAGGTCAGCCATCGTCCGGCGCCTGCTTCTTCTTGCCCTTGAACATGCCGAGCATGCGGTCGGTCACGAGGAAGCCGCCGACCACGTTGATCGTGCCGAAGGCGATCGCGATCACCAGCAGCAGCTCGTTCAGGAAGCCGTCGGCCGGGCCGATCACCAGCAGCGCGCCGAGCAGCACGATGCCGTGGATCGCGTTCGTGCCCGACATCAGCGGCGTGTGCAGCGTGTTCGGGACCTTCGAGATCACTTCCAGGCCCACGAACGCGGCCAGCACGAGGATCGCGATCTCGGTCAGCAGGTCCATCGTGCTCCTCGTCGCGGCGCTCGCTCGCGCGCCGCCCCCCTCGCCGTCGCGCGCGACGCACGCGCCCTTGATGATGTCGTCGTCGAAGTCGAGCTCCAGGCCGCCGTCCTCGCCGGCCATCAGCTCCAGCAGCGACAGCACGTTGCGCGCGTAGAGCTGCGAGGCGTGCTCGGCCATGGTCGACGGCAGGTTGAGCGGCGTGGCGATCGTCACCGCGTTCTCGGTCCGGTACGTCTCGCCGGGGCGGGCGAGCTCGCAGTTGCCGCCGGCCTCGCCGGCGAGGTCGACGATCACGCTGCCCGGCTTCATCGCGTGGACGGCGGCGGCGGTGATCAGCTTCGGCGCGGGGCGGCCGGGCACGAGCGCGGTGGTGATGACCGCGTCGGACTTGGCGATCTGCTGGGCGAGCAGCTCGCGCTGGGCCTGCTGCTCCTCCTCGGTCAGCTCGCGCGCGTAGCCGCCGGCGCCCTCGGCGTCGGCCGCGCCCTCGACCTCCAGGAACCGCGCGCCGAGCGACTGGACCTGCTCCTTGACGGCGGCGCGGACGTCGAACGCGGTGACGACGGCGCCGAGGCGGCGGGCGGTCGCGATCGCCTGCAGGCCGGCGACGCCGGCGCCGAGGATCAGCACCTGCGCGGGCGGGATCGTGCCCGCGGCGGTCATCAGCATCGGGAAGAAGCGGCCGAGCTCCTGCGAGGCGATCAGCGCGGCGCGGTAGCCCGAGACCGTCGCCTGGCTCGAGAGCGCGTCCATCGACTGCGCGCGCGAGATGCGCGGGATCGACTCCATCGCGAACGCGGTCGCGCCGGTGGCGGCGATCGCCTGGATGCCCTCGGCGTTGGTGAGCGGGGCGAGGAAGCCGATCAGCACGTGCTCGCTCCGCAGCCCGTCGGGCGGCGACGGGGCGACGCGCGCGACCACGTCGGCCGCGTACGGATCGCCGAGCTCGGCGCCGGCGTCGGTGAACAGCGAATCCGGCAGCCCGGCGGCCGCCCCGGCACCGCTCTCGAGCACGACGGAGTGGCCGCCGGCGGCGAGCCGGCGCACGACGTCGGGCACGAGGGCGACCCGCCGCTCGCCCTCTGCGGTCTCCTTCGGAACCCCGATCCTCACGGACGCGGGACCGTATAGGAAGCGCGCGGCGCGAGCGAACGTCAACTGCGGCTGGGTGGGCAGCGGGGGCGCATCGCACGCGACGCACGATCTCGGGGAGCGCACCGCCACGCGCGTTCCCCGAGTGTGCGTCGAATGGGGAGAAATGCAACTCGCCGAGTCGCCTACAGCAGCGCGCCGAGGACGAGCCCGGCGACGAGCCCGGCCGTGCTCGCGGAGAACTGCGGCGCCGGCTTGCCGACGGCCGGCAGTGGCTGCGGCGCTTCGGCTCCGGCGTCGCCGTGGCCGCGGGTGCGGCGGCGGGCGCGGCCGGCGCCGACCGGCGGGCGCGCGGCACGCGCGGGATCGGCAGCGCGCGGCGCGAGAGCGCCATCACGGCCTGGGCGGTGACCCAGACCGGCGTCTGGCGGCTCGTGCGCGAGTAGCGGACCTCGCCCGACGGCGCGGTCAGGGAGCGCAGGTAGCTCATCGGGTCGCGCGAGCCGTTGCGGCGCACCTTCGCCGGGTCGCGGCCCGCGGCCACGAGCCCCTGGACCGCCCAGGCGGTCGACTGCGCGTTCGACGGCCCGCCGGGGATCAGCGCGAAGCCGCCGTCGGACGCCTGGTGGCGCACCATCCAGCGCGCCGCGCGCTGCACCACGCGCGTGCGCTTGCGGCCCGCGGCGGCGAGCGCCTGCAGCGCCGCGCCGGTGTCGTCGACGCCGGACGGCCCGCCGCGACCGCCGAAGTTGAAGCCGCCGTCGCGGTTGGCCTGCCCGGTGATCCAGCTCGCCGCCCGGCGCACGCTGCGGTGCCGCGGCGTGCGGCCCGCGGAGCGCAGCGCGAGCACGGCGAACGCGGTCGTGTTGACGCGGCCGGCGAAGGAGCCGTTGCCGCGCTGCTGGGCGTTCAGCTCGCGCACGAGGTCGCGGTCGCCGAGCCGCGCCGGCAGCCCCGCGGCGCGCAGCACCAGGATCGTGCGGTTGATCTCGCCGAGGTCGCGCAGGTCGGTCAGCTCGTCGGCGTGCGCCCGGATGTACTCGGCGGCGCTCGGCGAGCCGGCGTCGCGCGGGTTGGTCCCGGCCGCCGCCAGGCCGAGCGCGGTCCAGCCCGTGTAGAGCTGCGACGACGACTGGCCGGGCGCGGCACCCCAGCCGCCGTCGTCGTTCTGGGCCTTCAGCAGCCAGCGCTCGGAGGCGCTCGCCGCGGCCGCGTCCGAGTCCCACGCCTGGGCGGGCGCGGGCGCGCCGGCGAGCAGCACGAGCGCGACGAGGCCCGCCGCCGCGGCCGGCACCCAGTGCACGTCGAAGCGCGTGCGGTGGCGGTCGAGCGCGCGGATCAGCACCGGGCCGAACGCGAGGCAGAACGCGGCGCTGCCGAGCGCGTGGGCGACGTCGAACGGGAACGAGGTGGCCATGATCGCCCACAGCTGGGAGAGATGGTGGTCCGTGTAGGTGACCCAGAGATGCAGGTTCATCACGAGCCCGAACCCGAACGAGGCGGCGACGCAGGCGGCGGTCAGGCCCCAGCGGCCGAGCTCGCGGCCGAACACGCGCGCCAGCAGCGCGCCGCCGACCCCGACCCCGCCCCACGCGACCATCTGCCACGGCGTCCACGGGCCCTGGGCGAAGAACAGGTTCGACGTCAGCGCCGCCACCGCCCCGACCGCGAACCCGGGCGCGCCGCCGAGCACGTAGCCGGCGATCAGGACGATGTCGGTCGTCGGCTTCACGTTCGGCAGCGGCGCGAACGCGATCCGGCCGAGCGCGGCCAGCGCCGCCAGCGTGGCGACGAGCGCGAGCACCTGCGCGGCCGGCCGCGACCGCTCGTACCAGGCGAAGCCCGCGAGCAGCGCCAGGCTGAGGATCGCGAAGCTCGCGCCGACCCAGATCATCGGAGCACCTCCGGGCGCGCAGCGGCCAGCAGCGCGGCCCCGGACTGCGGGTCGAGCGCGCCGCCGGCGCCGCCCAGCACCGCGCGCGGTCTGGGTGGCGAAGTACCAGCCACCGCCGAGCACCTCGGCGGTCGGCGCGTCGGCGACCGGGCGGCCGGCGCCGAGCAGGACCGTGCGCGTCGCCCACGCGGACGCGAACTCGGCGTCGTGCGTCGCGACGAGCACGGCGGTGCCGTCCGCGGCCAGCTCGCGCAGGCGCGCCGCGAGCGCGGCGCCGTGCGCCCGGTCCATGCCGCGCGTCGGCTCGTCGAGGCAGACCGCGACCGGCGGCTCGCCGCGGCCCAGCACGAGCTCGAGCGCGAGCCGCTGGCGCTCGCCGCCGGAGACGTCGCGCGGGTGGCGGTCGGCCAGCGCGCCGGCGCCCGGCACGTCGTCGCCGACGCGCTCGTGCAGGAACAGGTCGCCCGGGTTCTGCAGCAGCAGCGCGACGCGCCCGGCCCGGCGCACCTTGCCGCGCGTCGGGTCGATCAGCCCGGCGAGCAGGCGCAGCAGCGTCGACTTGCCGGCGCCGTTGCGGCCCATCAGCGCGACCGCCTCGCCGGGTGCGAGCTCGAGGTCGACGCCCTGCAGGATCGCCGGCCCGTCGGCGATCTCGTACCACGCGCGGCGCGCGGTGACGACGGCGTCACGGTCGCGGCGGCGCGGCGGGGCCGGCTCGGGCGCGGGCGGCAGCCCGGCCAGGCGGTCGGCCAGCGCGCGGCGCGCGCCCTTCACGGTCGCCGGCCGCTCGGGCACGCCGGCGAGCGCGCACAGGCGCGTGACCGGCGGCTGCAGCTCGGGCGGCGCCCAGGCGGCGAACGCCTCCGGGTCGCCGTCGAACGCGACGCCGCCGTCGCGCAGCGCGACGACGCGGTCGGCCGCGGGCAGGCAGCGCTCGAGCCGGTGCTCGGCCAGCAGCACCGCCGTCCCCCACTCCTCGTTGATCCGCCGCAGCACGCCGAGCAGCTCGTCGCCCGCGACCGGGTCGAGCTGCGAGGTCGGCTCGTCGAGCAGCAGCAGCCGCGGGCGGCAGGCGAGCGCGGCGCCGAGCGCCACCCGCTGCAGCTCGCCGCCGGACAGCTCGCGCGTCGAGCGCTCCAGCAGCGGCGCGATGCCGAGCGCCAGCGCGGCCTCCTCGACGCCGCGCGCCACCGCCGCGCCGCTCCAGCCGCGGTTCTCGAGCGGGAACGCCAGCTCGGAGCGGACGGTGCCCATGATCACCTGGGTCTCGGGATCCTGGAACAGCGTGCCGGCGACCGCGGCGAGCGAGGCCGGGCCGTGCTCGCGCGTGTCCAGCCCGCCGCAGGCGAGCTCGCCCGCGAACGTGCCGCCGTGGAAGTGCGGCACGAGCCCGGCGGCCGCGCGCAGGAGCGTCGACTTGCCCGAGCCGGAGGCGCCGGCCAGCACGACGAACTCGCCCGGCTCGATCGCCAGCGTCACGTCGCGCAGCGACGGCTCGGCGCCGGGGTAGGCGTAGGTCACGCCGGTCAGCTCGAGCACGCTCATCGCCCGATCCCCCGGCGATCGGCGAACGGCAGCAGCGCGCAGGCGGCGAGCGCCGCGGCCAGCACGAGCAGGCGCGCGTCGAACGGCACGACCGTGAGCGGGTAGGCCTCGAAGCCCTCCCAGCCGCCGACCCCGGCGGCGATCGCGAGCGCCGCGAGCGCCGCGGTCGAGACGGCGAACGCGACGTCGTGGCGGGAGACGGGCCGGCGGCGGCTCGGCGGCCGCCCGCCGGAGCCGAACCCGCGCAGCTCGAGCGTCGCGGCGACGTCGGTGGCGCGGTCGAGCGCGCCCGACGTGACGGCGCGCAGCACGGCGACGTGCGGCGTGCTGCCGGTCAGCGCCCGCTGCGCCTCGGCGATCCGGCGGCCGTCGCGGGCGAGCACGGGCAGCAGGTGCGTCGCGAGCGCCGCCGTGACCCCGCCGCGCAGCGAGCGGCGGCGGAAGCCGCGCAGCAGCTCGTCCGGGTCGATGCAGGCGGCGAGCACTGCGGCGAAGGCGAAGATGACGGTCGCCCGCAGGCCGAGGACGGCGCCCATCCCCAGCGCCTCGGCGGTGACGTCGAGGCGGCCGAGCAGCGGGATCTCGCCGAAGCGGAAGACGACGGTCAGGCCGTCGCGCATCACGAGCCCGTTGACGATCGCGATCGCCAGCTGCCAGCGGCGCCGCCCACAGCACGGCGCGCGCGACCTGGCGGCGCACGCCCGCCGCGGCGGCCGTCGCGAAGGCGACGGCCAGCAGCGTGCCCAGCAGCAGCGGGTGCTCGAACGACAGCGCGACCGCGACCAGCGTCACGCACCACAGCGCGCCGACGCCGGCGCGCGCGGCGTGCAGCGGGCTCGCGCGGCGGCGGTGGCTGACGTCGACGTTGTTCACGGCCGGCTCGGGTAGTCGCCGATCGGCAGCGGCACGTCGCGGCCGGCGTCGATCGCGATCGCGAAGCGCTCGCGCAGCCGCGCCTCGGTCAGCGCGGCGGCCGCGGCCGCGACCCCGACCTCGTCGGTGCCGGTGACGACCCAGGTCGGCGGCTGCGCCTCGACGCTCGTCGCGGCGACGAGTCCGCCGCCGGCCTCGAGCGTGCGGGCGTCGCGCCCCTCGTCGTCGAGCAGCGCGATCGTGCGGCCGTCCTCGGCGGGCCGGGCGAACACGCCGCTGGCCTGCGGGCCCTGCTCGAGCCGGCGGGCGACGTTGTCGCGCCGCACGTCGGCCCAGGTGCCGACGAGCACGCGCAGGATCCCCTCGCCCGGCGACTGCTCGAGCACGGAGCGCGAGACCGAGCCCGACCCGGAGTCCTGCAGGCGGGTCTCGACCTCCTCGCACGAGCGCTCGGCGCTCAGGCAGACGAGCTTGACCGGCAGCTTCTTGCCCTCGGTGCCGGACACGAACGGCTCGGGGAACGAGCCGACCACGGCGGGCACGCGCTGGGCGGCGTCCCACGCGTGGTGGTCCCACCAGACGCGGTCGCCGGCCTCGACGCCGCGCTCGGCCGCGCCGACCGAGGACTCGATGCCGTTGACGTAGTAGAACCAGTCGACCTCGCGGCCCTGCTCGCGGCCGCCGGCGACGCCGTCGATGTCCTGCACGAAGCCGCCGCCGTAGCGGGTCGAGACCTCGTAGTTGCCCTGCAGGACGCGCATCACGGTCGTGCTCTCGTCGGCCGCCTCGCGCGCGCCCTCGCCCAGCTCCTCGGCGCCGAAGTCGGTCGTGACGGTGAGCCGCACCTGGCCGGTGGACTCGCCCGCGCCGAAGCCGCACCCGGGCAGGAGCGCGAGCGCGGCGAGGAGGACGAGGACCGCGTTCCTCACCGGATCGTGACCGCGCTCGGGAAGGCGGGGACGAGGCCGTCGCGCTCGGCCGTGAGGTCGTGGCGGCCGGCCGCGGGGGCGGTGAGGACGGCGCGGCCGTCGGCGCCGGTGACCGCGGTGGCGCCGGCGAGCCGCACGGTCGCGCCCGCGATCCGGCGGCCGCGCCCGAAGTCGTCGTAGCCGCGGACCTCGGCGGTCAGCTGCGTGCCGGCCTGCGCGACCGCCCGGACCTCGAGCGTGCGCTGGCAGCGACCGGCGACACGGCACCAGAACCACGTGACGCGCTGGCCGTCGCGCAGGCGGCGGCCGGTGCCGAACGGCCCGCTGGGGTCGGACGCGGAGGTCGTCCCGATCCTGCGGCCGACCTTGTAGACCCAGCCGGCCTGGCCGCGCTCGCGCTGGCCGGCGACGTCGCGGACGTAGAGGCCGGCGGCGTCACGCGGGCGGCGGGTGCAGCGGGCGTAGTCGCGCAGCGTGTAGCGGACGCCGGTGGCGGCGAGCGCGGACAGCGGCGTCGCGGCCGCGATCCGGCAGCGGCGCCCGCCGACCTTCACGGTCCGCTCCTTCAGGCGCACCTCCTGCGGCGCGCGCAGCACGCCGTCCTTGCCGACGACCATGACGTCCACGCTCGCCGCCTGCGCGGAGGCGGGCAGGACGAGCGCGAGCGCGATGGCGAGCACGGTCCTCATCGGACGTGGAACACCACCCGGCTGCGCCCGCGCTCGAGCACGTCGCGGTTGCGCCGGCGGTCCATCGCGATCACGTCGAGAACGTAGCGCCCGCGCTGCAGGCGGCTCGGGAGCAGGTAGCTCCAGTCGGCCTGCTCGCCGACCTTGAACGCGTGGCGCGTCCCGCAGGCGCGGCGCAGGAAGCGCTCCTTGGAGCCGGAGAAGTACCAGCAGCGCTTCCCGACCTGGCGGGTGAGGCGCAGCTTGACGGCCTTGATGCCCGACGGCTCGGTGCCGACCGTGCCGCGCAGCACGCGCGGGCCGCGGCGGAAGCGCTGCCCCTCGCGGATGCCGAGGATGCGGCCGAGCGGCGCGCTCGTGTCCGGGGCGCTGGGCTGCGGCGTGGGCGAGCCGGGCGGCGGCGGCGGCGTCGCAGCTCGACACGCAGACGTGCTCAGCCGGTTCGAGCGGCCGGCGCCGGTCTTCTCGGCCTGAGGGTGGCGTCGGCGTTGAGCGGACCGACCGCGGCGGTGCCGTCCGCGGCGGTCGTGGCCGCCGCCGACGGTCCGGTTGCGCCCGCGGCCGGTACCGCCGCGACGGTCGGGTCCGGGAAGTGCCGGCGGTCGGACGTCCACGCGCACCGTCGCCCGCCCGCCGGGCGCGACGCGCGCGGGTCCGCTCGCGCGAGCAGCGGCTCGGCCGAACGACGCAAAGGCGAAGACGCACGTCGTCACCGGCCTCGATCGGGTCGCCGCAGGCGCCGAAGTCGGCCGGCCGGCCGTTCTTGAACTCACGAGGAAGCGGTCGGTGGTCGCGTCGTAGGCGACCGACTCGCCCGCGATCCGCGTGAAGCTGGGACCGAAGTCCGGGTGCCAGCTGCCCTCGACCGCGAACGGCGTGCTCGCGGCCGCGGCCATCAGCGCCGCGTCGCGCGTGGGCACCGGCACCGGGCTCGCGCCGCCGCTGGCGCGCCCTCGCACTGGTGCTGCGCCGGGTCGCCGCCTGAAGGCGAGCGCTGCGCACGTCGGTCGTCACCGCGCCGTCGTAGCAGCGTCCGGCGTCGGACCCTCGATCCGCAGGTCGACGGTGACCGGCGCGGCGAGCGCGGCCGCGGGAGCGGTCAGTGACAGCGCGGCCGCAAGGCCGGCGAGCGTTCGGAGCTTCATGTTCGGGAGCCACCCCTTTCCACGAGGGCGTGTCGGCTTCGCGGTCGGAGGGAGGTCTCCTGGCTCCCGGGCCTGGCGGGTCCGCACCTTCCCGGCTGATCGCCAGTGGCTTGCGGCTCGGTGGCCGCGTGCGGTCGCTTCCCCCGGTGACAGTGGCGGGTCCGCGCCGGATTCGCACCGGCTTCCCTGTCCACCGACCCTGGTTCGTTCGGGCGCAATGGTATACCCCTGCAACCGTCATGACCGTGAATCTGACCCGCATCTACACCCGCCTGGGCGACGGCGGCGAGACCCACCTCGGGGACATGAGCCGGGTGCCCAAGACGCACGACCGGATCGAGGCCTACGGGACCGTCGACGAGCTGAACGCGTTCCTCGGGGTCAGCCTGGTCACCGCAGGGCTCCCGGAGCGGTTCGTCCCGTGGCTGCAGCGGGTGCAGAACGACCTGTTCGACGTCGGCGCCGACATCTCGGTGCCGCACGGCGGCGACCGGACGCGGCTGCGCGTCGTGCCCGAGCAGACGGCGTGGCTCGAGCAGCTGTGCGACGAGGAGAACGGCAAGCTGCCCGCGCTGCGCTCGTTCGTGCTCCCGGGCGGGACGCCCGCCGCCGCGCAGCTGCACGTCTGCCGCACGGTCTGCCGGCGCGCCGAGCGGCGCACGATCGCCTGCGGCGACGAGGTCAACGCCGAGTGCGTGCGCTACCTCAACCGGCTCTCGGACCTGCTCTTCATCCTCGCCCGGGCGGCGAACGACGGCGAAGAGCCGTTGTGGCAGCCCGGCGCTAGCCGCTCTTCCTGAAGCGCAGGCGCACGTCCTCGGTCGGCGGCGGCGTGGTCATGCGCTGCCAGCCGCGGTCGACGAGCGCGTAGGCGGCGCCGTTCTCGCGCAGGACGAGATGGCCGTCCGCGGTCGTCGCGAGCAGCGCGTCCTGGAGCGGCCAGGCGCCGGTCAGGCGGTCGACCGCGCGGCGGATGTCGCGGTGGCGGACGCCGCGGGCGAGCAGCGCGCTGACGATCGCCGCCTCGGCGACGTCCTCGACCGAGTAGACGCGCGGGTCGCCCTCGCTCTGCGACGAGCGGATGTAGCCCCAGCGGGCCCACTGGCCGATCGTGTTGCCGGAGACGCCGGCGAGCTCACCGGCCTCGCCGGCGAGGAAGTGTCCATGGGGCTTCGGCGCCACGGAGGAAGATAAACCCGGCCCGGGCTCGCAGCGCAAGCCCGGGCCGAGCCGTGCGGGACGCGGATCCGCGTTTCGCCAGCGACCGCTTAGCGGTCAGCCGCCGGTTACTTCGTGGAAACGCGCGCTCACGTGGCCGATGGCGACGCTGTCGCCATCGCTGAGTGCTGCCTCGCCGACGCGCTCGCCGTTGACGAACACGCCGTTGAGGCTGCGGTCGTCGAGGATCACGGCCCGGCCGCCGCGGTGGACGACCACCGCGTGGCGGCGCGAGACGGACGCGTCGTCGAGGACGATGTCGCAAGCGGGACTGCGCCCGATGCGAAGGGTCTGTCCCTCGCGTTCTCCCAGCGCGAACAGCACAAGCTCTCCTGCGTCCTCGATGGCGAGATAACGGCCGGGCGCGGGTCGCGTCATGGAGACGGAGGCCCGCCGGCGGTCACGCTCCGGAACTCGCGGAAGCGGGCCGGTCTCCTGCGTCGGGACCTCGTTGTCCGGGAGGGCGGCGAGGGTGTCGGACATGGGGCAGATCGTCCCCGCGCTTCTGAAGCAAGGGATAAAGGTCGACCCCCGACTAATGAAGATGGGTGCCTGGCACCCATCCGCACCGGAAAACGTGGCAGCAGGATGACAATCTGGCGGAGGTACGCGCATGGCGGTCGCCTGTGCGGGTAGCAGACCGCTCTTGTGGGGTTCTGGCGGGAAGTCGGGCCCGTGGTTCAAGGGAGGGAACAGATGAAGCGATGCGTCCTGCTCGCCACCGTGGTCGGCATGCTGCTGACGGCGTCCGTGGCGAGCGCACACCCGCAGCCCGGCGGCTTCGCGCTTCGGGCTCAGCAGCGGCTGGTTCGACCCCGACCAAGCGAAGGCGCTCGACCTCGAGACGGCGGGCGCGCCGGCGGGCTGGTCTCGGCGCGTGGTTCCGCGAAGTGCAAGAACGGCCGGGCCGCCGAGTACGCGTGCGACAACGTCGACCTGCTGAGCCAGGTGCCGCTGGCGGAGCTCGGCGGCGCGCGCGCCGGCAACGACATGTGGGGCTGGCGTGATCCCAAGACCAAGCGCGAGTACGCGCTGGTCGGGCCACACCAACGGCACCGACGTTCGTCGACATCACGAACGCCCGCCGGCCGCAGGTCGTCGGCATCCTGCCGACGCAGGCCGTCGGCACGCGTGACTCGTGGCGTGACATCAAGGTCTACCGCGAACCACGCGTACGTCGTCTCGGAGCACTTCAACCACGGCATGCAGGTCTTCGACCTCACGCGGCTGCGCGACGCGCGCGGGCGCGTGCCGAAGACGTTCACGGCCGACACGGTCTACGACGAGGTCAGCAACACCCACAACCTCGACATCAACGAGGACACCGGCTTCGCCTACCTCGTCGGCACCAGCACCTGCCGACGGCGGCCTGCACATGGTCGACATCCGCAGCCCGAAGAACCCGACGTTCGCCGGCTGCTTCGCAGGCAGCGACGGCTACACGCACGACACCCAGTGCGTCGAGCTACGACGGTCCCGACGCCGCTACCGCGGCCGCGAGATCTGCTTCGCGTCCAACGAGGACACGGTCACGATCGTCGACGTGACGGACAAGGCCAACCCGGAGATGATCTCGCGCACCGGCTACCCGACGGCGGTCTACACCCATCAGGGCTGGCTGACGCCGGACGGCGAGCACTTCGTGTTCAACGACGAGGGTGACGAGAACGGCTTCGGCGCCCCGCCGACCGTCGCGCGCCAGACGACGTACGTCGCTCGAGGTCGACGACCTCGAGAGCCCGGGCGCGGTCGTCGCGAGCCCGAACAACACGACGTCGATCGACCACAACCTCTACATGAACGGCGACGGCTACGTCTACGAGTCCAACTACACGTCCGGCCTGCGCATCTTCACCGAGCAGTCGGTGGGCACGACGGACCTGGACGAGGTCGCCTGGTTCGACGTCTATCCCGAGAACGACAACGCGACGTTCGAGGGCGGCACCTGGAGCAACTACATCTGGTTCTCCAACGGCGTGGTCGGCGTCAACACGATCGACCGCGGCCTGTTCCTGGTCAAGCCGAACCTGAAGAAGGCCGGCAAGGACTGAGTCCGTTTTCGGCGGGGGACGGCCGGACAGCACGGACGGATGAGAGCTCTGATCCTGAACTGCACGCTCAAGCCGTCCCCCGCCGAGTCCAACACCGACGCGCTCGCCGACGTCGTCGACGAGGCGCTGGCCGGCGCCGGGGTCGAGGTCGAGCGCCTGCGCGTCGTCGACCACGACGTCAAGCCCGGCGTCTCGTCCGACGAGGGCGACGGCGACGCCTGGCCGGCGATCCGCGAGCGCATCCTCGCCGCGCAGATCCTCGTGATGGCCACGCCGACCTGGCTCGGCAAGCCCTCGAGCGTCGCCCAGCGGGTCTGCGAGCGGATGGACGCGATGCTGTCCGAGACCGACGACGCCGGCCGCCCGGTCGCCTACAACCGCGTCGCCGGCGTGGTCGTGACCGGCAACGAGGACGGCGCCCACCACGTGATCGGCGAGCTGATCGACTCGCTCGTCGAGATCGGCTTCACGGTCCCCGGCCAGTCGTGGACGTACTGGAACATGGGCCCGGGCGCCGGACCCTCCTACAGCGAGACCGACCACGGGCACGAGTGGTCGGCCAAGACCGCCAGGCTCGCCGCGTCCAACCTCGTCGCGGTCGCCAAGGCGCTCGCGGCGAACCCGGTCGCCGCCGCCAACCTAAAGGGGTCAGACCCCTTTATGTAGGCTCGGGACCTGATGGCCTCCGCCGTTCGTATGGGCGGTGTGGACGCGGCCGTCGACGATACGCGCAGCTTGCGATTCGCCGGCCGCCGCAGGCCCGTGAGCGAGGCGGCCCTGGTGCGGGCGGCCCAGGCGGGTTCCGAGCGCGCCGTCGAGGAGCTGTTCGCGCGCCACTGGGACGACGCGTACCGGGCCGCGCTGCTCGTGACCCACGACCGCGCGGCGGCCGAGGACATCGCCCAGGAGGCGTTCCTGGCCGCGCTGCGGGCGCTCCCGCGCTTCGACCGCCGGCGGCCGCTGCGCCCGTGGCTGCACCGCATCGTCGTCAACCGCGCGATCGACTTCGCGCGCCGCCGGCGGCTGCGGCGCGAGGTCGACGGCGACGCGGTGCCCGAGGCGCCCGCGCACCCGGACGCGCCGCTCGCCGAGCTCGGCTCGCTCGGCCCGGCGATCGCGGCGCTGGGCGTCGACCAGCGCGCGGTGATCGTCCTGCGCTACCTGCTCGACATGACGCCGGGAGAGATCGCCGCCGCGCTCGACCTGCCGCGCGGGACCGTCAACTCGCGGCTGCGGCGCGGGCTCGACGCGCTCGGCGAGACGCTGGAGGACGGGCCGTCGTGAACGACCTGCGCGACAAGCTGCGCGAAGCGCCGCTGAGCGACGCCGGCGCGCGCGCCCGCGCGCTGCGGGTCGTGCAGGCGGCCACCGCGGACCTCGAGCCGGTGCGGCGGCGCCGCCCGCGCTTCACCCCCGTGCTCGCCGCCGCGGTGGTGGCGATCGCGCTCGGCGTCGCCGCGGTCGGCGCTTCCGGGCCGGCGGTCGCGCGCTGGGTCCAGGGCGTGCTCGGCACGACGCGCGAGCCGCCCGCGCTGGTGCGCGTGCCCGGCGGCGGCCGGCTGCTGGTCACCGCTCCCGGCGGCGCGTGGGTCGTCTCCGCGGACGGCTCGCGGCGGCGGCTCGGCCGCTACACGGGCGCGTCGTGGTCCCCGAACGGCCTGTTCGCGGTCGTCTGGCGCGGCGGCGAGCTGCTGGCGGTCGAGCCGGGCGGCGAGGTCCGCTGGGCGATCGAGCGCCGGAGCCGCGTCCGCGCGGCCCGCTGGGCGCCGGTCGACGGCTTCCGGATCGCCTACCTCGCCGGCGGCTCGCTGCGCGTCGTCAACGGCGACGGCACCGGCGACCGCCGGCTCGCCCCGGCGCGCCCGGTCGCGCCGGCCTGGCGTCCCGACGCCGAGCACGTGCTCGCCTACGCCGACCGCAGCGGCCGCGTGCGCGTCGTCGCGGTCGACCTCGGGCTCGAGCTCTGGCGCTCGCGGCCGCTCGGCGCGGTCCGCGAGCTCCAGTGGTCGCCCGACGGCACCCGGCTCGCGGTCGGCACCGACCGGTCGGTCCGCGTGCTCGACCGCTCGGGCGCGCCGGTCGCCGCCCCGCTCGACGGCGGCAGGCCGCCCGCCGACTTCGTGGTCGACGACGTCGCATGGTCCCCGCGCGGGGAGCTGACCGTCGTCCGCCGCGGCCGCGTGCGCAGCGACGTCGTGGTCGACGGGCGCCGGCGCTTCAGCGGCCGCGGCCGGCTCGGCGACGTCGCCTGGTCACCGGACGGGCGCCGCCTGCTCGTGCCGTGGCCGTCGGCCGATCGCTGGATCCTGATCGGCGCGCGCCGCACCGCGATCGGGCAGGTGACCCGCCAGTTCCGCGGGTTCCCGCGCGCCGTCGAGTGGTGCTGTCCCTAGCCTGGATCCACCGATGACTCGTGGATGACTCGGCGCCGTGGGCGCCGACCAGAGGTGATCGGCCGAGCATCCTCAGGGTGGCGTCCTTTGGAGCTCGGACGATCGCCTCTGGCGGTGAACCACGGTGGCGAGGCGCCGCGAGGATCGGTGGATCCAGGCGAGGCGGGTGGCGGACCACGTAGCCCGCCGACGAGCGGTCGCTCGCCTGCCAGCGCGTGCCCGACTCGCTGCGGCCGGTCGTGTCGAACCGGCGGCCGTTGACCGTCATGTAGACGTGGCTCGGCGAGGCGTAGATCGTGATGTGCCGTCCGCGGCCGGGAGCGCCCCAGCGCATGAACCCGCCGCTGGTGAGCGGCGAGGAGAGCAGGCCGCCGCCGTGCAGCGCGTAGGAGACCGAGCCGGAGCAGTCGTAGCCCGTGTCGTTCCAGCTCGCGTGCCCGCCGCCGTACTTGTACGGGTGGTGCTGGATCCGGTTGGCGGCGCGGATGACGCGCCGGAGCACGCTCGGCAGGTTGCGCGTGCCGCCGCCGGCGCCGCGCCGCTTGAGCACGCTCGTGCGCCCGGGGTGGCCGAGCGCCGCCCACGTCGCGGGGCCGACGACGCCGTCCGCGGTCAGCCCGCGGCGGCGCTGGAAGCGCCTCACCGCGGCCTGGGTGGCCGGTCCGAACACCCCGTCGGCGGCGATGCCGAGCTCGCGCTGCAGCAGCGCGACCGCGCCTCCGCGCGAGCTCACGCTCGACGTCCGGCGCCGGTTCGCGCGCTTGAGCGCGGACCATGTCGCCGGCCCGACGATCCCGTCGGCCGTGAGCCCGTGCCGGCGCTGGAAGCGCTTGACGGCACGGCGCGTGGCGGGGCCGAAGATGCGGTCGGGCGTCAGCCCGAGCCAGCGCTGGACCTGCCCGACGCGCGCGCCCTTCGAGCCGCGCTTGAGCGGGTCGGCTTCGGCCGCCGTGGCGCCCGCCAGCGAGAGCGCGAGCGCGGCGAACAGCACGGCGATCGCCGCGCGCAGAGTGATGATGTTCAGCTTCCCCATGGCTCCAAGTCCGTTCGCCTACGAGGTGAGCTGACGGGCTCGCGCAGTGCGCTACGCCGCGCTCAAGGCGGCGATTCGCCCCCGTGGCCCTGTCCTGGGGCCACATCGGTTCCCCCGTTCACCAGCCCCTGGAGGGCCGGTGATTCGGCGGCCGTCGTTCTATCAGCGCAGAGTCCTTCCGGCTGCACGATCGCTTGCAAAGCGCCTGCTTGCGCGCGTCTTCCCAACGAGAAACGGCCCCGCTCGGGGGCCGTTCTGAGAGGTGCGGCTGAGAGGACTCGAACCTCCACGGAGTTACCTCCACGGCGACCTGAACGCCGCGCGTCTACCAATTCCGCCACAGCCGCCTGTGGAGCCGAGAGAGTAGCGCCTCACCGGCTACACTGGCCGACGTCGGTTCTCCTGCCGCTATCGTCTAGGGGACTAGGACGCCGCCCTCTCACGGCGGAAACCGGGGTTCGAATCCCCGTAGCGGTACCTCGCGAACGCCCGCCCACAAGGCGGGTTTCGTCGTTCTTGGGGATCTGTGCGACTGTGGCGTGATGCGAGCCTTGACCTTGGCCGATCACGGCCTGCGCCCGACGGCCGGCGGCTACGAGTACGTGCTCTCGCGCCGCCCTGACGACATCGAGCGCACGTCGCTCCTCGCGCGCCTGCACGCTTCCGACCTGCGCGAGCCGCCGACCGTCCACTTCCACGGCGGCGACGTGATCGAGGTCGCCGACCTCGAGGCCGAGCATCGCCCGGCGCTCGAGGCGGTCCTCTGCGAGTGCCTGATCGTCAGCAACCGTGCGCGAGCGACGGCCCAGACCGCGGGCCGGGGCGGGCACGATCAGGGCGCGGCGGCGGCCGAGGTCGATGCGCGGATGGACGCCGCCGTCCGGGAGTCGTTCGCGCGACTCCCGGACGAGCTGCCGTCGCGGCCCTAGCCGCTCACGCGACGCAGCGCACGTTGAAGCACTGCGCCGCCTCCGCGTTGCCGCTGGCGCGGTTGCCGCCGCCGTCGACGTTGCCGGGAGCCGCGTAGATCCCCCAGCCGTCGTTGTTGCGGGCGATGTTCCCGCGGATCGTGTGACCGGAGCCGCTCACGTGGATGCCGTCGGCGAAGTTCGCGCTCGCCGTGTTGCGGTCGAGCAGGTTCCCCGTCGCGACGCCGGTCACGCCGGCGACGTAGATCCCCTCCGCCTGGTTCGAGCTGGCGACGTTGAGGATCAGGTCGTTGTCGGTCGACGTCGCGTCGAGCGCGATGCCGCGCCCCTGCACGCTCGATGCGTTGTTGGACTCCAGCCGGTTGCGGACGGAGCCCTTGAGGTCGATGCCGCGCGGGTTGAGGCGCACGTCGTTGCCGCGCACCGTGCGTCGCCGACGCGTTCTCGAGGTTGATCGCGGCGTCGCTGGAGTTGCGGATCGTGTTCGTCAGGAGCTGGTTGCTCGCCGCGCCGATGACCGTGATCCCCGCGTCCCCGTTGGCGTCGATCGTGTTGCGCTCGAGGCGGTTCGCGCCCGCCGCGACCGTCACCGCGGTGTCGCCGTTCAGCACGATCGTGTTCGTCAGCAGCACGTTCGAGCTCGCGCCGGCGCCGAGCTCGACGCCGTAGTCGCTGTTCGTGGCCACGCGGTTGGTCTCGAGCCGGTTCGCCGTCGCGCCCACGAGCTGCACGCCCTGGCCGTTGTCGCGGATCGTGTTGCCCGTGATGACGTTGGAAGCCGAGCCCGCGTTCACGGACAGCCCGAACTTGGACGTGTTGTGGATCGTGTTGGTCCGGATCGTCGACGAGTCCGTGTTGTTGAGCTCGAGCCCGGCGAACTCGTTGTTGCGCCACGTGATGCGCTCGACCGTGTTGCGCAGCGTGCCGGCGTTGAGCTGCAGCCCGCGGTCGAACTCCTGCACGCGCGCCGTCCCGGCGGTGCTGACGATCCGGACGTCGTCGAACCCGTTGTTGCGGATGCCCGAGCCGAGCCCCACCCCGTCGATCAGCCGGCCGTTGAGGTTGACCGTGATGCCGGCGCGGCCGATCACGAGCCCGTCCCCCGGGCAGTTGACGAGGTCGCTCGTCAACGTCGTGTTCACGGTCAGCACCTGCCCGCAGGTGGCCGCTTGCGCGGTGCCCTGTCCGGCGAGTGCGACCCCGACGACTGTCAGCGCACCCGTGACCATCCCGCGCGCGGACCGTGAACCGAGCATGCCCTGCTCCCTTTGTCGCCTGCCGCCCCACGCAGCAGGACCGCGCGCGAACGCTACGGTCGGTCGATGAGAGGGAGGTGAGCGGCCGATGAGAAGACTTAGAGCGGTCTCAGGCGGACTCGCAGCGCGGCCTTGACGCTGCGCGGGAGCCGGAGCTCGAGTGACGGGCCGGCGAGCGGCGCCGACGGCTGCCGGCGGACCGCGATCGACGCGGGCGCGGCCGGGCACCGTGCCGACCGGCGTGACGCGGTAGGCGCCGGCGCTGCTGCGGACCACGAAGTCGCGCACGGTCGCGAGGTCGACGGGGTCGCCGACCGAGACGACGCGCCCGTCGTGCAGCGTCGCCTCGACGCGGGCGTCGTCCCCCCAGCTCGGGAACAGCGCGGAGACCGCGACCGGGCGGCGGCTCGAGCGCACCGTCCACGACTGCACGATCGAGCTCGCGCGGAACGTGTGGCGGGTCGTCGCGACGACCCCGCGCGCGCGCCGGACGGCTGACGTGCGCAGCACCCGGAACGGCCCGTTGCGCCCGGTCCGCGGCCACGCCCGCAGGGCCACGGGCGGCGACGCGGCGTCGTCGCGGCCGACCTGCGTGGCCAGCACGCGCCGCCCCGCCCGGTCGCGGACCACGACGCCGAAGGCCGCCGGCACGCGCCCGCCGATCCCGCCGATCACGTCGCCGTCGCGGTCGTGGAGCCGCGCGAGCTCGTTCCCGCCGTACGGGAACGCTCCGCGGTTCACGGCGACGACGGCGGTCGAGTAGGCGGGCGTCGAGACCGCCAGCCGGCCGACGTCGCGGTCGAACGCGTAGAACGCCGGCGGCTCCTCGCTCGCCATCCGCCCGAGCCCGGCGGTCAGCGCCCGCACCGCGTTCGCGCCCATCCGCGCGGCGATCAGCCGCCCGTCGGGCACGTCCCGCCGCGACTGGTCGACCCCGAACATCCCCGCCGCCGGGATGCCGCGCTCCGGCCCCTCCGCGAGCCGCTCGTACAGGTCGAGCGAGCGGTCGAACATCGCCTTCGCCCACGCGCCGTAGCGCGGGTCGCGCTGGAACGGCCCCGCCTCGGCCATCGCCAGCAGGCCCTGCAGCGAGAACGCCCACGTCTTGGTCTTCATCCAGCGCCGGAAGCCGAGCCCGGTGTCCCAGCTCAGCGCGCCCGAGTGCGTCCAGTAGCCGAACAGCGCGCGCTCGACCCAGCGCCGCAGCAGCCGCACGTCGGCGCGCGGGAGCGGCGCCATCCCCGCGCCCAGCGCCTCGTCGTACCAGGCCAGGAAGTGCAGCGTCATGTTCGCGTACTCGGCCGAGTCGACGTTCACGCGCGAGCCCGGCGGCCGCCCGGGCAGGTAGTGGAAGCGCAGGCTCGGCCCCAGGTTCCTGCCCGCCCGCGCGCCGTCCAGGAACGACCGCACGTGCGCGCGGTAGTCGCCGACGAGCAGGTCGGGCGTGCCGGTCACGACCGCCTCGTGCGCGTACAGCTCGGCCGGCCAGTTGATCTGGTTCAGCCGCACCGCGGGGAAGCGGAAGAACGGGGTCCGCGCGACCGCCTCGGTCTCGGCGGCCACGAGCGCGACCGTCGCGTCGTCGAGCCCGAGCACCGCGCGCGCCTCCCAGGCGAGCCGCAGGCCCTCGGCGATCTTCGGGTCGATCGCCTTGTCCATCGTCGAGTAGGGCCCGGCCACGTTCCCGACCCAGCCGGGCGAGTGGAACATCGGATCCGGCCACGGCGGCACGGTGCCGGTGTGGTACGCCGGGCCGGACGTCAGCAGCCGCACGATCCGGCGCGCGCGCTCGTCGTTGCGCGCCGGCCCCCGCCACCCGCGCAGCGCCGCGACCGAGTGCACGGTCAGCATCGCCGCGTTGTAGCGCGAGTCGAGCTCGGACGAGCTCGAGTGGTAGTAGCCGCTCCACGGCGACCACGTCCCGTCGACCGACGCGGCGACCCGGTCGGCGAAGCGCAGGTAGTCGTCGTCGGCGTACGACGCGGCCGAGGCCCCGGCCGGCGCCCACAGCAGGAGCGCCAGCGCGACTACCAGCGCCCTGGTCAGCCGAACCGCTCGCGCAGTCGCGGCAGCACGTCCTCGGCGAACTGGTCCAGGGCGCGCTGCTGGTCGCCGCCCGGGAAGTGCAGCACCAGCTCGGTGAACCCGAGCTCCACGTACGGCTCGAAGCCGGCCACGATCGCGTCGGGATCGGCGGAGACGATGAAGCGGCTCGAGGCGCGGTCGGCGGCGGCGTCGGCGAGCCGCTCCATCTCGATCGGGTCCTCGACGCCGGACTTCTCGTCACCCGACAGCGCCAGCGCGGCCCACCAGCGGCACGCGTCCTCGGCGCGCGGCCGGATCGCGGTCGTAGGAGACCTTGATCTCGATCATGCGGGCGATCCCGGCGGCGTCGCGGCCCGCCGCCTCGGCGCCCTCCTGCACCTTGCCGAGCAGCTCGCGGTAGAGGTCCGGGTCCTTGCCGCTCGTGCAGATGAAGCCGTCGCCGACCCGGCCGGCGAGCTTCGCCGCCAGCGGCCCCGACGCGGCCACGTAGATCGGCACCGGCGTCTCCGGCCGGTCGTAGATCGTGGCGCGCCGGGCGCGGTAGAAGTCGCCCTCGAAGTCGACCCGCTCCTCGGTCCACAGCAGCTTCATCAGCTTGATCGCCTCGGCCAGCCGCAGCCGCCGCTCCTTGACCGGCGGCCACGCGCCGGCGGTCACCGGCGTCTCGTTCATCGCCTCGCCCGTGCCGACGCCGAGGAAGACGCGGCCGGGATAGAGGCACCCGAGCGTGGCGAACGCCTGCGCGACGATCGCCGGCTGGTAGCGCAGCGTCGGGGTCAGCACGCTCGTGCCGATCCGCGCGCTGTTCAAGCGCGCACCGGCGGCGCCCAGCCAGGGGAGCGCCGCCGGGGAGTGGCCGCCGTGGTGGCGCCACGGCTGGAAGTGGTCGGAGATCGCGACCGCCTCGAGGCCGTGGGCCTCGGCGGCGACCGCGAGCTCCAGCAGCTCCGCCGGCGCGAACTGCTCGGCGGAGGCCTTGTATCCGAACTGGACGGGCGCGCTCACGCGCCGACCATATCCTCCTCACCGGCCGTGGCGACCCGCTCGTTGGGGACGCAGTGGGTCATCGTCAGGCCCGAGACGTCGCGCGGCCCGTTGGCCCCGAGGTTGTCCAGGCGCTGCTGCTCGGCCTCGCCCCAGCCCTGGCTCGGGAGCGGCTTCAGCGAACGCACGTCGTCGGGCCCGATGCCGATGCCCTCGCCGACCCGCAGGCCGAGCTCGTCGTCGCACAGCAGCAGGTGCCAGACCATGCGCTCCTGGATCGCGCGGTCGCACTGCGCCAGCAGCCCGGACGAGGTTCGCGACCAGGTCGTCCTTCTCCCAGTCCTCGGAGAGCTGGTAGCGCTCGCCCGCCTGCGTGTAGTCGTTCGTGCGCGGGATCTGCGCCCGCGTCAGCCGCCCGCGCAGCTCCGGGCCCTGCTCGTCGTGCGCCGGCCCGTCCGCCTCGCGCAGGCCGCCGGTGATCGACGGCTCGTAGTTGACGTGCGGGTTCTCGCCCTGGCCGTCGACGTGGTAGGTCATCGCGCCGTCGCGCTGGTTCGTCGCGACGTCCGCGTTCTTGGCCTGGTTGACCGGGAGCTGGAGGTAGTTCGGGCCGACGCGGTGGCGCTGGGTGTCGGTGTAGGAGAACGTGCGGCCGACGAGCATCTTGTCGTCGGAGAAGTCCAGCCCGTCCACCAGCACGCCGGTGCCGAACGCGATCTGCTCGTTCTCGGCGAAGAAGTTCGAGACCGTTGCGGTCGAGCACCATCCGCCCGACCGGCAGCAGCGGGAAGTCCTCCTCCGGCCACACCTTCGTGTCGTCGAGCGGGTCGCAGTCGAGCTCGGGGTGCTCGTCGTCGCTCATGATCTGGACGCACAGCTCCCACTCGGGGAAGTCGCCGCGCCTCGATCGCCTCGTAGAGGTCGCGCGTGTGCACGCCGAGCTCCTGCGCCTGCACGGCGGCGGCGTCGGCCTCGGTCCAGCTCTTGACGCCCTGCTTGGGGAGCCAGTGGTACTTGACCAGCACGGTGTCGCCCTGCGCGTTGACCCACTTGTACGTGTTCACGCCGAAGCCCTGCATCGTCCGGTAGCTCGCCGGGATGCCGCGCGGGCCGAACACGAGCGTGACCATGTGCAGCGACTCGGGCGTCTGGCTGATGAAGTCGAACACGCGGTTCGGCACCTGGCGCTCGAACGTGACCGGGTCCGGCTTCTGCGAGTGGATGAAGTCCGGGAACTTGATCGCGTCGCGGATGAAGAAGACGCCGAGGTTGTTGCCGACGAGGTCCCAGTTGCCGTCCTCGGTGTAGAACTTGACCGCGAAGCCGCGCGGGTCGCGCGACGGCCTCGGACGAGTCGCGGCCGCCGGCCACCGTGGAGAAGCGCACGCGCGACGTCGGTGCGCTTGCCCTGCTCCTGGAACAGCTTCGCCCGCGTGAACTTGGCGATCGGCTCGTCGCCGACCGTGCCGTAGGCCTCGAAGTAGCCGTAGGACGTCGTGCCGCGCGCGTGCACGACGCGCTCGGGCACCCGCTCGCGGTCGAAGTGGCTGATCTTCTCGAGGAACTGGTAGTTCTCGAGCGTGGCGGGACCGCGCTCCCCGACCGTGCGCTGGTTCTGGTTGTCGTGGACCGGATGCCCCTGCCGGTTGGTCAGCACCCGCCGGTCATCGCTCATGCATTCTCCCTTGCGTCGTCGACAGTCTGGAACTATTCCAGACTGGCGACGACGCTGCGGGCTACAAGGGTCCCCTCCGCCACGGCCCGGTGATCGCGCACGTCATGCCCTCGATCGGGTCCTCGTCGAAGCGCGCGCGCCCGAACAGGTTGACGAACATCGTCTTGCCGCTGGGGCTGAAGCAGACGCCGGTCAGCTCCGTCGAGTTGAGCACGTTGACCGCGAGCTCGAACGCGTCGCCGCGGTCGGTCAGGCCGACGGCGCGGTTGACGTTCTCGATCCCGGGCGCGAGCGGGTGCGTGTCCACGAACGCCGACGACGCGTCGTCCTCGACCATCACGAGCCCGCCGCGCGGCGTCACGGTGATGTTGTCGGGCGAGTCGAGCACCGCGCCCGAGGGCGACTCGTAGACGAGCCAGACGTCGCCGTCGCCGCGGTGGCCGGGCCGGTACGCCCAGACCTGGCCGAAGCCCTCGGCGTAGCCGTCGCTGTTGACGTCGCCGTTCTTCATGTCGCCGCCGCTGGTGGAGACGAAGAAGATCGTGCCGTCCTCCTCCCAGCAGCCCTCGAGGCGGTTGAACAGCGCGCCGCCCTGCGCGTAGCCCTGGTTGAACGTGCGCCGCGGGTCGTTCGTGGCGGTCTGCACGGGATCCGGGTCGTCGATGTCGACCCACTGGACCGGCAGCAGCCGGCCGCGGCGCTGGCG
Source organism: uncultured Solirubrobacteraceae bacterium (assembly GCA_963843485.1). Taxonomy (GTDB): domain Bacteria; phylum Actinomycetota; class Thermoleophilia; order Solirubrobacterales; family Solirubrobacteraceae; genus DASSUW01. Next base: position 190,254 of record CAWJKK010000003.1, on the reverse strand, counting down.
CTCGCGCATGTCGAGGTTCGGCCGCCCGCGCACGGCGAGCATCTGCAGCCGCCCGCCGTCGTGCAGGTCGCGGAAGTCGTCCGGGATGTAGCGGTAGAAGCCGGCGCCGAGGCCGGAGCCCGGGTCCTCGGTCTCGTAGACGATGCCGCGACGGTCGTCGACCGCCGCCGCCTCGTGGCAGAAGCGGCCGGCGGCGCGGATCGGCTCGCCGCGGCGCAGCTCGCGCGGCCCGCGGTCGAGCGGGACCTGGAAGAGGTAGCCGTGCCGCTGCGAGAAGCGCTCGGCCGGGTCGGTCGCGTCGGGGCCGCGCACCGACTCCTCGCCGGTCAGCCAGCTGCGGCCGTACGGCCCGATGCCGCCGGCGCAGTTGACCGTCGTGCCGTTGATCGAGACCCAGTCGGCGACCAGCCGGCGGCGGTGCTCGTCGAACACGAGCGTGACCGTGCCGCCGCCGCCGTCGGGGTCGTACTTGGCCGCGACCGGCCCGCCGACGCTGCCGAGCCGCGCCGGGTTGCGGTCCTCGCTGTTGCGGATCAGCCGCACCTCGCCGTGGCGGCGCCCGGGGAAGGCCGCCGTGCCGTCGAGCGCGAGCGGCGTCGTGTTGCCGTCGGACATGCGGCTGCCCGTGTGGCTGAACGTGACGTAGCTGAAGCCGGCCGGAAGGGCCAGCACCTCGATCCCGCGCTGGTCGCGCATGCGCCGCAGCGGTCCGTAGGGCTCACTGCGCGAGCCGTGACGCGCGAGCGCGTCCTGAGCCGCCAGCCGGTCGAGCGCGGTCAGGCTCGAGTAGCCCGCCGCCCGCTGCCGCGAGGAACCCGCGGCGATCGATCTGCACTGCCATGTGGACGTCCTCCCCACCCGTGGATGACGTTCACAACCCTTTCACAAAGCGCGAACTACGAAACGCCACGTATGCGATCCGCGTGCTCGCGCAGCGGCCCGCCGTCGCGGCCGGCGCGATTCGCGATCATCTCGCCGAGGATCGCGACCGCGGTCTCCTCGACGGTCGCGGCGCCGATGTCGAGCCCGCAGGGGGCGAACACGCGCGCGATCTCCGCGTCGGTCACGCCGGCCTCGCGCAGCCGCTCGTTGCGGTCGCCGGTGGTCTTGCGGCTGCCGAGCGCGCCGATGTAGCCCGCGTCGGTGCGGAGCGCGGCCTGCAGCGCCGGCACGTCGAGCTTGGAGTCGTGCGTGAAGACGAGCACGGCGTCGCGCGGGCCGAGCGTCATCCGCTCGAGCACCGCGTCCGGCCAGGCGGCGACGGTGTCGGCGGCGGCGCTGAAGCGCGGCGAGGCGAGGAACGCGCGCCGCGGATCGGCGATCGTGACGCGGTAGCCGAGCCCGCGTGCGAGCTGCGCGAGCGCGGCCGAGAAGTCGATCGCGCCGAACACGAGCACGCGCGGCGGCTCGGCGAAGGCGGAGACGTGCACGCGCAGCCCGCTGCCGAGCGTCGCGCCGTCCTCGCCGTAGGAGCGGATCGCCGAGCTGCCCTGCGCCATCAGCCCGCGCGCCTCGCGCTCGACGTTGTCGTCGAGCAGCGGCGGGCCGCCGAGCCCGCCGACGCGCCCGTCCTCGTCCACGTACAGCTTGCGCCCGGCGTCGTCGCCGTCGAGCAGCGTCGCCACGGCGGCGGGCCGCTCGGCCCGCAGCGCGGCCAGGCCGGCCAGCGCCGCCGCGCGCGCGTCGGCCCGGATCTCGTGGATGAAGATGTGGACGGTGCCGCCGCACATCAGGCCGACCGTGCCCGCCAGGTCGTCCGAGATGCCGTAGGTCGCGAGCCGCGCCGGCAGCCCGTTCTCGAGCATGTCGAGCGCCTCCTGTGCGACCGCGCCCTCGACGCAGCCGCCGGTGACCGACCCTTCGAGCACCCCGCCCTCCTCGACGTAGACGCTGGCGCCGACGTCGAGCGGCGCCGAGCCGTCGACCGCGACGAGCGTGCCCGCCACGACGCGCCGGCCGTCGGCGAGCCAGTCGCTCACGACCTCCGCGGACTGCTGGACGGGACGCAGGATCACAGCCGGTACACCCGCTCCGCATTCTGCCCGAGCACGGCCGCCTGCACGTCGTCCGGGTACTCCGCCAGGACCTCGCGCCAGGTCCGCACGAGCGTCCCGAGGTCGGTCCACAGGCTCTCGATCGGGAAGTTCGTGCCCCACATGCAGCGGTCGGCGCCGAACCAGCCGAGCGTCTCGGCGGTCACCTGCGCGATCAGGTCGCGGTCGACGCGGTGCACGAACGTGCCCTGGCCGGTGAGCTTGACCACGACGTTGGGCAGCTGCGCGAGCCGCGCCATCCCGTCGCGCCAGCGCGCGACGACGTCCGGCTCGGCGCCCTCGAGCATGCCGGCGTGCACGAGCACGAACGTGACGTCCGGGATCGCGGCCACGAACTCCGCCGCGTCCTCCATCTGGCCCGAGAACACCTGCAGCTCGAACACCCAGCCGAGGTCGGCCAGCCGCGGCCACGTTGCGGCGCAGCACCGGGTCGTTCATGCGGTCGGGCGCGCTCGCGAAGCGGAAGCGCTCGTCGTCGTGCCAGTGCAGCTGCAGCCGCGACGCCGCGCATCAGCGGGCTGGCGGCGGCCTGGGCCGCGAGCACCTCGCCGGCGTCCTCGGCGAACAGGTCGGCGGAGCCGACGATCGCGTGCGGCCAGCCGGTCGCCTCGTGCGCCGCCTGGATCCAGCGGACCTCGTCGAGCGAGCGATCGAGCGGCCAGTTGGCCTGCACGTAGACGGACCGGCCGATCCCGTTCGCGGCCGCGTCGGCGGCGTACTCCTGTGCCGTGTAGTCACGGCCGCGCAGCGGCTCGTACGGGCCGAAGATGCGCGGGATCATCGGGCCGGCGAGCCACGGCAGCTCGCGGTGCGGCCAGATGTGGTGGTGGCAGTCGACGATCACGCCCATCTCCGGGCCGCCAGGCGGCGCGGCCGCGCGCAGGTCTCCGGCAGCCGCCGGACCTCGTCGAGCAGCGTCTCGAGGTCGCGCGCGCCGGCGAGCTCGTCGAGCTCGCCGAGCACCGCCTGCATGCCGCGCGTGACCGGCCGGTACGCCGGGTCGCCGGCGAGCGGCGACCACCAGATCAGCCGGTGCCCGAGCCGCCCGAGCCGGGCGGCGGCGTCGGCCATCGGCCCCGGGTCGCCGCGCTCGAGCCCGTCCGACATCACGATGATCAGCGCGCCGCGCGCGCCGGCGACGTAGCGGCCGTTGGCGAGGAACTCCTGCAGCGCGACGCCGATCCTGGTGCCGCCGTCGGCGTCGAGCACGCACTGCGAGAGCCCGGCGAGCGCGCGTGTCGACGTCGCGCGCCGACAGCTCCTTCGTCACGCGCGTGAGGTGGGTGCCGAACGTGTAGGCCTCGCCGCGCTCGGCGGTGCGCAGCACGACGTGCGCGAACCGCAGCAGGTCGGCGCTGTGCGCGCGCAGCGAGCCGGAGACGTCGATCAGCACGAGCACGCGGCGCGGCCGCCGCGGGCGCCGCCGCCAGGTCAGCTGCGTCACCTCGCCGCCCGTCCGGTTCGCCGCCCGCAGGACGTGCCGCACGTCGAGCACGCGGCCGCGCCGGGAACGCCGCGTGCGGCGGGCGCCGATCTCCGGCAGCGCGGCGCGCAGCGCCGCGCCGAGGTCGGCGAGCTGCTCGCGCCCCGCGTCCGAGGTCGCTCCGAACGTGCGCGTGTTCGCGAGGTCGGCCGCGCTGGCGGCGGTGCCGGTGCCCTCCCCCAGCTCGACGTCATCGAGGTCGCCCTCGCCGGCCGACGGCGGGGCGGCGCTCTCGCCCTCCTGGTCGAGCGCCGGCAGGCTCTCCTCGATCAGCAGCCGCCCGCCGCGGAACCAGGCGTCGAACACGGCCTCGAACGCCTCGAAGTCCTCGGGGCGGCTGACGAGCGTGACCCGCGCGCGCCAGTACAGCTCGGTCACCGAGTCCGGCGGCGAGCTGACGACGGCGAGCAGGAAGTCGGCCTTCTTCGGCGGCGCCGTGGCGACGCCCGCGTCCTCGAGCGAGCGCAGGAAGCCGTGCAGGTGCTCGGTCGCCGCGGCGACGCTCATCGCAGGCCGTGCTCGAGCACCGTCTCGACGTCCTCCTGCTCCTTCAGGAGCAGCCCGAGCGAGCCGCGCAGCGCGTCCGGCCACTCGCTGCCCTCGTCGACGAGCGTGGCGGCGCCCTGGGCCCAGTCGATCGTCTCGGCGATGCCGGGCTTCTTGAGCAGCTTCAGGGAGCGCACGCGCGTGATCGACTCCACGAGCGCCGCCGCGGCCGCCTCGTCGAGCCCGGGCGCGTGCGCGCGCAGGATCTGCGCGCTCGCGCTCGGCGTCCGGGAACGGGATCCAGTGGTAGAGGCAGCGGCGCTTGAGCGCGTCGTGCAGCTCGCGCGTGCGGTTCGAGGTCAGCACGACGACGGGCGGCCGCGCGGCGCGGATCGTGCCGACCTCCGGGATCGTGATCTGGAAGTCGCCGAGGAACTCGAGCAGGAACGCCTCGAACTCGCTGTCCGAGCGGTCGATCTCGTCGATCAGCAGCACGGCGCCGTCGGCGGCGCGCACGGCCTGCAGCAGCGGCCGCTCGAGCAGGAAGCGCTCGTCGTAGAGGTCGCCGACGGCGCGGCCCTCGGCCTCGGCGGCGCGGACGTGCAGGAGCTGCTTGGGGTAGTCCCACTCGTACAGCGCCTGCCCGGCGTCGAGCCCCTCGTAGCACTGCAGGCGGATCAGCTCGCGGCCCAGCACCCGCGCCAGGACCCTGGCGATCTCGGTCTTGCCGACCCCGGGCTCGCCCTCGAGCGCCAGCGGGCGCCCCATGACGAGCGCCAGGTGGACGGCGGTCAGCAGCCCCTCGTCGGCGAAGTAGCGCTCGTCCGCCAGCCGGCGGCCGAGCTCGGCCACCGGCGGCGAGGGCTGCGCCGCCACGCTCAAAACGGCTCGTGCTCCGTGGTGACCAGCCGCACGCGCTCGGAGGTGTGGGCAGCAGCGTCGCCGCCCGCCGCCTTGCCGGCCTCGGACGCGAACGCGGCCGACGCCGCGTCGCCGTCGTCGAAGCACATCTCGCTCACCGAGTCGAACGGCGCGTCGTCGTCCTCGGTCACGCTGACCAGGTACCTGCGCAGGCCCGGCAGCTCGCGGGCGAACGCCACGTGCTCGTCGCGCGCCCAGCGCACGAACTCCTCCTTCGACATGCCGTCGGCACGCCGCATCAGTGACATCAGCTTGATCATCGGATCTCGTCGAGTCCTCTCAGTATGCGCTCCGGGGTGAAGGGCATCGTCTCCAGGCGGACGCCGCAGGCGTCGTAGATCGCGTTGGCGATCGCCGGGATCGGCGCGTTCGCGGTCATCTCGCCGATGCCCTTGGCGCCGAACGGGCCGTTGTCGGCCGGGCGCTCGAGGATCACGCTCTCCATCGCGGCGATGTCCGCCGGGCCGGGCATCAGGTACTCGCTGAAGTCCTTCGGCCCGTGCTCGCGCTCGGGGTAGTAGGGCTCGGTCGCCTCGAACAGCGCGTGCGACATGCCCATCCACGCGCCGCCCTCGATCTGCTGCGTCGCCATCGCCGGGTTCAGCGCGCGGCCGACCTCGTAGACGTTGAACATCGAGATCACCTCGACGACGCCGGTCTCGTCGTCGACCTCGACGTCGGCGACCGTGCAGGCGTGCGCCTGGCAGGAGTCCGGGTCCATCTCGCCGGTCTCGGGCACCGGTTCGCTCTTCTGCTTGAGGAAGATCCCGCGCCCGGCGATCGTGCGCCCCTGCTTGAAGTGGGCGGCGAGCGCGAGGTCGACGATGTGGATCTTCTTCTCCTCGGAGCCCTTGAGCTTGATGAAGCCCGTGCCGTCGGTCTCCAGGTCCGCCGGGTCGACCTCGAGCTCGTCGGCGGCGACCTCGAGCATGATCTCGCGCGCCTCGCGCGCGGCCATGACCACGGCGTTGCCGACGCGGTGCGTGCCGCGGCTGGCGAACGTGCCCATGCAGTGCGGGCCCGTGTCGGTGTCGGCGGTGTCGACGATCACGTTCTCGAACGGCAGGCCGAGCGTCTCGGCCGCGCACTGGGCGGCGATCGTCTTGATGCCCTGGCCGAGGTCGACCGACGACAGCGTGACGACGAAGTTGCCGGTCGTGGTCGAGTGGACGAGCGCCTGCGAGGGGTCGCCGCCGAGGTTCATGCCGGTCGGGTAGTTGACCGCGGCGTAGCCGCGTCCGCGCAGCAGCGCCATCAGTGCTCCCTCCGGTCGGTCGACGACAGCGCGCGCAGGTCGTCGGGCAGGTCGTGCCCGACGAGGTCGGCGGCCCTCTGGATCACCTCGATCAGCGCGGTGCCCTCGGCCCGCTTGCGGTGCGCCTTCATGTCCCCGTCGCGGTACGCGTTGCGCAGCCGCAGCGCGAGCGGGTCGAGGTCGAGCGCGCGGGCGACGCGGTCCATCTGCGCCTCGAGCGCGAAGTCGCCGATCGTGACGCCGAAGCCGCGCATCGCGCTCGACGGCGTGCGGTTCGTGTAGACGCAGTGCGCGTCGACCCAGACGTTCGGGATCGCGTACGGGCCCGGGCATGTGCGCGGCCGCCTTCGTCGTCCCGTACGGGCTGTGGCGCGAGTACGCGCCGGCGTCGACGTAGAGCGTGATCTTGCGGGCGACGATCCGGCCGTCGTCCATCACGCCGTCCTTGATGATGATCCGCTCGGCGGCGCGCGGCGAGGAGACCTGCATCTCCTCGTGGCGGCCGTAGACGAACTTGACCGGCTTGTTGGTGGCCATCGCGGCGATGCAGGCGATCGGCTCGACGATCACGTCGACCTTGCCGCCGAAGCCGCCGCCGACCGTGCCGCCGACGACGCGCAGCTTGCCGAACGGGACGTCGAGGATCAGCGCCGTGTTGTCGAGCGTGAAGAACGCCGCCTGCGTGTCGGAGTAGATCAGCAGCCGGCCGTCGGGCTGGGGCACGACGATGCAGCCGGTCGGCTCCGTCGGCGCGTGCTCGATCGGCGCCGACTGGTAGCGGTGCTCGAACACGTGGTCGGCCTCGGCGAAGGCCTGCTCGACGTCGCCGAAGCGGATCCGGCGGCAGTGGTGGCCCTCGTAGACGAAGTAGTTCGTGCCGTGCGGCTTGATCGCGGGCGTGCCCTCGGCGAGCGCCTCCTCGACGTCGAACACCGCCGGCAGGTCCTCGTAGGTGACCTTGACCGCGGCCGCGCCCGCGCGCGCCGCCTGCTCGCTCGTGGCGACGACGGCGACGATCGCCTCGCCCTTGAACAGCACGCGGTCCTCGGGCAGCACCGGCTCGTCGTTCGGCTCGACCCCGATCAGGCGCAGGATCGTGTACCAGTTGGCCGGCACGTCCGCGTGCGTGAGCACCTTGACGACGCCCGGGACCGCGAGCGCGCCGGAGACGTCGACGTCCTTCAGCAGCGCGTGGTGGCGCTCGGAGCGGTGCATCTTGAGGTGCAGCAGCCCGGCCGGCTGCGTGTCCTCGAAGAACACGGTGCGGCCGGTGACGTGGCCGAGCGCGTCGGAGCGCTGGACCGGCGTGCCGATGACGTCGAAGTCGCCCTCGCGCTCCTCGCGGAAGTAGCTCGGGTCGATCCGCTCGGTCTGGACCGTCATGCGGGCACCGCCTTCCTGCGCTCGGCGGCGTCGAGGATCGCCGCGATGATCAGCTCGTAGCCCGTACAGCGACAGACGTTGCCGGAGATCGCCTCGACGACGTCCGCGCGCGCCGGGTCCGGGTTGCGGGCGAGCAGCGCCTCGGCGGCCATGATCATGCCCGCGGTGCAGAAGCCGCACTGGGTGGCGAAGCCCTCCAGGAACGCGGCCTGGATCGGGTCGAGCGTGCCGTCGGGGGCGGCGACGCCCTCGAGCGTCTTCACCGACGCGCCGTTGACGGTCTCGACCGGGATCAGGCAGGTCATGACGGCCTCGCCGTCGACCAGGCAGGTGCAGGTGCCGCACGTGCCCTGCTCGCAGCCGCGCTTGGGCGACGTGACGCCGACCTTCTCGCGCAGCGCGGTCAGCAGCGTGCTGCCCGGGGCGGCCAGGAGCTCCTGCGGCGTCCCGTTGACCTCGAGCTCGATGACGGTGGATGGCATGAGGGGGCCTCCTCCTACTCGCCGAGCAGGGCGCGGCGGATGTGGACGGGCAGGACGCGCTCGCGGTACCAGGCGCTGGCGTAGGCGTCGCTGAAGGGCTCGGCGTCGGCGAGCGCGGCCGCGGCGGCGGCCTCGACGTGCTCGCGGTCGAGCGGCTGCCCGGCGAGCGCCGCCTCGGCGGCCGTGGCGCGCACGGGCTTCGGGCCGGCTCCGCCGAGCGCGATCCGCGCGCTCTGCACGACGCCGCCGGACTGCTCGACGACGGCCGCGACGGTGACGATCGAGGCGGAGTTCAGCCGCCGCCGCATCGCCTTCGTGTAGAACCACTCGCCGGCCGCGGGGACGGCGAACGAGACCGCGGTGACGAGCTCGCCGGAGTCCGGCGCAGCGGCGACCGGCAGCTCGCGGTCACCGTTCAGCGTCGCGGTCGCGTCGAGCGCCACCAGGCAGACGGCGAGGTCACCGTACGGCTGGGCGACGAACAGGTTGCCGCCGACGGTCGCCATGTTGCGGATCGTCGGCGAGGCGATCGTGTCGAGCGCGCCGTGCAGGAACGCGAGCCGCTCGTCGCGGCGCAGCGCGGTCAGGGTCGTGGCGGCGCCGATCGTCGCACGGCCGCCGTCGACGGCGACGCCGTCGAGTCCGGCCCGGCGCAGGCTCACGAGCGCCGCGACGTCGTGGGCCTGCGTGTTGATCCGCGGCATCAGCGCGGTGCCGCCGGCGATCACGACGCCGCCTTCGCGGCGCGCGTCCGCGACGTCCGCGAGCGATTGCGGTGTATGGACGATCATCGGTCCGCCTCCACTGGGTTGCGCAGCACGCCGATCCCCTCGATCTCGCACTCCACCACGTCGCCCGGGGCGAGCGAGCGGCGCGGCTCCATGAACTCCCCGCAGCCCCACGGCGTGCCCGTGAGGATCACGTCACCGGGGTCGAGCGTGAACGAGTGCGAGCAGAAGCTGATCAGCGTCGCGACGTCGAAGACCATCAGGTCGGTCGTCGCGTCCTGCATCAGCTCGCCGTTCACGCGCGTGGTCAGGCGCAGGCCCTGGGGGTCCGGGATCTCGTCGGCGGTCACCAGGACGGGCCCGACCGGGCAGAACGTGTCGAGGCTCTTGCCGCGCACCCACTGCCCGTCGGCGAACTGCAGGTCGCGCGCCGAGACGTCGTTCGCGACCGTGTAGCCGAAGACGTGGTCGAGCGCGTCCGCGCGGGCGACGCGGCGCGCCGAGCGGCCGATGACGACGCCGAGCTCGACCTCCCAGTCGACGCGCGCGGTCAGCTCCTGCGGCAGGCGGATCCCGGCGCCGGGCCCGACGATGCTGGACGGGAACTTGGCGAACACGAGCGGCCGCTCGGGCGCCGGCTGGCCGCTCTCGCGGATGTGGTCGAGGTAGTTGAGCCCGATCGCGACGACCTTCCCGGGCGCGACCGGCGCGAGCACGCGCGGATCCACCAGCGGCTCGCCGGCGCCCTCGAGCGCGGCGCTGCCGCCGGCGATCAGCGCCGGCAGGTCCTCGCCCAGCGGCCGCAGCGCGCCCTCGCTCTCGACCGCGAGGCCGGGCGCCCCACCGTCGACCTGCACCCGTGCCAGCCTCATCTCGTGCGCTCCTCCTCGCGTGCGGCGAGCCGGCGGTGCTCGACGTTCTCCAGGTGGGTCAGCATCGCGGCCGCCGCCGCGTCCGGGTCGCGCGCGCCGATCGCGCGCACGATCGCGCGGTGGTCGCGCACGCTCTGCTCCTTCAGGCCGGGCACGCTCGTCGTCGCGAGGCGGCTGGCGATCGCCAGCTCCCCGAGCGAGTCGACGAGCCGCGCCAGCAGCACGTTGCGCGCCGCGGCCGAGATCAGGCCGTGCAGCTCGAGGTCGATGCGCATGAACGCCTCGTCGTCGTCGACCGACGCGTCGGACTCGGCGGCGCAGCGTTCGAGCGCAGCCAGCTCGTCGGGCGTCGCGCGCTCGGCGGCAAGGCCGGCGAGCCGCGGCTCGACCATCTTGCGTGCCTCGAACAGGTCCTCGAAGCCGGCGTCGCTGAGCGACAGCACGAGCCCCAGCGGGCGCATCAGCCCGGCCGGGTCGAGCGCCGTCACGTACGTGCCGTCGCCGTGGCGCATGTCGGTGACCCCGAGCATCGAGAGCGCGCGCAGCGCCTCGCGCAGCGACGACCGGCTGACGCCCATCGCGCCGGCCAGCTCGCGCTCCGGCGGCAGCCGCTCCCCCGGCTTCAGGCGGCGCTCGGAGATCAGCGCCAGCACGCGGCCGGCGATCTGCTCCGGCAGCGGATGGCGGGAGAATTGGTCCGACCAATCAGCCACTCGCTGAGCCTACAGGATCTGTGAGATAGTCGCCCGACGCGCCAGGAACCCACGCACGAACGCCGGGCCCTGACCACGGAGGAGCCTGCCCAGACCCCGCAACCGGCAGCTCCTGCGGCGGGTCCGATCGCGGGCGTGGACGCGCACGCGCTGCAGATCTCGCGCGCGCTCGACCCGCGCGCGGCACGCGTGATCGCCGCGCGGATCGGCGCGACGTACGGCAACAGCCACCTCGGGCGCGTGATCCAGCGCCAGGAGACGGCGACCGCGGACGCGCTCGGCGAGCTCGACGACATGCTCGACGACTTCGACGTCGACGAGGAGGGCGTGATCGCGCACCTCACCGGCATGTCGGACGCCGACAAGGGCCGCGTGCTGCGCGGCGGCTACCGCGACAGCATCGCCGAGTCGCTCGACGCCGCGGAGATGGTGCGGGCGGTCCGGGGGCTCGCGGCGCCGGTCGACACCGCGCTCGACTGGGTGCGCGCGGCCGCCGGCGGGGCGTCGTCGATCGAGTACTCCGAGATCCGCTCGCTGGTCACCGGCGCGACCGACAAGACGCCGCTGCACACCGGAGCGTGGAAGACGTTCTTCGTCGACGTCTGCGACAACGAGACGATCTTCCAGGCCGTCGACGACCTCGCGCTTCCGCTCGCCTCCAAGCTCGGCTGGATCATCGAGGAGGTCAACGCGTCGAGCATCGACTTCTCGCAGGTCGAGGCGATGATCACGAACGCGCCGCAGCCCGAGCGCGATGCGCTGCGCACGCCGGCGTGGCGGGCGGTCTTCGTCGACATCTGCACCGACGCGACGATGATCCAGCTCGTCGACATCCTGTTCACGACGTTCCTGGACAAGATGCAGCTGGCTGTGCGCCGAGGAGGTCGAGTGGACGATCCTCAAGTCGCGGCTCCAGCGCGAGGCCGATCCCGCCCAGCGCCTACTGCTGTACGGCGACCCCGTCGTGCAGGCCGGCTTCGTCACCGCCTGCAACAACGCCGAGATGGCCGAGGCCGTGATCCTGATCGGCGGCACGCGCGCGCAGCGCCTGGTCTGGCTCGAGGACGAGGGCACGTCCGACGACGAGTACCTGGACGCCCTCGTGCGCCTGCAGGTGTTCGAGCCCGGCGGCGCAGCCGGCCACACGCCGGCGATCGAGGCCGACGCGGCGATCGCCGACCACCTCGGCGCGATGGTCGAGGGCGCGCGCGGCGAGGGGCGCCAGATCGCGGGCAGCGTCGCGGTCGTCGACGACGACGACTGGCGCGTGGCGGGCGAGAACCACTACGGCGCCGAGGTCTGGGCCACCAAGTCGCTCAACGGCTTCGTCGACGGCGACGGCCGCGTCTGGATCCACAAGGACAACGGCGACGTCGGCACGATGATCCACGAGGGGCTGCACAAGCACTCCGACGAGGCCATGATCGGCATCAGCCAGCCGCTCAACGAGGGCGTCACGGAGTACTTCACGCGCAAGGTCTGCGCCGCGCTCTCGCCACCGTTCACCGGCCGCACGAGCTACCCCGGGAACTACCTGGCCTGCGTGCAGCTCGCCGCGCTGGTCGGCGAGACGACGCTCGCCGCCGCCTACTTCGACGGTGCCACCGACGAGATGCAGGAGTCGTTCGAGACCGCCAAGAGCGCCGACGACTGGACGAGCTTCGTGAGCGCGACGCGGGGCAACGACTGGGCGACGGCGACCACCCTGGCGACGCCGTGAGCGACCGCCTCGCCCGTGAACGCCCGCGGCTGGAGCGGCTGCTGGCCGGCAGCGGCATGACCTTCACCGAGGAGCCGCTCGCGGACGATCGCGGCGCGCTCGCAGCCTCCCGCTTCACCAACGCCGACGGAGACGTCGAGGCCGATGTCTACGTCGTCGAGTCCGACCCGCGCGGCTTCCTCGAGCAGCAGCTCGGCGAAGGGGCCGGGATGAACGGCGCGATCGTGTACGCCGTCCGCTACGTCGGCCCGCCGGAGGACGCGTTCGAGGGCCAGTTCCGCGCCCTGTCGGTCACCGGGGCGCTCGCCGGCGACGAGTGAGCCGCACGGTTCGCGCTTGACAACGGCGGCCGAGAGGAGTTTCGTGATGCCCCGCTAGGCGGAGCATCGGCGGAGGGAGCGGGACCATGTTCGGACGTGCAGTGGCGGTTGCACTCGTGGCGCTGGCGGTCGCCCCAGGGGCGGCGTGGGCGCAGGGAGACACCCACGACGACGGCGGGAGCGGACCGGACGACTTCGACGTACGCGCCGGCGCGGTCGCGCCGACCACCGAGCAGCGCTCGCTGGCCGAGGCGGCCGGCGGCCAGGTGTCCTGGAACCGCTTCGGAACGCCGTCGTCGCTGATCCGGCCCGGCGGCTACGTCGACGCGCGCGTCGACGGCGACTCGGCCGTCGAGGCGGCGCGCACATGGCTGGGCGACAACCGCGCCCTGTTCCGGCTCTCCTCGGTCGCGAACCTCGAGCTGCACAACGACGCGCAGCTCTCGCGCGGCGCCGGCCACGCCGTGACGTTCAAGCAGACCTTCGGCAGCGTGGACGTCGCCTCCGGCGGGTTGGTGACCGTCGGCGTCGAGCCGCGTGGCGCCGCCTGGCGCGTCGCCTCCGTCTCCTCCACGCTGACCGCCGACGAGAAGCTCGCCGGCACGCACGCCACGGCGCCCGAGCAGGCGTGGGCGAGGGCAGCGGCGGACGTCGGCGAGCCGCGCTCGCTCGCGCAGATCGACGATGTCAGCGGCGGCAAGCGCCGCCAGGCCGGCGTCGAACTGCTCGACGTCCAGGGGCTGCCGGGCCTGCAGCGCGTGCGTGCTGTCGCGTTCCCGACCGTCCGCGACGGCGTCGTGCCCGCGTACGAGGCGCAGGTGGTCGACGCCGAGCGCGCCGAGCCGCTGGCCTTCCAGGTGTTCGTCGACGCGCGCGACAACCGCGTGCTCGCGCGCCAGTCGCTCGTCGACCACAGCCACCAGGGCCCGCCGCCGGTCACGCCGTTCAACGGCACGCTGCCACCGGTCGACGGCGGCTGCGACACCCGCAAGGGCCCGTACGTGGTCACCAGCGACGCGCACATCCGCGGCATCGACGTGTTCGCCAACGCCGACGTGCCGACGCAGGACATCGTGCTGCGCCTGTACGCCGGCACGACGCTGGTCGCCCAGGCCGACACGCTGACGACGCCGGAGCGGATCCGCTACGCGCCCGCCGGCGGCCCGACCCCGGGCGAGTACTACGTCGAGGTCTGCGAGTTCCGGGACTCGCAGGCGCCGGTCGAGCCGCGCACCTACAGCGGCACGGTCACGCTCGACAACACCGCCCCGCCGTCGCCGTTCCTGGCGCGCTGGACGGTCTTCCCGGCCAACCCGCCGCTGGCGACGCTCGGCGCCGACCCGTGGAACCACCCGGACACCGACACGCGCGACCGCTGGTGCTGGCGGGCGAGCGCGGCCAACTGCGACCGCGTGGTCGCCAACCTCGCCTCGCGCACGCCGTGGGACGCCGACGCCCGCACGGGCTTCTCGACCAACACGACGGTCGGCAACAACGCGGTCGCCGCCGAGTCCTGGACCAACCCGTCGGCGCCGGGCCCGACGCAGTTCCGGCCGGTCAGCGCCACGCGCGACTACACGTTCCCGTGGACCAACGCGTGGAACAACGCCGACTGCAACCCCGGCACGCCGTACGGCTCGGCGTTCGTGCCCGGCCAGAGCTTCGACATCGCGGCCGCGACCACGAACCTGTTCGCGATGCACAACCGGATGCACGACTTCTCGTACATGCTGGGCTTCACCGAGGAGAACTGGAACGCGCAGCAGTTCAACTTCGGCCTCACCGAGCCGACGCGCGAGAACGACCCGGTGCTCGGCGACGCGCAGGCCGGAGCGGCGCTGCCGCCGCCGGTCGTCTACGGCGTCGCCCGCAACAACGCCAACATGCTGACGCTGCCCGACGGCCAGTCGTCGATCACCAACATGTACATGTGGCAGCCGGTTGCGGGCGCGTTCTACGCGCCGTGCGTCGACGGCGACTACGACATGGGCGTGATCGGCCACGAGTACGGCCACATGATCGAGAACCGCATGATCGGCAAGGGCAACCGCCGCTCCGGCCACCACGCCGGCGCGATGGGCGAGAGCGCCTCCGACCTGCTCTCGATCGAGCACCTGAACGCCAGCGGCTTCGTGCCGACCGACGACGAGAACCGCTGGGCGACCGGCACGTACGCGACCGGCAACAAGCTGCGCGGCATCCGCAACTACGCGGGCAACTTCCCGCGCACGGGCGGCTTCCCGCAGCCGGGCGAGTACCCCGAGATCGACCCGCTGCACCTCGGCGACGTCGGCTACGACCTGACCGGCCCGCAGGTCCACGCCGACGGCGAGATCTGGACCGCGACCGGCTTCGACATCCGGCGCGGCCTGGCGGCGAAGTACGACGCCGCAGTATCCCGGAGGGCGACGCGCGACGCTTCAGGAGCGCTGCGTCGAACGGCGATCCTGCCGCCGGACGAGTGCCCGGGCAACCGGCGCTGGATCCAGCTGCAGTTCGACGCGTTCCTGCTGATGCCGACCGCGCCCTCGATGCTCGACGCCCGCAACGCGATGCTGGCGGCCGACCAGATGCGGTTCGGCGGCGCGAACCAGCGCGAGCTGTGGCTGGCGTTCGCGCGCCGCGGCATGGGCCTGAACGCCTCGACCAGCAACGGCACCGGGCCGCGCGGCCGGCAACGAGTCCGACACCGACCCGCTGCCGGACTTCGAGTCGCCCGAGCACGACACGGCCGTGATCACGTTCCGGGCGCAGCCGCAGGACGGCGGCCGCCCGGTGTCCGCGCGGATCTACGCCGGCCACTACGAGGCGCGGATCTCACCGGTCGCGGACACCGATCCGGCGACCGACGCGCCCGCGGGCTCGACGCCAACAACCTCGACGCGGTCGGCCGCTTCGCGCCCGGCGTGTACGAGTTCGTGATCCACGCCCCCGGCTACGGCCACACGCGCTTCCGCGAGCAGTTCACCGCGGGCGAGCGGCGGACGGTGACGGTGCGGCTCGCGCCGAACTGGGCGTCGTCGGCGCAGGGCGGCGTGGCGACCGGTGACGCGGTGCCGGTCACCTCGCCGACCAGCGTGCCGCCGAACGGCACCGTGCTGTCCGCCGACCAGGTGAACGGGCGGCTGATCGACGACACCGAGCGCACGAACTGGCAGGCCGCGGCCACGCCGTCGGGCGCCGGCTGGTCGGTCGCCGGCCGGCAGGCGACGGTCGACCTCGCGGGTCGCGATCCGCAGGTGATCGAGCGCGTGCAGGTCAGCGCCGCGCTCGGCCCGGTGTTCGACTCGCTGGCACGCCCGGCCCCGGTCGACCAGTCGCAGAACCGCTTCACGGCCGTGCGCGCGTTCGAGGTCTGGACGTGCAACGCGAACCAGAGCGCGTGCCGCGACGGCAACGGGTTCAGCCGCGTGTACACGAGCCCGGCCGACGCCTTCCCGGCGGACGCGCCGCGGCCCGTGCAGCCGTCGCTGATCCTGCGCGAGTTCGACATCCCGCGCACGCGCGCGACGCACGTGCGGATCGTCGCGCTCACCAACCAGTGCCACGGCGCGCCCGACTACCAGGGCGAGCAGGACGCCGACCCGTTCAACGCCACCGACTGCGACGAGGCCGGACCGGCCTCGACGCGGTTCGTGCGGATCGCCGAGCTGCAGGCGTTCACGAGGGACTCGGTGGTGCGTTAGCGCGAGAGCTTCTGGATCAAGGCGTCGATCCGGGCACGCCGCTGCGCGGGCGTGACCACGGACGCGTAGGGCTGCCCGGTCGACGCCGCCCAGGGCACGAGCACGTCGAAGTCGAGGTCGCGGATCAGCGCGAGGCTGGCGAGGTACGCGTCGCGGTCGCTGCTGTCGAGCAGCCCGTCGACCCACTCGCCGTCGGACAGGTAGACCGAGTCGCCCGTGAACAGCAGGCGATGCTCGCCGCTGTCCCACAGGTAGGCGGTCGCGCCCGGCGTGTGGCCCGGGATCGGGATCGCCTCGAAGTCGTCGTCGAGCGTGAAGCCGTGCGAGAACGTCGCCCCGTGCGCGCCGCGCTCGGCGACCTCGGCGGCGTCCGCCTCGTGGCAGATCAGCCGCGCGCCGAGCGCTTCCGGCGCGACGCCCCACAGCGCCTCGTGCCAGTGGTTGAGGAACTGGCGGGTGGCCCCGCCGCGAGCGCGGATCGCGTCCGCGTCGGCGGCCAGGTTGCCGTTGCTGTAGACGAGCAGGTTGCCCGCGGGGCGCTCGAGCAGGAACGCCCGTGCGGCGAGCTGCGGTGCGAACGGAAGCGGCTGCGGGGTCGACGCCCACAGGCCGCCGAATTGCACGTGGCTGTCCGGCGTGGTTGTCGTCATGAGGTCATCATCGACCTTCAACCACGCTTGAAGTCAAGTGCCGATCGTTATGGGCTCAGCCGCCGTCGCGCCAGCGCAGCAGTTCGCGCAGCGGGCTCAGGTCGTAGCCGTGCCCGTCGCCGCCGACGCCGACGGTGAAGTGCGTCACCCCGGCCTCGCGCAGCTCCTCGGCCTTCGCGGGCTCGCCGCCCGGGACGCCCCACACGCGCGTGATCGCGGCGGGGTCGCGCCCGACCTGCTCGCAGTGACCGGCGAGGATCTCGGCCTTCGCGCGGTAGCGCTCGGCCTCGCCGAAGCCGTGCCACAGGTCGGCGTGCTCGGCCACGATCCGCAGCGTCACCTTCTCGCCCGTGCCGCCGATCATGATCGGCATCGGGCCGAGCGGCGCCGGGTTGAGCTTGGCCAGGCGCTGCTTGAACAGCGGCAGGTCGTGGGCCAGCTTGCGCAGGCGCGTGCCGGCGGTGCCGAACTCGTAGCCGTACTCGTCGTAGTCGCGCTGGAACCAGCCGCCGCCGATGCCGACGATCAGGCGGCCGCCGGAGATGTGGTCGACCGTGCGCAGCGCGTCCGCGAGGTACTGCGGGTTGCGGTACGAGTTGCACATGACCAGCGCGCCGATCTGCGCGCGCGACGTGGCCTCGGCGAGCGCCGCCTGCGAGGCGAGGCTCTCGAAGTGCTTGCCGTCCGGATCGCCGTAGAGCGGAGAGAAATGGTCCCAGGTGAAGACCATGTCGGCGCCGAGCTCCTCGGCCTCGAGCCAGGCCCGGCGCATCCCGTCGTAGTCGGCGTGCTGCGGCTGGACCTGGACCCCCACGCGAATATCGCTCATGGCCACAACCTAAAGGGGTCAGACCCCTTTAGAAAACGGGCGTCTCGGTGTAGGTCCCGAAGACCTCCTGCAGCGCCTCGACGATCTCGCCCTCGGAGGCGTGCACGCGCGCGCACTCGATCAGGTTCGGCATCAGGTTGTGGCGCTCGTCGGCGGCCGCCGCCTTGAGCGCGGTCAGCTCGCGCTCGACGGCCGCCCCGTCGCGGCGCGCGCGCACGGCCTGCACGCGGCCGATCTGCTTGCGCTCGAGCGCCGGGTCGATCCGCAGCAGCTCGAGCTCGCGCCCGTCGCCCTCGAGGTAGTCGTTGACGCCGACCACGATCCGCTCGCGGCCGTCGATCTCGCGCTGCAGCTCGTACGCCGCGTCGGCGATCTCGCGCTGCGGGAAGCCGGTCTTGACGGCTTCGACCATCCCGCCGAGCTCGTCGATCCGGTGGAAGTACTCGTAGGCGAGCTCCTCCATGCGGTCGGTCAGCGCCTCGACGAAGTAGGAGCCGCCGAGCGGGTCGATCGTGTTCGTGACGCCGGTCTCGTGCGCGATCACCTGCTGCGTGCGCAGCGCGATCCGGACGGCCTCCTCGCTCGGCAGCGCGAGCGCCTCGTCGAACGAGTTGGTGTGCAGCGACTGGGTGCCGCCGAGCACGCCGGCGAGCGCCTCGATCGCGGTGCGGACGATGTTGTTGAGCGGCTGCTGCGCGGTCAGCGACACGCCGGCGGTCTGCGTGTGGAAGCGCATCAGCCAGCTCTTGGGGTTGCGCGCGCCGTACGTGTCGCGCAGCTCGCGCGCCCAGATCCGGCGTGCCGCGCGGTACTTGGCGATCTCCTCGAAGAAGTCGATCTGCGCGTTGAAGAAGAAGCTCAGGCGGGGCGCGAAGTCGTCGACGTCGAGTCCGCGGTCGATCGCCTGCTCGACGTAGGTCAGGCCGTCCTTGAGCGTGAAGGCGAGCTCCTGCGCGGCGGTCGAGCCGGCCTCGCGGATGTGGTAGCCGCTGATCGAGATCGGGTGCCAGCGCGGCAGCTCGCGCGAGCTCCACGCGACCATGTCGCCCAGCAGGCGCATCGCCGGGTCGACCGGGAAGCACCACTCCTTCTGGGCGATGTACTCCTTGAGGATGTCCGCCTGGATCGTGCCGCCGAGACGGTCGCGCGGCACGCCGGACTGCTCGGCGGCGACGACGTAGAAGGCCATCATGATCGCCGCCGGGGCGTTGATCGTCATCGAGACGCTGACGCGGCCGAGGTCGATGCCGCCGAACAGCGTCGCCATGTCGTCGAGCGTGTCGACGGCCACGCCCTCGCGGCCGACCTCGCCGAGCGAGCGCACGTGGTCGGAGTCGTGCCCCATCAGCGACGGCATGTCGAACGCGGTGCTGAGGCCGGTCTGCCCGTGGTCGAGCAGGTAGCGGAAGCGCTCGTTGGTCTCCTCCGCCGTGCCGAAGCCGGCGAACTGGCGCATCGTCCACAGGCGGCCGCGGTACATGCTCGGGTACACGCCGCGCGTGAACGGGAACTCGCCCGGCAGCCCGATCCCGGACGGGTCCGCGGCCTCGTTGTAGAGCGCCTGCACGGGCTCTCCGGACAGGGTGGTGAACGACGTGTCGCGCTCAGGGGTGGCGGCGTACCGCTCGCGCCAGGCGTCGAGGTCGCCGTGGGTGGCAACCGTCATACCGTTTGACTCCCGATAGTTTGAGGGTCGCCTATTCTAGGGCGAAGTCGCCCGCGGCTTCGCGCAGCGGGCGCAGCAGGCGGAAGACCTCATCGCGCTCGGCATCCGAGAGCGGCCCGGTTCCGAACTGCTCGGCGTTCAGCCGCTCGGTCGCCTCGCGCGCCACGCGCCGGCCGTCGCCGGTGATCCGCGCCAGCACGCTGCGGCGGTCGGTCTCCTGCGGCACGCGCTCGACGAGGCCCTGCTCGGCGAGCCGGTCGACGACGTTCGTGACGCTCGCGCGGTGCACCTGCAGCCGGTCCCCCATCTTGCCCAGCGGCAGCGCGCCGCGGCTGCTGTAGAGCAGCAGCATCAGCGCCTCGTAGCGCGGGAACGTCAGGTCCCACGGCTCGAGCAGGTCGTTCAGCCGCGCGAGCAGCACCTGCTGGGCGCGCATGATCGAGGTCACGGCGCCGACGGCGGGCGTCGCCCCTTCGCCCCAGTGGGCGTCCCACTGGCGCTGGGCCTCCGCGATCGGGTCGAACGGCACGCGCCGCAGTCTGGCGCATCAGCCCGCCACCCCGTCGGCCACGAGCGCGTCGATCTCGGCGCCGCCGAGCCCGGCCTCCGCGAGCAGCGCGCGCGTGGACCCGCCGAGCTGCGGCGCGGGCGTGCGGGCGCCCGGTCGGCACAGGCGAAGACGTTGTAACACGGGATCGTGCCCGCGAGCAGGCCCGACGGAGACGTCAGCGGGCGGCCGCGATGCCGCCGACTGCGAATGCGGCGCAAGCCGCTGCGACCTCGCTGCGCGGGAAGGCGCGCGGCCGGTACCAGCGCGCCGTCCCGCTGATCGTCGCGAAGATGTTGTTCTTGGCCATCACGGCGTGGAGCGACACGTCGGCGAGGCCGTCGCGGCTGGGCCGCTTCGATCTGCTCGATCACGAACTCCTCGTGCCGACGGCGGCGGTCGTCGATGAGCCGTCTGCGGCCGTCGCCGAGCTGATCGAGATCCCGGTAGTAGATGCTCACCCGCTGCAGGTTGGCCGTGCTCGCGATGTTGTACTCGACCTGCCGGTGCACGTACAGGCGCAAGCGGTCGAGCGGAGAGACGTTGTCGATCTCTTCGACCTCGGTGAGAATGCGGTCGACGTCGTCATGCGTGACCTCGAGGAGGCGGAGCAGCAGGTCCTCCTTCGAGTCGATGTAGTGGTACAGGCTGCCCTTGAGGATCCCGAGCTCGTCGGCGACGTCCTGGATCGACGCCGCTGCGTACCCGCGGTCGTGGAAGACCTTTGCCGCCGCCTCAAGCACCTCCTGGTCCCGGCGTTTCGGCGCGGTTCGAGAGCGAGCCGTGCTCGAACGAGGAGCGGCCATCAAACGGAGTATCGCACGTGTTCGTGCGCCGAACCGATGGCCGGCGCGATCCTCAGGCGCTGCAGCGCCTGCTTGACCAGCGGGCCGATCGTGGCCGCGAACAGCACGGTCGCGACGCCGACGGTGCCGCCGAGCGCCCAGCCGATCACGAGCACGGTGATCTCGATGCCGGCGCGGGCGACGGCCAGCGGGACGCCGCGGGCGGCGAGGCCGGTCATCAGCCCGTCGCGCGGCCCCGGGCCCCAGCCGGCGCCGACGTAGAGCCCGGTCGCGACCGCCGAGCCGGCGATCGCCGCGACCATGTAGGCGACCTGCGCCGGCACGCTGCCGGGGTCGGGGATGACGGCGAGCCCGAGGTCGATCACCGGGCCGACGATCAGCGCGTTGGCGACCGTCCCGACGCCCGGCCGCTGGCGCAGCGGGATCCAGAGGCCGAGCAGCAGGACCGAGACGATCACCGTGATCGTGCCGAGGCTGAGGCCGGTGCGGCGGGAGATGCCCTGGTTGAACACGCTCCACGGGTCGAGCCCGAGGTCGGCCTCGACGAGCAGCGCGAGCGCGAGGCCGAACAGCACGAGGCCGGCGAGCAGGCGGGCGGAGCGCTCGACCGGGCGGTCCCAGGCGCCGGTCACGCGAGCAGTCGCTCGGCGGCCGCGGTGGCGTCGGCGAGCGCGGCGGGCGCCGCCGCGGGTCCGTGGACGACGACGCGGCCGCTGACGCCGTCGACGAGCAGCAGGAGCTGGGAGGCGACCGTCGCGGGGTCCGCGTGGCCGGCAGCGCGGGCGAGCCGCTCCAGCAGCGCCTCGAGCCAGACCTTCTCGGCCGCGATCACGGCACGCGGCGCGCAGGCCGGATCGGGCAGCTCGGCCGCGGCGTTGAGGAACCCGCAGCCGCGTGCGCCCGCGCGGCCGTGCCAGTCGCCGAGCAGCGCGAACACGGCCGCCAGGCCGCCGTCCGCCGCGGCGGACTCGAGCGCTGCCGCGCGGCGCTCGTGGCGCGCCTGCAACACCGCGGCGACGAGCTCCTGCTTGGAGCCGAAGTGCGCGTACAGCGTCGGCTTGGAGACGCCGGCCTCGCGTACCACCGCGTCGACGCCGGTCGCGCTGATCCCGTCGGCGTAGAACAGCCGCTCGGCCGTGTCGACGAGCTTCTCGCGCGCGGTCACGCCCGCCATCTTACTGACCGGTCTGTCAGGTGCGTTTGTGGTAGGAACGCCCGATGGATCCCGACCACCTCAAGTCCGTGCCGCTGTTCGCGGAGATGTCCGACGCCGACCGCCGCCGCATCGCGACCTTCGCGACCGAGGACAGCGCCCAGATGGGCAAGACGCTGATCCGCGAGGGCGACTTCAGCAACGACATGATCGCGATCGAGTCCGGCACCGCCGACGTGCTGCGCGACGGCAAGCTGATCCGCAGCCTCGGCCCCGGCGACGTGGTCGGCGAGATCGGCGTGCTCGAGCGCGAGCTGCGCACCGCGTCAGTCGTCGCCAGCTCGCCCGTGCGGCTGATCCGGCTCACGAACTGGGACGTCAAGCGGCTGCCGCGGGAGACCCGCGACCGCCTGCTCGAGATCGCCCGCTCGCGCCGCCCTAGCTGACCGAGGCGCGGCGCTGCGTGATCTGCGCGTGGACCTCCGCGTGGATGCCGGGCATGAACTGATCCATCCCGCGGAAGTTCTGCCGCGTCATCACGATCAGCCGCATCGGGCTGGTCGAGGTGACCGTCGCGGTCCGGCGCTCCTCCTCGAGCAGCGCGAGCTCGCCGAAGAAGTCGCCCGGCCCGAGGTCGGCCAGGTGGCGGCCGTCCTGCACGACCTCCGCCGTGCCGTCCTCGATCACGAAGAACTCGTGGCCGATGTCGCCCTCGCGCGTGATCACCTTGCCGGCGGGGATGTCGACCTCGTCGGTCTGCTGGGCGACTCGCTCGAGGTCCTTCTTCCCGAGCATGCTGAAGAACGGCACTTCGTGCAGCTTGGCCTTGTACATCGCCTCTCCTCGTCTCTGGTGACCTGCTTCCGACCGTATCCGCTGCACGTCGCCCTCGCAACGTAAGCCCCAGATCCGCACCTTGGCGCGCCGGCCGCGGACGGCGAGCTCGTCGACGAACTCGAGGTCCGCGGGCATCTCCGGGAGGCCCGCGCGCGTGGAGTCCGACACGAAGACCGCGTAGCCCGAGCCCTTGGTCATGCCCTCGAGCCGCGCCGCGGTGTTCGTCGTGTCGCCGATCGCGGTGTACTCGAGCCGGCGCGCGGAGCCGACGTTGCCGCACATCGCCGGGCCGGTGTTGATGCCGATGCCCATGCGGAAGTCGCGGCCGCCGCGGTCGTTGAAGCCGTCGAGCCGGGCGAGCATGTCGCGCGCGGTCGCGACCGCGAGCTCGCGGTGGTCGGGCTGGTCGAGCGGCGCGCCGAAGACGGCCATGATGCCGTCGCCCATGTACGAGATCAGCGTGCCGCCGCTGTCGAGGATCGCGTCGCTCATCTCGGTCAGGTACTCGTTGAGCACCGCGATCACCTCGCCCGGCGTCTTGCCCTCGCTGTAGGCGGTGAAGCCGCGCAGGTCGCTGAACAGGACCGTGACCTCGCGGCGCACGCCGCCGAGCCGCAGGTCGTCGTCGGCCTGGTCGAGCACCTCGTCGACCACGCGCTCGGGCACGAAGCGCGCGAACACGTCGCGGGTCCGCTGGCGCTCGATCGCCTCGCGCACGCCCAGCACCGCCAGCACCGCGACCGCGCTCAGCGCCAGCGTCGCCAGCGGCGCCACCACCGGGACGATCCAGCCGGAGCGGAACGTCAGATAGGCCCCGAGCGCGAACAGCGCCCCGGCGACGACGGCGAGGACGAGCCCGCGCAGCGGCCGCAGCCACAGGCCGGCGAGCAGCGGGATCGCGCCGAGGCCGAACAGCAGCACCCAGCCGACCCAGTCGGGCGCCGCGCGCAGCGGGAAGCCGCGCAGGATCGTCGCGATCGACTCGCCCTGGATCTCGGGGCCGCTCATCAGCTCGTGGCCCGACGTGGAGGTGGCCGCGACGTCCTGGAGCGACGGCGCGACCGCGCCGACGACGACGATCTTGCCGCGGAACGCGCTCGCCGGGACCTGACCCTGCTCGACGTCCGAGAACGAGTGGTGCACGAGCGTGCCGGGCGGCCCGCGGAAGTCGATCCAGGCCCCGCCGGGGATGAACGGCGCCTCGTCGACGACCTCGCCGGTGGCGATCTCGGCGGCGACGACGGGGAACGCGTGCAGGCCGTCGACCTCGTAGGGCATCCGCCGGATGACGCCGTTGACGTCGGCGGGGACGACGGCGTTGCCGGCGCGGGCGCCGATCTCGCGCAGCAGGTCGTCGCCGCCGAGCACGCGCGTGCCGCCGGCGCCGTCGGTCTCCGTCGTCGCCAGCACGATCCGGTCGCGCGCCAGCTCGACGGCGTCGACGAGCGCGAGGTCCGAGCGCGGCCGGGCGGACGGCTCGGTGAACTGGATGTCGTAGGCGATCACGCGCGCGCCCGCGTCCACGAGCCGGCGGATCACGCGAGCGTGGTAGCGGCGCGGCAGCGGATAGGGCACGAACGTGTACTCGCTGAACGTGTGGTCGTCGATGCCGACGACGACGATGTCGGCGGGCGGCGGCTGCGGGCCGCGCGCGTCGAAGCGCACGTCGACGGTCAGCAGCTCGAGCCGGTCCAGCGCGCCGGTCGCGTGGACGACGGCGCCGATCAGCAGTGCACAGGCACCCGCGACCATGATCGAGGCCACGCGCGCCCGGCGCCCGCCGCGGCGGTGCATCTAACCGCGAGCCCCCAGGCAGGTCTGGTAGGTGCGTGTCTCGCGCAGCACGGCACCGGAGCGGGTGACGACGCGGATGCGCACGTCGACCGTGCCGCGCGGCAGCCCGCGCAGGTCGACCGGCGCGGTGATGCGCGCGCCCTGCATGACCCGGACGCGGCGCCCGGCCACCAGCACGCGGGCGGAGCGCACGGCCGTGCCGATCGGGACGCGCAGCCGGATCCGGAAGGCGCGGCGGCTCACGCACGCCGGCTTGGCCAGGAAGCTCTCGCCCGCGTCGACGATGCGCCGGACGTTGCGGTCGAACGCATGCGCGAGCACCGAGCCCTCGACGACGCGGATGAACGTGCCGGTCGCGCGGTCCTCGGTCAGCCAGCGCGTGCCGCGCACGGTCGCGGAGCCATGGCGGCCGGTCGTGCGGAAGTCGCCCGAGCCGCGGCCCCAGACCCGGCGGCGCTTGCGCCGGGCGCTCGTGCGGGCGGCGCCCTCGGCGTCGTCGGCCTCGGGCGCCTCGCCGGTCAGCCGCAGCTCCACGAGCGAGCGGTCGCGGCCCTGGTGGATCGTGAACGAGCCGGAGCTGAAGGTGCCCTCCTGGAACTCGCCCGCCGTCGTCTCGAACACCAGCTCGACGCGGCCGTCGGTCGCGTCGATCTCCGTCGCGACGGGGACGATCGTGCGCTCGCCGAGCGGGCGGCCGTCGACGAGCACGGTGCCGGAGACCGGCGTCGCGGCGGCGGTGCGGCCGAGCCGCGGCTGCTCGACGGCGAGCGGCGGTGGCACGGCGAGCGGCGGAGCCGGCCGCGCGGGCAGCGGCGGGGTCACGGGCGGCGTGCACGGCGGCGGCGCCGCCCCGGCGTCGCCGAAGGCGGAGAGCCGGCGCGCAGCGGCGCCGGCCACGGTGACGGTCCCGCGGCAGTCGACGGCGACGCCGCGCGGATGCGTCAGGCGCAGCTCGCCGAGCCGGTCGCCGGCGGGGCTGAACCACTTCAGGCGGTGGGCGCGGTTGGACGCCGCGAAGACCGTGCCGTCGGCCGCGACGGCGATGCCGTGCGGGTCGGGCGTCCACCAGCCGCCGCTGTGCTCGCCGGCGGCGCTGAAGCGCTCGATCCGCCAGCGCAGGTGGTCGGCGACGTAGACGCTACCGTCGGGCGCGACGGCGAGCCCGCGCGGATCGGCGAGCCAGGCGGGCCAGGCGGGCAGCGCCGCGCCGGCGAGCGTGTAGCGCAGGATCCGCCCGCGGGTCGCGATCAGGACGGTGTCGCCGGCGAGCGCGACGCCATGCGGGTCGTGCGCGGCGTACTCGGTCAGCGTCGCGCCGGTCGCGCTGACGCGCCGGACGCCCTTGCGCTCGGCGACGAGGTAGCCGCCGGGAGCGGCGGCGATCCCGCGCGGGTCATCAGCCGTGAAGCCGCCGGCCGGCGCGCGGTCGGGACCGAACAGGGCGACGCGGTCGCGCGACCCGTCGGCGACGGCGAGCGTGCCGTCGGCGCCGACCGCCAGCGCCTCGGCGCGCGGCCCGATCTGCTCTCCGGTGCCCCACTCGCCGAGCGGCACCAGCTCGCGCTCCGCGGCGTTTGCCGATGCGGCTGCCACCGATGCGACGAGCAGCATCAGCAGCACGACCCAACCCGCGCGGCTCGAGGAGTGCATAGGCGTTGGGCGATCCTCTTCGATCGCAGGGGTGCGCGTCCAGTCCGGATGTATAGGACACTGCGCACATGGATCTGCATCCCGGCGAGACGATCGTGTTCGAAGGCCACCCGTCGTGGCGGGCAGTGCTGAGCTTCTACGCCATCGGCGTCGGCGTCGCGCTCGCCGTCGGGGTGGTGGTGGCGCTGATCGCGAGCGTGATCGTCGGCGTGCTCGCGGGCGCCGCGCTGATCGCGATCGTGGTCGTCGCGGGCCTGGTCAAGCGCACCGCCACGCGCTACCTCGTCACGACGCAGCGGCTGTACATCCGCCGCGGCATCCTCTCCAAGCGGGTCCAGCAGACGCGCATCGACCGCGTGCAGAACGTGAACACGGAGCAGCGGCCGCTCGAGCGGATGATGCGCGTGGGCACGGTCGACTTCGACACGGCCGGCTCGGACGACAGCGAGTTCCGGTTCGTCGGCATCGCCGTCGCCGGACGTCGTCGTGGGCGCCGTCGACCGGGCGCAGCGAGAGGCTGGTCTAGGCTCCCCCTGAGTGGCGAAGAGCGAGTTCACGATCGTCGAGGCGGCCGGGCACGAGGTCCGCCTCTCGAATCCCGCGAAGGTCTACTTCCCCAAGCCCGGCTGGACGAAGCTCGACCTCGCGACCTTCTACCTCGAGATCGCCGACGCCGCGCTCGTCCACCTGCGCGAGCGGCCGACCGTCATGAAGCGGTTCGTCAACGGGATCATGGAGGACCCGATCTGGCAGAAGCGCGTGCCGCAGAAGGTGCCCGAGTGGCTGCAGACGGCGACGGTGTCGTTCCCGTCCGGCCGCACCGCCGAGGAGCTGGTGGCGAACGACGCAGCGCACCTCGTCTGGGCCGTGAACCTCGGGGTGATCGACTTCAACCCGTGGCCGGCGCGGCGCGCCGACCTCGACCGTCCGGACGAGCTGCGCGTGGACCTGGACCCGACGCCCGGGATCGGCTGGGACGACGTGCGGCGGACGGCGATGGTCGTGCGCGACGTGCTCGCCGAGCACGGGCTCGAGGGCTACCCGAAGACGTCGGGCTCCAAGGGCATCCACGTCAACGTGCGGATCCACCCGGAGTGGGACCACCTCGAGGTCCGCCGCGCGGCGCTCGCGCTGGCCCGCGAGGTCGAGCGGCGCGCGCCCGACCTGGCGACGAGCAAGTGGTGGAAGGAGGAGCGCCACGGCGTGTTCGTCGACTACAACCAGAACGCCCGCGACCGCACCGTCGCCTCCTGCTACTCCGTCCGGCCGACGCCGGACGCGCGCGTGTCCTGCGCGCTGGCCTGGGACGAGGTGCCGGACGCGGAGCCGGGCGACTTCCGGCTCGACACCGTCCGCGAGCGGCTCGCGACCGTCGGCGATCCGGCGGCGTTCATCGACGAGCAGCCGGGCGTGCTCGACAAGCTGCTCGACCTCGCGCGGCGCGACGAGGAGGGCGGGCTCGGCGACGCGCCCTGGCCGCCGCACTTCCCGAAGCAGCGCGGCGAGCCCAAGCGGGTGCAGCCGAGCCGCGACGCCGACCGCCCGAAGCACCGCGGCCGCGCCGGCGACCCGCAGCCGGGCGGGCCGCCGCCGGGCGTCAGCACGGGCGGGCTGCAGCGCGGGTTCGGGTCCAAGCCCCGCACGGGGCAGGGCCACGAGCACGAGTTCGACGAGTGACCTGAGCCGGTCGCGCGCCGCTTGGTCAGGTCGGCGCGGGCACGGGGCCGGCCGGATCCGCTGCGCGCTGACTCGCGAGGTCCGCGGAGATCCTGACGATCGCCGAGGTGATGCGGAGCGGCGAGGATCAGCCCGATCGTGCCGAACAGTGCGCCACCGGCGATCGTGACGATCAGGACGGCCAGCGGGTGGATGCCGAGCGCGGCGCCGTAGGCGATCGGCTGGATCATCTGCTGCAGGATCCCGTTGGCGAGCAGGACGACGATCGCCATCGTCACGGCCGCCGTGGCGCCCTCCGCCCCCAGCGCGACCAGCACGGTGAAGGCGCCGGCCGACCAGGCGCCCAGGTACGGGATGTACGCCGCGACGAAGTTGATGATCACGATCGCGCCGATCTCGGGCAGGCCGAGGACCACCGCGCCGAGGCCGATCACCACCGCGTTGAAGACCGCCACCGCGGTCACGCCGGCGAAGTAGCCGCGCAGCGACTGCATCGCCCGGCTCGTGATCGTCTGGCCGAGCTCGCGCGGGAGGCCCATGTGGCGCTCGATCCACGCACGGATCACCGGTCCGTCCTTGAGCAGGAAGAACAGGCTGAGCGCGGTGAACGACAGGAAGGCCGCGAGCGAGGCGAGCGCCGTGATGCCGGTCGCCACGCCCCCGAGCAGCGCGTGGAAGGCGTCGCTGACCGAGGAGCTCGCGCTGTCCCCGGCGCTCTGCGCCTTGGCGTCGCTGACGCCCGCGTCCTTCAGCGCGCTCTGCAGCTTGTCGACCGCGCTCTTGAGGCTCTTCTCGAGCTCGGGCCCCTGGCTGGTCACCCCGGACAGCAGCAGGACGGCGATCAGCACGGCGAGCGCGATCACGCCCAACAGCACGATCGCCGCGCCGCCGGCACGACCGACACGGTGGCGCGCGAGCCAGCCGCACGACCGGCGCGAGCACCGAGGCGATGATCCCGGCCGTGACGACCGGGATGACGATGATCGACGTCAGCGAGAGCAGCCAGACGACGCCGGCGAGCAGGACGAACGCGCCGACGAGCAGCCACGACATGAAGCCCACGTCGCGGAGCCACTGCGGGACGGCGATGATGCGGGAGTCCTCGTTGATCGGCGCAGCGTCGCCCACAGGAGGACGACACGCATCATCCGATCGGGGGATCCGCTGGAACCCATCGCGCTGCGAGCGGCGGCCGCGAGCAGCGGTCGGCCACCGCGGACAGGCGCGCTCACGGTCGCGCCCGAGCCCGCCGCCGAGCGGGACCCCGCCCGTGCGACCACCGCCATCGCCGCCCCGGCGCGAGTGCCCGCGAGCACGTCGGCGAGCGCCGCGCCGAGCCCGCGCGCTCGGCGAGCCGCCGCACGTCAGCCGTCGGCGAGCGCGCGCTCCGGTCGCCCGAGCAGCCGTCCGCCCGCAGCGTCCCGCCGGACTCCATCCGCTCGAGCGCGCCGACGAGCTGGCCCTCGAACGACGCGTCCGGACCGAAGCCGAAGAGCAGGAGCTGCGTGGAGGCGGCAGGATCGTCCACGGCAGCAGCGTGACCGGCGCGCGTGCGGCCACGTCATCCCGATCGGATGAATCGTCCGTTTGGGTGACGCGGGCGCCGTACCTGCAGCGTGGCGTCCAACCCCGATCAGGAGGCGCCGCGATCATGACCCCGCCGAAGGACGAACCCGAGTCGGCCCCGCTGTTCGCGCTCGAGGGCCGGCACGTGCCGAGCCACGCGCTGCCGCAGCCCGAGCTGCCGCCCGACGTCGCCTACCAGATCGTCCACGACGAGCTGATGATCGACGGCAACGCGCGCCTGAACGTCGCGACGTTCGTGACGACCTGGATGGAGCCGCAGGCCGAGCGGCTCATGGCCGAGTCGTTCGACAAGAACATGATCGACAAGGACGAGTATCCGCAGACCGCGGAGATCGAGACGCGCTGCGTGCGCATGCTCAGCCGGCTCTGGAACGCGCCGGACGCCGACCGAGCCGACCGGGCTGCTCGACCACCGGGTCGAGCGAGGCGGCGATGCTCGGCGGCCTGGCGCTCAAGCGCCGCTGGCAGCTCCGGCGCAAGGCGGCCGGCAAGCCGGCCGACCGCCCGAACATCGTGATGGGCATCAACGTCCAGATCTGCTGGGAGAAGTTCGCGAACTACTGGGACGTCGAGATGCGGCTCGTCCCGATGGAGGGCGACCGGTTCATCCTGTCGCCGGAGGAGGCCGTCGCGCGCTGCGACGAGAACACGATCGGCGTCGTCGCGATCCTCGGCTCGACGTTCGACGGCGCCTACGAGCCGGTCGCGGACATCTGCGCCGCGCTCGACCGCTTCGAGGCGCGACACCGGGCATCGACGTGCCCGGTGCACGTCGACGGCGCATCGGGCGCGTTCGTCGCGCCGTTCATCGACGAGGACCTCATCTGGGACTTCCGCCTGCCGCGCGTCGCGTCGATCAACGCGTCGGGCCACAAGTACGGGCTCGTGTACCCCGGCGTCGGCTGGATCGTCTGGCGCGACGCCGACGCGCTCCCCGAGGAGCTGATCTTCTGGGTCAACTACCTCGGCGACAACATGCCGACGTTCGCGCTCAACTTCTCGCGCCCCGGCTCCCAGGTCATCGCCCAGTACTACAACTTCCTGCGCCTCGGCTTCGACGGCTACCGCGCGGTCCAGGGGTACGCCCGCAGCGTGGCGACGCGGCTGGCCGGCGAGATCGAGTGCGCTCGGGCCGTTCGAGCTGCTCACGCGCGGCGACGAGCTGCCCGTGTTCGCGTTCACGGTCGCGCCGGCGATCGACAACTTCACCGCGTTCGACCTCTCCAACGCGCTGCGCTCGCGCGGCTGGCAGGTGCCGGCCTACACGTTCCCGGCCAACCGCACCGACCTCGCCGGCGCTGCGCGTCGTCGTGCGGCGCGGGTTCACGCACGACCTCGCCGACCTGCTGCGTGTCCGACATCAAGCGCGAGCTCGCGCGTGCTGGCGAAGCAGCCCGCCCCGGTGCACTCGAGCCGAGAGCGCGGCCGGATTCCACCATTGAGCGACGGGCGCACGATGTCCACGGTCTCCTACGGAGAGGGCACGCGCTGGCAGCCGGCGACGCCGCGGCTCGGGCTCGCTGCGCACGCTCGTCGCGTGGGTGGTCGGCGCGGCCGCGGTCTGGATCGCGGCCGCGATCGTGCCCGGGTGTCGGGCTCGAGAGCACCGGCGCGGCGTTCCTCGTCGCGGCGCTCGTCGCCGTGCTGAACGCCGTGCTCCCGCCGATCCTCGCGGCGCTGCGGCTCCCGTTCATGCTCGTCACCGGCTTCCTGCTCGTGCTCGCTCGCGGACGCCGCTGCTGCTGATGGCCGCGCACGAGCTGCTGCCCGACGACATCCACGTCGACTCGTTCGGCGACGCGCTGCTCGCGTCGCTCGTGATCGCCGCCGTGAGCCTCGTGCTGCAGGCGATCCTGGGCACGAACGACGACGACCAGTACAACCTCCGGGTCACGCGCCGCATCGCGCGCCGCCAGGGCGCGCGCGCCGACCACCGACGTCCCGGGGATCATCTTCCTCGAGATCGACGGGCTGGCGCTGCCCGTGCTGCGCGACGCGATGCGCGACGGCAGCGCGCCCGACGATGGCGCGCTGGATCGCCGACGACGGCTACCGGCTCGCCGAGTGGGAGCCCGACCTCTCCTCGCAGACCGGGGCCAGCCAGGCCGGGATCCTGCTCGGCTCCAACGAGGACATCCCGGCCTTCCGCTGGGTCGAGAAGGAGACGGGCCGGCTGCTCGCCTGCTCCTCGCCGGCGGACTGCGCCGAGATCGAGGCGCGCCTCGCGACCGGCATCGGGCTGCTCGCCGACGGCGGCGCGAGCCGCGGCAACCTGCTCTCCGGCGAGGCCGAGGAGACGATCCTGACCGTCAGCCGGACCGACGCCGAGAAGCGCGCCAATCCCGGCTACCGGGCGTTCTTCGCCAACGGCTTCAACGTCACGCGCGCGCTCGTGCTGTTCTTCTGGGAGATCGTGCTCGAGCTCACGGCCGCTGCGCGCGCCGCCCGGCGCGACGTGCGGCCGCGCGGGCATCGCGGCGGCATCTATCCGCTCATGCGCGCGGCGATGTGCGTCGATCGTGCGCGACCTGATCGTCTTCGGCGTGCTGACCGACATGATGCGCGGCCGGCCCGCGGTCTACGCGACGTTCTCGAGCTACGACGAGGTCGCGCACCACTCCGGCCTCGAGCGCGCCGACACGATGGAGGCGCTGCGCAAGCTCGACGAGCAGTTCGGCCGGCTCGAGCGCGCGCGCCGCTACGCCCCGCGGCCGTACGAGATCGTCGTGCTCTCCGACCACGGCCAGACGCAGGGCGCGACGTTCAAGCAGCGCCACGGCTACGGGCTCGACGAGCTCGTCGAGCGGTCGCTCGCGCAGCGGGCGCGTGGCGGGCATCGCCGGCGGCGACGAGCAGGACGCGATGGTGGAGCACGCCGTCGAGGAGGCGACCGGCCGCAGGCGCCGGCAAGCGCCCGAAGAACGACGTCTCCGACCGCGAGGTCGTGGTCCTCGGCTCCGGCAACCTCGGCCTCGTCTACCTGATGGAGAGCAAGCACCGGCTCACGCTCGAGGAGATCGACGAGCGGCACCCCGACGCTGATCCCCGCGCTGCGCTCGCACCCGCACATCGGCTGGCTGCTGGTCCGCTCGGCCGAGCACGGCGCCGTCGTGCTCGGGCCGTCCGGCACCGCCTACCTGGACGACGGGCCGCGTCGAGGGCGACGACCCGCTGGCGCCGTTCTCGCCGACGGCGGCCCGATCACCTCCGGCGGACCGACGGCTTCGCGCACGTCGCCGACATCATGGTCGGCAGCTTCTACGACCCGGTGCTCGACGAGGGCTGCGCCTTCGAGGAGCTGATCTCCTTCCACGGCGGCCTCGGCGGCCCGCAGACCCGGCCGTTCATCCTCGCGCCGCCCGGGCTCCCGCTTCCGGCCGAGCCGATCATCGGCGCGGCCGGCGGTCCACGGGCTGCTCTCGGGCTGGCGGCGCGAGCTCGGCGGACGCGGTCGCAGGCGGGGACGGCGGAGACCGTGTCAGGTTGAGGCGCCGTCGCAGCAGCCCGCAGGCGCGGGCTCGCGCGACGGCGTCGGAGCGGCAGGAGACGCCGAGCTTGCGGTACACGCGTTGGCCTGCGTCTTGACCGTGTTCGCCGACACGTAGGTCAGCTCGCCGATCTCCCGGAACGAGAGATGGGTGGGGAGGTGCTGGAGGATCCGCAGCTCCGCCGCGCGTCATCGCCGTCGGCGCGTCGCCGCGCCGCCGGGAACGCGTCGAGCCGGGCGGCCACGTCGGCGGCCAGCTCGTGCAGTCGCGACGCGCGTCCGGCAGGCGGCGCAGGAGCCGGCGTCGCCGCCGGCGAGCTGCTCGCGCGCCAGGTCGACGTCGCTCAGCCGCAGCGCGGCGCCGGCGACGATCAGGCTGACCTCCGCCTCGACGGCGGGCGGGAAGTCGATCGAGCTCGCGCCTGCAACCGCACCGCCTCGCGCCAGGTCGCTCTGCGCGGCGTCGACGCGGCCGCGGCGACGCGCGCACGAGCGCGGAGACGGCGAAGACGAGCGCCATCGCGGGCGTGGTCGGCGAGCGCGTAGCGGTCGACCTGCGCGCGCGCGCGGGTGACGAGCGCCGCGGCCGCGTCCCAGTCGTCCTCCTCGAGCGCGAGCACGGCGAGCTGGGCGAGGCAGAGGACATGGATCGCGGGCGCCGAGACCGCCGCGCTGCGCGCGCCCGCCTCGAGCGCCGTCGCGGCGCCGTCGCGGTCGCCGTCGAAGTGGCGGTGCCATGCCCGTCGACGAGCGCGCCCGCCGCGCGGGCCGCCGCGCCGCCGCAGCCGGCCGCGAGGTCGTCGCGCGCGGACGCACGCGGCCACCGTCGAGCGGCCGCCTGCAGGACCGTGACGCCGAGCACGGAGCGTCGGCTCGGCGCCGGGTCCAGCGGCCGCCGCCGCGGTCGCCGCCCAATGCGCCGCCAGATGGCCCTGCCCGCGCAGCAGCGCGCAGCCCGCGGCGGTCAGCGCGAGCGTCGCGTGCTCGGCGATCTCGTCCGGCGTGAAGCGGTCGAGCCAGCGCTCCACCGTGCTCCGTGCGGCCCTGCGCCGACGGGCTGCACCAGGTTGCTCCACACCACGTCGGCCGCGTCGCCGACGTCACCGGCGCGCAGCGCGTGGTCGATCGCTCGGTCGACGTCGCCGGCCTGCCGCTGCCAGGCGCTGGCGCGGCGGTGCAGCTCGCGCTCGCGCTCGGGCGCGGTGGCGTGGAGCTCCGCGCGCAGCGACTCCGCGAGCAGGCGGTGGTAGCGGAAGTGCTCGTCGCGAGCGGTCGAGCGGGACGGCGAGGCCTCGCGCGTGCCAGCGCCGCGAGCGTGTGGCGCCGAGCCGCTCGTCGCCGCGAGCGCGTCGCAGAGCGGCGCGGTGCAGCATGTCGGCGACGGAGGTCGCGCAGCATGAAGTCCAGCTGCTCCGCCGGCGACGTCGCGGCAGCACCTCGTCGCGCACGTACTGCGCGACGAGCCGGTCGGTGCCGCCGAAGCGCATCGAGCGCCGCGGCGCCGCGGTCCGTCGAGGAAGACGGGCGGCGAGCGAGAGCGCCGCCGGCCATCCCTCCGTCTGCGCGAGGAGCACGATCGACGCCGTCGCGCCCGACGTCGTGGCCCTCGGCCTTCAGCAGCGACGCGGTCTCCGGCCGCGTCATCGCCAGCTCGCGCGGGCCGAGCTCCGTCACGCCGTCCTCCGCCCGCATCCGGGCGATCGGCAGCTGGCGGCGGACGTGCGCGAGCGCGATCACCAGCATCGCCTGCGGCGGGAGGTCGTTGGCGAGCGCGTTGAGCGCGATCGAGCGCCACGCGACTCGTGCAGCCGCGTGCACGTCGTCGACGACGAGCACGAACGGCTGCGCTCGGTGCTCGCGGCCGACGGCGGCGGCGATCGCGCGACGGGCCGCCGTCAGCAGCCGTCGCGGATCGTCGTCGCGCTCGTCGAACGTGACCCAGGCGAACGGGCGCTCGTCGCGCTCGCTCCACTCCGAGCAGCAGCGTCGTCTTGCCGTAGCCCGCCGGCGCGACGAGCACGCGACCGGGGGGCACCGCTCGTCGCGTCCGCACAGCGCGGCCGCGGCACCAGCCGGGCGCGGCCGCGGCGCACCCGCGGTCGCGCGCAGGCGCGGGCCGTCCCGTTGTCCAGGCTTGCAGGCACGAGTGCCGGCGCGGCGTCCTCGGCCGGCCCAGACTCGATCACGGCTGCGATCGCCATCCTGTGCGAGCATCCCCGGCGCGGCGGTCGCGCGACAAGGGGGCGCCCACCGGCGCAGTCGCGGGATGCAGGCCGACACCCGCGGGCCGGTGTGCGCGCCCCCGGCCGGTTACCCGGGTTCCTGCTGGGACGAGGTAGATGAGCGCCGCCTTGACGCGGCGGCTCACCTCCTCGGTGCGCGAGAGGTCGAGCTTGAGGAAGATCGCGTTGATGTGCTTCTCGACCGCGCGCTTGGAGAGCACGAGCTCGTCGGCGATCGCCTGGTTGCTCTTGCCCTGGGCGATCCTGCTGAGGATCTCGAGCTCGCGCCCGGTCAGCTCGGCGAGCGGCGAGTCCTCGCTGCGGCTGCCGCGGCGATCAACGCCTCGACGATCTTCGGGTCGACGACCGAACCGCCCGTCGCCACGGCCTCGAGCGCGGCGACCAGCTGGGCGCGGTCGTGCAGGTGCTCCTTGAGCAGGTAGGCGCGGCGGTCGGACCCTGCCTCGAGCAGCGCCATCGCGTACGCCGGGTTCGCGTACTGGCTCATGACGACCACTCCGACCTCCGGGTGTGTCTCCCGCAGCGTGTTCGCGATCGTGATGCCCTCCTCGTCCCCCGACGGCGGCATCCGGATGTCGGTCAGCACGACGTCCGGGGCGTCGGCCTCGACGGCGGCGAGGAGCGCGTCCCCGCTGTCGCAGGTCGCGACGAGCTCGAAGCCCGACTCCGTCTCCAGCACGTGGGTGATCGCCTCGCGGACGAGGTAGCTGTCGTCGGCGAGGACCACTCGGCGGGGGCGCGCGGGCGTGTCGTCGTCGGCGGCCAAGACACGATCGACTATGTCAGACGGGCGCGAGCGCGACACAGCAACGACCCGGCCCGGGCTCGAGCACGGCCTTCACGCGGCGCTCGCCGCGCCCTTCGAGCAGCCCGTCGATCAGCGCGAGGTTCATGTCGCAGACCACCTCGGGATGAAGCTGTGCGGCGGCGTGGAACGGGCAGTTGCGCATGCGCACGACGCCGCCGTCGTCGTACGGCTCGTAGCCGCGCGTGCGGAGCAGCCGCTCGAGCGCTTCGCCCTCCCCCCCCCGGCACCGAGCTCGCGGCCGAGGTCGCCGGCGGCCGTGCGCAGGGCGCGGCGGGTGTCGCCGTGGGCGTCGTGGGCGGCGGCGTGCGCGAGCAGCCGTGCGGCCAGCCCGTAGTCGCGCGGCGGGACGCTGACCGTCACCTCGCGCGCTGAGCGCTCGTACACCTTCGCTGGACGGCCCGCGCCTGGACCGGCGCGGCCGGTGCGGCGCTCGTAGGCGACCTCGAGCAGACCCTCCGTCGGCGAGGCGATCGAGGTGGTAGGCGGCGAGCGTGCGCCCGATGCCGAGCGCCTCGGCGACCTCGTCGCGCGCCACGCGACGGCTCTCGGCGACGACGTAGTCGTAGGCGCGGCGCCTGGTCGGGTCGTCGAGCGCGCTGAGCGCGCGGACGGCTTCGAGGGGGTCCTGGCTCATGCGGGAACTCTATCGCTAATCGATGTTGACAAACAAGCCGGACCGGAATAGATTTCGCACTAGTTCCATTGTCTTTAGAAGGAGGTCGTCATGCCCACGTCCGCCCTGCACGCCGGAACAGCCGACACCGCCCCGCGTCCGAGCCACGGCGTCGCCGCCACTCTCGCCGGCGGTGATGCCGGCCGGCAGGCGTACCAGATGCTCCGGGTCGCGTTCGCGGTCGCGCCGATCGCCTTCGGCCTGGACAAGTTCTTCAACGTCCTCGTCGACTGGCCGATCTACCTCGCGCCGTGGATCAACGACCTCGCGCCCGGCAGCGGCCAGGACTTCATGTACCTCGTCGGGGCCGTGGAGATCCTCGCCGGCGTGCTCGTGGCCCTCAAGCCGCGCTACGGCGCCCCGCTCGTCGCCGCCTGGCTGGCCGGGATCATCGTCAACCTCCTGACGGTGCCCGGGTTCTACGACGTCGCCCTGCGCGACTTCGGGCTCCTGCTCGGCGCGCTCACGCTCGCCCGGCTCGCGCTCGCCTACGACCCGCCCCTGCGGCGTCGGTAGCCTCACGATCACGGACCGCTCGAAGACCCGATCGCCGGTTTCCCACGGCGCGCATCGTCTCGCCGCTGCGATCTCGCTGTCCGTGATCCTTTCCGCGTGCGGGTCGGCAGCGCGCGAGCCCCCGGCGCGGGAACCGGCGCCCGCGCCACGCGTGACGCTGTCTGCCGAGGACCGAGAGGTCTGGGCTCCCGGGCCGTCCACCCGCACGGGCGTCCCGGTGCTCCTCTATCACCGCCCGAGCGCCGAGGCGTTCGCGCGCCAGATGGCGCTGCTCGACCACGCCGGGTACGAGACGATCACGCTCGACGAGCTCGTCCGCTTCGTCAAGCGGCAGGCGGTCAGCCTTCCGCCCCGGCCGATGCTGGTGACGTTCGACGGCGGGCGCCTCGACTCGTGGACGACGAGCGACGGGACCCTGCGCGAGCTCGGGTTCAACGCCGTGCTGTTCGTCGACGTCGGGCCGCGTGGAAGCGGGCGACCGTGCGTATCTGACCTGGCAGGAGCTCGACGCGTCTACAGCGCAGCGGCCGCTGGGACGTCCAGCTGCAGTCCGGCACCGGCCATCGCCTGATCCGCTACGGCTCCGGCCCCGACGACGTCGGCCCGTTCTACGCCTACCGCGGGTCCGAGGAGGTGCTCGGCGGCTGGCGCGAGCGCGTGTTCTCGGACATCACCTACGGGGAGGAGCAGCTCGCGCACCACGTTCGCGGCTACCGGCCGCTCGCGTTCGCGCCCCCGTACGGCAACTACGGCCAGGCCGGCACCAACGACCCCCGGATCCCGCGCGAGCTGCTCGCCCGGCTGCTGCTGAGCTTCGACGTCGTCTTCACGCAGGACGGCGCCGACCCTGCGACGCCGGGCGCCTCCAACCCGCTCGATCGCATCGAGATCGGTCCCGACGTCACCGAGGCCGAGCTGCGCAGGCTCGTCGGCTGACCGGCGCTGCCGTGACCCTCAGCTCTCTTGCGCGCGGATGTACGTGAGCACGGCCAGCACGCGGCGGTGCCCTTCGGCGCCGACGGGGAGATCGAGCTTGGCGAATATGCCCGCGATGTAGCGCTGCACGGCGTGCTCGCTGATGTCGAGGCCGGTCGCGATCGTCAGGTTGGACCGTCCCTCGGCCATGCCGGCGAGCACCTCGAGCTCGCGCTCGGTCAGCGCGTCCAGCGGACCGCCGCGGCGCCGGCGCCCGAGCATCTGCGCGACGACCTCGGGATCGAGCGCCGAGCCGCCGCGCGCCACCTGCCTCACCGCTTCCGCGAATCCGCGCGGCTCCATGACGCGGTCCTTGAGCAGGTAGCCGACGCCCGCGGCGCTCTCCTCGAGCAGCTGCATGGCGTAGCTCTCCTTGACGTGCTGGGAGAGGACCAGCACGCCGGTCTGCGGCAGCTCCGAGCGGATGACCGCGGCGGCGCGCAGTCCCTCGTCGGTCTGGGTCGGCGGCATCCGGATGTCGGTGACCACGACGTCCGGCCGGTGCTCGCGCACCCGGTCGAGCAGCTCCTCCGCGTCGCTTGCCTCGCCGACCACGGCGAACCCCGTCGCCTCGAGCACGCGCACGACGCCGGCCCGCAGGAGGAACGAGTCCTCGGCGACGACGACGCGGAGCGGAATGGCGGCCGCGGCGCTCACGTGCAGGGCAGGCGTGCTCGCAGCCGCGTGCCCCGGCCTGGAGGACTCGTGACCTCGAGGGTGCCGCTGAGCGCTGCGACGCGGTCGGCCAGGCCGCGCAGACCGGAGCCGTCGCCGGCGCTGGCACCTCCGACGCCGTCGTCGCTGACCTCCACCAGGAGCTGCCCGTCGACGCGCTCCACCCGCACCGTCGCGTGCTCGGCGTTGGCGTACTTCGACACGTTGGTGAGCGCCTCCGAGACGACGAAGTACGCCGCGGTCTCGACCGCGGCGGGCAGGCGGCCGCTGGCGTCGCTGACGATGTCGACCGGGACGGGCGCGCGGGCCGCGAGGGCGCGCACCGCCGGCTCGAGCCCGCGCTCGGAGAGCACCACAGGATGGATGCCGCGAGCGAGATCGCGCAGCTCCGAGAGGCTCTCCCCAAGCTCGGCGATCGCGCCGTCGAGGACGGCCGCGGTGTCGGAGCCGTCGGTCGCGCGCATGCGGGCGAGGCGGAGGCTCAGGGCGAGGGCGACGAGCCGCGACTGCGCGCCGTCGTGCAGGTCGCGCTCGATCCGCCGGCGTTCGCCGTCGGCCGCCTCGACGAGACGTGCGCGCGAGGCGCGCAGCTCGACGAGGTTGGCCCGCAGCTCGGCGTCGAGGCGCTGGTTCTCGAGCGTCAGGGCGGTGGCTGCGCCGGCGGCCCGAACCGTCCCGGAGTCCTGCGCGCGGTCGTGCACGATGGCGGCGATGTGCTCTCCGTTGTGGTCGATCTCGGTCACGGTCCGGCGAGCGTCGTCCTGGCCGGGCAGCTCGGCGGGCGAGCCGCCCGCGTCGACGTAGCGGCTCAGCTCGGGCATCCAGAACGCGAGCTCCAGCGCGGGGTCGCCGAGCGCGCGCGCGAGAGCGTCGCGCAGGTCCGCGCGCTCGGGCGCGTCGGCGAGCTCCGCCATCAGCGTGCGCACGCCGCGCGAGCCGGAGAGGTCGGCCCGCGCCAGCCCGGCGAGAAACGCGAACGGCGTGGCGGCGAAGGCCCCGAACGCCAGCCACAGCAGCGCATCGACCTGACTGACGGCGAAGGCGGCGACCAGCGCGAGCGAGATGCCCCCGCTGGCGAACACCGGTACGAGGCTGCGGCGCTCGGGCGCCGCGGCGGCGCGCCACTGGCGGACCAGCATGCCGACCGCGATCAGACACAGCCCGAGCGACAGCGCCGAGCCGAGGGCGAGAGCCGCGTCGCTGAGCCCGGCGTCCCGCTCGATCAGCAGCACGTTGCGCGGACAGCCGCCCTCGCAGTCGGTGATGACGGTGTCGGCTTCGCTCACCAGCAGCGCGGGCACCGGGGCGAGCGGGATCAGCACGTAGCTCGCCGCCACGAGCCGCCGACGCGCCCGCGTCGGCAGGCGCCCGGTCGGGAAGCTCAACAGCGCCTGGCCGAAGATCGGCCCCCAGAGACCGCTGGCGACGATGCCGAGCGTGAACACGAGCGGCGAATCCGCGGCGTAGAGCGGTCCGAGGAACCACGCGAAGCCCACCAGGACCATCAGCAGGCCGAAGCGCGATTCGGGCCGCCGCTGCCAGGCGTACAGGCCCGTGCCCACGAAGCTCCACCCCACGAGCGGCCCGAACACCGCCCACACGCCGGGATCGGGGAAGTGCTCGCTGCTGACCACGAGCAGCACGTCACCGAGTCCGCAGAGCAGGGCCGCCGCCGCGATGGCGAGCGTCCGATGCGCCGTCATGCGGTCCATCCTGACGCCTCGCGCCGCGCCTGGCTAGGTGCGGCTGCCCGCACCGGCACCGCAATCCGACTGGCGGCTGGACGCCTGCCCTCTCCCCTATCTGCGCAGCCACGCCGGCGCGAGCCTTGGCGAGATGACGCCTACGAAGGAGCCCACATGACCGTCCCGCGCAACGCCGCACTGCTGATCGCCGTTCCACTCGCCTTCGCGGCGATCCTGACGCAGCACCCCATGATCGGCGACTGGGAAGGACTGCGGGACGTGACGACCCGCTTCCAGATCGTCCACGTGGCGATGGTGCTCGCGCTCCCGCTGCTGGCGGTCGCGATCTACAACCTGCTCGGCGGGCTGAGCGGGCGCGCCGCCGCCGTCGGCCGCGTCGCGCTCGTTCCCTTCGTCGCCTTCTACGTGCCTTACGTCGCCTTCGAGGGCATCGCGCTGGGCGTGCTCGGCCAGGAGCTCAACGGCGTCCCCGCCGACCAGCGCGACGCAGTCGCGGCGGACATGGTCGAGAGCTTCGCCCGGAATCCGTTCTTCGGCGAGCCCGGCGTCTTCTGGGCCCTCGGCTCGATCGCCTGGATCGTCGTCATCGTGTCGACCGTCCTGGCGTTCCGCCGCGCCGGTGCCCCGCTGACGCTCCAGTTCCTGCTCGGCGCGGCGGCCCTGATCGGTGCCCACGCCCCGCCGCTCGCCCCGATCGGATGGGTGTGCTTCGCCGCCGCCGGCTGGATGGTGCTGCGGGCGCGTCACGCCTCGGTCGCATCAGCGAGCTCTCGCGTCGATCAGCGGTCATGTCCCCTCAGCCAGTCGACGTAGTCCGGTACGGCGCGCTCGACGTCGTACTCCGGCCGGAAGCCGGTGTCCGCCCGCAGCCGGGTGGTGTCGAGGTAGTTGTCCGGGGGCCGGTCGGGATTGCGACCCTCCGGGAGGGTGATGTTCGCGCCCGGGACAGCGGCGTTGATCGCGGCGACGACCTCGCTGTACCGCACCAGCCGTCCGGTCGAGACGTTGTAGATGCCGTGGTTCAGCCGCTCCGCGAGCATGAGCAGCGCGATCGCCCGGCCGCAGTCCTTCACGTAGCAGAGGTCGCTGGCGTCCTCGGCGTACG
Source organism: uncultured Solirubrobacteraceae bacterium (assembly GCA_963843485.1). Classification (GTDB taxonomy): domain Bacteria; phylum Actinomycetota; class Thermoleophilia; order Solirubrobacterales; family Solirubrobacteraceae; genus DASSUW01. The sequence goes on along the minus strand of CAWJKK010000003.1, from coordinate 148,767 downwards.
CGGGCGGGCGGGGCGGGGTGAGATCGGGGTCCTCGCCCCAGACCGCCGCGCTGAGCAGGCGGGGAAGCGCGAAGAACGGCGAGTCGGGCAGGCCGAGGGGCCCCCAGATGGTGCCGATCCGCAGGCTCACCGTCTCGAACCCGGCACTGTCGCCGGTCAGCGTGGCGAACAGCTCCGCGGTCTTCTTGAACACCGGGATCTGGTGCCCTGCCACCACCGGCAGCGGGGCGTCCTCGCGCAACGGGACCTCGTCCACCCCCGCGTACACGCCGATGGTGCTGGCGACGGAGAACCGCCGCACGCCCCACGCCCTCGCCGCCTCGAGCGCGTTGAGCAGGCCGAGGGTCTCGGCGCGGAGGTACTCGACCGGATCGGGCAGGTCGTAGCGGCCCGCCGCGAGGTGCACGATGCCGGTGATCTCGTGCCGCTTCCCGATGTCGAGGAAGGTCGCCTCGTCCGTGGTGTCCAGCGGCTCGACGACGACCCGGCCGCCGGGCTCGTCGGCGAGGTACTCGGGCAGCTCGGTGGACCGGTGCGCGGTGAGCACGACGGATTCGCCCAGGTCGAGCAGTGCCCGTGCGGTGTGCGACCCGATCGAACCCAGGCCGCCGGTGACGAGGATCATTCGCACCTCCAGCAGGTCGACGCAGCCGTGCGGACCGTCGAAGCAATCGCCGGTCGAGGATCTCGACCACCGGCCGCGGACCTGCGCTCCGCGGCCAGGAGTCGGCAAAGACGAAGCACCCTAGGGACCGCGTCGGGCCCGGTCTTGGACGGATCGGCCATCCTGTGCGGATGACGGTCGCTCACAGCGTGCGCGAGCGGCGGCCCGCGCCGGCGCTCGCCCGCCACGTGACGTGCGTGTGGACTCAGACGGTCTCGTCGCATTCGACGGCGTTCACGCATCGCAAGGCACCGAACGGCAGCGTGGAGCTGGTCTGCGCGGTCGGGTCGATGCCGCGCATCCTCGGCCCACAGACAGGCCCGATCGAGGAGACGCTCGCCCCGGGAACGACGATCGTCGGCGTCCGGCTGCGCCCCGAGGCCGCCGCCTCCGTGCTCGGCTTGCCGAGCTCAGAGCTCGTCGACCTCGCCCTCGATGCCGACGAGCTCTGGGGCGACCGCGGCGATGCGCTTCAAGAGCTCGTCGCCGGCGCCGGCTCCACCCAGGAGGCGGCGGCGCATCTGCAGCGAACCGTGAGCGAGCGACTCGCCGACGCGACCGGCCCCTGACCCCGTGGTCGCCGAGGGCGTCCGGCGGCTGACGTGCGGCCAGCGCGCCGGCGTCGCGTCGATGGCCTCCTCGCTGTTCATCTCCGAGCGCCAGCTCCGGCGTCGCTTCGAGGCGGCCACCGGGCTGACACCGACGACGCTGCACCGCATCCTGCGCTTTCAGCGGTTCCTCGCGCTCGCCTGGACCAGCCGGCGGCCGAGCACCGAGATCGGTCGACTCGCCGTCGAAGCCGGATACACCGACCAGGCCCATCTGAATCGCGAAGCCGCGCGCCTCGAGGGTCGCTCGCCGCGCGCCTTCCTCTCGGAATCGGAGCAGCGATGCGGCTGCGGCCACGACCACTCCGCCTCGTACGCGCCGCTGCTCCACGCGCTGCTAGTAGACAAGTCGACTAGTATGCGAGGCCATGGTCCTCGCGCGCGTCATCCTCGGCCTTCTCGACCTGGCACCCATGACCGGGTACGAGGTCAAGCGGCACTGCGACACGACCATCAATCACTTCTGGTACGCCGACAAGGCGCAGATCTACCGGACGCTGTCCCAGTTGACCGACGACGGCCTCGCCACCGTCGAGACCGTTCCCGGCGTCGGTGCTCCGGATCGGCAGGTCCACCACATCACCGACCGGGGTCGCGAGACCCTGGACGACTGGCTGACCTCGAAGCTCGACGATCAACCGGAACGCAACGCCTTCCTGGCACGGCTCTTCTTCTCCGGCGGCCTGGCGGAGCCGCAGCTGGAGGAGCTGCTCGCGACGAGACGGGCTGCCGCCGAGTCCCTGCTGGCAACCCTGGACCAGATGCGGGTCTCGCTGCCGGAGCCGGCCGACCGGCGGGCCCGGCTGCGCCGAGCCACGCTGGACAACGGCATCGCCCACGCGCGTGCGGAGCTGACCTGGCTCGCCGGATTGCGAGCGGAGTTGGCGTGACCGGGTTCGCGGAGATCCACCGGCCGGCCGCTCCGTCGGACGCGCCTCCCGTGCTGCTCCTGCACGGCGGCAACGTCGCCAACTGGATGTGGCAGCCCCAGGTCGAGGCGCTCGAGGACCGGCTCGTCGTCACACCTGACCTGCCGGGGTTCGGCACCCACGCCCACGAGGTCTGGCCCGGTCTGCCGGCCGTCGCCGACCACGTCGCGGATCGCCTCGCCGCGCTGGGGATCACGACGCCGGTCGACGTCGTCGGGCTCTCACTGGGTGGAGCCGTCGCGCTGCATCTCGCGGCCCGGCATCCGCAGCTGATCCGGTCCCTGTTCATCACCGGCGCCGTGGTGAAGCCGCCGGGGGCGCTGGTGAAGGCGACGGCGAGGCTCCAGCTCCTGCTGTGGAACGCCCGGTGGTTCTGGAAGGCTCAGGCCGCGGCGTTCCGGCTGCCCGCAGACTCCCGGAGCATCTACGTGGAACACGGTCTCACCGTGTCGCGAGCGACGGCACGGCGGATGTTCGACGACGTCACCACCGGCGGGGTCCCCCACGGCCTGGCGGACTTCACCGCTCCGCTGTTGGCGGTCGCCGGCGAGCGCGAACCGCGGTCGATCCGCGCCTCGCTCCATGTCATCCGCGACGTCGCCCCGCACGCGGATGTCCGGCTCGTCCCGGGCATGCACCACATCTGGAACGTGGAAGACGTCGACCTGTTCAACGAGACCATGCGGCGCTGGCTCGACGGGCAGGTGAACCCGCAGCTGCTCCAGGTCTGATCGGAGCAGGGGGCGTCTCCTGCCGTTTCGCAGCGGGCCGCGCCGGGCAAGGCGACCCTGGGCAAACAGGGAGACGCTGTATGAGCACCCGATCGCCGGTGCGGGAGGCAGAGGGCTTCACGCCACTGCCGAGCAAGCACCTTCCGGACGTCGAGATCCGCGAGATGCCGGAGCCGCCGGCGTCGATCTGGAGGATCGTCGGTCCCGGCATCGTCGGCGCCGGCGTCGGACTCGCGTCGGGCGAGTTCATCCTCTGGCCGTACATCTCCTCGCAGGTCGGGCTCGTGTTCCTGTGGGGCGCGCTCGTCGGCGTGATCGTGCAGTGGTTCCTCAACATGGAGATCGAGCGCTACACGCTGGCGACCGGCGAGACCGCGCTCACCGGGTTCAGCCGCTACTGGCGGCACTGGGGGCTGTTCTTCGCGATCCTCATCTACTTCGCGAACCTGTGGCCGGGCTGGGCGACGAGCTCCGCCACGCTGATGACCTTCCTCTTCGGCGGCGGCGACCCCGTGCCGATCGCGATCGCGATCCTGCTGCTCGTCGGCGCTCAGCCTGACGCTCGCGCCGGTCGTCTACGACGCTGCTCGAGCGCGTGATCTTCCTCAAGGTCGCGGTCGATCGGGATCTTCTTCATCGTCGCCGCGTTCACCGCGATCACGAGCGAAGCGGTCGGCGAGCTGTCGGAGCGCGGTGACGAACTTCGGCCAGTTCCCGGCCGACCTCGAGTTCGCCGTGCTGCTCGGCGCGATCGCCTTCGCGGGCGCGGGCGGCGGCCAGAACCTGTGCCAGAGCAACTGGATCCGCGACAAGCGCTACGGCATGGGCAGCTACGTCCCGCGGCTGGTCAGCCCGATCACGGGCGCACGAGGAGCCGGCGTCGGGCACGGGCTACGTGTTCGAGCCGACCGAGCGCAACCTGACGCGCTGGAACGCGCTGGTGGCGCTTCGCGAACATCGAGCAGCTCTCGCACCTTCGTCGTCATCACGATCATCACGATCGCCTTCACGTCGATGCTCGCCTACTCGACCGTGTTCGGCCAGCCGGACCTGCCCGACGACATCAACTTCCTCCAGGTCGAGGGCAACCGCCTCAACGAGCTGGTCGGCTCGTGGATGGGGCCGCTGTTCTGGGGCATCGGCGCGTTCTCGCTGCTGGCCGCGTCGATGGGCATCGTCGACTACACGAGCCGCGTCGCCGCCGACATCCTCAAGGTCAACTACCTCCGCCGCTCGGAGCATCTCCGAGAGCCGGCTCTACTTCCGCCTCGTCTGGGGCCTCGTCCTGATCGGCTGCGCGATCCTGCTGCTCGGGCCTCGACCAGCCGCTGCTGCTGCTCGTCATCTCGGCCTGCGTCGGCGGCGTGATGATGTTCGTCTACTCGATCCTGCTGCTGATCATGAACCGCGCGCTCGCTGCCCGAGCCGATCCGCGTCCGCTCCTACCGGGTCGGCGCGCTCGTCTTCGCCGCGTGCTTCTTCGGCGTGCTGTCGGTCATCACGATCATCGAGCAGGGCGAGCAGCTGTTCGAGTGACCGTCAGGCGTCCGCGACCCAGTCGCGCGTCAGGTACAGCCAGAAAGCCAGCCCGGCGAAGTCTCCATAGCGGCGGAAGCGGCGTTCGATCGTCCTGTCGGCGACGACCTTGCGGTTGACCAGCCGCGCGTAGGTCGGACGCGTCCAGGAGTCGAGGATCAGGCGCCCGTAGCGGCCGAGCAGCATCATCACGTGGGCAGCGGCGTACGGGCCGACGCCGGGCAGCGCGAGCAGCCGGGCGGCGACCTCGTCGTCGGGCAGGTCGGTGCGGCCGTCGAGTTCCTCGAGGTCGAGCGAGCCGCCCGCCACTGCGTCGGCGATCGCGCGCAGGTAGGCACCGCGATAGCCGGCGCGCGCCTGGTCGCGGTAGAAGCTCTCCGGCGCTTCGGCCATCGCGGCCGGCGACGGGAACGCGCGGCCGTGCCGCCCCTCGGCGCCGAGGTGGTCGACGAGCGCGGACACCATGCGAACCGTCGCCGACCAGGTGCAGTTCGTGGTGCAGATCGTCTTCACGACATCCTCGAACACCGTCGGGCTGCGCAGCATGCGGCCCGCGCCGCGCGTGACCCACGCGAGCTCGGGGTCGTCCGCCACCAGCGCGTAGAAGCGCGAGAGATCCTCGTCCAGGCGAAGCATGTGGCGCACCTGCGCGAGGGCCTCCTCCTGCACGGCCACGGCGACGCGGGCGTCGAGGAACTCGACGCGCGCGTGGCCCGGCCGGCCGTCGCGCACGCACAAGGTGCGCGCGCGCCCGCCCACCGCGAGCGTCGTCTCGAGCGTCCACGCCTCCTGGTCGAGCCGGTTGGGTGGGAGGTCGGCGACGCCGTGCGAGCCGATGGTGCGCCGCAGATCGACGGGCTCGCCGCCCGCCCCGACGAGCTCGATCTCGAGCGCCGGTCTCAGCGGCGCGCTTCGAGCCACGAACCGTCGTCGTAGCGCGCCGAAGAAGCGTCGATGCGCTTGAAGCTCGGCCGGTCGTCGACCACGAGATCGGAGAGGATGGTGCGGATGCGGCGGATGGTGTTGGTCATAGTGTGAATCGTGACGTAGGGCATGGCCGCATGGCACCGAGTCACCAGGTGGAGCGCGCGAGAGGTGACCGCCGCGGCCAGTGCGGATGCCCGTACGCCCGCAGCGCCTGGTGCGAGGCTCACAGTCGTAGCAGCCGTGTGGCGGCGGCCTTCCAGGTCGCGATCACGTTCGCGTCGGGCTCGAGGGCGAGCGCGTGCACCGATGCGTCGCTCAGCTCTGCGGTGAGCGGCTGGGGGGCGGCGAGCCCGACGCGGACGCGGTTGCCGACCGCGGTCACGGACACGACGCGCACGGCGAGGTGGTTCTGGGCGGAACCGACCTGCTGGGCGTCTGGCGGTGCGAGGGCGATCTCCCACGGGTAGACGCTGACGGCGACCGGGCCGTCGCCGGGGTCGGTGCTGAACACGGTCCCGCCGCCGTCCAGCGTCACGTGGGTGAGGCCGTCGTCGCCGGGGCGGGCGGTGCCGGTGAGCACGACCGCGCCGGTGAAGTCGGCCACGAACGCCGAGGCCGGGGAGGCGGCGAGCTCGGCCGCCGTGCCCTGCTGGATCACGCGGCCGTCGTCGATGACCCCGACCTGCGTCCCGAGCACGGCGGCCTCGGTGAAGTCGTGGGTGACGAGCAGCGCGGGGACGCCGGTCTCGGCCAGCACGGCGGCCAGCTCGCGTCCCGCGGAGGCGCGCAGGCGCGGGTCGAGCGCCGACAGCGGCTCGTCGAGCAGCAGCGCGGCGGGCCGCCGCGCGAGCGCGCGGGCGACGGCGACGCGCTGGCGCTCGCCGCCCGAGAGCCCACGCGGGCGCCGGTCGGCGAGGTGAGCGATCCCGAACCGCTCCAGCAGCGCGAGCGCGCGTGCCCTTCGCTCGGGCCGCCGCATACCGCGCAGCGGGTAGGCCACGTTCTGCCACACGGTCAGGTGGGCGAACAGCGCGTACTCCTGGAAGACGTATCCGCAGCGCCGGTGCTCAGGCGCGACGTCGACGCCGCGAGCGGTGTCGAGCCACAGCTCCTCGCCGCAGCGCACCACACCGTCGTCCGGCCGCACGAGCCCGGCCACGACCCGCAGCACGGACGTCTTGCCCGCCCCGGACGGGCCGGCGAGCGCAAGGCAGGTCGCGGCCGGGATCTCGAGCGCGACGTCGAGCGTGAACGCTCCGAGTCGCGTTCTGGCGTCAACGTGCAGCACCGCCGAGCCATGCCGAACCGCTCAGCAACTTCACCGACAGCAGCAGCGCGCCGGACACGGCGACGAGCACGGCCGAGAGGGCGAGCGCGCTGGTGAAGTCGGTCGAGAACCGCTCGTAGATCGCCAGTGGCACGGTCTGGGTGATACCGCGAAACGAGCCCGCGAACATCAGCGTCGCCCCGAACTCGCCGAGCGCACGACCCCAGGCGAGCGCCAGGCCGGAGACGAGGCTGGGGCCGGCGGCGGGGATCGCGATCCGCACGAACGTGCGCGCCTCGCCGGCCCCGAGCGTCCGCGAGGCGTCCATCCACGTCCGGTCGAGCGCCTCGAACCCGGACTGGGCCTGGCGCAGGTAGAACGGTGCGGCGACGAACGTCAGCGCGAGGATCACGCCCGCGGTGGTCAGGACGATCTGGATGCCCGCATCCTCGATCAGGCCGCCCAGCACGCCGTTCGGGCCGAGCGCCGCGAGCAGCCCGATCCCCGCGACGGCGGGCGGCAGCACCAACGGCAGCTCGATGAGCGTGACGACCGCCGCCCGGCCGCGAAAGCGGCGCGTCGCGAGCAGGTACGCCGCCGGGGTGCCCACCACGACGATGATCCCGACCGCCACGGCGCTGCAGACCAGGCTCAACCGCAGCGCCTCGAGCGCGCCCTCCTCGCCCAGGCTCGACACCAGCTCGGCCGGGCTGGTGTCGACGAAGATCGCGACGATCGGCACCGTGAGGAACAGCAGGGCCACGGTCAGCGCCGCGACCAGCAGCGCCGGGAACCAGCGCGCCCGCCTCACTTCGCGGGCGGTGGCAGGAACCCGGCGTCCTCCAGCGCCTGCGCGCCGGCACCTTCGAGCAGCCCGTCGATGAACTGCTGCGCCAACTCGGGCTGCTTGGCGCCCGTGACCACGGCAGCGCCGTACGCGACCTCCGGCTGCAGGTCGTCCGGCAGCTCGATCGCCTCGAGCTCGCCGTCGGTCGCGGCCACGTCGGAGGCGTACAGGAAGCCGGCGTCGACCGCGCCCTGGGTCAGCTTGCCCGTGATGCCGCCGACGTCGGGCTCCTCCGAGCGCACGTTGGCCAGGATCGCCTCGCTCTGCTGTGCAGGCAGCTTCTCCAGCACGGTGCGCGTGTAGGACCCGACCGGCACGTCCTCCTGGCCGACCGCGATCGTCACGCCATCCTCGGTGAGGTCGTCGAGCGATGTGATCTCGTCGCCGTCGGCCGGCACCGCCAGCACCAGCTCGTTGCCCGCGAACACCGTCGGCTGCTCGACCAGGTCCTTCTCGTGCAGCGCGTCCGGGAGCGTCGTGTTGGCCGCTGCGTAGACGTCGGGCTTGACGCCCTGCTCGATCTGGGCGGCCAGCTCGTCCGAGCCCGCGAACGAGAACCTCACGGTCGCGTCCGAGAACTCCTTGCCGTACGCCTCGAACGCCGTCTTCAGCGATGCGGCCGCCGACACGGTCAGCTCTGGCTTGTCGTCGCCGCCTCCGCTGGATCCGCCGTCGTCGTCGTCGCCGCACGCGGCCAGCGCCAGCGCGACCAGCGCCAGCAGGATCCCGAGCCACCGTCCCGCTTTCGTCGCTCGCCTCTCATCCACTGTGCCCAAGCATTGCACAGGTAGACCCGGCCACCCGCGCCTCGTTGCATGGGCTGGCGCCCCCGGCGCTACCGCAGTGCCGTGGCTCCGAACACCACGCAGGCGACGCCGAGTCCGACGACCGCGGCCGCGTGTGACCGCAGGCCCCGCTGATAGAGCACGATCCCCGCGAACGTCGATCCGACGACGGCGATCGGGATCAGCAGGCACAGCGCGGCGAGCAGGTAGGCGGCGGCGACCGCCTGCGGGCGTACGGGGAGTGGGCCGTCATCCATGGAGTTGCCATGATCGCGCCTGCACCCGCCGGCGCGTGAGCGCGGTGAGTGCGTTGAAGATCCCGGCTGGGTTAGCTAGCCTGCTAGCCATGCAGGTCAACATGCACGACGCGAAGACGAAGCTCAGCGAGCTGGTCGCCGCCGCAGAGCGCGGCGAGGAGATCGTCATCGCGCGCAACGGTGCGCCCGCGGTGCGTCTGGTCGCGATCACCGCCGAGCATCCGCCGGTCCGGCTCGGATTGCTCGAGGGAGAGATCGAGCTCGGCCCCGACTTCGACGAGCCGCTGGTCGATTTCGAGCCGTACACCGCGTGAGCGGTCTCCTCGTCGACACCCACGTCGCGCTCTGGGCGCTCGGGGACCCCAGCCGCCTCACCGACCGGGAGCGGGCTCTGATGATCGATCCGGCGATCGACCGCTGCCTCAGTCCGATGTCGGTCTGGGAGGCGGCGATCAAGCGCCAGGCCGGACGGCTGCGGGCACCGCGCAACCTGAGCGGGGTGCTCGCGAGCGAGTTCCGCATGCTCGACGTGTCCGCGGCCCTGCTCGAAGCGGCCGCGGAGCTGCCACGCCACCATGGCGATCCGTTCGATCGCGTCCTGATCGCGCACGCGCTCGAGGACGATCTCAGCGTGCTGACCCGTGACGGCGCGTTCGCCGACTACGGGGTGCGACTCGCGCGATGAGCGTCCGGCCACTCCGTTCCCGGGCTCCCATCTCAGCCCGGGGTTCGGCGGGTCGCGTCGAAGCTGATCGCTTCGACCTCCTGCGCCATCCCCTGCGGTCACGTTCATTACCCGCCGCGTAAAGCGCCCGCCTCGCCTGCCGATAAGACCATAGCCAGGGACGGCGACCTGCCACGGAAGGTGGCCAGCCACGGAAGGTGACGGGAGGGGGGCGGCGCAGGCGCGCCGGATGCGCAGCCTTGAGCGCCGCCCCACCTATCCGCCGACCCCGCCGGCCTAAGTGTCGCGCCAAGCCCGCCGATGCTCGGTTCTGCGCCGCCGGGCCGGCGAACGGCGGGGCGCGTCCACCACTCCTGTGCCTCGCCTTCGGGGCTCGGCGAGGTGGCTCGTCGCGCCGTCCGAGATTCGGGATCCCGCCCACCTGTGGCGGAAGCGGCCGGGTGGGAGCCGGTGAGCGGGGTTACAGGCGGTGAGCGCCGGGGCGACCGGCGTCGATCGCGAACGTCGCCGCGGTCAAGACGCCGGTGCGGCGGTCGGTCGGCGTCCTCGATCACACGCAGCGCGGCCGTGCAGCGCTCGGGGGTGACGTCGAGCACGACGTAGCCGCGGCGCGCGCTGTCGCCGTAGCGGATGTGGGGGTTCTCGCGCACGATCGCGTCGGTTGCGCTCTGCGCGCGCCCGCGCGTGGTGATCGACGTGCCGCACAGCTCGGTGGCGATGGGCGCGGCCTGCGCGTCGTCGAAGTCGCGCTTGAGGTCGCAGACGAACGCCGTGTGGTGCGTCGCCGCTGAGCACGACGCAGCTGCGCAGGCCGTTGTCGGCGATCGCGTCGAGCAGGCGCTCGCGGGCGGCCGGATAGCCGTCCCAGCTGTCGGACGAGAAGCGCCGGCGGCCGCCGACCCGGACGGCGGCGCGTGCCATCAGCGTCTGCTGGGCGATGAAGTTCCAGCGCTCGGGCGCGGCGCGCAGGCCGTCGGCGAGCCAGCGCTCCTGCGCGGCGCCGAGCATGGTGCGGCCGGGCGCGTGCAGCTCGCGGCAGCGCTCGTCGATCCGGTTCGGCGCCGCCGCGGCCCGGCGGCGGGCAGGCCTGCGGCGTGCGGCGCTGGCGGCCGTCGAGCACGTGGAAGCGCGCCAGCCGCCCCCAGTCGTGGCGCGAGCGCAGGACCATGCGAGACGCCGTGGGGCGGGCGCGCTCGCGCAGCGGCATGTGCTCGAAGTACGCCTGGTAGGCGGCGGCGCGGCGGCGCCGGAAGTCGCGGGTCGAGCGACTCCGAGCGCAGTCGCCGGCGTAGTCGTTGTCGACCTCGTGGTCGTCCCACGTCACGAGCCACGGGCACCGCCGCGTGCAGGCGCTGCAGGTCCGGGTCCGTCTTGTACTGCGCGTGGCGGGTGCGGTACTCGTCCAGCGTCCGCGCCTCGCCGCCGTGCGTGGCGCCGCGGACGGCCGGCGCGCCCGCTGCCCTCGTAGATGTAGTCGCCGAGGAACACCACCAGGTCGAGGTCCTCGGCGAGCAGATGGCGATGGGCGGCGTAGTAGCCGTGCTCGAAGTGCTGGCAGGAGCCGAGCGCGAAGCGCAGCCGCTGCGCACGCTCGGCCGGGGCGGGCGCGGTGCGGGTGCGGCCGATCGGGCTGACCTCGTCGCCGCGCGATGAAGCGGTAGAAGTACCAGCGCCCCGGCTCGAGCGCCGTCACCTCGACGTGCACGCTGTGCGCCCGCGCCGCGCACGCGCGTCGACGCTGCCGCGCCGCACGATCGCGCCGAAGCTCTCGTCCTCGGCCACCTCCCAGCGCACGACGACCAGCTCGCGGCCATCCCGCCGCCGTGGAGCGGATCGGGCGCCAGCCGCGTCCACAGCACGACGCCGGTCGGCAGCGGCGAACCCGAGGCGACCCCGAGCGTGAACGGATAGCCGGTGAAGCTCGGGCGCTCAGTCGCGAGCGAGTCGCTCGGCGATTGCCATGCCGCCCAAGCGTCCTCGAGCTCGTCGGCGATCGGATCTCCTTTCAGTGAGTAGACCGCAACTCCACCCTACCTCCGTCGACCGCGCGGGCGGCGCGAGCCGCTCACGCCACCCCGGCGTCCGGTCGCGCGACCTCGAGCAGCACCGGCTCGTTGGTCGAACCGGCTCCGCAGCACGCGGCAGCCGCCGCGCCGACCTGCGTCTCGGCGGCGGGCGCGGCGGGGCCGTTGCACACACCCGTCTCGGGGAGCACGAGCTCGACGCGGCGCGCGGCCTCCCAGTCGCCGGCCAGCGCGGCGACGACCGAGCGCACCTGCTCGTAGCCGGTCCGCAGCAGGAACGTCGGCGCGCGGCCGTAGCTCTTCATGCCGACCATGTAGACGCCCTCGTCCGGATGGCTGAGCTCGTCGACGCCGTGCGGCGGCACCGACCCGCAGGAGTGCAGGTTCGGATCGATCAGCGGCGCCAGCTCGCGCGCCGCCTCGACGCGGTCGTCGAGGCTCGAGCCGCAGCTCGCCGAGCAGCGCCAGATCGGGGCGGAAGCCGGTCGCGGCGATCACCTCATCGGCGACGCAGCCTCACGCTCGCCGTCGGCAGCGCGACCAGGCGGCCGGCAGCGTCGTCGCACGGCGCGAGTGTGGAAGCCACCGGCGCAGCTCGATCGCGCCTTCCTCGACCAGGCCGCGGACGGCGTCGCCCAGCGCGCCGCGCGCAGGGAGCTGGTCGTCGCCGCCACCGCCGTACTTGCGCCCGGGCGCCGCGCCGCGGATCGCCCACACGATCTCGGTCGTCGGCTCGGAATCGCGCAGCGCCACGAGATCGAGGATCGCGTTGAACGCAGAGTGGCCGCTGCCGACCACGAGCACGCGTCGGCCGGCGTAGCGCGCCGCGGTCGCCGCCGAGCACGTCGGGGATCCCGTAGACGATGCGGTCGGCGTGTGCGCGCTCGCCCGCGGCCGGGACACCGCCGGCGCCGAGCGGGTTCGGTCGCGTCCACGTGCCGGAGGCATCGATCACCGCGCGTGCGAGGTAGCGCCGCTCGTCGCCGCCCTCGTCGACGACGAGCTCGAACGGCGCCTCGTCGCGGCCGGCGTCCTTGAGCTTGTCGATGCCCGTGCTTGGTCGACGCCGACGACACGCGCGCCGAGGTGCAGGCGCGCGCGCGATCGCCGGCAGCCGCGGCCAGCGGCTCGAGGTAGCGCTCGACGATCTCGTCGCCCGTCGGGTAGCCGTCGGAGTCGGGCGCGATCCAGCCCGTCTGCGTCGAGCAGCTCGCCGCGGCGACGGGTCGACGTTGAACTCCCACGGCGAGAACACGCGCACGTGCCCCCACTCGCGGATCGCGCGCCCCGACGCCGTCGCCGGCCTCGAAGATCAGCGGCTCGAGCCCGCGCTCGAGCAGATGCGCCGCGGCCGCCAGCCCGACAGGGCCGGCGCCGATCACGGCGACAGGAAGGTCACGGCTGGTGTGCACGGCGACTCCTCCAGGAACGCATCGAAGAATTTCGATGACCTGTCCGGCACCGTAACCGAGAACGTCGACGAATCAAGTTTTTTCGATATGCTGCGTGCGATGCCACCGCGCTCCCAGTCGTCCAGTGCTGCGCCCCGCTCGCCGCGCCGGCACTCAGCGACGACGAGGCCAAGCGAGCTCGAGACCGTCTTCAAGGCGCTTGCCGACCGCCATCGCGTCAAGATCCTCAACCGCCTCCTGGCCGCCGGCGGCGAAGCCGTCTGCGTCTGCGACTTCGAGGACATGCTCGACCTCAAGCAGTCGACGGTCAGCTACCACCTCAAGCAGCTGCTGACCGCCGGCATCGTCGAGCGCGAGAAGCGCGGCTCGTTCGCCTACTTCACGATCGCGCCCGGAGCCCTCGAGCGCGTCTGCACGCTCCTCGGCTACTCAATCGAGTCGCCGGCGCTCGCCGAGTAGCTGCTTCGCCGCTCGCGGGCTCATTGCACAGACCCGGCGGCGGTCGGGGAGCGGCGCGAAGCGCGCCGCTCCCCGGAGCCGTCAGCGGCCGCCCGGCTTGCCGGCGCGCTTGGGCAGCGTGAGCGTCGGATCGTCCGCGAGCGGGTCGTCCGACATCGTGAGGTACCAGGTGGCGTGCGCCGCGGCATCAGCCATCTGGTCGAAGCCCACCATCCCGTTCCCGGCGAGCGCCGCCGCGGCCGCAGCACGCTGGTCGGCGGGCAGCGGGACGAAGCCGTTCGCGGTGAGCGGCGGCGAGCCGAGCAGCGTACTCAGCGTGTCGCAGGCCTGGTGGTAGCACGGGTCGAGCCAGGCTCCCTGGACGCCGCCGTAGCGGGCGACCTGCGCCGCGGTCTTCGGCTCCTCCGCGCCGGTGAACAGGCCACCGGCGGGGATGCCCTCGGCGATGAACGGGCCGTAGTCCGAGCGGCCGGTGAACGCCGTCCCCTCGTAGGCCAGGCCCTGCGACTCGAAGTACTGGTTGAACACGTGCTCGATGATGTCCGAGCCCTCCGGTCCCTCCGTGCCGAACGAGCTGCCGTCACCGTCGTAGACCAGGCGCGCGAAGTTCGGCGAGGCCAGCATGTCGAAGTTGAGGTTCGCCATGATGTCGGCCTTCTCCGCGTCGGAGAGGTGGTCGACGAAGTAGGTCGAGCCGATCAGCCCGGACTCCTCCGCGCCCCAGAACGCGAATGCCACCCGGTTCGTCAGGGCGCCCTTGTTCTTGTTCTTGGCGAGCTGGGCGATTCCCTCGGCGATCTCGAGCAGCGCGGCCGAGCCGGAGCCGTTGTCGTTGATGCCCGGCCCCGCCGGCACGGAGTCGAGGTGCGCGCCGAGCATGACCGTGTTGTCGGGGTCGCCCGACGGCGAGTAGGCCACGACGTTGCGGAAGAACCGCGGTGTCGTCGTGGTGTCGGTGGTCAGCGACACCCGCACCGGGCCGGCCTGGGTCGCCCGGTACAGCTCCGTGCCGAGCGTGGAGCTCACGTACACGGCCGGGATGCCGAAGTCGAACGGCCCCTCGATGAACTGGGGGTTGACGCGCGTCGCGGTGTTGCCCTCGTTGAAGAGGATGACCCCGGCGGCGCCGGCCTCCTCGGCGTTCGCGAGCTTCTGCACGAACGGGCACGTGCCGCGCTGGATCAGCGCGATGTTGCCCGCGACCGTGGCCGGGAAGTCGCTCATCTCGCAGCCGCTGGTCGGACACGCTGGTCGCGCCGCTGTGGATGACGATGTCGTTGGTCGGCACGACGAGCAGGTTCGTCAGCGTCCCGGTCTGCGCGAAGCCGAACGTGATCATGTCGACGGCGGTGTCGGACGCGGACGACGGCGACGACCGGATCGTCCTCGTGCCCCAGGTCAGCGTCGCCGGCGTGTTCTCGCGCCAGACCGGATAGTTGAACTCCGGCGTCGTCACCTCGTAGCCGAGCGCCTCGAGCGTGTCGATGACGTAGTCCACGGACGCGTCGTAGCCCGGCGTGCCGGTGGCGCGCGTGTTGCCGTTCGCCGTCGCCGATCGCCTGGAATGCCTCCAGGTGCTGCTGCAGCTCCCCGATCGTGACGGTCTTGCGCAGCTTCTCCGACGAGACGTCCCTCGGATCGGCCTGGGCCGCGGATGCCGAGGCGATGACGACCATGACGGTCGTGACCGCCAGTGCGATGAGCCTTCTCACCTTTCCCCCTAGTGAGTCGGTATGTGTCGGAGGCCCCTCCGGACCTCACCATTGCGCCGCACCCTACATCGCCGGCTGACAAGCGTGACGCGGTACCGCCGCCGCCTGTTCGAATCCGCACCAGCGCACGGTCAGAGGCGGCAGGCGAACGCTGCTGGCTGGCCCCGGGCGCGGACGCCGACGCCGGCCGAGCGTTCCAGGGCCCGACTTCTCGCCGGAGGCCCGATCGAGGCCGCCGCCGAGGTGTCCCGCCTAGGAGCTCTTGCTGGAGACGGCTCACCAACCAAGCGTTTCCGGTGGTCCTTTGAACGGTCCTATGAGGTCGGCGGTGATCCAGCCACCGTAGAAGTCGCTCGCTTGCGCCTGCACCCGCTCGTCGCCCATCCAAGCGACATCCACGCGCCCGGGATAGAACGCGACGTGATCGCGCAGCGCCTCATAGGCCGGCGTAGGGTCGCGATAGGTCCACGCGACTGCATGAACGCGGCGGCCGTCGACGACCGCGTCGAGGTAGCGCGCGGCGCCTTTGAATTCACACCAGGTCGATCGCGCGCCGCTGGCGGCCAGCAGGTCGTCGCGCACGTCGTCGGGAGGCACGTACACGGTCGGTGGGTGACTGGTCTCGAGCACGCGGAGTGCACGCGTCGAGTCGGCCAGCGCCACACCGGCCAGTTCCACGCGGATGCGGCGTCGACATAACGTCACAGTCGGCGGGCGGGGATAGTCCCAGACACGTTCCACGTGTGATCCGCTCACGCTCGGAGTGCCGCGGCAACCTTGCCCACGACGTAATCAGCCCACCGGCCCCGAGTGCGCGACGCACCCAGTTCACGCCGCTGACCAGTTCCTCCGATGCCCATGCGGCGAGCCCCGAGTAGAACGCCGCGCGTGCGTAGGCGTGCACCGAGTCGTCGCGTCATCACGGCGATCGCCTGGCTGCCAACTGCGACCATCAGAGGCGCGTTGGGCAACTGGGCGACCGGGAACCTCGCGGGCCAGCCACGCTGTCCGCAACCGCCAGCTGTTCCTCATCATCGCTGTGGCGCTCACGCGGCCGCCACTCACCGACGGGGCGCGGGCGTGTCGTAGGGGTCGATCCCATCGGGTCGGCTCAGCTCTGCCCCCTGCGGATCGGTCGCGTCGTCGAAGACATCGACCGCGCCGCGCGGCGTGATGAGGATCATCCCGACCGCGACGAGGACCGTCACGGTGAACCCTGCGACCGCGAGCAGGACGTCGAGATCAGTCATCGGGCCTGACCGCGGCCATCCAGAAGCCGCCGGCCGCGAGGATCGACGGGACCCACAGCCCGACGAACACGCCCTCGTCCTCATTGTCGGTGAACCAGAGCGCGATCGAGAGCAGGAACGACGCGACGGCGGCGACCAGGAACAACCTCACGCCCAAGTCCCGTCTCGTCATTACGTCCCGTCCTTCGGACAGCGGATGGACGACCATCCGTCAATTGTGCGCACTCTCGCCATGTCGGCCCCACGATCGTTGTAGTCGACATTCGTACGGCGCAGACTGGCTCCGGGATCGCGACGCGGGACGTCACCGGCGCGGGCACGGACCGACGAGATCTGCTTCCACCTCATCGACGCACCTTCGGTCGAGTCCGTGGAGGCGGTCATCCGCTGCGCGGGGATCTCAGCCCAGCGGATCGCGGAGGTGCAGCGGTGATGAGAAGAGCAGCACTATTGATCGCGACGGTCGCGCTCGGGGCCGCCCGGCTGCGGAGCGGACGACAGCCAGCCTGCCGCTGCCCCGCACAGGAGCAGCGATCGACGCCGACAAGGATCCGTACGCGGTGACCTGCGGCGACCTCTCCGACAAGGTCGCCTCGGCACACGTCGGCCGCCGGGCGCAGGTGGCGCTCGCCGCCGAGGCCGACATCGAGACGCTCAGCCCGCTGCGCGCCGGCCAGAGCATCTTCTACGCCATGTGAGCGCCTGCGTGCGCTCGGCCAAGTAGAGGCACAATCGCCAAGACGGTGCCCGAAGTGCTCTTCGTGTGCGTGCAGAACGCCGGGCGCAGCCAGATGGCCGCCGCGCTGCTCGACCACTACGCCGAGGGGCGGGTCCACGTGCGCTCGGCCGGCAGCGCACCGGCTGACGAGATCAACTCCGACGTGGTCACGGCGATGTCCGAGCTCGGGATCGACGTCAGCAAGGAGTTTCCCAAGCCGATGACCGACGAGGTCGTCCAGGCGGCCGATGCGGTGATCACGATGGGCTGCGGCGACGCGTGCCCGATCTACCCCGGCAAGCGCTACGAAGACTGGGAGGTCGAAGACCCCGCCGAGACCGACCTCGACGGCGTGCGGCGAATCCGCGACGACATCGGCGATCGCGTGAGCCGTCTCCTCGACGAACTCGTCGCCGTTCGCGCCGAGCACTCAACCCTGTGACGGCGATGACCGAGGCCTCTGTCAAGCTCGCATGACCGACCGCGTCGCGGTCATCACCGGCATCCACGGGAACCTGCCGGCGCTCGAGGCCGCGCTCCACCGGATCGACGAGCTCGGCATCAACCGCGTCTACTGCGGCGGTGACCTCGTCGGCTACGGCCCGCATCCCAACGAGGTCTGCGCCTTGATCGCCGAGCGCGAGATTCCGACGATCTACGGCAACTACGACTACGCGATCGCACGAGACCTCGACGATTGCGGCTGTGCCTACATCGACCGGCACGACCGCGAGCTCGGCCAGCAATCGGTCGCCTGGACGCTGGAGCACACCGACCGGACCGCCAAGGCAGCTCGCCGCGCAAGGTCAACGAGTACCTGTTCGAGGACAAGCCAGATCGCCGCTACGAGCGGCTCGCAGCGGGAGAGCACGCCGACGTGCTCGTCTTCGGCCACACGCACAAACCCTGGATCAACGACTTCGGCGGCGTGCGGTTCGTCAACTGCGGCTCGGTCGGCAAGCCCAAGGACGGGGATCCCCGCGGCGCATTCGCTGTCCTCAAGGTCGAGGACGGCGGCGTGCGCGCGCGGATTGAACGGGTCACCTACGACGTCGAGGCGGTCGCGCGCGAGGTCACCGCTGCAGGACTGCCCACCGAGTACGCCGACAAGCTCCTCGCCGCCGCTTGACGCACCGTCTCCCCCGTCGGCGCCTGGCTGAGTACGTGCTCAGTCGGGTAAGCGGCCGGAAAGTGCAAAAGGCCCGCAAATGCGGGCCTTTCGGTCAGTCAGGGGAGACAGGATTTGAACCTGCGACCGCCCGGCCCCCAGCCGGGTGCGCTACCAGACTGCGCCACTCCCCGATATGTAGTCCGACAGAGCGGGCGACGGGAATCGAACCCGCCCTAGAAGCTTGGAAGGCTTCTGTGCAACCACAACACTTCGCCCGCACCGGACGTGCCCGATGATAGCCGCGGGCGGGGTGCTCCGTCAGGCGTCTCTGCGGCGCTGCTCGGCGGGGACCTCTCCCCCCTCGCCGACGAGCGCCGGCGGCGGCCACGGGCCGAACCAGTTGTCGCGGGCGCCGTCGAGCGTGACGACGGAGCCGCTCAGCGCGCGGCCGAGTGGCGAGGCGGCGAGCGCGACGAGCCAGGCGTGCTCCTGCTCGCGGCCGAGCCGCTGGAGCGGGACCGTGCGGGCGGCGGCCTTCCAGACGGCCTCGGGGTACTTGCGGATCGCGGCCGTGTCGAAGTGACCGGCGGCGAGCGCGAGCACCGCGATCCCGTCCTGCGCCCACTCGCGGGCGAGCGCCTTCGTGAGCCCTTCGACGGCGGCGCGGGCGGCGCTCGAGTGCGCCATGCCGGGGAAGCCGCCGTGCGGGGAGAGCGTGACGTTGACGATCGTGCCGTCGCGCTGCGGGCGGAACGCGAGCTCGGCGGCGGTGCGGCTCATCCGCTCCGTGCCGCCGAGGTTGAGGCGCGTGACCGTGCTCCAGCCCTTCTCCGTGATCGCCTCGGCGGGCGTGAAGTACTGGCCGCCGGCGTTGTTGACGAGCACGTCGAGGCGGCCGTGGCGGTCGAGGCACGCGCGCACCATCCGCTCGGCGTCGGCGGGCTCGCGCACGTCGCCGGCGACGTACGTCGCCCCGAGCTCGTCGGCCGCGGCGGCCA
Organism: uncultured Solirubrobacteraceae bacterium; assembly: GCA_963843485.1. Classification (GTDB taxonomy): domain Bacteria; phylum Actinomycetota; class Thermoleophilia; order Solirubrobacterales; family Solirubrobacteraceae; genus DASSUW01. The sequence goes on along the minus strand of CAWJKK010000003.1, from coordinate 129,847 downwards.
GGACCTCCTCGCGGCGGCCGGCGATGACCACCTGCGCGCCGCACGCCCGAAGCTCCGCCGCGGCGGCGCGGCCGAGCCCCGTCCCGCCACCCGTGACGAGCACGACGCGCCCCTCGAGCAGCCCGTCCCTGAACAGCTCGGAATTCGCGCGAACCGGCACCGCCGCCGATGGTACGGAAGCCCGGATTACGGGAATCCATTCCTCATGCAGATCCCAGGCGTCCACATCGAGACCCTGCAGAACCCGGTCCGGTACACGTACGGCCAGATCGAGAAGGCCTGCGCGATCGCGCAGATGCTGAACCGGGGCAAGCTGGTGCTCGTGGAGCCGCCCAGGCGCTGATGCAGAGCCGCGCCCGGTAAGGGGTCCGGGCGCGCGACGGGTCAGGGTCGAGGGGGGCGAAGAGACAGACGACGGTCGCGCCTCGCCGGTGCCATTTCGGCCGCAGGCTCGCACGACCGCTGGGGAATCAGCCCCAGCCTGGGTTGTAGCGCCGGTCATCCTAAACCGTTGGTCCCAGGTCCCCGAGGTCGCGATTCCACGCTTTCCGTCCGCGCCGCTCGCGAACATATGTTCGTGTCAGTCTGGCGGCCTCCCGATCCCCGGTCCTACAGCTACTTGCTGGGCATGTACCTCGGCGACGGCTGCGTCTGTGCGAGCGCCCCGGACGTTCCAGCTCGTCGTCGCGTGTGACGAGGCGTACCCGGAGATCATCGAGGAGACGTGGGCGGCGGCCGCGCTGACCCTCCTACCGCGGCAGGTGCATCGCTACCCGGTCAAGGGGTCGCGGTGCGTGCGGGTGGTGGCGACGAGCCCTCGCTGGCCCGAGGCGTTCCCGCAGCACGGCCCGGGCCGCAAGCACGAGCGGAGGATCGAGCTCGCGCCGTGGCAGCGCGAGATCGTCGACGAGTTCCCGCAGGAGCTGGTGTGCGGGCTGCTGCACTCGGACGGCTGCCGCACCACCAACCGCTTCAGGACGAAGCTCCCGAGCGGCCGCGTGGCCGAGTACGCCTATCCGCGCTGGTTCTTCTCGAACCTGTCCGCCGACATCCGGGCGCTGTTCTGCGAGCAGTGCGAGCGGCTCGGGGTGCGCTGGACGCAGTCGAACCCGCGCAACATCTCGATCGCGCACCGCGACAGCGTCGCGCTGCTCGACTCCTTCGTCCCCGCGAAGTCGTGAGCGCGTCAGCGGATCGAGTAGGCGTGCGGGTCGAAGCGCCGCATCGCGTGCCAGTAGCGCCAGGTGAAGTCGGGCCAGATCGTGCTGTTGCGGCCCTTGCGGTCGATGTACCAGCTCGAGCAGCCGCCCGTGTTCCACACGGTGCGGCTCAGGCGCTCCTGCACGCGCTCGTTGTACGCGTCCTGCGCCTCCTGGCGCACCTCGAGCCGGCGCGCGCCGTTCGCGCGCAGCGTGCGCAGCGCGTCGAGCACGTAGGCGAGCTGGGCCTCGATCATGAAGACGATCGAGTTGTGGCCGAGGCCGGTGTTGGGGCCGACGAGCAGGAAGAAGTTCGGGAACCCGGCCATCGTCGTGCCGCGGTACGCCTGCGGGCTGCCGTCCCAGACGTCGGACAGCCGCGTGCCGCCGGCGCCGCGCACGCGGGCGGCGACCGGGATGTCGGTGACCGAGAAGCCGGTGGCGAAGATGATCGCGTCGACGTCGCGGACGTCGCCCGCGGCCGAGACCACCGCGCCCCGCCGGACGGACTCGACAGCGCTCGTCACCACCTCGGCGTTCGGCTGCGTGACCGCGCCGTACCAGGTGTTCGACGGCAGGATGCGCTTGCAGCCGATCGCGTAGTCGGGCGTGAGCCGGCGGCGCAGCTCCGGGTCCGGGACCTGCTGCTCGAGGTGCTTGCGGGCGAGCCGCTCGACGATCCGCATGATCCGCGGCTCGTAGGCGAGCCCGGGCACGAGCAGCTCGCGCATGAAGTAGATGCCGGTCCGCGCCAATCGCTGCAGCGCCGGGAAGCGGCGGTAGAGCGCTCGCTCGCGCGGGCGGATCGGCCGGTCGCCGTGCGGGACGACCCACGGCGGCGTGCGCTGGAAGACCGTCACCGACTCGACGACGGGCTGGATCTGCGGCACGACCTGGATCGCCGAGGCGCCCGTGCCGACGACCGCCACCCGCTTCCCCGTGAGATCGACGGAGTGGTCCCACTCGCCGGTGTGGAAGACGTCGCCCTCGAAGTCCGTCGAGGCCCGGCAGGTCCGGGATCGAAGGCTCGCTGAGCGGCCCGGGCGCGACGACGAGCGCGTCCGCGGTGTAGCCGCCCTCGCTGGTCTCGACCCGCCACACGGCCGCGTCCTCGTCCCAGTCCGCGCCCGTGACCTCGCACCGCAGTCGCAGCTTGTCGCGCAGCCCGAAGCGATCGACGCACCGGCGCAGGTAGTCGCGCAGCTCCGGCTGCAGCGGATACGTGCGGGTCCACTCGGGGTTGGGCGCGAACGAGAACGAGTAGAGGTGCGAAGGCACGTCGCACTGGCAGCCGGGATAGCTGTTCGCCCACCAGGTGCCGCCGACGTCCTCGTGCCGCTCCCAGATCACGAAGTCGCTGACGCCCTCCTCCTGGAGACGGATCGCGGTACCGAGGCCGCCGAAGCCGGCGCCCAGGATCCCGACCTGCACGTGACGGTCGTAGGAAGACATCTGAGCGTTCGTTCTACCGCGAGCCGCCGGAGTGGAAGTCACCGCCGCAGCGCCCCCAGACGCCGCGGCCGGCCTCGCGCGCGCTGCGCTCGGCCGCGCGGAAGCGCGAGACCCGCTGGAACGGGTTGCGGTCGTAGACGTAGACCTCGGCCCAGCCGGACTCGAGCATCCGCCGCTGCAGCCCCGGCTCGGTGTAGGCGAGCAGGCGGTCGAAGCGGTCGCGGGTGTCCTGCGAGGGGTCGGTCTCGAGCGTGACCGCGATGCCGCGGCCGCCCTCGCTGTCGAACAGCCCGTCGCCGTCGCGGTCCCGCGGGCGCGAGAACGCCAGCTCGAGCATCTGCGAGGTCGCCTCCGGGCCACCGCACTCGACCGGCGACCCGGGCCGCCGCGTCTCCGGCGTGTCGATGCCCAGCAGCCGCACGGTCTCGACCTCGCCGCCGAGCCGGACCTTCAGCGTGTCGCCGTCGACCACGTCGACGACCCGCCCGCGCAGCGTCTCGCCCGCGCGCTGCTCCTCCATCGCCACGAGCCCGCCGCAGCCGGCGAGCACGAGGACCAGGATCAGTACGGCGCGGCGCAACATCCGAACCCCTTCGCTTCGACGCCGGCGACGGCGCCCCTCTCGGCCGGGCGTGATGCGGGCGGAGGGACTCGAACCCCCACGGCTTTGCGGCCACGAGGACCTAAACCTCGCGCGTCTACCAGTTCCGCCACGCCCGCATCACGGCGCGAACCGCTGCGCGCACCGCGCCGGAGATTGTATGGTCGCTCGCCGATGGCCGAGCCCGGCGTTGCGATCGAGCACCCGAACCGCAAGAAGGCCGGTTCGAAGCTGACGCGGGCGCTGGTGTTCCTGCTGCTCCTGCTGTCGGCCCTGCTGATGGCGATCGTGACGATCGGCGGCTGGGACACGCTCGAGGGCGCGAAGGCGCTGCAGGTCGGCTACATCGTGCTCTACCTGGTGCTCGCGTTCTTCGTGCTGCGCTGGAACCGCGGCGTGCTGCCGCTCTCCGCCGCGCTCGCCATCGTGCTGCTGATCTTCGCCGCCGTCGCCGCGCCGGCGTGGTTCGACCGCGACCGCGCCGGTCTCGCCGACCCGGCGATCGACGAGGGCATCCTCGGGCTCCTCACCGCCCTGCTGATCCCGGTCCAGCTGCTGCTCATCGCATTCGCCATGAGCGGCTTCCGCCAGGCCTGGAACGTCGAGGTCGAGCGCCGGCCAGAGCCCGGCCCCGAGCCCGCCACGGCCTAGGATGTCCGAGCCTCGCCCGCCCGGGTGGAGGAACGGCAGACTCGGGGCTCTCAAAAAGCCCTGCCCTTCGGGGCGTGCGGGTTCGAATCCCGCCCCGGGCACTTGCTGGTCCGTGTTGCCACGTTCACCGACGCGCGGGTGATCGCCGAGGTCCACGTCGCGAGCTGGAAGGCCGCGTACCGCGGGCTGGTGGCGCAGGAGCTGCTGGACGCGCTGTCGGTCGACGAGCGCGAGCGGCAGTGGATCGAGTACCTGGAGGGCGTGCGGGTGCTGGTGGTCGACGACGACGACGACGGCATCGCCGGGTTCGTCGCGTTCGACGAGCCGACCGCCGACGTGAAGGCGCTCTACGTCGCGCCGGAGCGGTTCGGGACCGGCGTCGGGAGCGTGCTGCTGCGGGCCGCGCACGAGCAGCTCCAGGCCGCCGGGCGCGACGAGGTGGCGCTGTGGGTGTTCGCGGACAACGCCGCCGCGCGGGCGTTCTACACCGCCCACGGCTACGCGCCGGACGGCGCGACCGCGACCAACGCACGGACCGGGCTCGAGGAGGTCCGGCTGTCGCGTAGGCTGCGCAACCCGTGACCGACGTCGAGGAGAGCGCGCGCCGCCTGGCCAACCTCGCGCACGTGCTGCGCGAGCTCGTGCACCTGACCGCCGCGCACCTGGCGCGCGAGCCGCGGTTCGAGACGAAGTGCCTGCTCGCGGACCACCTGCACGACGACGCGCAGGCCGCCGCCGGGCTGTACGAGCGGATCGCGCAGCTCCAGCAGGATCCGCGCGGCCCCGGGCCGGAGCTGGCGGCGCTGCTCGACCGCGCGGCGGCCGCGCCCGGCTACCTCGACGTCGCGTACGGCGAGCTCAAGCCGGCGCTGGTCGCCTCGGCCCGCGCGCAGCTGGCGCAGCTCGACCCGCTGCTGGAGGAGCCCACCCTGCGGCTCCTGACCCAGCTCGTGCACCGCCAGGAGCGGCACACGACGGAGCTGCCGGCCACGCAGCCAGCACGCCGACGACATCGGCGCGTTCGCGCTCGGCGACGAACGCCGGCGGACCGTGCAGCCCGCGCCGGAGCATCCGGCCCGCGACGGGTTCGTCGAGATCGCCGCGCACGCCGAGCCGCCGCAGGATCTCCAGCGCTACGCGCACGCACTGCTGGAGGCCCGGCTCGAGGCGGCCGAGAGCGCGGCGCGCGCACTGCACGAGTCAGCGACGGCTGGACGTGGCGCTGGCCCGCAGGGCGTGGGACGGCGTCCGCCACGCCGAGGCGCTCGACCACCTGATGGCGACCGAGCTCGACTGCCACTGGGGCGACTTCCCCGTCAGCTTCGGGGCGCAGCCGCCGGCCGACCCACCCGGGCCACCGCCGCCGGCGATGGCCCGCGTGCTGGCGTATATCCGCGCCGAGTCCGCCGCCTAGAGCGGCATCTTGTCGCGGCCCTTGCGGCCCGTGCTGCCGGACTTCGAGACGGCCTTCTGCGACGAGTGGAACGGCTTCTGGAGCACCTTGCCGACCTTGCCGGGCGCCTTGCCCGCACCGCGGCTGCCGAAGCCGAGGATCTTCTGGCCGCCGCGCTCGGGATGGCGCGAGAGCCGTGGCAGGAGGAACGCCAGGATGAGCAGCACGATGCAGAAGACGATGACGCCGGCGATGAGCATGGCCTCCGCGTACCCACGGCGCACCGCAATCATTCAGGACACGATCGGCACGAGCGCCTCGAGCAGCGCCGGCGGCGCGACGACGACCCCGTCGGCCGCGGGCGGCGCCGGGTCGAGCCGCGCGACCGCGAGCCCGGCACGCCGGCACAGCAGCTCGCCGGCCGCGAGGTCCCACGCGTTGAGCCCGCGCTCGTAGAACGCGTCGTAGCGCCCGGCGGCCGTCCACGCGAGGTCGAGCGCCGCCGAGCCGAGCCGCCGGATGTCGCGCACCTGCGGCAGGAGCCGGGCGACGACCTCGGCCTGCAGCCGCCGCACGCTCGGCGTCGTAGCCGAAGCCGGTCGCGACCATCGCGGTCGCGAGATCGTCGCGCGTGGACGCGCGGATGACGCGCCCGTCGAGCATCGGGTCGCCGTCGCGCTCGACCGACCAGAGCTCGTCGCGCATCGGGTCGTAGACCACGCCCGCGAGCGTCCCGTCGCCGTCCTCGACCGCGACGCTGACCGCCCACTGCGGGATGCCGAACAGGAAGTTGACCGTGCCGTCGAGCGGGTCGACGACCCAGCGCAGCCCGGTCGTGCCCGCGCGCGAGCCGCCCTCCTCCCCCAGGACGCCGTCGCCCGGCCGCGCCTCCGCCAGCCGCGTCCGGATCAGCCGCTCGGCCGCGTGGTCGGCTTCGGAGACGAGGTCGGTCGGGCTCGACTTCGCGACCACGTTCACGCCCGGGCCGGCGAACGCGTCGCGCAGCTGCTGCCCGGCCTCGCGCGCGACGGCCTCGGCGAGCTCGCGCAGCCCGCCGGTCACAGCGGCGGCCGGCGCTCGGGCCAGCGGGTCGCGGTCTCGATCTGGGCGGCGAGCGAGAGCAGCGCCGGCTCGCCGTGCGGCGGCGCGACGAACTGCACCGACAGCGGGAAGCCGTCCGCCGTGGCGCCGGCGGGCACCGCCGCGGCCGGCTGGCCGGTGTGGTTGAACGGCCCGCAGTACGGCACGAGCCGCACCGCGCCGTTGAGCGTCCACGCCGCCGAGCGGCCGTCGTACTCGAGCGACGCGCGGCGCCCGGCGCGTGAACAGCGGCGTCAGCACGAGGTCGACACCGCCGTCGAACACGCGGTCCAGGGCCGCGCCGTCGGCCGCGGCCGCCGCCCGCGACCGCTCGACGACCGCATCCGGGATCGCGGAGCCGAGCCGCACGAACCCGCGGGCGCGGCGCCCCAGCCGCTCGGGGTGCGGCAGCGACCGCCCGTGGTCGGCGATCCCGCGCAGGTAGCGGACGAGCGTGTTGCGCTCGGTCGCGAACGTCCACTCGATCTCGCGCTCGATCACCTCGTGCCCGAGCCCGCGCAGCGTCTCGGCCATGGCGCTGACCGCGCCGCGCTGCTCGGCGTCGGGCTTGACGTTGCTGCGCGGCGGCGCGTTCACCGACACGGCGATCCGCAGCCGGCCGGGCGGAGCGGCGGCCGCCTCGGCGAACGACGGCCCGCCGTCCTTGATCGCGTCGAGGAAGCGGGCGCTGTCGGCGACGCGGCGCGCGATCGGCCCCCAGGTCGCCAGGCCGTGCCACGGCGCCTCGCTCGGCACCGGCACGCGGCCGCGCTGCACCTTCAGGCCGAACAGCCCGCAGAAGCCGGACGGGATCCGGATCGAGCCGGCGCCGTCGGAGCCGAGGGCGATCGCCGCCAGGCCGGCCGCGACCGCGGTCCGCCGACCCGCCGCGAGGAGCCGCCGGACGTGCGGCCGGGATCCCAGGGGTTGCGGGTGACGCCGTACGTGGACGACTCGGTGAACGGCATGATCGTCAGCTCGGGCACGTGCGTCTTGCCGAGGATCACCGCCCCGGCCGACCGCAGCCGCCGCACGACCTCGGCGTCCGCCGCGGCCGCCGGCCCGTGCGCCTCGCTGCCGTGGCCGGTGAAGTCGCCGGCGACGTCGATGTCGTCCTTGATCGCCACCGGCACGCCGAGCAGCGGCCGCTGGTCGCCGGCCCGCGCCCGCGCGTCGGCCTGGTCGGCCTCCTGCCGCGCCCGCTCCCAGTACACGGACCGGTACGCGTTCAGGTGCGGGTCGAGCCGCTCGATCCGCTCGAGGTAGTGGTCGGTCAGCTCGCGCGAGCCGACCTCGCGCCGCAGGACCGCCCCGACGCCGTCGAACGCGTCCACCTACAGCACCCCCAGCGCCTGCAGGTCCTCGACCGGCTCGCTGAACGAGCACGACCCGTATCCGACGAACCACTCGCGCGCCGCCGTGATCTCGTCGACGCCCGCGAAGCGCCCGCGCGCCGCCAGCCCCTCCGGGCTGACCGCGAAGGCCTGCGGGTCCTCCTCGGCGAGCAGCGCGGCCAGCTCGGCCTCGCCCACCCCGTCCGCCCAGGCGAACACGGCGGCGGCGAGCAGGTTGAGGAAGCCGTGCATGGGGAACCCGGTCGCAGCGTCCACATGACGGATCGGGTGGTGCAGCCCGGCGGTCGCCTTGAACGGCACGGACGCGTCACGGCACGCGGCCACGAACGCGGCGACCGCCTCGACCGGCGGGAACGCGTCCGCGGTCACGCCGCCGCAGCGGATCTTCGCGCCCGGCAGGCCGCGCACGTCCTCGCCCGGCGCGACCTCCCAGAACGCGGGCACGCGCGAACTCCGGCACGACCTCGGGCCGCCGCCCCTCGACGAGCTCGACCGGCAACCCGGAGCTCAGCACGCGCTCGAGGTCGCCGACGCCGCGGTCGAGCACCACCGACAGAGCGCGGCACGTCCGCGGGCAGCTCGCCGAGCCGCGAGGCCGGGCAGATGAAGTGATCGAGCATCCAGGCGTGCTCGCCGGCCCGCGCCTCGCGATCGGCGGCCAGCGCCGCATCCATGTCCAGCGACGCGGGCGGGAACAGCGCCGCGTGGTCGATCAGCCGCGCCAGCAGCGCGCGATCCGCGCTCACGCGGGCGGGATCGCGTTGCGCTTGGCCGGCCATTCGCGGACCTTGCCGGCGTAGCGGGCGAAGCGGCGCGTCAGGTCGGCGCGCAGGTCCTCGGGCTGGACGATCGCGTCGACGACCATCTCGGAGGCGAGCTTGAGCAGGTCGACGCCGCCGGCGTACTCGTCCATCAGCTCGGTCCGCTTGGCCGCCCGCTCGTCCTCGTCCTCGATCGCCTGCAGCTGGTTGTAGAAGACGGCGTTGACCGCCGCGCTCGGGCCCATCACCGCGATCCGGGCGCTCGGCAGCGCGATCGTGCAGTCGGGGTCGAACGCCGGGCCGGCCATCGCGTACAGGCCCGCGCCGTAGGCCTTGCGCACGATCACGCAGACCTTCGGCACGGTGGCCTCGCTGACGGCCGAGATCAGCTTGGCGCCGTGGCGGATGATCCCCTGCCGCTCGACCTGCGTGCCGATCATGAAGCCCGGCACGTCGGACAGGAACAGCAGCGGGATGCCGTAGGCGCTGCAGGTCCAGATGAACCGCGCGGCCTTGTCGGCCGAGTCGACGAACAGCACGCCGCCCTTGAACTTCGGCTGGTTGGCGACGACGCCGACGACGCGCCCGTCGAGCCGCGCGAGGCCGACGAGCACCTCCTTGGCCCAGCGCTTGTGGACCTCCAGGAACGAGTCCTCGTCGACGACGGCGGCGATCAGCTCGCGCATGTCCCACGGCTTGTTCTCGTCGGCCGGGATCGCGGGCAGCGGCGCGGTCGGGGCGGCGGGCGGCGCGGGCGGGGCGCTCCTCGTCGCACGAGCCCGGGAAGTAGCCGAGATAGCGCTTGGCGAGGTCGATGCCCTCCTCGTCGCTGCCGACGAGAAAGTGCCCGCAGCCGGAGACGCCGGTGTGCATCTTCGCCCCGCCCATCTCCTCGAGCGAGACCTTCTCGCCGATCACCATCTCGGCCATCCGCGGCGAGCCGAGGTACATCGAGGCGTTGCCGTCGCGCATGATCACGACGTCGCAGAACGCGGGGATGTACGCGCCGCCGGCCGCGCTCGGGCCGAACAGCACGCAGACCTGCGGCACGAGGCCGGACATCCGGACCTCGTTGAAGAAGATCCGGCCCGCGTGGCGGCGGCCGGGGAACATCTGCACCTGGTCGGTGATGCGCGCGCCGGCCGAGTCGACCAGGTAGATCATCGGCACGCGGTGCGCGAGCGCCGCCTCCTGGATGCGCAGGATCTTCTCGACGGTCTTCGGGCCCCACGAGCCGGCCTTGACCGTCGGGTCGTTGGCCATCAGCGCGACCGTGCGGCCGCCGATCGTGCCCATCCCGGTGACGACGCCGTCGGCGCCGAGCCCGTCCGCGTCCCAGTTGGCGAGCAGCGCGTCCTCGGAGAACGAGCCCTCGTCGAGCAGCCGCGCGACCCGCTCGCGCACGGGCAGCTTGCCCTGCTGGGCGGACTTCTCGCGATGCCGGTCAGGCCCGCCGGCGAGTGCGCGCTCGAAGGCTCCGGCGACGTGCTGGGCGTCGGTCATGAGCCCTTGACGCTATCGGGGCGGCGAGTCGTCGCGCACCCGCAGCACGAGCTCGTCGTCGTCCGAGGCGCGCGCGGCCCATGGCTGCTCGCCCATCCGGTAGCCGTCCGGCTCGGGTGGCAGCGGCGTCCGCGGGCGCAGGCCGGCGATCAGCGCGACCGCGCCGACGACGATCAGCAGCAGCGGCCACCAGTAGAGCGTGTCGTCGTCGGCGACCGCGGCGGCGACCATGAACGCGAGCAGGTTCGCCACGCCGAGCCACGCCGGGCCCGGGACGCGGTCGACCGCCGCGTAGGCGAGCAGCCCGAACGCGGCCACCAGCACCACGAGCTCCCAGAAGCCGGGCAGCACCTCGCCCCCGCCGCCGCCGAGGAAGAACGAGCCGAAGATCGCGACGAAGAACGCCTGCAGCGCGATCGCCAGGATCGCCAGGCCGGCGCCGGCGATCAGCAGCTCGGAGTGCCGCGGCGCACCGGCCCGGAGCCCGAGCGAGGCGATCACGAGCGCGGCCGCCAGCGCGAGCAGCACCCAGCGCGCCGCCGTGAAGCCGTCCGGCTCGAAGAGCCACTCGATCGCGCCGACGAGCGTGACCCCGAGTGCGATCGCCGCGAGCAGCAGGCAGATCGCCGACCGGGTGCGCGCGGCGCAGTACGCGGCGGCGCCGGTGACCAGCAGCCCGGTCCACGTGACGGTCCGCCATGTGAGGCTGTCCGCTCCGAGCACGTCGGCGAGCCAGATGAGCGCGATCCAGAGGAGCGCCAACCCGGTGACGAGCAGGACCGACTGGTAGGCCGGCGGGCGGCCGTCCTCGCTCGGCGCCTGCAGGCCGATCGCCAGCAGCAGCGCGGCGAGCGGCGCGAACATCAGCAGCTTGACGATCGCGGCGAGCTCCTCGTCGAGCCGGAGCGCGGCCAGCGCCAGACCGACGGCGAGCACGACCGCGCCCGCGGCGATCAACGGGCCGCGATGCGGCGGAGGACGCAGGAGCTCGACCACGGGCCGGAACGGTACTTACTGGCGGCAGACCTCGATGCGCCCAGCTCGCACGCGGGCGCCCCACGCGGGCTGGGGATAGGCCGCCGGCCCGTGGACGACCGCCCCGTCGGGAAGCGCGAACACGCTGTCGTGCAGCGGGCAGGAGATCGTTCCCGGCCCCAGCTCGCCCTCGTGCAGCGGGCCGCCGCGGTGCGAGCAGTGGTTCGAGAGCGCGAACAGCTCACCGCCCTGGCGCACGAGCATCACCGGGGTGCCGTCGGCGTCGGCGCAGCGCGGCTGCTCGGGCGGCAGCTCGTCGTCGGCGAGCACGTCGATCCAGTCGCCGTCGGTGCCGTCCTCGAAGGTCGTCTGGTCGACGCCGATGCCGTCGGCGAACGCCAGGTGGCCGCCGAGGTAGCCGCCGGCGCCGAGCGCGCCGGCCGCCCGCGAGCGCGAGCAGGCGGCCGCTGCCGCCGCGGCGGCGCGCCGCCAGCGAGGCGGCGAACAGCGTCGAGGCGACGGCGTTCGTGGCGGCGTGCACGACGCCGACGCGCCGGACCTCGTCGTCGGCGACCTCGCTGTCGGCCCAGTCCGAGTAGCCCGAGGCGACGACCGGCGCGGTGCTCAGCAGCCCGATCGCGATCAGCCGCTCCGACGCCTGCTCGGACCGGCTGCCGCCGAGCCAGTCGAGCAGCACGGCGCTCGTCCAGGTCCCGACCGTCACGTCGGTCAGCAGCGGGTGCAGCGCGTGGCCGAGCCACGTCCCGCTCAGCGCGTCCTTGACCGGGCCCGGCTTGATCACCGTGCGGACGGCCTTGCCGAGCTTCTTGCCGGGCGCGTCGAGTGCGCTGAGGCCGGCGATGGCCCGGACGGGTGCGCGGTTGCCCGCTGGGAGTCGCTCGCTCATTCGTGTGCCGTACCCGCTCGCGCCACCCGTTTAGCCTGACGCGCCATGACCCTCGTGCTGACCGAAGACCGCGACGGCGTCCGCCACGTCGTCCTGAACCGCCCGGAGAAGCGCAACGCGTTCGACGCCGCGCTCGTGACCGCGACCGGCGAGGCGCTGCACGCGGCGGCCGCCGATCCGCAGGTGCGGTGCGTGGTGGTGCGCGGGGCCGGGCCGATGTTCTCCTCCGGCATGGACCTCGGCGCGCTGGCCGCGCTCGCCGCCGAGCCGCACCGGCTGCGCCCGTTCCGCGCCGCCTGCCTGGACGCGTTCGGGATCGCCGAGGCGATGCCGAAGCCGGTCGTCTGCCAGATCCACGGCGCCTGCATCGGCGGGGCGCTCGAGCTCGCGCTGGCGTGCGACCTGCGCGTCGTCGCCGAGGACGCGGTGCTCGGCCTGCCGGAGACGCGGATCGGCCTGATCCCGGACGTCGGCGGCGCGTCGCGGCTGCCGCAGGTCGTCGGGCTCGGCCGCGCCAAGGAGCTGATCATGACCGGCAAGCTGATCGGCGGCACCGAGGCGGAGCGGATCGGCCTCGCGAACCGCGCCGTCCCGGCCGCGGAGGTCGAGAGCGCCACCGCGGAGCTCGTCGGCGAGCTGCTGGCCTGCGCGCCCGTGGCCGTCGGGCTGGCCAAGCGGGCGATCGACGCCTCCGCCCGCCCGGCGCTCTCGACGACGCTCGAGCTCGAGGTCGCGCTGCAGGCGGTCTGCGCCGCGACCGAGGACTTCGGTGAGGGCACGGCGGCGTTCCTCGAGAAGCGCGCGCCCGAGTTCCGCGGGCGCTAGTCCCAGGCGTGCCCGACGAGCACGGGCTCGGGCACCAGCGCCACGCCGAAGCGCTCGGCGACCCCGGCGGCGATCGTGCGCGCGAGGCTCATCAGCTCGGCGGTGCTCGCGCCGCCGCGGTTCACGAGCGCGAGCGTGTGCTTGGTCGAGATGCCGACGCGGCCGTCGCCGTGGCCCTTGTGGAAGCCGGCGCGCTCGATCAGCCACGCCGCCGAGGTCTTGATGCGGCCGTCCGGCTCCGGCCACGCGGGCGGGCGCAGCTCGGGCCCGGCGCGCTCGGCCAGCTCCGCGAACGCGTCCGCGTCGAGGATCGGGTTGGTGAAGAACGAGCCCGCGCTGACGCTGTCCGGGTCGGCGGGGTCGATCACCATGCCCTTGCCGCGCCGCAGCGCGAGCACCGCCTCGCGCACCTCGGCCAGCGGCGCGCTGCCGCCGACCGGGACGCCGAGCGTGCGGGCCAGCTCGGCGTAGCGCAGCGGTCCCGAACGCCCCTCCGCGCGCAGCCGGAACGTCACCGCGAGCACGACGCGGCGGTCGTCGTGCTTGAACACGCTCGACCGGTAGGTGAAGCCGCAGGCCGCCGCCGGCAGCTCCTCGACCGCGCCGGTCGGCCCGGACGAGCACGCGCACGGACTCGACGGTCTCCGCCACCTCCTGCCCGTAGGCGCCGACGTTCTGGATCGGCGTCGCGCCGGTCGAGCCCGGGATGCCGGACAGGCACTCGAAGCCCTGCAGGCCCTGCTCGACGCACGCGGCCACCAGGTCGTCCCACGGCTCGCCGGCCGCGACCGTCAGCCGCTCGCCGTCGCGCTCGACGCCGCGGGTCGCGATCCGCACGACGGTGCCGGGGACGCCCGCGTCGGCGATCACGACGTTCGATCCGCCGGCCAGCACGAGCGCCGGCCGCTCCTCGCGCACGGCGTCGACCAGCTCGGCCTCGGTCCGCGCCTCGACCAGCCGCCGCGCCGGCCCGCCGAGCCGGAGCGTGGTCAGGCCGGCGAGTTCCACTGCACAGGCCCGGCGGTGAGCACGTGCGAGCCGAGCGGGCGGCCGAGGACGTCCTGCGCCGCGCGCGCCGCCGCGATCACGCCCTCGAGCGAGACGCCGGTCTCGACGCCCATCTCGTGCAGCATCGACACGAGGTCCTCGGTCGCGATGTTGCCGGTCGCGCCCTTCGGCACCGGGCAGCCGCCGAGCTCGCCGAAGCTGGACTCGAAGCTCGTCACGCCCGCGTCGAGCGCCGCGAGCACGTTCGCGAGCCCCTGGCCGCGGGTGTTGTGGAAGTGCGCGGTCAGCTCCACGTCGTCGCCGAGCGCCGCCCGCGCCGCCGGGAAGAACTCGCGCACCTGGGCGGGGTTGGCCATCCCGGTCGTGTCGCCGAAGCCGATCTCCTGCGCGCCCGCGTCGCGCAGCCGCGCGGCGATCGCGAAGACGCGCTCGGGCGGCACGTGGCCCTCGTAGGGGCAGCCGAACGCGGTCGAGATCACGCCCTCGCAGCGCAGCCCCTCGGCGCGGGCGCGGCCCAGCACCCGCTCGAGCCCGCTCAGCGACTCCTCGATCGAGCGGTTCACGTTCTTGCGGTTGTGGGTCTCGGAGGCGGAGAGGAAGACGTTGACCTCGTGGAAGCGCTCGCGCAGCGCGCAGCGCGTTCTCCAGCCCGCGCTCGTTCGGGATCAGCACCGACAGCGAGACGTCGTCGGGCACGTCGATGCGCTCGAGCACGTCCGGGCCGTCGGCGAGCTGCGGGATCACGTCGGGGCGGACGAAGCTCGTGACCTCGAGGCGCCGCAGCCCGGAGCGCGGCGAGCAGCTCGATCAGGCGGACCTTGTCCTCGGTCGCGATCACCTCGGGCTCGTTCTGGAACCCGTCGCGCGGACCGACCTCGCGGATGCTGACCTTCACCGCTGGGATCTTAGGGATCACGCCATCGAGAGGCCGCCGGAGACGTTGATCGTCTGGCCGGTGACGAACGACGCGTCGTCGGACGCGAGGAACACGATCGTGGCGGCGACCTCGTCCGGCCGGCCGATCCGCCGCAGCGCGGTGGCGGCGATCATGCCGGCCTTGAGCCGCTCGCCGAGCTCGCCGAGCTGCTCCGGGGCGGCGTTGAGCAGCGGCGTGTCGATCGGCCCGGGCGCGACCGCGTTGACGCGGACGCCGAAGCGCGCCGCCTCGAGCGCGATCGCACGCGTGAAGCCGATCACGCCCGCCTTCGCGGCCGAGTAGACGGCCGACCCCTGCGAGCCGACGCGGCCGGCCTCCGAGGAGACGTTGACGATCGCGCCGCGGCCGCGCTCCTGCATGCCCGGCAGCACGGCGTGCGTGACGGCGATCGTGCCGCGCAGGTTGACGCCGAGCACGTGGTCCC
The DNA here is from genome assembly GCA_963843485.1 of uncultured Solirubrobacteraceae bacterium. Lineage (GTDB taxonomy): Bacteria > Actinomycetota > Thermoleophilia > Solirubrobacterales > Solirubrobacteraceae > DASSUW01. Next base: position 114,776 of record CAWJKK010000003.1, on the reverse strand, counting down.
ACTGCGCCTCGTCGGTGTTGACGAAGAACCCGAAGCGGTCGGTGCCGGCGTTGTTGACGAGCACGTCGATCGGCCCGAGGCCGGCGACGGCCGCGCGCACCGAGGCGGCGTCGGCGACGTCCATCCGCACCGCCGCGCCGTCGATCTCGCCGGCCACGGCGCGCGCACCGGCCTCGTCGAGGTCGGCGACGACCACGTGCGCGCCCTCGGCGGCGAGCCGCCGCGCCGTGGCCGCGCCGATGCCGGAGGCGCCGCCGGTGACGAGAGCGGTCCTTGAGGCGAGGCGCACGCCGCAAACCTAAAGGGGTCAGACCCCTTTATGTACGCTTCGGCGGCATGGCGGCCCCGGTCATCCTCCTCACGGGCGGCACCGGCGGCGCCAAGCTCGCGCGCGGCCTGCAGGACGTCGTCGGCGACGACCTCGTCGTGATCGCGAACACCGGCGACGACGTCGAGGCCCACGGCGGCCACGTCTCGCCCGACCCGGACCTCGTCACGTTCTGGCTCGCCGACCGCATCGACGAGCGCGGCTGGGGGCTGCGCGACGACACCTTCGCGGTCATGGAGGGCCTGCGCGACCTCGGCGACGACGTCTGGTTCAACCTCGGCGACCACGACCTCGCGCTGTGCCTGCGGCGCGCGCGGCGGCTGGCCGAGGGCGCGCGGCTGACCACGGTGCTGGACGAGGCGCGGCAGGCGCTCGGCGTGACCGCCACCGTGCTGCCGATGAGCGACGAGCCGGTGCGCACGCGGGTCAAGGCGCGCGGCGCCTGGTTCGCCTTCCAGGAGTTCATGATCCGCGAGCGCGCCGTCGGCCCGGTCGAGGACGTCGCCTTCGACGGCGCCGAGCACGCGCGGCCGGTGCCGGAGGCGCTGGAGGCGATCGCGGCGGCGCGCGCGGTCATCGTCGGCCCGTCGAACCCCGTGATCTCGATCGGCCCGATCCTCGCCGTGCCGGGGATGCGCGACGCGCTGCTCGCCGCCTCCGCGCCGGTCGTCGCCGTCTCGCCGCTGGTCGACGGCCAGGTGCTCAAGGGCCCGACCGACGCGTTCCTGACCTGGGCCGGCCACCCGCTCTCGAGCGAGGGCGTCGCCACCCACTACGAGGGGTTGCTCGACGGGCTCGTCGCCGACGAGCGCGTGGACGGGCTGCCGACGCTCGAGACCGGCGTCGAGATGGGCGACGCCGAGGCGCGGCGCCGCGTGGCGGCCGAGACGCTCGCGTTCGCCGACGCGCTCAGCGGGCGGGCTCGGGCGCCCAGCGCGGGCTGACGCCGACCGGGGACGAGCCGGCCCGCTCGGCCAGCCCGAGCGCGAGCACCGTGGCCGCGAGCAGCGCCGCGCCGATCAGCTGCGTGCCGCTCAGCACGGTGCCGAACGCGATCGCGTTGACGACCAGCGCGGTGAGCGGGAACGCGAGCTCGGCGACGCGTCGCCGCCGACGCGGTCGTGCGGCGCAGGCCGTGGTAGTAGAGGAGCAGCGCGGCCAGGCCGGGGACGAGCGCGAGCAGCACGATCGCCGGCACGTCGCCGGCCGTGGCCTGCACGCCGTCGCCGACTGCGACCAGCAGCAGGGCGGCGACCGGCAGGCCGCAGAGGAAGCGCAGGCCGGCGAGCTGTGCCGGCGGCACCTTCGCCCCCGCGTGCTTGCCGAGCACGGTCCCGAGCGCCCACAGGACCGCCGCGCCGGCCCCGAGCGCGGCCGGCAGCAGCCGCTCGACGGTCACGTTCCCCGGATCGGAGAACGCGACGAGGTAGCTGCCGACGAGCGCGACCGCCAGGTAGGCGAAGTAGCGCGGGCGCAGCCGCTCGCGCAGCAGCACGTAGGCGGCGCCGGCGGCCACGATCGGCTGCAGCTTCTGCAGCAGCAGCGGCGTGGTCGGGTCGCCGTGCTTGAACGCCTCGGTGAACAGCACCGTGGCCAGCACCGACGAGCCGCCGCCGATGATCCCGATCGCGAGCCAGTCGCGGCGGTCGAGCACGCGCAGGTGCGCCACGGTCGGCAGCACGAGCGCGAGCGAGACGACCGCGAGCAGCAGGTGCTCCCAGAACACGACCTCGACCGAGCTGAGGTCGAGCGCGAGCCCGCGGCGGAACAGCGCGTCCGTGCCCCACAGCGACGCGCCGAGGGCGACGACGAGAGCGCCGCCGGCCGGTCGTCGCGAGAAGCGCATGGCGTCTGAGGTTAGGATCGCGGGCCGATGCGCACCGTCGCCGTCCTGCCCGTGAAGTCGTTCCCGCGCGCCAAGCAGCGCCTGGGCGAGGCGCTCGGCGGCGGCGACCGGCGCACGCTCGCGGCGGCGATGGTCGGCGACGTGCTGGAGGCGCTGGGCGCCGTCCCGGAGCTCGCCGAGGTGATCGTGGTGACCGCCGAGCCGGCCGCGGCCGCGGCCGCCGAGGAGGCGGGCGCGCTCGTGGTCCACGACCCCGAGGAGGCCGGCCAGTCGGCCGCCGCCGAGCGCGGGATCGCCGCCGCGCTCGAGCGCGGCGCCGAGCGCGTCCTGCTCGTGCCCGGCGACTGCCCGGCGCTCGCGCCCGCCGAGCTGTCGGGGCTGCTCGAGAACGTCGAGCCGCTGCCCTCGGTCGTGATCGTGCCCGACCGCCACGGCAGCGGCACGAACGCGCTGCTGCTGGCGCCGCCCGGCGCGCTCGCGCCGAGCTTCGGCAGCGGCTCGTTCGCCCGCCACGCCGCCCGTGCCCGCGCCGCCGGCGCGGACGTCAAGGTCGCGCCGCTGCCCTCGCTCGGGCTCGACGTCGACACGCCGGGCGACCTCGCCGCGCTGCGCGCCGCGCTCGCCGCCCGCCCGGGCGGCGCCGAGCGCACGCGCGCGGTCCTCGACCGCCTCGTCGCCGTCGGCGCGTGATCGCCGCGGAGGCGCTGCCCGGGCTGCCGGAGGTGCGGCCCGGAGACGACCTGGCCGCGCTGCTGGCGGCCGCCGCCGCGCCGCTCGGCGGGCTGGCCGGCGACGACGTCCTCGCCGTCGCCCACAAGGTGGTCTCCAAGGCCGAGGGGCGCCTCGTGCGGCTGGCCGCGGTCACGCCGGGCGAGCGGGCGCGGGCGCTCGCCGCCGAGCACGGCAAGGACGCGCGCCACGTGCAGGTGGTGCTCGACGAGTCGGCCGAGCTGGTGCGCGCCGACCGCGGCCGCCTCATCTGCCGCACCCACCACGGCTTCGTGTGCGCGAACGCCGGCGTCGACGCGTCGAACGCGGGCGCCGACGACACGCTCGTGCTGCTGCCGGCCGACCCCGACGCCTCCGCCCGCGCGCTGCGGCGCGCGCTCGGCTGCGCGGTCGTGATCAGCGACTCGTTCGGCCGCCCGTGGCGGCAGGGCCAGGCCGAGGTCGCGATCGGGCTCGCCGGCCTCGCCGCGCTCGACGACTGGCGCGGCCGCGCCGATTCAGGCGGCCGCGAGCTGACGGCGACCGTGATCGCCGTCGCCGACGAGGCGGCCGCCGCCGCCGACCTCGTCCGCACCAAGGACAGCCGCGAGCCCGCGGTACGGATCCGCGGGCTCGGGCACCACGTTCGCGCGGACGACGGCCCGGGTGCCGCCGTGGCCCTCGTCCGCGCGCTCGAGGACGATCTCTTCCGCTAGGCGGCCCGCTTCGCGGCGAGGCGGATGTCGAAGCGCTCGCGCGCCTCCTCGACCCGCTTGCCGTGCGTGAGCGACCAGGAGCCGAGCGCCTTCAGCGGCGGGGCCATGGTCGCGCCGAGCGGCGTCAGCGCGTACTCGACGCGCGGCGGCACCTCGGCGTGCACGCGCCGGGCCACGAGGCCGTCGCGCTCCATGCTCCGGAGGGTCTGCGTGAGCACCTTCTCCGAGATCGGCTGCAGATCCTCCAGCAGCTCGTGGTATCGACGTGTCCCGTCGCCGAGGGCGAGCAGGATGTCTACGGACCACTTGGAGCTCAGCAAGCCGATCGAGTCGCGGATCAGGCGCGCGGAGCGCGTCCTCTCAGCGACCCGGCGCTCGTGGGCCCCGGGAATGGTCGTGACTGCGTGGGCGGCCATCAGCCTCCTCTCCTTGCGCTCATGCGCGAGCGCCGTTCATCTGCATCGTGAGGGCCCTCAGTGCCCTCGAGACCCGGAGTCGCGCGGCGTTCTGGCTACATCCCAGCCGCCCCGCGACCTCTTCGTACGGGAGCTGCTTCAACACCCGCAGCTCCAACGCGCGACGCTGCTCCGCCGGCAGCGCGCGCACTGCGTGCCGCAGCAGGGGGGCCAGCGCGCTGGCCTCGCTGCGGTCCTCGACCCGCTCGTAGTCCTCGCACTCCGCGTACGGGGCCTCCAACCCCATCCGCGCGCGAGCCTGCGACTCGATGCGGTTGTGCTTGTGGTACTGGCGCAGCAGGTTGCGGGCGATCCCGAACAACCACGGCGCCGCGGATCCGTCCGCCTCGTCCCGGAACCGGCGCGAAGCACCGAACGCCTGCGCGAAGGTCTCCGCGGTGAGGTCGAGGCTGGCCGTTTCAGAACCCGTATGGCGGATGAACCACGAGCGCATCCAGACCGCGTAGCGGTCGTAGAGCTCACGGAAAGCCTCCGGGTCCTGCCGGGCCAGCTTCAGCAGTTCGGCGTCAGTTCTGGTCACGAGGTGCGTCGCCCTTCCAGACGGTTCGCTCAACCCATCATGACCAGGGAGTCGGTCAGGTGTTAAGTCTGTGCGAAGACGGAGTTAGGGCTCACGTCAGCCAGTGCTCGGCAGCGTGCTCGAGCACCGGATGCTCGTCGCCGAGCGCCGACGGCCGCGACCGCTCGAGCCGCGCCCGGGCGCGGCGTCCGGACAGCTCGAGCGTCCCGATCTGGTTGTCGAACCGCGGGTCGCCGTCCTGGAAGCGCCACCGTACGGGCGGCCGCGGGACGCCGGCGGCGTGCGTCAGGAAGCGGCCGAGCAGCCCGCCGGCGCGCGAGAAGCCGGCGCGCACGGCGCGCCGCTCGTTGCGGCTCAGCGGGTTGCGGAACGGCGAGCACGTCGCCTGCCACACGCGCGACTCGACCGCGCTGCCGGCCGGGAACGCGACCTCGGCGAGGTAGGCGTGGTGCACGTCCCCGGACAGCACGACGATCGAGGCGGGAGCGCGGCCGCGGCGCCCGGCGCCGACCTCGAGCAGCAGCTCGCACATCGCCTCGAACGAGCGCCGGAACGCCGCCCAGTGCTCGAGGTCCATGCCCTGGCGCATCTTCTCCCCCAGGCGCGAGGCGAGCTTGCCCCAGGCGCCGTCGCAGACCGCCTCGTTCCAGGCCTCGAGGTCGTGCAGCGCCGGCGCGAGCAGCAGCGGCAGCGACGTGCCGATCAGCAGGTGGTCGTAGTCGCCGCGCGCGTGCTCGGTGATCCACTCCCACTCGTCGTGGTCGACCATGCTGCGGTTCCCGGGCTCGAGCACGCGGCCGGCGCGCGAGTCGATCATCACGACGCGAGCGGGGCCGACGTCGCGGCAGTAGCTCCAGCGGGCGCCGGCGACCTCGCGGTCGGCCTGCAGCGCGGCCGCGGCGAGCAGCTCGCCGCCGTCGCCCTTCGCGCGCACGGCCTTGTAGAGCTCGTCGCGCTCGAGCGCGTCCGGGTGCAGGTTGCCCCAGTGCTGGTAGAGCATGTAGGACATGAAGCCGCCGGTGACGCGGCGGTCCCACCAGTCGGTGGCGCGCATCGTCCTCGACCCAGTCCTTCGACGTGTTCCAGTCGTCGATCACGTCGTGGTCGTCGAAGATCATCGCCGACGGCACGGTCGAGAGCAGCCAGCGGATCGGCGGGTCGGTCCAGGCCTCCTTGTAGAGCCGCGTGTACTCCTCGAAGTCGGCGATCGTCTCGCCCGGCGGCACGCTCGTGTCGCGGCGGGCCTTGATGAACTCGAGCGTGTCCGGCGAGACCTCGTCGGCGTAGACCTGGTCGCCGAGCAGCAGGACCGTGTGCGGCCACTCGGACGGGTCGCCGTCGGCCATCCGCAGCGCCGCGGCGCGCAGGGCGTCGACCTCGCGGCCGTGCTCGTGGTCGTCGGGCTGCGAGCTGTAGGGCGGCTCGTGGGGATAGGCGGTGCGGCAGGAGCCGTACAGGATCGTCACCGGCCCGCGCGCGCTGTGCGTGCGCAGGGCGCACGGCGGGAACGGGTCGTCGGCGCGCGGCCACGCCGCCTCGCCGTCGAGCGCGACCGCGTACGGGGTCGCCGCGTCCTCGGGCAGGCCGCGGATGCGCAGGATCGCGTAGTGGTGGTCCTCGACGCAGAACGTCCGGTCGGTCACCGCCGGCAGGCCCTGCGGGCGCACCTCGACCTCGCACGGGGCGTCGGTCTCGACCCACACGGTCGCCTCGTCGGTCCCCGCCCAGCGGACCATCGGACCGAGGACCAGGCCGGCCATCAGGCGGCTGCCGCGAGCTCGAAGCGGCGCCGGATCCCGTACAGCGTCGTGCGCTCGGCCGCCGGGCGGCCGGCCGCGTGCGCGGCGGCCACGAGGTCGTCGACCTCGAGCTTGACGCCGTGGTACGAGCCCGCCATCCGCGAGATCGACTCCTCCATCAGCGTGCCGCCGAGGTCGTTGACACCCCAGCGCAGCGCCTCCGTGGCGGCGTCGAGCCCCATCTTCACCCAGCTCGCCTGCAGGCTCGGGATCGTGCGCCCGAGCGCGAGCCGGAACACCGCCGTGTGCTTGAGGTTCTCCTCGCGTGAGATCTCCTCGATGCCGTGCTGGCGGCCGAGCTGGGTGTGGAAGGGGATGAAGGACAGCGGCACGAACTCGGTGAAGCCGCCGGTGCGCTCCTGCAGCGCGCGCACGACGCGCATGTGCTCGGCCAGCTCGGCCGGCGTCTCGATGTGGCCGAACATCACGGTCACCGTGCTGCGCAGGCCGGCCGCGTGCGCCGCCTCGACGATCTCGACCCAGCGGCCGGCGGGCAGCTTGTTCGGGCTGATGCGGGCGCGGACGCCGTCGTCGAGCACCTCGGCCGCCGTGCCGGGCACCGAGTCGAGGCCGGCCGCACGCAGGCGGGCGAAGACCTCGGGCAGCGGCGTGCGCTCGGCCATCGCGTCGATCTCCATCGGCGAGTACGCGTGCAGGTGCAGCTGCGGAGCGGTCTCCTTGGCGAGCCGCAGCCAGGACTCGTAGTCGGCGATCGTCCAGTCCGGGTGGATGCCGGACTGCATGCAGATCTCGGTGGCGCCGAAGGCGACGGCGTCGTGGACGCGGCGCACGAACTCGTCGCGGTCGTGCTCGTAGGCGTCGGGCGAGCGCTTGCCGACGCCGAACCCGCAGAACGCGCAGCCGACGATGCAGACGTTGGAGACGTTGATGTTGCGGTTGACGACGAACGTGACGGTGTCGCCGGCCAGCTCGGCGCGCAGGTCGTCGGCGGCCTGGCGCATGTCCTCGATCACCTCCGGGCGGCGCTCGGCGAACATCGCGGTCAGCTCGTCCGGCGTCAGCGGCTCGCCGGCGCGGGCGCGGGCGATGCTCTCCGGACTGGTGCGCGCGTCGCCGCGGCGCGGGATGAAGGCGCGGTAGCGGTCCTGGATCACGTCGAGGACGCGCGGCGCGATCCACTCGTCGTCGATGAAGCGGCCGTAGACGCACAGCCGCTCGGTCAGCGCGACGCCGTCCTCCTGCAGGCGGCGGCGGACCTGCAGCGGCGACGGGAACGGGTGCTCGGGCGAGATGTGGTCGCCGTTGGCGGACAGGCCGCCGAGGTCGGTGGCGCCGGCGGCGACCAGCTCCGGCCACCAGTCGGCGAGGTTCGGCGGGATCTGGATGCCGACGCCGGGCATCAGGCGGCGCGTCTCGGCGACGAGCCGCTTCATGTCCGCGAGCGTGACCGGCGTGGCCCACGCCGGGGCGCCGTGGTCCGGATGCGCGTGCAGCCCGGTGCGCCAGAACTCCTCGGCCGCCTCGGTGGCGATCTCCGCCGGCTCCTCGCCGTAGTAGCGGCGGTGCGGGACGAAGTTCTGCAGGATCACCTCCTGCAGGTGGCTGAAGCCGGCGAGCGCCTCCAGCGAGGCCATCCGGTCCGCCTCGGACTCGCCGATGCCGACCAGGATCCCGCTGGTGAACGGGATCCGCAGCTCCTCGGCGGCGGCGATCGTGGCCAGCCGCTGCTCGGGGTGCTTGGTCGGCGAGCCCTGGTGGGCGACGAGGTCCGGGTTGACGGATTCGAGCATCAGGCCCTGCGAGGCGGTGACCGCGCGCAGCCGGGCGAGGTCGGTGCGGCTGAGGACGCCGAGGTTCGTGTGCGGCAGCATGCCGCGCTCGAGCGCCCGCTCGCAGGCCCAGACGACGTAGGCGGTGAAGTCCTCGTGGCCGAGCGCGTGCAGCCGCTCGCGGACGCCGGCGTGGTGGTCGGGCGCCTCGCCGGTGAGCACGAGCAGCTCCTTGATGCCACGGCGGGCGGCGCGGTCGATCAGCCGCTCGACCTCGGCCGGCTCCTGCAGGTGCGGCTTGTGCGTCGCGAACGCGCAGTACTTGCAGTGGCAGCGGCACGTGCGCGACAGCGACAGCGTCAGATTGCGGGAGAACGTGACGCGGCGGCGCATCGAGCGGAAGATACCGGTGTCGCCATCATGTCCGGCCGTGCTCGCTCGGCTCAGCCTGATCTGCGCCGTCGCGCTGGCGTTCGCCGGCTGCGGCGGCACCACCGGCAACGACCGCCCCGACGAGGAGGCGACGCTGCTGCTCGACTTCGCGCCCAACGGCGTCCACGCGGGGATCTACGTCGCCACGTCGCGGGGGTTCGACGAGGCCGAGGGCGTCGAGCTCGAGGTGCGCGCCCCGGGCGCCTCGACCGACGCGCTGCGCCAGCTCCAGGCCGGCCGGGCCGACATGGCGATCCTCGACATCCACGACCTGGCGCTGGCGCGCGAGAAGGGGCGCGACATCGTCGGCGTGATGGCGCTGCTGCAGCGGCCGCTGGCGTCGGTGCAGGCGCAGCCCGAGGTACGGCGCCCGCGCGACCTCGAGGGCCGGCGCGTCGGCGTCACCGGCCTGCCGTCGGACGTGGCCGTGCTCGAGTCGGTGGTCGCGGGCGACGGCGGCGATCCCGCGGCGGTGCGGACCACGACGATCGGGTTCGAGGCGGTGCGGGCGATGCTCGCCGAGCGCGTCGACGCCGCGACGGCGTTCTGGAACGTCGAGGGGGTGGCGCTGCGCGAGCGGCGGCCGGACGTCCAGGAGTTCCGGGTCGACGACTTCGGCGCTCCCGCGTACCCGGAGCTGGTGCTCTGCGTCACCCGGTCGGCGCTGACCGACAAGCGCGCGGTCGTGCGGGCCACGGTGCGCGCCCTGCAGCGCGGCTACACCACGGCCCAGAACGACCCGGAGAGCGCGGCGACCGCGCTCGTCGACGCCGACACCGGGCTCTCGCGCGAAGCCGCCGCGGCGCAGATCGACGCCGTCGCCCCCGCCTGGACGGCCGGCGCCCGCGCCTACGGCGAGCTGCGCCGCGACATCCTGCGCGAGTGGGCGGACTGGGACCTCGAGTTCGGGATCGTCCAGGAGCCGATCGACGTCGACCGCGCGTTCGACCTCACGTTCGTCGGGCCGGTCACGAACCCTTAGCCCAGCGGGTCGCGCGGCGGCGGACCCGCTTCGTCAGCGGAGGCCGCGGCAGCGGCACGCGTGGCCGCACGCCCGGCTTCCAGCCGTGTCCGATGAGCCGCGGCGGACGCAGGATCGCCGCGACCTTGACGTCCTCCATGTCCGCGAAGAAGACGTCGCGATACGCCTGCTCGGAGAACCGGTAGTAGTCGAACTTGTAATGCACCCGGTAGGTCGCGGTGATCTTGCCCCAGTCGTGCTCGCGGTCGCGCACGAAGCCGGGCGTCCCGATCACGAGCAGGCCGCCCGGCGCGAGGACGCGCTTCATCTCCGCGATCGAGAGCCAGAAGAAGCGGTCGTGCTCGAGGGTCGCGTTGCAGAGCACGAGATCGAACATCGCGTCCTCGAAGCACGACATGTCGTTGGCGTTCCCGACCAGCGACTCGATGCCGTCCGCGCTGTCCATCGCCACGAGGTTCAGGCAGTAGCGCGGCACGCCTTCGAGCTCCGGTGCGCGCAGCAGCGAGTTCTCGTCCATCACGCCGCCGACCTCCAGCGCACGGGCGGGGCGGATCCGGGTATTGCGGATGATCCGGTGGAATCTGCGCTGCACGGCCGGGTGGATGCCGGCGAACGTACCAGTTTCGGGTCCGAGGGCTTATCTGGCCCCTACGGCCGCCGGGCACGCTGGGCCCAATGAGGCTGCGGGGCGTCCTCCTCTTCCTGATCGTGTTCGGCGCGGTGCTCGCGCTCGTGGTCGCGACGCGCGACGACGACCCGGACCCGTCCCCCGCGCCCGGCCGCGACGGGTCCCCGGCAGCCCGCCGGGCTCGCCGGCCACCTGCGCGCGTTGCAGCGGATCGCCGACGCGAACGGCGGCAACCGCAGCGCGGGCTCACCGGGCGAAGCGGCGACCGCGGCGTACATCGAGCGCACGCTGCGCGCCGCGGGCTACCGCGTGGAGCGCGAGCGCTTCGCGATCCCCGCGACGCCGCGAGTGACCGGGCTCGAGAGCGCTGCCGCGCTGCGCTTCTCGCCGGCGGGCGACGCGAGCGGCGTGCTGCGCGCCGTCGGGCTCGGCTGCGCGACCGCCGACTTCGCGGACCTCGGCGAGGACGAGATCGCGCTGGCGCGGCGCGGCACGTGCGAGTTCCGGGAGAAGGCGCGGCTCGCCGAGGCGGCAGGAGCGAGCGCGCTCGTCGTGGTCAACAGCGAGGACGAGGCCGTGCCGGGCACGCTCGGCGCGGACTCCGGCCTGACGATCCCCGTGGTCGGCGTGGCGTCCGGCGATGCCCCGGACCCCGGCGAGCGCCTGCGGCTGACCGTCGAGACCAGCGCGCGCCGCTCGGTCAACGTGATCGCCGAGAGCGGGCCGCCCGGCGCGCGCGTGGCGATGGCGGGCGGCCACCTGGACTCGGTGCCGGCGGGCGCCGGGATGAACGACAATGCGAGCGGCGTCGCCGCGCTCCTCCACGTCGCCCAGCGGCTGGGCGGCCGCGACCTGCCGCTGCGCTTCGGCTTCTGGGGCGCCGAGGAGATCGGCCTCGTCGGCTCGCGCGAGTACGTCGAGGGCCTGCCGGACGCCGAGCGCGAGCGGATCGGCGCGTACGTGAACCTCGACATGGTCGGCTCGCCCGGCGCGGAGCCGGCGGTCTACGACGGCGACGCGCGGATCGAGCGCGCGCTGCGCCGCGAGCTCGGCGCCGACGCGCCGCAGCGCGACCTCGGCGGTGCGTCCGATCACGCCTCGTTCGCCGCCGCGGACATCCCGGTCGGCGGCATCTTCACCGGGCTCGACGAGTGCTACCACGAGCGCTGCGACCGGCTCGCGAACGTCGACCGCGAAGTGCTCGCGCAGTCGGCGGCCGCGGCCGAGGGCGCCCTCGTCACGCTCGCCCGCAGATAAAGGGGTCAGACCCCTTTAGGTAAAGGGGTCTGACCCCTTTAGGCTGCGGGCCATGGGACGCCCCGGATTCGCCCTGATCGCCGTCGTGGCCGCGCTGAGCTTCGCTCCGGCGGCATCCGCCCAGACCGGCCTCGAGAGCCACCTGCAGGCGCTGCAGCAGATCGCGGAGGCGAACGGCGGCAACCGCTCGGTAGGGACCGCGGGCGAGCGTGCGACCGCGACCTACATCGCGCGCACGCTGCGGGCCGCGGGCTACCGCGTGCGCCGCCAGCCGTTCCACATCGCCCGCAGCACGCTGCTCGTCGTGGGCGGCCGCAGCCACGGCGCGATCGTGCTGCGCAACTCGGCGGGCGGCGAGGTCCGCGGGCGCCTGCGGGCCGCCGGCGAGGGCTGCCGCCGGGCCGCCTTCCGCGGTGTCGGTGAGGGCGCGATCGCGCTCACGCGCCGTGGCGGCTGCACCCCGCGCGTCAAGGCGCGCCTGGCGGCGCGAGCGGGGGCGAGCGCGCTCGTCCTGGTCAACCACCGCGACCGGCGCTGGCGCCCGCACCTCGGCAGCCTGTTCAGCCGCATCCCGGTCCTCGCCGTCCCGGCCGGCGAAGCGCCGCGCGCCGGGCGGCGCGCGTGGATCCAGATCGACGGCGGCGACGGCCGCTCGCAGAACGTGATCGCCGAGGTCGGCCCGGCAAGCGGCACCGTGACGATGGCCGGCGGCCACCTCGACTCCGTGCCGGCCGGGCCGGGACTGAACGACAACGCGAGCGGCGTGGCGACGCTCCTGCACGTCGCCGAGCGCCTCGCCGGCCGCGGCCTGTCGCTGCGCTTCGGCTTCTGGGGCGCCGAGGAGCTCGGCATGCTGGGCTCCCAGGTCTACGTGCGCCGGCTCGCCCGCGCGGAGCGGCGGCGGATCGGCGGCTACATCAACCTCGACATGGTCGGCTCGCCCGGCGGCACGCACGCCGTCTACGGTGACCGCGGCCGCGTCGAGCAAGCGCTGCGGGCCGCGCTCGGCGGCACGACGGCCAGGCCGGACATCGACATCCGCGGCCGCTCCGATCACGCGCCGTTCCAGGACGCCGGGATCGCGGTCGGCGGCATCTTCACCGGCATCGACGACTGCTACCACCGCGGCTGCGACACGCTGGTCAACGTCGATCGCGCGGTCCTCGGCGTCTCGGCCGCGGCGGCCGAGAACGCGCTCGTGACCCTGGCGGGTTAGGCCACGGTCCAGGTATCGCCCGCGTGGAGCAGCTCGTCGAGCCGCTCCGCGTCGAGCCCCTGGCGCGCGGCGGCCAGCCGGCGGCCGACCTCCTCGCCGCCCACCGGCCGGTCGACGGCGCGGAAGACGCCGATCGGCGTCGGCTCGGTCGGCGACTCCGCCAGCCGCGCGAGCGCGAACGCCGGCGTCGGGTCGTCGGCGGTCGGGTCGTGCACGATCAGCGCGCCCTCGCCGGCGGTCGCGACGTCGACCAGCTCGAGCGAGCCGTCCGGGCGCCGCGCGACGCCGCGCTCGCCCTCGGGCCCGAAGCGCACGGGCTCGCCGGCCTGCAGCGGGATGCGCGTGAAGCTCGCGGTCTCCTTGTCGGTCAGCGCCGAGAACGCGCCGTCGTTGAAGACCGGGCAGTTCTGGTAGATCTCGACGAACGACGTGCCGCGGTGCGCGGCGGCGGCGCGCAGCACGTCGGTCATGTGCGTGCGGTCGCGGTCGATCGTGCGGGCGGCGAACGTCGCCCCCGCGCCGAGCGCCAGCGCGAGCGGGTTGAACGGCTCGTCCTGCGCGCCGAACGGCGTCGACTTCGTGACCTTGCCGAGCTCTGAGGTCGGCGACGCCTGCCCCTTGGTGAGGCCGTAGATCTGGTTGTTGAACATCAGGATCTTCAGCGGCACGTTGCGGCGCAGCGCGTGGATCAGGTGGTTGCCGCCGATCGACAGCGCGTCGCCGTCGCCGGTCACGACCCAGATCGAGAGGTCGTCGCGCGCGGCGGCCAGGCCGGTCGCCAGCGCCGGGGCGCGCCCGTGGATGCCGTGCATCCCGTACGTGTCCATGTAGTACGAGAAGCGCCCGGCGCAGCCGATGCCGCTGACGAACACGTTCTGGTGCGGCGGCACGCCGAGCTCGGGCATCAGCTGCTGGACGGCGGCGAGCACGGCGTAGTCGCCGCAGCCCGGGCACCAGCGCGTCTCCTGGTCGGAGGCGAAGTCCTTCTTCGTCAGTCCCGCGACGGCGGTCATCTACAGCCGCTCCTCGATCGCGCGTTCCAGCTCGGCCGCGAACAGCGGCTTGCCCTCGACCTTCGTGTGCGACTCGACGTCGACCAGGAAGCGCGCGCGCAGGAGCTGCGAGAGCTGGCCGCTGTTCGTCTCCGGCACCAGCACGCGGTCGAAGCGCGCGAGCACCTCGGCGGTGTTCGCCGGCAGCGGGTGCAGGTGGCGCAGCTGCGCGACCGCGACGCTGTGGCCGTTGGCGCGCACGCGGCGGGCGGCGGCGCGGATCGCGCCGAGGCTCGAGCCCCAGCCGAGCACGAGCAGCGTCGGCGCCGTCGTCGGCGTCGACCTCGAGCGGCGGCAGGTCGGCGGCGATGCCGGCGATCTTGTCCGCCCGGATCTGCGTCATCAGCGCGTGGTTGGCGCCGTCGTAGGAGATGTCGCCGCTGCCGTCCGCCTTCTCGAGCCCGCCGATGCGGTGCTCGAGGCCCGGGCGTCCCGGGGATCGCCCACGGCCGCGCGCCGCGGTCGTCGCGCGAGTACGGCTCGAACCCCTCGCTCTCGGCGGCGGTGGCGAACGCCGGGTCGATCGGCGCCAGCGCGCCGGCCTCGGGGATCATCCACGGCTCGCTCGAGTTGGCGAGGAACAGGTCCGAGAGCAGGATCACCGGCGTGCGGTACTCGATCGCGATCCGCGCCGGCCTCGTAGGCGGCCTCGAAGCACTGGCCGGGCGTCGTCGCGGCCACGACCGGCAGCGGCGACTCGCCGTGGCGGCCGTGGATCGCCATCAGCAGGTCCGACTGCTCGGTCTTCGTCGGCATGCCGGTCGACGGCCCGGCGCGCTGCACGTCGACCACGACGAGCGGCAGCTCGAGCATCACGGCGAGGCCGATCGTCTCGGCCTTGAGGTCCATGCCCGGCCCGCTCGTGGCGGTGACGCCGAGCGCCCCGCCGAACGCGGCGCCGAGCGCCATGCCGGCGGCCGCGATCTCGTCCTCGGCCTGGATCGTGCGCACGCCCATCGCCTGGTGGCGGGCGAGCTCGTGCAGCAGCTCCGAGGCGGGCGTGATCGGATAGCTCGAGAGCACGAGCTGGAGCCCGGAGCGAACGCTCGCGGCGACCAGGCCGAGCGCCGTCGCGGTCGTCCCGTTGACGTTGCGGTAGATGCCCGCCGGGACGTCGGTGGCCGGATCGACGCGGTACTGCACGTCGACCAGCTCGGAGGTCTCGCCGAAGTTCCAGCCGGCGCGGAACGCGGCCAGGTTGGCCTCGAGCGCGCCCGGCTTGGTGGCGAACTTGCCCCGGATCCAGCGCTCGGTCGGCTCCGTCGGGCGGTCGTACAGCCACGAGACGACGCCGAGCGCGAACAGGTTCTTGGCGCGCCCCGCGTCGCGGGTCGAGACACCCTCGAGCGCCTCGGCGGCACGCGCGGTCAGCGACGTCATCGGGATCCGCAGCAGGTGACGGCCGTCGAGCGTGCCGTCCTCGAGCGGGTTGGAGTCGTAGCCGGCCTTCTGCAGGTTGCGCTTGGTGAACGCGTCCTCGTTGGCGATCACCGATCCGCGCGGCGCGAGCGAGGGGAGCTCGCTCTTGAGCGCGGCCGGGTTCATGGCGACGAGCACGTCCGGCTCGTCGCCGGGCGTGAGGATGTCCTGCGCGGCGAAGTGGATCTGGAACGCGGACACGCCGGCGAGCGTGCCGGCGGGGGCGCGGATCTCGGCCGGGAAGCTCGGGAAGGTCGCGAAGTCGTTCCCGTGCTCGGCCGTGGCCTCGACGAAGCGGCCGCCGACGAGCTGCATGCCGTCGCCGGAGTCGCCCGCGAAGCGGACCACGACCCTGCGGCGCTCTTGAATCTCCCTAATGGCGGTCACGTATAGGTAGTTTGACAGGCGCCGCGCAGCCGTGCCGGCGCCTCCATGTCCTCACCTACACCCTGCCCGGAATGTCGTTTCCCTATTGCGCGCGAAGCCGGCGGAACTCGCGCCGGAAGGATTCCGGGCGGCCCCACTCCTGGATGACCTCGTCGCGGCCGGAGCGCATGTCGCGCAGCACCAGCTCGCCGGCGATCCCGGCGCGGTCGAGCAGCTCGAGCGTGCCGTGGACCGTCTCCGCCGCGGCGGCGTGCCCGAACTGGTGGGCGACGATCAGCCGGAAGTGCCAGTCGTGGTTCGAGTACGGCTGCGCGTTGCTGGTCACGAGCAGCGTGGCTGCGTCGATGTAGCGGTCCTCCTGGACGCGCAGATCGAGCTCGAGGTCGGTCCAGTCGGACGGCAGCGCGTCGACGATCTCGTTGAAATGCTCCGCGAGCGGCATAGTTCGCGGAGAGGCTACATGGCAGAGACCCCGTTCCCGATCGACCCCGACGACCCCGTCGCGCTCGCGCGCGGGCAGAGCGTCGACGGGCTGCTGCGCCTGCTCGAGCAGCTCGACGGCGCCGAGGAGGCGGCCGTCGTGCGCTCGGCGCTGGACGCCGGCGTGCCGCGCGAGCGCGTGCTCGTCGCGAGCTGCGAGCGCGAGGTCGAGCGCCGGCTGCTGCGGGTGCGCGAGCCCGAGTAGCGGGTTTCGTACGCTCGGAGCATGGCCGTCGCCACCGACATCCTCACCGCCGGGTGCGGCCTGGTCGACCGCTCCGAGCGCGGCAAGCTCGCGCTGACCGGCGCCGAGGCCAAGGCGTTCCTGCAGGGCCAGGTGACCAACGACATCGAGGCCTCGAGCCCGGCCAGGGCTGCTACGCCGCGTTCCTGACGCACAAGGGCAAGATGCTCGGCGACCTGCGCGTCCTCGACGCGCGGCGAGGCCGAGCTGCTGCTCGACACCGAGCGCGCGTCGCTGCAGGCGCTCTTCGACATGATCCGCCGCTTCAAGATCGGCTACGACGTCGAGCTGCACAAGCGCACGCTGCAGCGCGGGCTGCTGTCGCTGATCGGCCCGAGGCGCGCGCGTCGCCGGCGCCACGGATCTCGGCCGCGACGAGCACGACCACGCGCGCGGCGAGATCGCCGGCGCGCGCGGTGCGGCTCGATCGCCACCGACGTCGGCGTCGACGTGCTCTGCGACGCCGAGCGACACCGAGGCCGTGCGCGCCGCGCTGATCGCCGCGGGCGCCGAGCCGGTCGCCGAGGAGGCGGCCGAGATCGCTGCGCGTCGAGCGCGGCCGCCCGCGCTACGGCGTCGACCTCGACGACGCGACGATCCCGCAGGAGGCCGGCCTCAACGAGCGCGCGGTGACGCTTCACCAAGGGCTGCTACGTCGGCCAGGAGACCGTCGCGCGGCTGTTCTACCGCGGCAAGCCCAACCGCCACCTGCGCGGCCTGCGCCTGTCCGAGCCGCGCCGCGACCGGCGACCGAGCTGCGCTCGGCGAGAGCGTCGTCGGCCGGCTGTCGGCTCGGCGTCGTCTCCCCCGACGCTCGGCCCGATCGCGCTCGCGCTCGTGCGCCGCGAGGCCGCGCCCGGCGACGACGCTCGACGTCGACGGCGGCGCGACGCGCCGAGGTCGTCGAGCTGCCGTTCAGCGCCGCGCTGAGACCGCCGGCGACCGCGGCCGCGCGCTCGGCCGCGGGCCGAGCGTCGAGCGCGCAGCTCCGGCGCTCGGTCGCGGCGGCGAGCGCACGTCGCCGACGATCCGCGCCTCGTCGACGCTCGCTCCGCCGGCAGCCAGCCGCCGAGCGCGCGCGACGGCGCGGCGGCGACCGCGCGCGCCGTGCGCGCGCACGACGCTCCTCGCGGCGTCCGGCGGCAGCGGCGCCCCAGTCGACGACCCGCCCGCCGACGAGCCAGAACGGCGTCGCGCGCCGCCGCGACCGCGGGTGCGCGCGCGAGCACGAGCCGCGCGCCGGCGTGCGCCGCCCGCAGCGCGCCGCCGAGCCGCGCGAGCGAGCGACGGCGAGCCGCTCGCGGCGGCGGCGCAGCCAGGCCGCGCGCTCGTAGCGCTGCGCGGCGGCGGCCGCGCGCATCTGCGCGTCGACGTGCGCGCAGCAGCGCCGCGCCGCCGTCGCGCCGTCGACGAACAGCGCGCAGCGCCTCGTCGAGCCGCTCGCGGTAGAGGTTCGGGTCGAGGTCGTTGAGGCACGGCGACAGGCAGCGGCCCATCTGGCCGTAGGCCGACGGCCACGGGCGCAGCGCGGCAGCTTGCGCCCGCAGTGGCGCAGGCCGAACAGCGAGTTGAGCTGCTCCATCGAGCTCGACCGCCGCCGCGCGGCCGCGCAGCGGGCCGATCGCACCGCGTGGCCGGCGGCCGGCTCGCGCGCGACCTCGAGGATCGGGAACGCGATGTCGAGCCGGCAGCGCAGGTAGACGTAGCGCGTCGCTCGTGCTTGTGCGCTTGTTGCCGGGCGGCCGCAGCGCGCGGATCAGGCGGTGCTCGAGCACGAGCGCGCCGAGCTCGGACTCGGTCGGCTGGTAGTCGACGTGCTCGGCCTGCGCCGGTCCAGGCTCGCCGGCGCGGCGTGAAGTGCGAGCGCGCGCGCGTGCGCAGCGCAGACCGACTTGCCGACGTAGAGCGCCCGCCCGGCGGCGTTGCGGAACACGTAGACGCCCGGGTCCGTCGGGCAGCGCGGCGAGGTCGGGCCGGCTGCGTCGCGCGGGCGCGGCGCCGCCGGGCGCCCGGCGGCGCGCGGGCGCGCGGCCGCGGCGCGCGAGCAGCGCCAGCGCCTCGCCGACCGTCGCGGCGTTCGCGCACAGCCGCCGAACAGCGCGCAGAACACGCGCGCGCAGGTCTCGGCGTCGGCAGCGCGCGGTGCGTGCGCCGACCTCGATCGCCGAGCGCGTCGGCGAGCGCGGCCAGCCCGCGCTGGCGCTGCAGCGGCGCGAAGCGGCGCGCGAGCGCGACCGTGCACAGCACCGGCGGGTCGGGCCAGGTGCAGCGCCGGCGCGGTCGAAGGCCTGGCGCAGCACGCGCGCGTCGAAGCGCGCGTTGTGGGCGACGAGCACGCGCCCGCGCGAGCTCGCTCGGCGAGGTCGGGCAGGACCGCCTCGGGCGGCGGCGCCGCGTCGACCATCGCCTGCGTGATGCCGGTGAAGCGCTGGATGCCGCGCGCGACAGCGGCGCGCGACCGCCGACGAGCGACTCCCAGCGGTCGTGCAGCTCGCCGCCGCCGACGAGCACCGCGCCGACCTCGGTCAGCTCGCAGCGCTCGCCGGCGAGGCCGTTGGTCTCCGTGTCGACGACGAGGAACTCGGCCGTCGGCGAGCGGCGCTGTGAGCAGGTCTTCGGCGATCATCCGGACCGCCTGTCATACGCCTCGGCCCGGACGGTGTGCAAGCGCGCCTTGCAGCCGAGGCGGCGCGCCGGCGCGTGCGGGTGAGCTAGATTCGCGACCGATGCGCGCACGGCTCGCAGCGGCGGCGGTCGGCTCGGCCGCGCTCCTGGTGGGATGCGGGGCCGACGACGGCTACGAGAACGCGCTGCGCCCGGCCGCGCCGATCGTGGTCACGGCGGCGATCGACGACGAGCGCGTGCGCGTCTCGCCGCCGACGTTCGGCGCCGGCCAGGTCGTCTTCGTGATCTCGAACGCGTCGAGCTCGCCGCAGCGGGTCACGTTCGAGACCGACGAGCTCGGCGGCAGCCAGGGCGGCATCACCCGCTCGACCGACGAGATCGCCCCGCGCTCCACGCGCCAGCTGCAGGCCGACCCGCGCGAGGGCACGTACCGCCTCGGCGTCGAGACGGGCTCGATCCGCCCCGCGCGGATCGAGGTCTCCGCCCCGCGCCCCTCGGCGCAGGACCGGCTACTCCAGCCGTAGCAGCGGCTTCCAGGTCTTCCCGTCGTCGGCCGACGTGCGGATCTCGCCGCCGGGCACCGACGCGTAGAGCGTGCCTTCCTCGTCCGCGACGAGCTCGTTGGCCGTGATGCCGACGGTGCCGGCGTCCTCCCAGCTCTGGCCGCCGTCGGCGCTGACCTTGACGAGGCCGCCGGGGTCGCTGCGGAACAGCTTGTCGGGCGCGACCCAGGCGAGCTGCCCGGCCGGCACCGGATCGCGCTGGCGCCACGACTGGCCCTCGTCGCCCGAGCTGAAGATGCCCTGCTCGGTGGCGATCACCATCCGCTTCGGGTCGCGCGGGTCGAACGCGAGGTCGACCGGGGCGTCGGGCGGCGTCCGCGTCTCCCAGCTCGCGCCGCCGTCGCGGCTGATCTCGACGTCGATCTCCTCGGCGCGCACGGCGGCGATGTGGTCGCCGGTCACCTGCATGATGTGGAAGTCGGACTCGCCGAGGTCGGACACCGGCTCCCACGTCTTGGCGCCGTCGGTCGAGAGCATCAGCCCGAGGTCCTCGGGCAGCGCGGACCCGCCGCCCTCGGGATGGCCGGAGGCGAGCAGGCGGCCCGGGCCGGCGTAGCGCACCACGAGGTTGCTGGAGACGGGGCCGGAGCCATCGGCGGTGCGCAGCTCGCCGACGACGCGGCGCGCCTTCTTGCCGCCCGCCGCGCTGCTGAACAGCCCGAGGCCGGTGCCGATCATCAGCGTGCCGTCCGCCGGGTCGACCGCGAGCGAGCCGATGAACGCGTTCGCGTACCCGCCCTGGGCCGGCGTGGCCGAGGCCTCGACGGTCGGGTTCGGCGTCGGCGTCGACTGCGGCGCCCGCAGGCGGCGCGGGGTCGTCGTCGCCGCCGCAGCCCGCGGCGAGCGCGAGCAGGACGATGAGGGGAGCCGCGCGGCGCACGGCGGGCAAGGGTATTGCGTCAGCGCCGCAGCGCGGGCGGCTCGGCGCCCAGTTCGCGCGGGACGAGCTCGAGCGCGAACGCGTCGGCGCCGCGCACGACGTCGAGCGTGACCCGCGTGCCGATGCGCTCGCCGGTCATCAGCCGCTGGAGATCGTCGACGCCGCGCACCGGGTCCCCATCGACCGCCACGATCAGGTCCTCGGCGCGCAGGCCGGCGCGCAGCCGCCGGTGAGCCGGGCACGACCTCGACGACCTCGACGGCGCGGTCGCGGCCGACGCTCGCCGCCACGCGCGGGGGCAGCGGCCGCGCGCCGCCGGCGATGCCGATCCAGGCGCGGCGCACGCGGCCGTCGCGCATCAGCGCCGCGACGACGCCGCGCGTGGTGGCGTTGATCGGCACCGCGAGGCCGAGGCCGACGCCCGCCACCGCGGTGTTGATCCCGACCACGCGGCCGTCGCCGTCGGCCAGCGCGCCGCCGGAGTTGCCCGGGTTGAGCGCGGCGTCGGTCTGGATCACGTCGTCGATCATCCGCGTCGCGCCGCCGGCGCTCGCGGGCAGCGAGCGGCCGAGCGCCGACACGACGCCGGCCGTCACCGAGCCGGCGTAGCCGTGCGGGTTGCCGATCGCGACGACGAGCTGGCCGACGCGCAGCGCCGCGGCGTCGCCGAGCTCGGCGGGCGCGAGCCCCGGCCCGCTGCGCAGGACCGCGAGGTCGGACAGCGGGTCGATGCCGACGACGGTGGCCTCGAGGTCGCGGCCGTCGGTGAACGACGCCTGCACCCGCGCGCGGGCGGTCGCGATCACGTGCGCGTTGGTGAGGATGAAGCCGTCCGCCGCGATCACGACGCCCGAGCCGCCGCCGGCGTAGCGCCCGCGGCCGCGCACGCGCAGGTTGGCGACGGACGGGCCGACCCGCTCGGCGGCGCCGACCACGACCTGCGAGTAGGCGTCGAGCGGAGTCACTTGCGAAATGCTAGCGACTCGCCGGGCGTAGCCTTCGCGGCCGTGGACGTGATCACCACGGTCGACGGCGACCGGATCGCCGCACTCCGGCAGGGGGACGATCCGCTGTGGATCGACCTGTCGAGCCCGTCCGACGCCGACGTCGACCGCGTCGGCGAGCTGCTCGGCCTGCACCCCGTGGCGATCGAGGACACGCGCGAGTTCGGTCAGCGGCCGAAGGTCGACGTCTACGCGGACAACGTCCTGCTCGTCTTCTACAGCGCCCGGATCGAGGGCGAGGGCGAGGTGCAGCCGCTCGAGATCCACGTGTACGTCGGCGCGAGCTTCATCCTCACGGTCCGCCGCGACGGCTGCGACGCGCTCGACGCGCTGCGCGACCGCTTCGACGAGGTGTCCGGCCACCCGGTCTACGAGATCCTCGACACGCTGACCGACGCGTTCTACCCGGTGATCGAGCAGCTCGAGGAGCAGGTCGACGCGCTCGAGTACGAGGTCCTCAACCGCGCCCGCCGCGAGCAGCTCGGCCGCATCTACCGGCTGCGCCAGCAGGTGCGCGAGCTGGCCCGGCTCGTCGCCACCCAGCGCGACCAGTTCCACTCCGGCGCGTCCGACCTGAAGGCCGCGATGGCGACGCTGGAGGGCACGCGCGAGTACCTGCGCGACATCGGCGACCACCTGTCGCAGATCAGCGGCGAGCTGAACCGCCAGCACGACGACCTGCAGGCGCTGACCTCGACCTACTTCAACGCCAACGCCGACCGCCTCGACGCGGTCGCCACGCGCCTGACCGTGCTCGGCACGCTGTTCGTGCTGTGGACGCTCGTGACCGGCTTCTTCGGCCAGAACTTCCAGTGGCTGACCGACAACGTCGCGACCATGAAGGACTTCCTCGTGTTCGGGCTCGGCGCGCTGCTGATCCCGACGGTCGCGCTGCTCACGCTGTTCTGGATCAAGCGGCACGACTGGTTCTAGGCGCCGCATAGTACGGATCGCCCGGCCATGGCCGACCTGCCCGAGACGATGGACGCCTGGGTCATCCGCGAGGAGCGCTTCGGCGAGCCGAGCAAGGCCTTCGAGCTCGAGCGCATCGAGGTACCGCGGCCCGGCGCGATGGAGGTGATCGTCCGCGTGATGGCCGCGGGCGTGAACTACAACAACGTCTGGGCCGCGCTCGGCCAGCCGGTCTCCGTCTTCCGCTACCACGCCGAGGACCACCACATCGGCGGCTCGGACGCCTCCGGCGTGGTCGCCGCCGTCGGGCCCGGCGTGACGCGCTGGAAGCCCGGCGACGAGGTCGTGGTCCACTGCAACCAGGCCTCCTACGAGGACCCGGAGGTGCACGGGCTCGACCCGATGGCCGCGCCGTCGCAGCGGATCTGGGGCTACGAGACGACCTGGGGCTCGTTCGCCGAGTACTGCAAGGTCCAGGCCCAGCAGCTGCTGCCCAAGCCGCCGGCGCTGACCTGGGAGGAGGCGGCCTCGTACGGGCTGACCTACTTCACCGCGCACCGGATGCTGCTGCGCCAGGCCGAGCTGCAGGCCGGCATGCGCGTGCTGGTCTGGGGCGCCGCGGGCGGGCTCGGCGTGTTCGCGCTCCAGCTCTGCCGGCTCGCCGGCGCCGAGGCGGTCGGCGTCGTCTCCTCCGAGGCCAAGGGCGACCTCTGCCGCGAGCTCGGCGCCTGCGACGTGATCGACCGCAACGAGTACGCGGGCATGATGCGCCGCGGCGGCGAGACCCCGGAGGAGGAGAAGGCCCGCTACAAGGAGTCGCGGCGCTTCTGCAAGGAGGTCGAGGAGAAGCTCGGCGGCGCGCCGGACGTGGTGTTCGAGCACCCCGGGCGCCAGACGTTCCCGACCTCGGTGCTCGCGGTCAAGCCGTTCGGCACGGTCGTGATCTGCGCCGGGACGACCGGCTACAACCTCGACTTCGACGTGCGCTACCTGTGGATGAAGCAGAAGCGCATCGTCGGCTCGCACTTCGCCAACGCCTACGAGTGCAACAAGGCGAACGAGCTGATCGAGTCCGGGGCCGTGCGTCCCGTACTCTGGAGGACGCTGGGCTTCGACCAGGTGGCCGAAGCCCATCAGTTGATGAAGGACAACCGGCACCTCGGCAAGATCGCGATCCTCGTGGGCGCGGAGGCCGAGGGAGGCGGAAAGACTGCGGACGGCCCGGGCGCGATCCGGGCGGAGGTGGGAGCCTGATGGCAGGCGTCGTGCACATCCCCTGGTACGCCACGCTCTTCCGGGGCGACAAGTTCGCGGCCGCGCTGGCGGAGATCGCGCCGCTGGCGCTGCGCTTCGGCGCGACCGACTACCGCGTGTACCGGTCGCAGGACGACATGTACAAGTTCCTGCAGATGGCCACGTTCGACGACAAGACCGCCTTCGATCTCTACTGGTACGGCGACGAGTTCGTCACCTGGCGCGCGGACTACACGAGCTGGTACCAGGTGCCGGTCCTGTACACCTGGAACGACGCTGACGATCCAGGGCGCGCTCGACCCCGAGACGGCCGAGACCCGCCTGACCGGCCCTCGCGGTCAGCCCTGTTCGAGCGGCGCCATCGTCAGGCCCGCCTGCTCGAGCTGCTCCCAGTAGAGCTCGGCGACCTCGCGCACGCCTGACCAGACGATCGCGCGGCCCGTGTTGTGGATCGTGTCCGCGAGCGCGTAGCCGCCGGTCACGGTCACGCCCGGGATCGTGCGTGCGAGCGTGTGGGCGACGTGGTCGAACGTGTTGTGGTCGTCGTTGAGGACGATCACGCGCCAGTTCCCGCCCAGGCCGCTGCCCGGACCGGAGATCCGCGGGAGCTCGACGACCTCGCTCATCCCTGCTTGCTGTGCCATCGCTCGAGGCCGAGGTACACGTGCTCGAGCGGCGTCGCCTGCTCGAGCGCCGCCGCCGCGTCGCCCGCCTGCTCGGCGATGCGGGCGTGCATGGCGGCGATGAAGCCCTGCATGTCGTGCTCGGCCACCAGCGCGGCCTGCGCGTGCAGCGCCTCGCGCAGGGCCGCGAGCTGCCGCGGCGGGTCCTCGACCGGGCCGAAGTGGGTCAGCGCGAGCCCCTGCGGCTCCCAGCCGGCGACGGTGTCGAGCGACGCGTCCCAGGCGGCGATGTCGATGTCCGGCGGCGGCGTCGGCGCCAGCACGATGTCGGCCGGCTGCACGCGCACGCCGGCGACGTCGCCGACGAACGCCCAGCCCGAGTCCTCGTGGAAGTAGGAGACGTGGTGCGAGGCGTGGCCGGGCGTGTACTCCACGCGCATGCCGAGCACGGTCTCGCCGCCCGTCAGCACGTTGAGGTTCTCCTCCGGCACCGGGACGACCTCGCCCCAGGTGTCGCGCAGCCCGTCCTCGCCGCCGTAGAGGCGGGCGGCGCTGGACACGAGCCGCTCCGGGCTGGCGAGGTGGCGCGCGCCGCGCTCGTGGACGTAGACCGGCAGGTCCGGCCAGCGGCGCACGAGCGAGCCGGCGGCGCCGGCGTGGTCGAAGTGGATGTGGGTCAGCAGCAGCGCGCGCGGGCGCTCGCCGCCGAGTGCGGCAATCAGCCGCTCCTCGGTCGACTGCGGGCCCGGGTCGACGATCAGCCCGTCGACCTCCCAGGCGCAGATCACCTTCTCCCGCCCGCGATGCAGCAGGTCGATGTGATGCATGGGCGATGAGGCTACGACACAATCGCCCGGACGTGACCCACCGACTCCCCGAGCCCGACCGGCCCTGGCTGATGCGCACGTACGCCGGCCATTCGACGGCGCGACGGTCGAACGAGCTCTACCGCGCGCAACCTCGCGAAGGGCCAGACGGGGCTCTCGGTCGCCTTCGACCTGCCGACCCAGACCGGCTACGACGCCGACCACGAGCTGGCTCGCGGCGAGGTCGGCAAGGTCGGCGTGCCGGTGGCGCACAAGGGCGACATGCACGCGCTGATGGACGGCATCCCGCTCGACGCGATGAACACGTCGATGACGATCAACGCGACGGCGGCGTGGCTGCTGGCGCTCTACATCGTCGCGGCCGAGGAGAACGGCATCGCGGCCGCGGCGCTCCAGGGCACGACGCAGAACGACATCATCAAGGAGTACCTCTCGCGCGGGACCTACGCGTTCCCGCCGGCTCCGTCGATGCGGCTGATCGCCGACACCGTCGCCTACACGGTCGAGCACGTGCCGCGCTGGAACCCGGTCAACATCTGCTCCTACCACCTGCAGGAGGCGGGCGCCACGCCGGTGCAGGAGATCGCGTACTCGATGGCGACCGCGATCGCGGTGCTCGACGCGGTCCGCGAGCGGGTGCCGGAGGACCGCATGGACGCGGTCTTCGGGCGGATCTCGTTCTTCGTCAACGCCGGCGTCCGCTTCGTCGAGGAGCACGCGAAGCTGCGGGCGATGGCGCAGCTCTGGGACGAGCTCGGGCGCGAGCGCTACGGCGTCGAGGACGAGCGTCGGCGCCGCTTCCGCTACGGCGTGCAGGTGAACTCGCTCGGGCTGACCGAGTCGCAGCCGGAGAACAACGTGCAGCGGATCGTGATCGAGGCCCTGGCCGTGACGCTCGGGCGCGACGCGCGGGCGCGTGCCGTGCAGCTGCCGGCCTGGAACGAGGCGCTCGGCCTGCCGCGCCCGTGGGACCAGCAGTGGTCGCTGCGGATCCAGCAGGTGCTGGCCTACGAGACCGACCTGCTCGAGTACCCGGACATCTTCGAGGGCTCGAAGGTCATGGACGGCCTCGTCGGCGAGCTGCTCGAGGGCGCGCGCGAGGAGCTGGCGCGGGTCGCCGACCAGGGCGGCGCGGTCGAGGCCGTGCCGTACATGAAGGCCGCGCTCGTCGAGTCGCACCGGGCGCGGCTGGGCCGGATCGAGACCGGCGAGCAGGTGATGGTCGGCGTCAACCGCTTCACCGAGACCGAGGACTCGCCGCTGACGGCCGGCGCCGAGGGCGGCATCCTCGTCGTCGACCCGGCGGTCGAGCAGGAGGCGCTCGACGCGCTCGAAGCGTGGCGGGCGCAGCGCGACGGCGCGGCGGTCGCGACCGCGCTGGACGAGCTGCGGCGGGTCGCGGCGACGGACGAGAACGTGATGCCGGCGACGCTCGCCGCCGCCCGCGCCGGAGCGACGACCGGCGAGTGGGCGGGCGCGCTGCGCGAGGCGTTCGGCTCCTACCGCGGCCCGACCGGCGTCGGCGAGGCCGCGGCCGCGCCCGCGGGCGCCGACCTGGTGACGCTGCGCGACGAGGTCGCCCGCGTCGGCGCCGGACTCGGCCGGAACCTCAAGATCCTCGTCGGCAAGCCCGGCCTGGACGGGCACTCGAACGGCGCCGAGCAGATCGCCGTGCGGGCGCGCGACGCGGGCATGGACGTCGTCTACGAGGGGATCCGCCTCACCCCCGCCCAGATCGCCCGCTCGGCGGTCGACGAGGGCGTGCACGTGATCGGCCTCTCGATCCTCTCCGGCTCGCACCGCGCGCTGATCCCGGACGTCGTCGAGGCGCTGCGCGCGGCCGGCGGAGCCGACATCCCGGTCGTCGTCGGCGGGATCATCCCGGAGGCCGACGTCGAGCCGCTGCGCGCGGCCGGCGTCGCCGCGGTCTTCACCCCGAAGGACTTCGAGATCACCCGCATCCTGGAGGCGGTCGTCGCGATCGTCGCCGAGCGCAACGGCGTCGCCGTCAGCGGCCTGTGAGCGGCGCGGAGCTCGGCGCGCGGCTGCGCGAGCGCGACCTCGGCGCGGCGCCCGCGGCGCTGAACCTGCTCGAGAACCGCTCGCCGGCCGCGCGGGCGGAGGCGGCGGCGCTGCTGGCCGAGGTCGCTCCCGCGCGGCTCGGCGGCGAGGCCGCCGGGCACGTGGTCGGCGTGACGGGGCCGCCGGGGGCCGGCAAGTCGACGCTGCTGTCGGCGCTGACGCGCGGCTGGCGGGCCGCCGGCCGGACCGTCGCGGTGCTCGCCGTCGACCCGACGTCGCGGCGCTCGGGCGGCGCGCTGCTCGGCGACCGCGCGCGGATCGACGCCGACCCGGCCGACCGCGGCCTGTTCGTGCGCTCGACGGCGGCCGGCGAGCGGCTCGGCGGCCTCGCGCCCGCCACGCGCGCCGCGGCGCAGGCGCTGGCGGCGGCGTTCGACGTGGTCGTGATCGAGACCGTCGGCGTCGGCCAGTCCGAGACCGACGTCGCCGAGGCCGCCGACACCGTCGCGGTCGTCGTCCAGCCGGGATCGGGCGACGCGCTGCAGTTCCTGAAGGCCGGGATCATGGAGGTCCCGGACGTGCTCGTGGTCACCAAGGCCGACCTCGGCAAGGTCGCGCAGCGCGCGCTCGCGGACGTCCGCGCCGCCCTGCGCTCGCTCGGCGAGGGCGGCGTGCCCGCGCTGGCCGTCGCCTCGCTGCCGCCGCCGGCCGGCGTCGACGAGCTGGCCGCGGCGCTCGACGCGCACCGCGCCGGGCTCGACCTCGTGGCGCGCCGCACCCGCGCGCGGCGGCTCGGCGCGCTGGCCGACTTCGCGGCCGAGCACGGCGAGCGCGGGCTGCGCGCCGCCGGCGGCCGCCGCGCGGCGGCCGCCTGGCTGGCCGAGCAGGACCCGGCCCGCTCCGGTGCCGACCTCGTGCTCGCGCTCGAGCGCCGCGCCGCTCAGTCGTAGCGCCCGACCAGCTCGGGGCGCGTCAGCCCGGCGAGGCGCTCGGCGTCGGAGCCCTCGAGCGGATGGCCTTCGAGCACCCAGTACTCGAAGCCGCCGATCATCTCCTTGACCTGGCGGCCGAAGCGCGTGAGCCGGTGGGCGGCGCGCTGGGCGCCGTTGCAGCCCGGCCCCCAGCAGTAGACGACGATCAGGCCGTCGGGCAGGTCCGCGGCGGTCGCGGCGTCGATCGCCCGCAGCGGGAGGTTGATCGCGCCGCGCACGTGGCCGCGGGCGAAGGCCTCCGGCGACCGCACGTCGGCGAGCGTGTACGGGACCGCGCCGGCGCGGACGTCGGAGCCGACGTCGGCGACGTCGGTCTCGAACCGCAGGCGGGCGGCGAAGTGGCGGTGGGCGTCCTCGGGCGCGGCGGGGCGGGTGGCGAGGACCGGGCTGGCGAGTGCGGTCATGTGCAGCGAGTCTGCGGCCGCGATCGCGATCGGCGCCAGTGGCCAGACGGACAACTTGCGCGCCGATCCGGCCACTGTCACGCTGCGCCGGATGCCCCACCGGGTCGCCGCTCTCGTGTTCGACGGGCTCGCGCCGTTCGAGCTCGGCATCGTCGTCGAGGTCTTCGGCCTCCCGCGGCCCGAGCTCGAGCTGCCGGACTGGTACGAGCTGACGGTCTGCACGCCCGGGCCGGACCCGCTGCAGGCGGTCGGCGGCTTCGCGATCGTCGCGGCGCACGGGCTCGACGCCGTCGCCGCCGCCGACACGGTGATCGTGCCCGCCTGGCCGCGCGTCGGCGAGCCCGTCCCGGCCGCCGTCACGGATGCCCTGCGCGCGGCCAGCGCCCGCGGCGCCCGCCTCGTCTCGATCTGCTCCGGCGCGTTCGTGCTCGCCGCCACCGGCCTGCTCGACGGCCGCCGCGCGGCGACCCACTGGCGCTACGCCGACGCGCTGCGCGAGCGCCACCCGGCCGTCGACGTCGACGAGGGCGTGCTCTACGTCGACGACGGCGACGTGCTGACCTCGGCCGGCAGCGCCGCCGGGCTCGACCTCTGCCTGCACGTCGTGCGCCGCGACCACGGCGCGTCCGTGGCCAACCACGTCGCCCGCCGGCTCGTGATCGCGCCGCACCGCGACGGCGACCAGGCCCAGTTCATCGAGCGCCCGGTGGCGCGCCCGGACGACCAGCGGCTGCGCCAGGCGATGGAGTGGGCGCTGCGGCGGCTCGGCGAGCCGACCACGCTGGCCGAGCTCGCCCGCCACGCCTTCATGTCGCCGCGCACCTTCACCCGCCGCTTCGGCGAGGCCGCCGGCATCTCCCCGATGGCGTGGCTCGCGCGCCGCCGGATCGAGGCGAGCCTGGCCCTGCTCGAGGAGTCCGACCAGCCCGTGGAGGAGGTCGCGGCCGCCGTCGGGTTCACGACGACGGCCGCGTTCCGGAAGGCGTTCCGGCGCCAGGTCGGCCTGGCGCCGGGCGCCTACCGGCGCACCTTCCGCTAGCGCGCGAGCTTGACCGCGCGCGTCACGGTCCGGCTCGCGCCGCCGGACTTGACGGTCAGCTTCACCGTCACCGTCGCCTTGCGCAGGCGCTTGAACTTGCGCTTGACCTTGCGGGCCAGCTTCAGCTTCACCGTCGCCTTGCCCGCGGCGGCCGCCCGGCCGCTGCCGGAGCCGATCCGCGCGCCGCGCTTGACGCCGAGCTTGCGCGCCGTCGTGCGGTCGGCGTGCAGCGCGCCGGACACCGTGCACGCCGCCGGGCAGGTGACCGACACCCGCAGGCCCTGTGCCGCGAGCGCCTTCACCGAACGCTTGCCGACCACGGCCAGCGCGAGCGGCGCCTGCGCGCCGCCGCCGCCACCGCCACCGCCGCGCGCGCCCTCGACGGTCTCGCAGTTGGAGACGACGTCGATCGCGTCGACGACCGCGCGGTCGGTGCCGATGCCGCAGTCGACGTTGTCGGCCACGCCGTCGCGGGCGAGGATCGTGTCGTTCCCGAACGGGATCTTGCACGAGTACCAGCTGCAGTGGGAGCTCGTGGCGTCGCCGTAGATCGTGTCGCGGCCGGCCCCGCCGGTCACCGTGTCGTTGCCGTGGCCGCCCTCGACCGTGTCGTCGCCGGCGCCGCCGTCGACGACGTCGTCGAAGTCCTCGGCGACGAGCACGTCGTTGCCGCCGCGCCCGGAGAGCGAGGACGGGCCCTCGTTGCCGGGGTTGAGGACCTTGATGATGTCGGCGCCCTCGGTGCCGGCGTAGTCGCCGACGACGTAGACCTCGAGCTTCTCGACCGAGACGACGTTGTCACCTTCGCCGGGGCGGCCGTCGTTGGCCACGCCGTCGACGGTCACGTTCGTGCGCGGCTGGTTCGTGAGGTCGCCCGGGATGCCCCACTCGCCGGTGCGGTCGAAGCCGGGGCCGCCGTCGAGCAGGTCGCGGCCGGGCTTCTGGTAGTGGTCGCCCCACAGCTCGTCGTCGCCGGCGCCGCCGCGGACCGTGTCGTCGTCGGCGCCGCCGTCGACGACGTCGTTGCCGTCGCCGCCGTCGATCGTGTCGTCGCCGCCGTAGCCCTCGATCGTGTCGTTGCCCGGCCCGCCGGTGAGGTAGCGGTTGGCGACCGTGCTCGAGGCGTCCTCGATCTCGTCGTCGCCGCCGAGCCCGTGGAGCTGGATCGTCTTGTTGGCGGGCACGCCGTTGAAGTAGACGCTCAGATCGTCGTCAGCGGCGCTGCCGTAGACGATCAGGGGCTGCGCCGGGTCGAGCGGGCACAGCGGCGACGGGTCGTACCCGGTGCTCATGAAGCACGGGCCGCTGGCGATCGCCTGCCGGTCGGCCCCGCTGTCGCGGAGCATCAGGTACTCGGTGCCGGTCTCCCAGTCCTCCCACGTCGAGACGAGCAGGCTCAGGCCTTCCGAGCCTTCGCCGCGATAGACGATCGAGCCGCTCTCGAGGCTGATCGTGGCTGCCTGGGCGGTTCCTGCCATGGCCATCAGGGCCGCTGCGGCGCACGCCGCGGTGAGAATTCGTCGCATGGGCGCCATCGTCCGCGAACACGCGCGCTTCCACATCGGGGACTTCCCTAACGTGCCAGGATGGCTCGCATGAGCACCGCAGCGAGCACCGAGACCCTGACCCACTGGATCGCCGGAGCGCACGACGAGCGCCCGGCGGAGCGCTACGGCGAGGTGACGGATCCCGCGACCGGGGAGGTCGTGGTGCGGGTCCCGTTCGCGAGCGCCGCCGACGTCGACCGGGCGGTGCAGGCCGCCGCGGCCGGCGCGCAGGTCTGGGGCGCGGCGTCGCTGACGCGGCGCGCGCAGGTGATGTTCGCGTTCCGCGAGCTGATCCACGACCACCGCGACGAGCTGGCCGCGCTGATCACCCGCGAGCACGGCAAGGTGCTCTCCGACGCCCGCGGCGAGGTCACGCGCGGGCTCGAGGTCGTCGAGTTCGCGTGCGGGCTCGGGCAGCTGCTCAAGGGCGAGATGACCGCCGGCGTGTCCGGCGGCGTCGACTCGCACTCGCTGCGGATGCCGCTCGGCGTCGTCGCCGGCATCACGCCGTTCAACTTCCCCGCGATGGTGCCGCTGTGGATGGCGCCGATCGCGCTCGCCTGCGGCAACGCGTTCATCCTCAAGCCGTCCGAGCAGGATCCGTCGCCGTCGCTCCGGCTGGCCGAGCTGCTGGCCGAGGCCGGGCTGCCCGAGGGCGCCTTCTCGGTCGTCCACGGCGACAAGGAGGCGGTCGACGCGATCCTCACCCACCCGGGCATCGCCGCCGTCTCGTTCGTCGGCTCGACGCCGGTCGCGCGCCACGTCTACGAGACCGGCACCGCGCACGGCAAGCGCGTGCAGGCCCTGGGCGGGGCCAAGAACCATGCGGTCGTGCTGCCGGACGCCGATCTCGACCTCGCCGCGGACGGGCTCGTCTCGGCGGCCTACGGCTCGGCCGGGCAGCGCTGCATGGCCGTCTCCGTGGCGGTGGCCGTCGGCGACGTCGCCGAGCCGCTGGTGCAGCGGGTGCGCGAGCGGATCGAGGCGCTGACGGTCGGCCCGGGCACCGACGCCGGGTCGGACATGGGCCCGCTCGTCTCCGCCCAGCACTTCAGCAAGGTGGCCGGCCTGGTCGACGCGGGCGTCGAGGAGGGCGCGGACCTCGTCGTCGACGGCCGCGGCCTGAGCGTGGCCGGGCACGAGGGCGGCTACTTCCTCGGCCCGTGCGTCTTCGACCGCGTGCGGCCCGGGATGCGGATCTACGACGAGGAGATCTTCGGCCCCGTGCTCGTCGTCGTGCGCGCCGACGGCTACCCGGAGGCGCTCGAGCTCGTCAACGCGAGCCCGTACGGCAACGGCGCCGCGATCTTCACGCGCGACGGCGGGGCGGCGCGGCTGTTCGAGCAGCAGGCGACGGCCGGCATGATCGGCATCAACGTGCCGATCCCGGTGCCGATGGCCTACCACTCGTTCGGCGGCTGGAAGGGCTCGCTGTTCGGCGACCTGCACATGCACGGCCCGGACGGCGTGCGCTTCAACACCCGCGGCAAGGTCGTCACCACCCGCTGGCCCGACCCGAGCCAGCGCGGCGTCGACCTCGGGTTCCCGACGCAGACCTAGTTAGGAGCCGAGCGAGGCGATCTTCCAGACGCCGTCGACGTTCTCCAGGCGCAGCGTGTCGCGCGACGGATCCTGCCCGGCCGCGGTCGTGGAGACCTCGGCCGTGGCGCGCTGGTCGTCGACCTGGATGCGCCCGATCGTCAGGCGCGGCTCGCGAACGCTGGACAGGCCCTCGCGCAGCGCCACCTCGCAGGGCAGCCCGACCGCCTCGACGTCGTCGATCAGGGTCGGCGACAGCAGGTCGTCGCAGAGCGCCTGGTAGTCCTTCGTCTCGGTCGCGCTGCCGAACTCGGCCACCGTCGACGCGCACCTGCTCCTCGGGCGTCGGACCCTGGTCGCCGCAGGCGACGATCAGCAGAGGCAACAGCACCAGCATCCCCTTCCGCACGGCGCGGAGCTTAGACCGCCGGGCCTGACACCTAGAATGGCCGCAATGGAAGGATCGAACGCCGCGCCGATCGGCGCCTGGCTGCGCTGCTACCGCTGCTGGTCGCAGGAGCTGGAGGTCCAGGTCCACTACGAGGGGATCCACCGGATCGATCCCGTGTCCGGCGAGCGCGCCGAGGTCGTCGACGAGCTGCAGGAGGCCGTGGTGCAGTGCCTGGACTGCATGCACGACCAGCCGCACCTGGCCTTCCACAACGGTCGCATCGAGCCGATCGAGGACCGCTGGGAGCGGATGGTCGCCGGCACGCCGTGGGTCGCCTCGTGCACCGTGACCGTCGACGCCGACGCCGTCGAGAGCTGCTCGGGCCCGGAGGCCGCCGACTCGCTCGCCTACGCGGCGTTCGGCGACCACGGGACGCGCGAGTTCTTCACCCACGTGCGCTTCCACAAGCACGACGAGGACCAGATCGTCGTGCACCTGCTGGTCGAGCTCTACGCGCGCTCGCCCGAGGAGGCGAGCGGCGTCCTCGAGGACGCCGCGCGCGGCCTGCTGACGATCACGTCGCTGGCCGAGGAGTCCAGGCCGCCCGCCGCCACCGGCGAGCATCCGCACTAGGCGATGCGCCGGATCGCCGTCCTCGCCGCCCTCGCGGCGGGCCTCGTCTGCGCGTCGCCCGCGCAGGCCTACGACGAGCCCGGCTACTGGCAGGTCGCGGACCGGCTGCAGGAGCGGATCGACGGCTGGTGGAGCTCGAAGCGCGAGCTCTACAAGCCGGGCGACCTCTCCTCCGACACGCAGGTGAACGCGAACATGCTGCTCGTCCACAGCGTGGCGGCGCTGCGCGGCCACGACGGCCCGGCGCGCCAGGACGACCGGGCGCGCTCGATCGCCGCCCAGATGGTCCGCACGCCGCCGTTCGTGGAGCGGGTCGACCGCCAGTTCGGGCAGCTGCACGCGCCGGGCTGGGCGGGCGCGATGACCGCCGCGGTCGGGATGCAGCACCTGGTCGTCGACGCCGAGGTCGCCGAGGCGCTGGCCGCCGCGCTGCGGGCGCAGACCGTGCTCGCGCTCGACCCGGCGCTGGTCGCGCTGATCCGCGACCGGCTGTACCGCGTGGCCGCCGGGCCGTTCTGGCGCTACCCGGCGATCCGGCTCAACCAGATCAACTGGTACGCCGCGGTCTACACGGCGGCGGCCGAGGCGAGCGGCGATCTGTCGTTCCTGCGCCGCGACCTGCACGCCCAGGTCGCACGCTTCGTCCGCGGCATCCGCAGGCCCGCGAAGCTCACCGCGGGCAACCTGCAGGCCGGCATGCGCTTCCAGTACATCCCGCACGGCTCGCCGAACCAGGCGCTGAACCTCGACTCGCCCGAGTACGCGAACATGGTGATCTCGTTCATGCGCCACTGGGGCCACGCGCGGCGGCTCGGCATGGCGAGCATCCCGGCGGCCGACCGGCGCCTGCTCGGCCGCTGGGGGCGGCGCGTGATCGCCGGCTACTGGACGCACGCGGGCTACCTGAACTGGGACACGGGCTTCGGCTTCCGGCGCCTGCACCAGAACAAGAAGATCGGCCTCGCGCAGCTCGGGCTGCTGGCGCTGGCGCAGGGCGGCGAGCTGTCCCCCGGCCGCGAGTGGTCGGCGTGGGCCAAGCACCTGCTCGACGAGTCGTTCGCGCTCTACGAGCGCTGGCTGCCGGAGGACGGCGGCGTGCCCGCCGCGCTGCTGTTCGACGTCGGCGCGTGGCCGACGACCGAGTCGCACGCCGTGCTCGGCGCGAGCCGGATCGAGGCCAACGCCGCGCGCGCGATCGCCGCCGGGCTCGGCGGGCGGCCGAGCGACCGCCCGCCGCCGCTCTACGCCTTCGACCCGGGCAACGGCCGCCTCGCGGTCACGACGCCGCGCTACTCGACCGCGATCGTCCCGGTCAGCCAGGGCGCGTTCCCGTACGGCGGCATCGACATCGCGCGCCTGTTCGACGGCCGCCAGGAGGTCGCGGCGAACATCGGCGGGGTGCCGCCGGCGTCGTTCGGCCTGACCGTGCGGCGGCGCGGCGGCCGGATCGAGCTCGCCACCCAGCGCCCGCGGCGACGGGTGAGCGGAGGCCGGCCGCCGCTGCGCCTGGTGCGGGCCCCGAAGGGCGTCGGCGCCAAGCCCGACGCCGCGCCCGTCCGCCCGTTCGCCGGCGCCGTTCCGCACGCTCGAGGCGGCCGGCGTCGTCCGGCGCAAGGGCCTGACCGCCCGCACGCGCTACCGCTTCCTGCGCAACTCGATCATCGCTCACTGGACGCTGCGGGCCACGGGCCGGCGGCACCGCACCGTCCAGGTCGGCTTCCCGAGCCGCAAGCGCGCGAGCGAGCTGCCGCAGGTCACGGCCGTGATGGCGGCGACGGGCGAGCGGCTCGCGGTCACCGAGGACTCCGAGCTCGCGCTCGCCGCCATCCGCCACTTCACGATCGAGAGCCGCGGCGGCGCCTACCGCGTCGTCCCCCGCGACCGGCCGCCCGGCGCGATCGCCCGGATCGTGCAGCCGAAGCGCCAGGCCTCGGCCCCGCGGCCCGGGCCGACGCTGACGATCGACCTCGCCAGCGGGCGCAACGTCCGCGCGGTCGAGTTCGGCGCGCGCATCGTCCCGCGCTAGTCGAGGGCGTCCGCCAGCAGGGCCACCTGCCCGACGTCGCCCGAGCACGGGAAGAGCAGCGCGTCGTCGCAGCCCGCCGCGGCCAGCCGGGCGAGCTCCGCGTGCAGCTGCTCGCGCGTGGTCAGCGTGTCCGCCCGCGCCGGCGCGTAGCCCGCGCCGTAGTAGTGCTCGAGGTACTCGTCGGCGACCTCGCCGGCCCGCGCGCCGAGGCAGAAGTAGCGCGCCGCGACGATCCGCGGGCGGTCGGTCCGGCCCGCCTCCGCCCACGCCGCGCGCGTGGCGGCGATCCCGTCGACCAGCATGTCGTGACCGAAGAACGGCGCCACCCAGCCCTTCCCGTGGGCAGCGGCCCGCCTGAACCCCACCGGCGCGATCGCGCCGAGCAGCAGCGCCGGCTCGCCGCCGTCGCCCCAGAACCCGCGCATCGCGTCCAGCATCGCCTCGAACGCCGCTCCACGACCCGCGAGCGGCGTCCCGCTGGCCTCGTAGTCCTCGGGCCAGCCGCCGAGCGCGAGCCCGGCCGTGAGGCGGCCGCCGGAGACCCGGTCGAGCGAGGCGAGCTGCTTGGCCAGGACCGCGGCGCTCTGCCGGAACGGCACGCCCAGGATCGTGGTCATCAGCTCGACGCGCTCGGTCCGCGCCGCGGCGGCGGCCAGCGCGACGATCGGGTCGAGGTTGTCGTAGACGAGCCGGTCGAGCACCGCCAGCGACGCGAAGCCCCGGCGCTCGCCCTCCGCCGCCCAGTCCGCGACCGCGGTGCCCGCTGTCCCCGGCACGGCGGCCGGTAGTCCGATTCCGATCTCCATGCCGCGAAGCTACGGCGACGCCGGCGCGGCGTCTTGAACGAACCGGACCTAGCCCACGATCGCGCGCAGCTGCCGGACGGCCAGCGTGAGGCCGGCCAGGTCCGGGTCGCCCTCGCGGGCGAGCGCGCGCAGGAAGCCCTCGAGCCGCCGCGTGCGGTCGGCGTGCGCGTGCAGGAAGCGCTCGACCGCCTCCGCGGGCTCGGCGCCGTCGCTCTCGCGCAGCGCGCTCTCGGCCAGCTCGCGGCGGGCGTGGAACGCGTCCTCGCGCACGGCCATCAGGGCCCAGCGCTGCATCCGCGACGACGACCGGACGCGTGCCAGCTCGCGCTCCATCCAGTCCAGCCGCAGCTCGTCGCCGACGGCGAAGAAGACGCGCGCGACCGTCTCGATCGAGCGGCCCGTGGCCGCGGCGGCCGCGACCATGTCGGGCGCGTGCACGAGCTCGCCGCGCAGCGCGTGGGCGCGCGCCAGGTCCTCGGGCACGCCGGCGCCCGTCAGCCGCTCGACCACCTCGTCGCGGGCACGGCGGCGTTCCTCCGAGCCGAGCTCCAGGAGCACGTCGGCGAGCCGGTCGAAGCCCGCGCGGCCCGCGTCGATCGTCTCCTCGAGCGCGGCGCCCGGCGCCCACGCGAGGTACCAGCGAGCGACGTTCTCGACGAGCGCGTCGACACCGTTCATCAGCTCGGCCTGGGCCGCCCGGTCCGCGATCTCGAGCCGCTCGACCGCGTCCCAGCGCTCGTCGGCGCGGGTCGCCTCGACGGCGATCCGGTAGGCGCGCACGACGGGCGCGACGCCGGCGCCGCGCTCGGCCACGAGCTGGGACACGAACGTCGGCCCGAGCGCGTTCACGACCATGTTCGCGTTCAGCATGCAGATCAGCTGCGTGCGCAGCGGGTGCTCGCCCAGCAGATGCCGGCAGCGGTCGACGACCGGGCCCGGGAAGTAGGCCTCGAGGTCGCGCTCCAGCCACGGCTCGTCCGCGAACCCGCTGGCCTCCAGCTCGCGCGCCACCCAGCGCTTGGCGTAGGCGACGAGGATCGCCAGCTCGGGCCGCTCCAGGCCGCGGCCGGAGCGGCGGCGCTCGGTGATCTCCTCGTTGTCGGGCAGCGCCTCGGAAGCGCGCCGGAGCAGCCCGTTGTGCTCGAGCGCGACCATCAGGTCCTCGTACGCGAACAGGCGCTGCCCGGAGCGCTCGTTCTCCTGGGCGATGATCTGCGCCTGCAGGAACGAGTCGTAGAGCACGTGCTCGACGACGTCGCCGGTCACGGCCTCGAGCAGCTCGTCGCGCTCGGCGCGGGTCAGCTCGCCGCGCCGCTCCGCCAAGCCGAGCAGGATCTTGAGGTTGACCTCGTGGTCGGAGCAGTCGACGCCGGCCGAGTTGTCGATGAAGTCGGCGTTGATCAGCCCGCCCTGCTCGGACAGCTCGACGCGGGCGCGGCGCGTGAAGCCGAGGTTGCCGCCCTCGGCCACGACGCGGCAGCGCAGGTCGCGCGCGTCGACGCGGATCGAGTCGCTCGAGCGGTCCTGGGCGTCGTCGTCGCTCTCGGTCGACGCCTTGACCACGGTGCCGATGCCGCCGTTCCAGAGCAGGTCGACCTCGGCGCGCAGGATCGCGCGGATGACCTCGTTCGGCGCCAGCCGCTCGCCCTCGACGCCCAGCACCTCGCGCGCGCGCTCGGACAGCGTGATCCACTTCGCGTCGCGCCGGAAGACCTCGCCGCCCTCGGACAGCACGTCGCGGTCGTAGTCGTCCCACGACGATCCGGCCTGCTCGAACAGCCGCTTGCGCTCGGCGAACGAGCGCGCCGCGTCCGGGTCGGGATCCACGAACACGTGGCGGTGGTCGTAGGCCGCGAGCAGCTTGACGCGGTCGCTGAGCAGCATGCCGTTGCCGAACACGTCGCCGGACATGTCGCCGATGCCGACGGCGCTGAACTCGTCCTGCTCCGGGTCGCGGCCGAGCTCGCGGAAGTGGCGCTTGACCGACTCCCAGGCCCCGCGCGCGGTGATGCCGAGCTTCTTGTGGTCGTAGCCCGAGGAGCCGCCGGAGGCGAACGCGTCGTCGAGCCAGAAGCCGACCTCGGCCGAGACGCGGTTCGCGGTGTCCGAGAACGTCGCCGTGCCCTTGTCGGCGGCGACGACGAGGTACGTGTCGTCCTCGTCGCGCACGCGCACGTCGCGCGGCCGGACGACCTTGCCGTCGACGAGGTTGTCGGTCAGCTCGAGCAGCGACCGGATGTAGGTCACGTAGGCGGTCTCGATCACCTCGGGCGTGACCGGCGCGGTCTTGACGATGAAGCCGCCCTTGGCGCCCGCCGGGACGATGATCGCGTTCTTGGTCAGCTGCGCCCGCATCAGCCCGTAGACCTCGGTGCGGTAGTCCATGCGGTCGGAGAAGCGGATGCCGCCGCGGGCGATCGGCCCGCCGCGCAGGTGGATGCCCTCGACGCCGGGCGCGTAGACGTAGATCTCGAACTCCGGCGCCGGCTGCGGGATCGCCGGCACGTCGGCCGAGCGCAGCTTGAACGCCGTCGCCGCGCGGTCCGGCCGGAAGGCGTTCGTGCGCAGCGTGGCGTCGATCGCGCCGAGCTGGTTGCGCAGGATGCGGTCGTGGTCGATCGAGGTGACGGCCTCGAGGTCGGCGAGGATCTCCTCGCGCAGCGCGCGCTCGGCGTCGTCGTCGGGCTCGCGCCCCGGGTCGAAGCGCAGCTCGAACAGGTGCACGAGCTTCGCCGTGACCTCCGGGTTGGCCGCCAGCACCTCGTTCTGGTAGCCCTCGGTGAAGCGCGAGCCGATCCGCTGGCGGTACTTGCGGTAGGCGCGCAGGATCGCGACCTGGTGGCGGTCCAGCCCGGCGCTGATCACGAGCCGGTTGAGCGGGTCGGACTCGTCGTCGCCGCGGTACACGGACGCGATCACGCCCGCGATCCGCTCGCCGGCGTGCGCGAGGTCGAGCGGCTCCTCGCCGGGCGCGAGCACCCGGAACTCCTGCACCCAGGTCTCCTGCTCGCCGAGCAGGCGGGTCGCGATCTCCTCGATCACGCGCAGCCCGAGGTCCTCGAGCATCGGCATCGCCTGCGACAGCGCGACCTTGCCGCCGCGCTTGTAGAGCGCGACGCGGGTGGTGCGGCCGTCACCGACCGGGTGCAGGCCGACGACGAACGTCTCGCCCTCGGCCAGGCGCGCGAAGCTGGCGACGTCGATCGCGGCCAGCTCGGGCGTCGTGTAGCCCTTGTAGTGCTCGGGCAGCGTCGGGATCCAGGTCTCGGCCAGCGTGCGCCCGCGCATGCGCCCGTGGCGCTCGAGCAGCTCCGCGGCCAGCTCGTCGTCCCACGTGCGGGCGAGCGCGACGACCTCCTGCTCCAGCTCGCGGCTCGAGACCTCGGGGAGCCCGCCCTTGGCGTGGACGAAGAAGTGCACGCGCACGCGCTGGCCCTCGTCGAGCACGTGGTGCGCCTCGACGCCGGTGGTGCCGTAGCGCCGGCGCAGCAGCTTGCTGACGTGCGCGACCAGGGCGGCGCTGTAGCGCGACCGCGGCAGCGCGAGGATGTGCGAGACGCTGCGGCCGTCGCTCTCGCGCCGGCTCAGCAGCGCGATCCGGTCCGAGCCCTCGAGCGCCGTCAGCGCGACCACGGCGCGGCGCAGCTCCTCGGACGGGGCGGCGAACAGCTCCTCCTTGGGGAAGGAGTCGAACAGGGCGATCGCGGCCTTGTAGTCGTGCGAGCCCTCGATCAGGTCCTCGGCCTCGAGCGCGCGCTGCAGCTTGCCGTGCAGCAGCGGCGTCTCGGACGCGCGCTCGGCGTACGCGCGCGACGTGAAGAGGCCGAGCAGCCGCGACTCGCCGGCGATCTCGCCGTCCATGCCGACGCGGCGCACGCCGACGTAGTCGATCCGCTCGCGCCGGTGCACCGGCGAGTTGGCGTTGGCCTTCGAGACCAGCAGCAGGTCGCCGGTGGTCGCGCGCTCGAGCACGCGGGGCGGCAGCTGGGAGAACGGCACCGGCTTGGCGAACTGGGAGTGGGACTCGTCGCGCAGCAGGCCGAGCCCCGAGCCGGGCACGACGGAGATCGCGTCGTCCGAGAAGTCGTACTCGCGCGCGCCGAGCAGGATGAAGTTGCCGCGCAGCAGCCATTCCAGGAAGTCGGCGACCTCGTGGACCTCGTCGCGCGGGTAGCGGCGCGTGCCGGCGCGGGCGACCGTGACCATGTCGTCGACGCGGTCGGTCAGCGCCGGGAAGTCGGTGACGACGGCGCGGACCTGCTCGATCACGCCGCGGACCGCGTCGGCGAGCTCCTCCAGCTGGTCCGGCTCGAGCCGGCGCGCGAGGTCGAAGTGCATGACCGACTCGCGCCGCGCCGCCCCGCGGGCGCGCTCGACGCGCACGATCCGGCTCTCGCCGTCGCGCTCGACGCCGACGATCGGGTGCAGCAGGCGCGTGACCTCGATGCCGCGCTCGGCCAGCTCGGCGGACACCGAGTCGACCAGGAACGGCCAGTCGTCCGTGCTCGTCTCCAGTACGGAGCCGAGCGGCTCGTAGCCGTGCTCCTCGCGCGTCGGGTTGAGCGCGCGGACGGCGATCGGCTCGTCGCCGCGGGCCGACGCGAACTCGAACGCGCCGAGCACCTCCGCCAGCAGGTCCTCGGCCGCGATGCCTTCGAACGCGTCGCCGCTGAGCCGCCGCAGGTAGGCGTTCGCGAACGCGCCGACGACCTCGGCGCGCCCGGCCGGCAGACGTGCCTCGATGAGCTGCTGCAGCCTTGCGGCTGCAGTGCCCCCCGCCGCGGTCTCCTCCGCAAGGGTCACGGGCCGCATCCTACGCCCGCAGCCGCAGGTATTCCGCGCGATCTCGGAACGTGTCCCTCAGGTCGCCCACGACCTCCTCGAGGAACTCCTCGCGATAGGTGGCGTCGGTCTGCACCGCGATCGCGTAGTAGAGCCCCGCGAAGGCGGCGATCGCGGCCGACACGCGCACGAGCTCGGTCGTAACGGTGACGTCCTGGCCGAACAGCGCGACGGTCGGCCCGATCGCGTCGCCGGTCGAGCCGGTCCAGGACTCGCGCACCTCCGGGCCGATCGCCAGCGCCCCGAAGACGACGAAGAACAGCGCGACGCCCACGCAGACCACGAGCACCTGCAGCGCGTGCGAGACGAACAGGACGAGCGCGACGTTGACGCGCTGGCGCGGGCGCAGCGCGTCGCCGCCGCCGGCCTCGGCGACGAGCCGGTCGACCTCGCGCGGCAGCCGCGCGGCGAGGAAGCCGGTGGTGAGCAGGCCGAGCAGCCCCGCGAGCACCAGCAGGATGCCGACGCTGAGCCCGGAGAAGACCTCCCACATCTCCGTGTTGACGAACAGCACGAGCGCGAAGACGAGCAGCAGCGGGACGGCGCGGGTGAGCGACGCGAGCGAGGCGGTGAGGCCGGCGGGGAGCTGGCTGAGGCCCCAGCGCAGGACCCAGACCAGGCCGTAGCCGAAGACGCCGTAGACGAACGCGAGCAGCAGCAGGTTGCCGCCCGCGGTCACGAGCGCGCTCGTGAGCTGGCCGCCGAAGATCAGCGGCAGCAGCGCCGGCACGAGCACGAACACGGCGAGCTCGGCCGGGCCGAGGCTCTCCGGCAGGGCGAGGAACGGCCGCCCGCGCAGCAGGTTCACCAGCCCGGCGGCGCCGAGCAGCAGGGCGAGGCCGCCCGCCACCGCGCCGGCGTTGGCCAGCACCGACCACTCGAGATTGACCGCGCCGAACAACTCGGCGACGAACACGAGCACGAGCAGCGGCGCCGCGCGCGCGAACGCGTCCTCGCCGGCGTTCCAGTCCTCGATCAGCAGCGGGAGCCCGGCGCGCCGGAAGCGGCGCTCGTAGGCCCCGAGGTCCTCCGCCACGGTCAGGCCAGCCGCTGCTCCAGCGCGTCGAACTGGTCCCAGAGCTCCTGCGGCAGCCGGTCGCCGAAGCGTTCGAGGTGGGTGCGCGTCTGCTCCAGCTCGTCGCGCACCTGCGCCGCGTCGACGGCCAGCACCCGCTCGAGCCGCTCGCGTGTGATGTCGAGGCCGTCGAGGTCGAGGTCCTCCGGGCGCGGCACGTCCCCGATCGGGGTGCGGGCGGCGCCGGCCTCGTCGTCGCAGCGGCGGAAGATCCACTCGAGCACGCGCGCGTTCTCGCCGAAGCCCGGCCACAGGTACTTGCCGTCGGCGTCCTTGCGGAACCAGTTGACGTAGAAGATCCGCGGCAGCTTCGCGCCGTCGCGGCGGCCGATCGCGAGCCAGTGCGCGAAGTAGTCGGCCATGTTGTAGCCGCAGAACGGCAGCATCGCCATCGGGTCGAAGCGCAGCTCGCCGACGGCGCCGGAGGCGGCCGCGGTGGTCTCCGCGCTCATCGTCGCGCCGAGGTAGACGCCGTGCTCCCAGTCGTAGGCCTGGCGCACGAGCGGCACGACGCTGGCGCGGCGGCCGCCGAACAGGAAGGCGTCGATCGGGACGCCCTTGGGGTCCTCCCACTCGTCCGCGATCGACGGGGTCTGCGCCGCGGGCGTGGTGAAGCGCGAGTTGGGGTGCGCGGCCTTCTCGCCCGAGTCGGGCGTCCAGTCGTTGCCGTGCCAGTCGACGAGGTGCGCGGGCGGCTCCTTCGTGAGCCCCTCCCACCAGACGTCGCCGTCGTCGGTGCGCGCGACGTTGGTGAAGATCGTGTTCGCGCGGATCGTCTCGATCGCGTTCGGGTTCGTCCTCGGGCTGGTGCCGGGTGCGACGCCGAAGAAGCCGGCCTCGGGGTTGACCGCGTAGAGGCGGCCGTCCTCGCCGAACTTCATCCAGGCGATGTCGTCGCCGACGGTCTCCACGGTCCAGCCTTCGAGCGACCGGGACCAGCATCGCCAGGTTGGTCTTGCCGCTCGCGCTCGGGAAGGCGCCGGTCAGGTACTTCGAGGTGCCCTCGGGCGAGGTCACCTTGATGATCAGCATGTGCTCGGCGAGCCAGCCCTCGTCGCGCGCCATCGCCGACGCGATGCGCAGCGCGAAGCACTTCTTCCCCAGCAACGCGTTGCCGCCGTACCCGGAGCCGAGCGACCAGATCTCGCGCGTCTCGGGGAAGTGGGCGATGTACTTCTCCTCGCTGCAGGGCCAGGGCGTGCTCGCCCCGGGTTTCCCGACCGAGTGCAGGCAGGGGACGAAATCGCCGTCGTCACCGAGCACGTCGAGCGCCGGCGCGCCCATGCGGGTCATGATCCGCATCGAGGTCGCGACGTAGGCGGAGTCGGTCAGCTGGACGCCGATCTCGGCGATCGACGAGCCGAGCGGGCCCATGCTGAACGGCACGACGTACATCGTGTGGCCGCGCATGACGCCGCGGAAGCGCTCGGTCAGCAGCTCCCGCATGTCCTCCGGGTCGTGCCAGTTGTTGGTCGGGCCCGCGTCCTCCTCGCGGACCGAGCAGATGAACGTGCGGTCCTCCACGCGGGCGACGTCACCCGGATCCGAGCGCGCCAGGTACGAGTTCGGCCGCTTCGCGTCGGACAGTCGCTCGAACGTGCCGGCCTCCACGAGCGCCTCCGCCAGCGCGTCGTACTCCTCCGCCGACCCGTCGCACCAGTGGACGGCATCCGGCTGGGTCAGCTCCGCCACCTCCTTGACCCAGCTGAGCAGCTTCTGGTTCGAGGTCAGGGACGTGGTCTCGAGAGTCACGCGGTGATCAGCCTCTCAGGGTTTGTTCGAGGGGAATCCGGCAACTCTGCCATACCCGGAAGCCGGTTGATTCGGCGGGAGGACCAACGAAAAGCGGCGCGTTCGCAGGACGCGAGACTGGAGGTTGGTCTAGGTATGCCGCTCAAGTCCTGGGCGAACCTACGGTTGTCTTGAGCGTCGTTCTGAAGTACCTGGTGGTGTGCCTGGTCTGCGTCGCCGCGTTCGCGGTCGGAGCCCAGGGCTTCTCGATCGTCACGGCGGCCGGGGCTCAGGAGGAGAGCCCGAGCCCGGAGCAGCTCTGGGACGCCTACCCGCTCGATCCGGAGGGCGACGGTCAGGAGTCGACGACCGACCCTGCCCCGACCCCGACGCCGAACGCGACGGGCGAGCGGCCCGCGCCGGACCAGCCGGCGACTCCGCCCGCCGAGTCGAACGGCGGCCCGACCTTCGCCGCGCTCGCCCTGTTCGTGGCGTTCGCGTTCGCGATCGGCCTCGCCGCCGGGCACATCGTGCGGCGCCGCCGGGCGACCGAGGCCGAGCGGCTGCGCACGCAG
This sequence comes from uncultured Solirubrobacteraceae bacterium, assembly GCA_963843485.1. Lineage (GTDB taxonomy): Bacteria > Actinomycetota > Thermoleophilia > Solirubrobacterales > Solirubrobacteraceae > DASSUW01. Next base: position 70,246 of record CAWJKK010000003.1, on the reverse strand, counting down.
CCGGCGCTCGCCGCGGTCCAGGCGCCGGTGCGCCGGAGCAACGGGTCGAAGCCGAAGGCGCCCCCGAAGACCGTCAAGCCGCCGCCCCCGCCGACCCCGGCGCCTGAGCCGGTGCGCAGGGCGCCGCCCGAGCCCGAGCCGATCCCCGCGCCCGCGCCGCCGCCGCCCGAGCCGGCCCCGAGGACGGTCAAGCCGCCGCCTCCGCCGCCGCCGGCCCCCGAGCCGCTGCGCGTGGCGCCGCCCGAGCCTGAGCCCGAGCCCGAGCCGGTCGCCGCGCCCGACCCGTCGCTCCGCCCGAGCCCGTCTGCTCCGCCCGAGCCCGAGCGCGTCCCGGAACCCGTCGCCGCGCAGCCGGCGGCCGAGGTCGCCGCGCCCGCGCCCGCGCCGCCCCGCCGCCGCCGGATCGCGCCCGAGCGGCCGCTGCCCGTCAAGCGCGCGCGGCCGCCGCTCGGCTACTCGCCGGCCGCGCCCGAGCGGCCGCTGCCGCCGCGGCGGCGTCCGCAGCCGCCGCCGCAGCAGGACGAGCCGCTGCTCCCCGGCCGCCGCTTCGCCCGCGCGGTGCCGTGGCCGGAGGCCGAGTCGGAGTGGACGTGCGAGATCGACTGGAAGGCCGGATACCGCAAGTCGGCGTTCCGCGCCATGGCGGCCGCGCCCGGCCCGGGCCGGCGGCGCCCGATCGCCGAGTCGACGCCGATCCGCTGGACGCTGATGGCCGAGCCGGAGCCGCCGACGCCGGAGATGGTGAAGGCCGTCAAGGCGATCGTCGCGGGGCTCGAGGCGGCGGGCTGGGAACGCACGGGAGCCGGCGGGGCGTGGTACGCGCTCCGCTTCCTGTGGCGAGGGTCGGGGGAGCCGCAGCGCATCGACATCCACGGAAGGGAAGGCGCGAATGCGTGAGGGAACCACGCGCGCAGGCTTCTTCGAAGCTGCGTTGCTCGCCGGCGGCGGGGTCGCCGTCGGCGGAGTGCTGATCGGAGGGTTGCCGGACCTCGCCACGTCGAAGCCGTCGGCCAAGCAGGACGCGGAGATCCTGAACTTCGCGCTCCTGATGGAGTACATCCAGGCCGGCTTCTACGAGGCCGCGCTCGCCGCCAACGTGCTCGAGCGGCGAGATGCGCGAGTTCGCCGAGACCGTCGGCGGCCAGGAGCGCGAGCACATCGACTTCATCAAGGGCGTGCTCGGCAGCGGCGCCCGCAAGGAGCCGGAGCTCGACTTCGGCGAGGACATCTCGACCGCCGACCGGTTCGCCACCAGCGCGTTCAAGCTCGAGGACCTCGGGGTCGCCGCCTACAACACCCAGGCGCCGAACCTGACCAAGGGCGCGCTCGCCGAGGCGGCCAAGATCGTCTCCGTCGAGGCGCGCCACGCGGCCTGGATCCGCGCGATCGTCGGGGAGAACCCGGCGCCCGACGCGGCCGAGCCGCCCGCGTCGGCCAAGCGCGTGATCAGCACCCTCGACGGCTCGGGGTACGTCCAATGAGCGAGCACCTGACACTCGGCGACATCGACACCGACGGCGCCATCGAGGAGGCCGCCGCGAACCTGCACGGCGACACCCGCGCCGGCTTCCTGCGCGGCGCGCTGCTCGGCGGCGCGACGCTGCTGGGCATCAGCGCCACCCCGGCGGACGCCGGCCCAGTCCGACAAGGACATCGCGATCCTCAACTACGCCCTCACGCTCGAGTACGTGCAGGACTCGTTCTACAGCGAGGTCGAGCGGCTCGGCGCGCTGAGCGGCGGGCTCGCCGAGCAGGCCCGCGTGGTGGCCGCGCACGAGCGGGCGCACGTGAAGGCGTTCCGCCAGGTCCTGGGCGACAAGGCGGTCAAGCGCGCGAAGTTCGACTTCAAGGGCGCGACCGAGAACGGCAAGCGCTTCCGGGCGACCGCGGTCGCGTTCGAGGACCTCGCCGTGGCCGCGTACAAGGCCCAGGCGCCGCTGATCCGCAGCCGCGCCTATCTCGTGCCGGCGCTCGCGATCCACACCGTCGAGGCACGCCACGCCGCCTGGATCCGCCGGCTCGCCGGCGAGACCCCCGCCGCCGACGCGTTCGACCAGCCGCGCTCGAAGTCGAGCACGCTGAAGGTGGTGGCCGACACGGGCTTCATCGTCCAGACGGCGAGCCGGACGGAGAGCCGGCGGAGGCCGCCGCGCTTCACCGGCTGACCTTCCGGGCCGCGGCGCTCGCGCTCGTGGCCGCCGGGGTGGTCGCCGCGATCGCGGCCGGCCGCCCCGGCGAGCAGCCGGCGCCGGACCGCGCGCTGGCGGAGCCGGACCTCGCGCCGCCGCCGCGCGGCGCGTTCGCGATCGGCAAGGCGGTGCCGATCGGCCGCAACCCGCACGAGACGCGCTGGGCGCCGGTGCTGCGGCCCGTCGCCGCGCGCGCGGCCCCGCGGCCCGGCGCGAAGGTCGTGGCCCGCCTCGGCACGCGCACGCCCGAGGGCACGGCGAACATCGTCGTCGCGGTCGCCCGCTCGCCCGACCTGTGGGTGAAGGTGCGGCTCGCCACGTTCCCGAACGGGAGCTCGGCCTGGGTCCCGCGCTCCGCGCTGGGCGGCTACACGACGGTCACGACGCGACTCATAGTCAACAAGCAGCGCCTGACCGCGAAGCTGCTCGAGGGCGGCAAGCCGATCCTGCGCGCCCCGGTCGCGGTCGGCACGGCGGTCGCGCCCACCCCGGTCGGCGAGTTCTACGTCCGCAACCGCCTGACCCGCTACAGCAGCCCGTTCTACGGGCCGGTCGCGCTCGGCACCAGCGCGCGCTCGGAGACGCTCGACGACTGGCCCGGCGGCGGCTTCGTCGGCATCCACGGCACGAACCGGCCCGACCTGATCCCCGGCCGCGTCAGCCACGGCTGCATCCGGATGCGCAACCGCGACATCCTCAGGCTCTCACGGCTGATGCCGGTCGGCACCCCGGTGACGATCCAATGAAGCGCCAAGGTTCCGCCAAGCGCGGCCTGAGAGCGTCGCCGCATGCTCTCCTCCGCCGGACCCTCGGCCGTACCCCTGCTCGTCGAGCTCGGCATCGCCCTCGCCATCGGTCTCATGCTGCTGCTGCGCAGGCCCGCCCGGCGGCTGCTCGCCGCCGCGCGCCATCACGCCCCTACCCCGCGTCGCGCTTCGGGACCAGCACGAGGCGCTTGAACTCGGCCACGAGCACACCGTCCTGGTTGAGGACGCGCGTATGGACCTTGACCGTCCCGCGATCGGGCTTGGAACGTGACTCCCGCACCTCGAGGACCTCGGTCTCGGCGAACAGCGTGTCGCCGTGGAACACCGGCGCTGGATGCGACAGCGCCTCGGTCGCGAGATTCGCGATCGCCTTGCCGGAGATGTCCGACACGCTCATGCCGAGCGCCAGCGAGTAGACGTAGGGGCCGACGACGACGTTGCGGCCCTGCTGCGAGCGGCCCGCGTAGACGTCGTTGATGTGCAGCGGGTGGTGGTTCATCGTGATCAGGCAGAACAGGTGGTCGTCCGCCTCGGTCACGGTCTTGGCCGGCCAGTGCTTGTAGACGGCGCCGACCTCGAACTCCTCGAGGTAGCGCCCGTAGGGATGTGCGCCCGTCGCCTCGCGGGCGCGCTGATCGGTGTGGTCCATGGCCACGGGACTTTATGGTCCCGAGTCCATGCGCAACCCCCGTTCGTTCTTCGCGCCGCTCGCGATCGGCGCTCCTGAGCCGCTCCGCGAGATCCCGGTCACGCCCGCGCGGATGATCCACTTCCTCGACCCGTCGAACGAGAAGATGGTCGCCAAGGCCGGTGACATCGCGGCGAAGACGGACATCCTGCTCGGCAACCTGGAGGACGCGATCCCGGTCGACCGCAAGCAGGCCGCGCGTGCCGGCCTGCTGCGGATCGGGCGCGAGACCGACCTCGGGTCGGCCGCGCTGTGGGCGCGCGTGAACGCGCTCGAGTCGCCGTGGATCCTCGACGACCTGACCGAGCTGGTCGGCGGCATCGGCGACCGGCTCGAGGTCGTGATGGTCCCGAAGGTCGAGGGCCCGTGGGACATCCACTACGTCGACCGGCTGCTCGCCCAGCTCGAGGCGCGCGCGGGCCTCGAGCGCCCGGTGCTCGTCCACGCGATCCTCGAGACCGCCCAGGGCGTCGCCAACGTCGAGGCGATCGCCACCGCCTCCCCGCGCATGCAGGGGATGAGCCTCGGCCCGGCCGACCTCGCCGCCTCGCGGCGGATGAAGACGACGCGCGTCGGCGGCGGCCACCCCGGCTACCTCGTGCTCGGCGATCCGGACGGCGAAGCCGCGCGCAGCAGCGCCCAGCAGGACCTCTGGCACTACACGCTCGGGCGCATGGTCGACGCCTGCGCCGGTGCCGGCATCCTGCCGTTCTACGGGCCGTTCGGCGACATCCGCGACCTCGACGGCTGCGAGGCGCAGTTCCGCGCCGCCTACCTGATGGGCTGCGTCGGGGCGTGGTCGCTGCACCCGGCGCAGATCGACGTCGCCCGCCGCGTGTTCTCGCCCGACCCGGACGAGGTGGCGTTCGCGCGCAAGGTGATCGAGGCGATCCCGGACGGCCGCGGCGTGCACATGATCGACGGCAAGATGCAGGACGACGCCACGTTCAAGCAGTGCCGCGTGCTCGTGGACCTCGCCGAGCTGCTGGCCGCGCGCGATCCGGAGCTCCGGGCCGCGTACGGGCTCTAGAAGCGGATCCGCGCGGGGCAGGTCGCGCGCGGGTTGCCCATCCCGCTGCCGACCGAGTAGCGGAAGCAGGTGCCCCAGCGGAAGCGCCCGTTCCACTCCGCCGGCAGCCGCACGACCGCGATCGAGCGGTAGCGGCCCGGAGCGACGCGCTCGACCTCGGTCTTCGCGGCGCGCTTGCCGGTCGCGGCGCCGCGGCGGGCGACGTAGAAGATCGTCGGCTGCGTGAGCCTGATGCCGCGCGGCACGTAGTAGCGCTGCGTCAGCGCGACGACCCGCTCGCTGCGGTCGACGAAGCTGAGCCGGAAGCGCGGGAACACGTAGACCCGGCGGCGCTTGCTGGCGTCGGTGCCGGCGGTCACGCGCACCTGCCAGTTGCGGTCGAACTCGCGCCGGAAGCGGAAGCGCCCCTCGGCGTCGGTGACGCCGCTCGCGAGCACCCGCTCGTCGGCCTCGAACGGGTAGCGGACGCCCTCGAGGCTCACGGCCTGGCCGGGCACCGGGGCGCCGTCGGACAGCACCTGGCCGGTGATGTCGGTCCGCGAGCCGTAGCGCGTCTCCGCCGGCTCGACGTCGATCTCGACGGTCACGGCGGCCGACGCGGCGGGCGCGGCGAAGGCGAGCAGCAGCAGGGCGAGCAGGATCGGTCGCACCCAGGCGAGGGTAGCGGCGGCGCGGTCGGCTCGGCCGTGGGCACCGGACATCGCCGGGGCCGCCGGAATGACGGGGCCGGCGGCCGGGTCGACTAGGGTTGCCCGCCGATGCGCCCGCGCCGCAGCTGCCATGCCGTGCCCGGCTCGAACGAGCGGTTCCTGGCCAAGGCGCCGGGGCTCGCGGCCGACGAGGTCTTCCTCGACCTCGAGGACGCCGTCGCACCCGCCGAGAAGGAGGGCGCGCGGGCGCTCGTGATCGCGGCGCTGCGCGAGCACGACTTCGGCGCCAAGACCGTCGTCGTGCGCGTGAACGGCACCGACACGCCGTTCTACTACCGCGACCTGATCGACGTCGTCGAGCAGGCCGGCGACCGGCTCGACGCGATCATGCTCCCCAAGGTGCGCACGCCCGGCGACGTCGAGATGACCGCCAAGCTGCTGACCCAGATCGAGCTGGCGAAGGGGCTCGAGGTCGGCCGGATCGGCATCGAGGCGCAGATCGAGGACGCGACCGGCCTGCTCGCCTGCGAGGCGATCGCCGCCGCGTCCGAGCGCATGGAGACGCTGATCTTCGGCCCCGGCGACTACAGCGCCGCCGTCGGCATCCCGATCACGACGATCGGCGGCGCGCCGGACGGCTATCCGGGCGATCACCTCAACTACGTGTTCTCGCGGCTGGTCGTCGCCGCGCGGGCGGCGGGGATCCAGGCGATCGACGGCCCGTACGCCGCGTTCGACGACGACGACGGCCTTCGCGCGCGTGCGCGCCTCGCGCGCGCGCTCGGGATCGATGGCAAGTGGACGATCCACCCGCGCCAGATCGCGACCGTCAACGAGGTCTTCACGCCCGCGCGCGAGGAGTGGGAGCGCGCCGAGGCGCTGCTCGCCGCCTACGCCGAGGCGCAGTCGGCCGGCCGCGGGGCCGCGATGTTCGACGGCGAGATGATCGACGAGGCGAACCGCAAGATGGCCGAGCGACTCTCGCGCGCCGGCCGCGCGGCCGGTTACTAGGCGCAGACCTGGCGGCGGAAGCGCCCGCCGGCCTGGCGCGCCCCGCTCCGCCGACCCGTGTGCGGCGCTTCGTCGCGCCTCCACACGGGCCGGCGGCCCCCGGGACCGATCGAGTCGATCCCCGTCACGCGCCCGTCCTGTCCGTAGACGATCTCCTTCACGACGGTCTCGAGCCCGCCGCCGGCGTCGCAGCCGTCCTCCTCGACGAACGCCAGCCGGCCGTGCTCGTGGCGGTAGCGCTCGCGCGAGCAGGAGCCGGTCGGCGGCAGCAGGCGCAGGCTGCCGACCGGCAGGCCGCCGTCGAGCCGGACCTCGACGAGCGACTCCAGCCGGGCCGGCAGCACGCCGCCCTCCCATTCGAGCGGCGCCCGGAAGCCGGCCACGAGCACGCTGTCGCGCCCCCACAGCGCGAGGCGCTCGAGCCACAGCTCCCCCGTCTCGTCGTACTGGCGCACGCACACGACGCGATCGAGCACGTCGAGGCCGATCGCCTCGTGCTCGCGCCCGCGCGCCGGCGCCTCTTCGAGCCGGCGGCCGGGCGAGCAGCCCATCCGCTCGAGCCGCAACGGCTCCAGGTCCCCGAACCCGGACGTCGGCGTGGCCCACTCCCAGCGCACGGCGACGGCGTCCGCCGCCAGCGCCAGCTCCTCGTAGTGGCCGGCGAGCTCTCCGGCGCGCCGGCGCAGTCCGTTGAAGGCACCAGAAGCCTTCTCCGGCACGGCCAGCCGCGAGGGCCCTCTCTCCATGCTGCGGCACGCTACCTGTCGCTTTTGTCGGTGGTCAAGCAAAAGCCGACGAAAGACGCAGCAGATACCGGCAATCTTGGACCAACTACAGACACAAGCCGCTGCTTATGGCATGCTCCACCCCCATGGCGGACCCGTTGACAAGTCCTGAGCAGCGTTTCGACGCCGCCCGTCCGATCCTCACGCCGAGCTCCAACGGCGCGGGTTCCGGGACGGGCGCCGGAGCGATGCTGCGGCTCATCCGGGACGGCCGGGCGAGCACCCGTGCCGAGCTCGTGGCGCTGACCGGCCTCGCCCGGTCGACCGTCGCCCAGCGCATGGATTCACTGCTCGAGCAGCGGCTCGTGATCCCGGCCGGCGCGAGCGCCTCGACCGGCGGCCGCCCGCCCAAGACCTTCGCCTTCAACCGCAACGCCGGTGCCGTGCTGGCCGCCGATCTCGGCGCCACCCACTCGCGCGTCGCGGTGACGGACCTCTCGGGGGACGTGCTCGTGGAGACGCGCAGCGACATCCCGATCGCCGACGGGCCGGAGAAGGTGCTCGACTGGCTCGAGGAGACGTTCGACGTGCTGCTGCGCGAGGCCGGCCACGCGCCGGGCGACGTGCGCGGCATCGGCGTCGGCGTCCCGGGCCCGGTCGAGTTCGCCACCGGCACGCCGGTCGCGCCGCCGATCATGCCCGGCTGGGACGGCTATGCGGTCGGCGAGCGCCTGGGCTCGCGCTACGGCGCTGCCGTGCTCGTCGACAACGACGTCAACATCATGGCGCTCGGCGAGTACTGGGCCGGCTGGCGCGACACGCAGCACCTGCTGTTCGTCAAGGTCGGCACCGGCATCGGCTCGGGCGTGATCACCGACGGCCGGATCCACCGCGGCGCCCAGGGCGCCGCCGGGGACATCGGCCACATCCACGTCGCCGACCACGACGAGGTCGTGTGCCGCTGCGGCAACATCGGCTGCCTCGAGGCGATCGCCGGCGGCGGCGCCATGGCCGCGCGGCTGACCGAGCTCGGCGTGCCCGCCGACAACAGCCGCGACGTCGTCCGCCACGTCCGCGACGGCCGCCCCGAAGCCATGCGCCTCGTCCGCCAAGCAGGCCGCGAGCTCGGCGGCGTCCTCGCCACCGCCGTCAACTTCTTCAACCCCGGCGTGATCGTCATCGGCGGCGACATCGCCCACGCCGACGAGCACCTGCTCGCCGGCGTCCGCGAAGTCGTCTACCGCCGCTCCACCGCCCTCGCCACCCGCTCGATCCGCATCGCCCGCTCCACGCTCGACGACCGCGCCGGCGTCATCGGCGCCGCGGTCATGGTGATCGAGGCCGTCCTGGCCCCGGAGGCCGTGGACGAGGCGATCGCCGCGGCCGCCACGCAAGCCGCGCTATAGCCCGGCGGCCTCGCGGGTCGCGCGCTGGACCGCGTTGGCGGCCTCCTCGGGGTCGATCCCGACGCCGGTGAGCAGGTCGGTCGCGGTCGACCGCACCTGGCCGACGATCACGTTCACCGACAGGTTGCCGGTGCGCTCGAGCACGTCGGTCGCCAGGGCGGCCGCGCGCAGCGCCGGTTCGCGCACGGCGTCGACGCGCTCCGGACGGTCGAGCACGTCGCCGTACGCCCGGACCGCCTGCGCGAGCGCGCGGACGGCGTCGGCGACGTCCCGCGGCACGTTGTCGTCCAGCCGCACGGCACGGATCGTGCCGCGGGCGAGCACGCGGACGTTGCGGACGGCGAGCTCGACCTGGGTCGCGGCCGCGGCGTAGTCCTCCACGCGGCCGCGCCAGCGGCGCCGCGGCGGCGCGTAGCGGATCGTCTCGCGGCTCACCTCGACCGCCTCGTGGAAGGTCTCGCTGAGCTCGTCGATGCCGCGGGCGCGCTTGAGCGCCCGCTCGGCCAGCTTGCGGTCGCGCGCCTCGATCGCGGCGGCGATGTCGTCGAGCGTCGCGGCCAGCTCGTCGAGCAGCGGGTGCGCGGCGCGGCGGACCATGTTGACCGGGTTCGCGGGCAGCAGCAGGCCGTTGATCACGAGCGCCACGCTGCCGCCGACCAGCGCGTCGAGGAAGCGGGCGAACGTGATGCCGTCGACCGGCGGCTGCAGCGTGGCGACCAGGGCGGCCGAGACCGCGGCCTGGGTGGCGAGCATCTGGCCGCTGCCGAGGAACAGCGCGATCGAGGTGGCGAGCATCACCACGAGCGCGAGCTGGCCGGCGCCGACGCCGATCGCCAGCACGAGCAGGTCGCCGATCGCGATGCCGAGCGCCACGCCGATCACGACCTCGCCGGCGCGCCGGCCGCGCTCGGACACGGTCAGGCCGAGCGTGATGATCGCGGCCACCGGCGCGAAGAACGGCTGCTCGTGCCCGAGCACCTCGGTGGCGATGATCCAGGCGACCCCGGCGGCGACTCCCGCCTGCAGGACCGAGCGCCAGGCGAGCCGCAGGCGCTCGACGCGCGGTCCGCCACGACACCCGCGAGCGCTCGGCCGCCTCCTCCATCAGCGGCGCCGCCCGATCGGCGAGCGTGCGTGACGAGCTGCTGCGCAGGCGGGGCATCGCCGGCGGATCCTAGCCGGGTCGGCCGAAGCTCAATCTCAGGTCGAACCTGAGAGTAGTGATCGATCGGACTCCGCATTCAAGGCGGCCATAGGGGGTGCCGACCACTGGAGGGATCATGACGCGAAGGATCCTCGCCACCGGCCTCGCCGGCGCCGCACTTTTCGCCGCAGTTCTGGGAACGGCCGCGCCCGCACAGGCGCCGACCCCGGAGCCGACGGTCCTGGCGGCAGAGGCCACGGCGATGAGCACGCCCGAGGCGACGGCGACGGAGACCCCTCCGGCCGAGACGGCGCAGCCGCCGGCCGCGACCGAGACGTCGACGCCGACGCCGTTCCCCTCGCCGGTCGAGACCACGGTCGCCACGCCGACCGCGACCGAGCCTCCCGCGCGCACGCCGGATGCGACGACGACGCCCGCGCCGACGGCGCCCGCGAAGGGCATCCCCGCGCCCGAGAAGGGCCTCGGCGTGCCCGCCGACCGTCCCAAGCGCCGCAAGGACGCTCGCCGCCGCCCCAACACCGGCACCGCGACCGGCAAGGTCGGCGAGTGCGGCGAGCTCGTCGGGACCGTCGTCTCCGAGCACTCGACCTCAACTTCAGGTCGAGCCTGCAAGAAGCCTGATGCGGATGCGCACGATCTCGACGAGCAGCGTCGACTCACCCCCGAGCCGGTTCTCATCCAGACGGATGGCTCGCCCGCCCCGACGAACCCGGACTACTCGCTGGCGACGGTCGGCGCCGCCCGGATCGGGGTGCCGAACTTCTTCATCGACAAGTTCCGGATCCCGCCCTTCCTCCTCCCCATCTACCAGGCCGCCGGCATGCAGTACGGCGTGCGCTGGGAGATCCTCGCGGCGATCAACGAGATCGAGACCGACTACGGCCGCAACCTCAACGTCTCCTACGCCGGCGCGCTCGGCTGGATGCAGTTCATGCCGCCGACGTGGCGCGCCTACGGCGTCGACGCGAACCGCGACGGCATGAAGGACCCGTACAACCCGGTCGACGCGATCTTCGCCGCCGCCCGCTACCTCAAGGCCGCGGGCGCCGACACCGACATCCGCAAGGCGGTCTTCGCCTACAACCACGCGAACTGGTACGTCGACTCGGTCCTGATGCGGGCGCAGGTCATCGGCGGGCTGCCGAGCGACCTCGTCGGCTCGCTCACCGGCCTGACGCAGGGCCGCTTCCCGGTCCACGCGAAGGCGACCTACGCCGGCCAGGTCAAGCGCGGCAAGCGCATCGAGGCGGGCAACGCGGCGGTGGTCGTCGAAGGCGACGACACGCGGCGCAACATCGAGATCTTCTCCCGCCCCGGCGCCCCCGTGGTGGCCGTGAACGACGGCCGCGTGCTGCGGTTCGGGCGCTCGCGCCGGCTCGGGCGGTACGTGACGCTGCGGGACGTGTACGGCAACACGTACACCTACGCGAACCTCGGGTCGGTGTCGGCGACGTATCCGGCGCCGAAGCCCCGCAAGCGCGCTTCGAAGAAGGGTCAGACCCGCGATGGCGTCGGTCACTCCGAGACTCGCGCCGATGCGAAGCGCGGAACCCCGGCATTGAAGGAGCCGGAGCGGTCGCGTCGGCCGGCTCGGCGGCCTGCGCCGACCAAGGAGCGGCTGTTCGCCCATCCGTCGCGGCCCGCTGCCCGCGCGGTGGTCGAGCCGGACGCCGTCGCCGCGGCGTCGAAGCTCCCGGTCACCCAGGCCGCCCCGCTCGGCTTCAAGGCCCGTGACTTCGTCCCGAAGCGCATGCGCAAGGGCGCGCGGGTCATCGGCGGCACGATCCTCGGCCGGCTCGGGCCGAAGGTCGAGGGCCAGGCCCCGCACCTCCTGTTCGAGATCCGCCCCGCCGGTCGCGGCGCCCCGCGGATCGACCCGAAGCCGATCCTCGACGGCTGGAAGCTGCTCGAGTCCACCGCGGTCTACCGCGCGGCCGGGAAGAACCCGTTCTTCGGCTCCGACGCGGCGAACCCGTCGATCGGCCAGCTGCTGCTGCTCAGCAAGGAGCAGCTCGTCCGCCGCGTGCTCGCCGACCCGCGGATCGAGATCTACGGCTGTGGCGCGGGCGACATCCGCTCGGGCCAGATCGACCGCCGGGTGCTCGCGACCCTGCTCTACCTCGCTTCCTCGGGCCTGAAGCCGACCGTGTCCTCGCTCAAGTGCGGCCACGGCTACCTGACCGCGTCCGGCAACGTCTCGCACCACTCCACGGGCACGGCGGTCGACATCGCCGCGATCAACGGCATCGTCATCACGCCGGCGACGCAGGGCCCGGGCTCGATCACCGACCTGACGATCCAGCGCCTGCTGCGCCTGCAGGGCACGATGAAGCCGAGCCAGATCATCTCGCTGATGACCTTCGACGGGCGCCGACAACACGCTCGCGATGGGCGACCACGACGACCACATCCACGTCGGCTGGAGCCCGCTCTACGGCCAGTCGCGGGCCGCGAAGAAGCAGATCGACGCGGTCCTGCGCCCGAGCCAGTGGATCAAGCTGATCGATCGCCTCGGCGACATCGACAACCCCGAGGTGCGCGAGCAGCCCTCGCGCTACTCGGTGAAGGTCACCAAGCGCGCGTCCAAGCCGCACCGCGGCGAGTAGCTCAGCTGTCGAAGCCGAGCCCGAGGCGGTCGAGCAGGCGCAGCCACGGGCCGCGCCGGCCGCCGTGCTCGTCCGCGCGGGCGAGCGCCTTGCGGGTCGCCTCGATCACCGCGTAGCGCAGCGGCTCGGGCGGGAACGGCAGCGGGCGCGAGCGCGCGAGCTTCGTGCGCGTGCGGATCGAGTCGTGGCCGTCGAGCATGTCGAGCGCGGTGCGGGCGCCGAAGCGGCTCGCGCCGACGCCGAGGCCGGTGTAGCCGACGGCGTAGACCGCCTTGCCGCCGAGCGCGCGGCCGAAGGTGACGCAGAAGCGGCTGCAGGTGTCGATCGGTCCGCCCCACGCGTGCGTGAAGCGGATCCCCTCCAGCGCCGGGAACGTCTCGTGCACGTGGCGGGCGAGCAGCTCGAACGTCCGCGGGCGGCGGTTGAGCCGGTCGTCGACGCGGTTGCCGAAGTGGTAGATCGCCTCGTAGCCGCCGAACAGCAGCCGCCCGTCCGGGGTCAGGCGGTAGTAGTGGAACTGGTTGCCGCGGTCGGCGATGCCCTGGCCGTTGCGCCAGCTCAGCGCGGCGCGCTGCTCGTCGTCGAGCGGCTCGGTGACGAGCACGTAGTCGTAGACCGGCGCCACCAGGCGCCTGACGGCTCGTGTCGCGGGCTTGTAGGCGCCTGTGGCCAGCAGTACGTGGTCCGCCTCGACCGTGCCGTGGGGCGTGCGCAACTGCGCTCGGTGAGGAATGCGTCATCGGCGTGTGCTCGTAGATCCGGACGCCGCGGGCGATCGCGGCGTCTCTGAGGCCCTGCGCGAGCGCTCCGGGGTCGACGAGCGCGGTGCCGGTGCGCTGCAGGACGGCGCCGAGGTAGGTCGGGGAGTCGACCTCGGCGCGCGTGGCGTCGCGGTCGAGCACCTCGGCCTCCCAGCCGTAGCGGCGCAGCAGCGCCGCCTCCTCCGCGAGCTCCTCGACCTCGTGCGGGCGCGTGGCGACGCTGAGCACCCCGGGCTCCTGCCACTGCGCGTCGATGCCCAGGCGGTCGATGTCCGCCCGCATCCCGTCCAGGTTCTCCCGCCCCAGCGCCTCGAGCAGGTCCAGCTCCTGCGGGAAGCGCGCGGCGCCGTTCGGCAGCCCGTGCGTCAGCGAGGCCTCGACGAACCCGCCGTTGCGCCCGCTCGCGCCCTGCCCGGCCACGCCGGCCTCGAGCAGCACCACCTCCCGGTCGGGCCGCTCCTCCTTCGCCTGCACCGCGGCCCACAGCCCGGTGAACCCGCCACCGACGATCGCGAGGTCCGCCTCGACCAGGCCCTCGAGCGGCGCCGCCGGCGCCGGCAGCGGCCGGTCCAGCCAGTACGGCACGTCCGAGGCGTCGCGCAGGGATTCCACGCCGCCAGCCTACGAGAGGGGGCGAACTCGTCGCGCGACGACCTAACAGCCATATGGGCTGTCAACTCGACATCGATCAGCGAATCGCCGCGCTCGCGAGCTCTCAGGGCGGGGTTGTGAGCCGCGAGCAGTTGCTCGCTCTCGGTCTGCGGCGCGACGCGGTCGACAAGCGCCTCGCGGCAGGGAAACTCCACCCCCTTCACCGCGGGGTGTACGCCGTAGGCCACCGCGTGGTCAGCCGCCACGGCCGCTGGCGCGCCGCCCTCCTGGCCGCCGGGCCCGGCGCCGTGCTCAGCCACGCCAGCGCCGCCGCGGCCTGGGACCTGCGCCCCGACAACCGCCCCAGGATCGACGTCTCGGTCGGGCCGGGCGGGCGGGCGAAGCGTGCGGGGCTGGTCCTGCACCGCCGCAGGCTGACCGCCGCGGAGACCACGACGCTCGACGGCCTGCCGGTCACGACCGCCGCGCGCACGATCGCCGACCTCGCCGCCCAGGGCCTCACAGGCCGGCCGCTCGAAGCGCTGATCGACAAGGCCGACCACCGCCGCCTGATCGACTTCGACCACCTGCACCGCCTCACCCCGCGCACACGCTCCCTCCAAGCGGTGTTGGCCCGCTACACACCCGACGCCCCAACGAGAAGCGAGCTCGAGGAGCGGTTCCTACGGCTCTGCGACGCCCACGGCATCCCGCGACCGCGGACCAACCAGCGCGTCGAGGGCCTGGAGGTCGACTTCCACTGGCCGGACAAGGACCTCGTCGTCGAGGTCGACGGCTTCGCCTTCCACCGCTCGCCGTCGGCGCTGGCCACGACCACGAGCGCGACGTGAACCTCGTGCTCAGCGGAAAGCGGGTGCTGCGGTTCTCCTACGAGCAGGTGTTCAACCGGCCCGGCTACGTCGCCGGGGCCGTGACCCGCGCCGGCTGAGCGCTGTCCATCACGTCGGCCTGCCACGGCGGCGCCTGCGAGCGGAGCACGACCGCGACGAGGGCGTCCACGACCGCGGGCGCGAACTGCGTCCCCGAGTTCGCCCGCAGCTCCCCCACCGCGACGTCCACGGACAGCGCCTTGCGGTACGAGCGGTCGGTGGTCATCGCGTTGTACGCGTCGCACGCCGAGACGATCCGGGCGGCCAGCGGGATCGCCTCGCCGGCGAGGCCGTCCGGGTAGCCGCCGCCGTTCCAGTGCTCGTGCGAGGCGCGCACGACGACGCCGACGCCGCCCAGCAGCCCGCCGACCTGGTCGAGCATCCGCTGGCCCTCGACCGTGTGGGTGCGCATGATCGCCCACTCGTCGTCGTCGAGCGGCCCGGGCTTGTTGATGATCTCGTCGGGCACCGCGATCTTGCCGATGTCGTGCAGCAGCGCGCCGAGCTCGGTCGCCCGCCGCGTGTCCTCGTCGACGCCCATCTCCTCGGCGACCGCGACCGCGAGCGCGACGACGTCCTCGGTGTGGTGACCGGTGTACTCGTCGTCCTCCTCGAGCAGGTCGCGCAGCAGCAGCGCCGTGCCGCGGTAGGCGCGGCCGAGCTCGAGGCTGTGCTGGATGCGCGCCTCGCGCTCGCGGCCGAAGCCGCGCAGCAGCGGCGCCAGCGCCAGCACGATCAGCGCCTCCAGCGGCTGCTCGGCGGCGAGCGCGGCGAGCAGGCCGATCGGGAACAGCAGCACGTCGACGCGCTGGGCGAGGCGCAGCTCCGCCGCGACCTCCTTGAAGGGGACGCCGAGGACCAGCCGCGCGCGGCCGGCCCAGCTCAAGCCGTCGACGGCGAGCTGCGCGCCCAGCGCGAGCGCGTAGAAAGGCCAATCGGCCCAGGCGGGCGACCTGCGTGCCGGCGACGACGAGCACGAGCGCGGGGCCGAACGCGAACCAGGCGTCGGCGGGCGCGTGCAGGATGCGGCCGAAGGCGCTGCGGCCGCGCAGCGCCTCCCAGGCCGAGTTGCCGACCAGCGCCATCGCCACGAGCAGCGGCACGAGCGGCGTCGGGAGCAGCAGCAGCATCGGCACGAACACGAGCTGCGTCGGGACGGCGTAGCCGGCGCCGGTGGAGAACTCGATCCGGTCCGCGGCCGCGTACGCGACCACGAACGCCAGCGCGACCGGGACCGACAGCTCCCGCACCGCCTCCCCCCAGTGCGCGAGACCCGCCGCGGCAGCGACGAACCCGCACGCGAACACGAGCGTGCCGAGCCGCTCGCGGCGATCGAGCTTTCGCTGCCGCCGCTCTTGCGACTCCTCGATGCGCCGTTCGGTGGCGGCGCCCAGTGGATCGGGGAGGGTGGACATTCGTCGAGTTGCCGCCCAACTCGACGGCTGTTGGATGTAGTCGGCCCGCTCCTCACCCGACTTGAGGAACAGGATGTCAATGCCAACGGAGGGCAGAACAACGATGAATGGACTCATCAGGCGCGCGCTGATCGGCGCGTCGACCGTCGGCGCGGCACTGGCGATCTCGGCGTCGCCGGCGAGCGCCGGGATCCTGACCATGTCGGCGAAGAACTGCAACGACGGCGCCTACACCAAGGCGTTCTCGCAGTTCAACGACCGCATGAACTACAAGCTCGTCGAGAACGGCGACTTCGAGAGCACGCCCAAGGGCTGGACGCTGCGCAACGGCGCGAAGGTCGTGAGCGGCAACGAGCCGTGGAAGGTCGGCGGCAACGACCACGGCCGCAGCCTCAGCCTGCCGAAGGGCAGCACCGCGATCTCCGCCCCCGTGTGCGTCGGGCTCGCCGAGCCCACCGTCCGCTTCTTCGCTCAGAAGCAGAGCGGTCTGCTGTCGACGCTGGCGGTCACCGTCTACGTCAAGACGTCGCTCGGCCTCGTCGTGCCGCTGCCGATCGGCATCGTGCTCGGCAACGGGCAGTGGAAGCCGTCGGCGCCGATGCTGATCCTCGCCAACCTGCTCCCGCTGCTGCCGCCGGACCGCACCGCGGTCGCGTTCGGGTTCACCCCGCTGCTCGGCAGCTGGAAGATCGACGACGTGTACGTCGATCCGATGCGGATGCGCTAGGAGAGGTCTACCGGGCCCGCAGCTTGCGGCTGCGGGTCCGCTCTTCCTGCTTCTCCACGACGCTGGAGATCAGGCGCAGGATCTCGGTCGGGCCGGTCGCCCGCACGATGCCCGACTCGAACGCCTCGCGCCAGTGCCGGATCGTGCCCTCGCGGGCGAGCTCGTTGAAGTCCGCACGCGGCACCGAGAGGCGCACCTTCGCGTCCGACGCGATGTCCTTGGTCACCTTCGGACCGGGCACCTCGACGCGAAAGAGCTGGATGTCACCGCGCCCCCGCAGCTCGAGCTCGACGACCAGCTTGAGCTTCGTCAGCGCGGGAACCTGACGCTGGAAGTTCAGCACTCCCTCTTCGATCAGCGCCTTCGTCTCTGCGGTGGACATGTGCGTGAATGTTACTTGGGGATCGGCTAGCGTCCTGAAGCGATGCAGGCGCCCACACCTGCCGTGGCGGCCGTCTTCGATCCCGTCCAGACGGCGACGACCTTCGAGGAGACGGTCGAGCGGCTGGGTACCGCGATCCGGCTCGGCCTGCTCGAACCGGGGGCGAGGCTGCCGCCCGAGCGCGACCTCGCCGACCAGCTCGGCATCGCCCGCAGCACGCTGCGCCAGGCGCTCACCGCGCTGACCGAGAGCGGCCACCTGCTGGCCCTGCGCGGCCGTGGCGGCGGGACCTTCGTGGCCGCCGCGCCGCCGATGGCCGAGAGCACCCACGTGGAGCTCGACGGCGGCCACTGGCGCGAGGTGCTCGACAACCGCGTCGCCGTCGAGGTCGGGGCCGTCGTGCTCGCCGCCGAGCGCGCCGCGCCGGACGACCTCGCGCGCCTGCACGACCACGTCGCCGCGATGCGCGAGGTCGGCAACTTCACCGTCTACCGCCGCGCCGACGTGCTGTTCCACCTCGGCATCGCCGAGGCGACCCGGTCGACGCGCCTCGTCGCGGCGATGACCGAGGCGCAGGGCCAGATGGGCGAGCTGATCGCGCACATCGCGCACCCGGCGCCGGTGCTCGCGCAGTCCAACGCCCAGCACGCCCAGCTCGTGCGGCTGCTCGAGGAGGGCGACGCCTGGGGCGCCGCGCGAGTCGTCCGCGAGCACCTCCGCGGTACCGAAAGGGTCCTGGCGGGCCTGCTCGCGGTGAACTACCCTCAGAGGCATGACTCCTCCGCAGCGAATGCGCGCGTGGGGTGCCTCTGTGGCCGCCGGGTACGTGGTGCTCGGCGCGCTCGCGACGTTCGTCCTCGGCGTGCCCGGGGCGGAGTGGTTC
Source organism: uncultured Solirubrobacteraceae bacterium (assembly GCA_963843485.1). Taxonomy (GTDB): domain Bacteria; phylum Actinomycetota; class Thermoleophilia; order Solirubrobacterales; family Solirubrobacteraceae; genus DASSUW01. The sequence goes on along the minus strand of CAWJKK010000003.1, from coordinate 52,360 downwards.
TTCGGCCTCTGCGCCGTCGCCACGCTCGGCCTCTCGCTCGCCGCGGCTCCGCTCCTGCGCCCGCGCGGGGACGACGACGGCGACGACGGCGGAGACGGCCGGGCGGCCCGCCGGGCGACCCGCCGTGGTGGCCGGGGTTCGAGCGCGAGTTCCGCGAGTACGCGGACCGGCGCACGCGTATCCCCAGCGCTTGACATCCGTCCGCCCCGCGGCATAGCCTCGCTAAAGGCCGGTCCATCATACCTTTGGAGAGAGGGGAACACGATGGCGGAGCGACGAGGGGTCGACTACGAGCAGGTCGGCTCCGACTACATGGAGAAGCGCCAGCTCAAAGCCGGTGCGGCAGGCTGGGTCCTGCTCGCCGGCCTGGGTGTCGCGTACGTCATCTCGGGCGACTTCGCCGGCTGGAACTTCGGCCTGGCCGAGGGCGGCTGGGGCGGCCTGCTGATCGCGACGATCCTGATGGGGACCATGTACACGTGCATGGTCTTCGCGCTCGCGGAGCTCTCCTCGACGATCTCGACGGCGGGCGGCGGCTACGGCTTCGCGCGCCGCGCACTCGGGCCCTGGGGCGGCTTCCTCACCGGCACCGCGATCCTGATCGAGTACTCGATCGCGCCCGCCGCGATCGTCACCTTCATCGGGGCGTACATCGAGTCGCTCGACCTGTTCGGCATCACCGACGGCTGGCCGGTCTACCTCGCCGCCTACGCGATCTTCGTCGGCGTGCAGCTGTTCGGCGTCGGCGAGGCGCTGAAGGTCACGTTCGCCATCACGGCGATCGCGGTCGTCGCCCTGCTCGTGTTCGTCGTGGCGATGATCCCCGAGTTCGACACCGCGAACCTGACCGACATCGCACCGGACGGCTCGACCGGCTCGAGCGACTTCCTGCCGTTCGGCATCGAAGGGATCTGGCTCGCGTTCCCGTTCGCGATCTGGTTCTTCCTGGCGATCGAGGGCGTGCCGCTGGCCGCCGAGGAGACCCGCGACCCCAAGCGCGACATGCCGCGCGGGCTGATCGCCGGCATGGCGGTCCTGCTCGTGTTCGCCGCGCTGATGATGCTGGCCGGCCCGGGCGGCGCCGGCTCCTCCACGATCGCCGAGTCCGGCAACCCGCTGCCGGAGGCGCTCGACGCCGCGAAGGGCAGCGGCTCCGGGGTCAGCGACTTCGTCAACTACGTCGGCCTGGCCGGCCTGATCGCGTCGTTCTTCTCGATCATCTTCGCCTACTCGCGCCAGCTGTTCGCGCTCTCGCGCGCGGGCTACCTGCCACGCGCCCTGTCGGTGACGAGCGCGCGCCGCGTCCCGTACCTCGCGCTGGTCGTGCCCGGCCTCGTCGGCTTCCTGCTCGCGGCGATCACGCAGGAGGGCGCGCTGATGATCAACATCGCGGTCTTCGGCGCGACCGTGTCCTACGTGCTGATGATGCTCTCGCACATCGTGCTGCGCTCGCGCGAGCCCGACCTCGAGCGCCCGTACCGCACGCCGGGCGGCACCGTGACCTCGGGCGTCGCGCTGGTGCTCGCGGTCGCGGCCGTGATCGCCACGTTCCTCGTCGACACGAAGGCGGCGTTCATCACGCTCGGCGTCTACGTCGCCGCCGCGTTGTACTTCGCGCTCTACTCGCGCCACCACCTCGTGGCGTCGGCGCCGGAGGAGGAGTTCGAGGCGATCGAGCGCGCCGAGGCCGAGCTCGCGGGCAAGTCGTGACCGCGGACGAGCTGCGCAGGGCGGTGGAGGCCGGCGAGGTCGACACCGTCCTGCTCGCGTTCACCGACATGCAGGGCCGGCTGCAGGGCAAGCGGCTCGTCGGCACGCACTTCGTCGAGGAGGTGCTGGCCCACGGCGCCGAGGCCTGCAACTACCTGCTGGCCGTCGACGTCGAGATGAACACGGTCGACGGCTACACGATGTCCTCGTGGGAGACCGGCTACGGCGACTTCGAGATGAAGCCCGACCTCGGGACGCTGCGGCCCGTCAGCTGGCACACGGGGACGGCGATGTGCATCGCCGACCTGCAGTGGTCGGGCGGCGAGCCGGTCGTCGCCTCCCCCAGGCAGATCCTGCGCGGCCAGCTCGACCGGCTGGCCGAGCGCGGCTGGAACGCGCTCGCCGCGACCGAGCTCGAGTTCCTCGTGTTCCGCGACACGTACGAGCAGGCGTGGCAGAAGGCGTACCGCGGCCTGGAGCCGGGCAACCTCTACAACGTCGACTACTCGCTCCTGGGCACCGCCCGTCTCGAGCCGCTGCTCGGCCGCATCCGGCGGGAGATGGCCGCCTCGGACCTGCCGGTGGAGAACTCCAAGGGCGAGTGCAACTTCGGCCAGCACGAGGTCAACTTCACCTACGCCGACGCCTTGACCGCCGCCGACATCCACTCGATCTACAAGAACGGCGCGAAGGAGATCGCCGCCCAGGAGGAGATGGCGATCTCCTTCATGGCGAAGTTCGACGAGCGCGAGGGCAACTCGTGCCACATCCACCTGTCGCTGCGCGCGGACGACGGCACGCCGGTGTTCGGCGGCGAGAGCGAGGAGTTCCAGCGCTTCCTCGCCGGGCAGCTCGCGTGCCTGCGCGAGCTGACGCTGTTCCTGGCGCCGAACGTGAACTCCTACAAGCGCTTCGCCGAGGGCTCGTTCGCCCCGACCGCGGTCGCCTGGGGCCGCGACAACCGCACCTGCGCGCTGCGCGTGGTCGGCCACAGCCCCGAGGCGCTGCGGATCGAGTGCCGCGCGCCCGGCGGTGACGTGAACCCGTACCTGGCGATCGCGGCGATGATCGCCGCCGGCCTGCACGGCATCGACGAGGAGCTCGAGCTCGAGGACCCGCTCGAGGGCAACGCCTACACGGCCGACAAGCCGCACGTCCCGACGACGCTGCGCCACGCGCGCGACCTGTTCGCGGCGTCGGACGTCGCGCGCGACGCGTTCGGGCCGGACGTGGTCGCGCACTACCTCAACAACGCCGACGTCGAGCTGAAGGCGTTCGAGTCCGCGGTGACCGACTGGGAGCGCTTCCGGGGGTTCGAGCGGCTGTGATGCCGGTCATCGGGCTGTCGGCGGCGCTCGAGCGGGCTCGCTGGGCCGCCTGGGACGTCCAGGCGCATCTGCTGTCGCGCGCGTACGCGGACTCCGTGCGGCGCGCCGGCGGGCTGCCGGTGCTGCTGCCGCCGGACCCGCGCGCGAGCGAGGACCCAGGGCCCGTGGCTCGACCTCGTCGACGGGCTGATCCTGACCGGCGGCGCCGACGTCGACCCCGGGTCCTACGGCGCCGAGGCCGATCCGATGACGACCGGCACGGTCCCCGAGCGCGACGCGTTCGAGATCGCGCTCGCCCGCGGCGCGCTCGAGCGCGACGTGCCGCTGCTCGGCGTCTGCCGCGGCATGCAGGTGATGAACGTCGCGCGCGGCGGCACGCTGATCCAGCACCTGCCGGACAGCGTCGGCCACGAGGACCACCGGCGCACGCTCGGCTCGTTCGACAACTCCGACCACGACGTGCGGCTCGCCGACGGCTCGCTGGCCGCGCGCGCGGCGGGCGAGGCCATCCACAGCACCAAGTCCCACCACCACCAGGGGGTCGACCGCATCGGCGAGGGCCTCGAGCCGAGCGGCTGGGCGACGATCGACGACCTGGTGGAGACGATCGAGGACCCGACGCGGCGGTTCGCGCTCGGCGTCCAGTGGCACCCCGAGGTGGACGAGGGATCGGCCCTGGTGGCCGCGCTGGTCGAGGAGGCGCGCACCGAGGCCGTGCGATGCCGCTGACGGTCCTCGAGCCCGCCACCGAGCAGGTGCTGGCCGAGATCCCGCGGGCGGGACCGGAGGAGGCGGACGCCGCGGTCGCGCGCGCCAAGGCCGCCTACCCCGCGTGGCGTGCGGTGGCGCCGGCCGACCGCTCGCGGCTGCTGCACCGGCTCGCCGACGCCCTGGCGGAGGCCGGCGAGGCGCTGGCGCAGCTCGAGGCGCGCAACGCCGGCAAGCCGATCGCCGACGCGCGCGGCGAGATGGGCATGGTCGCCGACACGTTCCGCTACTACGCGGCCGCGCCCGAGCGCACGCTCGGGGACACGATCCCGGTCTCCGGCGGCGTCGCGATGACGTTCCGCGAGCCGCTCGGCGTCGTCGCGCTGATCACGCCCTGGAACTTCCCGCTGACGATCGCGTCCTGGAAGGTCGCCCCGGCGCTCGCGGCCGGCAACACCGTGGTCCTCAAGCCGGCCGAGCTGACGCCGCTGACCGCGCTCGAGCTGGAGCGGATCGCGCTCGCGGCGGGGCTGCCGGAGGGCGTGCTGAACGTCGTCGCCGGCCCGGGCTCGACGGCGGGCGCGCGGCTCGTCGCCCACCCGGACGTCGCGAAGGTCGCGTTCACCGGCTCGACCGCGGTCGGCCGCTCGATCGCCGCGTCGGCGGCGGACACGATCAAGCGCGTGACGCTCGAGCTGGGCGGCAAGTCGGCCAACGTCGTGTTCGCCGACGCCGACGTGCAGGCGGCCGCCGCGGCGGCGCCCGGCGCCGTGTTCGGCAACGCCGGCCAGGACTGCTGCGCGCGCTCGCGGATCCTCGTCGAGCACTCCGCGCTCGACGACTTCCTGGCGGCGTTCGAGGCGGCGGTGCGCGCCGTGCGCGTCGGCGATCCGCTCGACGAAGCCACCGAGATGGGCCCCCTGATCTCGGCGGACCAGGTCGCCACCGTCGCGTCGTTCGTCCCCGACGGCGCGCCGGTGGCGGTCCGCGGCACGGCGCCGGAGGGCCCCGGCTTCTGGTTCCCGCCGACGGTGCTGTGCCCGGTCGACCCGGGCGACCGCGCGGTCCGCGAGGAGATCTTCGGCCCGGTCGCGGTCGTGCTCCCGTTCCGCGACGAGGAGGAGGCGATCGCGCTGGCCAACGACACGATCTACGGTCTCTCCGGCTCGATCTGGACGCGCGACGGCGCGAAGGCGCTGCGCGTCGCACGCGCGATCGAGACCGGCGTGCTCTCGATCAACGCCAACACGTCGGTGCGGGTGTCGACGCCGTTCGGCGGCTTCAAGCAGTCCGGCTACGGGCGCGAGCTCGGGCCGCACGCGCTCGACCACTACACCGAGGTCAAGACCGTGTTCCACGCGACATGAGCCGGCTCGAGGGCAAGGTCTGCGTCATCACCGGGGCGTCGAGCGGGATCGGCGCCGAGACCGCGGCGCTGTTCCGGCGCGAGGGCGCCACGGTCGTCGGCGTCGACCTGCGCGACGACGCGCCGGGCGTCGACCTCGCGCTGGCCTGCGACGTCGCCGACGAGGACGCGGTGCGCGGCATGTTCGCCGCCGCCCGCGAGGCGTTCGGGCGGCTCGACGTGCTGTTCAACAACGCGGGCATCTCGCCGCCGGACGACGCGTCGGTGCTCGACACGTCGCTGGAGGCGTGGCAGCGCGTGCAGGACGTGAACACGAAGTCGGTCTTCCTGTGCTGCAAGCACGGCATCCCGCACCTGCTCGAGGCCGGCGGCGGGTCGGTGATCAACACCGCGTCGTTCGTGGCCGTGATGGGCGCGGCGACCTCGCAGATCTCCTACACGGCGTCCAAGGGCGCGGTGCTGGCGCTCTCGCGCGAGCTCGGCGTGCAGTTCGCGCGCGAGGGCGTGCGCGTGAACGCGCTCTGCCCCGGGCCGGTCAACACGCCGCTGCTGCAGGAGCTGTTCGCCAAGGACCCGGCGAAGGCGGCGCGCCGGCTCGTGCACCTGCCGATGGGCCGCTTCGCCGAGGCGCGCGAGATCGCCAACGCCGCGCTGTTCCTCGCCTCCGACGAGTCGAGCTACGTCACCGCCTCGACGTTCCTCGTCGACGGCGGCCTCGCGGGCGCGTACGTCACGCCCGAGTAGCGCGCTAGATCGTGAGCGCGGTGTTGACCAGCGCGACGTGCGTGAACGCCTGCGGGAAGTTGCCGACGAGCCGCTTCGCGTGCGGGTCGTACTCCTCGGCGAGCAGGCCGACGTCGTTGCGCGAGCGCCGAGCAGCCGCTCGAACAGCGCGCGCGCCTCGTCGCGCCGGCCCGAGCAGCGCGTAGCGGTCGGCGAGCCAGAAGCGTGCACGGCAGGAACGCGCCCTCGCCGGGCGGCAGGCCGTCGACGTCGGCGCTCGTCGGTGCGGGTAGCGCAGCACGAAGCCGTCGTCGCATCAGCTCGCGCTCGATCGCCGCGACCGTGCCGACGCACGCGCGGGTCGTCGGGCGGCAGGAAGCCGACCAGCGGGATCAGCAGCAGCGCTGGCGTCGAGCGCCTGCGAGCCGTAGGACTGGGTGAACGTGCCGCGCTCGGCGTCGAAGCCCTGCGCGCAGACCTCGCGCGTGGATCTCGTCGCGCAGCGCGCGCCAGCGGTCGAGCGGCCCGGCGCAGCCCGAGCTGCTCGACCGCCTTGACCGCGCGGTCGAACGCGACCCACGCCATCACCTTCGAGTGCGTGAAGTGCCGGCGCGGGCCGCGCACCTCCCAGATGCCCTCGTCCGGGCTCGCGCCAGCGCGCTCTCGAGGAAGTCGAGCAGCGCGCGCTGCGAGCGCCCAGGCGTCGGCTCGTCGGCTCGATGCCCGGCGCGGCGCGGCCTGGTGCAGCGCGTCCATCACCTCGCCGTAGACGTCGAGCTGGAACTGCTCGACGCGCGGCGTTGCCGATGCGCACCGGCGCGCGAGCCCTCGTAGCCGGGCAGCCAGTCGAGCTCGAGCTCGGGCAGCCGCCGCTCGCCGGCCGGCGCCGTACATGATCTGCAGCTCGCGCCGGGTCGCCGGCGACCGCGCGCAGCAGCCAGTCGCGCCACGCCGCGCGCCTCGTCGGTGTAGCCGCGCGCTGCAGCAGCGCGTAGCAGCGTGAACGTCGCGTCGCGCAGCCAGCAGAAGCGGTAGTCCCAGTTGCGCACGCCGCCGATGCTGCTCGGGCAGCGACGTCGTCGGCGCCGCGACGATGCCGCCGGTCGGCGCGTAGGTCAGCGCCTTGAGCGTGATCAGCGAGCGCACGACGGCGTCGCGCCACGCGGCCGTCGTAGCGTGCAGCGGCCGGCACCACTCGCGCCACCACGTCGTCGGTGTCGCTCGAGCGCCGCGCGCGGCGTCGACGCGGCGTCGGGCGCCGGCTCGTGCGACGGATGCCAGGTGAGCACGAACGGCACCGCGCTCGCCCGCGCGCGACCGTGAACGTCGGCGACGGTGCGTCAGGTCCTCGCCGCGCAGTCGGCACCGGCGTGCGCAGCACGCAGCGCGTCCGGGCCGGCGACCGCGCGCAGGCGCGCCGTCGATCGCGGCGCACCCACGGCACGACCGCGCCGTAGTCGAAGCGGATGATCAGCTCCATCCGCATCGTCGACCCGCCCGCGAGACGCCCTCGACGATGCGCACGACGTCGGGCGCGCCGCCGCGCGGCGGCATGAAGTCGATGACCGCGACCGTCGCCGTCGGCGGTCTCGAACTCGGTCTCGAGCACGAGCGTGTCGCTCGCGGTAGCGCCGCGTCGACGCCGCGTCACCTCGCCGGCCGGCGCGATCAGCCAGCGGCCGTGCTCCGGCGTCGCCGAGCAGCGCCGCGAAGCAGGCGCCGGAGTCGAAGCGCGGCAAGCACAGCCAGTCGATCGAGCCGTCGCGCCCGACCAGCGCCGCCGTCTGCGTGTCGCCGATGAGCGCGTAGTCCTCGATCGCCAGCGCCACGGGTCAGGCCGGGTGGCGCCGCAGGAGCGTCCGGCCGATCACCATGCGCTGGATCTCGGAGGTCCCTTCGCCGATCAGCAGCAGCGGCGCGTCGCGGTAGAGCCGCTCGATCTCGTACTCCTTCGAGTAGCCGTAGCCGCCGTGGATGCGGAACGAGTCCTCCACGACCTCCTTGCCGGCCTCGGACGCGTACAGCTTCGCCATGCCGGCCTCGAGGTCCGAGCGCTCGCCGGCGTCCTTCATCCGCGCCGCCTTCAGCGTCAGCAGCCGCGCCGCCTCGACCTTCGTGGCCATGTCGGCGAGCTTGAACTGGATCGCCTGGTGCTGGGCGATCTCGCGGCCGAACGCCTTGCGCTGCTGCGAGTAGCGCAGCGCCAGCTCGAGCGCGCGCTGCGCGATCCCGACGCCGCGCGCGGCCACGTTCACGCGCCCGACCTCGAGCGCGTCCATCATCTGCGGGAAGCCCTTGTTGAGCCCGGCCGCCTCGCCGCCGAGCACCATGTCGGCGGGGCAGCGGAAGCCGTCGAAGACCAGCTCGGTCGACTCGACGCCCTTGTAGCCGAGCTTGCGGATCTGCGGCGGCACCGTCAGCCCCGGCACCTGCGCCGCGCCCGGCTCCTTCTCGCAGATGAAGCAGGTCATGCCGCGCTGCGGCTTCTCGGCGTCGCGGTCGGTGCGCACGAGCACGAACACGAGGCCGGAGCGCAGCCCGTTCGTGACCCACATCTTCTGGCCCGAGATCGAGTACGCGTCGCCGTCCTTGACCGCGCTGGTCTTGATCGCGGCCACGTCGGAGCCCAGCTCGGGCTCGGAGAGGCTGAACGCGGCGCGCAGCTCGCCGGTCGCCATCTGCGGCAGCAGCCGCTTGCGCTGCTCCTCGGTGCCGAACTTCATCAGCAGGTAGGAGCCGATGAAGTGCGTGTTGACCACGCCCGAGATCGAGATCCAGCCGCGCGAGAGCTCCTCGACGATCATCGCGTAGGTCGTCAGGTCGAGCCCCATCCCGCCGTACTCCTCGGGGATCGTTACGCCGAACAGCCCGAGCTCCTTCATCTGCTCGACGATCGGCTCCGGGAACTCGTCGTTCGCGTCGTAGTGCTCGGCTCGCGGGAGGATCTGCTCGTCGGCGAACTGGCGGACCATCTCGATGATCGCCTTCTGCTCGTCGGTCTTCTCGTAGAACGGCGTGGCTATGGCCATCGGGCGAGCATACCGGCGCGATTCCGCGCCCAGAGCCGCTTCAATAGCCGCCGTGAACTTCGCCCGTGACGTCGTCGAGGCCGCTCCGCCGCAGGCGCGGGCGCTCGTCGAGCTGGCTCGCGACGGCACGCGCCGCGAGTGGACGTTCGCCGAGGTCGCCGCCGGCGCGCGCGCCGCGGCGGCGGCCTTCCGGCAGGCCGGATTGCGGCGCGGCGACGTGGTGCTGACGCTCGTGGGCAACCGCCCCGAGTGGGTGCAGGCGATGGTCGCGTGCTTCCGGCTCGGCCTCGTCGCGCTGCCGGCGAACGAGCAGCTGCGCGCCGGCGACCTGCAGCACCGGATCGCGGTCGCCGGCCCGCGCGCCGTCGTCTGCGATCCCCGCAACGCCGCCGTCCTCGCCGCGGCGGGCTGGGACGGCCCGGTGCTGTGGCCGCCGTACCCGCCGGGCGAGGTGCCGCCGCCCGCCGACCTGGCGCCCGAAGACCCCTGCCTGATCACGTTCACCTCCGGCACGGCCGGCCCGCCGAAGGCCGTGCTGCACGCGCAGCGCTACCTCGGCGGCCAGATGCTGCAGGCGCGCCACTGGCTCGACGCCCGCGCCGGCGACCTCGTGTGGTGCACGGCCGCCTCGGGCTGGTCGAAGTCCGCCCGCAACGTGTTCGTGGCGCCGTGGCTGCGCGGCGCGGCGGCGCTCCTGCACGACGCGCGCTTCGACCCGCACGAGCGGCTCGACCTGATCGAGCGCGAGCGCGTCGACCTGCTGTGCATGGCGCCGACGGAGTACCGCGTCCTGGCGCGCCGCACCACGCTGCCGCGGCTTGATCTCGCTGCGCGCCGCCGTCGCCGCCGGCGAGGCGCTCGACGCCACGACGCTCGGCGCCTGGCACGAGGCCACCGGGCTGTGGGTGCGCGACGGCTACGGGCAGACCGAGACCGGGCAGCTCACCGGCATGCCGCTCGGGATCGCCGCCGTGCCGGGGTCGATGGGCGTGCCGCTGCCCGGCGTGCGGCTCGACGTCGACGACGGCGAGCTGGTCGTCGACCCCGCGACCGTGCCCACGTTCTTCGCCCGCTATCTCGGCGAAGAGCCGCACGCGGGCGTCTGGCGCACCGGCGACCGCGTCGAGCGCGACGCGCGCGGCTTCCTGCGCTTCGTCGGCCGCACCGACGACGTGATCGTGTCCGCCGGCTACCGGATCGGCCCGTTCGAGGTCGAGTCCGCGCTCGCCTCGCACGCCGCGGTCGCCGAGGCGGCGGTGGTCGCCGCGCCCGACGCGGAGCGCGGCAGCGTGGTCCGCGCGGTCGTGGTGCTGCGCGACGGCTTCGCGCCCTCGGACAGCCTCGCCGCCGCGCTGCAGGACCACGTCAAGGCCCGCACCGCGCCCTACAAGTACCCGCGCCTGGTCGAGTTCGCGGCCGCGCTCCCGAAGACATCCAGCGGCAAGATCCGCCGTGCGCGATCCTTAAGGACGGAGGGCCCGCCGGGGTGATCCTGGGCGGGCCCTGCGTCTTCTGTCTATGGGGGTGGCGGAAGAGCGGTGGGTCAAGCCGCGTTCCGCCGCGGGGGAGGAGGTCCCGTTTCCATCCGTTACGGGGACTTCGTGCGCCGTCCATGGCGTGATCAGGACTATGCGGCAGGCCGCTTGGCGAAACCTTGGCGATCCCTTGGCGGGTTAACCACACAGCGCTCTTAGCGCCCCCGGATACGCTGCTCCGATGACGACGATCGACCCCGCTGCCGCCCGCATCGACCGCGACCGCGTCGCCGCTCTCACGGCGCGCCAGCGCGAGATCCATCGTCAGCGAACCGCGGGCTCCGCCGCGATGTTCGAGCGCGCCTCCGCCGTCATGCCCGGCGGCGTTCCATCGCAGTTCCAGAAGAACGATCCGTGGCCCGTCTACCTCGATCGCGGTGACGGCGCTCGCGTCTGGGACGTCGACGGCAACGAGTACACCGACTTCCACAACGGCTTCGGCGTGATGTGCGTCGGCCACGCCAACCCCGTCATCGGCGCCGCCGTCAAGGCGCGCATGGACGAGGGCACGCACTTCGCCGCGCCGACCACCGGCTCGATCGAGGTCGCCGAGGAGCTGCGCCGCCGCTGGGGCCTGCCGTTCTGGCGCTTCAACAACTCGGGCACCGAGGCGACGATGGACGCCACGCACCTCGCGCGCGGCAGCACGGGCCGCGAGGTGATCGTGAAGATCGAGGGCACCTACCACGGTCACCACGACTCCGTGATGGTCTCGGTCAAGCCCGCCCCGGACGTGATGGGCGACCGCGAGCGGCCGGCGTCGGTCGCGTACGGCACCGGCTATCCGAAGGCGATGACCGCCCTCACGCGCGCCGTGCCGTTCAACGACGCGGCCGTGCTCGAGCGCGTGCTCGACGAGCTCGAGGGCCAGGTCGCCGGCCTGATCATGGAGCCGGCGATGATGAACATCAACATCGTCCCGCCGGTCGACGGCTACCTCGAGCGCGTGCGCGAGCTGACCGCCGAGCGCGGCATCGTGCTGATCTTCGACGAGGTCAAGACCGGCGCCGCCGTCGCGGCGGGCGGCGCGACCGAGCTCTACGGCGTCACGCCCGACGTCGTGTGCCTGGCGAAGGCGATCTGCGGCGGCCTCCCCGGCGGCGCGGTCGGCATGACCGCCGAGCTGGCCGAGCTCGTGGCCGACGGGCGCGTGCGCCAGCAGGGCACCTTCAACGGCAACCCGCTCTCGATGGCCGCCGCCAAGGCGACGCTCGTCGACGTGCTGACCGACGACGCCTACGTCCGCCTGCACGCGGCGAACAAGGCGCTGATGGACGGCTGCGAGCGCGTGATCGCCGAGTACGGCCTGCCGGCCCACACGGTCGGCATGGGCTCCAAGGGCTGCGTCGTGTTCTCGACCGAGCCGGTGCTCGAGTACCGCGACTACCTGACGAAGATCCACCACGAGCTGACCGACCTGGCGTGGCTCTACCACATGAACCACGGCATCTTCATGACGCCGGGCCAGGACGAGCAGTGGACGCTGTCGGTGCTGCACACCGACGCGGACATCGCCCGCTACGTCGAGGTGCTGGAGATCTTCGCGCGCGACGTGACGTCGGCCGCGTAGCCCGGCGCCGGCGGCACGTGCGCCATGGCGTGCTCGGCCATGGCGGTGATCGTGAGGCTCGGGTTCACGCCGACGTTGGCCGGCACCGCCGAGCCGTCGCAGACGAGCAGGTTCTCGTAGCCGAACGCGCGCTGGCGGGCGTCGACGACGCCCGCGGCCGCGTCGCGCCCGATCACCGCGCCGCCGAGGATGTGCGCGGTCGACGGCACGTTGCCGAGCGCCTCCATCAGCGAGCTCTGGGCGACGCCGCCGGTGCGCTCGGCGAGCCACTCGGCGAAGCGGTGCGCGATCGGGATGTGGGTCGGGATCGGCCGCCCCGGGTCCTGCTCGGTCTGCAGCCGCACCCAGCCGCGGCGCGTGCGGGTCGCGCGCAGCGCGATCGCGTTGTCGAGCGTCTGCATGACGAGCACGAGGATCGTGCGGCGCGACCAGCCGCGCGGGTCGAGCAGCCGCAGGAACGTCACGGGGTGGCGGGCGCTCGCGGCCAGCAGCTTGAGCGGCCGCGTGAAGCGCGTCCCGTCCCCCACGAGGACCGTGTAGAGCGAGCTGATCGAGTCGCCGGCGTCGCCGTAGATGCAGGTCTCGATGTGCGTGTCGGCGTCGGGGTAGATCGAGCCGGTGATCGAGACGCGGCGCGTGATGTCGGGCGCGCCCTCCGGCAGGGTCACCGCGAGGATCGCCTCCGAGTTGGTGCGGACCTGCTCGCCGAGGCGGTCGGAGATGCGCGGCAGCGAGCCGTTGAGCTTGGAGGCCGCCAGCAGCGAGTTGGTGCCGAGCGCGCCGGCGGCGAGCACCACGCCGCGGGCGGTGTAGGTGCGGCGGTCGCGGCGCAGCCAGGCACCCGGGCGCTCGGTCGTGACCGCGTAGCCCTCGCTGCCGTCGGGCGCGCCGATCGGCCGCACGTCGACCGCCATCCGCTCCGGCAGCACCGCCGCCCCGTTGCGCTCGGCGAACCACAGGTAGTTCTTCACGAGCGTGTTCTTGGCGCCGACCGGGCAGCCGACCATGCAGCGCCCGCAGCGCAGGCACGGCGTGCGGTCCGGCCCGTCGCCGCCGAAGTACGGGTCCGGCACCGGGATCCCCGGCTCGCCCTCGAGCAGCACGCCGACGCGCGTCTTGGCGTAGGTGTCCTCGACCCCGATCTCGCGCGCGAACTCGCGCAGCAGGTCGTCGGCGGGGTCGTCCTCGTCGTAGGCGACGACGCCGAGCATCCGCTCCGCCTCGTCGTAGTGCGGCGCGAGCGCGCCCTCCCAGTCCTCGAGGTCGGCCCACTGCGGGTCCTCGTAGAAGCGCCGGCGGGCGCGGTAGAGCGTGTTGGCGTAGCCGAGCGAGCCGCCGCCGACGCCGGCGCCGCTGACGATCGCGACGTCCTTGAAGATCGACAGCCGGAAGATCCCGCGCAGGCCCAGCTTCGGGGCCCAGAAGTAGCGCCGCAGGTCCCAGGTCGAGCGCGGCAGCTCGCCGTCCGCGAAGCGCCGGCCGGACTCGAGCACGCCGACCGAGTAGCCCTTGTCGCGCAGGCGCAGCGCCGCGACGCTGCCGCCGAAGCCCGAGCCGATGACCAGCCAGTCGAAGTCGTGGGCCATCGCACCCCAGGGTACCGATGAAGTTGACGGGGGCGTCAGGTTTGCCCCGTACCTAGGGTGAGGGTATGGACGGGATCTTCGTCGCCCCCTTCGGCGAGCTCGCCGAGCCCGCGCTCGTGGCCGAGCTGGCCGCGCGCGCCGAGGACCGCGGCTGGGACGGCTTCTTCGTCTGGGACCACGTCGCCTACGCCGAGCCGGTGCGCCTGGTCGCGGACCCGTGGATCACGCTGGCGGCGATCGCCGTCGCGACCGAGCGGGTGCGGATCGGGCCGCTCGTCACGCCGCTGGCGCGCCGGCGCCCGCACCAGCTCGCGCGCGAGACCGTCACGCTCGACCGCCTCAGCGGCGGCCGGCTGATCCTCGGCGTCGGCCTCGGCAGCAACCGCACCGGCGAGTTCGACCCGGCGCGGTTCGGCGAGGAGGGCGAGCCGCGCGAGCGCGCGCGGCTGCTCGACGAGGGCCTCGAGAAGCTCGCCGGCTACTGGGACGGCGGCTTCGAGCCCGGCCCGGTCGACCGCGATCCCGATCTGGGTCGCCTCGACGTGGCCGAACCGGCGGCCGCTGCGGCGCGCCGCGCGCTTCGACGGCCTCTTCCCGATCGACCTGCCCGAGCCCGCGGCGCTCGCGGAGCTGCGGCGCGAGGTGCTCGCGCTGCGCGCCGACCCGGACGCGCCGTTCGAGCTCGTCGTCGACAACCCGCCGGGCACCGACCCGGAGCCGTGGCGCGCGGCGGGCGCGACCTGGTGCCTGACCGGCTTCGGCACCGACCCGACGGCGGCCGAGGTCGAGGCCGCGATCGATCAGCGCGGCGCGTAGGTCCAGTACGGTCGAGGCCGTGCTCGACCGCGTCCGCGACCTGTGCCTGGGGTTTCCCGAGACCGAGGAGAAGCTGAGCCACGGCGCGCCGTCGTGGTTCGTGAAGAAGGGCAAGCAGTTCGCCGTCTACCAGGACGACCACCACGGGGACGGGCGGCTGGCGCTGTGGTGCCCGGCTCCCGCGGGCATGCAGCAGGCGCTCGTGAACACGAACCCGGAGGCGTACTTCGTGCCGCCGTACGTCGGGTACCGCGGGTGGGTCGGCGTGCGGCTGGACCGCGACCTGCCGTGGGACGACGTCGCCGGGGCGCTGGAGGACGCGTACTGCGAGGTCGCGCCGCGGCGGCTGCTCGACCGGCTCGGCTGAGCCAGGCTTGACCGGATTCGACGTGCGGCTGGCGGCGCGCGCCGGACTGCGCCAGCGTTCCCACCATGAGCGAGCGATTGCGGCGGATCGTCGACGACCTGGACCTGCGCCCCGGCGACCGGGTGCTGGAGATCGGCTGCGGTCACGGCGTCGCGGCGACGTTGGTGTGTGAGCGGCTGGACGGCGGCCGCTACACGGCGATCGACCGCTCGCCGAAGATGATCGCCGCGGCCGCGCGACGCAACGCCGCCCACGTCGAGGCGGGCACGGCCGAGTTCCTGGTCGCGACGCTCGAGGCCGCCGACCTCGGCGACCGGCGCTTCGACGCGATCTTCGCCGTGCGCGTCGGGCTCTTCCACCGCGAGCCGGCCCGCGCGCGGGCGCTCGCCGAGCGCTGGCTCGCGCCCGGCGGCACCCTGCGCGCCGTGTTCGATCCGCCCTAGCGGGTGGGCGCGAACGCGTCGACGCCGGTCGCGGGTCGCCTCCGCCGCCTCGGCGCCGGCCACACCAGCGCGGCCGCCGCCACGGCGGCCGCGGCCAGGCCGGCGAGGACCCATGCGATCGCCGCCAGCCCGAGTGCCGCGCCGAGCAGGCCGGCGATGGGATACGTCACCAGCCAGCAGGCGTGCGAGAGCGAGAACTGGGCGGCGAACAGCGCGGGCCGCTCCTCGGCGGTGGCCGAGCGCTTCACCAGCAGGCCGCTCGGCGTCTGCACCAGCGAGAGGCCGACGCCGAGCGCGAACCAGGCCGCGAGCAGCGCGTCGAAGTCGTGCACGACCGCCGCGAGCGCGAGCCCCACCGGCAGCAGCGCGCCGCCGGCCAGCATCGCGCTGCGGTCGCTGACCTGCCGCAGCAGCAGCGGCAGCGCGAGCGCCGCGATCATCGCGCCGGCTCCACAGGCGCCCAGCGCCCAGGCGACGTCGCCGGCGTCGCGGCCGAGCTCGCCGCGCACGTAGACCACGGTGTTCACGATCACCGTCGCGCTCGCCGCCGCGACGGCCACGTTGAGCGCCAGCAGACCGCGCAGCTGGGGCCGCGCCAGGTACCGGCGCGTGCCGAGCGTGATCCGCGCCCACCGGGAGCCGGCCGGCGGTGCGGGCCGGCGCGCCGGCAGGCGAGTGGAGAGCACGAGGACGGCGGACGCGAGGAACGCGACCCCGTTGGCGGCGAACAGCGCGTCGTAGCCGACGAAGACCAGCATCGCGGCGGCCAGGGCCGGGCTCAGCAGCACCTCCAGCTCGTAGGCCAGGCGCGACAGCGAGAGCGCGCGCGTGTAGGTCGGCTCGTCGTCGAGCACGTCGGGGATCGCGGCCTGGAACGTCGGCGTGAAGCCGGCCGAGCACGCGTTGAGGAGCACGATCAGCACGTAGACCTGCCACACCTCCGTGACGAAGGGCATCGCGGCGACGCAGGCGGCGCGCATGATGTCGAGCGTCACCAGCAGCCGCCGCCGTGGCAGCCCCGCGGCGAGCGCCGCGATCAGCGGCGCCACGAAGACGTAGACGACCATCTTCAGTGCGAGGGCGACGCCCACGACCGCGCCCGCGTCGTGCGCTCGCAAGGTCGTACGCGAGCAACGTCAGCGCCACGGTGGCCAGACCCGTGCCGACGAGGGCGACCACCTGCGCGGCGAACAGGCGCCGGTAGGTGCGGTTCGCCAGCGGGCCCGTCCGCTCGCGCTTGCGGTTGCCGTTCGCCGCCGCGAGCCGGTCGCGCTCGACGTCCGCAGCCAGAGCCCGGCGGATCACGTCGTGCATCGCACTGCGCCTTCCGGGTCGCGGCGATACTCGAGCTCGGCCGCGACCTCGTCGGCCATGTCCGGGCCGACGTGCTTCTCGGCGAGCCACAGCGCCATGTCGATCCCGGCGGTGACACCGGCGGCGGTGACGATGTCGCCGTCGTCGACGACGCGGGCGTCGCGGATCACCCGTCCGGCCCGGCCCTCGAGGTCGTCGAGGTCGTCGTGATGGGTCGTGGCCGGCCGGCCGTCCAGGAGGCCGGCGGCGGCGAGCAGGAACGCACCCGTGCAGACCGACGCGACGGTCGCCCCGGCAGCGTGGCGCGCCGCGATGATCGGCGCCAGCACGCCGCGCTGCACCTCGTTCCAGGTCCCGCGAGGACGCCGCTGCGTCCACGGGCCGCCCGGCACGACGAGCAGCTCGACCTGCTCGCTCAACGCACGCGTGCGGGACGACTACCGTGCCGCGCGCCGCGACGATGCGCTCGGCCGGCTCGGCCGCCACCAGCGCGACGTCGAATCCTGCCCGGTGCAGCGCGCTGTAGGGACCAAGGGCGTCCAGCTCCTCGAAGTGGTCGTAGATGAGGACCTCGGTGTGAATGGGCATGGACCGAGGGTCGCCCAAGACTGGTATACCGTCAAATGACGGTTTGGAGTGACTTGGTATACGCTGAGCGTATGATCGACGTCCGGCGGTTGCGAACGCTCGTCGAAGTCGCGCGGCACGGCTCGTTCTCCGCAGCCGGCCAGGCGCTGGCGTTCACGCAGCCGTCGATCTCACGGCAGATCGCGGCGCTCGAGGCGGAGGTCGGCGCGCAACTGCTCGAGCGCGATGCGCGGCAGGTGCGCCTCACCCAGGCCGGCGAGTTGCTCGTCGAGCACGCCAAGGCCGTCCTGCGGCGCCTCGACACCGCCCAGGCCCAGCTCGACGCGCTGGCGGGCCTGGAGGGCGGTCACCTGCACGTGTCGGCGTTCGCCAGCGCCAACGCCTGGCTCGTCCCCGACGCGGTCAGGCGCTTCGCGGACCGGCACCCGAAGGTCGAGCTCTCGGTCACACAGGGCACGCCGGCCGCCAACCTGGGCAGGCTGCGCGCAGGCGAGCTCGATCTCGCGCTGGTCACCTCATGGGATCTCACCGACCCGACCGCCGCGGACGGCCTGGAGACGGTCAAGCTGCTCGAGGACCAGCTCTACCTCGCGCTCCCGCGCACGCACCGGCTCGCGCACCGCGAGCGCCTGGCCATGACCGACCTCGCCCGGGAGACGTGGATCGAGGGCGGGCACCCCGACTGCCTCGGCTCGCTGGAGGAGCTCGGCCGGCTGATCGGCGGACCGCCACGGATCGGCTTCCACTGCGACGACTGGACCGGCAAGCAGGCGCTCGTCGGCGCAGGGCTCGGGATCACCCTCTTCCCGCGGCTCGCGCTCGGAGCCCCGCGGCCGGACATCGTGGTGCGCCCCCTCCCCCGCCGGCTTCCGCCCCGGGACATCTACGCCGTGTACCCCGCCGACCACCAGGCACCGGCGGTGCCTGCCGCGCTCGCCTGCCTGCGCGAGTCGGCCGGCGGGGAAGGCGGCGCGTCCTAGCGGGTCGGCGCGAACGCGTCGACGCCCGTCAGGTCCGCGGAGACCGTCCAGAGCTTGGCGGCGACGTCCGGGTCGACGGCGTGCGCGTCGACGCCGTGCATCTCCGCCTCCGCCGTCCCGACCGCGGTCGCGCTCGGCGATGTTGCAGTCCTCGCAGTAGACGCCGCCCATGCCCTCGAGCCGCGGCGACGTGGCCGCCCAGACCGAGGTGGCGGCGCCCTCCTCGACGGTCTTGAACCGCTCCATCGGGTTGCCCTGCTCGTCGATCCAGCCGTAGCCGACCATCTCCTCGTGGGTGAGGTGGCGCTGGAGCGGCGTCAGGATCCCGCCCGGGTGGACGCGCGAACGCCCGCACCCCGGCGTCCTGCCCGAGCGCGTCGAGGTGGACGGCGAACAGGCTGTTGGCGCTCTTCGCCTGCCCGTAGGCCTGCCACTTGTCGTAGCCGGTCTCGAACTGCAGGTCGTCGAAGCGGATCCCGGAGCGCTTGTGCCCGCGTGAGGAGAGCGCGACGACGCGCGCCCCGCCCGCGGCCGCGAGCGCCGGCCAGAGCCGGTTGGTGAGCGCGAAGTGGCCGAGGTGGTTGGTGGCGAACTGCGCCTCCCAGCCGGGCCCGACGCGCGTCTCGGGCGCGGCCATGATCGCGGCGTTGTTGATCAGGATGTCGATCGCGCGGCCGGACTCGAGGAAGCGGTCGGCGAAGGCGTGGACGCTCTCCAGGTCGCCGAGGTCGAGCGTGTCGATCTCGACGCGCTCGATGCCGGCGAGCGCCGCGGCGGCGCTGTCGGGCCGCCGCGCGGGCACGACGACGGTCGCGCCCGCGGCGCTGAGCGCACGCGTGGTCTCGGTGCCGATCCCGGAGTAGCCGCCCGTCACGATCGCCAGCCGGCCGGTCAGGTCGATGCCCGTCAGGACGTCGGCGGCGGTGCTGCGCGGGCCGAAGCCCGTCTCGATGTTGTGCTGCGGCGTGGTCATACAACGAGGCTAGGCATTCGAGCGCGCTCTAAGTCAAGCGGGAATATCCGCGCGCCGATCCCCGTCTACCTGCACGTGACGACGGACACGACCATCCTCGGCGGCGGGCTCTGCGGGCTCGCCACGGCACTGATGCTGGCCCGCGACGGCCGGCGCGTGACCGTGCTCGAGCGCGACACCGCGCCGGTCCCGGACAGCCCCGAGCGCGCCTGGGAGTCCTGGGCCCGCGACGGCGTCGCCCAGTTCCGCCAGGCCCACTTCATGCAAGCCCGCGGGCGCCAGGTGCTCGCCGACGAGCTGCCGGACGTCCACGCCGCGCTGCGCGCGGCGGGAGCGCTCGAGCTGCGCCCGTCCGAGCGGATGCCGGACGAGATCGAGGATCGCGCGCCGCACCCGGGCGACGACGCGCTGACCACGCTCACGGCCCGCCGCAGCACGCTCGAGCACGTGCTCGCGCGCGCCGCCGAGGCCGAGCCCGGCGTGACGGTGCTGCGCGGCGTCGGCGCGGCCGCGATCGAGCCCGGCGGCGTCCGCGACGACCGCGGCCGCTTCCACGCGGGCCTCGTGATCGACGCGATGGGCCGCCGCTCGCCGCTGCCGAAGCTGCTCGGGCGCCCGGTCGCCGAGGAGGTCGAGGACCGCGGCTTCGTGTACTACACGCGCTACTTCCGCGGCACCGAGCCGCGCCCGCGCACGGCCTACCTCGCGCATCTCGGCTCGTTCTCGATCGCGACGCTGCCCGCGGACGCCGGCCTCTGGTCGGTGACGCTGTTCGCCTCGCCGCGCGACCGGCCGCTCAAGCGCCTGCACGACGAGCGGCGCTGGACCGCGGTCGTCGCCGCCTGCCCGAAGCACGCGCACTGGCTCGAGGGCGAGCCGGTCACCGGCGTGCTCCCGATGGGCGGCGTGACCAGCCGCATCCGGCCGGCCGCCCCGGCGCCGGGCGTCCTCAGCGTCGCCGACGCGTGGGCGTGCACGAACCCGTCGCTGGGCCGCGGGATGGCGCTCGGCCTGATGCACGCCGCGCTGCTGCGCCGCGTGCTGCGCGACGGCGAGGACTGGGCGCAGGCGACCGCCCACGAGCTCGAGCCGTGGTACCGGGCGAGCGTGATGCTCGACCGCGCGCGGGTCGCCGAGATCGATCGCATCGTGGCCGGCGACCAGGCCCCGCCGCCGGCGCCTGCGGACCGCGTGCGCGCCGCGCTGACCGCGGCCGCCGACCGCGACGCGAAGGTGTTCCGCGCCGCGCTCGAGATCTCCAACTGCCTGGCGCTGCCGAAGGACGTGCTCGCGCGGCCCGGCCTGGTGGAGCGCGCGGTCGACGTCGCCAACGGCTACGCCGCTCCCGCCGCGCCGAGCCGCGACGAGCTACTGGCGCTCGTCGGCTGACGGGTGCAGCAGCGGCACGGCGCCGCTCCAGCCGGAGCGCAGCACCTCGACCAGCGTCGGCGGCGTGACCAGCGCGTGGCGGCCCGCCGGCAGCGGGCGGCGGTCGCGGTAGCCGCCCGGCGTCCAGCGCAGCAGCGCGCCGCCGCGGACCAGCCACGGATCCTCGCCGCGCAGCACGAACGCGCCGTCCGGCAGGCCGCGCAGGCCGACGTGCGGGCGCGGGCCGAGCCGCTCCGCGTGCAGCCGCTCGTCGATCGCGTCCGCCCCGCGCTCGCCCACGAGCTCGAGGAAGCGGTTGTAGTCCTCGCGCCGGCACAGCGCGCAGGGCCGGTGGCCGGCCGCGAACGCGGTCGCCTCGTCGAGGAAGAACAGCTCGGTGAAGCGGCCGGGCTGCAGCAGCGGCGAGCGGTGCCAGCCCTTGAACTCGAGCCGGCAGCCGATCCAGCGGCGGGTGGCGAAGGCGCGCCGGATCCGGCCCTGGGCGTCGTGCAGGCAGCCGCGGTTGCCGTACACGAGCCCGCGCTCGGGCGTCGCGATCAGCTCGCTCAGCGGCGTGACGCGGTTCTGCAACGGGCTCAAGCGACGAGCTCGGTGCGCAGCTCGTGGCTCTCGTCGGGCAGCCGCGCCTCGTAGAACAGGCGGTGGCCGCCGCCGGGGAGCGGGAGCACGTCGAGGTAGCGCAGGTCGGCGACCGGCTCGCCCAGCGCCTGCAGGCGCCCGTCGCCGTCCGCGCGGGCGAGCCCGGTGCGCTCGAACCAGTTCTCGTCCGCGCTGCGGCGCCCGTCGTAGGCGGCGCGGCCGTCGGGCAGCACGCTGGTGACGCGGGCGCCGCGCGCGTCCCACTCCCCCGCGCGCCCGCCGAGCGCGGTGCCGTGGACCGTCCAGGCGATGCCGTCCGCGCTCGTGGCGTAGTCCGTGCGCATGCGGTCCTCCTCGCCCGGGACGTCGAGCAGGTGACAGCAGATCCAGGCTCGCCAGCCGTCGCCGTGGCGCTGCACCAGCGGGTCCTTGACGCCGGTCTCCGCGTCGCCGGCGAACGCGGTGCGCGGCTCGGCCAGCGCGAGCTCCTCGGGCGTCGGCGCCTCGAGCACGTCGATCCACCAGTGGCGGCTGTCCGGCGTCGCCATGCAGACGTACATCCGCCAGCCGGAGTCCGTCCGCACGAGCGCCGGCCGCTCCATGCCCATGGCGCCGAAGTCGCTCTCGTCGAGCGTGCAGACGGTGACCAGCCGCTCGCCGTCCTCCGAGCGCGCCACGACCGTCTGGTCGTTGCCGTCGTGCCCGTGGCGGACCCGGTAGGCGATCACGAACGTGCCGTCGCCGTCGAGCGCCGCGCACGGCGCGCCGGCCCAGAAGCCCGGCCCCGCGCCCGGGGCCGCGGCGGCGACCGCGTACTCGCCTCCGGGCAGCGGGAACATCAGCAGCAGCGCGCCCGCGGGTTCGCCTCGCGCGCGTCCTGGCGGCGGCGCTCGAACTCGCGGCGGGACATCACGGGCTGGTCGGCGTGGTCGCGCCGCATGTGCGCGACGTAGCGGTCGTAGCCGGACTCGCCGGACACCTCGCGCAGGTACCAGCGGACGCCGGCGTAGAGCTCGCGTGGGGTCATGGTGACCCCACTTTCTCAGGCTCGCTGCCCGAAGCGCCCGCCGTTCTCGCCGCCGAACAGGCCGGACGGGGCGACGAGCTTGCTCTCGACGAACTCGACCTCGGTCGTCGGCAGCGGCTTGCGCGCGCGGATCGCCTTCACCCAGATCCGCGACGCGTCGAGGATCACGATGATGATCAGCACCGCGAACAGCGCGGCCAGCACGCCGTCGACGGTCGAGTTGGTCACGACCGTGCTCATCTCGTCCATGTTCTGGGCGGGCGCCAGCACCTCGCCGCGGTCGATCGCGTCCTGGAAGCGGTCGCGCTGGGCGAAGAACCCGAGCGCGGGGTCGCCCGAGAACACCTTCTGGTAGCTCGCGGTCAGCGTGACCGCGGCGTCCCAGGCGAGCGGGATGCCGGTCACCCACGCCCATTTGAGCTTGCCGTGCTTGATCAGCAGCGTCGTGGCGACGGTCAGCGCGACCGCCGCGAGCAGCTGGTTGGCGATGCCGAACAGCGGGAAGAGCTGGTTGATCCCGCCGAGCGGGTTCGTGACGCCGCCGTACAGGAACCACCCCCAGGCGCCGACGACGATCGCGCTCGTCAGCCACAGCCCGGGCTTCCAGCTCACGCGCCCGATCGGCTTCCAGACGTTGCCGAGCGTGTCCTGGAGCATGAAGCGCCCGACCCGCGTGCCCGCGTCCACCGTGGTGAGGATGAACAGGGCCTCGAACATGATCGCGAAGTGGTACCAGAAGGCCCGCAGGCCCTCCCCGGTGGCGCTGGAGAAGATCTCGGACATGCCGATCGCGAGCGTCGGGGCGCCGCCGGTGCGGGCGATCAGCGACTCCTCCTCGACCGCGGCCGCCGCGGACTGCAGCTCGCCGGGCGAGATCGCGAAGCCGAGGCCGTTGACCGCCTGCGAGGCCGACTGCACCGTGTCGCCGACGACGCCGGCGGGAGCGTTCATCGCGTAGTACAGGCCCGGGTCGATGATCGACGCGGCGATGATCGCCATCACCGCCACGAACGACTCCATCAGCATCGCGCCGTAGCCGATGAAGCGCACCTGCGTCTCCTTCTCGATCATCTTCGGCGTCGTGCCGGAGGCGATCAGGGAGTGGAAGCCCGAGAGCGCGCCGCACGCGATCGTGATGAACACGAACGGGAACAGCGAGCCGGCGAAGACGGGTCCGTCGCCGCTGGAGGCGAACGGCGTCACCGCCTCGTTCTGCATCACCGGCAGCGTCACCAGGATGCCGACGGCGAGCAGGGCGATCGTCCCGATCTTCATGAACGTCGAGAGGTAGTCGCGCGGCGTCAGCAGCATCCAGACCGGCAGCACCGACGCCAGGAAGCCGTAGGCGATCAGGCAGAAGGTCAGCGTCTCGGGCGAGAGCGTGAACGTGTCGGCCAGCGACGAGTCCTGGATCCAGCCGCCGCCGACGATCGCCAGCAGCAGCAGCGTCACGCCGATCGCGGTCGTCTCCATCACGCGCCCCGGCCGCAGCACCCGCAGGTAGAAGCCCATCAGGAGCGCGATCGGGATCGTCATCGCGATCGAGAACGTGCCCCACGGCGAGTCCGCCAGCGCGTTCACGACGACGAGCGCGAGGACCGCCAGCAGGATGATCATGATCGAGAAGACCGCCAGCAGCGCGGCGACGCCGCCGACCGGGCCGATCTCGTCGCGCGCCATCTGGCCGAGGCTCTTGCCGTCGCGGCGCATCGAGAAGAACAGGATCACCATGTCCTGCACCGCGCCGGCGAAGATGACGCCGACGATGATCCAGATCGTCCCCGGCAGGTAGCCCATCTGGGCCGCGAGCACCGGGCCGACGAGCGGGCCGGCGCCCGCGATCGCCGCGAAGTGATGGCCGAACAGGACCCGCCGGTCCGTCGGCTGGTAGTCCATGTCGTTGTCGAGCCGCTCGGCCGGCGTCGCCCGCCGCTCGTCGACCCCGAGCACGGTCTTCGCGATGAACCGCGCGTAGAAGCGGTACGCGATCGCGTACGAGCCGAGCGCGGCGGCGATCAGCCACGCCGCCGAGATCTGCTCGTCGCGGACGAGCGCGATGACGCCCCAGGCGACCGCCCCGACCAGCGCTACCGCGGTCCAGATGACGATCGATCGAGTACGCGACTTCGACCTCACGGGAATCTCCCCTCTGCCGTTCTCCCGACGGCTGCCTCCCCCGCGCGGCAGGGCGTGAAACCCTCCCGCGATGGACACCAAGGTGAACCTCGCGGAGAAGCTCGCGCTGCTCGACGCTCCCTTCACGCCCGGGATCGTCGGCTACATGAACGACCTCAAGCTCGCCGTCGTGAAGGCGGACGGGGAGTTCGTCTGGCACAGCCACGACGACACGGACGACTTCTTCCTCGTGCTCGCGGGCCGCCTGACGATCGAGCTGCGCGACCGCGACGACGTCGAGCTCGGGCCGGGCGAGCTGTTCGTCGTCCCGCGCGGCGTCGAGCACCGGCCGGTCGCCGCGGCGGAGGCGCACGTGCTCCTGATCGAGCCGCGCGGAACGCCGAACACCGGCGACGCCGGCGGCGAGCTCACCGCCGCCGAGCGCGAGATCTGAGCGGCCGGGCGTGCCGACTCCCCCGCTCGACGTGAGGCGTGCACCCTTGCCCGGCCACGGCGCAGGAAAGATCGTGTTCCCACGGCGACGTCGCCGAAACCCGTCACGCTGACGATCAGGAGGTCGCCATGGAGTCGCACGTCGAGGAACTGGGTCCCGTCGACATGGTGGTGATCGCCTATCCCGCCGGACGCGCCGATGACCGGCGAGGCCGTGCCGATGCTGCTGGACCTGGTCGACCGCGGGATCATCCGCGTCCTCGACGTCATGTTCGTCGTGGCGGGCGAGGACGGCAGCTTCTCCGGGTTCGAGGCGACCGACCTCGACAGCCGCGGGGTCGGTGACCTGGTCGCCTTCGAGGGCGCCTCCTCCGGGCTGCTCGGCGAGGAGGACGTCGCCACGGCCGCCGACGTGGATCGAGCCGGGATCGGCGGCGGTCGTGCTCATCTTCGAGAACAGCTGGGCCGGCCCCTTCGCCGCCGCCGTCCGCCGCAACGGCGGCACGTTCGTCGACTTCCAGCGCATCCCCGCGCCCGCTGTGATCGCGTCCCTCGAAGCCGCCGAAGCCGCGGCCTGACCGGAAGGACTCTCTCATGCCAGGACTGCTTCGCGGCATGGCGCGCACGGCCGTGGTGGCCGGCACCGCCACCGCCGTCTCGAACCGCGTCAGCCGCCGCCAGGCCAACCGCTGGGCGCAGCAGGAGGCGCAGCCCCAGCAGTACGCCGAGCCGCCGCAGCAGTACGCCGCTGCCGCCCGCGGCCGCAGCCCCCGGACCCGATCGCGCAGCTCAAGGAGCTGGGCGCGCTGCGGGACCAGGGCATCCTCACCGAGGCGGAGTTCGCCGAGCAGAAGGCACGCGTACTGGGCTGAATGCATGGTCGGGGCCGCGCACCGACGCTACGGCGGGATCGGCGTGCCGATCGCGGTCCTCGTCGCCCTCCTGGTCGCCGCACCGGCGGCCGTCGCGCAGCTCCCGCCGACGGCCGCCCCGCTCCCCGGCAGCACGTTCCAGGGCGGTGACGGAAACCAGGACGACGGAGCGGTGGCGATCGACTGGCAGGCCGTCCAGGCGGCCGGCCGAGTCCAGCACAACCCTGACGACAACGACGAGGACTCGGCGTTCAGGGCGGCAGCAAGGAGGACGAGCCCGGCGAGTGGGGCCTGACGACCGAGTCCGGCGGCGTCAACCCGGCCAAGGACAACATCCGCGACGCGTGGTCCTGCGGTCGAACAGCCGGGCGACGCGCACGTTCGTCCAGCTCGGGTTCACGCGCGAGGGCGGCGACGGCACCACGTTCGTGTCCTTCGAGCTCAACCACGACGCCCGAGCTCTGGGACAACGGCCGCGCGCGCATCCCATGCCGGCGCACCGGCGACGTCCAGGTCTCCTACGAGGCCGGAGGGACAGACGTGACGTTCGTGATCCGCCGCTGGATCACGACGGTCGCCGATCCCGACCGCGGCTGCGCGCGCCGGGGCGCTTCGACGAGTCCACGCGGCTGAGGTCGAACGTGGACGCTCAGGGCGCCGTCAACGCCACCGCGATCACGAGCCGGCTGCCCGGCGCCTACGACGGGGACCGTGCCGATCAGGCGGTTCGGCGAGGCCTCGCTGGACCTCGCGGCGCTGCTGGAGGCCGGGTTCGACGAGCAGTGCATGGCGTTCGCGTCGGTCTGGATGCACTCGCGCTCGTCGGTCGCCGACTCGTCGAACCTGCAGGACTACGTGGCGCCGCGACGGCTCGACGTGCGCACGTGCTCGGCCTCGGGCACGAAGTTCTTCGACCGCGATGCCGACGGCGTCCGCGACCCGACGAGCCCGGCATCCCGCGGTTCCTGATCTGGGCCGACTACGACGACGACGGCGTGCACGACCCCGGGGAGCCGTTCTCGGTCACCGACAACGAGGGCCAGTACGTCATCTACGACATCCGGCCGCCCGACGGGACCTACAAGCTGCGCGAGACGCTCGTGCCGCGGCGCCGGACGACCCGCTCCGTGGCCACCGACTGGATCTGCTCCTTCCCGAACGCCACGACGCCGGGCGGCACCGGCAGCGCGCCCGGCGGTCGCTTCCGCTGCGCCTGGGGCGCCGATCGACGCCACGGCCGACCCGAACGCGACCGACCGCGACTTCGGGAACTGGTTCCCCGCCCAGCTGACGCTCGAGAAGGTGGTCGAGCCGGCCGGCGACCCAGGACGCTTCGACCTGCTGGTCGGGCAGACGGTCGTGCTGGCGGGCGCGGGCGACGGCGACAGTGAGACGGTCCCCCTCCCGCCGGGCACGTACGACGTGTCGGAGCGGCCGGCGGCCGGCACGGACGGGAGCGCCTACACGTCGAGCGTCGCCTGCCGTCGCAACGCGCCGGACCGCGGCAGGCGCCGGGACGGCGCGTCCTATACCGGGCTCGCCCTCGTCGCGGGCGACCGGGCGACGTGCACGTTCCGCAACATCCGCAACGCGACGCCGCCGCCACCCGTGATCGCCATCCGCAAGACCGGCCCGGCGATCGCCGTGGCCGGGGACACCCTCGAGTACACGCTGTGGGTCACGAACCCGGCGGCGTGGCCTTCCCCGCGGACGCCGTCGAGGTGACGGACCCGCGCTGCGACGACCGCCCGGTGCTCGAGTCCAAGGACGGTGACAGCACTCCGGAGACCCTCGACCCGGGAGACACCTGGCGCTACCGGCTGCTCGCGGCGAACCGACGCGGGCGGGGCGGCCTGCGACCCGACGCGGGTCGCCAACACCGCGATGGTCAGCGGCACCGCGGGCGGCACGACCGTCACCGACGACGACTCGATCTCCACGATCCTGCTCTGCCCGGACGCGCCCGAGCCGCCGGACCCGGTGCCTGTCGACCCGCCCGGGCCGCAGCCCCCGCTGCCGCCGGTCGTCCCGGGCCCGGTCGCGCCGCCGGGGCCGCGGCCGCCGAACGCGGCGACGCCGCGGTCGCCGGGCTGCTGCTGCGCCAGGCGGTCCGCGGATGCATCGGGTCGCGGGTCCCGCGCGTGAACTTCCGCGGTACGCGGATCGCCGGCGTCCGCATCTCGTCAACGGGCAACCAGTCCGCGGCCTGACGCTGCAGGTCCTGCAGCGGCGCGCGCGCCCGCGTGTGACCCTCGCTCCCGGCGCTTACCGCATCAGCGCGCGGGTGCGATTCCAGAACGGCTCCGGGACACCGGCCGTGACGCTCGTCCGCCGGTTCAGGATCTGCCGGCCGCCGGCGGCGCGCTGCACCGCCTGCTTCGGGCGCATCGGAGCTCCCGACTGGCTGGTCAGCGCAGCACGCGCGTCTCATAGCCGTCGTCGCGCAGAGCGCTGACCACGGCGTTGGCGTGCTCCTGCCCGCGCGTCTCGAGCACGAGCTCGATCGCGGTCTCGCGCACGTGCAGCTCGATCCCCTCGCGGACGTGCGAGACGTCGACGATGTTCGCGCCGCGGTCGGCGACCGCGACGAGCAGCTGCGCGAGGTTGCCCGGCCGGTCGGGCACGCGCGTGAGCAGGACGAGCCGGCGGCCCGCCTGCGTCTCGTGCCGGCGCGCGACCGTGGCCAGCAGCCCCGGGTCGACGTTGCCGCCGGAGAGCACGACGACGGTCGTGCCGTCCTGCGCCGCCTCGACGTGGCCGCCGAGCACGGCCGCGACGCCGACCGCCCCGGCGCCCTCGACGACGAGCTTGCAGCGCTCCATCAGCACCACCATCGCGGCCGCGGTCTCGTCCTCGGAGACGACGACGACTCCGTCCGTCCACTCCTGCAGCAGCGGCAGCGTGATCGCGCCCGGGCGCTTGATCGCGATCCCGTCGGCGATCGTCAGCGCCGAGGTGACGGGGACCGCCTCGCCGCGCCTGAGCGACTCCGGGTACGGCGCGCAGGCCGCCGCCTGCACGCCGATCACCTCGACCTCCGGCCGCGCCGACTTGATCGCGATCGCGATCCCGGCGCAGAGGCCGCCGCCGCCGACCGGCACGACGACCCGCGCGAGGTCGGGCACGTCCTCGAGCAGCTCGAGCCCGAGCGAGCCCTGGCCGGCCACGATGTCGGGGTCGTCGAACGGGTGCACGAAGGCCAGGCCGCCCTCGGCCGCACGCTCCTTGGCCATCTGCAGGCACTCGTCGACGCTGCCGCCGCCGATGTTCACGATCGCGCCCGAGCCGCGCGCCGCCTCGACCTTGGCCAGCGGGGCATCGACCGGGACGAACACCTCGCACGGCACGCCGCGGGCGCGCGCCCCGGCCGCCAGGCTCTGGGCGTGGTTGCCGGCCGAGGCCGCGACCACGCCCGCCGAGCAGCCGTCGCCGAGCGCCGCCAGCTTGGCCGCCACGCCGCGGATCTTGAACGAGCCGGTGCGCTGCAGGTTCTCGGCCTTCAGCGCCACGATCCCGCCCGCCCGCTCGGAGATCGTGCGGGTCGACAGGATCGGCGTGCGGCGCGCGATCGCCTCCACCGCGGGGCGCGCGGCGGCGACGTCCGCGGCGGCGACCCGGCTCATCAGTCCGGCTGCGCGAGCACTGCGTCGATCTCCACGTCGGCGCCGAGCGGGAGCGCGGCGACGCCGATCGTGCTGCGCGCCGGCGGGTCGCTCTCGAAGTAGGCTCCGTACGCCTCGTTGACCTCCTTGAAGGTCGAGATGTCGGTGACGTAGATGCCGCAGCGGACGGCGTCGCTCAGGTCCGCGCCGGCGGCGGCGGCGACGATCTGCAGGTTGTCGAGGCAGCGGCGCGTCTGGTCGCCGACCGAGCCCTCGATCAGGGAGCCTGTGGCGGGGTCGACCGGCGTCTGGCCCGAGAGGAAGATCAGGCCGTTCGACTTGACGGCGTGGGAGTACGGGCCGGCGGCGGCGGGAGCGCCCTCCGCGTGAACGGTTTCGCGATGATGGGACATGGAGAGGCAACCTACCGATGGCCAACAGACTTGAGCGCGAGACCTCGCCGTACCTGCTCCAGCACAAGGACAACCCGGTCGACTGGCACCCGTGGGGCGAGGAGGCGCTCGCCCGCGCGCGCGAGCAGGACCGGCCGATCCTCGTCTCGATCGGCTACTCCGCCTGCCACTGGTGCCACGTGATGGAGCGCGAGTCGTTCGAGGACGCGGAGACCGCCGCGCTGATGAACGACCGCTTCGTCTGCATCAAGGTCGACCGCGAGGAGCGCCCGGACGTCGACGCGATCTACATGGACGCGGTGCAGGCGATGACCGGGCACGGCGGCTGGCCGCTGAACGCGTTCCTGACCCCGGAGGGCGTGCCGTTCTACGCCGGCACCTACTTCCCGCCCGAGCAGCGCCAGGGCATGCCGAGCTGGCGGATGGTGCTCGACGGCGTCGCGCGCGCCTGGGCCGACCAGCGCGACGAGATCGCCTCCACCACCGACCAGGTCGTCGCGCGCCTGCGGTCGTCGGCCGAGCTCGAGCGCGCCCGCGGAGGAGGTCGACGCGTCGGTGCTCGAAGCGGCGCTCGGGCCGCTGCGCCCGGACTACGACGCCGAGCACGGCGGCTGGGGCGGCGCGCCGAAGTTCCCGGCCGCGCAGACGATCGAGTTCCTGCTGCGGCGCGGCGAGCGCCAGATGGCGCTGCACACGCTGCGGCGGATGGCCGGCGGCGGCATCTACGACCAGATCGGCGGCGGCTTCGCGCGCTACTCGGTCGACGCCCGCTGGATCGTCCCGCACTTCGAGAAGATGCTGTACGACAACGCGCTGCTCGCCCGCACCTACCTGCACGCGTTCCAGGTCTCCGGCGAGCCGTTCTTCGAGCGCGTCTGCCGCGAGACGCTGGACTGGGCGCTGCGCGACCTGCGCCAGGACGAGGGCGGGTTCGCGAGTGCGCTCGACGCCGACTCCGAGGGCGTCGAGGGCAAGTTCTACGTCTGGACGCCGGACGAGGTCCGCGCCGTCCTGGGCGACGACGCGGAAGCCGCGCTCGAGCACTTCGGCATCACCGACGCCGGCAACTTCGAGGGCGCGAGCATCCCGGTGCGGGCCACGCGCGACCCCGAAGGGCTCGCGGACATGAAGGCGCGGCTGCGCGCGGCCCGCGAGCAGCGCGTCTGGCCCGGGCTCGACGACAAGCGCCTGACGGCCTGGAACGCGCTGATGATCTCGGCCCTGGCCGACGCCGGCGCGGTCCTCGACGACGACCGCTACCGCACGGCCGCGGTCCAGTGCGCGGAGTTCGTGCTGCGCGACCTGCGCGACGACGAGGGCCGGCTGCTGCGCAGCTTCAACCGCGGCCGCGCGCAGATCGGCGCCTTCCTCGAGGATCACGCCTTCCTGCTCGAGGCGCTGCTGACGCTCTACGAGGCGACGTTCGACCCGCGCTGGTTCGCCGCGGCACGCTCGCTCGCCGACGACGATCCTCGAGCGCTTCGCCGACGCGGAGCGCGGCGGCTTCTTCTCGACCGCCGCCGATCACGAGACGCTGATCGCGCGCCGCAAGGAGCTGCAGGACGCGCCGATCCCGTCCGGGAACTCGTCCGCCGCCTTCGGCCTGCTGCGGCTGGCGCGGCTGACCGGCGAGGCGCGCTACGAGGAGGCGGCGCGCGGCGCGATCCAGCTCGTGCACACGATCGCTCCGCGCTACCCGATCGCGTTCGGGCACATGCTGCAGGCGATCGACTTCCAGCTCGCCGACGTGCGCGAGATCGCCCTCGTGGGCGAGGGGCGCGAGCCGCTCGAGCGCGTGGTGCGGGAGGCGTTCCGCCCGCACATCGTGCTGGCCGGCGGCGAGGCCGACGGCGTGCCGCTGCTGGCGGGCCGCGAGCCGGTCGAAGGGCGCGCCGCCGCCTACGTCTGCGAGCGCTTCACGTGTCAACGGCCGGTGACCGAGCCGGACGAGTTGCGCGCGCTGCTGGGCTAAGCGGCTCGTACATCCGTATCTTCCGCGAGACCCCATGTCCAAGCTGCTCACGCTCTGCACGGGCCCGCGCGCGAAGTGGATCGCCGCCGGCGCCTGGCTCCTCGCGATCGTGGCGATCTTCGCCGCCGGCCTCCCCGCCAAGTACTCCGACGCGGAGAACAACGAGTCGACCTCGTTCCTGCCCGGCGACGCCGAGTCGACCAAGGCGCTCGAGGTCACCGAGGAGCTGCAGGGAGGCGAGCAGGCGCCGATCGTGATCGTCTTCCGGCGCGAGGGCGGGCTCACGGCGGAGGACCAGGCGAAGATCAGCGAGGACCGCGGCGAGCTCAACGAGCTGCTCGAGCGCTATCCGGGCACCTCGCCGTTCGGGGAGCCGCAGCCGTCGCCGAACGGCGACGCGGCGCTGCTGATCGGCAACATCACCGGCGACGGCGAGTCGGACACGATCCTCGATCCCATCAACGCGATCCGCGAGCGGGTGAGCGACCCCGGCGGCGGGCTCGAGGTCAAGGTGACCGGGCCGGCCGGCTTCGCGGCCGACGCGATCGAGATCTTCGAGTCGATCAACGGGTCGCTGCTGTTCGCCGCCGTCGGGCTCGTGTTCGTGCTGCTGATCCTGATCTACCGCAGCCCGCTGTTCTTCTGGATCCCGCTGCTCGCCGTCGGCTTCGCCGAGATCGCGACGCGCGCGGTCGGCTACGGGCTGACCGAGCTCGGGGTGGTGGTCAACGGCCAGTCGTCGGCGATCCTGTCCGTGCTGGTCCTCGGCGCGGGCACCGACTACGCGCTGCTGCTCGTGTCGCGCTATCGCGAGGAGCTGCGCAAGCACGAGGACAAGCACGACGCGATCGCGCGCGCCATGCGCACCGCCGGGCCGGCGATCGTCGCGTCCGGCGGCACGGTCATCGCGGCGCTGCTGTGCCTGTCGATCGCCGAGGTCGAGGGCACCGCGGGGCTCGGGCCGATCGGCGCGATGGGGATCGCCGTCGCGATGATCTCGATGCTCACCCTGCTGCCCGCCCTGCTGGCGATCACCGGGCGGCGCGCGTTCTGGCGCCCGCCGATGTTCGGCGCCGGCAACGGCATCCCGCACGTCGGCGACGAGGGCGTGGACGAGACGCACGGCACGTGGCGGCGGGTCGGCAACCGCGTGGCGCGTAGTCCGCGACGGGTCTGGATCGGCACCGTCGCCGTGCTCGCGATCATGTCGCTCGGGCTGCTCACGACCAACACCGGGTTGACGCAGAGCGACAGCTACCGCAACCCGGTGGAGTCGATCGAGGGCCAGGATCTGCTCGCCCAGTCGTTCCCGGCGGGCGCGAGCGCGGCGACCGAGATCATCGTGCCCGACGCGGGCGCGGTCGACGCCGTGACCGAGGCCGCGGAGGGCTTCGAGGGCGTCGCCTCGGTCGCCCCGGCGCCGGGCGGCAGCAGCGGCGACGGGCCCGTGCTGCTGAACGCGATCCTCGAGCCCGACCCGTACTCGACCGACGCCTACGACCTGATCCCCGACCTGCGCGAGACGGTCAAGGAGGCGGGCGGCGAGGCGGTGCTGGTCGGCGGCCCGTCGGCGATCGAGTACGACGTGCGCAAGGCGGCGGCGCGCGACACGACGGTGATCCCGCCGATCGCGCTCGTGGTCGTGCTGCTGATCCTGATCGTGCTGCTGCGCGCGCTGGTCGCGCCGCTGCTGCTGATCGCGACGGTCGTGCTCTCGTTCTCCGCGGCGCTCGGCTTC
Source organism: uncultured Solirubrobacteraceae bacterium (assembly GCA_963843485.1). GTDB lineage: Bacteria > Actinomycetota > Thermoleophilia > Solirubrobacterales > Solirubrobacteraceae > DASSUW01. Next base: position 19,164 of record CAWJKK010000003.1, on the reverse strand, counting down.
AGCGTCGTGATCTTCGACGTCGTCTTCGGCTTCCCCGGCATCGACCCGTCGATCCCGCTCTACGTGTTCATCTTCCTCGTCGGGCTGGGCATCGACTACAACATCTTCCTGATGACCCGCGTCCGCGAGGAGGCGGAGCAGCACGGCACGCGCGACGGGATGCTGCGCGGCCTGGCGGTCACCGGCGGGGTCATCACCTCGGCCGGCATCGTGCTCGCCGGGACGTTCTCCGTGCTGGCGATCCTGCCGCTCGTGTTCCTGACCGAGATCGGCTTCACGATCGCGTTCGGCGTGCTGCTCGACGCGCTGATCGTGCGCTCGGTGCTCGTCCCGGCGCTGGTGCTCGACACCGGGTCGAAGGTCTGGTGGCCGTCGAAGCTCGCTAGAGAATCGCCAAGTAGCGATCGAGTTCCCACGGGGTGACCTGCACCCGGTAGTCCTCCCACTCCTGGCGCTTGATCTCGATGTAGCGGTTGAAGATGTGCTCGCCGAGCGTCCGCAGCACGAGCTCGGACTCGGCGGTGATCTCGATCGCCTCCCCGAGCGTCTCCGGGAGCTGCTCGATGCCGAGGCGGCGGCGCTCGTCCGGGCTCAGGTGGTAGAGGTTCTTCTCCATCGGCTCGGGCAGCTCGTAGCCGCGCTCGATGCCCTCGAGGCCGGCCTGCAGCAGGGTCGCGAACGTCAGGTACGGGTTGCAGGCCGGGTCCGGGCAGCGCAGCTCCATCCGGGTCGCCTGCTCCTTGCCGGGGTGGTAGAGCGGCACGCGCACGAGCGCCGAGCGGTTGCGGCGGCTCCAGGCGACGTACACCGGCGCCTCGTAGCCCGGGACGAGCCGCTTGTAGGAGTTGACCCACTGGGCGAAGATCGAGCAGATCTCGCGGGCGTGGCGGAGCTGGCCGGCGATGAACGCCTTGCCGATGTCCGACAGGAAGTACTTGTCCTCGGCGTCGTAGAACGCGTTGCGCCCGTCCTTGAACAGCGACTGGTGCGTGTGCATGCCCGAGCCGTTGTGGCCGAACAGGGGCTTCGGCATGAAGGTGGCGTGCCAGCCGTACTTGAGCGCGTACTCCTTGACCGTGATGCGGTAGGTCATGCAGTCGTCGGCCATCTTCAGCGCGTCGGCGTAGCGCATGTCGATCTCGTGCTGGCTCGGGCCGACCTCGTGGTGGGAGTACTCGACCTGGATGCCGAGCTTCTCGAGCGCGAGCACGGTGTCGCGGCGGACGTCGGAGCCGGCGTCGAGCGTCGTCAGGTCGAAGTAGCCGCCCTCGTCGAGCACCTCGGTGCCCTTGGAGTCGCGGAACAGGAAGTACTCGAGCTCCGGGCCGACGTAGAAGTGCTCGAAGCCCATCGCCTTCGCGCGCTCCTCGGCGCGGCGCAGGACGTGGCGCGGGTCGCCCTCGTACGGCTCGCGCTCGGGCGTCTGCACGTCGGCGAACATGCGCGCGACGCCGCTGCCGTCGGCGTCGTCGCGCCACGGCAGCAGCGCGAACGTCGTCGGGTCCGGCACCGCGATCATGTCCGACTCCTCGATCGCGTTGAAGCCGGTGATCGACGAGCCGTCGAAGCCCATCCCGCCCTCGAACGCGTCGTCGAGCTCGTTGGCGTTGATCGAGAACGACTTCAGCTGCCCGAGGATGTCGGTGAACCAGAGGCGGATGAAGCGCAGTCCGCGCTCCTGGACGAGGGCTTTGACGTCCTCTGCGGTCTTCGGCGTGTCTTCGCTGGGCACGGCGCGGAGCCTAGCCCACGGCGGACTGGCCGCGCGGTGGACTGGCGGTCGGGGCTCAGTCCAACCAGCGGTCGGCCCAGGCTTTGAGCTCCTTGAGCGCCGGCGCCAGCTCGCGCCCCTGGTCGGTCAGCTCGTACTCGACGCGCGCGGGGCTGCTGCCGATCACGCGGCGCTCGACGATCCCGCGCGCCTCGAGCTCCTTCATCCGCTCGGAGAGCAGCCGGTCCGAAAGGTCCGGCACCGCGTGCGCGATCTCGCTGAAGCGCAGCGTGCCGCCGTGCAGCAGCACGTACAGGATCGCGCCGGTCCAGCGCTTGCCGACCAGCTCGACCGCCTGATGGAAGTGCGGGCAGCAGGCGGACGCCTCGCCCGGTCGATCGAGCGTGGCGACCGCGACCTTCTTCGGATGTGCGCCCAGGGGCGGCATGACCTCAGGCGGCGCGGAGCACCCGGGTCTCCTCGACCGAGCCGTCCACGGGGACCTCGCCGGCGACGTTCACCATCGCCGTGAAGCATTCCACGCTCAGCACCGCGATCGCCTCCAGCAGCTGGTCGTCCGTCCAGCCCGCCTCGAGCGCCTCCTCGTGCAGGTGGTGCGGAACGTTGCCGCGCGGCTCCACGACCGCCTTCAGGTAGCGCAGCATCGCCGCCTGCTTGGGGTCTCGGGAGTCCCAGCGGGCGGCGGAGGCGACCTCGTCGATGCCGACGCCGGCCAATCGCGCCGTCCGGTGGTGGATCTTGATCCCGGGAGCGGAGCGGTAGTGCTCGGCGACCGCCACGGCGATCCGCTCGAGCGTCGCCGGCGGGAGCGAGCCGTGGCGCAGCTCGCCCTTCAGGCGCGTGTAGCCGCGTAGCGCGGCCGGTGACCCGGCGAGGACGCCGAGGAAGTTGGGGAGCTGTCCAGCCGATGCGAGAGCGCCCTTGAGGACTGGCAGCGAGCCCTCCGGCGCGGTGAGCTCGTCGTGGATCTGGAAGCGGCTGATGTGGGTCTTCGGCATGTCGACCGCCTGGGGAGGGTCCGGGGCTTCCTTACACTGCGTAAGTGTACGCGGCGCGCGGCCGGCGTACAAGCGGCCCAGGCGCCCGGATCAGACGCCGGCGACGGCGGTGGCGACCGCGATCAGGACGAGCAGCAGGCCGAGCGCGAACGCCCACGCCGCGAAGCGCGCGGGGCGGTGCGCGACGCGCTCCGCCGCGGTGCGCGACGGGCGCCGCCGCTCGAGCGGAGCGAAGTCGCCAGGGCGGCCGCCGATCTTGACCGTGCGGCGGCCCTCGACGCGGCGGTCCGTGACGATCTCCGGCGTGCGTGGCGTGTACTCGGCGCGCGGCTCCGGCTCGCTCACGGGCTCGGGCTGCTCGGCGACCTCGGCGCCGCCGAACGGCTCGTCGCCGCCCCAGACGGCGTCGTGCTCCTGGCGGGCGCGCAGCGCCTGCTCGCGGCTGGTGAACTCCTCGTCCGGCGAGACCTGGCGGTTCTGCGCGGGCGGGACGCCGGATCCTGGAGCGGCCCACGCCTTCTACAATCGGGTACTCGGGTGGAAGACCGCGACCTGGGATCAGAACCCGTCCTACACCATGTTTGCCAACGGCAGCGAACGACTCGGCGGCACGGTAGCGAACGTGGAGGATGCCCCCCACTGGGTGCACTACATCGGCACGCCGGATCTCGACGCGACCTTGCAAGAGGCAACGAGCCTTGGCGCATCGGTGGTCAAAGAACCTACTGTGATCAGTGGCGACAGCCGTTACGCCGTGCTCACCGATCCGCAGGGTGCAGCCTTTGCCCTCTACTCCTCCTCGAGCGATCCGGCTCAGGACCGGCAGCCGAAACGTGGCGAGTTCTCCTGGATGGAGCTGGCGACGACGGACGCCAAGGCGGCGCTCGAGTTCTACTGCGCCCTCTTCGGCTGGGAAAGGACTGCAGCCCACGATATGGGCCCGCATGGGCTTCTATTACCTCTTCGGCCGCAACGGCCGGGAGTTGGGCGGCGTATTCGACAAGCCCGCCGAGATGCCCGGGCCGCCCGCCTGGCTGGGCTACATTCGGGGGAAGGATCTGGACAAGGTCGTAAACAAGGTCAAAGCGGGCGGCGGTTCATTGATCAATGGGCCAATGGAAGTCCCTGGGGGCGACTGGATCGCACAATTCGTCGATCCGCACGGCGCCATGTTCGCCGTCCACGTGGTGAAGGACGATCTGCAGCAGGCGGCACCTGCTCCCGAACCCGCTCCAGCGCCTGCCAAGATCGAGGTGATTGCAGCGCCTGTTGTGCGGAAGTCGGCAGCGAACAAGTCAACAGCCAGGCCCAAAACGCCCAAAAAGAAGGCAGCTCCAGCCCGCAAGCGATCGAAAGTGAAATCCGTAAAGCGTTCTGTCCGCAAAGCGGTTAGAGTCCGCACCCGGTCATTGAAAGTGAAGGCCAAGGCGGCCGGACGCAAAAAGTCCGGTGTGAAAAAGAAAGCCGCCAAGGCGCGAAAGGGCAAGTAGCTCAGGGGTGATGAGTCAGAGACATCCGGAGGGATTTCCGCTGTTTTGAGCGGAAGTCCGACAACGGCAGGTCCGCCGCAGCTAGCGGCGAGCTTCGCTACAAAAAGTTCGGGTGATTCTCTTGCAGGCTGGAGGTAGGAAGATCGTGGTCTTCCTACCTTTGTTTCTACCGCACCTGGACGCGCATCGCACCGATCCCTGTCAATCCTGCTTCGATCACATCTCCGGCGACGACCGGGCCCACGCCTTCCGGCGTCCCCGTCATGATGATGTCGCCCGGATACAGGGTGTAGACCGCCGCAGCATATTCGATGAGCTGCGGCACGCCATAGATCAGGTGACGAGTGTTGCTGCGCTGCCGCTGCTGACCATTGACCTCCAGCCAGAGATCGAGCACACCCGGGTCGGGGACATCATCGCGTGTGACCAGCCACGGCCCGAGTACCGAGTAGGTGTCAGCGGACTTGCGGAAGCTGCGGTCCTCACTGCCGCGCATCGTCATGTCGAGCGCGACCGCATAACCCGCCACGCATTCCAGCGCTTGCGCCGCCGGCACCTGTCGGCATTCCTTGCCGATGACCACGGCCAACTCGGCTTCGTGATCGTGACGACGGTCATTGGACGGCAGCGTGACGCCTGCCGCTGCGCCGACCAGCGAACTGTTGGCCTTCAGGAACAGCCCGTAATAGTCGATTGTGCGCACTTCGTTGCCGACGTTGATCTGACGATCAGCGCGCGCTTCGTCGATGTGCTTCTGATAGTTCACCGGCGCACCGATGATCTTGGTTGGATTCGCCACCGGACTGTCGAACGCGCAGTCGCTCAAGGGCGTTCGGTGCGCGTCGGGCAGAGCACGTTCAATGAGCGGCCGCAGCCTGTCGAGATTGGCGATCAGCGCATCTCCCGGCGGCAGCGGCCAGCGCATCCAGGGCAGGGCTTCGAGCACGATGGTCACGTCAGCAACGGTGTCGTCGATGACGACGCCGATGCGATTGTTGTTGAAGCGACAAATACGCACAGAGCACTCTCCCATGGTGTCAATCGGTGGCGAGCCGCGGCTCTGGCCAGCAGCCCAATGCCGGGCACCCGCCGCCCCGCTCCTCAGATCGCTCGCGACCGGCCCACCCAGTACTCGCTGCGGATCGCGCCGCGATGGATTTTACCCAGCGGCGTGCGCGGCAGGCTGCTGACGACCTTCACCAGTCGCGGCCGTTTGTGTCGTGCGATCTGAGTGGCACAAAACTCGATCAGCGCCGTATCGGTAACATCCGCGTTTTGCCTGAGCACGACATGGGCCGCGGGCAACTCGCCGCTGCGATCGTCCGGAATGCCGAAGGCGGCGCACTCGGCGACGGCGGGGTGACGATACAGCGCATTCTCAATCTCGGCCGGATAAATGTTCTCGCCGCCGCAGATGATGATGTCCCGGAGGCGATCGACGAGCACCAGAAATCCCTGCGCGTCAAAGTAGCCGACGTCGCCCGTGCGCAGCCAATTGCCGTGACAGAAGCTCTGGGCAGTCAGCGCCGGTTCACCGAAATATTCACTGAGAACATGTGGGCCGCGCGTCACGATCTCCCCGACTTCGCCCGCTGCCGCAACGGTACCGTCATCGCGCAGGATCTCGACTTCCACGCCTGCACAGCGCCGGCCGACGGTATGAAATTTCTCGGAGGGATCCGCGGCGCGTCGTACCGTCAGCGGACCGGTCTCCGACTGGCCGTAGTTTTCGCTGAATTCAGTATTCGGCAAAGCCGTGCGAACGCGCGCGAACAGGCTCGGCGACATCGGCGCGCCCGCGTACGAAACCTTGCGCAGGCTGGCAACGCGTTGTGCCGAGAACCCGGGATGGGAGATCAGGTCACCCAACTGCGTGGGGACCATGAGGGTTGCCGTCACGCCTTCGCGTTCGATCAGGTCGATGAACCTGTCGGGGCTCCAGCTCCGCAACAGCACGGTCGTCGCCCCGAGCAGGATAGCGGGCGCAAAGCAGACGAACAGGCCGGCGGCGTGAAAGAGCGGCGTTGCAACGCCTACGATGTCGTCACTCTGAAATCCGAACCGGGTGGTGGCGGTCAGCGCGGATGCGTAACGTGCCGCGTGACTGACGACAACTGCCTTGGGGATGCCGGTCGTACCGCCCGTGAAGGTGATAGCGAACGGATCGCTCATGGCGATCTGGACCGTGGGAGGCGTTGGCGTCGCGTTCTCGAGCAGATCCCGTAGCGTCTGAATTGCAACTGCACCTTCCGGTGGTGGTCGCGCATCGCCCAGCATTACCGGGCGCCGGACACCGCTACGCGCCAGCCCTGGCAACACGACTTCCGCCGAACTGGAATCGAACAGCACCAGCTGCGCGCCGACGCGCTCGAGCATGATGCCGATGTCGTTCGCGGTCGCGCGCGTGGAAATGTGCGCGCAGACGCACCCAGCCCGCGCCGCACCGAAGTAGACGATTGCGTACTCGGGAATGTTGGGGGCGACGATGGCGATTCTGTCCCCCGCGCGAGTCCCAGCTCCAGAAGTGCATTGGCGAACCGGTTTGCGTCCGCGTCGAGCTGTCCGTAGCTGATGCGCTGCGAATCCTGGACGATGGCTGGCTTATCGGGGTGTCGTTGTGCCGAACTGCGCAGAAAGTCGCCGGTAAGCATGGATCGGAACGCCTGGACGGTCAGGGGGCGGGGCTCATGGTGCGGTAGGCAAACGCGGCAAGAATCGGCGCAGCGTGCACTGGCTTCTCGACATAAGGCAATCCCCATCTCGCTGTGCTGTCACGGCGTTTCCCCGATCTTAGCAGCGAGACTCGCTGCGCCTTTGCTAAGATCTGCCCTTGCGGTAAGGCGGCGGACCAATCGAGAACTCCAGAATGAAGGCAGTACGCGGCAAATCATTCAACGGTCAGCGCGTCGTCCTCGACGGCAAGTCGTTCACCGAGTGTCATTTCAAGGATTCGACCCTGATCATCGAAGGCTCGGGACTCTTCGAAATGCAGAACTGCAAGATCGAAGAGGACTGCCGGCTCGCTGTCGAGGGCCCGGGGCAGGTGCTGCTGCATCAGCTGAAGATGATGCTGTACTCGGGCGGCTGGATGGCCCGCGTCGCAGACAACGTGCTGCATGCAGTGAAGCAGCCGCCCAAGGCAAAGAAGAAGGCGGCCCCCGCCGCCTGAAGGCGCATGTAGGTCGATTCCTGCCTGGCGCTCACCACGGCGCCTACGATTGAAAAGGCCGTGAAGTTCCCCGCGCAGTCACAATAAATCTCAAATGCGTCGCGCGCGGCGGCGCGTGCTCTCGTTCTCTGGAACCGGACTGCGAATCACGGCATTACCCTGCCGTAAATTTCAGTCACAAGAGGTGAACGACATGCACAAATTTCCAGCGTTGATTCTTGGCATGAGCCTGGTTGCCAGCTCGGCAACGGTGCTTGCTGACAGTACAACCGGCAAGAGCGACGCCAGTCTGACCGGCAGCGTGAAGTCGGCATTGATCGGCAACGATGCAACCAAGGCGCGGCAGATCAACGTCGAAACGAAGGATGGCGTGGTGCAGTTGAGTGGCTTTGTGGACTCCGAAACAGCCAAGGCAGCTGCCGAAACAACGGCGATGAATGTCGCCGGCGTAAAGCAGGTACAGAACAAGCTGCTGATTCGCGACGCGGATCGTTCCACCGGTCAGGCCGTGGACGACACGGTGATCACTGCCAAGGTGAAGGGTGAGATCGCCGGCAAAGCGGGCCTGGGGACGGCTTCGGACGTGAACGTCGAAGTGAACAGTGGCATCGTGGAGTTGAGCGGCTTCGTTGCAACGGCCGATGAAAAGGCGCGGGCCGGTGAACTCGCGCGCGGTATCAACGGCGTCAGGGATGTTCGCAACAACATCTCGCTGAAGCCCCAGGGTTGAGCAGAAACGGGGTTGAGCAGAAACGACCCAGGCAGAACGACAGGGGCAGAAACGACGGGTGATGGTCGCGGACCATCACCCTGTCCCCTGCAAAGCTCATTTCTTGCCGCGCAACTTGGCGTCTACCATGTGCGCCAGCGCGTATACGGTTTCCAGCACCGGCATTGGGATGCCGTGTTTTCTTCCCGCGCGCACAACATTGCCCAGAATGGCTTCGATCTCCAGCGGGCGTCCATTCTCGTAGTCGAGGGCCATACTCGTTTTGTACGCGGGCATCGCACGCGTAGCGCCGATCATCTGCTCTGCGAGTTTCGGGTGGAGCGGATTTCCTGTTCCCGCTGCGACATCACAGACTTCCTGGATGCCCTTGCGAATGAACGCCTCGTCCTCGGCTGATCGCAGCATCATTTCGGTATCGAGCACACCGCCGATGATCGAAACCGGATTGAAGACTGCATTCCACGCGGCCTTTTGCCAGCGTGCACTGACGACATTGTCAGTCAGCTTGCAGATGACCTTGCTGGCTTCGAACAGCGCCGCAATGCGCTGCGCGGCTGCTGTGATCCCCGCGGGATAGCGGCCCATCGGCAGCGTGCCCAGGGTCTGATGATGGATCTCGCCGCTGCTCACGCGGCCGACGCCGATGAAGGCCAGGCTGGTCAGCAGTTCATTCTCCGGAAACGCCGTGGCGATCTCGGCCTCGATGTCGATGCCATTTTCGATCAGCACGATCACGGTGTCCGGACCGACGGCCGGGCGAATCAATGCCGCCCGATCGACGTCCGGCAACACCTTCACCGTCAGGATCAGATAGTCGGGCGGCGTCGCGCAGTCGACAACGTCGCGCAATACCGCGTGGGGCCTGAACTGGTGATCGCCGAGCAATTCGCTGCGGATCGCGGTACCCGTCGCGACTGACCTGTTCGTAGTCCGAACGGCACACCACCGAAACTCTGGCGCCCTGGCGCGCCAGCGCCGACCCGAACAGCGCGCCGATCGCGCCGGCACCAACGACGAGTACGGAAGGCAGTTCTGGGTTCATAGCGGCGAATCCACGGCCTCGCGGCGAGGCGCGCATCGTAACTTCTGCGCCAGCACTGTCGCCATCATTCACACCCATCTGCGAAAGTTTCCGGCGATAGCGGTCAATGCGAGCGGTGCAACCGGCGCAGCAGCAACCCGTAGACGATGACATTCACCGACAGCACCACGGTGCCGAGCACGATCTGGGTCGTTCGCGTCAAGCCGTCCGGGTAGATCAGTGCGGTGATGTAGTGATCGATGAAACCGCCGCTGTAACCGGCCTCGCCGCCGCGATGGCGTAGCGAATTCTCCAGCGGTGTCAGCGGGCAGAAGCGGCCGCTGAATTCGATGTAAGCACCCCAGCAGGCGGCCGGCAGATGCAATAACGCAACGCGCGGCCAGCGCAGCGCCAGAAAGCCGCCGAGCACCACGAACAGCACGAAGGCCAGGTGGATGACGAGAACACTGTCGGCGAGGACGCGATAGAGCACGGCGTCAGTGCCGGAAGTTCGATGCGCGCGTGAGCTGGCTCATTGTCGCTAGTGGAGTGTCGGCCGGAACCATACTTCGGAGCCGACTGGCACATCGGATCTGAGCAGATCCCGGAACGCACAGACCCAGCGCGCTTCGTCGCCCGGGACGATCTCGACATGAAACGACAGCGACATCACGGACGTGATGGTCGAGCCGTCCGGCCGGCATATCTCGACATCGATGGCGCACGGCCCGTCGAATTCGCTGATTCGCGGTCCCGGCGCAACGACCAGGGGCAGGTCGTCCATCTGAAATGAGTCCGCCACGGTCAGGAGTTCTGTTTCATGATCGAATGATAAGCCAGGCCTGGACGTCGCTGCTGCGGGCGCAACAGCCGGCGTTACCCGGCCTGTCCCTTCGGTCGATTGCGAATCCGCCGTGACGTCCCCACTGTGACCCGCGCCGCATCGCGGCGATCCAGGGAGACTGTCGTGCCTTCACTCGCCGAAATGCTGCAACGCATGTTGAGTGCCGAGGGCCAGGGACGGGCGGCAAAGACCGTCGAGGTTTTCGGCTGGCTGATCCTCGTCGAGAGCGTGGCGTTGTTCCTCGCACCGCGATTGCGCGGCATCGCTGCTGCACCTGCCGGCGCTGTCGGAACAGGCGTCGAACTACTTCAGGCTGGTCGGCCTGCTCGTCGGCGGGCTGGGCATGCTCTACATCGTCAGCGGCCGCCTGAACGCCCAGGGATTCGTGTTCGCATCGCTGCTGGATCGGCCGCTGGTCCCGCCAGTCATGGCCGCGCTGTGGCTGCTGAACATGATTCCCTGGCAGCTGGCGCTGCTGTTCGCCATTCAGGATTTCGGCAGCTTTCTCTGGACCCTGGCGGTCTGGCGACGGGAATCCGAGGCGAAATGAAGATCTGATGGCGCCGCGGGCGCCAAGTCCGGATAATGCGGCCGTTTTTTGCCCTTGGGATATCCGGAAGAGACGATCCATGCCGCAGTTGCCCGCCCTGAGTGTCGAAGACCTTCGCAGTTATCACGGCCAGATCCGCCAGCGTTACGACGCGTTCGCGAAACGCGGCGTCAAGCTGAACCTGACGCGCGGCAAACCTTCCGCGGCGCAGCTCGATCTGTCGCAACCAGCTGCTGGCGCTGCCCGGTCACGACGACTTCATGTCCGGGCAACATCGACTGCCGCAACTACGGCGAACTCGCCGGGTCTGCCCGAACTGCGTGCCTTGCTCGGCACCGGTGTTCGGCGTCACGCCGGATCGGGTCATCATCGGCGAGAACGCCAGCCTGTCGCTGATGCACGACACCGTCGCCTTCTCGCTGCTCAAGGGCAACTGCGACAGCGAGCGGCCGTGGTCGAAGGAATCGCGCATCGCGTTCCTGTGTCCGGTGCCCGGCTACGACCGTCACTTTTCCATCTGCCAGGAATTCGGCATCGAAATGATTCCGGTGCCGCTGACCGACACCGGTCCCGACATGGACGTCGTCGAGAAGCTGGTCGCCGACCGATCGCAGATCAAGGGCATCTGGTGCGTGCCGAAGTACAGCAATCCCGACCGGCACCGTGTATTCGAACGAGACGATCGAGCGGCTGGCGAAGATGAAGACCGCAGCGCGCGACTTCCGTCTGTTCTGGGACAACGCCTACGCCGTGCATCACCTGACCGCCGAACGCATCGAGATCGCGAACATCGACGAGGCCTGTGCGCGTCATGGCAATCCGAATCGCGCCTTCATCTTCGGCTCGACCTCCAAGGTGACGTTCGCCGGCGCGGGCGTCGGCGTGTTCGCCGGCTCGAAGGACAACGTGGCCTGGTACCTGAAGCGCATCGAGAAGCGCACGATCGGCGGCGACAAGGTGAATCAGCTGCGGCATGTGCGGCTGCTCAGGAACACCGACGGCATTGCGACGCTGATGGATCGGCATCGCGAAATCCTGGCGCCGAAGTTCGACAAGGTGCTGGAGATGTTCGACGAGCATCTCGGCAACACCGGCGTCGCGAGCTGGACGCAGCCGAAGGGCGGCTACTTCATCACGCTCGATGTGCTGGACGGCTGCGCGAAGCAGGTCGTCAAGCTGGCGAAGGAAGCGGGTGTCGAGCTGACGCCGGCGGGCGCGACGCATCCGCTGGGCAACGATCCGCACGATCGGACCATTCGCATCGCGCCGAGCTTCCCGGAACTGGCGGAAGTTACGCAGGCCGCCGAGGGCGTCGTGCTGTCGGTGCTGCTGGCGGCGACGGAGAAGCTGCTGGCGAAGTAACGGTGACCTCGCGCGTCTTGGGCGCCGGCACGCAGCCAGTATCTTCCGGGCGAGCCTGCAGCGCGCCGACGATCGACGATCGCGACGCCGCCGAACATCAGAATCTCGAACGGCCAGAGGTTGTGCGACGTCGGATCGCGCGCGGTGTCGGCCACGATCCGCAGGATCACGAACGCCATGAGCGCCAGCGGTATGAACGCCGCCACGCGCCAGCCGCCCTGCCATTTCCAGACGCTGCGCAACGGCCAGGCAATCGCGGCGATCAGGAGCGCCACGACCAGCAGCATGAAGCCGCTGAACAGCGCCACGTCACCGGCGGGAACCGGTTCGCTGGCGCGCTGTTGAGCGCGTTCGCAGTCGCGCGCGCTGGCCTGCGCCTGAGTTCGCCGACCCAGGCGGGCGACTTCGCCGGCTGGCTGAGCCGTTGCTGCTCCAGCGAAGACGGATCAGGCTGACTCGCAACCACCCGCTCGCGGTACGGTGAACCGCCGCCGGCAATGATGCGGATCTCATCGATGTCCCCCGCTTGCGTGAGCGCGAACCATCCAGCGCCTCTCCCGAGCCGCTGTACTCCTCCGACGCATTGGAGAAGGCCTGCTTGAACTGCACGCCTTTCGAGAAGGGGCGGGCCCATAGACTGACGGGCTCGTCAGTCTGGTAGCTCATCCGCACGTGGAAGGAAGCACCGATTGCGAGTTCGGCGTCTGCGTCGGACTGGTCTCGCCGATGCTGACTCGCGTGTCGGCGCAAACGCTGCCGCTGACCAGGGCCAGCAGCCCGAGCGCGAGAGCGGACGATTCGTCGGTCACAGAGGCGGTTCATGCGGACATCCGGAGCCGATGGTCGGCCGCAGCATGCTGCTGATGCACCGCAAGCGCTGTGATCAGGGCAACAGAACAGTTCGTGATGACGACGCGTTGGTGAGCGCCGTCACAGTTCCATCGTCAGCGTGACTAAGCAGGCGGAAGCGATGGCGCCGTCCGCTTGCGGAGCTGACCGGTCGCTCGCCGTGTCGGCGCGTTCGTCGCCGGCCTGACCGAGCCCGCCGCCTTCCACAGATGCATCACTGCATAGCCACGCCACGGACGCCAGCTTTCGGCGCGCACTTCCAGCGCGCGTGATCGACAGCGGCGCGCCGTCCGTCGAAGCGAGTCGTCGCAACACAAGATCGCCGGTCGGAAACGCATCGGGTTCGGCCAATGCCCGCAGCGCGACGTATTGCGCCGTCCAGGCGCCGAATCCCGGCAGCGCTGCGATGGCGGCAGTCACGTCCTCGACGCCGCCATTGAAATCGAGCTTGCCCTCGGCGATCGCGCGCGCAAGCGTGTGCAGCGCAGCGATGCGTGCACCGGTGATTCCGAGTCCGTCCAGGTTGGCTGCCGCCAGCGCCGCGGGCGCAGGAAACAGGTGGGTGAGTCCGTCGGGCCATCCGCAATCTTCCGCCCGCGTGCGATCGACGAGTCGCGCCGCGAGCGTGCGAGCTGCCGCGACGCTCACCTGCTGGCCGAGCACGGCGCGCACGGCGCATTCGAACGGATCCCACGCGCCAGGAATTCGAAGCCGGGCGCGCCTTCACCAGCGGCGCGAGCAGCGGATCGGCCTTGAACGCCAGTGCGATGCGCGCCGGATCGGCGGACAGATCGAACATGCGTCGCGCGGCTGCAGAGATCTGGAACAGCGTCGCAGGTGCCGCTCCGCGAACGCGCAATTCGAGCGCGTCGCGCCTTCGAGCTTGCTGTACGCGCACGATGGCATGGCCACCCTCAGTCGCGACTGTTCGCGCGTAACCACGTCGCGTCTACGACGTTCGACGCCCGGAATCGCGCGCGTGGCGAGAAAGTCGCGGACGTGGTCCCAGTCGTACGGCGGCCGATACGCGAGCCTCAGCGACGACCTCATTGCCGTCGGCCGCTGGACGGTTGCCGCACGCTGTCGGCGCAGCTCGCGCGGCGAGCGCTGATACGTTTTCTGAAACGCATCGTTGAAGCGGCGCAGACTGCCGAAGCCCGCCGCGAGCGCGATCTGGGTGATCGAGAGCTGCGTCTCATCGAGCAGTCGCTTGGCGAAATGCAGGCGGCGCGTCTGTGCTACGGCGAGCGGCGAGGCACCGACGTGCTGCGTGAACAGTCGATGCAGATGCCGCGGTCCGATGCCGATCTTCTCGGCCAGTTCATCGACCGACATCTGATCGAGCGCGCCGTCCTGAATCAGTCGCAAGGCGCGCCGCACTACCGCTGATGTGCCGAGCCACGCAGGCGTGCCGGGTGCCGCTTCCGGCCGGCAGCGCAGGCACGGCCGAAACCCGGCCTCGGCGGCCGCTGCCGCCGTCGCGTAGTAGCGGATGTTGGCCTTCTTCGGACTGGGTGCCGGGCACACCGGCCGGCAATAGATGCCGGTCGTCTTCACCGCGATGAAGAACTTGCCGTCGAAACGCGGATCGCGACTGATGCGTGCGCGATCGAGTGCAGCGGCGTCGAGGCCGTGGATGTCGTCCATGCAGGGGACGATACGCCCGCGACCAGCGAGCGACTAGCCGTTTTCGGACGTCGATCCGATTGCGGGACGACGGCCTACTTCACTGCGTCCGGCTGCACTTCGGGTCGCGCGGCCGCGAACGCCGGCAGCGACTCGAGATGCGTGCTGATCGCGACGAGTGTCGGGAACGGCGTGAGATCGCGTATCGAAGCGGCGCGCGTTGAACATCTGCGGCACGAGGCAGATGTCCGCGAGCGAGACCGCATCGCCGTAACAGATAGCGCTGTGCGCTCGAATACGTCGCGCGCCTGCTGCTCGAGGCCCGCGAAGCCCTCCGTGATCCAGTGTCGATACCACGTGTTCACGCCGTCGTCGTCCTGGCCGAGCGTCCTTGCGCAGGTAATTCAGCACGCGCAGGTTGTTGAGCGGATGAATGTCGCAGGCGATCGCCAGCGCCATCGAGCGCACGTGCGCGCGCGCCGAGCGGATCGGCCGGCAGGAACGGCGGCGTCGGATGCGTCTCGTCGAGGTATTCGATGATCGCCAGCGACTGCGACAGCACCGCGCCGTCGTCATCGAGCGCCGGAATCAGGCCCTGCGGATTGAGCGCGAGATAGTCGGCCGCGCGATGCTCGTTCTTCGCGAACGCCTTCGGGATCGATTCGTACTTCAGCCCCTTGAGATTCAGCGCGATGCGCACGCGAAACGCGGCGGAGCTGCGGAAGAACGTGTAGAGCTTCATGGCCGCTGACGATGCTCAGGCGATCGTGGATGACCAGCGTGTTCGCAGGCCGTCGACGCCGCCTTCGATGCGATCGCCGGCCTTGATCGCACCGACGCCCGCCGGCGTGCCGGTGTAGATCAGATCGCCGGGCGCGAGCTCGAACAGCGTCGACAGCTCGGCGATGATTTCCGGCACGCTCCAGATCAGGTCGGCGATGTCGCGCCTGCTGGCGCAGCTCGCCGTTGACCTTGAGCCAGATCCTGCCCTCTGCGAAGCTTGCCGCGCGCGCCGCCGGCGTGATCGCCGTGATCGGCGCCGAGCGATCGAAACCCTTGCCGGTGTCCCAGGGCCGGCCCTTGTCGTTCGCTTCGGACTGCAGATCGCGGCGCGTCAGGTCGTTGCCGACGGCGTAGCCGAACACATGGTCGAGCGCCTGCGCCAGCGGCGATGTTCGTGCCGCCCTTGCCGATCGCGACGACCAGCTCGATCTCGTGATGCAGATTGGCGGTGCGCGACGGATACGGAATCGTGCGCGTCGTTCGGCGACGATCGCGTCGGCCGGCTTGGTGAAAAAGAACGGCGGCTCGCGCTCCGGATCCTTGCCCATCTCGCGCGCGTGCGCCGCGTAGTTGCGGCCGACGCAGTAGATGCGATGGACGGGGAAGCGCTCGCTGCGACCCTTGATCTCGACCGAAGGTTGTCGGCGGCGCAAAGACGTATGACATGCGTGAAACTCTAGAAGATGTAGAAATTAGTGTCGTCGACGCTCAAAGGCCAGCGCCCGGCCAGGAATAAACGGAATTTGACCGCGAACAGGTGCTCTTCGCTCTCGCCGGCGAATTGCGCGATGCCGTACTGATGGAGGCTGTGCGCCGCGGCGCCGGCTGCCGATCGTGCGAGGCCCGGATCGGCGATCCCGGCGCGCGTACAGGCGACGCTGGCCGGCCCATGAAACAGCTCGGCGCTGCCTTCCATCAGATTCGTCAGCCGCAACAACACAGCGTCCGCCGAATGCCGACTCGCCGCCCTATCGAACAGCCGGCGCTCTTCGACGCGCTCCGCGTCCCACCAACGGCGCGACCAGTTCGGCGCCATCGCGATGCTGCGAGCCTGCGTCCAGTCGCTCACACCAATGATACTCACATCACCCACGCCGAGGCTGCGCAAATAGCTGCCGCATTCATCGCGTTCACTGTCGTCCAGCGGCGTGCCGACGCTGCTGAACCAGACCCCCTTGGGAAGCGCTGCGACGATCTGATCTGCAGGCAACTTGCCGAGCATAGCTTTGCTGCGCTGTTCAATCCCTATCCACGCCATAACCCCAGCTGTTCCTGCACGACTCGATCCGAGTAACTGAACAGAACGGAGGTCGCGTCGCTCTCGTGCGTGCACGGCATCCAGCTGGGGACGACGAAGATGTCGCGTGGCGCCCAGGCGAAGATCGTGTCGCCGACGCGGCTGCGGCCCCGGCCCTCGGCGACCGAGTAAGATCGTCGAATCGGTGGAGCGCGACGCCTGCCCGCGGAATCCCGACGGCAGCAGCTGAAGGAACGTCGCCGATCGTCGGCATGGGATATCCGCCGGTCACCGGGTTGATGGAGCGCATCTTGACCGTGACACGGATCGATCGGCACCGTTCCGCGCAGCGTCTCGAGCGCCTCCCGGCTGCGGCGTACGGGTAGGAGAAGACCGGCGCCGAGCGGCCTGCGCGGCTCGTATTCGACCGGCAGCATGTTGGCGCCGTAGCGCGCCAGCGCGTCCCCTTCGCTGCGGGCGACCGTGTTCGTCTGTCCTCGCCGGGTTCCGCCGAAACCCGCGTCGAACAGGTTGACGATCGGCACGTCGAGGCCGTCGAGCCACATCACCGGCACGTTGCCGGGATTGCCGTGATCGTGAAACGTTCCGGACGGCGTCAGGATGAAGTCGCCGGGGCGCATCGCCGTGCGCTCGCCCTCCACCGCGGTGTACGCGCCTTCGCCTTCCAGCACGAACCGGATCGCCGACTGCCGTGTGGCGGTGGCTGGTGCGACCTCACCCGGCTGAGCAACTGCACCCCCGCGTAGAGTGCGTTCGTGATCTTCGAAACGCCCGCAGATGCCGGATTCTCGAGCACGACCACCCGCCGTCGCCTGCTGCGCGGAGATGAGGTCGCCGGCTTCCAGAAGCGGCGCACGCAGCTCGGCGTACTTCCACATCACCGGTATGCATTTCGGCTGCGGGCACTCCGGTACCAGCGAGTGCAGAGCCTCCCACAGGGGTTTCAGATTCTTGCTCGCGATGCGCTTGTAGAAGAGTTCGCGCTGCCGGGCGACATTTTCTGCGGGCATGTTCATGGCAACCTCGTTGCAGCGAGATGTCAGGCTGCTTTGGCCTCAGGCAGAGTCAGATCGAGCGCCTGCGTCACCTTGCGGGCGCGCACCAGGAAATCTTCCAGCATTTCCTCGTCGTGCAGCTCAGATCTTCAGGCGCCGGTACATCTCATTGTTCGCCGAGCCGGCCGAGCCGAAAAAACCGGGCAGGTAGGGAAAGTATTCATCGATCGCTGCCTGCACCGGCCTTGCCTTCCGGCGTCTTGCACAGTTCCGTACAGAACTGTACGCCGAAATCGGCGTGGAAGCGCTCCTCCGGCATGGTGCTGCGGGCGAAATTGCGCAATGGGTGGAAAGAACAATGCAGCAGATCCTCCACCTGCAATCTCCGCCAGGTCCGCCAGCATCTTGATGACACAGAACTCGGCCCAGTTCTTCAGCTGAAACTCGAAGATCGACAACGGCTTCTTGTTCCTGGTCGACATGTCGTCATCGGTCAGACCGATCTGCGCGCCGAGTTCGCGGAAACGTACGTGATGACCGTATTCCTCCATGGCGACACGGCAGGTCAGCCATTTCGCGTACGGTGTTGGCGCAAACTCGATGGCGGGTTCGTCGAACACCTGGCGCCGTAGAGTTCGTTGATGGCGTGGCTGCGCACAATCTTGCGAATAGCGTGCTTGTACTCGTCCGGCGCCTTCTCAAAATCGGCCAGGGTCTTGTATTCACTGACTTCGGTCATGACAGCATTCTCCGACAAAGATCAGACGAAAGGTTCGGTATTGAAAGCCTCGAGATCGGTGGTGGCATCCGTGAACTTCGGGGCGAGTTCCTGCTTCAGCGCAGCGGACAGCTGCGTCGCTGTCCAATCCTGATCGGTGCGGGCGAGGCGCGCAGCGGGTCGTGGCTGCGACATGAGAAACACCTCGCGGCCGCGAACCGCGAACAACTGACCGGTGATCGACTGCGCATCGTCCGAGCAAAGCGCCGCCACGAGAGTAGCGACGTGGTCCGCCTTTACGCGCAGTGCCCGTTCCTTGTACTGCACTTGGGCGTCATTCTGGGGTTGGATCGTCTCGGTGACCCGTGTTGCCGCGAACGGTGCGATCGCATTGCACGTCACACCTGAGCGTGCCATGTCGAGCGCGACGACGCGGGTGAGGCCGAACAAACCTGCTTTCGCACTCGCTAGGCGCTTTGACCGAAGTTGCCGTACAGCCCGGCGCTGGAAACGATATTGAGATGCGGCCCCACTTGCCGCCGCCCCGGCCACCCTTGGCCTGGTCGCGCATGAATGGCGTCGCCGCGGCCAGCATGTAGTAGGGCACGCAAAGATTGTTGCGAACGACCGCGTCGAAGTTCGCGGCGTTGCCCTTGAAAATGAACGCGTCACGCAGGATCGCTGCATTGTTGATCACGATGTCGATGCCGCCGAAGCGCTCGACTGCGAGCTTCACCGCGCCCTCAGCACTCGCCGGTGTCGCGAGTGGTGCGGTGTAAGGCGCGGCTTTCTCGCCCAATGCACGCGCGAGGTCCTGCGCGACCGACGCGTCTTCGCCCTGGCCATCAACCTGCGTACCGCTGTCCGCGATGACGACACTCGCACCCGACTCGACGAACGCCCGCGCGATAGCAGCGCCCCGATGCCGCGACCGCCCCCCGTCACTACCGCAACGCGACCGTTGAGGAGAGCTTCGCTCATGTCTTTTTCTCCTGAGCCTGAATCTCGGAGCAATACGCTGAACGAAATACGCCACAGT
>CAWJKK010000002.1:0-37044 GCA_963843485.1 uncultured Solirubrobacteraceae bacterium | reverse complement strand
GCAAGGCCGCCGACCTACGAGGCCAAGCTCGCCAGCGTCGACCTTGCGCCCGATCGAAGCGATGCCCGGCGTGCTCAAGGTGGTGCGCAACGGCAGCTTCCTCGGCGTCATCGCCGAGCGCGAGGAGCAGGCCTGGGCCGCCGCGGCCGCGCTTGTCGGCGCGGCGAAGTGGGACGTGCAAGAACGTCCTGCCCGGCACGACGGCATCTACGACTGGCTGCTGACGCGCCGAAAGCGACGGACAAGGAGATCATGAACACCGTCCGCGCCGACGGCGTGGCGCCGGCCAAGACGATCGAGGCGACCTATCAGCGCCCCTATCACATGCACGGCTCGATCGGCACGTCGGCGGCGATCGCCACGGATGGGCGAGGACGGCACGCTGACCATCCACACCCACAGCCAGAGCGTGTTCGAGACCGCGCGAGGCGATCGCCAGATGCTCGGGCTTGCCGAAGGCAAGGTGCGCTGCCTCCACACCGCAGGGCTCGGGCTGCTACGGCCACAACATGGCCGACGACGCCGCCGCCGACGCGGCGCTGCTCGCCGCCGCGGTGCCGGGCCGCCGGTGCGGCTGCAGTACACGCCGCGACGACGAGCACCAGTGGGAGCCCTACGGCTCGGCCATGGTCGATCAAGACCAAGGCCGGCCGTCGACGACAAGGGCAACGTGCTCGACTGGAACCTCGAGCTCTGGTCGACGCCGCACGGCACGCGGCCGGGCGGCGAGCCGGCAACCTGCTGTCGGCGCGCTACCTCGAGAAGCCGTTCGAGCAGCCGATGCCGCGCAATGGCGGCCCGCCGAACTACTCGGCCGACCGCAACGCCATCGCGCTCTACGAGTTCCCGGCGCAGCGGGTGGTCACCCACTTCGTCACCGAGATGCCGCTGCGGGTCTCCTCGACCCGCGGCCTCGGCGCCTACGCCAACGTCTTCGCGATCGAGTCGTTCATCGACGAGCTCGCGCATGCGGCCGGCGCCGATCCGGTCGAGTACCGGCTGCGCTTCCTCAAGAACGAGCGCGCCCGCGACGTGCTGACGCAAATGCGCCGAAACGTTCGGCTGGGACAAGTTCGAGACGGCAAGCCGAACCGCGGCCGCGGCATCGCCTTCGCCCAGTACAAGAACTACGCCGCCGACTGACGGCGGTGGCGATGGAGGTCGAGGTCGACGCCGCGCAACGGCCGCGTCCGGGTGATCCGCGTGGCGGCGGCCAACGACAGCGGCCACATGGTCAGCCCGGACGGCATCGCCAACCAGATCGAGGGCGGCATCATCCAGTCGCTGAGCTGGACGCTCAAGGAGGAGGTGAAGTTCGACAACACGCGCGTCCTGTCGACGGACTGGGCGAGCTATCCGATCCTCACCTTCTCGGAGGTGCCGCCGGTCGAGGTCGTGCTGATCGACCGGCCCGGCGAGCCCTATCTCGGCACCGGCGAGTCGGCGCAGGGACCGACGGGCGCGGCGCTGGCCAACGCCGTCTTCGACGCCACCGGCGCGCATCCGGCAGGTGCCGCTCACGCCCGACCGCGTCAAGGCGGCGATCGACTCGATCTGAGACGGACTTTTTCGACAATGGGACCGGCGCGGGCAACCGCGCCGGTCTTTCGTTATGGGATCTCAGCCTGCCGATGACGGGCGCTGCCCGGTCGCCGCCTACCGGAGAACGCCGCCATCCGCGCCGAAGCGGAAGGTCTTGCCCGGCTCCGGCGTCGCGTAGATGACGGCGCCCGGCTCGGCGTCGTAGACGCCGAAGATGCGCGCCGTCAGCAGCCCGGCCTTTTCGGTGTCGATATAGACATTGGTGTCGGCGCCGAGATGCTCGGCATGCACGACCGTGCCCTTCCACGTCGCCCGACGACCGGTCGAGCCGGCAGATGCTCCGGCCTGCACGCCGATGGTCTTGCGCCTGGCCGTCGCCAAGCCGTGGCGGCGTCGACGAAGTTCATCTTCGGCGAGCCGATGAAGCCGGCGACGAACTCGTTCGCCGGCGAATTGTAGAGCTCCATCGGCGCGCCGACCTGCTCGATCCGGCCGGCATTGAGCACGACGATCTTGTCGGCGAGCGTCATCGCCTCGACCTGGTCGTGGGTGACGTAGATCATCGTCGCCTTCAGCCGCCGGTGCAGCTGGGCGATCTCCAGCCGCGTGTTGACGCGCAGCGCCGCGTCGAGGTTCGACAGCGGCTCGTCGAACAGGAACAGCTTCGGCTCGCGCACCACGGCGCGGCCGATGGCGACGCGCTGGCGCTGGCCGCCGGAAAGCTCGGCCGGCCGGCGCTCGAGATAGGGCTCGAGCGACAGCATCGCCGAGGCGATGCCGATGCGCCTGCTCGATCTCGGCCGCCGGCGTGCCGGCCTGCTTCAGGCCGAGGCCCATATTGTCGCGCACGGTCAGATGCGGATAGAGCGCGTAGGTCTGGAACACCATGGCGATGCCGCGCTTGGCCGGCGGCGTGTTGATGACGTCTGTCGCCGTCGATCAGCACCTTGCCGGAGGTCGCATCCTCCAGCCCGGCGATGACGCGCAGCAGCGTGGACTTGCCGCAGCCCGACGGGCCGACGAAGACCACGAACTCGCCGTCCTTGACCTCGAGGTCGATGCCTTTCAGCACCTCGGTCTCGCCGAAGGATTTTTTCACGTTTTCGATGGTCAGCGAGCCCATGGTCGTCCCTCCAATGATGTCGAGACGTGCTTGCTCACAGCCGCACCGCCTTTCCGGTCCGCACGCTCTCGTCCGCCGCAAGGCAGACGGCGAGCGACTTCACCGCGTCGTCCATGTGGCGGTCGAGGTCGATGTCCTCGCGGATCGCCTTCAGCAGGAAGGCCTGCTCGCGGTCGCACAGCGCCTGGTGGTCCGGCTCGCCCTGCATCGACAGCAGTCTCGTCGGCTTGGCGAACTTGCCGTCCGGCCCAGTCGCCGCGCGGTGCACGCGGATGCGCGAGGTCTTCGTGTGCGTGTCGATGTCGTCCGACTTCGCGCTCTCGTCCATGACGATCGAGACCGCAGCCCTTCGGCGACATGACGTCCTTCACGAAGAACGCGGTCTCCGACATCATCGGCCCCCAGCCGGCCTCGTACCAGCCGACCGAGCCGTCGTCGAACAGCACCTGGAGGTGGCCGTAATTGTACATGTCCGGCGCGATCTCGTCGGAGAGCCGCACGCCCATGCCGCGCACCTCGACCGGCCTTGGCGTCGGTGATCTGGCACATCACGTCGACATAGTGCACGCCGCAATCGACGATCGGCGACGTCGTCTGCATCAGCCGCTTGTGCGTGTCCCAGGTCGTGCCCGCTCGACTGCTGGTTGAGGTTCATGCGGAACACATAGGGGCCGCCGAGCTTCCGCGCCTCCGCGATGAACCGATCCACGACGGATGATGGCGCAGGATGTAGCCGACGACCAGCTTGCGGCCGTTCGCCCTCGCCGCCGCGACGACGCGCTCGGCATCCTCCACGGTCGTCGCCAGCGGCTTCTCGACGAAGACATGCGCAGCCTGCTTCGAGCGCCGCGACCGCATAGTCGGCATGCGTGTCCGAATAGGTGTTGATCGAAGCGACGTCCGGCTTCAGCTCGCGCAGCGCGCCCGTCGAAGGAGCGGCGAATCTCATAGCCGGCGAGCGGTCCCGGCAGCGCGCACGTCCGAGCGGTTGACCAGCGCCGCGATCTCGAAGCCGGGATTGGTGGCGTGCGGTCCACGATCCGGACGTAGCCGGCGTCGTCGATCACCGCCACGTCGCCGGTGTGCAGCCAGCCGTCCGCGTCGAGCGCCTCCGCCGTCTGCTCGGGCGCGCCGCGGTAGCCCGCCATCACGACCTCCGACCGCACCAGCAGCTCGCCGTCGTCGGCGAGCTTGATCTCGACGCCCTCCTCGGGCGGGCCGACGGTCCCGATCCGGATCGCCCCCGGCGGGTTGCAGAGCCCGGCCCCGCAGGTCTCGGACATGCCCCACAGCTCGGCCAGCGGCACGCCGATCGCGTGGAAGAAGACGAGCACCTCGCGCGGCGTCGGCGCCGCGCCCACGTTCACCGACCGCAGCGCGTCGAAGCCGAGCATCGTCCGCACGCCCGCGAACAGCTCCGCGTCCGCCTGCGCCACCGTCGCCGCGAGGTCGTCCGGCACCGGCTCGCCGGCCTGCTCGAACTCGACCTTGCGCGTGGCCGCGGCGAGCCACTCGCGGTTGCGCGGCCCGTCCTCGCCGGAGACCAGGTAGGCCTCCATCCCGGCCTTGAGCTTCTCGAACACGCGCGGGACCGCGAAGAACCAGGTCGGCCGCACGGCGGGCAGGTAGGCGACGACGTCGCGCGGGTTCGAGCACGTCGTGATCGTCATGCCGAAGATCACCGGCAGGTAGTGGTGCGCCATCCGCTCGGCGATGTGGGCCGCCGGGAGCCAGGAGATCACGCGCGAGCCGTCCGGGAAGCCGATCAGCGTGTCGACGATCCGCGCCGCGGCCACGACGTTGCGGTGGCGCAGCTCGACGCCCTTCGGCGGCCCGGTCGTGCCCGACGTGTAGATCAGCGTCACGAGGTCGTCCGGCTCGACGACGCGCGAGGCGACGTCGAACGACGGATCCTCCGGCCACCCGTCCTCGAGCACCAGCACGTGCTCGACCGCCGGCATCTGCGCCCGCGCCGCCTCGATCTGCGGCATGAACAGCCGCTCGGTGATCACGACCCGGGCGCCCGCGTCCGCCACGACGTAGGCGACCTGCTCGGCCGACGAGGTGGCGTAGATCGAGAACGGGGTCGCTCCGAGCGTCGCCGCGGCGAGGTCGGCGACGTGGAACTCCGGCCGGTTGGACAGCATCAGCGCGACCGCGTCGGCGCGCCGCACCCCGAGGCCGGCGAGCCCGCCGGCCAGCGCGTCGACCCGCGCCAGCAGCTCGCCGTAGGTCAGCGAGACCGCGTCGTCCTTCGTGCGGACCGCGACGCGGTCCGGGTGCTTGCGCGCCGTGGCCCGCAGGGCCGCGACCAGCGTCGTCTCCTCCATGAGGAGACGCTATCTGACCTGGAAGCCCTCGCCGGTCAATCGGCCGATGTCGTTCGACAACCCGATCACGAACAGCCCGATCACGAGCACGAAGCCGATGAAGCCGGCGCGCTCCATGACGCTGAACGGGATCGCCTTGCCGCGGATCTTCTCGGCGATCGCCCAGAAGATGTGCCCGCCGTCGAGCGGCAGGAACGGGAACAGGTTGATGACGCCGAGCGAGAGCGAGATCACGGCCAGCAGCCGCAGCGCGGTCTCGAGGTCGAGCTCGATCGCCTGGCGCGTCGACCTCGTAGGAGCCGACGACGCCGGAGATCTCCTCGCGCTTCTCGGAGTCGAAGATGCCGGCGATCGTCTCGACCGTGCCGGAGGTGACGAACCACATGAAGTCGCCGCTCACGCGCGCCGCCTCGCCCGGACCGACCGAGACCGGCTGCGTGCCGAAGCCGAAGCCGAGCCGCGTGCGCTCGGCCGCGGGGTCGTAGATCGGGGCGATCCGCAGCGTGACCTCGCGGCCGTCGCGCAGCACGGTCAGCACCGCCGGCGTCTCGGCGACGCAGCGCGGCTCCGGCGTGCCGGCGCACTCGTGCGAGGAGATCTGCTCGGCCAGCGTCGCCTGGCTGCCGCGGCGGCCGTCGACGGCGACGAGCTCGTCGCCCGGCTGCAGCTGCCCGGAGGCGGGATAGCCGCGCTCGATCGCCTCGACGTTGCGCGTCGGCTCGCTGATGCCGTTGGACCAGACGAGCACCCACAGGATCAGGAACGCGAGCACGATGTTCACGGCCGGCCCGGCGCCGATCACGAAGATCCGCTTCCAGACGGGCTGGCGGAAGTAGGCGCGGTGGGCGACCTCCGGCGGGATGTCCTCCGCCGGGTTCATGCCGGTGATCTTCACGTAGCCGCCGAGCGGGATCGTCCCGATCGCGTACTCGGTCTCGCCGCGCCGCAGGCGCGCGGCCAGCGGCGGGAAGAAGAGCGAGAAGCGCTCGACGCGCATGCCGACGGCCTTGGCCGCGAAGAAGTGGCCGAGCTCGTGCAGGATGATCAGGACGGCGAAGCCCGAGGAAGGCGAGCAGGAAGCTCATGCGCTGCACCGCGATCAGTTCCGCGGCCACGGCGCGGGCGCTCGCGTCCGCCTCGTAGAGCGAGTCGAAGCTGTGGACCGTCCGCGCGCCGACCTGCTCGAGCGTCTCCTCGATCACCGGCGCGATGCCCGTGAACGGCAGCCGCTCGGCCAGGAACGCGTGCACGGCGATCTCGTTGGCCGCGTTGAGCACGCACGGGCCGGTGCCGCCGGCCCGCGCCGCGTCGCGCGCCAGCCGCAGGCACGGGAAGGCGTCCTCGTCCGGCGCCTCGAACGTCAGCGAGCCGACCTGCACGAGGTCGAGCGGCGGGATCGGCAGGTCGGCGCGGTCGGGGTGGAACAGCGCGTAGCCGATCGCCACCCGCATGTCCGGCATCCCCATGTGCGCCAGCGAGGAGCCGTCGCAGAGCGAGATCAGCCCGTGGATGACCGACTGCGGGTGCACGACGACGTCGATGCGGTCGTACGACGTGCCGAAGAGGTGATGCGCCTCGATCAGCTCGAGGCCCTTGTTCATCAGCGTCGCCGAGTCGATCGTGATCTTGCCGCCCATCGCCCAGGTCGGGTGGTTGAGCGCCTGCGCGACCGTGACGCCGGCCAGCTCGTCCGCCGCGCGGCCGCGGAACGGGCCGCCGGAGGCGGTGATCGTCAGCCGCTCGAGCGAGCCGGGCGGCTCGCCGGTCAGCAGGTGGTGGATCGCGGTGTGCTCGGAGTCGACCGGGATGACCTGGGCGCCGGTCGCCTCGGCCAGCGCCGTGACCAGCTCGCCGCCGACGACGAGCGACTCCTTGTTGGCGAGCGCGAGGTCGATCCCCTCGGTCAGCGCCACGATCGTGGGGCCGAGCCCGGCCGAGCCGACGATCGCGTTCAGCACCAGGTCGGCCTCGGAGCCCGCGACGAGCTCCACCAGGCCCTCGGGCCCGGCCAGCACCTCGCCGTCGGTCCAGCGCTCGGCGGCGGCCGCGGCCGCGTCGCGGTCCGACAGCGCGATCCGGCGCACGCCGTAGGCGCGCGCCTGCTCCACGAGCGCCTCGTGGGCGGTGCCGGCGGACAGGCCGACGATCTCGAACGCGTCGCCCGCGCCCGCGACGACGTCGAGCGCCTGCGTGCCGATCGAGCCGGTCGAGCCGAGGATCAGGAGCCGCTTCACTGGCGGCCATTGTGGCAGCGCGCTGCTAAGGCCCGGATGAACGGTCGCGCGCGAGCGGCCGGGCGAACCACAGCGCGACCAGCACGAGCGCCACCAGGCCGGGCCAGATCCACGTCGCCACGCCGCCGTAGAGGAAGTCGGTGAGGCAGACGAGCGCCGCCACCATGCCGATCGCCAGCAGCGCCAGCCCGGCGATCAGATAGCGAGTGGCCGACTCGATGATGAACTCGCGGTCGCCCTGGTGGAAGCGCAGGCGGTGCGTGGCCGTCGGCGCGATCATGCAGACCGCGGACAGCGCGGTGCTGATGAGCGCCACGAAGAACGCCGTGCGCTGGAACGACGTCACGTCCTTGAAGCCGGCCGCGAACGGGACCGTCAGCAGGAACGCGAACAGGATCTGCACGCCCGGCAGGGCGACCCGCAGCTCCTGCAGGAGCTCGGCCATCTGGCGCTCGGCTGCGGTCCTCGTCGTCGTCCATCACAGCATCAGCAGCCATACGTAGTACCCGGCGACGAGCGTGAAGAACGCCGCGTCGAGCCGGTCGAGCGCGCCGCCGTGGGCGCCGAACAGGCCGCCCGCGTCCTTGGTCCCCGCGTCGCGCTTGACGGCCGACTCCATCAGGTCGCCGAGCGGCGCGGTGAGGCCGACCGCCGCGCCCAGGATCAGCGCCTGGCCGTGCGTCAGCCAGTCCTGGTAGAGGCCGGCGCACCAGGTCGCCACGACCGCGACCACGAATCCGGTCAGCAGCCCCTCGACGGTCTTGTTCGGCGAGATCCGCGGCGCCAGCGGCCGCGTGCCGAAGCTGCGCCCGCCCAGGTACGCCCCGGTGTCCCCCATGAACGTGCCGACCAGGATCGCGACCACGATGCCGCCGCCGTGCGGCAGCTCGCGCAGCATCACCGCGTGCGCGATCGCCATGCCGACCCAGACGACGCCGAACGTGGTCAGCGCCATGCCCTCGGTCATCGTCGCGCCGTCGCTGCGCGGCATCGCCAGCGCGAGCAGGAACAGCAGCGGGATGAACGCCACGAGCGCCAGCACCACCGCCCGCTCGTCGTCGCCGACCTGCGCCGCCGACCGCGAGGCCCGCGAGCGCGATGAAGCCGGCGAGCTTGACCGGCCGCAGCGACTCGTACATGCGGAACAGCTCGTGCAGGCAGACGACGCCGAGCACGAGGATCCCGACGGTGAAGATCCAGCCGCCGGAGTAGATGATGAAGATCGCGTACGCGACCGCCGGGATCGCCCACAGGACCCGGCCCGGCAGGTCCGAGGCCGCCCCGCCGGCGCCGCGGGTCCGGTCGCCGTGCGCGGGCCGTGCTCATCGCCCGCCGAACCGGCGCCGGCGCACCTCGAACTCCCCGAGCGCGGCCTCGAAGTCCTCGCGCGAGAAGTCGGGCCACAGCACCTCGGTGAAGTGCAGCTCCGAGTACGCGGACTGCCACAGCAGGTAGTTCGACAGCCGCTGCTCGCCGCTCGTGCGGATGATCAGGTCCGGATCGTGCATCTCGGGCGCGTAGAGCAGCGCGCGGAACTCCTCCTCGGTGCTGCCCTGGAACGCGCGCGCGGCGTCCACGATCTCGGCCCGCCCGCCGTAGTTGAAGGCGACGAACAGCGTGATGCGGTCGTTCGCGTCGGTCTTCTCCTCGGCCCAGCGCATCTGCTCGAGCAGCTCCGGCGCGACGCCCTCGCGGCGGCCGATGAAGCGCATCCGCACGCCCTCGTCGTCGAGCTCGGGCGTCTCGGCCAGGATCCGCTCGGAGAACATGCCCATCAGCGCCGCGACCTCCTCGGGCGGGCGCGACCAGTTCTCGGTCGAGAACGAGTAGACCGTCAGCTCGCGCACCCCGAGGTCGGCGGCGTCGCGGAGACGCGCCTTGACGGTGTCGGCCCCGGCGGCATGGCCCTCCTCGACGGGCAGGCCCCGCTGGCGGGCCCAGCGTCCGTTGCCATCCGTGATGATGGCGACGTACGAGGCGCTCACACCTCGAGGATCTCTTCTTCCTTGGTCTTGAGGACGCCGTCGAGCTCCTTGACCTTCTCGTCCGTGAGCTTCTGCAGCGCCTCCTCGGCGCGGTGCTCGTCGTCCGAGCCGGCCTCGCCGGCGTCGCGCAGCTCGCGCAGGTCGTGCATGACGTCGCGGCGGATGTTGCGGATCGCGACCCGGCCCTCCTCGGCCAGGTTGCGCACGACCTTCACCAGGTCGCGGCGGCGCTCCTCGGTCAGCTCGGGCACCTGCAGGCGGATGATCTGGCCGTCGTTGTTCGGCGTCAGGCCGACGTCGGACTCCAGGATCGCCTTCTCGATGTTCTTGATCGAGCTCTTGTCGTACGGCTGCACGGTCAGCAGCCGGGCCTCCGGAGCGGACACGGTGGCGAGCTGCTTCAGCGGGGTCTGGGAGCCGTAGTACTCGACCATGATGCGGTCGAGCAGCGCCGCGCTGGCGCGGCCCGTGCGCACCGACGCGAACTTGTGTCGCGTGGCGTCCACGGACTTCTCCATCTTGTCCCGTGCGTCTTTGAGAAGGTCGTCGATCATGCGGTCGTAACGAGGGTCCCCACCCGCTCGCCGGAGACTATCCGGTCGATGTTCGACTCGTCGTTCATGTTGAACACGTAGATGGGCAGCTGGTTGTCCATGCAGAGGCTGAGGGCCGTCGAGTCCATGATCTTCAGCCCGCGCTGGAGGGCGTCGCGGGCGCTGATCTCCGGGATGAACTCGGCGTTCGGGTCGGTCTTGGGATCGGCCGTGTAGACGCCCTCGACCCCGTTCTTGGCCATCAGGATCGCCTCCGCGTGCATCTCGAGCGCGCGCAGCGCGGCGGCCGTGTCCGTCGTGAAGAACGGGTTGCCGGTGCCGGCGGCGAAGATCACGACGCGGCCCTTCTCGAGGTGGCGCATCGCCCGCCGCCGGATGTACGGCTCGGCGACCTCGGAGATCGTGATCGCGGACTGCACGCGCGTGTGCACGCCGGTGCGCTCGAGCGCGTCCTGCAGCGTCAGCGCGTTGAGCACGATCGCGAGCATGCCCATGTAGTCCGCGGTGGCGCGGTCCATGCCGGCCGCCGCGCCCTCGAGCCCGCGGTAGATGTTGCCCGCGCCGAGCACGACCGAGACCTGGACGCCGCGGTCGCGCACGGACTTCAGCTGCTGGGCGATCGCCTTGACGACCTCGGCGTCGGTGCCGAACTCGCGATCGCCCATCAGCGCCTCGCCGGACAGCTTGACGAGGACCCGCTTGAACGCGGGCGGCTGCGTCACGCCCCGACCTGGAAGCGCGCGAAGCGGCGGATCACGACGTTCTCGCCCGTCGTGCCCGACAGCTCGGCGCGCAGCTGCTCGATCGTCTTGCCGTCGTACTTGTCGAGGTTCACGTGCGGCTGGTGCAGGAGGACGGTCTCCTCCATCCACTTGCGCAGCTTGCCCTCGGCGATCCGGCCGCGGACGTTCTCGGGCTTGTCGGCGGCCTGCTGCTCGAACACGCGCAGCTCGGCCTGCTTGGCGTCCTCGGGGATGTCCTCCTCGGTGACGTACTGCGTCGTCGGGGAGGCGGCGATGTGCATCGCGACCTCGCGGGCGAACGCCTGGAAGTCGTCGTTGCGGGCGACGAAGTCGGTGTTGCAGTCGACCTCGACGAGCACGCCGACCCTGCCGCCGCTGTGGATGTAGGACGCGACGGTGCCCTCGGTGGCCTCGCGGTCGCCCATCTTGAGGGCCTTGTCGCCCAGGCGCACGCGCAGCAGCTCGACGGCGGCGTCGATGTCGCCGTTGGTCTCGCCCAGCGCGCGCTTGCAGTCCATCATGCCTGCGCCGGTCCGGTCGCGCAGCTCCTTGACCTGCGCCGCGGAGATGACGGTGCTCACTTGGTCTCCTCGGTCTTCTCGTCCGTCTCGGGGGTCTCGGGCGTCTCGGGCGTCTCGGCGCGCCGCGGGGCCTCGCCGGCGCTCCTCCGGCGCCGCGGGAGCCTCGGCCTCCTCGGGCTCGCCCGCCTTCGGGTTCTCGATCGCCTCGCGGCGGCCCGGGCCGGCGCTGCCGGTCGCCGGGGCGGCGGGCTCGTCGGCGGCCTGCGCGGCGGCGCCGGCCTCGGCGGAGCCGCGGCCCTCGGCCTCGCGGCGCGGCGCCCTCCTGGGCGGCCTCGGCGACCGTCGCCTCGGCGGCGTCGCGGGTCTCGGCCTCGGTCTGCGTCAGCGCCTCGGCGGCGGCGCGCTCCTCGGCCTCCTTGCGGGCCTGCTCCTCCGCCTCGCGGCGGGCGCGCTCCTCGGCCTCCTTGCGGGCCTGCTCCTCGGCCTCCTGGCGGGCGCGCTCCTCCTCGGCGCGGAAGCGCGCGCGGCCCTCGGCGATCACGTCGCCGATCGCGCGCGTCACCAGCGTGCAGGCGCGGATCGCGTCGTCGTTGCCCGGCACGACGTAGTCGATCCCGTCGGGATCGCAGTTCGTGTCGACCAGGCCGATGATCGGGATCCGCAGGCGCTGCGCCTCGCGGACCGCGATCGCCTCGGTCTTGAGGTCGACCACGAACATCGCGTCGGGCACGCGCTGCATGTTCTTGACGCCGCCGAGGTTGGCCTGCAGCTTGATCAGGTCCGCCTGCGCGGCCAGGCGCTCGCGCGTCGGCAGCAGCGCGAGCTGACCGTCGGCGGCGTAGCGCTCGAGGTCGTGCAGGCGCTTGATCCGCAGCGAGATCGTCTGGAAGTTGGTCAGCAGGCCGCCGAGCCAGCGGTGGTTCACGTACGGCTGCCCGGCCGCCTCGGCGATGTCCTTGATGCCGTCACGGGCCTGCTTCTTGGTGCCGACGAACAGCACGGTGCCGCCGCGGTTGGCGATCTCGGCGGCGAAGCTCTGCGCCTGCCCGAGCAGCGTCTCGGTCTTGAGCAGGTCGATGATGTAGATGCCGCTGCGCTCGCCGAAGATGAAGCGGCGCATCTTGGGGTTCCAGCGGCGCGTCTGGTGGCCGAAGTGCACACCGGCCTCCAGCAGCTCCTGGATTCCTACCTGAGCCACGGAAATGCTCCCTTTGATCGTGTGGGACTGCAGCCCGGGCGAACGAGGCTCGCGGTCCCGGCGCTCGGTGCGCCGGGCAGGGTCCGCGGCCTCGGGGACTCAGTTGAGCCGCCCGGGGTCGTTGGATTGGTCCTCCTAGCTTAGCTCTCGCCAGCACGGCCGCGAGATCCGGCGGCAGCGGGGAGCGCAGGTCGACGGGCTCGCCGGTCGCCGGGTGGCGGAACGCGAGCCGCTCGGCGTGCAGGAACTGGCGCCGGAGGCCGAGCAGGCCGGCGCGGCCGTACTCCGGATCGCCGGCGACCGGGTGGTCGATCGCCTTCAGGTGCGCGCGGATCTGGTGCGTGCGGCCGGTCTCGAGCCGCAGGCGCAGCAGCGTGAAGCCCTCGAACGTCTGCTCGGTGTCGAAGTGGGTCACGGCCGCGCGCGGATCGACCGTGTCGGTCGACATGCGGGTGCGCACGCGCCGGTCGCGGCCGAGCGGGGCGTCGATCGTGCCCGCGCGGGCCGCCGGGCGGCCCTCGACGAGGCCGACGTACTCGCGGGTGATGTCGCGCGCCTGCATCAGCGCCTTCAGCGCCGCGTGCGCCGCCTCGTTGCGCGCCAGCACGAGCAGCCCGGTCGTGTCGCGGTCGAGCCGGTGCACGACGCCCGGGCGCTCGGGGTCGTCGCCGCCCGCCACGCGGCCGGCGAGCGCCTGCACGAGCGTGCCGCCGGCGTGCCCGCGCGCCGGGTGGACGACGACGCCGGCCGGCTTGTCGACCACGAGCAGGTGCTCGTCCTCGTAGGCGACCGTGAAGGTCGCGGGCGGCGTCTCCGCCGCCTCGGCGGCGGGCGCCTCCTGGACGACGATCCGCTCGCCGGCCGCCACGGCGTGGCGCTTCGGGCGCTCGGCGCCGTCGACCCGCACGAGCCCGGCGTCGATCAGCCGCTGCGCCGCGGCGCGCGAGCCGGCGTGGGCGGCGAGGTAGACGTCGAGCCGCTCGCCGGCCGCCGCGGCGTCGACGATCAGCTCAGCGGCGGCCACGGGCAGGCGGTCCTTCGAGCACGTACAGCAGGCTGAGCACGCCGAACGTGATCGCCACGTCGGCGACGTTGAACGCCGGCCACGGGCCGAGGTCGACGAAGTCGGTCACCTCGCCCTCGGCGACGCGGTCGATCATGTTCCCGAGCGCGCCGCCGATCAGCAGCCCGGTCGGCAGCCAGACCAGCGCGCGGTCCTGGTGGCGGTGGAAGAAGATCGAGCAGCGCGACGAGCGCGGCGAGCGCGAACACGGCCAGCAGCGCGCCGCCGCCCTCGAGCAGGCCGAACGCGATGCCGCTGTTGCGCGTGTTGATCAGCCGGATGCCGAGGAACAGGTCGACGTCCGTCCCGCGGTCGATCGCGCCGCGCACGATCGCCTTCGACGCCTGGTCGGCGGCGACGATGCCGCCCGCGACCAGGGCGGCCTTCGCCCCCGGCTTCACGGACGGATGAGCCCGACGATGATGCCGCCGACGATCTGGAGCGCGAGGATCGCGACGAGCGGCGTCAGGTCGAGCGGACCGATGCGCAGCGGCAGGAAGCGGAACAGCCGCAGGTAGGGCTCGGTCACGTCGCGCAGGAAGTCGAGGACCGCGTTGAGCGGCCGCGAGTACGGCACGCGGACGCCGAACGAGAACACGAGCGACGTGATCACCCAGGCGAAGATGATGATCGTGTAGACCCACAGGACCGCGTCCAGGAAGTCGGCGATGTCGGCACGGGCACCCATGGTCAGCCTCCGAGGACGTCGTCCATCGCGCTCGACAGTGCCGCGCGGACGCCGCCGCGCTCCAGTGCCGCCAGGCCCGCGGCGGTCGTGCCGCCGGGCGAGGAGACCTCGCGCCGCAGCCGCAGGGTGTCGCCGTCGCGCTCGCGCAGCAGCGCGGCCGACCCGCCCATCGTCTCCGTGACCAGCGTGGTCGCCATCGCGGCGGGCATCCCGCGCCGCACCGCGGCGTCGACCTGCGCCTCGACGAGCAGCGCCCAGTAGGCGGGGCCGACGCCGCACAGCGCGCCGGCGACGCCCATCAGCCGCTCGGGCACGTCGACGACCGTGCCGACGCGGGCGAACTTGTCGCGCACGGCGGCGCGCAGGTCGGCGTCGACCGGCGCGTCCGGCTCGGCGAACGCGAGCGCGCCGCGGCCGAGCTCGACCGGCGTGTTGGGCATGATCCGGAACACCGGCACGCCGGGGAACGCGGCGCGGACGTCGGCCTGCGTGGTGCGCGCGAGCACGGAGACGACCGCCTTCGCCGCGGCGGCCTCGGCGGCCACCTCGCGCAGCTGGGCCGGCTTGTGGGCGAGCACGACGAGGTCCGCGCGCTCGGCGAGCTCGCGGTTGGTCGCCAGCGCCTCGCCACCGACCTCGCGGGCCAGCGCCTGCGCCCGGCCCGACCCGGAGTCGGTGCACAGCACGGGCTCGCCCCAGCCGCGCGCGAGCGCCGACGCCATGTTGCCCGAGCCGATGAAGCCGATCTGCATCGCGCAGAAGGATACGGCGCGGTGCGGGTCAGCTCTGGTTGAAGAAGCCCTTCTCGATCAGCCGCGCGCGCTCCTCGGCCGACACCTCGACGTTGCGGGGCGTGAGCAGGAACACCTTGTCGGCGATCCGCTGCATGCCGCCGTCGAGCGCGTACGTCAGGCCGGAGGCGAAATCGATCAGCCGCTTCGAGAGCTCGGCGTCGGAGCTCTGGAGGTTGATGATCACCGGGATCTGGTCCTTGAACTTGTCCGCCACGTCCTGCGCGTCGTTGAAGGACTTCGGGATCACGAGATGCACGCGGACGTCCCCCCGGCCGTTGGCGGCGCGCGGCGGTCCCTGCGAGCCGCCGACCGACCGCAGCACGGTCGTCCGGCGCTCGGACTCGGGGTCGTCGGCGAAGATGTCGTCGATGTCGTCGCGGCGGCGGCGCGAGGACAGGCGGCGCACGTTCGGGCGCTCGCGGTAGCGGCTCTCGAGCTCCTCCTCGGGCTCGCGCGTGTCGAGCGGCTCCTCTTCGTACGTGTCGCGGTCCTCGGCGAGGCCGAAGTAGACGAGGGTTCGATGCCAGGTGTCGCGAAAGGCCATGGCTGTGCGGGGTGTTCGGGGCAGGGCACGGTTTCCCTGCTCAATGGCATTCTAGGCGAGCAGGACCGAGCCGAGGCGGACGATCGTCGCCCCTTCCTCTGCGGCGACACGGTAGTCCTGCGACGTTCCCATCGACAGCCGCCGCAGTCCGTGCTCGTCCGCGAGCCGCTTGAGGGCGGCGAAATGCGGGCGGCTCTGCTCGGGGTCGGCGGCGAACGGCGGCATCGTCATCAGGCCGCTGACGGGCACGGGAGCGCGCTCGATGAACGCCCCGAGGTCCTCGGGCGCGATGCCGGCCTTGCCCTCCTCGCGGGCGACGTTGACCTCGACGAGGATCTCCGTCTCGGGCGTCGCGTGGCGCTCGAGCTGGCGCAGCGCGGAGTCCGACGCCACCGAGTGGATGAGCTGGGCGTACGGCACGATCTGCTTGACCTTGCGGCTCTGGAGCTGGCCGATGAAGTGCCAGCGCAGCTCGGGGTGCGCGGTCGCCTTCGCCTCGAGGTCCTGAGCGCGGTTCTCGCCCGCGAGCGTGATCCCGGCCGCGGCGAGCGTGCCGATCTCCTCCAGCGGCACGTACTTGACGGCGGCGAGGATCTCGGTCCCTTCGGGGAGCTGCGCGCGGATCCGCTCGAGGTTCTCGCGGATGCGGGCGACGTCGAGCCCGCTGATCAGTCGCGCCATACGAGTCCCGCCTGGCGCCCCGTGACGCCCTGGTCGCGGCGGTGGGAGAAGAACAGCTCCGCGTCGCACATCGTGCAGAGGCCCGTGTCGTGGACGCGGGCGCCGGCGGCCTCGAGGTCGCCGCGGACGACCCTCGCGAGGTCGAGGTTGCGCTCGCCGACGCGGGCGTCGCGGCCCTCGAAGACCGCGTGGACCTCCTCGCCGACCTCGTAGCAGCAGCCGCGCGCGCCCGGGCCGATCAGCGCGGTCACCTCGCCCGCGCCGCCGACGTCGCGCAGCGCGGCGACGCCCTCGGCCAGGACGCCGGCCGCGGTGCCGCGCCAGCCGGCGTGGATCGCGGCCACCGCGCCGTCGGCGGCGAGCAGCACCGGCAGGCAGTCGGCGACGAACACGAGCGCGGGATGGCCGGCGAGCGCGGTCGCCTGGCCGTCCTCCTCGGCTGTGCGGGCGCTGCGGGCCCGGCGGCTCGGTGGCGCGGCGGACGGTCTTCCCGTGCACCTGGCGGCCGTAGAGGAAGCGCTCGCGCGGGTGGCCGGCGGCCTGCGCCACGCGCTCGCGGTTGGCGTCGACGTTCGCGCCCTCGTCGGCGGTCAGGCGGCCGAGGTTGAGCGAGGCGAACGGGCCCGCGGACACGCCGCCGCGGCGGGTCGTGAAGAGCGCGCGGGCGCCGCCGGGCAGCGTCGCGCCGACGTGCTCGCCCTGCCAGTGGAACGGCGCGTCCATGGGCGCAGACTCTACGAGCCGAGCGCGACGGCGAGCTGCGCGGCACGGTCGGCGGCGCGGCCGTCGAGCATCGCCTCGGTGGCGGCGGCCAGCGCCGCGCCGACCGCCGGGCCGCTGAGGCCGGCGGCGACGAGGTCGTTGCCGTCGATCGCCAGCTTGCGGTGGCGGACGTCGCCGAGCCAGCGCGCGGCGGCCTCCTCCGCGCCGAGCGCCCCGGCCACGGCGACGGTCTCCGGCGCTTCGCGCCGCAGCGCGCGCCAGAGGTCGGCGTCGGTGCCGCGCAGCGCCGCCAGCCGCGGCCCGCGCGTCGCGGCGGCGACGACGACGTCGCGCTCGGGCGCCGGGAACGCGAGGTCGTCCAGCCGCGCGGCGAGATCGCCCGGCTCGCTCACGGTCGTCGCGAACGCGGCGAGGTCGGCGCGGCCGTCCGGCGGGGTCAGCGCGATCGCGCGCTCGATCCGGTCGGCGCGCGGCTCGAACGAGCCGAGCAGGGCGCGCCCGAGGTCGTGCCGCCGCAGCGCGAGCAGCGCGGCCGGCTGCGGCTCGCGCAGCAGCAGCCGCAGCTCCGCGCCCAGCCGCGCCCCGGTGACGGTCCCGATCGTCGCCGCCGCAGCGAGCGCGTCGGTCGCCGGATCGGGCGCGAAGCCCAGCCGGGCGCCGTAGCGCGCCATCCGCAGCAGCCGCGTCGGGTCGTCGGCGAACGACGCGTCGTGCAGCACCCGCAGCACGCGCGCCTCGAGGTCCGCGAGCGCGCCGGGATGGCTGACGAGAGCGCCGTCGGCGAGCCGCACGGCGATCGCGTTGACCGTGAAGTCGCGGCGCGCGAGGTCCTCGGCGATCGTCGCCCCCAGCTCGACCTCCGGCAGCGCTCCCGGCCGCTCGTAGCGCTCGCGGCGCGCCGCGGCGAGGTCGAGCACCGCCTCCGGCGCGATCACCGTGGCCGTCCCGAAGCGATCGTGCACGGTGACGCTGCCGCCGAGGCGCTCCGCGACGCGCCGGGCGACGGCCACGCGCGTCGCCCTCGACCACGAAGTCGAGCTCGTGCGGGGTGCGGTCCAGCAGCACGTCGCGCACCGCGCCGCCGACGACGTAGACGTCGTCCTCGCCGTCCAGCGCGGTGAGCGCGGGCGGCCGGCCCAGGCGGTCGAGCGCGTTCACCGGGCCATCATGAACGCTGGCTACCCTCTCGGCCATGTCCCGACGGCGGATCGTCCTCGGCGTCGGCGTGCTCGCCGTGCTGCTCGTCACCGCCGGTGCGGTGTTCGCGCTCACCCGCCCGGGTGATGTCTCGAA
Organism: uncultured Solirubrobacteraceae bacterium; assembly: GCA_963843485.1. GTDB lineage: Bacteria > Actinomycetota > Thermoleophilia > Solirubrobacterales > Solirubrobacteraceae > DASSUW01. The sequence continues at coordinate 19,028 of CAWJKK010000002.1, read as the reverse complement.
CCCGGATGTCGCGTTCCAGGAGGAGCCGACGGAGACCGCCGTCCCCACGCAGGCACCGGAGCCGAAGAAGCGCAAGAAGACCGACCCGCTCGCCGGCTTCCAGTGGGCGCAGTACGGGTTCGGCAAGGACCGCCGGCGGTTCATCGCCGCCGATCCGCAGCTCAAGCCGCCGTTCCACATGCGCTGGAGCATCAACGCGCACGTGCTGCTCGAGTTCCCGCCGATCATCGTCGGCGACCGGCTCTTCTTCACGACCAACAACGGCCGCGTGGTCGCGCTCAACCGGCTCACCGGCAAGCGCGTCTGGAAGCGCGACATGGGCTACCTGGCCGCGTCCTCGCCGGCCTACGGCGACGGCCGCATCTTCATCACGATCCTCGAGCGCAAGAAGGGCGTGAAGGCCGGGCGCGTCGCCGCGCTGCGGGCCCGCGACGGCAAGCTCGTGTGGTCGCGCCCGCTGGCGAGCCGCTCCGAGTCCTCGCCCGTCTACTCGCAGGGCCGCGTGTTCTTCGGCGCCGAGGACGGCAGCGTCTACGCCCTGCGCGCCGGCAACGGCAGCGTGAGCTGGAAGTACCGCGCCGGCGGCGCCGTCAAGGGCGGCGTGGCGATGGACGGCGGCAAGGTCTACGTCGGCGCCTACGGGGGCAGCGTGTACGCGCTCTGGCAGCGCAACGGCGAGGTCGCGTGGAGCGCGGGCACCAGCGGCGCCAACCTCGGCCTCTCGTCGGGCAACTTCTACTCGACGCCCGCCGTCGCCTACGGCCGCGTCTACATCGGCAACACCGACGGCAACATGTACTCGTTCTCGTCCGAGAGCGGCGAGCTCGCCTGGCGCCGCGGGACCGGCTCCTACGTGTACGCGTCGCCCGCGATCGGGCAGCCGCGCGGCGGGCGGCCGACCGTCTACTTCGGCAGCTACGACGGCACGTTCTACGCGCTCGACGCCCAGACCGGCGACACCCGCTGGTCGTTCGACGACGGCGGCAAGATCTCCGGCGCCGCGACCGTCGTGGGCAGCGTCGTCTACTACTCCAACTGGGGCAAGCGCAACACCGCCGGGCTCGACATCCGCACCGGCAAGAAGGTCTGGTCGAACGAGCGCGGGGCGTTCAACCCGATCGTGGCCAACCAGAGCGAGATCTACTTCACGGGCTACTCGTCGGTCGCGGCGATGCAGCCGCGGGCGGTCTGGAAGCGCGAGCGGCGCAGGCCCGCAAGCGCAAGCAGGCCCGCAAGCGCGCGCAGCAGGAGCGCAAGAAGGAGCAGGCGCAGGAGCGCGAGCAGGAGAGCCGGGACTGATCACCTAGGTGGCGGCGAGGCCCAATCTGGGCAGCCGTTACCGATGCGCGGCGGACTCTGGTCCGGAGAGAGTCGGCCGTGTATGTCGGTTCTCTCCCCTCCCCACGCGGTGCTCGACCCGGACTCCGCGGCCGGGCACCTCCCCCGCCTCAATCGGCTCGCCACCTCCCTCTGCGGCTCCCGCCAGCTCGCCGAGGACCTCACACAGGAGACCTACGCCCGGGTGCTCTCGCGCCCACGGGCGCTCAGCGGCGGCAGTGACTACCAGTACCTCGCCGGAACGCTGCGCAACGTGGTCCATGACCACTGGCGCGGCGAGCAGCGACGGCTCCGGCTCGTGCCGGACACCTCACCCCAGCACGACGACCCCGAGACGCGGGCGCAGGCGGCCGAGGTGGTCGCCGCGGTCGCGACGCTGCCCGAGGGCTACCGGCACGTCGTCGCGGCCGTCGACGTCGCGGGCCTGAGCTACGCGCAGGCCGCCAGGACGCTCGGCATCCCCGTCGGCACCGTGATGAGCCGCCTGCACCGCGGCCGCGCACGGCTGGCCGGCGCGATCGGCGAGGCCGCGTAGATGCTCGCCAAGATCGCCCTCGCGGCGCTCGCCGCGACCGCCGCGCTGGCCGCACCCGCGGCCGCCGCGCCGGACGCCGAGCTGTTCGCCACCAACAACACCTCGGTCATCACCGACCCCGCCGACCCGCGGCTCGACGTGCGGCTCGAGCGCTTCGCGCAGCGCGTCGAGCGGATCATCGAGCGCGGCGGCGGCACGCCGCGCGGCTCGCGCCTGCTCGACGGCGTCTTCTTCTCGGAGGACATCGGGTTCACGACGTTCGAGCGCTCGCGCAGCTTCGACGTCGACCGCGTCGACACCGACGAGCTGCGCGAGATCGCCGAGGACGTCGGCGCGCGCTTCCGCCAGCGGTCGGTGCTCACGTTCGACCACCTCCCGCGCCACGACGCCGGCGTGGACGCGATCCGGCTCGAGGTGCCCGGCGTGACCGCCGCGGCGCTGCAGGACGGCCTGCTGTCCGACCAGGAGGCGCGCGAGCGGCTGTTCGGCGGCTCGGTGACCCAGGACGAGCGGCTGATCCTGGTCGCCGGCCTGGCCGACGAGTCGCTCGCCCGCTCGTTCGCCGCCGACATCGGCGGCGACCTCGCCCGCGCCCGGACGGCGCACGGCGACAGCGAGTTCGTCGAGCCGCCCGCCGCGCCGCCGTTCGAGCTGCGCGGGCGGACGCTGCTCGTGACCGCCGAGGGCCGGATCGGGCTCGAGACGGGCCGCACGATCCGCGTCGACCTCGCCGCCGACGGCACGACCGACTTCGCGGTCCGCCGCGGTGCGGTCGACCGCGTGCGCTTCGTCGCGCGCGGCGCGCAGGACGCGGTCGTGCTCACGGGCGACCACGACCGGCTCGACCTGCGCGCCGAGCGCGGGCGCGCCGTCGCCGACGTCGGCGCCGGCCCGCCGGTGATCCTCGGCGGGGTCGAGACGCTCGAGGCGTCCGGCGACCGCCTCACGACCGGCGACCTCGCCTTCACGGACCTGCAGGAGCTGCACGGCACGTTCCGGACCGCGACGCTGGCGGGCACCGCCGGCGCCGACAACGTCAGCATCAGCTCGTTCGGCAGCCCGGCGTCGATCATCGGCCTGCCGGTCTTCATGCAGCTCGCGGGCGTCGAGGCGCTGCGCGTGAACGCCGGCGACGGCGAGGACGACCTCAGCGCCGGCTTCCTCGCCCCCGGCGTGCAGCTCACGCTCGACGGCGGCGACGGCGGCGGCACGCTGCGCGGCGGTCCCGGCGACGACCGGCTGATCGGCGGCGACGGGTTCGACGACGCGGTCGGCGGGCGCGGTGACGACGTCGCCACGCTCGACGGCTACTTCGACCGCTTCAGCTGGGCGCCCGGCGACGGCAGCGACCGCGTCGACGGCGGCGCGAGCCGCGACTCGCTGTTCTTCCTCGGCACGACCGACGACGAGCGCTTCGCGCTCGCCCGTCGCGGCAGCGGCGTGCGCATGACGCGCGACGTCGGCGGCATCGTCATGGACCTCGACGCGATCGAGGAGATCGACACGCTGGCGCACGGAGGCGCGGACACGTTCGCGGTCGCGGACCTGACCGGCACGCCGGTCGCACTCGTCGACGTCAGCCTCTCGCCCGGCTTCGGCTCGCCAGGCGGGGACGGTCGCGCGGACCGCGTGACGGTCGCCGCGTCCGGCGCGGTCCGGGTGGCCGGCAGTCGCGGCACCGCCCGCGTCACGGGCCTGTCGGCGGACGTGAACATCACGCACGCCGAGGTCGCCCTCGACGTGCTCGCGATCTCCGGCGCCGCCGCCGTGGACAGCTCCGGCCTCGCGCCCGACACGATCGGGCTGGAGGTCGATTAGTCGATGCCGATCGCGTGCGCCGCGGCGTCGGCCTCGCGCCGCGAGCGCACGCCGAGCTTGTTCAGCACGGCGGCCACGTGGTGGTCGACCGTGCGCACCGAGACGACGAGCCGCTCGGCGATCTCGGCGTTGGTCAGGCCCTCGCGCAGCAGCGCGAGGACCGCGAGCTGGCGCTGCGTGAGGCCCGCCGGGTTGGCGCGCGTGGTCGGCCGCGGGCCGCGCGGCACCGGCATCCCGGTCGCCCGCAGCTCGGCGCGGACGCGCGCGGCGGCGCCGTCGGCGCCCATCGCGTCGAGCATGCGCAGGCCTTCGGCGACCTCGTCGGAAGCGCCGGTCGGCGGTCAGCTCGAGCGCCGTCTCGAACGGGTCGTCCGCCGGCGCCCAGCGCTCGTCCGGCGTCTCCGCGGAGACGCCCGCGCGCGCCAGGATCCGCAGCAGCTCGGCGCGGAACGGCGCGCCGCCCGGGTGGGCGGTCCGGGGCAGCAGGACCCGCCCGACGCCGGCGGCGGCGTCCGGCATGGCGGCGAGCCACGCCCACTCGGCGTACGCCAGCCCGGCGTACGCGACCCCGAGCAGGAGGCGCTGCCGCTGCGCGCGCTCCCAGGCGGCCGCGAGCATCGCCCCGGCCCGCGGGTCTCCGCGCCGCGCCAGCGCCCGGCCGAGCCAGGGCACGCTGTAGGCGAACAGCATCCCGGGGTCGTCGACGCCCTCCACGAGCGCGGTCAGACCCGTCAGGGCGGCGTCGAGCTCGCCGCGCCGCAGCAGCACCGCGCAGCGGTGGACCTCGAGGTTGTAGGCGTGCGACCAGAACCCGCGCTCGCGGGCGAACGGCAGGCCCTCGCTCACGCACGCCTCGGTGTCCGCCAGCCGGCCGGCGCGGAACAGCAGCTCCCCGAGGTTGCAGTAGCCGCGGGCCGCGACCTCGTGGTTGCGGTTCGCCATCGCCGCGTCCACGCTCGCGCGCACCAGCTCGAGACCGTCCGCCTCGCCCTGCTCGAAGCGCGCGATCCCGAGGTAGTTGAGCGACAGGGCCTCGAGATCGCGGCGGCCGGCGCGGCCGGCGAGGTCGCGCGCGGCGGCGAGGATCGAGGCGGCGCGCTCGTGCTCGTCGGTCAGCGCGAGGATCGCGCCGTCGTACAGCGACGCGTGGGCGAGCGCGGCCGGGTCGCCCGCCGGCTCGAGGATCAGCACCGCCTCGGCCGCGGTCGCCTCGGCCGCGTCGGTCTCGCCGGCCATGAACAGGTGGCGCGACACGCGCACGAGGCACTCGCCGTGCGCGACCTCGTCGCCGAGCTGCGCGTACAGCGCCGCGGCGGCGCGTCCGGCGTCGACCGCCTCGCGGAAGCGGTGGCCGTTGTAGAGCTCCCAGCCGAGCTCGTCGAGCACCGCCGCGCGATCGCGCTCGGGCAGCCGCGCCAGGTGCGGGGCGACCGCCTCCAGGTGCGCGAGCGCCTGGCGGTGCGACCCGGCCTGCGCGGCCTGGCGGGCGGCGAGCGGGCCGACGGCGACGACCGTCTCGACGTCGCCCGCCTCGACCGCGTGGTGCATCAGGCTCGCCAGGTCGGGCCGCGGCTGGGCCTCGAGGGCGCGCACGACGTCGGCGTTCAGGCGCCGGCGGGCGAGCGCGGGCAGGCTGCGCTCGATCGCGCGCCGCGCCAGCTCGTGCCGGAACGCCAGGCTGTGCGGGCGCACCTCCAGCACGCCGGCGACCTCGGCCTCCGCGAGCGCGTCGACGCGCTGCCCGAGCAGGCTCCCGGCCAGCTCGAGCCCGACCCGCGACGGGACGACGCACAGCTGGTCGAGCGCCTCGCGGCAGTCCGGCCCGAGCCGCGCCACGCGCGCCAGCACGGTCTCGACCACGCTCGCCGGGACGGCGTCGGCGGGCGAGGCCAGCACCTCGCTGACGAAGAACGGGTTGCCGCGGGTCATCCGGTGCACGGCGTCGACGTCCGCGACCGTGCCGGCGGCGAGCCGCTCGACCGCGGCGCGCGAGAGCGGCCGCAGCGCGATCCGCTGCACGGGCACGCCCGACAGCGCCCCGAGCAGCCGCTGCAGCGGGTGGCGCGGGCCGGTCTCGTCGTCGCGGAACGTGAGCACGAGCACGGCCCCGATCCGCTCGACGCGGCGGGCGGCGTAGCCGAGCACGTCCAGCGTCGCGTCGTCCGCCCAGTGCACGTCCTCGACGACGAGCACGGTCGGCGGCTCCGCGGCGAGCTCCTCGAGCAGCGCGCTGAACAGCGCGTCGACGGGCGCGTCGGCCGCCAGCGCGGCGGCGAGCGGGCCGTCGCTGCCGAGCGCGGCGTCGTGCAGCGGCCCGAGCGTCCGCGGCGCCAGCAGGTCGTCGCAGGCGGAGAGCAGCACCCGCGCCCGCTCCTCCGTCCGGCGCGCGAACGCCCGGATCAGGCTCGTCTTCCCGATCCCCGCCTCGCCGGTCACGAGCGCCACCGACCCCTCCCCGGCCGCCGCCCCGTCCACGGCGGCGTCCAGGATCGCCAGCATCTCGTCGCGTTCGAGGAGGTCCATCTGCTCTGCAGATGGTCCCATGACGTGTCTAGGGTCTCATGGCGACGCCGGCGTTCCGCAGCGCTTCGCGAACCTCCGGAATCGTGTACTGCCCGTAGTGGAAGATCGAGGCGCAGAGGACGGCGTCGGCGCCGGCCTCGAGCCCGGCGACGAGGTGCGCGGGCTCGCCCGCTCCGCCGGACGCGATCACGGGCACGTCGACCGCCGCGGCGATCGCGCGCGTGAGCTCGAGGTCGTAGCCGTCCTGGGTGCCGTCGCGGTCCATCGACGTCAGCAGGATCTCCCCCGCCCCGCGCTCGACGCCCTCGCGCGCCCAGGCGACCGCGTCGCGGCCCGTCGGCGTCCGCCCGCCCGCCACGTGGACCTCGAAGCCGTCGCCGGCGCGCTTGGCGTCGATCGCCAGCACCACGCACTGCGCGCCGAACACCGCGGCCAGCTCGCCGACCAGCTCGGGGCGCGCGACCGCCGCCGAGTTGACCGCGACCTTGTCCGCACCGGCGTCGAGCACGCCGTGCGCGTCCGCGACCTCGCGCACGCCGCCGCCGATCGTGAACGGGACGAAGACCTCGTCGGCCGCCCGCCGCGCCAGCTCGACCACCGTCGCGCGCTTGTCCGACGTCGCGGTGATGTCCAGGAACACGAGCTCGTCCGCGCCGGTGGCGTCGTAGTGGGCGGCGAGCTCGACCGGGTCGCCGGCGTCGCGGATGTCGATGAACCGGGTGCCCTTCACGACCCGGCCCGCGTCGACGTCCATGCAGGGGATGATCCGCTTGAAGTGCACGGGCCGGAGAGGGTAGATCAGCCCGTGACGAGGACCGTCCGGACGTCGTAGGCGGCGATCGCCGCGTCCGCGGTCAGCACCGGTGTGTCCAGCGCCGACGACTGGGCGACGAGCAGGCGGTCGAACGGGTCGCGGTGCAGCGGCGGCAGCGCGGGCTAGTGCGAGTCGAGCGCGGCCTGGCCCTCGGCCACCGTGAAGTGCCGCTCGTACAGGGCCTTGCCGACGATGACCCCGGCGAGGTTGACCTGGCGCAGCCCGGCGAGGCCGGCGAGGTGGTCGCGGGTGCCGATCCCGCCGGAGTAGATGAAGCGGCCGCGGACGGCCTCGGCGATCGTGGCGACCTCGTGCAGGTCGGGGCCCTCGAGCATCCCGTCGCGGTCGACGTTCGAGTACACGAACGAGGTGACGCCGCGGTCGTGCAGGTGGCGGATCGCGTCGGCGGCCGGGAGCTCGGTCGTCTCGGTCCAGCCCGCGGTCGAGATGAAGCCGCCGCGCACGTCCACGGACACGATGATCCGCGGCCCGTAGGTGGAGACGATCTCGTCGAGGAAGTCGACGTCGCGGAACGCGGCGGTGCCGACGATCGCCCGCTCGGCGCCGGCGCGCAGCGCCTCGCGCACGGCCGCCACGGTCCGCAGCCCGCCCCCGTACTGGACCGGCACGCCGGTGCCGGCCGCGATCCGGCGCAGGTGCTCGATCGAGCGCGGCTCGCCGGCGCGGGCGCCGTCGAGGTCGACGACGTGCAGGAAGCGCGCGCCGGCGTCGACCCAGCTCTGCGCGGCCTCGAGCGGGTCGTCGGCGTAGGTCGTCGAGTCCTCGAAGCGCCCCTGGACGAGCCGGACCGCCTTGCCGTCCATGATGTCGATCGCCGGGTAGAGGATCACGCGGCGACGAGGGTGGGGATCGACGTCGTGAAGTTGCGCAGCAGCGCGAGCCCGTCGCGCGAGGACTTCTCCGGATGGAACTGGCAGCCCATCACGTTGCCGCGCTCGACGATCGAGGCGAAGCGCTCGCCGTACTCGCCGCGCCCGACCACGTCGCCGTCCTCGGCGGGCCGGCAGGCGAGCGAGTGCACGTGGTAGAACGCCGCCGCCTCGCCGAGCCCCGCGGTCAGCACCGACGGGCGCTCGAAGCCGACGAGGTTCCAGCCGATGTGCGGCACCCGCGGCGCCCGCAGCGCGGTCACGGTGCCCGGCAGCAGGCCGAGCCCGGGCGCGCCCTCGTGCTCGTCGGAGCGCTCGAACAGGAGCTGCATGCCCAGGCACAGGCCGAGCACCGGCACGCCCGCGGCCGCGCGGTCGAGGATCACGTCGTCGAGCCCGGCCGCGCGGATGTTGCGCATCGCCAGCGGGAACGCGCCCACGCCGGGCAGCACGACCGCGTCGGCGGAGCGGATCGCGTCGTGGTCGGCGGTGATCACCGGCTGCGCGCCGACGTGCTCGAGCGCCTTCTCGACGCTGCGCCGGTTGCCCATGCCGTAGTCGACGATCGCGATCACGACGTGAGCGTCCCCTTCGTGGACGGCACGCCGGTCTCGGACGGGTCGACGGCGACCGCCGCCCGCAGCGCGCGGGCGAACGCCTTGAAGCAGGCCTCGATCATGTGGTGGGCGTTGGTGCCCGCGCGCAGCTCGAGGTGCAGCGTCAGCCGCGCGGCCGAGGCGACCGCGCGGAAGAACTCCTCCGCGACCTCGTGCTCGAAGCCCGCGATGTCCCCCGCCGGCAGCCGCTCGAAGCCCTCGACGGCGGCGAACGGGCGCCCGGACACGTCGATCGTGCACGCGGCGCGCGACTCGTCCATCGGGATCACCGCGTGGCCGTAGCGGACGATCCCGCGGCGGTCGCCGAGCGCCTCGTCGAGCGCCTGGCCGAGCACGATCCCCGTGTCCTCGACCGTGTGGTGGGCGCCGGTCTGGAGGTCGCCGCGGACCTCCACGTCGAGGTCGATCCGCCCGTGGCGGGCCACGAGGTCGAGCATGTGGTCGAGGAAGCCGACGCCGGTGGCGCGCGTGCCGGCGCCGCTGCCGTCGAGGCCGAGGGTGAGCGAGACGTCGGTCTCGCCGGTCGTGCGCGTGATCTGTGCGGTCCTGGTCATTCCTGGTCCCGATTCTCGCAGCGGACGGCCATCGAGGCGGCGTGCTGCTCGAACCCCTCGGCGCGCGCGACCGGCACGCCGGCGCGCGCGAGCGCGGGTGCGGCGGCCCCGATCCGCACCTCGGCCATCCGCCGCCGGAAGTGCCGCGTCGAGAGGCCGGAGGCGAAGCGGGCGGCGCCGTCGGTCGGCAGCGTGTGGTTCGAACCCGCCACGTAGTCGCCGAACGCGGTGCCCGACTCGATCCCCACGAACAGGCAGCCGGCGCGGCGCACGCGCGGCGCCAGCGCCTCGGCGGCGGCGCCCGCGAGCTGCAGGTGCTCGGGCGCCAGCGCCTCGGCGAAGGCCAGGGCGGCGTCGATCGAGTCGGCGTGGACGGCGATCGCGGCGCCGAGCGCGTCGAGCAGCGCCGCGTCGTCGCTGACGGCGACGGTGAGCGAGCCCTCGCCGTGCTCGGCCTGCGCCGCGAGGTCGAGCCGCAGCGGCGCGGGGTCGGCGCCGGCCGAGCAGATCACGGTGAGGTCGCTCGGGCCGGCGAAGCCGTCGATGCCGACGCGGCCGGAGACCTGCCGCTTGGCCTCCTGCACCCAGACGCTGCCGGGACCGACGATCACGTCGACGGGCGCGACCGAGGCCGTCCCGTACGCGAGCGCGGCGATCGCCTGCGCGCCGCCCATCCGGTACACCGCGTCGACCTCGCAGAGCGAGCAGGCGGCGAGGATCAGCGGGTGCGGCGGAGCGGCGACGACGACCTCGTCGACGCCCGCGGTCCACGCCGTGACCGCGCCCATGACGACCGACGACGGGTACGGGTTGCGGCCGCCGGGCGCGTAGATCGCGGCGCGGCGCACCGGCACCTCGCGCAGCCGCACGGTCTGGCCCTGCGGGAGCGCCGCCTCCGCCTCGGCGTCGCGCCCGGCCTCGGCGACCGCGCGGACGTTGGCGATCGCCAGCTCGAGCCCCTCGTACACCGCCGGGTCGAGCCCGTCGACGGCCGCCTCGAGCTCGTCCGGCGCCACCAGCAGCGGCCCGCCGCCGCCGAAGCGCTGCTCGAGCTCGAGCACCGCGTCGTCGCCGCGCTCGCGCACGGCGGCGACGATCTCGGCCACCGCGCCCGCCACGTCCTCGGGCGGCGCGACCGTCGCGCGGACCGCGGCTGCGGCGGCGGCCGCGGTGGCCTCAGTGCAGCTGAGCCGCACGGATGCGCTCCACGAGCCGGTCGAGCTCTGCCGCACGCAGCTTGTGCGCGACCGGGTTGGCGATCAGCCGCGCCGTCGAGGGCGAGATCTCCTCGCGGATCACGAGCCCGTTCTCGCGCAGCGTCGAGCCGGTCGCGGTCAGGTCGACGATGCCCTCGACGAGCCCGGTCAGCGGCGCCAGCTCGACGGAGCCCTTGACCTCGACGATCTCGGCCTGGCGCCCCGTGCGCTCGAAGTAGCGCGCGGCGATCTTGGGGTACTTGGTCGCGATCCGCATGACGCCGAGGCGGCGCAGGGCCTCGGCTGCGGGATCCTCGCCCGCGACGGTGGCGAAGACCATCCGGCACGGCCCGAAGCCGAGGTCGAGCAGCTCGTAGACCTCGCGCTCGGCCTGCTCGGCCAGCACGTCCTTGCCGGCCACGCCGATGTCGGCCGCGCCCGCCTCGACGTAGGTCGGCACGTCCGACGGGCGCATCGTGATCAGGCCCGAGTCCTCGAACAGCAGCTTGCGGTCGTTCGAGCGCACCTCCGCCGTGTCGACGCCGAGCGCGTCGAGCAGATCGAGCGTCTCGCCCATCAGCGCGCCGCGCGGCACCGCGATCCGGAGCCCTTCGAGGCTCACCGCGCCCTCCCCCACGCGCGCGATGTGCAGCCGCTCCACGTTCAGCGCCCAGCCGCAGGCCGGCAGGTCGCGGCCGAAGCGGCCGAGCAGGTCGTCGTAGCGGCCGCCGCCGCCGATCGGGGCGCCGAGCGCCGCGTCGTAGACCTCGAAGACCGCGCCCGTGTAGTAGCCGAGCGACCGGATCAGGCCGAGGTCGAAGATGACGCGTTCGGCCACGTCGGGCGCCAGCAGGTCGTGCACCGCCCGCAGCTCGGCGGCCTCCGGCACGTCGTCGAGCACGTCGACGCCGCCGCGCAGCTGCGGGACGCGCAGCAGCTCGTCGTGGCCGAGCGCGGTCGCCTCGCGCTCGAGGCCGACGAAGTCGCGCGTGACCAGCTCGTGCAGGAGCTGGCGGCGCGCCCCGCCCGGCACGGCCAGGCGGTCGAGCAGCCGCGGGTAGAGCGAGGCGTCGCCGAGCCCGACGCGGTAGTTCTCGAGCCCGGCGGCGGCGAGCGACTCGCACAGGACGGTGAGCGCCTCGGCCGTGCCGTGCGGCCCGCTCGAGCCGACCAGCTCGGTGCCCGCCTGCAGCATCTCGCGCGCCTGGCCGCGCTGCGGCCGCACGGAGCGGTAGGCGTGGGCGAAGTAGCAGAAGCGCAGCGGCGGCTCGGCGGCCGGGTAGCGGCTCGCGACCACGCGCGCGATCGGGATCGTCATGTCCGAGCGCAGGATCAGCACGTTGCCGTGCTCGTCGAACAGCTTGTACGCCGGGTCGGCGGCGGCGGGATCGCCCTGCGTGAGCGTCGCCTCGTACTCCAGCGCGGGCGTGGCGATCTCCCCGTAGCCACGGGCCTCGAAGACGCCGCGGATCGCCTCCGTGATCGCACGCAGCTCGCGCATCTCGTCGGGCAGGACGTCGCGCGTCCCGCTGGGGATCGGGTGGATCACGGCCCGCCAACCTAGTACAACCGGCCGCTCACGCCGTGCGGGCGTGCCGCGCGAGGTGCGTGCCGACCAGCGGGTACAGCAGCGTCGAGAGCATCGCGGCGCCGACGAGCGCCGCCGCGGTCGCGGCGCGCATGCGGTCGGTCTGGACCCCGATCGTGGTGATCGCGACGACGAGCGGCAGCTGGGTGGCCGAGAACAGCGCCAGCGCGGCGCGCTCGCGCGCGGCCGGCAGCACGTCGCGGTAGAGCAGCAGCGCCGGCAGCCCGCGGATGATCGAGGAACAGCACGAGGAACAGCGGCACCTCGAGCATCGCCCCGGCGTCGTCGAGCAGGGAGTCGAGGTCGAACGCCATCCCGCTCGTGATGAAGAAGGCCGGGATCGCGAACCCGTAGCCGAGGGCGTCGAGCTTGACCTCGAACGCCTTGCGCGGCGCTCGTCCCCGTCGCCGGTCTGCCGGCGCAGCACCAGGTTGACGATGACGCCGGCGGCGAACGCGCCCAGGATCAGGTCGAGCCCGAACTCCTCGGCCAGCGCGACGAGCCCGATCAGCAGGGCGACCGTGAGCCGCACGGGGAGCTGCCCGCTCGTGTGCATGGAGCCCCGGACGTAGTGCCAGAACCGGTCCGGCGCCTGCAGCGCGACCGCGGCGGTCACGATCGTCAGCAGGACGAAGCCGGCGAGGATCAGCGCGTTCACGAGCTCGTCGCTGTCACCCGAGAGGAGCAGCGTGATGATCAGGATCGGCCCGAGCTCGCCGACCGCGCCCGCCGCCAGCAGCAGCCGCCCGAAGTGGGTCTCGAGCAGCCGGTTGTCGCGCAGGATCGGCATCAGCGTGCCGATCGCGGTCGTGGCCATCGCCGACCCGACCAGCAGCCCGGAGACGATCAGGCCGGTCGCGTGCAGCACGCCCGCGAGGCTGTAGGCGAGCACGAGCGAGATCGCCCAGCCGATCAGCGCGAGCCGCAGCGGCGTGCCGCGGATGCGGTCGAACTCGATCTCGTAGCCCGCGAACAGGAACAGGAACGCGAGCCCGAGCGAGCCGAAGAACGATGGCCAGGTCGTCGAGCTCGGCCAGGCCGAGGACCTGCGGGCCGATCAGGATCCCGAGCACCAGCTCGACGACCACGAGCGGGAACGGGATCACGCGGCCGATCAGGGCGGCCAGCAGCGGCGCGGCGACCGCCGCCGCGACGATCACCAGGAACGACGCCAGCTCGACGTTCAGTGCGCCACCTCGGCGCACTTATACCGGCTACGCCGCGGTGCGTTCGATCCGCGCGCCGAGCGCGCGCAGCCGCTCGTCGATCCGCTCGTAGCCGCGATCGATCTGGCGCACGTTGTGGATCTCGCTCGTGCCCTCGGCGCACAGGGCGGCGATCAGCTTCGCCATGCCGGCGCGGATGTCCGGCGAGGACAACCGCTGGCCGCGCAGCCGCCGCGGGCCGATGATGATCGCCCGGTGCGGGTCGCAGATCGTGATCTCCGCGCCCATCGTGATCAGCTCGTCCACGAAGAACAGGCGGTTCTCGAACATCTTCTCGAAGATCAGGACCGAGCCCTCGGACTGCGTCGCGAGCGCGACCGCGATGCTCGTGAGGTCGGCCGGGAAGGCGGGCCACGGCCCGTCCTCGACCTTGGACTGGTAGTCGCCGGCGTCGCGCGCCACCTTCAGCTTCTGGCCGCCCGGGACGATGATGTCGTCGCCGTCGAGCCGGGTCTCGAGCCCGAGCCGGGTGAAGACGAGGCGGATCATCCGCATGTCGTCCGGCACGCAGCCCTCGATCCGCAGCTCACCGCCGGTGACGCCGGCGAGCGCCATGAAGGAGGCGATCTCGATGTGGTCGGGCGTGACCGTGTGCTCGCAGCCGCCGAGCTTCGTCACGCCGTGCACGGACATCACGTTCGAGCCGATGCCCTCGATCGCGGCGCCCATCTTGTTGAGCATGCGCGCGACGTCCTGCACGTGCGGCTCGGAAGCGGCGTTGCGGATCACGGTCGTGCCGTCGGTCAGCGCCGCGGCCATCAGCGCGTTCTCCGTGCCCATCACGGACGGCTCGTCCATCAGGAAGTCGCAGGCCTGCAGGCCGCCGTCGGGGGCGGAGATGCGGATGTCGCGGTCGTGCTCGACGGTCGCGCCGAGGGCGCGGAAGGCGTCGAGGTGCGGGTCCAGGCGGCGGCGGCCGATCACGTCGCCGCCCGGCGGCGGCATCACGGCCGAGCCGTAGCGCGCGAGCAGCGGGCCGGCGGCGAGGAACGAGGCGCGGATGCGCTCGGCCAGCGACGAGTCGACGTCGGTCCCGCGCACGTTCTCGGCCTGCAGCGAGACCGTGTTCTCGGCGCGCCACTCGACGACGACGCCGAGCTCGGCGAGCAGGTCGAGCATCGCCTCGACGTCGCGGATGCGCGGGACGTTGTGCAGCACGACCTCCTCGTCGGTGAGGAGGCTGGCGGCCAGCAGCGGCAGCGCTGCGTTCTTGTTGCCGGCGGGCACGATCGTGCCGGAAAGCGGCACCCCGCCCTCGATCAGGAGCTTTTCCATAGTGGTGGGGCGGGCCTCGGAGGCCCGAGGCTGGGCTAGGGTAACAGCCATGTCAGAGCCCCTTTCGCGAGACCAGGCCTGGGACCTGTTCTGCACCTGGACCGAGTCCGAATCGCTCCGCCGGCACGTCCTGGCGGTCGAGGCCGCGATGCGCGCCTACGCGCGCCGGTTCGGCGAGGACGAGGAGCGCTGGGGCCTGGTCGGCATGCTGCACGACCTCGACTACGAGCGCCATCCGGACCTCGAGACGGGCCATCCGCGCGTGGCGCTGCAGGAGCTCGAGCGCCAGGGCTTCTCGGACGAGTTCGTCCGCGCCGTGGCCTCGCACGCGGACTTCCTGGAGGTGCCGCGCGAGTCGCCGATGGAGAAGACGCTCTACGCGGTCGACGAGCTGTCCGGGTTCATCATGGCCTGCGCCTACGTGCGGCCCGAGGGCGTCCACAACATGACGCCGAAGTCGGTCAAGAAGAAGATGAAGACGCCGGCCTTCGCCGCCGCGGTCGACCGCGACGCGATGCGCCAGGGCGCGACCGACCTCGGCGTGGACTTCGACGAGCACGTCGCGTTCGTGATCGCGGCGCTCGAGGACCGCGCCGACGAGCTCGGGCTCGAAGGCCGCGGGGCGGCCGCCTGATGGCCCTGAAGATCATCGTCACCGACGGCGACGAGACCGGCCAGGAGCTGCTCGAGCAGGCGCTGCGGGTGCTCGCGCCCGACGTGCTGGCGCTCGACGTCGAGGTCGAGCGCTTCGACCTGTCGCTGGAGAAGCGGCGCGAGACCGGCAACGAGGTCGTCCACGAGGCGGCGCGCGCGATGCGCGAGGCCGGCTACGGCGTCAAGGCCGCGACGATCACCCCGGAGGGCAAGGACGACGTCGGGTCGCCGAACCGGATCCTGCGCGAGGAGGTCGGCGGCAAGGTGATCGTGCGCACCGGGCGGCGGATCCCGGGCGTGGTCGGGCCGGTCTCGGGCGTCTACCACCCGATCTCGGTCGTGCGGATGGCGATCGAGGACGCCTACGGCGCCAAGCAGTGGCGCGAGGGCGAGGAGGGCGCGCCGGACGAGGTCGCCTACCGCACCGAGAAGGTCACGCGCTCGACGTGCCGGGCGGTCTCCGAGTACGCGTTCCAGACCGCGGAGCGCATGCGCGCGCGGGTCTACGGCGGGCCGAAGTGGACGGTCTCCCCGATCTACGAGGGCATGCTCAAGGAGGAGATGGACGCGGCCGCCGCGCGCCACCCCGAGGTCGACTACCAGCCGGTGCTGATCGACGCGACCTACGCGGGGCTGCTGACGGGCGCGACCGAGACGCCGCTGGTGATCCCGGCGCTGAACCGCGACGGCGACTGCCTGTCGGACATGGTGCTGCCGATGTTCGGCTCGATCGCGGGCGCCGAGTCGGTGCTGCTGGCGTTCGACGACGACTACGACGTCGACGTCGCGATGGCCGAGGCGCCGCACGGCACCGCGCCGTCGCTGATGGGCAAGGACCTCGCGAACCCGATGGCGATGCTGCTGGCCTGCGGCGCGGTGCTGAGCTACGCCGCCGCGCGCCACGGCGAGGACGCCGAGCGGGCCTCGCGCGCGATCTACGAGGGCGTGCTCGAGACCGTCGCGACCGGGACCAAGACGATCGACCTCGGCGGCCACGCCACCACCACGGAGTTCACCGACGCGGTGGTGGACAAGGTCCGCACGAAGGTCGACGTCTGGTCCTCGCTCGGGTCGCGCTAGGCGCGCAGTGCGGCGATGACCCACTCCCAGGCCGGCACCGTGGTCGGCACGGGCGGCCAGCCGTTGATGGTCGCCAGCAGCTGCCAGTAGCGCTCGGCGCGGGCGTCCGTGCCGGTGGCCAGGCGGTCGGCGAGCGCGCGGCGCGAGCTCCGGGCCGTCCTCCTGCCGGCGGCGAACCGCGGCACGATCGCGTCGACGATCTGGCGCCCTTCGGGGCTCGCCGGGTCGATCCCGGCGGCGCGGGCGCCCTCGCCCTTCTCGGCGACGAGCGCCGCGGCGGCGTTCCAGTCGGGGTCGGGGCGCATCGCCTCGCCCGCCGCGCGCTGCTGGGCGTGCTGCTCGGACATCCGGCGGATGCCGGCCTTGAAGTCGTCGTCCTGGACGAGCTCGGCGAGCTCGATCCAGGCGTCGACCTGCTCCTGGGTCGGGTCGTCCGGCAGGTCCGGGCCGGCGGACCGCATGCGCGTGACGAAGCCGGGCTCCATGTCGAGCCCCTCGAACACCTCGTCGAGGAAGCCGGCGACGATCCGCCGGCGCTCCTCGGCCGAGAGGTGGGCGAGCTCGCTCATCTTCTGCATCTCCTCGGGGTCGCTTCCGCGGGCGGCGACCGCCGTGAGCACGGCCCGGCGCAGGCGCAGGACCCGGATCTGGGCCTCGAGCGCGTGCGCGTGGCGCGTGGCGACGTCCTCGACGCTGGTCTCGGCCTCGAGCACGCGGCGGATCGTCGCGAGGTCGATGCCGAGGTCCCTGAGCGTCCGGACGAGCCGGAGCCGCTGGAGCGCGTCGAGGCCGTACAGCCGGTATCCCGCTTCGGTGCGGTCGGCCGGCGGCACCACGCCCGCGTCGGAGTAGAAGCGGATCGTCCGCACCGGCAGTCCGGTGCGGCGGCTCAGCTCTCCGATCGTCAGCAGCATGGTGCTCGTGGCGGTCATGCCGCCATGGTGCGGTCTCCAGCGGGTGGAGAGTCAAGCTCGTCCCTGAGGTGCTGGGCGCGGCGGCGGCGGAACAGCGCCCGCTGCAGCGCCAGCACGGCCGTTCCGGCGACGAGGATGCAGGTGAGGTTGAGCGCGAGCTGCTCGGTGCTCCCGCGGAAGCCGTCCCAATCGCCGTAGGCGGCCGCGATGCCGATGTTCGCGGCGGCCGGGATGGTGGTGACGGAGATCAGCACGCCGATCAGCGCACCCGACTTCGCCGTGCTCAGGGAGAGCATCCCGGCCGCGCCTGCCGCCAGCGCGACGATCGCCGCGAAGACGTCGGGGTTCGAGATCAGGTTGGCGAGCTCGTGCTCGCTGGACACCCACTCGTCCGGCGTCAGCGACGTGTCCTTGAAGATCGCGGCAAGCACGAAAGCGGCCAGGATCGCGAGCGGGAAGCCGAGCAGCAGCGCCGCGCCGGAGCGCAGCGCCAGCGGGCGGCGGCGCTGCACGATGGCGACGCAGAGACCGGCGATCGGGCCGAACTCGGGGCCGACCACCATCGCGCCGACGATCAGGATCTCCGAGTCCTGGAAGATGCCGAGGGCGGCGATCACCGCGGCCAGCACCATGAACAGCAGGAACACGCCGGAGAGCTCGACGTTCTCGTTCGTGCGCTCCTCGACCTCCTCCCAGACGACCGCGTCCGCCGGCGCCCCGCGGGCGTGGCGCTCGGCCTCGTCGGCCAGCCGCGAGATCGCCGTGTCCACGAGCTCGAGGCTGATCGATCCCTCCTCGCGCAGGTTCAGGTCCTTGAGGTCGTGCAGGATCACGCTGGCGTCCTCGCGCGCGACGTCGCACATCACCAGATCCCCGTTCGGCCGCTCGGCGACGCCGGGGAGCACCACGATGTTGATCACCGAGGGCGTACACGAGAGCACCTTCCGGACGGCTTCGGTGCGGTGCGGGGGCGAGACGATCCGAAGGTGGATCATGGCCGCGCCAGCCTAGCCGGGCGGGCCCTCCCGGGGCCTCTCAGCGGCGCGCTGCAAGATCGCTTGCACGAACGTGTGTCCGGATCGACGCTGCGCAGCCAAATCCGTGGCGATGCGCACGCGGAAGCCCGGAACGAGCGGGTTCCGTCCGACCCGATTCGTAGCTTGTCGAACACGTGTTCCCCCCGACGACCACACGCCGCCCGAAGAAACGCTCGCTCCGCGAGCTGGTGCGCGAAGCCGCGAATACGGCTGCCGCGTTCGCGACGCTGGGTGAGGCAGGGGCGCCTGAGAGCGCCCCCTCCGCCCCCACGCACGAGCACCCGCACCGCCGGCCGCTGGGTCGTCATCCGCGCAGGCGCCGGCCCTCACCATCCGCGCCACGCGCACAGGTCTGCGTCACGCCGGTCACCCATCGCCCGGCACGGCGGACCTGAACACCGCCCGCCCGGTGTGAGGTCTGGGAGGACTCACGCGCCGGCCGGGCACGAGCTCCAACGCCCTCGGGCCGCCTCCGGGCGGCCCGAGAGCCTTGGGCCGGCCGCCGTGGGGTTGCTCGTGGTCGCATAGCGACCATTAGCCGCCCCAGAACGACGACGAGCCGCCCCTCGGGGCGGCTCATCTGAATGAAGGAACCGGCGGCGACCTACTCTCCCAGGCCCGTGAAGGCCAAGTACCATCGGCGCTGTGGGGCTTAACTGCTCTGTTCGGAATGGGAAGAGGTGTTTCCCCCACGCGAAAGCCACCGGAAACTTGTCAAGACCGCATCTCTGCGGACCTTCAAAACTACACAGCCTGCCAACAAACGAGCATCAACAAAAATTATCCGTCAAGCCCTCGACCCATTAGTACCGGTCTCCTGCGCACATTACTGTGCTTACAGATCCGGCCTATCAACCTGGTGGTCTACCAGGGGTCTTACTCTCTCAAGGAGATGGGAGAACTCATCTCGAGGTCGGCTTCCCGCTTAGATGCCTTCAGCGGTTATCCGATCCGCACGTAGCTAACCTG
>CAWJKK010000001.1:0-163681 GCA_963843485.1 uncultured Solirubrobacteraceae bacterium | reverse complement strand
GGGGACTGGCGCTACCAGAAGCTACCGCTGCCCGCGCTGTTCGCCGAGGCGGTACGGGCGCTGCCGAGGGCCGGCTTCCGCGGCGTCAACGTGACGATCCCGCACAAGCAGCCCGCGTTCGCGCTCGCCGACGAGGCGTCCGCCGCCGCCGGCGATCGAGCGCGCCAACCCGCTGACCTTCGAGGACGGCCGCATCCTGGCCGACAACACCGACGCGCCGGGGCTGCCGCGACGCTGCCGATCGACCCCGCCGCCAGACGGCGCTGGTGCTCGGCGCGGGCGGCGCGGGCCGTGCCGCGGCCTGGGCGCTCGCCTACCGCCGGGGCCGACGTAGCGGTGTGGAATCGGACACCGAGACCGCGCGTGCGCTCGCGTCCAGCTCGGCGTGCGCTGGGCGCAGGCGGCCGACCGGCTCGGATCATCGTCCACTGCACCTGGGTCGCTTCACGACCCGCAGGCGACGTTCAAGGCGCTGCCGTTGCGGGCCGATGATCTGGGTGCGGAAGCTGTCGTCGACATGGTCTACGAGCCCGACGGCGCGCAACTCCTCGACGGAAGAACCGGGGTGCGAGCGTGGTGGACGACCTGGAGATGCTGGTCGCCAGGGAGCAGCGTCGTTCGAGCGCTGGACCGGCAAGGCGGCACCCCGCGACACCATGCGGGCAGCCGCCACTGAAAGCACTTGAGCATGAATCCGTCCGCAGGACCGGGCTCCGCCCACCAAGAGGAAGGGCAACGGGATCACCACGCCCTCGCGGCGTGGCGGCTCGGGCCGCGTGCTGACGGACGTCATCGTCGACCTCGGGTTCGTCGACCAGGGCACGATGGACCTCGCGGTCGACCGCGCCAACGAGAGGATGCTCCCCGAGCGCCTGCTCGTCGCCGACGGCACGCTGAGCGAGAGCGACCTCTCGCGCGCGGTCGCGGAGCGCTTCGGGCTCGACCACATCGACCTCGCGCACCTACCGCGTCGACCCGGACGCCGCCAAGCTGCGTCACGCCCGCCGCGGTCAAGCGTATCAGGCCGTGCCGATCGCCTACTCCGGCGAGCGCACGCTGCTCGTCGCCATGTCCGACCCGGCGAACGTGCTCGCGCAGGACGACATCGCGGTGATGACCGGCTACGAGGTGCGGCCCGCGGTCGCCAGCTCGACCGACATCTCCGCGCTGCTCGACCGGCTGCAGGACCCGGACTTCGGCAACGGCGCGGTCGCGCCGGACGACGAAACCGACGTCGCGCCCGAGCCCGAGGATTTCCGCGGCAACACGCCCGCCGGCCCGCTCTACGACCTCCGCGACGCCCCGATCAACTTCGGCGCCTCCGGCGAGGACGCCTCGGTCATCCAGCTCGTGCACCGCGTGATCAAGGAGGCGGTCGAGCGCGGCTCGTCCGACATCCACTTCGAGCCGGGCGACGAGGACATGCGCGTCCGCTACCGGATCGACGGCGTGCTGCAGGAGGCCGCCGTGATCCCCGCCAGTGCCGTGCCGGCGGTCGTCTCGCGCGTGAAGATCCTCTCCGACCTCGACATCGCCGAGCGCCGCATCCCGCAGGACGGGCGGATCTCGCTCGAGGTCGCGAGCAAGCCGATCGACCTCCGCGTCGCCACGCTGCCAGCGCCTACGGCGAGAACGTGGTCATGCGAATCCTCGACCAGAGCAAGGTCATGATCGAGCTCGAGCAGCTCGGCATGCTGCCGCAGGCGCTCGAGCGCTTCACCAAGGCGTTCGCGCAGGCCCACGGCGCGGTGCTCGTCACCGGCCCGACCGGCTCCGGCAAGTCGACGTCGCTGTACGGCGCGCTGAACCAGCTCAACACGGTCGAGAAGAACATCATCACGATCGAGGACCCGGTCGAGTACCAGCTCGACGGCATCACGCAGGTCCAGGTCAACAACAAGGCGGGCCTGACCTTCGCCGGCGGGCTGCGCTCGATGATGCGCGCCGACCCGGACATCATCATGGTCGGCGAGATCCGCGACCGCGAGACGGCGCAGATCGCCATCGAGGCCGCCCTCACCGGCCACCTCGTGCTCTCGACGCTGCACACGAACGACGCGCCGGGCGCGGTCACCCGACTGATCGAGATGGGCATCGAGCCCTTCCTCGTCGGCTCGGCGGTCGACTGCGTCGTCGCCCAGCGGCTCGCGCGCCTGCTCTGCGAGGAATGCAAGCAGCGCACGACGATCACCGCCGAGGTGATGCGCGCCAACGGCTTCAACGTCGGCCTCGACCTCGAGGCGTACGAGCCCGTGGGCTGCGCCCGCTGCGGCGGGTCCGGCTACAAGGGCCGGATCGGCCTCTACGAGGTCATGTGGGTCTCCGACACGATCCGTGCGCTCGCCGTGGCGCGCGAGCCCTCCGAGGAGATCGCCCGTGCGGCGGTCCACGAGGGCATGATGCGACTGCGTGAGGACGGGCTCGAGAAGGTCCGTCGCGGTCTCACGTCGATCGCCGAGATCGCTCGCGTCTCCGGTACGCGCTAGCCGCCTTCAGAAGTCGGGCCTGCGTGCCGATGTATTGGCCGTGAGCCTGGACTTCTCCGAGATCCTCCTGGCGGTCGTCAAGAACAAGGCGTCCGACCTCCACATCACCGCGGGGGCGCCGCCGATGCTGCGCGTTCGCGGTGGCCTCGTTCCGATCGACGGCCAGCCGAAGCTGACGCCGACCGACACGCGAGAGATCATCTACGCGATCCTCAACAACTCGCAGCGTCAGCGTCTCGAGACGGACTGGCAGCTCGACTTCGCGTACTCGATCCCGGGCGTCGGTCGCTTCCGCGTCAACGCCTATTTCCAGCGCGGCACCCTTGGCGCCGCCTTCCGCCTGATCCCCTCCGAGACCGTGCCGCTGGAGCGGCTCGGCCTGCCGACCGTGGTCCGCAACTTCGCCAAGAAGCCGCGCGGCATCGTGCTCGTGACGGGCCCGACCGGCTCCGGCAAGTCGACGACGCTCGCGTCGCTGATCAACGAGATCAACGAGCAGCGCGACGAGCACATCATGACGATCGAGGACCCGATCGAGTTCCTGCACCAGCACAAGCGCTGCATCATCAACCAGCGCGAGCTGGGGGCCGACGCGCCGTCGTTCGCGCTCGCCCTGAAGGCGGCCCTGCGCCAGGACCCGGACGTGATCCTCGTCGGCGAGATGCGCGACATGGAGACGATCGGCACCGCGCTGACCGCGGCCGAGACCGGACACCTCGTGTTCGCCACCCTCCACACGCAGGACGCGCCGCAGACGATCGATCGAATCATCGACGTGTTCCCGCCCGCCCAGCAGGGCCAGATCCGCGCCCAGCTCGCGATCGGCCTCCAGGGCGTCGTCACGCAGACCCTTGTCCCGACCGCGGACGGCAACGGCCGCTGCGTCGCCGCCGAGGTGCTCGTCCCGACCGCGGGCGTCCGCAACCTCATCCGCGAGGGCAAGACCCACCAGATCTACTCACTCATCCAGACGGGGGGTCAGTACGGCATGCAGACGATGGACGCCTCGCTCGCGGGCCTGGTCCGCGAGAACCGGATCTCGCTCGCCGTCGCCGAGTCGCGCTCGTCCGAGCCGGCCGAGCTGCGCAGGCTCGTGCACGCCGAGGGCCTGCAGACCGCCGCGCCCGCCCCGTCCGTCACCTCGAGCTCCGCCGCCCCGCCGGCGATGGCCGCCTGATGGCCGCCGCGACGTTCAGCTACAAGGCGGTCGACGCCTCCGGGATCCCGTCCACGGGCGAGATCGCCGGTGCGACCAAGGAGGCCGTCGGCGACGAGCTCAAGGCGCGTGGCCTCACGGTCATGCAGCTCAAGGAGAAGAAGTCGGGCCTGAGCGCCGAGCTGACGCTGATCAAGCGCGTCAAGGCGGCCGAGCTGACGGTCATGACGCGCCAGCTGGCGACCATGATCTCCTCGGGCATGACGCTGCTGCGCGCGTTCTACGTGCTCGAGGACCAGATCGAGAACAAGATGCTCCGCGACTGCCTCGGCGAGGTCCGCGCGGACATCGAGGCCGGCATCTCCTTCTCCGTGGCGCTCTCGAAGCACCCGAAGATCTTCAACCCGCTGTACGTCGCGATGGTGCGCGCCGGCGAGGCCGGCGGCGTCCTCGAGCAGTCGCTCGACCGCGTCGCCGACCAGCTCGAGAAGGACGACTCGCTGCGCCGTCAGGTGAAGTCCGCGATGGCCTACCCGACGGTCGTGCTGACGTTCGCGTTCGCCGTCCTGATCGGCCTGATCGCGTTCATCGTCCCGGTGTTCGTCAACGTCTTCAAGGACTTCGGCGGCGAGCTGCCGATGATCACGAAGTTCACGGTCGCCATGTCGAACTTCGTCACCGGCCAGTGGTACATCCTGATCGCGCTCGTCGTCGGCGTCGTCGTCGGCTTCCGCAAGTGGCGCAAGTCCGAGTGGGGCCGCCCGCAGTGGGACCGCGTGCGCCTGCGCGTCCCGTTCAAGATCGGCGTCACGGTCCAGAAGATCGCGCTCGCGCGCTGGTCGCGCACGTTCTCCGCGCTCTACTCGGCCGGCGTCCCGATCATGCAGGCGATCGAGGTCACGGGCCAGACGGCCGGCAACGCCGTCGTCGAGGAGGCGATGGACTCCGTCATCGAGTCCGTCAAGTCCGGCGGCACGATCGCGGACCCGCTCAAGAACACGCCGATCTTCCCGGCGATGGTCGCCCAGATGATCGCCGTCGGCGAGGAGACGGGCAACCTCGACGCCATGCTGACCAAGGTCGCGGACTTCTACGAGGACGAGGTCGCCGCGGCGATCAAGGCCCTCACGTCGATCCTCGAGCCGGTCATGATCGTGCTCGTCGGCGGCATCGTCGGCTTCATCGTGGTCGCGATGTACATGCCGATGTTCAAGGTCTACGACGCGATTCAGTAGCGGCGCAGCAGCGCCGGCTGGAGGACCTGCTCGCCGTAGCTGGTGTCGGCGGGGTTGAGGACGACGCCGGGCTTGACGATCTCGTCGATGCGGTCGAGGACCGCATCGTCGAGCTGGACGTCGGCGGCGGGCAGCTGGCTGTCGAGCTGCTCCATGCGTCCGCGGGCCGATGATCGCCGAGGTCACGCCCGGGTGGTTGACGACGAAGGCGATCGCGAGCTCGATCAGCGTCAGGCCGGCGTCGTCGGCGACCTGGGCGAGCTGCTGGACGGCTTCGAGCTTGCGCTGGTTCTCGGGCAGCGACATGTCGAAGCGCTTCGCCAACCGCTGGCGGACCGGCGAGGTGGGCGAGCTGTCGGCCGTCCAGCTGCCCGACAGCCAGCCGCCGGCCAGCGGGCTGTAGGTGAGGATGCCCATGCCGTGGCGCTGCGCCGTCGGCAGCACGTCGAGCTCGATGGCGCGCACCAGCAGCGAGTACGGCGGCTGCTCGGTGCGGAAGCGCTCCAGGTGCCGCTCGCGCGCGGCCCACTGCGCCTCGACGATCTGGCTGCCGGAGTACGACGACGAGCCGATGTAGCGGACCTTGCCCTGCCGGACGAGGTCGGTCAGCGCGCCGAGCGTCTCGTCGACGTCGGTGTCCGGGGCAGGGACGGTGGACCTGGTAGAGGTCGATCCAGTCGGTTCCCGAGGCGCCGCAGCGAGTCCTCGACCGCCCGCACGATCCAGCGCCGCGAGCCGCCCTGGCGGTTGGGGTCCTCGCCCATCGGCATGAAGAACTTCGTGGCCAGGACGACGTCGTCGCGGCGGCCCTTCAGCGCCTTGCCGACGATCTCCTCCGACTCGCCGGCCGAGTAGACGTCGGCGGTGTCGACGAAGTTGATCCCGGCGTCCAGGGCGCGATGGATGACGCGGATCGAATCGTCGTGGTCGGTGTTGCCCCAGGCGCCGAACATCATCGTGCCGAGGCACAGCTTCGAGACCTGGACGCCGGTGCGTCCGAGCGGGCGTAGTTCCATGTCGGTCTTCCTCGATCGGGTCAGTCGACGGTAGATCGCGCTCGGCTCGCTTGGGGTGCCCTGCCAGTACCCCTCTCACAGGGCCCCTCAGAACGACCGGCCGCGCGCTTAGCTGGTGGTCATGCGTGCAGCCATCTTCCATGAGCCCCGCCGGATCGAAGCCGGCGACCGGCCCGACCCGAGCCTCCGCGAGCCGACCGACGCGATCGTCCGCGTCGTCCTCGCCTGCGTCTGCGGCTCGGACCTCTGGTACTACCGCGGCGACTCCGAGTTCGCGCCCGGGCCCGATCGGCCACGAGTTCATCGGCGTCGTCGAGGACGTCGGCGCCGAGGTCACGAGCCTCGAGAAGGGCGATCTCGTCATCGCGCCGTTCGCCTTCAGCGACGGCACCTGCCCCAACTGCCGGCACGGCATCACGACCGCCTGCATGAACGGCGGCTTCTTCCCGATGAACGGCGACGGCGGCCAGGGCGAGGCGGTCCGCGTCCCGCTCGCCGACACGCACGCTCGTGACGGTCCCCGGCTCGGGCCACTCCGACGAGATGATGCGCTCGCTGCTGACGCTCTCGGACGTGATGGCCACCGGCCACCACGCCGCCGTCTGCGCGCAGGTCGCAGGCCGGCCAGACCGTCGCGGTCGTCGGCGACGGCGCCGTCGGCCTCTCCGGCGTGCTCGCCGCCAAGCGCCTCGGCGCCGAGCGGATCATCGCGCTCTCGCCGCCACGCCGACCGCCAGGAGCTCGCGAAGGAGTTCGGCGCCACCGACATCGTCGCCGAGCGCGGCGACGCGGCGGTCGAGACGATCAAGGAGATGACCGACGGCGTCGGCGTCGACGCGACGCTGGAGTGCGTCGGCACCGGCCAGGCGATGCAGACGGCGCTCGACATCGCGCGCGCCGGCTCGATGGTCGGCTTCGTCGGCGTCCCGCACGGCGTCGAGCTGCCGATCGGGCAGATGTTCTTCCGCAACGTCGGCGTGCGCGGCGGCGGCGCGCCGGTGCGCGTCTACCTGCCCGAGCTGCTCGACGACGTGCTCGACGGCCGCATCGACCCGGGCAGGGTCCTCGACTACGAGACCGACCTCGACGGCATCGCCGACGCGTACGCCGCGATGGACGAGCGCCGCGCGATCAAGTCGCTGGTCCGCGTCGGGACGGTCTGATGGGCGCGGCCCCAGCCGGGTCGAGCGTGGCCGCCCAGCTTCCCAGCAGGTTCAGCGCCTCCTCGGAACGAGAGCCCGGCTCGGCGGCGTACGTGAACAACGTCAGCCCCTGATCGGCAGCGATGTCCAGGCGGTTGAAGCTGAGGCTGAGCTCGCCGACGACCGGATGCAGGAGGTTCTTGGCTGCCGTGGCGTGGAAGCGCACGTTGTGCGCGGCCCAGTGGGTGCGGAACTCCTCGCTCTGGGTGGCGAGCTCGCCGACGAGGTCTGAGAGGTCGCGGTCGTACGGGTCGCGGCCTGCGGCCGAGCGCAGGATCGCGGCGGTCTCGCGGGCGGCGCGGTCCCAGTCGGGATAGAACGTCTTCGAGCGCGGATCGAGGAAGACGAACCGGCCGTGGTTGGCCGGCCGGGTGGGTGCGGCGTAGAGCTCGGAGAGCAGCGCGCGTCCGAGCTCGTTGGTGGCGAGGATGTCGAGGCGGTCGTTGCCGACGTACGCGGCGGCGCCGGTGATCGCGTCGAGCGTCCACTGGATGTCGGGCCGGATGCGTGGCTTGGTCCGGCGCCGGCGCGGCCGCACCCCGGCCGGCTGGGCGGCACGCGCGAGGTCGAAGAGGTGCGCGCGCTCGGCGTCGTCGAGCTGAAGCGCGCGAGCGAGCGCTTCCAGCACGCTCTCCGAGGCGCCGCTCATGTCGCCGCGTTCCAGGCGCGTGTAGTACGGGACGCTCACCCCGGCGAGGACGGCCACCTCTTCGCGGCGCAGCCCCGGAACGCGACGAGCGCCGTAGGTCGGCAGCCCGGCCTGCTCGGGGGTGATCCGAGCGCGGCGGGAGGTGAGGAACTCGCGGATCTCGGTCTTCGTTTCCACGCTGCCAGCGTAAGGCGCGCCCGTCGCGCGTGGGTGACCCTGCCAGAGCCCCCTCACAGGGTCTCTCAGAAGCCCTCGTGCGGTGCTTCTCTGGACTCATGCCTACCGAGAAGAAGACCTGGATCATCACCGGCGCCGGCCGCGGTATGGGCGTCGACTTCGCCAAGGCCGCGCTGGCCGCCGGCCACAACGTCGTCGCCACCGGCCGCAGCCCCGACGCCGTCGCCGAGGCCGTCGGCGACGCGGACGACCTGCTGGTCGTCAAGCTCGACGTCACGAGCCCGGACGACGCGGAGGCGGCGGTCACGGCCGCGGTCGATCGCTTCGGCGGGATCGACGTGCTGGTCAACAACGCCGCGAGCTTCTACGCCGGCTTCTTCGAGGAGCTCACGCCCGAGCAGATGGAACGGCAGATCACCACGACCCTGATCGGCCCGATGAACGTCACCCGCGCCGTCCTGCCGGTGATGCGCCGGCAGCGCTCCGGGCACGTCGTGACGATCTCCTCGTCGGCGGGCTTCGCCGGGTTCGAGTACGGCACCGCCTACGCCGCGTCGAAGTTCGGCGTCGACGGCTGGATGGAGTCGCTGGCCCCCGAGATCGAGCCGTTCGGCATCCACACGACGGTCGTCAACCCCGGCTTCTTCCGCACCGAGCTGCTCACGAAGGAGTCGACGAACTACGCGCCGGCCTCGATCGAGGACTACGCCGAGCGCAACGCCGCCCAGCGCGAGTTCTGGGAAGGCATGAACGGCAAGCAGGGCGGCGACCCGACCAAGCTCGCCCGGGCGCTGGTGACGATCACCGAGCTGGAGCAGCCGCCGTTTCGCTTCATCGGCGGCGCCGACGCGCTCGCGCAGGCCGAGGAGAAGCTCGCCGAGCGCCGGCAGCAGATCGGCGCCCACCGCGAGCTCTCGTCCTCGCTCGCGCTCGACGCGTCAGTCGCTGGAGCAGCTCGTCGACGGTGCCGTGGTCGAGCCCGAGGCCGGGGAACGCCGCGAGGGCGCTGATCGGGAAGTTGCCGATGATGGCGAGCAGCTCGTCGTCGCCGAGGATGCCGCGCGGCCGGCCGTCTGCGTCGGTGCCGACCGCCTCGCGCAGCAGCGCCGGAGCCGTCGGGATCGGCGAGCCACTCCTGCAGGGTGGCCATGCCGTCGAGCCGGACGCGCAGCGGCGGCGCGGCGATGTCGATCGTCGCGGTCAGGCGCAGGTCGCGGGAGGACGCGCCGACGCGAGCGTCGAACTCGCCGGCCTCGAGCACCCAGCCGCGACGCGCGGTCGACCAGTACGAGAGGTCGCGCGCGCCGAGCCGGAAGGTCACCGGCTCGGCTCTCGCCCGGCGTCGAGGTCGACCTTGGCGAAGCGCCTTGAGCTCCCGCGGCGGCCGGGCGACCGACGCCGTCGGGGTCGCCGACGTAGAGCTGGACGACCTCCTTGCCGCGGCGGTCGCCGGTGTTGGTGACCGCGGCAGGTGACGTCGACGGCGAGGTCGCCGTCCTCGGCGCGGCCGGTGACGCGTCGCCTCGCAGGTCGGCGTAGTCGAAGCGTGGTGTAGGACAGGCCGTGGCCGAACGGGTAGCTGACGTCGCGGTCGAGCGCGTCGTAGCCGCGGTAGCCGACGAAGACGCCCTCGCCGTAGCGGACGTGCCCGTCCTCGCCCGGGAAGTTGAGGTACGACGGCGTTGTCCTCGCAGCCGCAGCGGCAGCGTCTCGGCGAGCCGCCCGGACGGGTTCGCCGCGCCGAGCAGCAGGTCGGCGACGGCGCCGCCGGCGGCCTGCCCGGACAGCCAGCACTCGAGCACCGCCGCGGCGTGGTGCTCCCAGTCCGACAGCCGCACCGCCGAGCCGTTGGCGAGCACGACGACGAGGCGCGGGTTGGCCGCGGCGAGGCGCGGCCAGCAGCGCGGTCTGGTTCGGCGGGCAGGTCGATGTGGGTGCGGTCGAAGCCCTCGGACTCGTCGGCGGCGGGCAGGCCGAGGAACGCGACCACGGCGCTCGCGCGCGCGGCCAGCGCGACCGCCTCGGCGGCCAGCGCCTCGTCGCCGTCGGTGGTGCCGATCCCGAAGCCGGCGGCGAAGGCGACCTCGACGCCGTCCGGGACCGCGGCGCGCAGCTCGTCGAGCGGCGACGTCGACGCGGGTCGGGTTGACCTGCGAGCTGCCGGCGCCCTGGTAGCGCGGGCGTGCGGGCGAACTCGCCGATCACCGCGATCGTGTCGCCGGCGGCCGGCTGCAGCGGCAGCAGCGCGTCGTCGTTCTTCAGCAGCACCGCGCACTCCGCCGCCGCCGCGCGCGCCAGCGCGTGGTGCGCGTCGGCGTCGAAGCCGGCGCGCCGGCGTCGCGTCGCGCCGCGCTCGGCGCGCGGTCGACCAGCTGCGAGCACCCGGCGCGACCGCGCGGTCGAGCAGCTGCCTCGTCGAGCGCGCCGGCGCGCACCGCGGCGACGATCGCCGCGTCGCTGACGCCGAGGTTCGGCGGCATCTCCAGGTCGAGCCCGGCGGCGAGCGCGGCGACCCGGTCGTGCACCGCGCCCCAGTCGGACACGACCAGGCCGTCGAAGCCCCACTCGTCGCGCAGCACCTCGGTGAGCAGCCAGCGGTGCTGCGAGGCGTACGTGCCGTTGACCTTGTTGTAGGCGCACATCACCGTCCACGGCCGCGCCTGCGGTGACGACGCGCTCGAACGCCGGCAGGTAGATCTCGCGCAGCGTGCGCTCGTCGACGTCGGCGCGACACGCGCAGCCGGTCGGTCTCCTGGTTGTTGGCCGCGAAGTGCTTGACGCGACGCGCCGACGCCCTGGCTCTGGACGCCCTCGACGAGCGCCGCGCCGAGCACCCCGGACAGCAGCGGGTCCTCGGAGAAGTACTCGAAGTTGCGCCCGCACAGCGGCGAGCGCTTGATGTTGATCCCCGGCCCGAGCACGCACCTGCACGTCCTGCGCGCGGGCCTCCTCGCCGAGCGCCTCGCCGACCCGGCGCACCAGCTCGGGGTCCCACGACGAGCCGAGCGCGGACGCGGTCGGGAAGCAGGTCGCCGGCAGGCTGCCGGAGATCCCGACGTGGTCGCCCTCGTCGGGCTGCCGGCGCAGCCCGTGCGGGCCGTCGGACAGCGTGATCGCCGGGATGCCGAGGCGCGGCACCGGCGCGGTGTGCCAGAAGTCCGAGCCGAGGCACAGCGACGCCTTCTCCTCCAGCGTCAGCATCAGCGCCGATTACACCACCACGGGACTGGAGATAATCGCGCCGGTGCCATGTCGACGTTGCCCGGGACCCACGTGGACCTGTACTGGCTGCCGCTCGGCGCCGGCGGTCGCTTCGTGCGCTCCAACGGCCGCCTCTACGAGGCGCTCGCCGCCCGCCTGCAGCATCGCGACCGCCGCGACCTCTACCACTCCGCGCTCGAGGTCGAGCTCGCCGGCGACCGCTACGTGATCGAGCAGGCGCCCGTCTGGAACCTGACGGACCCGGACCGCGGCGTCGTCTGCGAGGGAGCGGTCGGAGCGCCGTCGCTCGGCCGCTTCAAGCTGTTCCGCTACGAGGTCCGCCGCTGGCGCGACGGCGTCATCCCCGACCGCGCCGAGGCCGTGGACAGCCCGCGGCGCCTGAGCACCGATCCCGGTCGCGCGCAGCGGGTGCTCGATCTCGCTCCCGCCTTCCCGACCGCGACGTGGGGGCGCGACGAGCAGGGGACGGGGGAGATGTGGAACTCGAACTCGCTGATCGCCTGGCTGCTGGCGCGAAGCGGCCACGACACCGACGCGATCGCGCCGCCGGCGCACGGCCGCGCGCCCGGCTGGGCCGCCGGGCTCAGCGTCGCAGCTCGCTCTCGCGCGAACGAGCGCATATGTTGAGCACGTGACCGACGCGCTGTTCGCGCTCGACGACGCGCCCGTCTGGCTCAACTCCGAGCCGCTCACGGCCGCGGCAGCTCCGCGGCCGTGTCGTGCTCGTCGACTTCTGGACGTACTCGTGCGTCAACTGGCTGCGCACGCTGCCGTACGTGCGGGCGTGGCACGAGCGGTATCGCGACCGCGGGCTCGTCGTCGTCGGCGCGCACGCGCCCGAGTTCGGCTTCGAGCACGACCTCGACAACGTGCGCCGCGCGGTCGAGCGAGCTCGACGTCGGCTACCCGGTCGTCATCGACAACGACTTCACCATCTGGCGGTCGTTCGACAACCACTACTGGCCGGCGGTCTACCTCGTCGACGGCGACGGGCGCGTCCGGTTCCACCACTTCGGCGAGGAGGCCTACGAGGAGACCGAGCGGGCCGTCCAGCAGCTCCTGGGCGTGGACGAGGAGCCCGTCCGCGTCGACGCCGGCGGCGTCGCCCAGGCGGCCGACTGGGGTGCGCTGCGGTCCCCGGAGACCTACCTCGGGCGCGCTCGCGGCGAGCGTCGCAACGACCGGCGAGCCGACGGGCTCGCAGCTCAACGAGTGGGCGCTCGCCGGCGAGTGGTCGGTGGGCGCGGAGGCCGCCGCGCTCGACGCGGCCGCCGGCTCGATCGCCTACCGCTTCGAGGGCCGCGACCTCAACCTGGTGCTCGCGCCGCCGGCCTCCGGCGCCCCGGTCCGCTTCGCCGTGCTCCTCGACGGCCGGCCGCCCGGCGACGCCCACGGGGTCGACGTCGACGAGTCCGGCGAAGGCACGCTCTCCGAGCCGCGGATGTATCAGCTCGTCCGCCAGCCAGGACCGATCCGCCAGCGGACGTTCGAGATCACGTTCGACGGCCCGGGCGTGCGCGCGTACGTGTTCACCTTCGGCTGAGAGGTCTGATCCACCATGGAGATCACCAGAAGCAGCGCCGACACGGTCAAGGGCCCCGACGACTGGTTCACCGGCGACGTCTACATCGACGCGCTCGCGGTCGCGGCCGCCCCGGCCCGGGCGCAGGCCAACCTCGTCCACTTCACGCCGGGCGCGCGCACCGCGTGGCACACGCACCCGCTCGGCCAGACGATCTACGTCACCGAGGGCGTCGGCCTCTGCCAGCGCCGCGGCGGCGCCGTCGAAGTGCTCCGCCCAGGCGACCGCGTGTTCTTCGAGCCCGACGAGGACCACTGGCACGGCGCCGCGCCCAACCGCTTCATGGCCCACATCGCACTGAACGAGGTCGACGACCAGCATCCGGCCGCCGACTGGGGCGACAAGGTCACCGACGACGAGTACGCCGCCGCCCCTGCTACCGACTGAGCTCGAGCTCCTCGACGAGCTTGCGCACCCGCGCGTCGATGTCGTCGCGCGTGGCGCGGACGTCCTCGATCGGACGGCCCTTGGGGTCCGGGAGCTCCCAGTCGAGGTAGCGCTTGCCGGGGATGTACGGGCACGCGTCGCCGCAGCCCATCGTGACCACGACGTCGGCGGCCGCGGCCAGCTCGTACGTGAGGCGCTGCGGGCGGCGGTCGGAGAGGTCGATGCCGAGCTCGCGCATGACCTCGATCACCTGCGGGTGCACGCGGCCGTCCGGGTCGGCCTCGCTGCCGGCCGAGAGCGCGCGGTGGCGGCCGCCCGCCGCGCGCTCGAACAGTGCGGCGCTCATCTGCGACCGGCCGGCGTTGTGCAGGCAGACGAAGAGCGCGGTCGCCATCAGCCCGGCCGCGTGGCGCGCACGATCGCCGAGCGGGCGTGCTCGTGCACGCGGTGGGTGGGGCGGATCTCGATGTCGACGAGGCCCGCCGCGGCGAGCGCGGCGCGGAACTCGTCCTCGGTCAGCGCGCCGGCGACGCAGCCGGTCCACTGCTGCATGTCCGCGCGCGTGGCTGCGTCCATGTCGGGGTCGGCGATCACGTCCGACACGGCGAAGCGGCCGCCGGGGCGGAGCACGCGGGCGGCCTCGGCGAGCACGACGCGCTTGTCGGCGGCGAGGTTGATCACGCAGTTGGAGATCACGACGTCGACGGAGCCGTCGGCCAGCGGGATCTGCTCGAGATAGCCCTTGACGAACTCGACGTTCTCGACTCCGGCCGCGTTGGCGCGGGCGAGCTCGAGCATCTCGTCGGTCATGTCGAGGCCGATCGCGCGGCCGGTCGGGCCGACCCTGCGGGCGCTGATCAGGACGTCGGCACCGCCGCCGGACCCGAGGTCGAGCACGGTCTCGCCGGCGTGCAGGTCGGCGACCGCGGTCGGCACGCCGCAGCCGAGCGAGGCGCTGACCGCCAGCTCGGGGATCGCGTCCGCCTCGCCGTCGCCGTAGAGCGCGCCGCCGAAAGGTCCGCAGCACGACGGCCCCTCGGACTCGCCGGTGGCGGTGAGCGCTGCGGCGGCGTACCGCCGGCGGACCGTCTCGCGTACGTCGATGTCGCTCAGCTCAGCCATGTCTGCAGCTCCTTCAGCGCTTCGGGACGCAGGAAGTAGTAGGCCCACACGCCGCGCCGCTCGGTCGCGACGACGCCGGCGCCGATCAGCACCTTCAGGTGCTTGGCGAGCGCCTGCTGGCTCATGTCGAACAGCGGCGCGAGCTCGCACTGGCACAGCGCCTCGGGCGCAGACTTGCGCAGCGCGTCGACGATGCGCAGGCGCGTCGGATCGGCCAGGGCCTTGACGGTCGCCGCGAGCTCGATCGCCCCGTCGACGCCCAGGTCCGGGGTCACGAGCGGGGCACAACAGCCGCCCGCGCTGCGTTCGCGCGGCGACAGGACGGGCAGCTCGGTGATCGCCATCCACCCGAGTATACACAACCGAATGGTTGTGTCTCAACCGCGCGGCGCGTACATGATCACCGCGACGCCGGCGAGGCACACGAGCGCGCCGGCGACGTCGTAGCGGTCGGGACGGAAGCCGTCGAACACCATGCCCCAGAGCAGCGAGCCGACGATGAAGACGCCGCCGTAGGCGGCCAGCACGCGGCCGAAGTTCGCGTCCGGCTGGAGCGCCGCGATCGCTCCGTAGCCGGCGAGCGCGACGGCGCCGGCGAGCGCGAAGAGCAGGCCGCGACCTTCCTTGACGGCCTGCCACATGAGGTACGCACCGCCGATCTCCGCGACGGCCGCGGCGACGAACAGCGCGATCGAGCGGAGGGTCACGCGGGCAGCGCGGGCTCGTCGAACAGGACGCAGTCGTCGATCGCCTGGCAGTCGCAGGCCGCGGCGCCGACGAGCCAGACGCGGACGCGCCGCGCGCGCTCGATCAGGGCGTCGATCTCGGGGATGCGGCGCTCGGCCAGCTCGCGCAGGCGCTCGGACATCGGATCGTTGCCGTGCTCGACCAGCTCGCGGATCTCGGTCAGCGAGAGGCCGGCGCGCTGGGCGACGTCGATCACGGCGAGCCGCCGCAGCACGGTCTCGTCGTAGCGCCGCTGGCCGCTGACCCGCTCGGCGCTCGGGCAACAGCCCGATCTCCTCGTAGTACCGGATCAACGACACCCGCACGCCGGCCCGGCGGGCGACGTCTCCGATGCGCATCTGCGGCTCTTGCACGCATGGCCCTTGACCTCAAGTCGGCTTGAGCATCGAGTCTACGCACATGGACCAGCCGATCGCCTGCACCCTCACCGCCGCGCAGTACCGGCAGCGCACCCGCGACCTCGCCGACCTCGCCGCCCGCACGCTGCGCTCGCGCGAGCCGACCGCCGAGGGCGAGCGCCTCGTGTTCGAGGGCGGAGACGCCAACGAGCGCGCGCTGCGCGCCGCCGTCGCCGCCGAGGCGCGCTGCTGCGCCTTCCTGCGGATGGATCTCCGCCGCAGCGGCGACGTTCTCGTGCTCGACGTCGCCGGTCCGGGAATCGAACTCGTGTGGGGAGCGTCCTCCAGGGCGTGCCCTACCGCCGCCTGATCGTCGCCGTCCTCCTGATCAACGGCGCGGTGGCGGCGGTGCAGCTCGGGGACTGGCGCGTCGGCGACGGCAGCGCCCTGCGCGCGATCTCGACGCTGATGCTCGTGAACCTGACGGCGGCGGTGCTGATCCGCCAGCAGAACGTGCTCAACGTGCTGTTCGGGCTCGCCGGGCGCGGCTCGCGGTCGTGGCCGCTGTGGCTGCGCTGGAGCGTCTCGAACGTGCATCACGTCGGCGGCATCCACGTCGGCGCCGCGCTCGCGGGCACGGCCTGGCTGTGCGCGTTCACGGCGGTGGCGATCGTGGCCCACGCTCGCGACGCCGCGTCCGTGTCCGTCACGACGCTGGTGCTGTCCTCCACGCTCGTCGCGCTCACCCTGGTGATGGCCGTCTGCGCCTCGCCGGTCGTGCGGCGGCGGGCCCACGACGCGTTCGAGCTCTCGCATCGGTTCGGCGGCTGGACGGCGATCGCGGTGTTCTGGGCGCTCACGCTGCACGCCGGCTCGACGTGGCAGGTCTGGGTGCTCGCGCTGCTGACCGCCAGCGTCGCCTCGCCGTGGCTGCGGCTGCGGCGCGTACCCGTCACCGTCGAGCGGCCGTCGGCGCACGCCGCGGTCGTGCGCTTCGACTACGGCGTCACCCCGGCCTTCGCCTCGGCGCGTCGGGATCAGCCGCAGCCCGCTGAAGGAGTGGCACGCGTTCGCGACCGTGACGACGCCGGGGGAGAGCGGCTTCCGGCTGCTCATCTCCCGCGCCGGCGACTGGACGGGGCGCTTCATCGACGACCCGCCGTCGCACGTCTGGGTCCGCGGCACGCCGACCTCGGCGCCGATGGCCAAGGTCGCGCTGCTGTACGAGCGCGTGATCTACGTCGTCACCGGGAGCGGCATCGGCCCGTGCCTCGGGCAGGTGCTCGCCGCCCGCGTGCCCGCCAGGCTCGTCTGGTCCACGCGCGATCCGCGCGCGACGTACGGCGACGGGCTCGTCGACGAGGTCGAGGCCGCGCAGCCGGACGCCCTCGTCTGGGACACGACGCAGCGCGGCAAGCCGGACCTCGTGCAGCTCGCGCACCAGGCCTACGACGACTTCGACGCGGAGGCCGTGTTCGTCGTCAGCAACCAGGCCACGACGCTGCGCGTCGTCAACACGCTCGGGCGGCGCGGCATCCCGGCGTTCGGGCCGATCTGGGACTCGTGATCAGGCCGGCAGGTAGAGGTCGGCGCGCCGCTCGAAGCCGAGCGCCGCGACCGCGGCGGCGATCTCGGGCTGCTGCAGCGCCCGCTGGTACATGAGCGGCGAGGACCAGCGCAGCAGCGCGACGAGGTCGGTCTCGCCGCGGTACACGCGCGTGCCGAGGTAGCCCTGGCGGGCGCCGAGCAGCGCGTGGACCGCCGCCCACGCGGTCAGCTCCGCCGTGTCCGCGAACAGCTCGACGAGCCGCACGCCGCCCGCGCCGTCGACGTCGCCGTCCTCCGCGATCGGCTCGTAGGCCGCCGACTCCGGTGCGACCGCGGCGGCCGAGAAGACCCAGACCGGCACGGGGACGTCGTCGCGCAGCGCCCGCAGCACGAGGCCCGGAAGTTCGTCTGACGCGTCGCGGGCAGTGATGTAGGTTGGCGCCATGAAGAGCTGCATGGTGGCGGGAACGGCGGTCGCACTCGTGGCCGGGGCATTCGCGGTCGGCTCGGCCGGCGCGACGGACACGACGACGCAGGCGCCGAAGCGCGTCACGCCGAACGGCGTGGGCCAGGTGAAGCTGAAGGCGCGCCACACCCGCCTGCGCGAGCGCGGCCTCGTCGGCAAGCTGCGCGGCGGCTGCCCGTTCGGCGGCAGCAACACGCGTTCCGCCCGCCTGCGGTCCCCGCTGCGCGGCACCGTCAACTACGGCAGCTCGAACCCGCGCCGGGTGCGCGACATCACGGTCACGCGCGGCGCAACGGCGCGCGGCGTCGGCATCGGCTCCACGATCCCGCAGATCCGCGCCGCGTTCCCGCGCGCGCGGGTCGACCGCAGCACGGAGGAGATCTTCCAGATCACGCTCGTGCGGATCCCGCGCAACGGCGGCGGCCGGATCCAGTTCGCGGTCGACGTGAACACGGACCGCACGACGCTGATCGGCGTGCCGTTCGTCGCGTTCTGCGAGTAGCTCAGGACCCGTCGAGCGGGAACCGCATCCACAGCTCGACCCCGTGCGGGAGCCGCTCGCGGATCGCGTACGCGGCGCAGCTGCGCGCGACGACCGCGAGCCCTGCACCGAGCCCCGTGGAGGCCACCGTGGTGAACCCGCGGCCGTCGTCGGCGACGACGACCTCGAGGTCGCCGTCCTCGATGTCGGCCTCGACGTAGATCGGGCCGGGAACGTCGTCGTACGCGTGCACGACGGCGTTGGCGGCGGCCTCGGTCACCGCCAGCGCGACGGCACCGCACTGTTCGGCGTCTGCGCCGTGCTCGACGGCGAAGGCGACCACGCGGCGGCGGATCTCGCCGACCTGCTCGGCCACCGCGTCGACCCGGAACGCGACGAACGGGACGGGTGCGATGGCCGTCACTCGTCCCCTCGCGGGTCTTGGCTCTCGGCGATCCGGCCGGCTTGCCCGCGCTTGGCCACGACGGAGTACTCGGAGTGGCGCTCGATGACGTCGTCGACCTCCGTGTCGTGCCCCGGCCGCACGAAGAAGTGGCGGCCGTCGGCGCGGACGGACTCGTACTCGGCGATCGTCAGCTCGACCACCTCGTTGCACCCGAGGACGCCGCACTCGCAGAGGAACCCGACGACGCCGCTGCGCGTGCTGCGACCGTCCTCGATCGCCTCGTTGAGCTCGCGGAACGTGGCCTCGTTGAGCGCGACCCGCTGCTCATCGACCATCGGCGAGAGGATAATCAGCTGGACCGCCGGCAGGCTTCAGTACCCGTATTCGATCTGACGGCGGTCACATACCCCTAGGGGGTACTGATACAGTTCGAGGCATGACCACCGAGTCGCACCAGCAATCGCTGAACGCGCTCGCGCTGAGCGCGACCCTCCACTGCCTCACCGGCTGCGCCATCGGCGAGGTGCTCGGCGTCGTGATCGGGACCGCTCTGGGCTGGTCGGACTTCGCGACGATCGCCCTCGCGATCGGCCTCGCGTTCCTCTTCGGATACTCGTTCACCAGCTGGCCGCTGCTGCGGTCGGGCATGGCGCTCGCCGCCGTGATCCCGATCGCGCTCGCGTCGGACACGCTGTCGATCGCGACGATGGAGGTCGTCGACAACGCGATCATCCTGCTGATCCCGGGTGCGATGGACGCCGGCGTCGGCGACATCGGCTTCTGGGCCGCACTGGCGGTCGCGCTGCTGATCGCGGGCGCCGCCGCGTACCCCGTGAACCGCTGGCTACTGGCGCGCGGCAAGGGCCACGCCCTGGTGCACCAGCACCACTCGCACTAGGTCACGGTGCCGACGGGCTCGGGGGCCGGGGCGGAGCCGTTGCTGCCCGGCTGCGGCGACTCGGCCTCCGGCTCGTCGGCGGCCGACCGGGCGGTGACCAGGTAGGAGCCCGCGACGGCGGCGGCGAGCGAGAGCGCCGCCACGTGCGGGCCCTTCAGGCTCGGGAGCAGCTTCGCGTCGACCGACAGCGGGCCCGGCCCGTGGTCGGCGACCGCCGTCAGCGCCGCGATCAGCACCGCGTTGTACTCCCAGCCGCCACCGGTGTTCCACGGCCCGTTCGCGGCGTGGACCTTGCGGATCGCCGTCACCATCGTGCTCGAGAGGAGGGTCGTCGCGACCGGCGTGAGCGCGCCGGCGGTGAGGAGCGCGCCGCCGACCGTCTCGGCCAGGCCCGCGGCCAGCGCCCGCTTGCGCGGCGGACGCATCTCGAGCGCCTCCATGGTGTCCGTCGTGCTCTCGAGCCCGTCGCCGCCGAACCATCCGAACAGCTTCTGCGTGCCGTGGCCGATGAACAGTGGGCCGACGAGGCCCCGGATCGCTGTAGCTCCAAGAGTCATGCCCCGAGGTCTGTCCGGCCCCAGGAGCCAGCAAACCCCTCTCAGGCCGGGATGACCCAGCCGGCGAGCGCCACGAAATGGGCGACGGCGGCGGCGATCACGAACGTGTGGAAGATCTCGTGGAAGCCGAACGTGCGCGGCCACGGATCCGGGCGCTGCGCGGCGTAGACCGCCGCGCCCGCCGTGTAGAGCACGCCGCCGGCGAGCAGCAGCACGAGCGGCGCGACCGGGAGCCGCGAGACGAGCTGCGGGATCGAGATGAGCGCGAACCAGCCGAGCGCGACGTAGCTGCAGGCCACGAGCAGCCGCGGCGCGCTGTTCCAGGCCACGCTCAGCGCCACGCCCGCGAGCGCGCCGACCCAGACGCCGCCGAGCACGACCCAGCGCAGATCGCCATGCGAGCGCGAGCAGCGCGACCGGCGTGTAGCTGGCCGCGATGAAGACGAAGATCATGCTGTGGTCGATCCGGCGCAGCACGGGCAGCACGCGCGGGCTCCAGCGCCAGCGGTGGTAGACCGCGCTGCCGGCGAACAGCAGGCAGAGGCCGCTGCCGTAGACGATCGCGGCCAGCCGCGCCGTGCCGGCCGGCGCGAGC
Source organism: uncultured Solirubrobacteraceae bacterium (assembly GCA_963843485.1). GTDB lineage: Bacteria > Actinomycetota > Thermoleophilia > Solirubrobacterales > Solirubrobacteraceae > DASSUW01. The sequence continues at coordinate 143,411 of CAWJKK010000001.1, read as the reverse complement.
ACGGCGAGCAGGACGGCGGCCACGAGGGCGAACCAGAACGCCCACAGGTGCAGCACGCCGCGCAGCAGCGGCACGAGATCGTCACGCGACATCTCCTGGAACACTAGAGCCGTAATGCCCGAGATCATCGAATCGCCGTCGCGCGTCGAGGCGGCGGGCACGAAGCCGAAGCTGATCGACGAGTACGTCGGTCGCGTCAACAGCGGCGAGAGCCGCGTCAGCGTCGCCCACATGCGCTCGCCCGAGGGCTGGCTCGAGCCCGGCCAGCGCCCCGACTTCGACGAGTACACGGTGGTCATGGAGGGCTGCGTGCACGTCGAGCACGAGGACGGGATCCTCGAGGTCCGCAGCGGCCAGGCGGTGCTCGTGCGCGCGGGGGAGTGGGTGCGCTACTCGACCCCGGAGAGCGGCGGCGCGTCGTACGTGGCGGTCTGCCTGCCGGCGTTCTCGCCGGACACCGTGCACCGCGACGACGGCTGACGAGACAGGTCAAGGTCGCCGTCCGCTGCGCCGATTACAGGCGTAGACATGACCTCTTCGCCTCCGACGTCACCAGCCCCGGTGCGCGACCGCGTGCTCGCGATCGAGAGCGGCCGTTCGTGGGGCCGCCGCAAGGGCGGGGGAGAGCTGCGCCTGAGCGCGTTCGGCGCGACGCTGACGCAGGACGGGACGCTGCAGGCCCCGCTGCGCCTCCCGCTCGGGACGCTCGGGATCGGCCTGGTCGATCGCGGCCCGGCGCGGCCCGACGGCCCGGCCGGCCGCTTCGCGGTCCTCCGGCGCCTCAGCGCCAGCACCGTGATCCCGTTCGAGCACGGGTTCGAGGGCTGGCTCTGGACGACGCTCGGCGGCACCGGGCTGACCATGCTCGGCGACCCGGACGACGCGCCGAACGCCGGCCTGCTGTTCACCAAGCCGCTCGGCGAGGACGCGCTCGCCGCGTTCACGCCCGCCGTCGCGGCGGACATCGGCGCGCGCTCCCCGCTCGGCGCGCCGGCCGTCCTCGGCCTGCTGTTCCGCGTCGAGGACACGCTGCTGGCCGAGCAGACCTTCAAGGCGTTCAACCTGCTGCGCCCGCTGACCGACCGCGAGGTGCCGCCGACGCTGCGCCGCTCGCTGCCGGGCGACAAGCCGGCCGACGTGATGATCTCGGGCGGCGAGGACGCGCGGGCCGCGACCTCGGTCGCTCCTCCCGGCCTGCGCTAACGTGCCGCGGCCGTGAGTACCGAACCGGCCCACGACCCCCAGCAGTGCACTCCCTGCCGCGGTACCGGCAAGGTGATCTCGACGCAGGGCGGCAGCCCGAACCAGGTCACCTGCCCGTGGTGCGAGGGCAGCGGGCGCTTCGACCCCGCGCACGACGCGCAGGCCGCGCGCCGCACTGACTAGTCCTGGACCTCGAGCGTCCCGATGCGGCGGTCGGCGGCGAGCAGCTCGACCGCGTAGGTGCCCGGGACGTCCGCGAGGACGGTGAAGCGCGCCGGCGCCTCGGGGTCGACGGCGTCCATCAGGCCGAGCTCGGGGATCGACACGGCGTCGGGCTCGTCCGCCGACACCTCGAGCGCGATCAGCTCGCCGCGCTCGATCACGAGCCGCTGCGGGTCCTCCGACGCGGTCAGCGTCTCGGTGCGGCTCTCGGTCGCGGTGCCGGCCGGCGCGGTGGTCGGCGCGGCGGTGGGCTCGCCTTCGCTCGACGCGGTCGGCCGGTCGCGCTGCGCGAAGCTGGCGGCGACCGCGGTGAGCCCCAGGAGCAGGGCGATCAGGAGCAGGAAGCGGCGGCCGGCCATCGCTCGAGGGTAGTCCTCTCGTCCAGTTGCGGGGTAATCGCGGCTTAAGGAGCAGGGGTTGCGTGCCGATACCCCGGGGTGCCAGACCAAGGTGTCAAGGGCAAATCGTCCGCAAGGGCGAGGCGCAAAACCACGGAGCTCTCGGATGGGAGCGAGCCGGGTTGCCACCGACGGGACCGAGGACCTGGCACGGAAGGACCCACAGGCCCAACGTCTCCCTTCAGGAGGACCACCCCCAATGCTCCACAAGCTCCGCTCGCGCGCCCAGGACGAGAAGGGTTTCACCCTTATCGAGCTCCTGGTCGTCATTCTGATCATCGGCATTCTCGCCGCGATCGCTCTTCCCGCCTTCCTCAACCAGCGTGGCAAGGCGCAGGACGCGGAGGCCAAGTCGGCCGTCCGTACCGCGCAGACCGCCATGGAGACCTGGTACACGGATGAGCAGGACTACACGGCCACCGAGGCCGCCGCTCAAGAACATCGAGCCGTCGCTGAACTCCGGCCAGGGCGCGACCCTCGTCGTCGCCACGACCGCCACCGGCTACACGGTCACGGTCGACCTCGAAGACCGACAACACGTTCACGATCGACGAAGGCCAACGACACGGTCACTCGCTCCTGCGCCACCGTCGGTGAGTACGGCTGCCCGTCGGGCGGCGCGACCAACTGGTAGTCCGACCGCACCACGAGCTGTTCCATGAAGCGGGCCCCCTCGGGGCCCGCTTCGTCGTTAAGCGGCGCGTCGAAGGTCCGTCCAGTTGCTCAAGACGGGCCCCGCGGGTGCCGACAACCGGGCTGATGATGCGCAACCGCCTCCGTGACCGCGCGCGCGACCAGCGCGGCTTCACCCTCGTCGAAACCGTCAGTGCGATGTTCATCCTGCTGGTCGGCGTGCTCGCGACGGCGCAGATCATCGACGCGTCGTCGAGCGCCAACGCGGCCAACCGTCAGCGCGACGGTGCGACCAACCTGGCCCGCGAGCTCGTCGAGGCCGCTCGCGGCGTGCCCTACGAGGAGGTTCGCGTCGACGCGTGTGACCACCGCGCTGCAGGCCATCCCCGGCCTCCAGGACACTCCCGGTTCCGGCTACGTGATCCGCCGCGACGGCGTCGACTACACGGTCGTCGCCGAGGTCTGCATCATGGACGACGCCAAGGACGGGGGCGGCATCCGCCCCTCGAGCGCGACGTTCTGCGCCAACAGCGTCGCGCCGGGAACGGCGGACAAGAACCCCGAGGACTACAAGCGCGTCACCGTCACGACGACCTGGGCGCGGGACGGCCGCCAGTCGCAGGTCGTCCAGTCCGGCGTCGTGAACAACCCCGGCTCGGCCAGCGGCCCGGCGATCCGTACGCTCGTCCCGCGCGGTCTGACGCCGCCGGCCTACGTGGTGACCTCGAGCACGACGACCGTGGTCTTCGACGTCACGACGTCCTCGCGGCCGGAGGCCGGGAACTGGCTGCTCGACGGCACCGTGAAGGGGCCGCTGATCGAGAACGGCAGCACCGGTCTCGCCTGGATGTTCACCTGGAACATCGGCCCGGTCGACACCGGCACGCTCGACGGCCAGTACATCGTCGCCGCCGACGCCGTGCGCCAGGGCGTCTCCGGGCCCGGCCGCTCCGAGACGATCGTCGCTCAACCGCCGCAAGCCGTTCGCCCCGGACCTGGTGACGGGCGGCCGCACGAACTTCGGCACCGTCGAGATCGAGTGGAACGCCAACAGGGAGCGCGACATCATCGGCTACCAGGTCGTCCGCGTCACGCCCGACGACCCGGACACCGTCGTCTGCCCGCTGGTCACCCAGCAGCTCGTCACGACCTGCGTCGACACCTCGCCGCCGGACGTGCCGAACCTCGGCTACGTCGTCTACGCCTATGACCGCGACCCGCTGACCGGCAGCCCCCGCGCCGGGGACGTCTCGACGCCGACGCTCGACGTGACGAAGACGAACACGGCGCCGTTCCCGCCCGTGAACCTGAGCGGCACGCGCGCCGGCGACAGCGTCACGCTGACCTGGCAGCGACCCTCGCCGGAGGATCCCGACGCCGGCGACGCGATCGAGTTCTACCGGATCTACCGCGACGGCAAGGCCCTGACCGACCGCTACGAGCGGTGGTTCGACCCGCGCGCGAACCCGATCTGGCAGGACACGCGGACCGGCGGGCTGACCCACACCTACTGGGTCACGGCGGTCGACGAGAACTTCGCCGAGTCGCCCTTCCTCGGGCCGGTGACCAAGTGACCCGAGCACGCGACGAGTCCGGCTTCACGCTGATCGAGCTCGCGATGGCCGCGACGATCTCGTTCGTCCTCTTCGCCGCGACCCTCACCGTCCTGACGAGCCTCATCAGTCAGCGCAACCGCGTGGAGAAGCAGGCGGAGGTCGAGACGCAGGCGCGGCAGACGGTCGACCGGATGGCCCGCCAGCTCCGCAACCTCGCGAGCCCGGCCGACGTGATCACCAGCGTCGCGGTCAGCACGCAGCCGAAGTCGATCGACCGCAACCTCACGACCGACCTGATCTTCAAGGACGTAGCGGAGAGCATGCCCGCCGGGTCGGCCAACAGCGCCAACGTGCGCCGCGTCCGGTACTGCCTGCAGACGACCGGCGCCGCACCCGGCCTCGGCTTCACCGCCTCGCCCGCGCGCGCGGTGCTGTGGATGCAGACGCAGACCTGGACGACTGCGCTGCCGCCGGCGGTGCCGCTGACGACGGACTGCCCCGGCACCGGCTGGCCCGACACGCGGCTCGTCGCCGACTACCTCGTGAACGCCGCCCAGACGCCGGCCCGCCCGCTGTTCCGCTACTCGAGCGACGCGGGAGCGGTGACCGCCACCACGCCCGCGGCGCGCGAGGCGATCACGCGCGTCGAGGCGAGCGTGATGGTCGACCGTGACGCCACCCAGTCGCCCGAGGCGGCGACGCTGACGTCCTCGGTCCTGCTGCGCAACCAGAACCGCGCGCCCACGGCCGCGTTCAGCTACACCCAGCTCAACATCCTGACCTGCAACGTCCAGCTCAACGGCTCGGCCTCGCAGGACCCGGAGAGCAAGCCGCTCCGTTACGAGTGGTACCTCGACGGCAGCGCGACGAAGTTCGCCGAGGGCGTGGTCGTCCAGAAGGTCGTCGGCATCGGCACCCACTCGTATCGCCTCAAGGTCTACGACCCGGCCGGGCTCGTAGGAGAACACACGGAGACGCATAGATGCCCGATCTGAGACCTGCGGGCGAGCGCGGCAGCGCGCTCGTGCCCGCCCTGCTGGTGATGGTGATGCTGCTCAGCTTCGGCCTCAGCGTCGCCAGCGCCGTCGACACCGACTCGGGCGACTCGCGCCGCGAGCGTGAGCGCGAGACCTCGTTCAACGTCACCGAGGGTGCGCTGAACGCGCAGATCTATCAGCTCTCGACGAGCTGGCCGGGCGCCACCGCCACCGGCTCGCCGACGTCGTGCACGTCGACCGGGAGCTCGGCCGCGTGCCCCAACCAGGCGGCGCTCGCCGCCAACTTCACGTCCGTCGACACGGCTGCGAACACCACCTGGGAGACGCAGGTGCGCGACAACGGCGGCTCGTCGCCGAACTTCTGGAGCGAGAACCTGCTGACCACCCAGCCGAGCCATGACGCCAACAACGACAACTTCCTCTGGGTGCGTTCGCACGGCATCGTCCGCGGGCGGCCGCGCACGCTGGTGGCGCTCGTCGAGGCCGAGAACGTGACGCTCAGCTTCCCGCGGGCGACGCTCGTCGCCGGGCACTTCGACGTCTCCAACAACGGCAACAAGGTCATGATCGACACGAACGGCACGGCGAACGAGTTCGCGCCGGGCGACATCATCGTCCGCTGCTCGCTCGCCTCGCCTACGTGCGCCGACTTCGAAGCCGCCAAGGGACAGATCGAGCCGAACACCGTCCGTAGCGACGTCAACCAGCCGCGCGCGGTCTCGGTCGAGGCCCTCGACCAGCTGCGCGAGCGGGCGAAGTCCGACGGCAACTACCACACGGGCTGCGGTCCCCTGATGGGTGACCAGCCGGGCGAGGTCGTGTTCATGGAGGACGCGACCGGCTGCCAGTGGAACGGCAACACGGTCTACAACTCGAAGCTCAAGCCGGGCTACGTGGTCATCGCCCGCGGCGCGATCGGCCGCATCAACGGCGGCGCCGAGTTCTACGGGATCCTCTACCACGCGAACCTGGACAACTCGTCGGCCGACCTGATCACGCTGGCCGGCAACGTGTCGGTCTTCGGGTCGATCGTCATCGACGGCCCGGGCGGGCTCTCCGCCGGCTCGAGCAAGGTCAACCTCGTCTACGACGGGAACGTGGCCGAGAACCTGAAGGCGTTCGGCACCGTCGGAATCGTGCAGAACACGTTCCGCGAGATCAGCCCGAACCAGTAGGCGCCTCAAGACCGACCGCCTCGCGGCCGATATCCCGACTGTGTTCAAGAAGCGCTCCTCCAAGCAGGCCGCAGTCGTCGGCCTCGACCTCGATCCGGGCCACCTGGCGGTCGGCGAGGTCATCGTCAACGGGTCGGTGACGCTCACCCGCGGCGCCGTCGCCCCGCTGCGCCCCGGCGTCCTTCGGGACGGCGAGGTCGCCGACGTACCGGCCCTCACGGAGGCGCTCAAGGCGCTCTGGGCCGAGCATGACCTTCCGCGCAACGTGCGCCTGGGCATCGCCAACCAGCGGATCGTCGTGCGCACGCTCGACCTGCCGCCGCTGGACGATCCGAAGGCGCTCGCCGCCGCCGTCAAGGTGCAGGCGCCCGACCACATCCCGATGCCGATGGAAGAGGCTGTGCTCGACTGGCAGTCGCTCGGCGAGGTCGAGACCCCCGCCGGCCCGCGCAACCGCGTCGTCGTCGTCGCAGTGCGCCGCGAGGTCGGTCGACCGGCTCGTCGCCGCGGCCGGCGACGCCGGTCTCACGCTCGAGGGCATCGACCTCTCGGCGTTCGGCATGGTCCGTGCGCTGCAGCGTCCGGGCGCCAACGGCGCCACGCTCTACGTCAGCGTCGCCGGGCTCACCAACGTCGCCGTCGCCAACGAGCACGGCTGCCTCTTCACGCGCGCCGCGGCCGGTGGCCTCGACGCGATCGTCCACACGCTGGCCGAGCGCCGCGGGCTGACCGCTCGAGCACTGCGCGGCAGTGGCTGGGCCACGTCGGCCTCGTCACCCCGATCGAGGACGTCGAAGGCGAAGCCGAGCTCGTCGGCGCGGCCCGCGCCGCCCTCGACGAGGGCGTGCACCAGCTCGCCGACACCGTCCGCAACTCACTCAACTTCTACCGGATGCAGGAGAGCGCCGAGAACGTCGAGAACGGCATCGTCACCGGCAGCGTGGTGTCGATCCCGGGCTTCGTCGAGGCCCTCTCCGAGCAGCTCCGGCTCCCGCTCGAGGCCGGCGTCGTCGGCTCGTCGGACCCGGACGCCGACCTCGGCCGCCTGACGGTGGCCGCAGGCCTTGCGGTCGAACAAGTCCGCCTGACGACCTAATAGGGACATGACCACGGGAATGGGGGCAGCACTGGCCGGCGTGTTCGGAGCGATCATCGGATCGTTCCTGAACGTCGTCGTGTACCGGCTGCCCCTCGGCCTCTCGCTCTCGCACCCACGCTCGCGCTGCCCGCGCTGCGAGGTGCCGATCCGGCCGTACGACAACGTGCCGATCCTCTCCTGGCTCGCCCTGCGAGGACGGTGCCGCAACTGCCTGACGCCGATCTCCCCGCGCTACCCGCTGGTCGAGGCCGGCACGGCGGCGCTCGCGGCCCTCGTCGTCCTCGACAAGGGCGCGACCGCGGACGTGTGGCTGCCGCTCGCGCTCGTCCTCCTGCTGATCCCGATCACGCTGATCGACCTCGATCACCGGATCATCCCCAACCGGCTGACCCTGCTCGGCGCCGTCGCGGCGCCGGCGATCCTGCTCGCGACCGACCCGTCCAGCCTGCCCGAGCACCTGCTCGCGGCGCTCGCGGCAGGTGGCTTCTTCCTGGTCGCCGTGCTCGCGTACCCACGCGGCATGGGGATGGGTGACGTCAAGCTCGCCGCCGTGCTCGGCCTCTTCCTCGGCCGCGCGGTCGCACCCGCGCTGTTCATCGCGCTGATCGCCGGCACCGCTCGTCGGTGCCGCCGTGATCGCCCGCAAGGGCGCAGCCGAAGGCCGCAAGACCGCAGTGCCGTTCGGCCCGTTCCTCGCGCTCGGCGGCGTCGTCGCCGTGTTCGCGGGCGACGCGATGGTCGACTGGTACCTCGACACCTTCCTGTAGGCCAAAGCCGCCTCAAGACGGCACCGGGGGGTGCCGATAAGCGTGGCGAGATGAAGGCCATCAACCTGCTCCCCCCAGACCTCCGCGGGACGCCTCGTAGCGGCGCCGCCCCGGTCGTTGCCGCCGATGAGCCCGGCGGCCTCGGCGCCTTCGCGGTGCTCGGCGCGCTCGCCATCTGCGTGATCGCGCTCGCCGCCTACGTGCTGACCACGAATACGGTCAAGGACCGCGTCGCGCAGCTCGAAGCGACGGAGGCCCAGGCCGCGGAGACGACGCAGCGCGTCGCCCAGCTGAAGCCGTACGTCGACTTCCAGGCGATGGCGGAGACCCGCATCCAGACCGTGCGCGACCTCGCGTCCTCGCGGTTCGACTGGGAGCAGGCGCTGCGCGACATCTCGCGTGCCCTGCCGGCGAACGTCACGCTCCAGACGCTGAACGGCTCGATCTCGAGCCAGTCCGGCGGCGGCAGCGCGGTTCGTAGCGCGATCTCCGCGCCGGCGATCGAGCTGACCGGCTGCACGTCCGGCCAGCTCTCGGTCGCCACGCTGATGTCCCGCCTGCGCAACGTCGACGGCGTGACCCGGGTCAGCCTCGGCAAGTCGACCAAGGCCGACGAAGCGGCGCAAGGCGACGCCGCGGCCGCGGTGACCACCGCACCGGGCGAGCGCCCGCTCTGCGGCACCGTGCGCGCCCCGACCTTCGAGCTCGTCGTCTTCTTCGAGCGCTCCGAGGTCCCCGAGACCGTCCAGGAGATCACCGTGCAGCCGCAGGCCGCGACGGCCTCGGCCGACAGCACCGGCACGGCGACCGCGTCGCCCGAGACCTCGGGCACGGCGCAGGACCCGGCCACCGCCACGCCCGCCTCCACCCCCCAGGGGACCGCGACGCCATGACCCGCACGAACAAGATCCTGATCGTCGGCGCCGCGATGGCGGCCGCCGTGTGCGCCTTCTACTTCCTGGCGCTCGCCCCCAAGCGCGAGGAGATCGCGCGCCTCGACGGCTCGATCGCCACCAAGCAGGCCGAGCTCGACCAGGTGCGCCAGACGCTCGCGACCTACGAGGAGGCCCAGGCCTCCTACGAATCCAACTACGCCAAGCTCGCTCGCATCGGCAAGGCGATCCCGGCCGACGACGACGTCCGCTCGCTGCTCGTGCAGCTCGAGGACGCCGCCGACGTCCACCGGCGTCGACTTCCAGAAGATCGAGCTCGGCAGCGGCCTCGCCGGCGAGACGGGCGAGACGGCGGCCGAGGACGCGGGCACCGGCCGAAGGCCTCGCCAGCGCGCCCGGCACCGTGCCGTTCGCGGGCGGGACGATGGCCGCGATGCCGTTCAGCTTCACGTTCAACGGCGGCTTCTTCGACCTGTCGAGCTTCCTCGCGCGGCTCGAGCAGTTCGTGACGCTGTCGAACGACAAGATCGCCGTCCGCGGCCGGCTGATGCGGCTCGAGAGCCTGCAGCTGCAGCCCTCGCCCGCCGGCTTCCCGCAGATGCAGGCCCAGATCGGCGCGGCCACCTACATCGTGCCGCCGACCCAGGGCGTCGCCGACGGCGACGCGGCCGGTGCTCCGGAGGATCCGGGGACCGCACCCGCGACGCCGGACGACGGCTCGACTCCGTCCACCACCACCGCGACCGCCACCGGAGCAGCCCAATGAACGCCCTGTCCACCACCTGGCGCCAGCTCGTGCGCCGCAAGCTGTGGCCGCTCGCGGTCGCTGCTCGTGGCCGCGCTGGCCGCGGTCCCGGTGCTGCTGGCGCGCGACGCCGCGGACGCCGGTCCTGCCGCAGGACCCCGTGCCGATGGGCGCCGCGACGGCGGGCGACGAGATCGCCGAGCCGATCGTGGCGATGGCGGAGGCGGGCGACCGCGACCGCCGCCGGCGCGTGCTCGGATCGCGCAAGGACCCGTTCGCCCCGGCTCCGCTGGTCAAGAAGAAGCAGGCGAAGCAGCCGGCGCAGCAGGCCGACGCGGACGAGACCGGCGGTACCGACGCCCCGGACACCTCGACCGGCACGGGCACTGCGCCCGCCCCGGACGTGTCCTCGCCGTCGCCCAGCCTGCCGGTCCCGACCCCCGAGGTCGAGCCCGAGCCGAAGAAGCGGACCTACCCGGCCGACTCCCTGATCGTGCGCTTCGGCGACGCGACCGCGGACACGCGTGAGAAGCAGGTGCTGCGCAAGCTCGCCCCGCTGCCGCAGGAGTCCGAGGGCCGAAGAGGAGCCGCTCCTGGTCTACCTCGGTCTCACGAAGGACAACAAGAAGGCGATCTTCCTCGTCGACGCCTCGCTCGAGGCGACCGGCGACGGCAGCTGCAAGCCGCATCCGAGCTCGTGCGAGACGATCCACCTGAGCAAGGGCGAGACGGAGTTCTTCGACGTCTTCGATCCGGAGACGGGCGAGGTCACCGCGCAGTACCAGCTCGACCTGGTCGACATCAAGAGCCGCGACTCGAAGTCCGCGCGCAAGGCCCACGTGGCCCGCAGCGCGCAGGTCGCAGCCGGCCTTTAGGGGGTACGGCTCCCGCCGCCGCGCGCCGCACTCGCGGCGCGCGGCGTCCGCCTTCGTAGGATTGGCGGAATGCCGCTGCGCGTCATCACCGCCGGGGAGTCTCACGGCCCCGGGCTCACGTGCGTCGTCGAGGGCCTGCCCGCCGGTCTCGAGCTCGATCTCGAGGCGATCAACCGCGACATGGCGCGGCGCCAGCTCGGTCACGGGCGCGGCGGCCGGATGAAGATCGAGCGCGACAGCGCCGAGGTCACCTCCGGCGTCCGCCACGGCCACACGCTCGGCGGCCCGATCGCCCTGCGCGTCGCCAACCGCGACTACGCGAACTGGGAGGAGCGGATGAACCCCTGGCCCGTCCCCGCGGACGTGCCCGAGGTCCACCTGCCGCGCCCGGGCCACGCCGACCTCGCCGGCGTGCAGAAGTACGGCTTCAGCGACGTGCGCAACGTCCTCGAGCGCGCGAGCGCGCGCGAGACCGCGGCGCGCGTGGCCGGCGGCGCGCTGGCCAAGGGCGTTCCTCGCCGCGCTCGGCGTCCGCGTCGTCTCGCACGTGACCCAGATCGGGTCCGTGCAGGCCCCGGAGCGCGACGGGCTCGTGCTCGCGGACTTCGCGGCCGTCGACGAGTCGCCGGTGCGCTGCCTCGACGCCGACGCGTCACGCGCGATGGTCGAGGAGATCAACGTCCTGCGCAAGCGCAACGAGTCGCTCGGCGGCGTCTTCGAGGTGCGGGCGTTCGGGATCGTGCCCGGGCTCGGCTCGCACGTGAGCTGGGAGGAGCGGCTCGACGGCCGCATCGGCCTGGCGATGCTCTCGATCCAGGCGATCAAGGGCTGCGGGATCGGCGACGGGTTCGACCTGGCGGGCCGGCCCGGCTCCGCCGCCCACGACGAGATCTTCTACTCCGACGAGCGCGGCTACTACCGCGAGACGAACCGCTCGGGCGGCATCGAGGGCGGCATGACGACCGGCGAGCCGCTGGTCGTGCGCTGCGCGATGAAGCCGCTGCCGACGCTGACCAAGCCGCTGCGCTCGGTCGACATCGCCACGCGCGAGCCGGCGCAGGCGCTGCGCGAGCGCACCGACTCCTGCACGGTGCCGGCCGCCGGCGTCGTCGGCGAGGCGATGCTGGCGATCGTGCTCGCCGACGCGTACCGCGCGAAGTTCGGCGGCGACCACATCGACGACGTGCGCGCCGCCGTCGCCGCGTACGAGCGGCGCATCGGATGGAAGCCCCGCCCGTAGCGCTCGTCTTCATCGGCTTCATGGGCGCCGGCAAGACGTCGGCCGCGCGCGCGGCGGCCGGCGCGATCGGCGTGCGCGCCGTCGACGCCGACCACGAGATCGAGCGCCGGCTCGGCACGACGATCGAGCAGCACTTCGAGGCGCACGGCGAGGCCGCGTTCCGGGCGCTCGAGGAGCAGGTCGTCTGCGAGCTGCTGGCGAACCCGCCGGCGCCGGTGCTCTCGCTCGGCGGCGGCGCCGTCACGTCCGAGCGCGTGCGCGAGCTGCTGCGCGCGCCACACGGTCGTGCTGCTCGACGTCGACGTCGACACCGCCTGGCGGCGCGCGGGCAACAAGCGCCGCCCGCTGGCGCGCGACCACGCACCGCTTCGCCGCGCTGCACGCCGAGCGCGCGCCGCTCTACGACCAGGTCGCCGACGCGGTCCTGCTCGACTCCGCGCGCGAGGAGGTCCGGCGCGCGGTGCCGGCGCTGCGGGCGCTCGACCGCGCGCCGGCCGGGACGCGGCTGCTGTGGGCGTCGGCCGCGTCGGGCAGCTACCCGGTGCTGGTGGGCGAGGGAGCGTTCGAGGCGCGCGCCTGGCCGGCGCGCGGGCGCCGCTTCCTGATCACCGACGACACGGTCGGCCCGCTGTACGCGCGCCACGTCGGCAAGGTCGCCGCCGACCTGCGGATCCCGCCCGGCGAGGAGCACAAGACGCTCGCGGCGGTCGAGCGGCTGCTGCGCGGCCTCGCCGCCGCCGGCATGAGCCACGACGACCACGTGGTCGCGCTCGGCGGCGGCGTGGTCGGCGACGTCGCCGGCTTCTGCGCCGCCGTCTACCAGCGCGGCGTGCGCGTCGTGCAGGTGCCGACGACGCTCGTCGCCCAGGTCGACTCGGCCTACGGCGGCAAGACCGGCGTCGACCTGCCCGAGGGCAAGAACTACGCCGGCGCCTACCACCAGCCGGCCGCCGTGCTCGTCGATCCGGGCGCGCTCGCCACGCTGCCGCCGGCCGAGCTCGCCGCCGGCTGGGCCGAGGTCGTCAAGACCGCGCTGATCGCCGGCGGCGCGCTGTGGGAGCGCGTGCGGCGACGGCGCGGGCCTGGACCGCGACCTCGTCCTCGCGTGCGCGCGCACGAAGCTCGCGGTCGTGGCGAGCGACGAGCGCGACAGCGGTCGCCGGCAATCCCTCAACCTCGGCCACACGGTCGGGCATGCGATCGAGACCGCGACGGCGTACCGGCGCTACCGCCACGGCGAGGCCGTCGGGCTCGGGCTGCTGGCGGCGCTGCGGCTCTCCGACCAGCCGGAGCTGCGCGCCGAGGTGGCGGCGCTGCTGGCCGCGCGCGGGCTGCCGACGACGATCGACTCGACGGTCGACCCGGCCGCGGTCGTCGAGGCGGTCGCGATGGACAAGAAGCGCCGCGCCGGCCGCGTCGGCTTCGTGCTCGTCGAGGCGCCCGGGCGACGTGCGCACGGGCCGCCCGGTTCCGGAGGGCGAGCTGCGCTCCGCCGTGGCAGAGTTGCAGGCGGCATGAGGAACCGAGTCGCCATCCTGCACGGGGTCAATCTCGGCGCGCTCGATCGCCGGCCCGCCGAGGTCTACGGCGGGCTGACGTTCGGGCGGCTCGAGCGCAAGATCGCCACGCTACGCGGCCGAGCTCGGGCTCGAGCCGATCTTCTTCCAGAGCAACCACGAGGGGGAGTACGTGGAGGAGATCCACCGCGCCGCGGACTACGCCGACGGTCTGCTGCTCAACCCGGGCGCGTGGACGCACTACGCGTGGTCGCTGCGCGACGCCGTCGAGGTCTCCGGGCTGCCCGCCGTCGAGATCCACCTGTCGGACGTCGACGCGCGCGAGCCCTGGCGGCAGCTCTCCGTGCTCGAGGACGTGCGGGCCGGCCGCGTGTCCGGCCGCGGCGTCGAGGGCTACCGCGACGCGCTGGCGAGCGCTGAAGGAGGCGCTGTGAGCCGCGCCGACCGGGTCGCCGACGCGCTCGAGGCGCGCGGCGCTCGACCTGCTGCTGGTCACCGACCTCACCAACCTGCGCTACGTCACCGGCTTCACCGGCTCGAACGGCATGGCCGTCGTCGGGCGCGCCGTGCGTCGCTTCGTGACCGACTTCCGCTACGTCACGCGGGCCGCCGGCGAGGTCGAGGGCTTCGACCTCGAGCAGGGCCCGCAGGACTTCGTGATGGCGCTGGCGACCGGCTGGCCCGACGGCCCGCTGCGGCTCGGCTTCGAGGACGACCACACGAGCGTGCGCCGGTTCGGGCGGCTGCGCGAGGTGGTGCCGGACCGGATCGAGCTCGTCGCGGCCGGCGGGGTCGTCGAGGAGCTGCGGGCGATCAAGGACGCGGGCGAGATCGAGCGCATCCGCGCCGCGGCGGCGCTGGCCGACCAGATCTACGGGTTCCTGCGCGAGCAGGGGCTCGCCGGGCGGACGGAGCGCGAGGTCGCGGTCGCGCTCGAGCACGAGATGCGGCGGCTCGGGGCCGACGGGCCGAGCTTCGCCTCGATCGTCGCCTCGGGCGAGCGCGGGGCGCTGCCGCACGCGAGCCCCGCCGACGTGCCGATCGAGCGCGGCACGCTCGTCACGCTCGACCTCGGCGCGCAGCTCGACGGCTACTGCTCGGACTGCACGCGCACGTGGGCGACCGGTGAGCCGCCGGACGACCTCGCCGCGATCCACGCGCTCGTGCTGCAGGCGCAGCAGGCGGCGCTGGAGGCGGTGCGGCCCGGCCCGCGCGGGAGCGAGGTCGACGCGGTCGCGCGCGACATCATCACCGCCGCCGGGTACGGCGAGCGCTTCGGCCACGGGCTCGGGCACGGGGTCGGGCTGGACGTGCACGAGGCGCCGCGGCTGGCGCGCACGGGCGAGACGCGGCTGCGCGCCGGGCACGTGGTGACCGTCGAGCCGGGCGTCTACGTCCCGGGCCGCGGCGGCGTCCGGATCGAGGATCTCGTCGTCGTGACCGACGCCGGCCACGAGGTGCTCTCCGGGACGACGAAGGACCTGATCAGCGTCGACTAGCTCAAGAACGGGGTGGGGGTGGCCGATATCGGGGTCGATGGAACCTCGAGCCCGCACCCGCCCGATGCTGCGCCGCGCCGGCCTGGTGGCCGCGCTGTCCGCGCTGCTCCTGCCCGCCGTCGCCGCGGGCCCGGCCACTGCCGATGCCGCCAAGCGCACCAAGCGCCTGCCGGTCGTCACCAAGATCACTCCCAAGAACGCCTTCGTCGGCGAGACGCTGACCGTCCGCGGCCGCTACTTCCGGCCCGGCGTCAACAAGAACACCGTCGCGTTCAAGCGCCGTGGCGCGCGCGTCGTGTTCGTCAAGGCCGCCAAGGGCACCAAGAAGCTGCTGAAGGTCGTGCTGCCCAAGCGGCTCGAGAAGGTACTGCTGGTCAGGAACGGCACCGCGGTCCCCACGAAGCTGCAGATCCGCGTGATCTCGTACCGCTTCGGCCGCAAGTTCACGTCGGTCGCCAAGTCGCCGCTCGTCGGCCCGGAGAAGCCCCCGGCCCCGCCGGAGCCGCCGAAGGTCGACCCCGACGCCGACTGCGACGGCGACGGCCAGATCAACCGCATCGACACCGATGACGACAACGACCTGCTGACGGACGCGACCGAGACGGCGTACAAGCTCAACGTCTGCGACTCCGACACCGACGACGACGGCGCCGAGGACGGCTACGAGTACGCCTCCGCCCGCGACCTCAACGACGACGAGCACCAGAGCGCCGTCAACCAGAACGTCCCGTACCCCGAGAAGCGGCCGTACCCGAACCCGCTCGACGGCGAGGACGGCAACGTCGACCACGACGGCGACGCGCTGACGCTGAAGGAGGAGTACGACCTCTGGAAGTACACGATCAGGAACGGCTCGGCGCGGACGCTCGCCCGGCTCGGCTACTCGGCCGGTCTCCAGCACTCGGTGTACTCGCTGCGCGCCGACGGCCGCCGCCAGCCCGCCCAGGCCGCCCTGAACTACCACAAGCAGGTCTCCTTCCAGAACTGGGCCGCGGGCCGCGGGTACGACTCCGTCGGCCTGGCGCAGGTCCGTGACTTCTTCCACACGAACGCCGGCGCCGCCGACGAATGGTGGTACGCCACGCGCACCGAGCGCCCGATCGTCGACATGAACCGCGACGGCACGGCCTCGCTCGCCGAGCGCAACTACTACGCCGGCTCCGACGCGTGGCTCAACGACTACGAGCGCGACGAGGACGCCGACGGCCTGCCGAACGGCTGGGAGACCCGCGGCTGCATGACGCCCGGGTACTGGGACGCGCTCTACGACAAGGAGACGCCCTACCCCGTCAAGTACGGCGCGCCCCGGCTCGACGATCCGGACACGGACGGCGACGGCGTCCGCGACGGCGCCGACGACCAGGACAACGACGACGTCCCGAACGTCATGGAGTGCAGCCGCTCGATGGCGCTGGCCGGCTCGACGATCGACCCCGCCGACCCGACCACGCTGCCGGGCAAGGGCATCGTCAACCCGTTCAACCCCTGCCTGCCGCACGTCCTGTCGCGGTCCTGCAACCGGTACCCGACGATCAGCAAGGAGTGGGCGCCGTTCAACCCGGACGACACCTACTACGAGATCAAGAACTGACCGCGCACATCCTGTACCTCCAGGCGCCGACCCGGCCCGCCATGATGGCGGGCCGCGGTCGTTCTACGAGGCAGGCATCAGTACGTGCGGTGGGGGAGGCCGTACCGGGTTCCGCGGCCGGCGGGGTAGCCTGACGCCATGGCCTTCGAGCTCGAGCGTGCCGACCTCCGTTGCGCCGACAGCGACCGCGACGACTGCGTCGAGCGCCTGCGCACCGCGGCGATGGAGGGCCGGCTCGACAACGACGAGCTCGAGGAGCGCCTCGCCTCCGCGTACGCGGCCAAGACCTGCGGGGAGCTGACGCGGCTCGTCGCCGACGTCACGCCGCCGGCGGCCGTCCAGTTCTCCCCGCCGCCGGCGTTCGTCCGGCCGCCGCGCCGCATCAACGGCCTCGCGGTCGCCTCGGTGATCTTCAGCCTGCTCTGGCTCGGCGGCATCGGCTCGGTCGCCGGAGTCATCCTCGGCCACGCGGCGCTGCGCCAGATCAACGGCTCCGGCGGGGCCCAGACCGGCCGCGGGCTCGCGATCACGGGCCTGCTCGTCGGCTACTTCTGGCTCGGGATCTCCGCGCTCATGATCGTGCTCGGCATCGCGCTCTGAGCGGGTCGGCGGTGCGCCGTACACTGCACCGCGACCGATGATCTCCACCAACCAGTTCAAGAACGGCAACCACATCGAGATCGAGGGGACCATCTTCAAGATCCTCGAGTTCCAGCACGTCAAGCCCGGCAAGGGCGGGGCGTTCGTGCGCACGAAGATCCGCCGCATCGCCGACGGCGCGGTGATCGACCGCACGTTCCGGGCCGGCGAGAAGTTCCGGCCGGTGCGCACCGAGGCGCGCAAGATGCAGTACCTCTACGCCGACGGCAGCAACGCGCACTTCATGGACGAGTCGACCTTCGAGCAGCTCGAGATCCCGGAGGAGTCGCTCGCCGAGACGCTGAAGTGGGTCAAGCCGAACGAGACCGTCGACCTGCTGTTCATCGACGACAGCCCGTCCGAGATCCAGCTTTCGGCCTCGGTCGAGCTCGAGGTCACGCACACCGAGCCGGGCGTCAAGGGCGACACGGCGTCGGGCGGCGGCAACAAGCCGGCGACGCTGGAGACCGGCGCGATCGTCCAGGTGCCGCTGTTCGTCAACATCGGCGACCGGGTGAAGGTCGACACGCGCTCGGGCTCGTACATGTCGCGCGCCTGATGCGCCGGACCGACCAGCGCCGCGCGGCGGTCTTCGCGCTCTACCAGCACGACCTCACCGGGCGGCCGCTCGACGAGCTGTTCGAGCGCGACGCCGCATCGTTCACGCGCGCCCTCGCGCACGCGACCGCCGACAACGCCGAGCAGATCGACCCGCTGATCGAGCGCAACGCGCGCGGCTGGGCGGTCGACCGCATCGCACCGCTCGAACGCGCCATCATGCGCACCGCGCTGCTCGAGATGCTGTATCCGGACCTGATCGAGGGCGACCGGCCGATCCCCGCCGGAGGGCGCGATCGACGAGGCCGTCGAGACCGCGAAGGCGTTCTGCGGCGCCGAGGCGCCCGGGTTCGTCAACGGCGTGCTCGGGGCGATCCTGCGCGAAGCGCGCCAGAATGGCGGCGCCCATGCCGCCTGACGCCCTCGACCGGATCGTCGACCGGCTCGAACGAGCCGCGGCCGAGCTGCGCTCCGGCGACCTCGCGCCCGAGCGGGCGGCGGCGCTCGTGGACGAGTGCGCGCGGCTCGCCGTCGAGGCCGGCGCGGAGCTCGACCGCGAGGTGCGGGCGGCCGAGACCGGCCCGCCCGGGCAGCTCGCGCTCGACCAGTGAGCTATCCCGACCACCTGCAGACGCGCCGTCGAGCGCTACCTCGAGGGCCTCGACGTTCGCGCACGAGCCCGGCACCGAGGGGCTCGGCGAGGCGATGCGCTACAGCCTGCTCGCGGGCGGCAAGCGGATCCGGCCGGTGCTCGCGCTCGCGACCGCCAGCGCCGTCGGACGCACTCCCGAGAGCGTGCTCCCGCTCGCGGCCGCGCTCGAGCTGATCCACACCTACAGCCTGATCCACGACGACCTGCCGGCGATGGACGACGACGAGCTGCGCCGCGGCCGCCCGACCTGCCACGTCAAGTTCGGCGAGGACGTCGCGATCCTCGCCGGCGACGGGCTCTACGCCGAGGCGTTCCGCCATCTGCTGCGCAACCAGGACGACGAGCCGCGGCGCGTCCTCGACGCCGTCGCCGAGCTCGCGGAGGCGACGGGAGTGAACGGGATGGTCGGCGGGCAGTACATCGACGTCCGCGACGACCGCGACGTCGAGCTGCGCCGGCTGCACGCCCTCAAGACCGGCAGACTCATCGGAGCGGCGATCCATTGCGTACTCCTCCTGGCTGCCGATGACGTGCCCCCCTCTACACTCCCTGACTTCCGCGCCTTCGCGGCAGAGCTCGGCGTCCTCTTCCAGATCGTCGACGACATCCTCGACGTGACGGGCACCGACGACGCGCTGGGCAAGCCGCAGGGCAGCGACGAACGCCACGGAAAGCGCACCTACGTGAGTGAATACGGAATCGACGGGGCGCGCCGGATGGCCGCCGACTCGCATCGCACCGCAGCCGACGCCCTGAGCAGGGCCGCAGGCGACCGCGCGAACGAGCTCCAGCAGATCACGGACTTCATCTACACCCGGACTTCATGACGAGGATCCTCGACCGCATCGACCGTCCCCAGGACCTCGCACGGCCTGTCCGAGGACGAGCTGGAGACCGTGGCGCAGGAGGTGCGCGAGCTGCTGATCGACACCGTCGGCGAGATCGGCGGGCACTTCGGCGCCAACCTCGGCACCTGCGAGATCGCCGTCGCGCGTCCACTCGCTGCTCGACTCGCCGCGCGACAAGGTCCTGTGGGACGTCGGCCACCAGGCGTACCCGCACAAGATCCTGACCGGCCGCCGCGACCAGCTGCAGACGATCCGCAAGTACGGCGGCCTGGCCCCGTTCTGCGCCGTCCACGAGTCCGAGCACGACATCATGGGCGCGGGCCACGCGTCGACCGCGATCGGCTACGCCGTCGGCCTCAAGGAGGCGATGCGCCACGGCCAGGGCGAGGACGGCAAGGTCGTGGCCGTGATCGGCGACGGCGCCATGACCGGCGGCGTCGCCTTCGAGGCGGTCCACCAGGCCGGCGGGCTCGGCACCCCGATCGTCGTGATCCTCAACGACAACGGCATGTCGATCTCGCCGAACGTCGGCGCGCTCAGCCGCTACTTCAACCGCGTCCGGCTCGAGCCCGGCCTGTGGAAGGCGCGCGAGGGCGTCGAGGAGAAGCTCACGCGGCTGCCGGGCGGCATCGGCGCGGCGTTCGAGCGCCTCGGCCCGCAGCTCAAGGAGTCCGTCAAGGCGCTCTGGCAGCCCGGCCTGTGGTGGGAGGAGCTCGACTGGGCGTACATGGGCGTCATCGACGGCCACGACGTGCGCGC
Organism: uncultured Solirubrobacteraceae bacterium; assembly: GCA_963843485.1. Lineage (GTDB taxonomy): Bacteria > Actinomycetota > Thermoleophilia > Solirubrobacterales > Solirubrobacteraceae > DASSUW01. The sequence continues at coordinate 123,544 of CAWJKK010000001.1, read as the reverse complement.
CGTGCGGCGCGCCCTCAACGCCGCCTTCGAGGCCGAGCGGCCCGTCGTGATCCACGTCGCCACCGTCAAGGGCAAGGGCTTCGCGCCCGCCGAGGACGGCGGCCTGGAGGGCATGGAGGCCTGGCACGCCGCCAAGCCGAAGTCGATCGCCGGCGGGCGCCCGGCGCCGTCCAAGCCCAAGGCCTCCGGCGGCGCGCCGCAGTACACGAAGGTGTTCGGCGAGGCGCTCGTGCGCGAGTGCGAGCGCGACGAGCGGGTCGTCGGCATCACCGCCGCGATGAACTCCGGCACCGGGCTCTCGATCCTCCAGAAGGCGATGCCCGACCGCTACTTCGACGTCGGCATCGCCGAGCAGCAGGCGATCCTGTTCGCCGCCGGCCTCGCCACGCAGGGCATGAAGCCGGTCGCGGCGATCTACTCGACCTTCCTGCAGCGCGCGTTCGACCAGATCGTCCACGACGTCTGCCTGCAGAACCTCGACGTGACGTTCTGCATGGACCGCGCCGGGCTCGTCGGCGACGACGGCCCGACGCACCACGGCGTCTTCGACATCGCCTACCTGCGCCCGCTGCCCAACATCACGCTGATGGCGCCGCGCGACGAGGCGATGCTCGTCCACATGCTGCGCACCGCGCTCGAGACCGACGGGCCCCGCGGCGATCCGCTACCCGCGCGGCGAGGCCGTCGGCGTCCCGATCCCCGACACCCCGCAGGCGCTCGAGCTCGGCACCGGCGAGATCCTGCGCGAGGGCGAGCGGGTCGCGATCGTCGGCTACGGCAGCGGCGTCGGCAAGGCGCTCGGCGCCGCCGAGCTGCTCAGCGCCAAGGGGCTCGACGTCACGGTCGCCGACGCGCGCTTCGCCAAGCCGCTCGACGCCCCGCTGCTGGCCCAGCTCGCCGGCGAGCACGAGCTGCTCGTCACGGTCGAGGAGGGCGTGCTGATGGGCGGCTTCGGCTCCGCCGTCTGGGAGTCGCTGAATCGGACGCGCGGCGCCTCCCCGCGGATGCTGCGCGTCGGCCTCCCGGACCGCTACGTCACGCACGGCGCGCCGAAGCTCCTGCACGAGGAGGTCGGCTTCACCGGCCGAGCGGATCGCCGAGCGCATCGAGGCGGCCGTGCTCGACCGCACGCTCGTCTAGCGCGCCGCCAGCAGCTCCATGATGCGGTCGAGCGTCTCCGGGCGCCGCTCGGCCACGGCCGGGTTGCGCCCGAGCTGGTGGTGGCCGATGTACAGCGCGTAGGCGAGCCAGGCGCGGTCGGCGGCCTCCTCCGGCGGGAGCCCGAGGTCGAGGAAGATGCGCTTCACCGCGTCCATCCGCAGCGCCGTCACGCGCGCGAACGCCGGTCCCGCCACCGGATCGTCGCCGGCTGACGCGAGCGTGAGCTCGATCGCGTCGGTCGGCTGCTCGTAGACGGTCTTCAGCAGCACGCGCAGCCGCTCGCGCGGGTCCTCGACGGCCTCCAGCTCGGGCAGCAGATCGGTGGTGTTCTCGCGCTCCCAGCGCTCGAGCGCGGCGTCGATCAGGTCGGCGCGGTCCTTGAAGTGCCAGTAGAAGCTGCCGCGGCTCGCGCCGAGCGGTGGTCGCGAGCCGGTCGACGGCGACGCTCCCGGCGCCGCCGGCGGCGATCGCGTCGAGCGCCGCGCGCGTCCAGTCGTCGCGCGTGAGCAGGGTCTTCCCGTCCGGGTGGCCATTCTCCAGACACTACTGTATGGTCTTCTGTACAGCACTGTACGGAAGGAGCGACGATGCAGGTCCACAACGTCCACAGCCGCGACTACGCCGTCACCGCCGACCAGCTCGGCCCGCTGCTCGACAGCCTCGGCCAGCCGCACGACCGGCTGTGGCCGGTCGACGTCTGGCCGACCCAGCCGATGGTGCTCGACGGCGCCGCTCGCGGTCGGCGCGCACGGCGGCCACGACCGCAAGATCCGCTACACCGTCGACCAGTACGAGCCGGGCCGGCAGCGTGCGCTTCCGGTTCGCGCCCGGCGTCGGCTTCGTCGGCTTCCACCGGCTCGACGTCGAGCCGCTCGGCCCGTGCCGCAGCCGCATGACGCACACGCTCGACTGCCGCGTCGAGCGCAGCATGCTGCCGTGGACGCCGATCGTGCTCGCCTACCACGACGCGATCGTCGAGGACATGCTCGATCGCGCCGAGGAGGCCGTGAGCGGGCAGCGCCCGCGGCCCGCCCGGCGGCCGCTCTGGCTGCGCGCGGCAACCGCTTCGACGTCGCCCGCGCAGGTCAGGCGAGAGCCCGCGACCGGCTTAGTACCGTTCGGCGGCAGTGCCCCGCGTGCGCCTGGACAGCCTGCTGGCGGACCGCGGCCTGTACCCCTCCCGCACGCGCGCGGCGGCCGCGGTCATCGCCGGCCAGGTGCACGTCGGTCCGGGCCGGGCGCGCGCGGCCAAGCCGGGCCAGCTCGTCGCGGACGACGTCGAGCTCGACGTCGAGGCCCCGCCGCCGTTCGTCTCCCGCGGCGGGGTCAAGCTCGCCAACGCGCTCGACGCGCTCGGGGTCGAGGTGCGCGGCCGGCGCTGCCTCGACGTCGGCGCATCGACCGGCGGCTTCACGGACTGCCTGCTGCAGCGCGGGGCGGCGCACGTCGTCGCGCTCGACGTGGCCTACGGCGAGCTCGCCTGGGGCGTACGATCGGACGACCGCGTGACCGTGATGGAGCGCGTGAACGCGCGCGCTCTCGAGCCGCGGATGCTTCCCTACGCCCCCGGGCTGATCGTGATCGACGTCTCCTTCATCTCGCTGCGCAAGCTGCTGGGCGCCGTGCTGGCGTGCGCGGCCGACGCGCTACGACTGCCTCGCGATGGTCAAGCCGCAGTTCGAGGTCGGGCGCGACCGCGTCGGCAAGGGCGGCGTGGTGCGCGATCCCGAGGCGCGCCGGGAAGCCGTCGAGGGCGTGGCCGAGTTCGGCCGCTCGCTCGGGGCGACCGTGCGCGGCACCGCCGCCTCGGGGCTGCCCGGCCCGGCCGGCAACCTGGAGACGTTCGTGTGGCTGGCGGCGCGGGTGAGGTCCGTCTCGGTCGCTCACGCACCGCCGCGTGCGCGAGACGACGCCGGCCGTGCGCGAGCTGATCGCCGCCGCCACGGCGGGCGCGGCGTCGAGCTGCGCTTCGACACCGACGAGACGCGCAAGCACGGGCTGGAGAGCGGCGAGTGCGTGACCGTCGACGCGCCGCTGGCGCCCGACGTCGACCTCTGCGTCGTGCTGGGCGGCGACGGCACGATCCTCACCGCCCTGCGCCACTACGCGGGCACCGGCGTCCCCGTGTTCGCGGTCAACTTCGGCGAGGTCGGCTTCCTCGCCACGATCGACCCCGACGGCCTCGACGCACGACTTCGACCGCGCCTTCGCGGGCGAGTTCGAGACGCTCGAGCTGCCGACGATCTCCGTCGGCCGCCCGCAGGGCTCGTGGACCGCGGTCAACGACATCTCCGTGCACCGCAAGGCCGGCCACCGGGTCGCCGACCTCGCCTACGCGCTCGGCGGGCGAGGAGATCGGGCGCGTGCGCTGCGACGGGCTGGTCGTCGCCACGCCGCAGGGCTCGACGGGCTACAACCTCGCCAACGGCGGGCCGATCCTGGCCTGGGGCGTGAAGGGCTACGTGGTCTCGTTCATCGCGCCGCACTCGCTGACCGCGCGTGCGCTCGTCGTCGCGCCGGACGACCCGCTGACGATCAACAACGCGTCGCGCGAGGAGCCGGTCGAGGTCCACGTCGACGGCCGCCCGACGTGCGAGCTGCCGCCCGGCGAGGACCTGCACGTCGAGTTCGCCAAGAGCGCACGGCACGCTCGCGCAGCTGCCGGGCGCGAGCTTCTACCACCGGCTGCGCGAGAGGTTCGGGCGGCTCGCGCGCTGAACTGTTCCGGTTTCGTGCCGAAGCTGCTGGTTCGCCGCGGCTCCGTCGGGAGCCGGTGGTACACCCTGCGGCGTGCTCCACGAACTCCGCGTCGAGAACCTGCTGCTGATCGAGCGGGCCGAGCTGCGGCTCGGCCCGGGCCTGAACGTGCTGACGGGGGAGACCGGCGCGGGCAAGACGGTGCTCGCCCACGCGCTCGACCTGCTGCTCGGCGGCAAGCCGCGCTCGGGGATCGTGCGGCCCGGGGCGTCGGAGGCGTACGTCGAGGGCGTGTTCGACCTGCCCGCGGCGCTGCGCGACGCGCTGGCCGATCGCCTGCCCGAGGACGCCGACGAGCTCGTGCTGGCGCGCCGGGTCAGTGCCGAGGGGCGCACGCGCGCCTACCTCGGCGGCCGCAGCGCCACGGCGGCCGACCTGCAGCGAGATCGGCGGCGAGCTGCTGTCGTTCTACGGCCAGCACGAGCACCGGCGGCTGACGCTGGCCTCCGCGCAGCTCGAGATCCTGGACGGCTTCTGCGGGCCCGACCAGGCGGAGCGGCGGGCGGAGTTCGCCGAGGCCTACGTGCGCGAGCGGTCGCTGCGGGCCGAGCTCGCGGAGCTGCAGGCGCGCGCGGGCGCGCGCGACCGCGAGCTCGACCTGCTGGACTGGGAGCTCGCGGAGATCGACGCGCGCGGAGCCCGACGTCGACGAGGAGGCCGCGCTGCTCGCCGAGCGCGAGCGGCTGCGCCACCTCGAGGCGCTGCGCGGCGCGGCCGCGGGCGCGGCGGGCGCGCTGGACGGCGACGACTCCGGCGGCGGCGGCGCGAACGCGGCGCTCGCCGCGGCGGCCGCGGGGCTCGAGAGCGTCGCCGGCGTCGACGCCGAGCTCGACGCGCTGGCCGACCGCGCTGGCGGCGCTCGCCGTCGAGGCCGACGACGTCGCGGGCGAGCTGCGCCGGTACGCCGAGGGCGTCGAGGCGGCGCCCGGGCGGCTCGACGAGGTCGAGGAGCGGCTCGCGGCTGCTGGACCGGCTGAAGCGCAAGCACGGCGGCACGCTCGAGGCCGTGCTCGCCCACGCCGCCGAGTGCCGCGCGCGGCGCGAGGAGCTGGCCGGCGCCGAGGAGGCGCTCGCGAGGCGAGGCCGCGCCCGGGTCGAGGCGGCCGGGCGCGAGCTCGCCGAGCGCGCCGAGCTGCTGCGCGCCGCGCGGCTGGAGGCGGCGCGCGGGCTCGCCGAGGTCGTGCGCGACCGGCTGGCCGCAGCTGGCGATGGAGGGCGCGACGTTCGAGGCCGCGCGTCACGGCGCGCGAGGGCTACGGCCCGGCGGGCGGCGACGACGTCGAGTTCCTGATCGCGCCGAACCCGGGCGTGCCGGCCGGCCCGCTGCGCGAGATCGCGTCCGGCGGCGAGCTGTCGCGCGTGATGCTCGCGCTGCATGGGCGCGGCGGCCGAGGCGCGGGCCGGCCGACGCTGGTGTTCGACGAGGTCGACGCCGGCATCGGCGGCCAGACCGCGCGCGCGGTCGGCGAGCAGCTGCGCGCGCTCGCCGAGGGCCGCCAGGTCATCTGCATCACGCACCTTCCGCAGATCGCCTCGCTGGCCGACCGCCACTTCACGATCGTCAAGGACACGTCGGCCGCCACCGCGCGCACGACGGTCACCCAGCTGCGCCGCGGCGACGTCGTCGGCGAGCTGGTGCGGATGCTCGGCGCCGACGACGGCGACCCCGCCGCGCGCCGTCACGCCCACGAGCTCCTCAAGGCGGCGTGATGGAGCCACGCGACCGTGGACCGCTCCGACCGCCGCGGGGCCGCTGAGTCCCCGACTGGCGACCTCCAGGCCGCAGGATGTCCCATGCCTGAGCCCCGTTCCCGCACTCGTTTCATCTTCGTCACCGGCGGGGTCGTCTCCTCGCTCGGCAAGGGGATAGCCGCCGCCTCGATCGGCCGGCTCCTCGTCTCGCGCGGCCTGCGCGTAGCGCTGCAGAAGTTCGATCCGTACATCAACGTCGATCCCGGCACGATGTCGCCGTTCCAGCACGGCGAGGTCTTCGTCACCGAGGACGGCGCGGAGACGGACCTCGACCTCGGCCACTACGAGCGGTTCACGGACGCGAACACGTCCCGCGGCAGCAACGTCACCGCGGGCGCGATCTACAACTCGGTGATCCGCAAGGAGCGCCGCGGCGACTACCTGGGCGGGACCGTCCAGGTCGTCCCGCACATCACGGACGAGATCAAGCACCGCGTCAAGCTGATCGCCGAGAGCCAGGACGTCGACATCGTGATCACCGAGATCGGCGGCACGGTGGGCGACATCGAGTCGCTGCCGTTCCTGGAGGCGATCCGGCAGTTCCCGGTCGACGTCGGGCGCCGCCGCTGCATGTTCATGCACCTCACGCTGGTGCCGTACATCGGCCACGCCGGCGAGCTGAAGACGAAGCCGACGCAGCACTCCGTCAACGAGCTGCGCCGCATCGGCATCCAGCCGGACATGGTGGTCTGCCGGTCCGAGGGCGGCCTGCCGCACGACGTGCGCAAGAAGATCGCGCTGTTCGCCTCGCTGCCGCATGGAGGCGATCGTCTCCGCGCGCGACGTGGACAACATCTACAAGGTCCCGCTCTACTTCCACGCCGAGGGCGTCGACGACTTCGTGCTCGAGCACTTCGGCATCGAGGACCAGCCGGCGCCCGAGCTGGGCGACTGGGAGCGGCTGATGCGCCGCGCGGGCGAGGCGGCCGGCGAGCCGCCGGTGCGGATCGCGCTCGTCGGCAAGTACGTCAAGCTCGAGGACGCGTACCTCTCGGTCGCCGAGGCGCTGCGCCACGCCGGCTTCCAGCACGGCCGCGGCATCGAGATCGACTGGGTGGACTCCGAGACGCTGGACGACGGCGAGGTCCGCCAGCGCGTCGCGGCGGCCGACGGCATCCTGATCCCGGGCGGCTTCGGCGTGCGCGGCATCGAGGGCAAGATCACGCGCCGCGCGGATCGCGCGCGAGCAGCGGATCCCGTTCCTCGGCATCTGCCTCGGCATGCAGATGGCGGTGGCCGACTTCGCGCGCCACGTCGTCGGGATGGACGGCGCGAACTCGACGGAGTTCGACCCCGAGACCCCGTACCCGGTGATCGACCTCCTGCCGGAGCAGAAGGAGGTCGCGGACATGGGCGGCACGATGCGCCTGGGCGCCGACCCGGTGAAGCTGCACGACGACACGCGCGCCCGCGAGCTCTACGGCGAGCCCGTGATCTACGAGCGCCACCGCCATCGCTACGAGGTCAACAACTTCCTGCGCAAGCGGCTCGAGGCCGCGGGCCTGATCATCTCCGGCACGTCGCCGGACGAGCGGCTGGTCGAGATCATCGAGATCGCCGACCACCCGTTCTTCGTCGCCTCGCAGTTCCACCCCGAGTTCAAGTCGCGCCCGCAGCGGCCCGCGCCGCTGTTCCGCGAGTTCGTGCAGGCCGCGCTCGAGCGCGCCGACGAGCGGCGGCCGCAGGAGATCACGGCCCACGCGGCCGCACGCACCGCGTGAGGCCGGCGTCCGAGGCCGAGAAGGCCCGGCTCGCCGACCTGTTCGCGGACCTGTGCCGCATCGCGAGCCCGTTCGGGCACGAGCGCGAGTGCGCCGACCGCGTGATCGCCGAGCTGCGCGGCATGGGCGTGACCGCCGAGGAGGACGCGCGCGGGAACGTGCTGGCCCGGATGCGCGGCCGCGGCGAGCGGTCGATCCTGCTCTGCGCGCACCTGGACACCGTCGACACCGACGTGGCGGTCGAGCCGGTGATCGTCGACGGCGGCTGGGAGAACGCCAACGCCGGGATCCTCGGCGCCGACAACAAGGCGGCGGTCGCGGTGATCCTCGAGGTGGCGCGGCGCGTCAGCGTCGAGGGCTCGCCGGTCGGCCTCGAGCTGCTGTTCACCGTGTCCGAGGAGAACGGGCTCGAGGGCGCGAAGGCGTTCGACGTCTCGCAGCTGCGCTCCGACTTCGGCTTCGTGTTCGACCACGCGACGCCGATCGGCGGCGTCGTCACCGCTTCGCCGACGTACTTCCGGCTCGAGGCGGAGTACCACGGCAAGGCCGCCCACGCCGGCATCCGGCCCGAGGACGGGCGCAGCGCGGTGCTCGCCGCGGCGCGCGCGATCGCCGCCATGCCGCTCGGCCGGATCGACCCGCAGACGACCGCGAACGTCGGCTCGATCCGCGGCGGCGTCGGGTCGACGAACGTCGTGCCCGACCGCTGCCGGCTGCTGGCCGAGACCCGCTCGCTCGATCCGGAGCGCGTGGAGGACGTCGTCGCGGCGATCGTCGACGCGCTGCAGGACGCCGCGGCGGCGTCCGAGTGCGACGTCGACGTGGTCAGCGAGAAGCTGTTCACCGGCTTCCGCGTCAAGCCGGCGGCGCCCGAGCTGGTCGCCGCCGAGGGCGCGCTGCGGGCCTGCGGCTACGAGCCGGAGCGGATCCAGACCGGCGGCGGGTCGGACGCGAACGCGTTCCAGGTGGCCGGCTTCGCCTGCATCAACGTCGCGAACGGGACCGAGCGCAACCACGAGCCGACCGAACGGGTGTCGGTCGCGGCGCTCGAGGGCATGCTCGATGTCGTGCTCGCCCTGCTCGACGAATCCGCGGCCGTATGAGCTCCCACTTCGAACGCACCGGCTCGACCCCGATCCACGACGGCGGCTTCATCTCCGTGTCGCACGACACGTTCCGCCACGAGGACGGGGAGGAGGTGGAGCGCGACATCGTCAGCCACCCGGGCGCGGTCGGCGTCGTCGTGCTCGACGGCGAGGACCTCTGGTTCGTCCGCCAGCCGCGCGAGGCGGTCGGCAGCCCGGACCTGCTCGAGCTCCCGGCCGGCAAGCTCGACGAGGAGGGCGAGTCCCCGCTCGAGACGGCCAAGCGCGAGCTCGCCGAGGAGATCGGCAAGCAGGCCGAGCACTGGGAGTCGCTCGGGTCCTTCTACACGTCCCCGGGCTTCTCGGACGAGGAGGTCCACCTCTTCCTGGCGACGGGGATCTCCGACGTCGCCGAACGGCCCACCGTCGAGGAGAACGAGCGCATCGACGTCGAGGTCCGCCCGCTCGGCGATCTCGAGGCGATCCTCGCCGAGACGAAGGACGCCAAGACCCTGATCGGCCTCTACCGCTTCCGCGACCTGCGCGCCTGACAGCGGCCTTGCACCGGCAGGCCCGGGCGGTCGCGGCGGCGAAAGGGTCTAGCCATGGCCATCGCGCCGCCTCCCACGCAGCCGTTCGAGCACCTGGTGCTGGACTTCCTGGCGTACCTCGAGTTCGAGCGCGGCCTGTCGCGCAACACGCTCGACGCCTACCGGTCGGACCTGCTGCAGTTCGGCGGCCACCTCAAGCGCACGGACACCGATGCGCTGACCGCGGTCCACAGCGACCTCGCCGCGTTCGTGTCCGACCTCGCCGCCGGCGGCGAGGACCGGCCGCCGGTCGCGGCCGCGACGCTGCAGCGCAAGGTCGCCTGCCTGCGGTCCTTCTACCGCCACCTGCGCCGCCAGGACATGATCGCCGACGACCCGACCGTCCACCTGCGGGCGCCCAAGCAGGGGCGCAAGCTGCCGCAGGTGCTCTCGCGCGACGAGGTCGCCCGCCTGCTCGACGCCCCGTCCGGCACCGAGCCGGCCGCGCACCGCGACCGCGCGCTGCTCGAGCTGATGTACGCCTGCGGCCTGCGCGCCTCCGAGGCGATCGGGCTCGAGATCGGCGACGTGGATCTCGAGACCGGCGTCCTGCGCGCTCGCGGCAAGGGCTCCAAGGAGCGGCTCGTGCCGATCGGGTCGGCCGCCTCGCGCGCACTCGTCACCTACCTCTCGCGCGCCCGGCCGCGGCTGGCCGGCGACCGGCTCGAGGCCCGCCTGTTCCTCAACCACCGCGGCACCGGCCTGACCCGCCAGGGCCTCTACAAGATCGTCCAGCGCCACGCGCGCACCGCCGGGCTCGACGGCAAGATGAGCCCGCACACGCTGCGCCACACCTTCGCGACGCACCTGCTCGCCGGCGGCTGCGACCTGCGCTCGCTGCAGGAGATGCTCGGCCACGCCGACATCGCCACGACCCAGGTCTACACGCACCTCTCGGCCGAGCGCCTCAAGGACGTCTACTTCGACGCCCACCCGCGCGCCCAGGCCGGCTGAGCGGCCGACCCGCCGCACGCGGCGGATATCGTGGCGCCGGTGCGACGACGAGCGTTCGTGATCGTGATCGACGCCTGCGGCGCGGGCGACCTGCCCGACAGCGCGGACTACGGGGACGCGGGCGCGAACACGCTCGGGCACGTGGCCGAGGTCGCGGGCGGTCTCGACGTCCCGGTGCTCGCCGGGCTCGGGCTCGGCAACATCATGCCGCTGACCGGCGTCGCGCCCGCCGCCGCGCCCGCCGTGCACGGCCGGCTGCACCCGCTCGGGCCGGGCAAGGACACGATCACCGGCCACTGGGAGCTGATGGGCGTCATCACGCCGGTCGCGTTGCGCACCTACCCCGACGGCTTCCCGCCCGCGGTGACCGACGCGCTGCGCGACGCCACCGGGCGCGGCATCCTCTGCAACCGCCCGTACTCGGGCACGCAGGTGATCGACGACTTCGGCGAGCAGCACCTGCAGACCGGCGACCTGATCGTCTACACGTCGGCCGACTCGGTCCTGCAGATCGCCGCGCACGAGGACGAGGTGCCGCTCGCCGAGCTGTACGCGGCCTGCGACGCGGCGCGCGAGATCATGTCCGGCGAGCACGCCGTCGGCCGCGTGATCGCGCGCCCGTTCCGCGGCGAGCCCGGGGCGTTCGTGCGCACCGAGGGGCGGCGCGACGTGGCGCTCGACCCGCCCAGCCGCTCGTACCTGCAGGAGCTGCAGGCCGACGGGATCCCGGTCCACACCGTCGGCAAGATCGGCCAGGTGTTCAACGGCGTCGGCGTCGACGCCCAGCACAAGGGCGCGACGAACGAGGCCGCGCTCGCCGCCACCGCGCAGCTGATCGACGAGCTCGACGGCGGCTTCGTGTTCACCAACCTCGTCGAGACCGACCAGGTCTACGGGCACCGCAACGACGTCGAGGGCTTCCATGCCGCGCTGCGCGGCATCGACCAGGAGGTCGGCCGCTGGCTCGAGCGCCTCGACCCCGAGCGCGACCTGCTGGTGCTGACCGCCGACCACGGCTGCGACCCGACCCACCCCGGCACCGACCACACGCGCGAGCACGCACCGCTGCTGGCGCGCTTCGCCGGCGCCGACGGGCGCCGCCACGACGGCCCGTTCGCCGACGTCGGCGCCTCGACGCTGCGCTGGCTGGCCGGCCGCGACGCGGCCGCGCTGCCCGGCACGCCGTTCGTATCCTGATCGGCCGATGCCCGAGCTGCCCGAGGTCGAGACGATCCGCCGCCACCTCGCGCCGCACGTCGAGGGCCGGACGCTCGGCACGCTCGAGATCCTCGACGCGCGCTGGAGCATGCCGCTCGCGCCCGAGGAGGTCGCGGCGGCCGTCGAGGGGCGGCGCGTGGAGCGGCTGTCGCGGCGCGGCAAGTACCTGATCTGGGAGCTCGAGGACGAGGCGTACCTGATGCTGCACCTGCGGATGACGGGCACGCTGCTGCTCGACCCGCTGGGCGCGCCGCCGTACACGCGCGTGTGGTTCCGGCTCGGCGACCACGACCTCGCGTTCACCGATCCGCGGCGCTTCGGCACCGGCGAGATCGCCCTCGGCGGCGACGCGCTCGACGCGTTCTTCGCCACGCGGCTCGGCGTCGAGCCGTTCGGCGAGGCGTTCACCGCCGCGCACCTGCACGCGCTGGCGCGCGCCTCGCGGGCGCCGGTCAAGGCGTTCCTGCTCGATCAGAAGCGCGTCGCGGGCGTCGGCAACATCTACGCCGACGAGGCGCTGTTCCGCGCCCGCATCCACCCGCTGCGGCCGGCGAACAAGCTCACGCGCCCGCAGGCCGAGGCGCTGCGCGACGCGGTCGTCGAGTCACTGCAGGCCGGCATCCTCGCCAAGGGCGCGACGATCGACGACTTCCGCGACCCGTACGGGTTCTCGGGCTCGTTCCAGGACCAGTTCCTCGTGCACCTGCGCGAGGGCGAGGAGTGCCCGCGCTGCGGCAACCGGATCCGGAAGCTGCGCGCCGCGGGTCGCGGCACGTACGTGTGCGAGCGCTGCCAGCCGCGCCCGCGGATCCGCCGCGCGGCCGCCTAGGCGGCGGCTTCGGCCAGCTCGGCGAGCCGCCCCGCGCGGTCCGCCAGCACGAGCTCCTGGTAGCCGCCGATCGGCTGCTCGTCGATGACGACCTGGGGGAACGTCATCATCCCGGTGATCCGAACGAGCTCGGCCCGGCCCGCAGGGTCCTTGGCGAGGTTGATCTCGGCGTACGGGACGTTGCGCTTGTCGAGGAGAGCCTTGGCGGTACGGCAGAACCCGCACGGCTCAGTGGTGTAGACGGTGACCCGCGTCATTACTTCAGTAAGTATAGGAGCTTCTTGCCGGGCAGTCTGAAGACCGAGGGGATCGTGATCCGCAGCCTCCGCTACGGCGAGGCCGACCGGATTCTGCACCTCTACACGCCCGGGCGCGGCCGCATCAGCGCGATCGCCAAGGGCGTGCGGCGCGCGAAGTCGCGCTTCGGCGGCCGGCTCGAGCCGTTCTTCCGGCTCGACCTCGTGCTCTACGAGGGCCGCAGCGACCTGCTGACCGTCACGAGCGTCGAGACGCTCGCGGCGCACCCGCGGCTGCGCGAGGACGCCGGCGCGCTGGACGGCGCCGCGCGCGCCTGCGAGGCGGTCGCGCGCGTGTTCGACGACGGCGACCCGCACGCCGGCGTCTACTACCTGCTCGCCAACGAGCTCGCGCTGCTGGACGCCGACCCGACGCTGGCCGGCCGCGCCAACTCGCTCGCGTTCCGCCTCAAGCTGCTGCTCGCGGCCGGCTTCGCGCCCCAGCTCGCCGGCTGCGCCTCGTGCGGCGAGCGCGAGCACCTCACCGGCTTCTCCGGCGCCGCCGGCGGCGTGGTCTGCGGCGCCTGCGAGGCGAGCGCGTTCCCGCTCGACCAGGAGGCGCACGACTTCCTCGTCGCCGCGCTCGGCAGCCCGCTGGCCGAGGTCCCGGCCGCCTCGCCGCGCGCGCTCGCCCAGGCCGAGCGCGCGATCCTCGAGACGCTCGAGCACCACGGCGGCGTGCGGCTGCGGTCGGTCGCCACGCGCTGAAGCGCTCCTGCGGCTGACCGTCAGGAGGTCCGGTCGCCCGCGCGCCGCCGCTCCGCGAACGTCGTCGCGGCACACCGAGCGACCCGCAGGAGGCAGCATGACCGCAGGGCCCGAGACGCGCCGCCTGGACGGCGCCGTCGCGATCGTCACCGGCGCCGGCCGTGGCATCGGCCGCGCCATCGCCGGCCGCCTCGGCGCGGAGGGCGCGCGCGTGGTGATCGACGACATCCGCGAGGAGACCGCCGAGCGCGCGGCCGCCGAGCTGCGCGCGGAGGGGATCGAAGCCGTGCCGGTCGCCGCCGACGTCTCCGTCAAGGACGGCGTCGACGCGCTGTTCGACGCCGCGCTCGACGCGTTCGGCACCGTCGACGTGCTCGTCAACCACGCCGGGCGGATCGACTTCGCGCGCCACTTCCTCGAGGTCGACGAGGACTGGTGGGACCTCGTGCTCACCAACAACCTCAAGAGCGTCTACCTGTGCAGCCACCGCGGCGCGTGGCACATGGCCCGCCACGGCGGCGGCGTGATCATCAACACGTCGAGCGGCGGCGCGCAGCGCGCGCACCGCGGCAACGCGCCGTACGACGCGGCGAAGGGCGGCATCGAGGCGCTCACGCGCGCGCTCGCGCTCGACCTCGCGCCGTACGGGGTGCGCGTGAACGCGGTCGCCCCGGGCGCGATCGACGTCTCGCCGCCCGGCACGCTGGACGAGGCCGATCGCGCCGAGCGCGGCGCGAGCATCCCGCTCGGGCGGCTCGGGACGGCGGACGACATCACCGGCGCGGTCGCGTTCCTGGCGTCCGACGACTCGCGCTACATGACCGGCCAGGTGCTCGCCGTCGACGGCGGGCTGCTGGCCCAGCAGCGCCCGCCCCAGGTCGACATCTTCGGGCTCGACCGCTTCCCGCGCGTCGACCCCGTGCCCGCGCAGTCCTGACGATGGCCGCGCTCGGACTCCCGCGCAAGGCGATCCTGGCGGCGACCGGGAACGGCGCTCTCGCCGCGCTCGGCCGCCGCTACGGGATGCGGCTCGGCGCGTCGCGCTTCGTGGCGGGCGAGACGCTCGGCGACTGCGTCGGCGTGCTGCGCGAGCTGCACGCGCGCGGGCTCGCCGGCTACGCCGTGCTGCTCGGCGAGAGCGTGACCGAGCGCGCCGCGGTGCACGCGGCCGTGCGCGCCTACGAGCCGGTGGCCGCGCGGCTCGGCGCCGAGCGGATCGGCGCGACGATGTCGATCAAGCTCACGCACTTCGGGCTGCTGATCGACGAGGAGCTGGCCTTCCGCAGCGCGCGCGAGGTCATCGGCGCCGCGGCCGCGCACGGCGTGTTCGTGCGGCTGGACATGGAGGAGTCCGCGCACGTCGACGCGACGCTGCGCACCTACCGGCGGCTGCGCGCCGAGGGCCTCGACAACACCGGCGTCGTCCTGCAGGCGTACCTGTACCGGTCGCCGGACGACCTGCGCGGCGCTGCTCCCGCTGGGCGTGAACGTCCGCATCGTCAAGGGCGCGTACCTCGAGCCGCCGTCCGTGGCGTTCCCGCGCAAGCGCGACGTCGACCGAGCGCTACCGTCGAGCTCGCCCGCGCCGCGCTCGCCGGCGCCGCGTTCACGGCGGTCGCGACCCACGACGACCGCATGATCGACGCGCTCGCGGGGGCCACGGGCGAGCACGAGCTCCAGCTCCTCTACGGCGTGCGGCCGCAGCTCCAGGACCGGCTGGTCCAGCAGGGCCGGCGCGTGCGCGTGTGCGTGCCCTACGGCGGCGACTGGTTCGTCTATTTCGGGCGCCGGCTCGCGGAGCGGCCGGCCAACCTCCTGTTCGTCGCGCGCGGGGTGATGCGCGGATGAGCCGCGTCGACCGGCTGATCGGCCTCCTGGCCGCCCGGCGCCGCCGCGCTCGCCGGCGACCCGGCGAACGTGCGCTGGCTCACCGGCATGGCGGGCGAGCCGCACCGGCTCTACGGCAACGCGCCGCTGTGGGCGGTCGCCGGCCCGGGCGGCGACTGGCGCGTCGTCGCGCCGGCGAGCGAGCTGGCGTGGCTCGACACCCAGGGCGACCTCGACCGCGTCGTCCCGTACGGGCGCTTCGCGTTCGCGGGACCGCACGCCGGGCGCCTGCAGGCCCTGGCCGGCGGCGGCCGGACCGTCGAGCAGGCCCTCGGCGCCGCGCTCGACGCGGTCGCGGCCGGCGAGCAGCTCGTCGTCGACGACGGGCCGCGGCCGACCGCGCTCGCCGCCGCCCGCGCCGGCGCTCGCGCCGCGGCGGCTCGCGCTCGACCCGGCGCCGTTCGCCCGTGCGCGGATGCGCAAGGACGCCGGCGAGATCGCCGCCCTGCGCGCGGTCAACGCGGCCGCCGAAGCCGGCATCGCGCTCGCGCTCGAACGGGCCGCGGCCGGCGTCAGCGAGGCGCAGCTGCTCGCCTGGGTGCGCGAGGCGATGGTCGCCCGCGGGGCCGAGCCGCTGCTCGGCGACGTCGGCATCGGCGAGCGCGGCGCGCTCGTGGACTTCGTGCCCGGCGAGCGCGAGCTGCGGCACGGCGACGTGATCCGGTTCGACGTCGGCTGCACGCTCGCCGGCTACCACGCCGACCTCGCGCGCACGGCGACCTTCGGCCGGCCGCCGCAGTGGGTCGAGGATCAGCACGCGGCGCTGCGTGGCCGGCGAGGAGGCGGCGCTGCAGGCGCTGCGCCCGGGCGCGACCGGCGCCGAGCTGTTCGCCGCCGCGGTCACGCGCCACGCGCGCCGCCGGGCTGCCGGACTTCGAGCGCTCGCACTGCGGCCACGGCATCGGGCTCGACATCTACGAGCCGCCGCTCGTGGCCCCGGGCCACGACGAGCCGCTCGCCGCGGGGATGACGCTGTGCGTCGAGACCCCGCTCTACGTGACCGGGCTGGCCGGACTCCAGATCGAGGACGCCGTCGTCGTCACCGACGACCGGGTACGAGCGGCTCGGCGCACTGCCCCGCACCCTGCTGACCGCCGACTGAGGAGCGACGATGACGATCGACCTGGCGCGCGTCCGCGCCGACACGCCGGGCTGCCGCGACGTCGTGCACCTCAACAACGCCGGCGCCGCGCTGCCGCCGGCGCCCGTCGTCGAGGCGGTCGTCCGCCACCTGCGGCTCGAGGCCGCGACCGGCGGCTACGAGGCCGCCGAGCGCGAGGCCGAGCGGATCGGGCGCGTCTACGCCGCCGCCGCGCGAGCTGCTCGGGGCGGCGCCCGACGAGATCGCGTTCGTCGAGAACGCCACGCGCGCGTGGGACATGGCGTTCTACTCGCTGCCGCTGCAGGCCGGCGACCGCATCCTCACCTCGGTCGCCGAGTACGCGAGCAACTACGTCGCCTTCCTGCAGGTCGCCGAGCGCACGGGCGCCGTCGTCGACGTCGTCCCGAACGACGAGAGCGGCGCGCTCTCGGTCGCCGCGCTGGCGGAGCGCCTCGACGAGCGCGTGAAGCTCGTCGCGGTCACGCACGTGCCGACGAACGGCGGGCTCGTCAACCCGGCCGCCGAGATCGGCCGGCTGACGCGCGCGGCCGGCGTGCCGTACCTGCTCGACGCCTGCCAGTCGGCCGGGCAGATGCCGCTCGACGTCGAGGCGATCGGCTGCGACATGCTCTCGCTCACCGGCCGCAAGTACGTGCGCGGCCCGCGCGGCACCGGGCTGCTGTACTGCCGTCGCGAGATGCTCGAGCGCCTGGAGCCGCCGTTCGTCGACCTGCACGCCGCGCCGTGGACCGCGCGCGACCGCTACGAGCTGCGGCCCGACGCGCGCCGGTTCGAGAACTGGGAGGCGAACGTCGCCGGCAAGGTCGGGCTCGGCGTGGCGATCGACTACGCGCTCGAGCTCGGGCTCGACGCGATCTGGGAGCGCGTGCGCGCGCTCGGCGACGGGCTGCGCGAGCGGCTCGCGGCGGTGCCCGGCGTGGAGTGCCGCGACCGCGGGCGCGAGCGCTGCGGCATCGTCAGCTTCACGGTCGCGGGCGAGCCGCCGCGCGACGTGCGGCGGCGGCTGCTCGAGCGCGGCATCCAGGTCTGGTTCTCCGAGACGGCCTCGACCCGGCTCGACATGGAGGAGCGCGGCCTGCCCGCCGTCGTCCGCGCCTCGGTGCACTACTACAACGACCACGACGACCTCGACCGCCTGTGCGAGGCGCTCTGACCGAGAAGGGCTGGCCCGCCGGGACGGCACCCGCGGCGGCGATCGCCGCCGGGCTGCACGTCGACGACCTGCCGCTGCCGGTGCTGGTCCTGCACGAGGACGCGCTCGCCCACAACCTCGCGGCGATGGCCGCGTGGTGCGAGCGCGAGCGGCTGCTGCTCGCGCCGCACGGCAAGACGACGATGGCGCCGCGGCTCTTCCGGCGCCAGCTCGACGCCGGAGCCTGGGGGCTCACCGTCGCCACCGTTCACCAGGCGCGCGTGGCGCTGGCCGCGGGCGCAGAGCGCGTGCTGATCGCGAACGAGCTCGCCGACCCGGCGGAGGTGCGCTGGGCCGCCGCCCAGGGCGGGGCCGTGATGTTCCTCGTCGACTCGCTCGCGGGCGTCGCGCTCGCGCAGGCGAGCGCGGGCGCGCAGGTGCCGGTGCTGGTCGAGGTCGGCTACGCGGGCGGGCGGGCCGGCGCGCGCTCGCTCGCCGAGGCGCTCGCGGTCGCCCGCGCCGTGGCTGCCGCGCCGGCGCTGCGGCTCGCGGGGGTCGAGGCGTTCGAGGGCCTGCTCGGCGAGATCGAGGCCGTCGACGCGCTGCTCGCGCTGGTCGGCGACGTCGCGCGCGCCGCGGCCGCCGAGGGGCTGCTGGAGGCGGAGCCGATCCTGAGCGCCGGCGGCAGCGCGTTCTACGATCGCGTCGCCGCCCTCCTGAAGCCGGTGGCGGCCGACCTCGGCGGGCGCGTGGTGCTGCGCAGCGGGTGCTACGTCACCCACGACCACGGGCTCTACGAGCGCCAGGCGCCCGGCCCGCAGCGGCTGCCCGGCGGCCCGCGCTTCGAGCCGGCGATCGAGGTGCGGGCGCGTGTGCTCTCGCGCCCCGAGCCGGGGCGGGCGATCGTGGGCGCCGGCCGCCGCGACCTGTCCTACGACTCGGGGCTGCCCGTGCGCCTCGACGGGCCCGGGACGATCGTCGCCCTCAACGACCAGCACGCGCACGTCACGCTCGACCCGGACGACGCGCTCGCCGTCGGCGACGTCGTGCGGCTCGGGATCTCGCACCCGTGCACGGCGCTCGAGCGCTGGCGCCTGATCCCGCTGGTCGACGGAGCGGGGCGCGTGATCGACGCGATCGACACCCGCTTCTGACGACCCTTCAGGGCTGCTCTCCCTGAGGGCGAGAAACGCCCGTCGCTCCCGCGTCCGGCCGCTGCGAACGTCGGCGCCGAGGCGGACCCACGGAGCGAGGAGTGAACGATGCAGGCAGTTCGGACCGGCGCGGCCGCGGCCGTGCTCGCGGCGCTGGCGCTCGCAGGTTGCGGCGGCGACGACGACGAAGCCGCGGGGAGCGGCGCGGCGAAGGCGAAGGAGATCACGATCTTCTCCTCGTTGCCGCTGCAGGGCGCCTCGCGCCCGATCTCGGAGGGCGTGTCGAACGGCATCAAGATGGCGCTCGACGAGGCCGGCGACCGCGCCGGCGACTTCAGCGTCACCTACGAGTCGCTCGACGACTCGACCGCCCAGGCCGGCGCGTGGACGCCGGAGGCGACCTCGGCGAACGCGCGCCGCGTGGCGCAGCACGACGGCACCGCGGTCTACATCGGCGAGCTGAACTCGGGCGCGACGGCGGTCTCGCTGCCGATCCTCAACGAGGCGGGCGTCCCGCAGATCAGCACGAACACGGCGGTCGGCCTGACGACCGACGACCCGGGCGCGACGCCCGGCGAGCCCGACAAGTACTACCCGACCGGCGAGCGGACGTTCGTGCGCGTCGTCCCGATGGACACGATCCAGGGCGCGGCGCTCGCGACGCTGATGAAGCAGGACGGCTGCACGCGCGTGCAGATCGTCAACGACAAGGAGGTGTACGGGGCGGGCCTGGCCGCGAACATCGCCGCCGGCGCCGAGCGCGAGGGCCTCGAGGTCGCTTCCAACGAGGCGCTCGACAAGCAGGCCGCGAACTACCGCTCGCTCGCGAGCAAGGCGGCCTCGGCCGAAGCGGACTGCATGGCCTACGCGGGCATCACCGCGAACAACGCCGTGCAGCTGTTCAAGGACTTCGCCAGCGCGCTGCCGGACGCGAAGCTCTACGGCGCGGACGGCGTCGCCGACGCGTCCTTCTCGGTCCCGGACGAGGGCGGGATCCCGGCCGACGTCGCCGAGCGCACCAAGGTGACGGTCGCGACCCTGGCGCCCGAGGAGTACCCGCCGGAGGGCCAGCGCTTCTTCACCGAGTACGAGCGCCGCTACGGCGACGCGACGCCGGACCCGTACGCGATCTACGGCTACGAGGCGGCACGGCTCGCGCTCGACGCGATCGAGCGCTCCGGCAGCGGCGAGAAGGCCGACATCGTGCAGGCCCTGTTCGAGACCGCCGACCGCGACAGCGTGCTCGGCACGTACAGCATCGACCCCGACGGGGATACGACGCTCACCGACTACGGCGTCTACGGGATCGAGGGCGGCGAGCTGGTCTTCCAGCAGACCGTCGAGCCTCAGCTGGACTGAGGCTGACCCCCAGCGATCCGAATCGCGGTTCGGCGCGAGCTGCGCTGCAATCCCGCCCATGACCTCACCGCTCGAGCTCGTCGACGCAGTGCCCCGCCGCCGCCCGCTGGTGATCGGGGCACCGCTCGACGGGTCGGGCAGCGGGCGCGGGGAGCAGCGCGCTCCGGCCGCGCTGCGGGCGGCGGGGGTCGTCGAGCGGCTCGGGGCCGGCGACTTCGGCGATCTCGCGATCGCGATCGAGCAGCCGGCGCGCGACGCCGCGACCGGCATCGTCGGCTTCGCCGACCTCGTCCCGGCCTCGCGCGTGATCCGCGACGCGGTCGCCTCCGCGCTCGCCGCCGGCTGGCTGCCCGTCGTGCTGGGCGGCTGCTGCTCGGTCGTGCCGGGCGCGTTCGCCGGGGCGCGCCGCCGGCTCGGGCCGGTCGGCCTGGCGTTCGTCGACGGCCACCTCGACCTGTTCGACGGGCGCACCTCGCGCACCGGCGAGGCGGCCGGCATGGACCTCGCGATGCTGCTCGGCCATGGCCCGGACGGGATCGTCGACCTGGCCGGCGAGCCGCCGCTGCTCGAGGCGGCGGACGCGATCGCGATCGGCGACGGCGACCACCCGCGCCGGGTCGCGTTCCGGGCGCCCGGGCCGGAGGAGCTGGCGCCCGAGCTCGAGGTCGTCGACTGCGGCGCGGTCGCCGAGCGCGGACCGGCCGCGGTCGGCGCCGCGGCGGCGGAAGCCGTCGGCGGCGGCAGCGCGCCGTTCTGGCTGCACCTGGACCTCGACGTCGTCGACGGCGACGTCCTGCCCGCGGTCAGCTTCCCGGTCGCCACCGGCATCGGCTGGGACGATCTGGCGGCGCTCGTCGGGCCGCTCGCGGCCAGCCCGCGGCTCGTCGGCATCTCCGTGACCGACTTCGACCCCGACGGTGACGGCGACGGTGCGTTCGCGCGCCGCATCACGGCCGTGCTGGGCGGGGCCTTCGACGCGCGGGGCACGTGATGCCGCGCGACCGCGCCGTCGCCCTCGACGTGCCGCACATCCGGATGCTCGAGCACGTCGACCGCGAGGGCACGATCAGCGCCGCCGCGCTCGCCCTCAACTTCTCCTGCTCCTCGCTGTCCGAGCGGCTGCGCCGGCTCGAAGCCGACTCTCGGCGTCCGGCTCGTCGCCCGCGCGCCGCGCGCCGCCACGCTGACCCCGGCCGGCCGCGTGCTGCTCGAGCACGGGCGCGAGGTCGCGGCGCGGCTCGACAGCGCCGAGGCGGAGGTGCGCGGGATCGCCGCGCTGCGCGGCGGGCGGCTGCGGCTCGCGGCCTTCCGCACCGCCGCCCCGCTCGTCGCCGACGCCGTGGCGTACTTCCGCTGCCACTGGCCGGGCGTCGACCTCACGCTGACCGAGGGCGAGCCCGAGGACCTGCTGCCGGGGCTGCGCGACCGCACGCTCGACCTCGC
This sequence comes from uncultured Solirubrobacteraceae bacterium, assembly GCA_963843485.1. Lineage (GTDB taxonomy): Bacteria > Actinomycetota > Thermoleophilia > Solirubrobacterales > Solirubrobacteraceae > DASSUW01. Next base: position 102,375 of record CAWJKK010000001.1, on the reverse strand, counting down.
GCTCGGCCACGACTACGACGGCCTCGCGCCGCTCGCCGCCGACGGGCTCGAGCGCGTGCCGCTGCTCGACGACGACATGCTCGTCCTGCTGCCGGCCGACCACCCGCAGGCCGCGAGCGCCGAGCGTCGATCTGCGGCGGCTCGCCGGCGAGCCGTGGATCGCCTCGACGCCGCGCTCGGCCGTCCACGGCTTCACCGCCGCCGCCTGCCGCGCCGCCGGCTTCGAGCCGCGCGTGGTGCTCGCCAGCGACGACTACCGCGTCGTGCAGGCGCTCGTCGCCAACGGGGCGGGCGTCGCGTTCCTGCCGAAGCTCGCCGCCCGGACCTTGCACGAGCGGCTCGTCGCCCGGCCGGTCGCCGGCGGGCCGCTGCGGCGGCGGGTGTTCGCCGTCCATCGCGCCGGCGGCGGCCGCGCGCCCGCCGTCGCGGCGATGCTGCAGGTGCTGCGCGAGGCCGCGGCGTAGGATCGGCCGGTGCTCGAGGTCCGCCGCATGCGCGTGCTGCGCGAGGTCGCGATCCGCGGCTCGATGGCCGGCGCCGCCGACGCGCTCGGCTACACGCCGAGCGCCGTCTCGCAGCAGATCGCCACGCTCGAGCGCGAGATCGGCGTGGCGCTCGTCGAGCGCGGGCCGCGCTCGGTGACGCTGACCGACGCCGGGCGCGCGCTCGCCGACCACGCCGAGTTCGTCCTCGCGCGGCTCGCGGTCGCCGAGGCCGAGGTCAAGGAGATCGCGGGCCTGCGCGGAGGGCGGCTGCGGCTGGCGACGTTCCGCAGCGCGGGGGAGACGATCATGGCCCAGGCGGTGGCCCGCTTCCGCGCGCTGCACCCCGACGTCGAGCTGAGCCTGCGCGAGGGCGAGCCCGAGGGGTACCTGCCGCTGCTGCGCACCGGCGAGCTCGACCTCGCGCTCGGCTTCGAGTACGACGGCGTGCCGCAGGTGCTCGTCGAGTCGACCGAGGAGCGGCTGCTGCTCGAGGAGCCGTTCGGCGTCGCGCTTCCCGCCAGCCACCGGCTGGCCGCCGCGCCCGAGGTGCGCCTCGCCGACCTCGCGGGCGAGTCCTGGGTCGCCTCCACGCCGCGCTCCTCGGTCCACTCGTTCACGCGCGCGGCGTGCGCCGCCGCCGGCTTCGAGCCCGCGATCGACTTCGAGAGCGACGACTACCACGTCGCCCAGGCGCTGGTGGCCACCGGCGTCGCCGTCGCCTTCCTCCCGCAGCTCGCCGCCGCCACCGCGCACCCCGGCGTGGTCTTCCGCGAGGTCGCCCCGCAGCCGCCGCGGCGGCGGATCCACGCGGTCTACCGCGCGGGCGGGCTGCGCTCGCCGGCCACCGCGGCGATGCTCGACCTGCTCCATGACGCGTGCGCCGACAGACCGCGCCTCGCGGCGTGAGCGCATAGGATCGCCGCCGTGGAGCAGTGGGTCTACGACTTCGCCGAGGGCTCGCGCGACATGCGCGAGCTGCTCGGCGGCAAGGGTGCCAACGTCGCCGAGATGACGCGGGTGCTCGGCGCCGACCGCGTGCCCGCCGGCTTCACGATCACCACCGCCGCGTGCGTCGCCTACATGGAGGCGGGCCAGGAGGAGCCGGACGGCATGGCCGACCAGGTGGCCGAGGCGCTCGACCGCCTGCAGGAGCACGCCGGCAAGCGGCTCGGCGACGACGAGGACCCGCTGCTCGTGTCCGTCCGCTCGGGCGCCCGCGAGTCGATGCCCGGCATGCTCGACACGGTCCTCAACCTCGGGCTCAACGACCGCTCGGTCGAGGGCCTCGCCCGCGCCACCGACAACGAGCGCTTCGCCTGGGACTCCTACCGCCGCTTCGTCCAGATGTTCGGCAACGTCTCCCGCGGCATCGCCGGCGAGCGGTTCGAGACCGCGATCAAGGAGATCAAGAGCGACCGCGGCGTCAAGGACGACACCGAGCTCGACGTCGACGCCCTGAAGGAGCTGACCAGGCGCTTCCAGGACCTCTACGACTTCCCGCAGGACCCGCAGGAGCAGCTGCACCAGGCGATCCGGGCGGTCTTCGACTCCTGGACCGGCGACCGCGCCGTCTCCTACCGCCGCATCAACCGCATCCCGGACGACTGGGGCACCGCGGTCAACGTCCAGCAGATGGTGTTCGGCAACACGGGCGATGCGTCCGGCACCGGCGTCGCCTTCAGCCGCGACGAGGTGACCGGCGCGCCCGAGCCTTCGGGCGACTTCCTCGTCAACGCGCAGGGCGAGGACGTGGTGTCGGGCGTGCGCAACACGCGCGACATCGCGGAGATGGCCGACGTGATGCCCGACGCGCACGCGCAGCTGATGGAGATCCTGCGCACGCTCGAGGCCCACTACAAGGACATGCAGGACACGGAGTTCACGGTCGAGGACGGGCAGCTGTACATGCTCCAGACCCGCAACGCCAAGCGCCCGGCGCAGGCGGCGGTGCGCTTCGCGTGCGACGCGGTCGACGAGGAGCTGCTGACGGTCGAGGAGGCGCTCACGACGATCGACCCGGCTTCGCTTGACGCGCTGCTGCACCCGACGTTCGACCCGCAGGCCGACTTCGAGGTCCTGGCGACCGGCGTCAGCGCGTCGCCCGGTGCCGCCAAGGGCGAGGTCGTGTTCAGCGCCGCCGACGCCGTCGAGGCCGGCCGGCAGGGCCGCGACGTCATCCTCGTGCGCCCGTTCACCGAGGCCGACGACGTCGCCGGCTTCCACGCCGCCAAGGGCATCCTCACGTCCGAGGGCGGCAAGGCCTCGCACGCCGCGCTCGTCGCCCGCGGGATGGGGCGCCCGGCCGTGGTCGGCGCTTCCAGCCTGTCGATCGACCTGCAGGCGAAGGTCATCCGCGTCGACGGCACCGAGGTCGCCGAGGGCGACCGGATCGCGATCGACGGCACCAAGGGCTGCGTCACGCTCGAGGACGTCCCGCTCGTCGAGGCCCAGGTCAACGAGCACTTCCAGCGCGTCCTGCGCTGGGCCGACGGCGTCCGCCGCCTCGGTGTGCGCACGAACGCCGACACGCCCGAGGACGCCCGCCGGGCGCGCGAGCTCGGCGCCGAGGGCATCGGCCTCTGCCGCACCGAGCACATGTTCATGGCCGAGGAGCGCCAGCCGAAGATGCGGGCGATGATCATGGCCTCCGACGAGGAGGGCCGGCGCGCGGCGCTGGCGGATCTGCTGCCGTACCAGCAGGAGGACTTCGAGGGCCTGTTCGAGGCGATGACGGGGCTTCCGGTGACGATCCGCCTGCTCGATCCGCCGCTGCACGAGTTCCTCCCGAACCTGCCGGGCCTGCGCGCGCAGGTCGAGCGGGCGCGGATCGAGCTGACGGACGATCTCGACGACCTCGAGCGCATGCTCAAGCGCGTGGAGGAGGTGCACGAGGAGAACCCGATGCTGGGCACGCGCGGGTGCCGGCTCGGGATCCTCTACCCCGAGATCTACGAGATGCAGGTCGCGGCGATCATGCGCGCGGCGTCGGCGATGGACGAGCCGCCTCACCCCGAGATCATGATCCCGCTGATCGACTACGAGCAGGAGCTGGAGATCCTCCGCGCGCTGGTGGTCCGTGTCGGCTCCGAGCATGGGCTGCACGAGAAGACGGATTACACGGTCGGGACCATGATCGAGTTGCCGCGCGCGTGTTTTGTTGCGAACTTGATCGCGAAACACGCGGATTTCTTCAGTTTCGGCACGAACGACCTGACCCAGACGGCGCTCGGGTTCAGCCGCGACGACGTCGAGTCGAAGTTCGTCCCCGTCTACATGGAGCGGCGGATCATCGACCGCTCGCCGTTCGAGACGATCGACAAGCCGGGGGTCGGCTGGCTCGTGCGCCTGGCGGCGTGGGTCGGGCGCGAGGCGCACCCCGGGCTCAAGCTCGGGATCTGCGGCGAGCACGGCGGCGACCCGGAGTCGATCGCCTTCTTCGACATGGCCGGGCTCGACTACGTCTCCTGCAGCCCGTTCCGCGTGCCGATCGCACGCGTGGCCGCCGCCCAGGCGGCAATTGCAAGAACTTCGTGACAAGTGCCCGCGACGGCCGGGAGGGCGGTCACAATGGAGGGGTGCTCGTCGCGGACGACTACGCCGCCCGGATCCGGGACTGGGAGGAGGCTCACCTCTCCCCGCTCGCCGCGCGCTCCTACCCGGCCGAGCGCGAGGTCGTCGAGCCGGACTGCCGGCTGCGGACCCCGTTCCAGCGCGACCGCGACCGGATCGTGCACTCGAAGGCGTTCCGGCGGCTCAAGCACAAGACGCAGGTGTTCGTCGCGCCGGAGGGCGACCACTACCGGACGCGCTTGACGCACACGCTCGAGGCGACGCAGATCTCGCGCACGGTCGCCCGCGCGCTGCGGCTCAACGAGGACCTCACGGAGGCGATCGGGCTCGGGCACGACGTCGGCCATCCGCCGTTCGGGCACATCGGCGAGACCGTGCTCGACGCCTGCGGGCGCGAGCGCTTCGGCCGCGGCTTCCGGCACAACGAGCACTCGCTGCGGGTCGTCGAGCGGCTCGAGCAGCTGAACCTGACGGCGGCGGTGCGCGACGGGATCCTGCGGCACTCGTCCGGCGCGGGCGAGCCGGCCACGCTCGAGGGCAAGATCGTGCGGCTCGTGGACCGGATCGCCTACATCAACCACGACATCGACGACGCCGTGCGCGCCGGCGTGCTCGGAACGGACGAGCTCCCGCGCGAGGAGATCGCGATCCTCGGCGACAGCGGGTCGGCGCGGATCGACCGGCTGGTGCACGACCTCGTCGAGCACTCCGAGCGGGCCGGGGACATCGTGCAGGGCGAGGCGATCGGCAGCGCGATGCTGCGCCTGCGCACGTTCATGTTCGAGAAGGTCTACCTCGGGCCGACCGCACGCGCCGAGCACGAGCGGATCGAGCGCGTCCTGCGCGGGCTGTTCGACTGGTACTGCCAGCACCCGGAGGAGATCCCGGAAGGTCCGGCGGGGGCGTCCGACTCCGAGCGCGTGGTCGACTGGCTCGCGGGCATGACCGACCGCTACGCGATCCGCGCCTGGACGGAGCGCTTCGTCCCGCAGGGCCTGGCCGTCTGATGTCGCGCTACACCCAGGACTCCCGCGAGCGGGTCCGGGACGCCGTCGACTTCGCGGAGCTGGTCGGCGCGCGCACCGAGCTCAAGCGCGCCGGCGTGCGGCGGTTGCAGGGCCTGTGCCCGTTCCACGACGAGCGGACGCCGTCGTTCGGCATCGACCCGGTCGAGAAGCTCTACCACTGCTTCGGCTGCGGCGTGGGCGGCGACGTCTTCTCGTTCGTGATGGAGACCGAGGGGCTCGACTTCGCGGGTGCGCTGGAGACGCTCGCGGACCGCTACGGCGTGCAGCTCGAGCGCGAGACCGAGGACCCGCAGGCGGCCGCGCGACGGGCCCGCAGCGACCGGCTGCTCGCGCTGCTGGAGCGCACGGCCGCGTACTACGTGCGGTTGCTGTGGGAGAGCCCGGAGGCGGCGCCGGCGCGCGAGTACCTGGTGGCGCGCGGGCTCGAGGAGGGGGCGCTGCGGGAGTTCCGGGTGGGGTTCTCGCCCGACTCGTACGACCGTGTCGTGGGCGCGTCCGCGCGGGCGGGCTACTCCGACGAGGAGCTGCTGGCCTGCGGGCTCGCCCAGCGGCGGCGCGATGGGCGCGGGCTGATCGACCGCTTCCGCGGCCGGATCATGTTCCCGCTCTGCGACGAGCGCGGGCGCGTGCTCGGGTTCGGGGCGCGAGCGCTGCGCCCGGACGACAAGCCGAAGTACCTGAACTCGTCCGACAACTCGGTCTTCCACAAGGGGCGGCAGGTCTACGGGGCCGACCTCGCACGGGCGTCGGCGGCGAAGGCCGGGCGGGTGGTGCTCGTCGAGGGCTACACGGACGCGGTCGCGCTGCGGCAGGCCGGGGTCGCCGAGGTGGTCGGGTCGATGGGCACGGCGCTGACCGACCCGCAGGTCGACGCGCTGCGCCGGCTCGCGCCGACGGTGCTCTTCTGCCAGGACCCGGACGCCGCCGGGCAGGAGGCGGTGGCGCGCGGCGCGAGCGCCGTCCAGGCCTTGAACGAGCGCAGCCGCGGCCGCGGGCTCGACTTCCGGATCGTGCGGCTGCCGGCGGGCGAGGACCCCGCCGACGTCGTGCAGCGCGACGGGGCGGACGCGATGCGCGCCCTGCTCGACGGCGCGGTGCCGTTCGCGCGCTTCGAGGTCGAGCGGGCGCTGGAGCGCGGTGACACCCGCACGTCCGACGGGCGCGACCGCGCGCTCGAGCAGGCCGCGGAAGCGATCCGGCCGCTGCCGCCGAGCGTGCTGCGCGAGGAGCTGGTCCAGCTCGTCGCGGGGCGGCTCGGGCTGCCGGACAGCCTCGTCGCGTCGGCGCTGACGGGGCGGCGGGCGCCGGTGCGCCGCGACGCCGCTTCCGCTCCGGCGGTCAACGGCGCGCGCGCGGCGCTCGACCGCCGCGAGCAGACCGAGCGCGCGTTCCTCGCCTACTGCCTGGCGCTGCCCGAGGAGGGCGAGGCGCGGCTGGCGGGCGACCTCGACGAGCTGTTCTCCGCGCCGACCACGCGCCGTGCCGCCGAGTACCTGCGCGGGCGGCTGCGCTCGCCGGCGGGAGAGCTCCCGGCGGGCGACGAGTCGCTCGCCCGGCTGGTCGCCGAGCTGGTGATCCGCGCGGGGCAGCTCGAGGCGACGCCGGCCAAGCTCGAGCTCGAGGCGCTCCAGCTCGAGCTGCGCGGCCTCGAGCACCGGATCGCCGCGGCGCGGCTGTCCGGGGAGGAGGGCATCGGCGAGCTCGCGGCGCGCCGCCGCGACGTGCAGGACGCCATCCGCCATCGCCTGACCTGACCGTCCGCCACACGAACTAGTGTTCGTGTCATGGAGGCGGAGTGGCTGGCGTCGAGGCTGGAGGAGGGGCGCTCGATCGAGTCGATCGCCCGCGAGGCGCGGGCCTCCCGCGGCGCCGGCACGCACGGCTCGCCGCGCACGCGCCGGCCCGCGCGCTCGCTGCGCGGCGAGCCGAGCCGGAGGCGGTCCTGCGCGAGTGCGCCCTGCACGGCTGGACCACCTTCGTCCGGATCGGCGCCGCCCGCTACCGCTGTGGGCGCTGCAACGGCGAGGCCGTCAGCGAACGCCGGCGACAGGTCAAGGCCATCCTTGTTCGCGAAGCCGGCGGGTCGTGCGTCCTCTGTGGCTACGGCAGATATGCCGGCGCGCTGCAGTTCCATCATGTCGACCCGACAGCGAAGTCCTTCGGCGTCTCGGCTCGCGGCCTCGCGCGCTCGTTGGCCAGGGCCCGCGCGGAGGTGGCGAAGTGCGTGCTGCTGTGCGCGAACTGCCACGCCGAAGTCGAGGGTGGAGTCGCTACCATTCCGATTTCGAGGCCTGTTCCAGCTACGACCGGACCTCGGTAGATCAATACACCGGTCGGGGGTAATTCAATGGCAGAATGCTCGGCTGTTAACCGAGTCGTTGTGGGTTCGAGTCCCACCCCCCGAGTACGAGGCGCGGACCATCCCGCCTCTCCTCAAGCCGGTACGTCGTCGGGCTGACCGCCGCCGCATCGGTGCACAGTTTCTGACGTCGAAGCGTTCCATGCTTCGATCGCGTGGGTAGCAGGCCCGGCAACAGTCGCGTTCCGTTCGTTCGCGACTCACCGGCGGCCCACCTGCGACCGGAGTTGCTGCGGTCGCACGTACGCCGCCTGAGCCGCGGGCCCCATATTTCTTCGACCCGGCGGGCGGAGGAACCATCATGCTTCAAGGCAAGCCGTTGTGCAGACTGCACACGCGCGTACTCGCGTCGGCAGGACTCCTGCGCGATCCTGACCGTCAGGCCGGATCCGCGCCACCGCAAGTGACCGCCGGGAGCAGCCGGGCGGCGGCGGCGGGCAGACCGTCACGACCACGGTCAACCTGCCCGCGCTCGTCCTCGACAACCTCTGCAACGCGGACGTCGTGAGCCTCAGCGGCGACCTGCGCATCACGACGACGACGACCCCGCGATCCGATGGCGGCTACACCGTCCGCTCGACCGCCGTCGCCCGCGGCCTGCGCGGCACGCGCATCTTCCCGGCGCCGCCCATCGGCTATCGCGGCGACGACCGGGAGGACACGCTACTCCTACTACGCCCCGCCGCCGCAGCCGTCGACCCATCGCTATACGCACTGGACCAAGCTCGTCCCTGAGGGCAACGCGCCGACGATGTACCTCGTGGTCGTCATCCGGGAGACGATCCTGGCCGACGGAACGCCCGTGCCGGTCGCCGAGCGCGCGTACCTCAAGTGCTCCAGCCGAAGGACCACTGTCCCGAGGGCAGCGTACGCGATGACCGACGAGCACGAAGTCGAGGGTCATGAACCGCCGCGGACTGCTGCAGCGCGCGACCGCCGCGACGCTGGGTTCCGTCGCCGCGCGCGGCGTCTACGGCCTGCTCGACGAGTCCGGCGCCGGGCCGGCGCGCGCCGAGGCGGCGCCGTCGTCCGCCGGTTCCAGGAGCAGTACCTCGTCGACCAGGTCGGAGGTCATCGTCGACAACGGCGTCACGGTCGCGATCCCGCCGCTCTTCAACGACGTCTTCACCGCGCGGCTGAAGAGCAGCGTCAGCTGGACCGCGCCCGCGCTGAAGTCCGCCAAGACGCGCGTCGAGAACGCGCTGGCGCGCGTCGAGGCGCCGTATCCCGTCGACCGCCGCCGGCCTCACGATGGTGGTCGGGTGGGGCCTGCCGTACTTCCGCGCGTTCGTGCCCGCGCTCATGCAACCGCCACCTGCCGGCGATCCCGGGCACGAGCCCGAAGCAGTACGCCGTGCTCGACGCGATCCGGCTTCCCGAGCGATCCCGCCGACGTCGCGCTTGAGGACAACCACGTCATGTTCAAGTTCCGCAGCGACTCGTCCGCGATCGTCACGGGAGCCGAGCAGGCGCTGTTCGACAACCCGAACAGCGGCGCCTACATCGGCGACCTGTTCGACCTGACGAGCAAGCGCATCGGGTTCCTGGGCCGCGGCTTCAGCAAGCGCAGCATCGGCAAGGACGCTGGCACTCGAGGCGGGCGTCGAGGGCGCGGAGCAGATCCCCGAGCGCGCGCAGCTGATGATGGGCTTCACCAGCACGCAGACCCAGGCGCTCGGCCCGGACAACATCCCGAGCTTCGAGACGCTGCGCGGCGTCACGGACCAATGGCCGCAGCGGCTACTTCGCCGCCGGGTGCGCCATGCACCTCTCGCACCTCTACCTCGACATCAACGTCTGGTACGACAGCCTGGACTACGCCGCCCGCGTCAAGCGGATGTTCTCGCCGCGCACGCCCGTCCCGGCCAACCCGGACACCGTCACGATCCCGAACGGGCCGGCTCAGGTCTCGACCATGGCGCAGGTCAAGCAGGACGCGGCCACCGGCATGCTGGGCCACAACGCCCTGCTGCAGCAGGCGGCCCGGCTCGGCTCGACGGTCTACGACAACTACGGCCGGCGCCGGACCCAGGGCACGTCGGTGCCGCTCCGCGAGGACTTCAACACACTCGACGACCCGTTCTTCTGGGCGCCGGGCGGCGTCGGCCCGGTCGAACAAGCCCGGCATGCACTTCGTGGCGATCGTCAGCGTTCGAGCGCGTCCGCACGAGGACCTTCAAGGCACCCGAGTGTCGATCCCTGAAGACGCGGCTCGCACTTGCCGCGCGGGATGCCTGAGCGTAGGCTCGGCCGGACCGAAAGGAGCCGCGCGATGTCGAACAGACCGCAGGAGCCCTGGGGCGGAGAGGTGCGGACGCCGCGCTGGCTGCGGCGGCTCCTCAGGCGACCCGAGCCTCTCGGCGACACGCCGGAGGCCGCTCACGAAGCGCGCAAGCCGAAACCCGGGCCGTCGGTCGCGCAGAACGCCGAGCGCGCGTCGGTCGGGCCGCTCGCAGACCTGTACCGCGAAGGTCGTACCAAGCGCACGCTAGCTCAGAGACGGCGCCCGCCGCCCAGCGCTCGACCTCGCCCACGGCACGCGACGAACCGTCGTGGGCGGCGATCCACGCCGCCGCGGCGCCGGCCTGCGCCCGCAGCACGCGCCGGCGCAGCGCTCGCCGGACCGCCAGCCGCACGCCGGCCGGCGTGCAGAACCGCAGCGGCAGCCGCACCCCGAGGCCGGCGCGGTCGACGCGGGCCGCGTTCTCGGCCATGTCACCGGCCGCCGGGACGACGACCACCGGGCAGCCGGACGCGAACGCCCGCATCAGCGTCCCGTGCCCGCCGTGGCAGACGACGAGGTCGCACGCCGGCATCGTCTTCGCGTACGACAGCCACGGCACGAGCACCGCGTTGGCGGGCACGTCGAGATCGTCGCCCGGCTCGCGGCCGTTGTAGGTCGCGATCACCCGCACGTCCTCGCCCGCGAGCCCGCGCAGCGCCGCCCGCAGCAGCCGGTGCTCGGCGTCCTGCGCCGTCGACGGCGCCACCAGCACCACCGGCGCCGAGCCCGCCACGGGGGCCACGGCCGAGCCCGGCGGCTCCCACATCAGCGGCCCGACCACGCGCGCCCACGCCGGCCAGTCGCGCGGCGGCTCGAGCGCCGGCAGCGTCGCCACCATCGTCAGCGACCGCGACATGCCGTTGTGCACCCACGGCAGCGGCTCGAGCCCGAGCCGCCCGCGGCAGTCGTTGAGCTCGCGCCGTCCCTGCTCGAGCCCGCGGTCGATCAGCCGGTCCGTCGAGCGCCACAGCCGCCGCCCGAGCGCGGACCGCGGCTGCCGCGCTCCCAGCGCGAACGGCGGGAAGCCCGGCGGCAGGTACGGGAACAGGTGCGGCACGAGGGTCGCGACCGGCACCTCGCACAGCTCCGCCGCGAGCGCGGGCGCCACGGTCAGGACGTCGGACGACCGCCACGTCGGGCGCGAACGCGCGCACCACCGGCACCGTGTCCGCGGCCGCCCGCACCGCCGCCTCGTACGGCTTCAGCGGCGACGCCGAGGTGGGGAAGACCTGGTACTCCGGCGCGGCCGCGAACTCCATCCCGCCCGCGACCGCCGCGTCCTCCCAGCGCCGCCACGTCTGCAGCGCCACGTCGTGGCCGCGCGCGGCCAGCGCCGACCCCAGGGCGAGCATCGGGAACGCGTGCCCCGGATCGCCGAACGCGCCGAGGAGGATCCTCAAGCGGCGAGCTCGGCCACGTGCCGCAGCTGCGCCAGGCGGTCCTCGAACGTCCACGCCATCGGCCCGACGATCAGCGTGCCGACGCCCGCGTCGCGGTACACGCCCAGCCGCTCGCGCACGTGCTCGGCCGGCCCGCACAGCGTCACGGTGTCGATCAGCTCGGCCGGCAGCGCGGCCGCCGCCTCGTCCTTGCGCCCGGCGAGGTACAGCTCCTGCACCTCCTCGGCCGCCTGCTCGAACCCGTAGCGCCGCACCAGCGCGTTGTAGAAGTTCTTGTCGCGCGAGCCCATCCCGCCGACGTAGAGCGCGATGTAGCCGCGCATCGCGTCGCGCGCCGCCTCGCGGTCGTCGGTGACCATCACGCTGACGTGCGGCGCGATGTCGAAGTCGGCCAGGCCCTTGCCGCCGCCGGCGCGCGCGAAGCCCTCGTCGAGCAGCGGCCGGAACTCGGCCACGTGCTCGGGCGAGAACAGCGTCGGCAGCCAGCCGTCCGCGATCTCGGCGGTCAGCGTCGTGCTGCGCGGCCCGATCGCCGCCAGGTACAGCGGGATCCGCTCCTGCACGGGCGCGATCGTGAGCTTGAGCGCCTTGCCCGGCCCGTCCGGCAGCGGCAGCTCGATCGTCTCGCCCGAGTACGACGACCCGCTCGCGTGCGAGCGCCATCCGCACGACCTCGACGTACTCGCGCGTCCGCTGCAGCTGCTTGCCGAAGCGCACGCCGTGCCAGCCCTCGGACACCTGCGGCCCGCTCGGGCCGAGCCCGAGGATGAAGCGGCCGCCGGAGAGCTGGTCGAGCGTCGCCGCCGTCATCGCGGTCATCGCCGCCGACCGGCCGGGCATCTGGAAGATCGCCGCGCCGAGCCGGATCCGCGTCGTCGCCTGGGCGAGCCAGCCGAGGATCGTCGCGGCGTCGGAGCCGTAGGCCTCCGCGGTCCAGACCGACTCGTAGCCGAGCTGCTCGGCCTCCTGGACGAGCGCGAGCTGCTGCTCGGCCGGTCAGCCCGAGCCCCCAGTAGCCGACGTGGACGCCGAGCTTCATCGCGCGCCGATCCGGTCGACGAGCCGCAGCAGGTGCAGCGGGGAGAAGGGCTTGGTCAGGAACAGGTCCGCGCCCGCGGCGAGCGCGCCCTCCTCCGCCTGCGGGCCCGAGTCCCCGGTCAGCATCACGATCGTCGCGCTCGCCGTCGCCGGGTCCGACCGCAGCCGCCGGCACGCCTCGATCCCGTTCACGCCCGGCATGTCGACGTCCAGGAACACGATCTGCGGCCGCGCGGCGACCGCCCGCTCGACCGCCTCCTCGCCGTTGCCCGCCTCCTGCAGCCGGTAGCCCGAGACGTCCTCGAGGGTCGTGGCGATCAGCTTGCGGATCATCGGATCGTCGTCGACGATCAGGATGGTCCGCGTCACAGCACGCCCTCGCGCAGATCGGCGAAGGTGGCGTCGGACATCGCCGCGAACGTCGCCACGACCTCGGGATCGAACTGGGTGCCGGCGCCGGCCACGATCTCGATGCGGGCCGCGTGGAAGCCCGTCGCCGGCCGGTAGGGCCGGTCGGTGGTCAGCGCGTCGAGGGCGTCGGCGACCGCGAACACGCGCGCGGCGAGCGGGATCTCGTCGCCCGCCAGCCCGTCCGGGTAGCCGTGGCCGTCCCAGCGCTCGTGGTGATGGCGCACGACGAGCTTGCCCTCGCCCAGGAAGTCCACGTCGCGCAGGATCTCCGAGCCGGTCACCGGGTGCATGGCGATCAGCGAGAACTCCTCCGCGGACAGCTCGCCGGGCTTGAACAGCACCGCGTCCGGCACCGCGACCTTGCCGACGTCGTGCAGCAGGAAGCCGAACTCGATGCCCGGCCGGCCCTCGGTGTCGATCCCGGCCGCCTCGGCGAGCGCGATCCCGTACGCGGTCACGCGCTCGGCGTGCTTGCCGGTGTACGCGTCGCGCGCCTCGACGGCGTTCGAGAGCGCGCGCACCGTCGCCTTGTAGGACTCGCGCAGCTGCAGCGCCCGCGCGCGCTCCTGCTTGAACACCTCGCGCAGGTCGGCCGCGTAGCGCTCGAGCTGATTCTGGCGTGCGGCGGCCTGGCGCTCCGTGCGTTCGAGCTTCGCACGCAGTGCCTCCACCGAATCGGGAGCGCTCAAGAAACGTCCTGCCAACGCATTAGAAGCGTAACGCCGGATTCGAGCGTCCGGTTCGCTATAGGGTCTCGCCCGGACGCTGGAACACGATCTCGGGCACGACGCAGCTCGGCGAGGTGCGCAGCAGGAAGCGCACCGCCTCCGCGATATCGGCCGTCTTGATCATGTCCTCGGGCTTCACCTGCTCGCGGATGAACTCCGTCATCGGCGTGTCCACGAAGCCGGGGGCGAGCGCCACCGACTTGACCCCGTCGGCCGCGAGCTCCTTGTTCATCGCCTCGGTCCACGCGATCACCGCCGCCTTCGTCGCCGAGTAGACCGAGAGCCAGGGCTGCCCGGACTTGCCCGAGATCGACGAGAGGTTGACGACGAGCGCGTTGCGATGCTCCGAGCCCGCCGCTCGCAGGAGCGCTGCACACTCGCGGTAGAACAGCACGATCGCGCGCAGGTTGAGGTCCAGCTGCATGTCGACGCGCTTCGTGACGATGTCGGCGACCGCCGACCCGACGCCGACCCCCGCGCTGTTGACGAGCACGTCGAGCCGCCCGTAGCGCTCGCGGTGCGCGGCGACGACGCGAGCGACCTCCTCCTCGTCGACCAGGTTCGCGGCGACCTCGTGCACCTCGTGGCCCGCCGCGCGCAGCTCCGCGGCGGCGTCGGCGAGCTTGTCGGGCCGTCGCGAGACGACCGTCAGGGCATGCCCTTCCTCGCCGAGTGCGGTCGCGATGGCGAGCCCGATACCGCTCGAGGCTCCGGTGATGAGTGCGGCACGCTCCGGCATGTGCGATATCCAATCAGGGATGCGTACGCCCATGACCGTCATCGCGGTGCTCTTCGTCGCGCTGCTCGCCCTCTGGTTCGCGACCGAGGGCGACGAGGAGCCCGCCGCGGCTCCGCCGATCGCGCCGGTGGCGACGATCGCCGAGCGGGTCGCGGCGCTGCGCGATCTCGACTTCGAGGAGATCCCGCGACCGGTCGCGGTCACGCCCGACGAGGCGCGCGCGGAGGCGCTGGAGGAGTTCGACGCGGCCTACCCGCCGAAGCGGCGGCGGGCCGACGAGGACGTGCTGAAGATGCTCGGGCTGATCGAGCCGGACGCGAACCTGCGCGACCTCGCCGCCTCGCTCTACGGCAGCGGCGTCGCCGGCTACTACAACACGAAGGACGGGCGCCTGCGCACGGTCAGCGGCGCCGCCACGGGGACGCGGGTGCTCGCCGAGATGGTGCTCGCACACGAGCTCAACCACGCGCTCGAGGACCAGGTCTACGATCTCGACGTCGGCGAGGAGCCGACCACCGACGACGTCTCGCTCGCCCGACTCGCGCTCGTCGAGGGCACCGCGTCGAGCCTGATGTACGGGTACGTGGACGAGCACTTCACCGCCGAGGAGGCGGTCGGCGGCATCCTCGGCTCCGCGTTCCAGGACACGACCGGCCTGCCGCCGTTCATGCAGGCGCAGGTGCTCTTCCCGTACGTCGCCGGCGAGGAGTTCGTGCGCGAGCTGCTGCGCCGCGGCGGCGGCGACTGGGCGCTGGTCGACACCGCCTACCGGGTGCGCGAGCCGGCGTCGACCGAGCAGATCCTGCACCCGCGCGCCTACTTCGAGGCCGACGAGCCGAAGCCGGTGCGGACCGGCGCCGGGAGCGTGCTCGGCGACGGCTGGGAGCTTGCCGCGAAGGGCCGCTGGGGCGAGCTGCAGACGCGCGAGCTGCTGTACCGGGCGCGTGCCGGCGGCGCGCGCGTGGCCGCGGCCGGCTGGGGCGGCGACCGCTACGAGCTGTGGCGCCCGCGCGCGGCGGTGGGCGACGAGTGCCCGGCGCCGTGCGCGGACGCCAGCGTCCTCGTCATGCGCTGGCGCTGGGACAGCACGCGTGACGAGGACGAGTTCGCGGCCGAGCTGCGGCAGCTCGTGGACGAGCTGGGCGACCGCGAGGCGGTGGTGGTGCGCGAGCGCGGCACGGTCACGCTGGTGATCGCTCCCGGGCGCACGCTCGCCGAGCGCGTCGCGCGCGCTCAGCCGCGGCGCAGGCCGTAGGCCTGCACGGCGGCGAAGCCGAGCACGACGAGCGCCTGCAGCGCGATCCAGATCTGGCCGGCGAGCGTCGGCTCGAACATGTCGAGGGCGAGCACGATCAGGCTGTCGACAGCCCAGATCACGTTGGCGGCGACGACCGCGACGACGCCGGCGCGCGGCATCGCGGGCTTGGTCGCGAGCCGTCCGACGAGCGCCGCGTAGACGAGCAGGAACGCGCCGGTCGGCACGAGCACGGCTGCGGACACGCCGAGCAGGCCGTCGAGCAGCGCGAACGCGGCGAGATAGGCGAGCGCGTTGGCACCGGTGACGGCGGCGTCGAGCTTGAGCGCGACGCGCAGGAGGCCGCTGGTGGTGGTCGCGGGGGCGGTGGTGGCTGCGGTCTGGAGGTCCATGCCCGGCAGCCTGCCAGCGCCCGGCGGAGCGCTCAATTACCCGAGAGGTAAGCGAGCGTCTCGGGGTTCGCGGGGAAGAACGCCTCGATCGACAGCTCGGCGAGCGTGATGTCGACGGCCGTGCCGAACGTCGCGACCGTGCTGTAGAAGGCCAGCTCCCGGTCGCCGGCGCGGATCCGCAGCGGCACGGCGATCTCGTCGATCTCGAACGGCTCGCTGACCGGCGGCGCGGGGTAGGCGCGCAGCTCGGCCAGCAGGTCGGCGAGCCGCTCGTCGGCGGTGAGGGCGTGCTGGCGCTGGAGGCGCTCGAGCAGGTGCGCGCGCCACTCGCCGAGGTTGACGATGTGCGGCGCCAGGCCCTCGGGATGCAGGCTCGCGCGCAGGACGTTGGCCGGCGGCTCGAGCAGCGACGGCGCGGCCAGCGCCGTGAACAGCGCGAGGCTGCGGTTGGCCGCGACGAGGTTCCAGAGCCGGTCGACGACGACGGCCGGGTAGGGCTCGTGGCCGGTCAGCACGCGGTCGAGCGCCTCGCGCACCGGCGCCATCTCCGGCGCGTCGATCTGTCGCTCGCCGTACGCGGGGGCGAAGCCGGCGGCGAGCAGGAGGTGGTTGCGGTCGCGCAGCGGGACGTCGAGCTGGTCGGCGAGGTGGAGCACCATCTCGCGGCTCGGCTTCGACCGGCCGGTCTCGAGGAAGCTCAGGTGGCGGGCGGAGACGCCGGCCTCGAGCGCGAGGTCGAGCTGGCTCAGCCGCCGGCGGCGGCGCCAGTCGCGGAGCATCGAGCCGAGCGGGGGCTGGGTCGCGGTCGCCATCCGCTGCACATTACGAGCCGGTACGATCCCCGCCGTGGCCAGGCATGCGGACATGCGTTGCCCCGCCTGCGGCGGGGACCTCGTGGAGATCGAGCGCAGCGGCGTGCACATCGACGCGTGCCGCAACTGCCGCGGCGTCTTCCTCGATCGCGGCGAGCTCGATCGCATCCTCGAGCGCGAGCGGGCCGCCGTGTCCGGCGCGCACGACGACGACGACGACTTCCTGCGCGAGATGACCGGCAAGGACAGCCCGAAGCAGGCGTACGGGCTCGACGCCAAGACCGCGCAGAAGATGTACACCGACTACCGCGCGCACAAGAAGACCAAGAAGCGCAAGTCGTTCCTCGACGAGCTGCTCGGCTGAGCCGCGGCTATCGTCCGCGGCGGGCGGGCCGGTAGCTCAGCGGTCAGAGCAGCGGACTCATAATCCGTCGCGCGGTGGTTCGACTCCACCCCGGCCCATCGACGCGGCGACCTCGGCCGGGCGGTCGCCGTACGCGCCAGGTGCACTTGATCCGAGGTGTTGATACCGGCAAGAATCGGCGCACCTGCAACTCGCTAGGGGGCTCCATGCTCGGCCATATCCTCGGCGCACTGCGCCGCCAGTACCTCGGTGCGCTCGCGCTGTTCGTCGCGCTCGGCGGCGTGTCGTACGCGAGCGTGGCGATCGAGCGCGGCAGCGTCGGGTCGCGCGAGCTCCAGAACCGGGGTGTGAGGGCCGCCGACGTGGCGAGCCGCGCCGTGCGGCCGCGACACCTCGCCGCCAACTCCGTGACCGCGTCCAAGATCGCGCCCGGCGCGATCAACAGCGACGACGTCGAGGACGGCGGCCTGTCGCTCGCCGACTTCGCGGCCAGCCAGGCCCCGCGCGGCACGGTGGGGCCGCGCGGCGCGCAGGGCGCGAAGGGCGACACCGGGGCAAAGGGCGACACGGGCGCGCAGGGCGACACCGGGGCGCAGGGCGAACCGGGCGCGATCGGACCGCAGGGACCGGAGGGCGATCCGGGCCCGCAGGGCGCGGTCGGCCCGGAGGGCGATCCGGGTTCGCCGGGCGCAGTCGGCCCGGAGGGCGACCCGGGGCCGCAGGGTCTCCAGGGCCCGCCCGGTCCCCAGGGCCTCGACGGCCTCGACGGCGCACCCGGTGAGCGCGGCCCGAGCGACGCGTTCAGCAACACGTTCACGCAGATGACCGTGCCGGCCAACAGCGGCGGCTTCGTCACGCCCTACTCGCGCACGCTCGGTCCGGGCAACTACGTGATCATGGCCTCGCTGCGGGTGTTCAGCACGGCGGGCGTGACCAACGCCGAGTGCGTGCTCATCTCCGGGAGCACGAGCCTCGACCTCAAGAACGTCAACCTCGGGGGCGGCGACGATCGCAAGATCCTCACGCTGCACGGCACCGTCTCGCTCGCCGCGCCGACCCTGATCCGGCTCGGGTGCTCGGCCGTCACCGGCGATGCGTACACCGTCTCCGAAGGCAGTGTCATCGCGATCCAGGTCGGTGAGATCCACTGACGACCGGGGTCTCGCTCTTCACACCCGCGCACCGCGGCGGCACCGGGCCGCCGCTGGTGCTGCTGCACGGCTTCACCGACACGCACCGCACGTGGGAGCTGGTCCTGCGCGCGCTCGAGCGCCGGCACGCCGTGCTGGCGCCGACGCTGGCGGGCCACGCCGGCGGCCCGCCGCTGCCGCCTGGCTTCACGAGCGCGGCGCTCGCCGACGCGGTCGAGGCCGCGATGGACGCGGCCGGGTTCGCCACCGCCCACGTCGCCGGGAACTCGCTCGGCGGTTTCGTCGCGCTCCAGCTCGCGGCGCGCGGCCGCGCGCGGTCGGTGGTCGCGTTCGCGCCCGCCGGCGGCTGGGACGACGACGGCAGCGCCCGCCACGCCGCGCTCGACGCGCAGGCCGAGATGCTCGCGCAGCTGCGGGCGATCGCGCCGCAGGCGGGTGCGATCGCCGCTACGCCGGGAGGGCGCCGCCGCGCGACCGCGCTGCTGACCGATCACGGGGAGGACCTGCCCGCCGACCTCGTCGCGCACATCGTCCTCGGCGCCGCCGCCTGCCCCGGGGCCGAGGCGATGCTCGCGTTCGCCCGCACGCCGGGGGCCTACGCGCTCGACCTCGCTCGCATCACCTGCCCCGTCCGCATCGTCTGGGGGACCGCCGACCGCCTGCTGCCGTGGCCCGGCGCGGCCGCGCGCTTCCGGCGCGGCCTCGACGCCGAGTGGGTCGAGCTCGACGGCGTCGGGCACGCACCGCAGCTCGACGATCCGGCCACGACCGCGGAGCTGATCCGCGGCTACAGCGGCCGGTAGGTCTGGCAGACGACGCCGTTGTCGAACGCGGTCGAGCCCGCGAGCTCGAGCGCGATGCGCCCGCGGCCGTGGAACGGGCGCGCGCCGTCCACGCCGAGCACGAGCGGGTGGACCCAGAGCAGCACCTCGTCGGCGACCCCGGCCGCGACCAGCGAGTGTGCGAGCTCGCCGCAACCGGGGGCGAAGAGGTTGCCGGCCAGTGTCTCCTTCAACGCCATGACGCCCTCGGCGAGGTCGCCCGGCAGCGCGTGCGAGTTCCACTCGAGCGGCCCGCGCGCCGACCGCGAGACGACGTGCTTGGGCATCGAGTTCATGCGCTCGGCGTAGCCGACGTCGTCGGTGAGCTGCGGCCAGATCGCGGACAGGGCCTCGTAGGTCGGGTGACCGAGCAGGAGCGCGTCGGCGGCCAGCAGCTGGTCGCGCCAGGCGGCCCCGGCTCCGGTGTCCCAGTCGATCGTGAGCCAGTCCTCGACCTGGTCGATGACGCCGTCGGCGGTGATCTGCGTGGAGATGATGAGTCGTCCCATGCCGATACAGACGACACCGCGCGAGATCTGGGCGGAATGAGACGAATGCGTATGAACTTGGGTTGAACAACCATGGACAGTCTCACCGCCAGCGGGTTGACTGCATTCCATGATCAATCCCGGACAGACACTCGAGAACCCCGTCACCGGCGAGCGCTTCACCTTCACGCACACCGCCGCCAGCACCGGCGGCGAGCTGCTCGCGTTCGACTTCGCCCTCAAGCCCGGCGGCTCCGTCCCGATCCCGCACGTGCACCCGATCCAGACCGAGCGCTTCGAGGTCGTCGCGGGCCGGATGCGGTTCCGCATCGGCCTGCGCACGCGGATCGCCGAGCCGGGCGACGTGATCGAGGTCGCCCCCGGCGTCGCCCACTCGTTCGCCAACGCCGGCGACGAGGAGGCCAAGCTGCGCGTCGAGGTCCGCCCGGCCCTGCAGATGGAGGAGATGTTCGCCGAGGTCATCGCGATGGCGAAGGCCGGCCGCATGAACCGCCGCGGCATGCCGCGCAACGTGCTCGAGCTCGCCTCGCTCGCGCGCCGCTACGACCAGGAGGCGCACGCGCCGCTGCTGAGCGTCGGCGTCCAGCGCATGCTGCTCGCCCCGCTCGTGCGCCTCGGTCGCCGCGGCGTTGGTACGGCCATCCCCATCGAAAGTCGTGCGCCGGAGCAGCAGGATGCGTGGTCGCCTGCGCCCGCTTGACTTCAACCACGCTTCAGGTCGTACGGTCGTTCGATGACTTTCACCGCCTTATCCGGTCACATAGGCACGCACCCTCCCCAAGGAGCTCGATGAGCACCAACAACCCACTCGCGATCGAAGCAACCGGACTCGTCAAGTCGTTCGGCGAGACGCACGCTGTCGACGGCGTCGACCTCGCCGTCCGCAGCGGCTCGGTGTACGGCGTGCTGGGTCCGAACGGCGCGGGCAAGACGACCACGATCCGGATGCTCGCGACGCTGATCCGGCCCGACGCCGGCTCCGCGCGCGTGCTCGGCCACGACATCGTCGACGAGGCGGACACGGTCCGCTCGCTGGTGAGCCTGACCGGCCAGCTCGCGTCCGTCGACGAGGACCTGACCGGCCGCGAGAACCTGATCCTGCTCGGCCGGCTGCTCGGCCACAAGCGCCCCGCGGCGAAGGAGCGGGCGGGCGAGCTGCTGGACGCCTTCGGGCTCGAGGAGGCCGCGGGCCGCCTCGTCAAGCACTACTCCGGCGGCATGCGGCGGCGGCTGGACATCGCCGCCAGCATCGTCGTGCGGCCCGAGCTGATGTTCCTCGACGAGCCCACCACCGGGCTCGACCCGCGCTCGCGCAATCAGGTCTGGGACATCGTGCGCGCGCTCGTCGCCGAGGGCACGACGATCCTGCTCTGCACGCAGTACCTCGAGGAGGCCGACCAGCTCGCCGAGGGCATCGCCGTGATCGACAGCGGCAAGGTGATCGCCGAGGGCACGCCGGGCCAGCTGAAGGCGTCGGTCGGCGGCGGTCAGCTGCACGTCCGCCTGCTCGACCCCGAGCAGCGCCCCGAGGCCGAGCGCGTGCTCGCCGCCGAGCTGGAGAGCGTGCACCTGGAGGCCGACCCGGCGAGCCTGTCCGTGCCCTGCGGGGACGGCGAGGCCGGCGCCAACGCCGTCGCCGCGCTGTCGCGCGCCGGCATCGGCATCGCCGACTTCTCGCTCGGCCAGCCGAGCCTCGACGAGGTGTTCCTCGCTCTCACCGGCCACACGGCCGAGGAGTCCGCGGCCGACGAGACCGAGCCCACGAAGGAGACGGCATGAGCGTCGAGACCCCGACCGTCGAGGCCGCCGCGCTGCGCAAGGCGCTGGCGTCGGGCGAGCGCCCGGCCCGCCCGAGCGCCGCCTCCGCCGCGCTGACGTTCGGCTGGCGCGGCATGCTGAAGGTCAAGCACGTCCCCGAGCAGCTGCTCGACGTGACGATCACGCCGGTGATGTTCCTGCTGATGTTCACGTTCCTGTTCGGCGGGGCGATCGCCGGCTCGACCGGTGAGTACCTGGACTACGTGCTGCCCGGCATCCTCGTGATGTCGGTGCTCTTCACGACCGTCTACTCGGGCGTGGCGCTCAACACCGACCTGACGAAGGGCGTCGTCGACCGCTTCCGCTCGCTGGCGATCTGGCGGCCCGCGCCGCTGGTCGGCGCGGTGCTGGGCGACACGGCGCGCTACCTCGTCGCCGGCACGGTGATCATCGTCCTCGGCGTCATCCTCGGCTACCGGCCGTCGAACGGCGTCCCGGGCGTGCTCGCCGCGCTGGCCGTCGTCGTGCTGTTCGCGTTCAGCCTGTCGTGGGTGTTCACGACGCTCGGCCTCGTGCTGCGGTCGCCGAACGCGGTGATGAACGCCGGCTTCATGGGCATCTTCCCGCTGACGTTCCTGAGCAACGTGTTCGTCGACCCCGAGACGCTGCCCTCGGCGCTCGAGGCGTTCGTGAACGCGAACCCGATCTCGACCCTCGCCGACGTCTCACGCGGGCTGATGGACGGCAGCGTGAGCGGGGGAGACATGGCGATCGTGCTCGGCACCGCGGTGCTGCTGACCGCGATCTTCGCGCCGCTGACCTCGCGGCTCTACCGCCGGGGTTAGATGGTCGAGCTGATCGGCGTCCCGTTCGACGGCTACGGGCGCCCGGGCAACCAGGCCCGGGCGGCCGCCGTCCTGCGGGCGGCCGGGCTCGCCGCGGCGCTGGGAGCGCACGACGGCGGCGATCTGGACCTCCCGCCCGGCGATCCGGTGCGCGCGCCGGAGTCCGGGATCCTGAACGAGGCGGCGCTGCTGGCGATGACCGACGCGTTGCGCGAGCGGGTCGGCGCGGCGCTCGCCGGCGGCCGCTTCCCGGTGGTCGCCGGCGCCGACTGCTCGGCGCTGCTCGGCATCGTCGCCGGGCTTCCTGCGGGCTCCGGGCTCGTCTTCGTCGACGGCCACGAGGACACGATGCCGCTCGACGTGTCCGAGGACGGCGAGGCCGCGAACATGGAGATCGGGCTGCTGCTCGGGCTGACCGGCGGGCTCGCGCCGCCGCGGCTGCGCGAGCGCGTGGCGCGGCTCGAGCCCGGCTCGCTGGCGCTGCTCGGGCCGCGCGACCGGCGCTGGCGCGAGCAGTTCAACGTCGGATCGCTGCGCGAGCGCGCGCTCTGGCAGCGCGACGTCGACGAGATCGCCGCCGATCCCGCGGCAGGCCGGACGCGCGGCGGCCGCGCACGTCGGCGGCCCGTTCTGGCTGCACGTCGACCTCGACGTGCTCGACCCCGAGGTCTTCGCGGCGCAGGGCGTGCCGGGCGGCGAGGACGAGCCCGGCGGCATCGGCTGGGACCAGCTCAGGCGATCTGCTGAACGGGGCGCTCCGGACCGGCGGCTGCCTCGGCCTCAGCCTCGTGATCTACGACCCCGAGCAGGACCCGGACGGCGCCGACGCGCGCCGCATCGTCGCCCTCGCCGCCGCGCTCACACGATGAGCAGCGTCTTGCCGAGCGTGGCGCGCGACTCGATCGCCGCGTGCGCCTCCGCGGCGCGCTCGAGCGGGAAGCGCTGGCCGATCACCGGCCGCAGCCGCCCTGCGGCCGCCTCGGCGAGCGCGCTCGCGGTCAGCTCGCGCTGCTCCTCGCCGCTCGGGCGGCCGGGCCGGACGAGCTCCACGCCGCGCGCCGCCGCCTCCTCCGCGCCGACGTTCGCCCAGCGCCCGCTCGCGAGCCCGAAGCTGACCATCCGCCCGCCGCGCCCGAGCCGGCCGAACGCCGCGCGCGCCACCGCGCCGCCGACGCCGTCGAACACCACGTCCAGCGCGCCCGCCCGCGCGGCCCAGCCGTGCTCGCTGTAGTCGACCGCCGCGTCGGCGCCGAGCTCGCGGGCGAGCGCGAGCTTGCGCTCGCCGCCGGCCGCGGCGACGACGTGCGCGCCGCGCGCCTTCGCGAGCTGCACGAGCAGGGAGCCGACGCCGCCCGCGGCCGCCTCGACGAGCACGCGGTCGCCGGGACCGACCTGCGCCGCGCGCACGAGCCCGGTGGCGGTGCGGCCGTCGGCGAGCAGCGCGACCGCGGCGTCGAGCGCGACGCCCTCCGGGACGTCGACGAGCATCTCCGCGGGCGCCGCCGCGCGCTCCGCGTAACCGCCCGAGCCGCCGAGGCTGGTCACGACGCGGCGGCCGTCGACGGTGCCCGCCGACGCCGTTGCCCGGGATCAGCGGCAGCTCGGGCGTGAACGGCCCCGTGCCCGCCCGCGTCATCGTCTCGATGAACGTGATGCCGGCGAACGCCACCTCCACGATCGCCCGACCGGGGCCGGGCGCCGGGTCGGGCGCGTCACCCGCGACGAGGACCTCCGGACCGCCGAACTCCTCCATCCAGATAGCGCGCATGCGCCGCACCGTACGACCTCATCCGTGCTCGAAGTCAACCCCGCTAGCCTCAGCGCGCCGTGACCGTCCCCGCCGACACCGCCGTCGAGGTCCGCGAGCTCGTCCGCGAGTACAAAGGCGGGATCCGCGCCGTCGACGGGCTCGATCTCGACGTCCGCAGGGGCGAGATCTTCGGCTTTCTCGGCCCCAACGGTGCCGGCAAGACGACCGTCGTGCGGATCCTGACGACGCTGCTGCGGCCGACCTCGGGACGCGCGATCGTCGCCGGCCACGACGTGGTCTCCGAGGGGGACGCGGTGCGGCGCTCGATCGGCGTCGCGCTGCAGGAGGCGGCGATCGACCCGTTGATGACCGGCCGCGAGCTGCTGCGCATGCAGGGCGCGCTGCACGGGCTCAACTCGCGTCGCGCGCGGGCGCGTGCGCACGATCTGCTCGACCGCGTCGGGCTGACCGAGGCCGGCGACCGCCGCGTCGGCGGCTACTCCGGCGGCATGCGGCGGCGGCTCGACCTGGCGCTGGCGCTCGTGCATACGCCCGCCGGTGCTGTTCCTCGACGAGCCGACCACGGGCCTCGACCCCACCAGCCGCGCCGCGCTCTGGCGCGAGGTGCGCGCGCTCAACGACGAGGGCACGACCGTCTTCCTGACCACGCAGTACCTCGAGGAGGCCGAGCAGCTCGCCGACCGCGTCGGGATCATCGCCCGCGGCAAGCTCGTCGCCGAGGGCACGCCGACCGACCTGAAGGCGCACGTCGGCGACCCGACGCTGCACGTCGAGCTGGCCGACCCGGGGGCCGCGGCGCGCGCCCGCGAGGCGCTGGCCCCGCTCGGGCAGCTCGAGGACGCCGAGGTCGGCGGCGAGTGCCGCGTCGCGCTGCGCACGCCGGCCGGCAAGGGCGCGATCGGCCCCGTGATCCGCGCGCTCGACGAGCACGACGTGATCGTCGAGTCGGTCGAGGTCGAGACGCCGACGCTCGACGACGTGTTCGCCGCCGTGACCGGCTCGCGGCTCGAGGGCGCCGCGAGCGTCGCCGAATGAACGAGCTGCGGGTCGTGACCGCGCTCGGGCGGCGCGCGCTGAGCGTGCAGTTCCGGCGCGCGCAGCTGCTGATGCCGACGTTCGTCCTGCCGCTGATGCTGCTCGCGGTGATCGCCAGCGGCACGAGCGCGGCGCAGGGCCTCGAAGGCTTCCCGACCATCGACTCCTACCTCACGTTCGTTGTCCCGGGCACGATCGTCCAGGGCACGATCCTGGCCGGCCTGACCGCCGGGATCGCGCTCGCCTCGGACATCGAGTTCGGGTTCTTCGACCGGCTGCTCGCCGCGCCCGTGCACCGCACGAGCCTCGTGCTGGGGCGGCTGTGCGGGACGCTCGGGCTCGCCGTCATCCAGTCGATCGTGTTCCTGCTCGTCGCCGCGCTGTTCGGCGCGCGCTACCCGGGCGGTCCGGCCGCGCTCGTCGCGGTCGTCGGGCTGGCGGCGCTGACCGCGGTCGGCATGGGCGGGATCGCGTCCGCGATCGCGCTGCGCACCGGCTCGCTGTCGCTGCTGCAGAGCCTGTTCCCGTTCATGTTCGTGCTGCTGTTCACCGCGCCGGCGTTCTTCCCGCAGGAGCTGCTGACGCCGGCGCTCGAGACGCTGTCGCGGTACAACCCGCTGACCTACGTGGTCGAGGCGATCCGCGGCCTGCTGGCGGGCGACTCCTCGCTCGGCGACCCGTGGCTCGGCCTGGCGGCCGCGGCCGGGCTCGCGCTGGCGACGACCGCGCTCTCGACCCTGGCGCTGAAGGCGCGCCTGCGCGCGACATGACCGCGGTCGTCGGCGTCCTCTGGCGGCGCTCGCTCAACGAGGTGCTGCGCGTCCGCGGAGCGCTGCTGCCCGCGACGATCGCGCCGCTCGTGTTCATGCTCGGCATCAGCGGCCAGTTCGGGCGGCTGACCGGGCTCGAGGGCTTCCCGACCGACTCCTACATGTCCTGGATCGTGCCGCTGTCGTGCCTGCAGGGCGCGGGCTTCGCCGGCGCCGCGACCGGCTCCAACCTCGCGCGCGACATCGAGCAGGGCTGGTTCGACCGGCTGCTCGTGTCGCCGGTGCCGCGGCCGCTGCTGCTCGCTCGGGCCGATCCTCGGCGCGGTCTCGCGCTCGCTCGTGCCGGCCACCGTCGTGCTGGTCGCGGGCCTGCTCGTCGGCGCCGATCTGACCGGCGGCGTGCCGGGCCTGCTCGCGCTGTACGTCGCCGCGGCCTTGTTCTGCGCGGCGGCGGCGCTGTGGGGCATCTTCATGGCCGTCATCTTCCGCACGCAGCAGGCCGGGCCGCTGATGCAGCAGGGCGTCTTCCTCGCGGTCTTCCTCTCGACCGCGTACACGCCCGAGGTGCTGCTGCGCGGCTGGCTCGCCGAAGTGGCGCCGTACAACCCGGTGACCTACGTTCTGGAGATGGCGCGCCAGGCCACCGTGGAAGGGATCGAGCCGAGCTTCGCGCACACGTGGCCGGGGCTCGTCGCGCTGGCCGGGATGCTGACGGTGCTCGGGACGCTGGCGATGGTCGGACTGCGGCGGATGGGCCGCTGAGGCGATGGAGGGCGGTCCGCACCCGGCGCTGAAGGCGGTCAGCGACGCGGTGCTGGCGGTGGCGTCGCAGCGGTCGGTCGAGGACGTGCTGCAGGAGATGGTGGACCGCGCGCGCGAGCTGGCCGGCGCCCGCTACGCCGCGCTCGGGACGCCGGACGGCGACGGCGGCTTCAGCCGCTTCCTGGTCTCCGGCATGAGCGACGCGATGATCGCGCGGATGGGCCCGCTGCCGCGCACCCACGGCCTGCTCGGGGCGATGCTCGAGACCGCCGAGTCGCTGCGCACGGCCGACCTGCACACGCATCCGCGCTTCCGCGGCTGGTGGCCGGCCGGGCACCCCGACATGCGGACCTTCCTCGGCGTGCCGATCGTGGCGCCGGACGGCGTCGTCGGCGCGTTCTACCTGACGCACAAGCAGGGTGCGGACGCGTTCGGGCCCGAGGACCAGGCGCTGATCGAGCTGCTGGCGGCGCACGCGGCGATCGCCCTGACCAACGCGCGGCTGCACGAGCGCAGCCGCGAGCTGTCGATCGTCAGCGAGCGCAACCGGCTGGCGCTCGAGCTGCACGACGCGGTCAGCCAGAAGCTGTTCGCGCTCGTGCTCGCCGCCGAGTCGGCGGCGACGCTGCTCGACCGCGACGCCGACGCCGCGCGCGGGCAGGTCGAGCGGCTCGGCGGGCTCGGCGCGCGAGGCGCTCGACGAGCTGCGCACGCTGATCCTCGAGCTGCGGCCGCCGGACCTCGAGCGCGACGGGCTCGCGGGCGCGCTGCGCAAGCACGTCGCGCTGCTGCGGCGCGCGCACGGGCTCCCGATCGACGTCGAGACCGGCGGCCGGCCGGCCGGCGACGAGCACGAGATCCTGCGGATCGCGCAGGAGGCGCTGCAGAACGCGGTCCGGCACGCCGGCGCGCGGCGGATCGCGGTGCGGCTCGCGGACGGGCTGCTCGAGGTCGCCGACGACGGCAGCGGGTTCGATCCGGCCGATCCCGAGCTGCGCGCGCGGCGGCTCGGGCTGACCTCGATGGAGGAGCGCGCCACCCGGCTCGGCGGCCGGCTCGAGATCCGGTCGGCGGCGGGGGAGGGCACCGTGGTGCGGCTGGAGGTGGACGGTGGCTGAGGCGATCCGCGTGCTCGTGGTCGACGACCACGCCGTCGTGCGCGAGGGGCTGCGCACGTACCTGGCGCTGCAGGACGGGCTCGAGGTCGTGGGCGAGGCGGCGGACGGGGAGGAGGCGGTGCGCGAGGCCGAGCGGCTGCGGCCCGACGTCGTGCTGATGGACCTCGTCATGCCGCGGCTCGACGGCGCCGGCGCGATGCTCGAGCTGCGCACGCGGCTCCCGTCCGCGCGCGTGATCGTGCTGACGAGCTACGCCGACGACGATCGGCTGCTGCCGGCGATCCGGGCGGGCGCGGCCGGCTACCTGATGAAGAACGTGCAGCCGGCCGAGCTGGCGCGGGCGGTGCGGGCGGCGCACGCGGGCGAGGCGCTGCTCGACCCGGCGGTCGCGGCGCGGCTCGTCGAGCACGTGGCGAGCGAGCCGGCTCCGCCGGACCGGCTCACGCCGCGCGAGCGCGAGGTGCTCGACCTGATCGGCCGCGGGCTCCCGAACAAGCTGATCGCGCGCGAGCTCGGCGTGTCGGAGAAGACGGTCAAGGCGCACGTCGGGCAGGTGCTGGCCAAGCTCGGCGTCAGCGACCGCACCCAGGCCGCGCTCTACCTAAAGGGGTCTGACCCCTTTAGATAAAGGGGTCTGACCCCTTTAGGTCGTAGGACCAATGGCCCGTTGTGACCGGGACCGGGCCGTGCCTAGCCTGCGGAGCATGCCCGTCGCCATCGTCACCGGCGCCTCTCGCGGCCTCGGACTCGCCCTCACCCGTGCGCTCGCCGAGGACGGCTGGCGCGTGATCGCCGACGCCCGCGGGGCGGATGACCTGCGCGCCGCGCTCGACGGCGTCGAGGGGGTCACGGCGATCCCCGGCGACGTGAACGACGCGGCGCACCGGCGCGCGCTCGTGGAGGCGGCCGGCGACGCGATCGACCTGCTCGTCAACAACGCCAGCGCGCTCGGCCCGAGCCCGCTGCCGCGGCTCGCCGACCTTCCGCTCGACGCCGCCGAGGACGTGCTGCGCACGAACGTGATCGCCCCGCTGGCGCTGATCCAGGACGCGCTGCCGCGGCTGGCCGCGGGCGCGCGGATCGTCAACGTGACCTCGGACGCGGCCGTCGAGCCGTACCCGACCTGGGGCGGCTACGCGGCCTCGAAGGCCGCGCTCGAGCAGCTCACGGCGATCCTCGGCGCCGAGCATCCCGGGCTGCGCGTGTACGCCGTCGACCCCGGCGACATGCGCACGCAGATGCACCAGGACGCCTTCCCGGGCCAGGACATCTCCGATCGCCCGCTGCCCGAGGCGAGCGTGCCCGGTCTGCTGGTGCTGGCGACCGGGCGCATCCCGAGCGGCCGCTACGGCGCGCAGGCGCTCGCGCCCGCGGCCGCGCACGCGCCGTGACCGTGCTCGCGGCCACCCAGCCGCCCGAGGCGGAAGGGCGCGACCGCGACGCGGTCCGCCTGCTCGTCGCGCACCGCGCGACCGGCGCCATCGAGCACGCCCGCTTCCGCGACCTGCCGGACTTCCTCGCGCCCGGCGACCTGCTCGTCGTCAACACGTCCGGCACCCTGCCGGCGGCGGTGCCGGCGCGGCGCGCGAACGGGGAGTCCGTGCAGCTGCGCGTCTCGACGCCCGCGCCGCCCGGCGACGGCGGCGACGACCGCTGGATCGTCGAGCTGCGCAGCGCCGACGGCTCGCGCCCGCACGGCGGCGCCCATGCCCGCGAGCGCGTGGACGTCCCGAACGGGACCGCGACGCTCGTCGCGCCCTACCGCGGCGACCGCCTGCACGTCGCCGAGTTCGACCTCGAGGAGTCGCTGCCGGCCTGGCTCGCCCGCCACGGCCGCCCGATCCGCTACGACTACGTCCCGCGCGAGTGGCCGCTGGCCGCCTACCAGACCGCGTTCGCGACCGAGCCCGGATCGGCCGAGATGCCGAGCGCCGCGCGGCCGTTCACGCCCGCGCTCGTCACCCGCCTCGTGTCCGCCGGCGTGCTGATCGCCCCGATCGTGCTGCACACCGGCGTCTCGTCGCCCGAGCGCCACGAGACCCCGTACCCCGAGCGGTTCCGCGTGCCCGGGACGACGGCGCGGCTGGTCGACAGCGTGCGCCTGTGGGGCGGGCGCGTGATCGCCGTCGGGACGACCGTGGTGCGCGCGCTCGAGACGCGCGCGCCCGCGGGCTGGACCGAGCTCGTGGTCACGCCCGAGCGCGGCCTGACGCAGGTCGACGGCCTGATCACCGGCTGGCACGAGCCCGAGGCCTCGCACCTGCAGCTGCTCGAGGCCGCCGCCGGCCGCGAGCTGCTCGAGCGCAGCTACGCGGAGGCCGAGGCGCACGGCTACCGCTGGCACGAGTTCGGCGACAGCCACCTGATCCTGCCGTAGCGGCAGGATCAGGTGGCGGGCCGCTAGCGCTTGAGGACGATCTTGCGCTGCAGCGTCTGCGTGCCGGCGTCGGTACGCACCTTCGTGATCAGCGTCGCCTTGAGCCGCCTGACGCCCGAGCGCTTCATCGCCGCCAGCAGGCGGGCCTTGATCCGGCGGTCGAGCTTGACCGTCACCGTGCCCGCCTTGCCGGCCGCGAAGCGGCGTGCCTTGGCGATGCCGAGGCGCTCCGCCTTGCGGCTGTCGATCCGCAGCAGCGAGCTGACGCGGCACGCGCTCGCGCACGTGACCCGCAGCTTCAGCCCGCGCTTGATCACGCGCTGGACGCTCACGGTCCGCGCCACGGTCATCCGCGACGAGGCGGCGTTGTCACCGGCCACGCCGCCCGTCGCGACGCTGCGGGCCGCCGCGACCGTCACCACGACCGACGCGGTCGCCGTGCGCCCGCCCGGGTCCTTGACCGTCAGCGTCGCCGTGTAGCTCCCGGCCGCACGGTACGTGTGCACCGCGGACGGCCCGGCGGCCTTCACGCCGTCGCCGAAGTCCCACACGTAGCTCAGCGGGTCGCGATCGGGATCGCTGGCCGCGGAGCTGAAGCGGACGCGCAGCGGCGCCGTCCCGGACCTCGGGTCGGCCGCCACGCGGACGGTCGGCGCCGCGTTGCCGGGCGGGTTGCTCACGGTCACGGCCACCTCGGCCGTGCCCGTCGCCCCGTGGCGGTCGGTGACCGTCACCTCGGCGGTGTACGAGCCGGCCTGCATGTAGGTGTGCGACGCGTTGCGGCTCGTGGCCGTGCCGCCGTCGCCGAAGTCCCACGCGTACGTGAGCGGTCCGCCGTCGGCGTCGTGGCCCTGCGAGGTGAACGTGACCTTGTGCGGCGCCATGCCGGTCCGCGGCGACGCCGCGACCTCGACGGTCGGCGCCGTGTTGGTGACCTCGATCGCGACCGTGTCGGTCGCGGTCGCGCCGCCGCTGTCGGTGACCGTCACCGTCGCCGTGTACGTCGCCCGGCGCGGTGTAGCGGTGCACCGGCGAGCGGCCGAACGCGCTGCTCTCGTCACCGAAGTCCCACTCGTACTCGAGGTCGGCCGGGCGGTCCTCCTCGTCCGCTCCCACCGCCTCGAACGCGACGCGCAGGGGAGCGGGGCCGGTGGTCACGTCGGCCGCGGCGGTGACCGTCGGCGCGTCGTTGACCGTCTCCTCGACCGTGATCTCGATCGAGTCGCTGGCCGTCTTGCCCTCGCGGTCCGTGACCGTCACCGTCGCGGTGTAGGTGCCGGGCTCGGCGTACGTGTAGCGGGCGTTGCGGGCGAACGCGCTGTCGCCGTTGCCGAAGTCCCAGCGGTAGCTGATCGGCAGCCCCTCGGGATCGAGCCCGGTCGACGTGAAGCGCACCTCGAGCGGGGCCTCGCCAGCCGTGACGTCCGAGAACGCCTCGACCTGCGGGGCGCTCGGATCCGCGGTGACCTCGACCGTGACGGTCGCGGTGTCCGTCGCCTCGCCGTCGGACACGGTCACCTCGGCCTCGTACGTGCCGGGCTCGGTGTAGGTGTGGGTCGGGCTCTGCTGCGTCGAGTCGGCCTCGCCGTCGCCGTCGAGGTCCCAGCTGTAGGTCAGCTCGTCCTCGTCGGCGTCGGTCGCGGTGACGTCGAAGTCGACCTCGAGCGGGGCGGTGCCGGATTCCGGCGTCGCCGTCGCCTCACCGATCACCGGGGCGGAGTTCTCCGCCTCGGTGACCAGCCGCACGTAGTCGAAGTCGACCGTGATCGGCGTGACCTGCTGCGGCCCGATCGCCATCACGCCGATACCCGGGTTCTCCAGCTCGACGGTGACCGACCCGGGCGTCTGCGTCCAGGTCTCGCCGTCGGCGCTGATCGCGCCCGTGTAGGTGTTGCCGGTCTTGGTCAGGCGCAGCCACCAGGTGTCGGTCGCGCTGGCCGGCGGCGGCAGGTCGGCGACGCCGGGACCGGTGAGGTTGCCACCGTCCTCGTAGCGCAGCTCCACCCGCCGCACGGGCGGGGCGCCGGTGGCGTTGTCGGCCACGACGTCGTACTTGACGTAGTGGTCGTCGTCCTCGTAGAGCATGAGGCCGGCCAGCTGCCAGTTCTTCGCCAGCGGCGCGGTCATCTTGGTCTCGACCGTCCAGTCGCCCTCCGGCGGCGTCTGGAGGATCAGGTTCTCGATCGGGCCGTTGTCGGTGCCGCTGATGTCGGCGTTGAACGTGTCGATCGAGAGCTGGCCGTCCGCCAGGTCGAGGCGGTCGAGTCTTGTAGTTGTGGACCTTGTCCCAGCGGCAGCCGTCGAGCGCACGCACCGTCGAACTCGTCGTCGGAGCCGGGATCCTCGCCGGCGCCGTCCGGCGTGACCCGGAACTAGTCGACCGCGGCCGTCGATGTTCTGCGCGTCGGTGTCACCGCCGGCGAACACGCCGAGCGTGCCGCCCGGCCTTGAGCGCGCCGGTGCCCGTCAGCGTCGTCCACGTCGTCCCGTCGGTCGAGTACGCCGCCGACAGCGTGCTGCCGGTCTGCGTCGAGCCGCAGGTGGAACGTCGACGGGAAGGCGGCGGGCACGGTGACGTTGTTCCGATGCCACGTGCGCGTGCCGTTGGTCTCGCGTCTGGAACTCGAAGAAGCGGGCACCCGCCTGGTTCTGCGTGAGCGCGAACTTGACGTAGTTGTTGTCGTCCACGACCTGCGCGAGCGCCGCGTGCTGCCACTCGTTGTCGTGGGCGAGGTCGACCTTCGTCGTGACCTGGCCAGTCACCGCTCGGGACGGGCTGGCCGACGTAGCTGATCGGCCCGGCGCTGGCCTCGTTGATGTCGCCGTTCGTGACCGGGCAGCACAGCTGGCCGTTGCTGGTGGCCGGCGTCGCGCCGGTGGCGCCGCGCACGACCGTCCAGCGGCCCGCGTCCAGCGGCCCGTCGAACTCGTCCGACATCGCGCCGGCGCAGCCCGGCGGGTCGTCGTACTCGGGCTCCTCCGGCGGCATCTCGGGATCGGTGTCGATCGCCCAGTCGGTGAACTCGGCGGTCGCCTGCGTGCCCGCGATGTGCGAGGTCACGAACAGGCCGATGTCCTGCGTCGGCGGTCGCCGACGGGATCGTTCGTGTCGCCGCCGACCTGCGTCCAGTCGGTGCCGTTCTTGCGAGCAGAAGACGGATGAAGACGGTGCCGAACTTCTCGCACCTTCAGCCACGTCGGCTCGTTGCTCGTCCGGGCAGGCGGTCGCGACCGGCTCGTCGGTGTTGTTGACCTGGCCGTTGCCGCCGGCGTCGTGCATGTACTCGGTCTCGCCGTTGCCCTTCTCGGAGACCACGAGGTAGCCGGGCGAGGTCGCCGACGCCGTGACGTCGTTGCGGACCATGATCCCGGCCTTCGCGTTCGAGTGCGTGGCGTCGAACGACGCGACCTTGACGGTCGCGACGAAGTTCTCGGGCGCTCCGCCGGGCAGGTAGACGACGCCGTAGTCGTTCGTGCCCTGCCAGAGGTCGGCTCCGGCGGCGCTGACGGTGAAGTTGTCACCGAGCGCGTCGAAGCTCGCCGGCACGTTGCTGAACGTCTCCCACGGAGGCCGGACGCCGAACTCGCCGATCGTGAACCGCACGCGCCGCGAGTCGCTGCGTGAGCCCGAGCGGTTCGTGGCCACGGCGTGGACCGTGTAGTAGTCCTCCTCGGTCTCGGTCCAGTCGACGCTGTACGGCGCCGTCGCGTCCTCGCCGACCTTCGTGCCGTCGACGAAGAACTCGACCTTGGCGATCGTCGTTCTCGGCGTCGGTCGCCTCGGCGGTCAGCATGTTCGCGCCCGGCTCGAGCGCCTGCATCTCGGTCGGTGAGGTGACCCGCACCTGCGGCCGGCGTCTCCGGCGAGATGCCCTTGCCGTCGAAGTCGACGAAGTTCAGCCGGAAGTTCGCGTTGCCGGTGAAGACGAGGTACAGGCTCATCGTCTCGGTCGTCTCCGGCGCGTCGATCGTCACGTCGGCCAGCGCTGCGTGCTGCCGGTGCTGGGGACCGCGGCGGTGCCGAGCGACCTCGCCGGTCGGGCGAGTCGCGGCGCAGCTCGATCGCCGCCGCCCGCCTGCGTCGACGCGACGCGGAACGAGACCGGGTCGATGCCGGTGAAGTTCACCGGGTCGTAGGCGGCCCACTGGCCGTTGCCGAGGCCCGTGTAGGCCGCGTCGCCGCCCTCGGCGTCGCCGGTCGCGGCCGCCGTCGGCAGCGTGCCCGACGTGCGGTCGGCGTGCTCGGCCTGCTTGTGCTTGGGCTGCAGCACGACCTCCGCCGTGCCGGTCAGCGGCGGCACGTCGCCGTCGCCGCCGTCCGTGTAGCGGGCGCCGAGGATGAAGTAGACCTTCATGTCCTCCGAGTGGCCGCCGCCGAGGTCGGTGACCACGGAGCCGGTCTTGCCGCGGTACTCCACGGTCGGGTGGTTGTGCGAGTCGTGCCCGAGCGCCGGCTGGACGATCAGGTCGCTGGTAGTCGATCGTGCCGTCCTCGGGGTCGGTCACCTCGACGTCCCAGTTCACCTGGTCGCCCCAGTCGACGAAGCCGCCGTTGACCGGGCCGTTGAAGCGGACCGTGGGCTTCGTGTTGCCGACCGTGACCGGGATCGTCGTCGTGCCCGTCTTGCCGTCGGGGTCGGTGACCGTCAGGCGCGCGGTGTAGACGCCCGTCGCCGTGTACGTGAAGGTAGCCGGTCTGCGTCGGTCGAGTCCGTCGACCCCGTCGCCGTCGAAGTCCCACGAGTAGGTGAGCGACCCGCCCTCGGGGTCGGACGCAGCCGATGCCGGAGAAGCGCGACCGTCAGCGGCTCCTGGCCGTTGTCCGGCGTCACCGTCGCCTGGGCGATCGGCGAGCGCGAGCCGTAGATGTAGTCGATCCGGTAGATCGACGAGTTCGGGTTGTCACGGCCGAAGCCGCCGCCCCACTCGAGCGTGTACAGCGAGCCGTCGGGGCCGAACTTGAGGTCCTGCGGCGACAGGAACGACTGGTCGGGCAGGAAGCGGGAGATCTTCTCGAAGCCGCCCTCGTCGTCGAGGATCATCGAGTAGATCCGGTTCTTCGACCACTCGTAGAAGAACGGCTTGCCGTCGAAGTACTCCGGGAACTTCGTGTCCGACGTCGAGCTCGGCGTCGAAGTCGTAGAACGGGCCGCCCATCGGGGCGAGGCCGCCGCCGGCCGGGATGACCGCCGGGACCGACGACTTCGTGTAGCCGTAGTACATCGTCGGCGCGCGGCTGGGCGGGAGGTTGGTCAGGCCGGTGTTGCGGACCGAGTCGTTGACCGGGTTCGCGCAGTCGAAGAAGCCGCCGACGGTCGTGCCGCGCTCGTTCAGGTAGTCGACGTCGCGGTAGGGCTCCTGGTTGCCGATGCACAGCGGCCAGCCGTAGTTGCCCGGGCGTCTTGATCAGGTTCCACTCGACGATGCCCGCCGGGCCGCGGTCGGCCGGGCGCTCCTGGCCCGAGTCCGGCGCGTAGTCGGCGAGGCCGATCCAGCCCGTGTTCGGGTCGACCGAGAAGCGGAACGGGTTGCGGAAGCCCATCGCGTAGATCTCGGGCAGCGTCTTGTTGTCCGTGTCCGCGGCTCGGGGAACAGGTTGCCCTCGGGGATCGTGTAGCCGCCGTCGGCGCCCGGCGTGATGCGCAGCAGCTTGCCGCGCAGGTCGTTCGTGTTGGCCGAGGTCTCGCGCGCGTCGTGGAACGTGCCGGTGCGCTCGGACAGCGGGGCGTAGCCGCCCGAGGGCTCCGAGTGCGGGTTGACGTCGTCGCCGACGCTGAGCAGCAGGTTGCCCTCGAGGTCGAAGTCGAGGCCGCCGCCGGTGTGGCCGGGCTCGTCGGGCTCGCGGCGCGCCGGCACCTCGATGATCAGCTTCTCGGACGCCGGGTCGATGTCGGAGTTCGCGTCGATCGTGAAGCGCGAGACGCGGCTCTTGAAGTTCGCCGGGTCGCTGTTGTTGGCCGAGTCGGGCGAGTAGTAGACGTAGATGTAGCCGTTCGTCGGTGAAGTTCGGGTCGACCGCGATGCCGAGCAGGCCGTCCTCGCCGCCGGAGTAGACGTCGATCGTGATGCGCGGTCTTGACGTCCTGCGTCGCGGGGTCGTAGACGCGGATCTGGCCGCGCACGAGCTCGGTGAAGAAGACGCGGCCGTCGGGCGCGACGTCGAGCGCGAACGGCGCGCTCGTGTTCTCGTCGAGGGCGACCTTCTCGAAGTTGTCGTCGCATCGTGCCGCCGCAGTCGCCGGCCTCGATGCCGGCCGCCCACTTGACGCCGCCGACGATGTGCTGCAGGAGCGCGGGCTCGGTGTAGTGGGCGCCGAAGTGGCCCATGCCGGTGACCCAGGCGCGGCCGCCGTCGTAGGGCTTGCACCACGAGATCGGGTGGTCGTAGCCCATCGCGTTGCCGCCCGGCGTCGTAGGTCGTCTCGTCCATGGTGGCGAGGACGTGGGCGTCGCCGCGGACGTTGGTCGAGAAGTTGTACCACTCGTCGGAGCGCGCCCAGCGGTCGCTCGAGGTGGGCCGTGGAGGGGTGCACCTGGTCCTCGACGATGACCTCGGCCGGGCAGGCCGGGGCTGCGTGCCGGTGGCCGCGTGGCCGGGCATCAGCGAGCCGATCAGGTTGTCCCACCACGTGTAGTTGCCGCGCATGTCGGTGGCGTTGTGGATCGCGACGATGCCGCCGCCGGCCTGCTGGTAGCGCTCCATCGCCGCCTTCTCGGCGGCGGTCCACGGGTCGCCCGAGGCCTGGAACATGACCAGCGCGTCGAAGCGCGCGAGGTCGGCGTCGTTGAAGATCGCGGAGTCCTCGGTGTGCTCGGACGTGACGCCGGCCTGCTCGAACGCCGCGCTGATCAGCGCGGGCACGCCCTGCGTCGATCGCCTCGGTGTGCCGGAACGGCCGCGGTCTCGGTGAAGATCAGGACGTGCGCGCTCTTCGGCCACGCGCGCCTGCGCGAGCGTCGACAGCGGCGCCGGAGTGTCGACCAGCTCGCTCCTGCGCCTGCGCCCCGCTGGTGCGAGGCAGCCGATGATCAGCAGCGAGCAGCAGCAGCGTGCGGACAGACGCCACCGACGGACTTCGCACGGTCGCATGATTGCGTTCTCCTCCCAGATCCTTCTTTGTCGATGTGAACAAAACCGGACCGACTTCTGTTTGTCAAGCGACCGAACCGAATTCCGCCGTCCGAGGTCAAGTAGGGGCTTTGCGGCGGAGGTCATCGACAGCTTTTGTTTGACAGGCGCCAAAAGATTTCGTACGGTGCCGCGCACCATGGAGGAGGCGGGGAGCACGCATCCCCGCGACACTCGGCGTCGCGACGACTGAGCGACGAGTCCGCTTCGCGCGGCCATCGTCGGCGCCGGGTTCATCGGCGCGGTGCACGCACGCTCGGCGCAGCTGGCCGGCGCGACCATCGCCGGCGTGTCCGCGTCGAGCGCCGAGCGGTCCCGCGAGGCCGCCGCGCGCCTGGGCGCCGCGCGCGCGTACGACGACCGCCGAGGAGCTCGTCGACGGCGCCCGACGTGGACGTCGTCCACCTGTGCACGCCGAACCACCTGCACACGCCGCTGGCCGAGGCCGCGCTGGCCGCCGGCAAGCACGTCGATCTGCGAGAAGCCGCTCGCGCTCGACGCACGCGCAGGCGGAGGCGCTCGGCGCCACCGCCGAGGCGTCTGGCCGCGTCGCGACCGTGCCGTTCGTCTACCGCTACCACCCGATGGCGCTCGAGGCGCGCGCCCGCATCGCCGCCGGCGAGCTCGGGGCGCTGCGGCTGGTGCACGGCGGCTACCTGCAGGACTGGCTCTCGACGCCCGAGGACGACTCCTGGCGGGTCGATCCCGCACTCGGCGGTGCGTCACGCGCGTTCGCCGACATCGGCTCGCACTGGTCCGACCTGACCGAGTTCATCACCGGCGACCGCATCGCCGCCGTCTGCGCCGAGACCGCGACCGTCGATCCCCGAGCGCGCCGACCGCGGCCACCTGGCCGCGTTCGCCGCGCACGACGGCAACGGCTCGGGCCGCCGCGAGGTCACCACCGAGGATCTCGCCGCGGTCCTCTTCCGGACCGAGCGCGGCGTGCTCGGCACGCTCGTGGTCAGCCAGGTCTCGCCGGGCCGCAAGAACCACCTGCACGTCGAGGTCGCGGGCGAGCACGCGAGCGTGCGCTTCGAGCAGGAGCGGCCGGAGACGCTGTGGCTCGGCCGGCGCGAGCGCACCGAGGAGCTGTGGCGCGACGCGACCTACCTCAGCCCGTCCGCCGCCCGCCACACCGTCGTGCCGGTCGGCCATCCGCAGGGCTACCTCGACTGCTTCGACGCGTTCATTGCCGACAGCTACGCCGCGATCGACGGCGAAGCGCCGGACAGGCTGCCACGCTTCGCCGACGGCGTGCGCGCCGCGCGCGTAACCGATGCCGTGTTGCGTTCGTCTGCGTCGAGGGGGTGGGTGGATGTCTGAGCGGGCGGCGGCGCGCCGCTGCTGGAGATGCAGGGGATCCGCAAGAGCTTCGTCGGCGTCGAGGTGCTGCACGGCGTCGACCTCGATCTGCGCGCGGGCGAGATCCACGCGATCGTCGGCGAGAACGGCGCCGGCAAGTCGACGCTCATGAAGGTCCTCGCCGGCGTGCACCAGCCCGAGCGAGGGCACGATCCGGATCGACGGCGAGGAGACCGACGTTCCACCACCCGCACGCCGCGCAGGCGCGCGGGCATCGGGATCGTCTACCAGGAGTTCAACCTGCTGCCCGACCGCACGGTGGCCGAGAACGTGTTCGTCGGCCGCGAGCCGGTCAAGCGCGGGATCGTCGACCGGCGCGCGATGGAGCGCGCGACGGCGGCGCTGCTCGAGGAGGTCGGCGAGGTCAGCTTCGGCCCGCGGACGCTGGTCGCGGCGCCTGTCGGTCGCCCAGCAGCAGGTCGTCGAGATCGTCAAGGCGCGCTCGCTCGACGCGCGCATCCTCGTGCTCGACGAGCCGACCGCCGCGCTCGCCGACCACGAGGTCGAGCTGCTGTTCACGCTCGTGCGGCGCCTGCAGGAGCGGGGCATCGGGATGCTCTACATCTCGCACCGCCTGCGCGAGGTCTTCGCGCTCGCGGACCGCATCACCGTGCTCAAGGACGGCGGCGCTGGTCGAAGACGCTGGCCACGTCCGAGACCGACTCGCGCGGGCTCGTGAACCTGATGGTCGGGCGCGAGCTCGACGGCTACTTCCCGCCGCGCGGCGAGCGCGGCCGACCTCGGCGACGTGCGGCTCGCGGTCAAGGACGTGTCGACCGACGCTGCTGCGGGACGTCAGCCTCGCAGGTGCGCGCCGGCGAGATCGTCGGCCTGGCCGGGCTCCAGGGCTCGGGCCGCACCGAGCTCGCGCGCGCGATCTTCGGCGCCGACCCGGTCGACGGCGGCAGCGATCGAGATCGACGGCAAGCCGGTGCGGCTTCAGGACGCCGCGCGCGGCGATCCGCGCCGGCCTCGGCTTCATCACCGAGGACCGCAAGCTCGAGGGCCTCGCGCTCGCGCAGTCGATCGCCGACAACATGCTGCTCGCGGTGCGGACCGTGATCCCGGGCGCCCGCCGGCGCCGCCGCACCCAGGGCCTGATGAGCGTCAAGGAGCTCGCCGCCGTGACCGAGCTGCGCGCGCGCGGGCCCGAGCAGGAGGTCCGCTTCCTGTCCGGCGGCAACCAGCAGAAGGTCGTGCTCGCCAAGTGGCTCGAGACGCGGCCGCAGATCCTGATCTTCGACGAGCCGACGCGCGGCATCGACGTCGGCGCCAAGGCCGGCATCCACGACCTGATCCGCAAGCTGGCGAAGGAGGGCGTCGCGGTCCTGATGATCTCGTCCGAGCTGCCGGAGCTGATCGGGATGAGCGACCGCATCCTCGTCATGCACGAGGGCGCGCTGGCCGGCGAGCTGCCCGGCCGGCGCGGGCGAGCCGGACATCATGCACCTGGCGACCGGCCACGAGGAGGCGGCGGCATGACCGTCGCTCGACCCCGCCGGCGCCGACAGCAGCCGCGACGCCGCCGTCGGGCGAGCCGCCGCGGCGCGTCGCGAGCTGGCGCGTCGGCGTGCTCGCCTCGCCGGCCGCGCCGGTGTTCGCCGCGCTGCTCGGCGTCTTCCTGCTCGCGTGGCTCGTCGTCGACGATCCGCGGCGGCGACTTCCTGACCGTCCCGAACATCGTGAACATGCTCCAGCGCTCGGTCGCGCTGGGCATCGTCTCCGCCGGCCAGACGCTGGTGATCCTGCTCGGCTCGCTCGACCTGTCGGTCTCGCAGGTCATCAGCCTCAGCTCGCTGCTCGGCGCGACGACGATGGACGGCTCGTCGGCCAACGTCGTGCCCGGCGATCGCGCTCGTGCTCGCCGTCGGCGCCGGCATCGGCCTCGTCAACGGCCTGATCATCACGAAGCTGCGGGTCAACGCGTTCATCGCGACGCTCGGCATGGCGCTGATCATCAAGGGCCTCATCGACAGCCGCTGGGACGGGCCGGCGGGCCGGGTGCCCGACAGCTTCGAGTCGCTCGGCTACACGCGCTTCGGCGATCGCTGCCGGTCGTCGGTGTTCCTGCTCGCCGCGGTCGTCATCGCCGTCTACTGCCTGCTGCGCTACACGCGCTTCGGCTACCGCATCTACGCGGTCGGCGGCGACGAGGACGTCTCCAAGCTCTCCGGCCTGCGGACGCACCGCACGATCATCGCCGCGCACGTCCTGTGCTCGGTGCTGGCGGCGGTCACCGGCCTGTTCCTGGCCAGCCGGCTCGGCTCGGGCACGCCGACGGTCGGCCCGGACGGCGGCTACGACCTCGAGTCGATCGCCGCCGTCGTCCTCGGCGGCACCGCGCTGAGCGGCGGCCGCGGCGGGGTGCTCGGCACGATCGGCGGCGTCTTCATCCTCGCGGTGCTCGACAACACGTTCAACCAGCTCGAGGTCAACTCGTTCCTCAAGGACGTCGTGCGCGGCCTGATCATCATCGCCGCGGTCGCGGTCTACGCGCGGCGGCAGGGGACGAGCCGCATGAGCGCCGAGCAGGCCACCCGACCGGGGCTTCGAGTCGGACGCCGGCATCCGCGGGCGCCGGTTCGCTGAGCTCGCTGCTCAGCACGGGCACGATCTTCGTGCTGCTGTTCATCCTGCTCGCCTGGATCGCGGTCCTGAACCCGAACTTCCTCGAGCCGGGACCGTTCCTCGCGTACCTCAAGCGCGCGGCGCCGCTGGTGATCCTGGCCGCCGGGCGCGTACTTCGTGCTCGTCTCCGGCAACTTCGACCTCTCGGTCGGCTCGCTCGTCACGGTCGTCGTCGTGGTCGCCGCGCGGCTGATCGACGGCGAGCCGGGCCGGACGTGGCCGGTGATCGTGCTGCTGCTGGCGATCGGCGCCGCGGTCGGGCTGTTCAACGGCGTCGTCTCGACGATCCTGCGCGTGCCGTCGTTCATCACGACGCTCGGCACGCTGCTGATACTCGAGGGCGCCGTGTTCCTGTGGACGGGCGGCGCGCCGACCGGCGCGCTGGCCGACAACTTCCGCTCGATCGGCCGCGAGGGCATCGAGGGCATCCCGGCGATCGAGCAGCTGCCGTGGTCGGTGCTGCTGCTGGTCGCGATCGGCGCCGCCTCCGTGGTGCTCATGCGCTCGGACTTCGGCCGCCAGCTGATCGCCACGGGCGACAACGACCGCGCCGCGCGCCTCTCGGGCGTGCGCGTGGATCGCGTGCGCATCCTCGCCTTCGTGCTCTCGGGCGTGCTGGCGGCGGTGGCCGGGATCCTGCTCGCGCGGCTTCGCCGGCGTCTCCGCCCAGGTCGGGCAGGGACTCGAGTTCGACGCCATCACGGCGGCCGTGCTCGGCGGCGTCGTGCTGGGCGGCGGCCGTGGGTCGGTCGTCGCCGCCATGGCGGGAGCGCTGACGCTGGAGGCGCTCTTCACCTGGCTCAACCTGCAGGGCATCTCGGGCGCGCTCGAGGACACCGTGCAGGGCGTGATCATCATCGCCGCCGTCGCCTTCGCGTCCTACCGGCTGCGGGGCGCCGATGAGCGAGCTGTCAAACACCACAGGAGGGTACGGAATGACGTGGAGGAGGATGGCGGGGCTGTTCGCCCTGCTCGCCTGCGTGCTGGTCATCGGCGCGTGCGGCACGGACGATTCGGACGACAGCGGCACCGACGAGCCGGCGGCGCCGGCAGCCGACGGAGACGACGGAGTCGCAGACACGGGCGAGCAGTCCGAGTTCTTCGTGCAGGAGGACTACGACCGGCAGCTCGCGCAGCGCGACGATCGAGCCCGAGGGCCCGGCGACACGCCGTGGGAGCAGGCGATCGAGCCCGAGATGGTCGACACCGCCGAGTTCAAGTCGGACAAGAGCGAGCGACTGGAACATCTGCTTCTCGAACGCCGCGAACGACAACCCGTGGCGCCAGACCGGCTTCAAGACGATGCAGGAGGAGGTCAAGCTGCACGACGAGATCGGCAAGTTCACGGTCGTCGACGCCGAGGCGAAGGACGACAAGCAGATCTCCGACATCGAGTCGATGACGTCGGGCAACAAGTGCGACGCGCTGATCGTCTCCCCGAACACGACGGCGACGCTGACGCC
This sequence comes from uncultured Solirubrobacteraceae bacterium, assembly GCA_963843485.1. GTDB lineage: Bacteria > Actinomycetota > Thermoleophilia > Solirubrobacterales > Solirubrobacteraceae > DASSUW01. The sequence continues at coordinate 60,008 of CAWJKK010000001.1, read as the reverse complement.
GGCCGTCGAGCAGGCCTGCAAGGCGAACATCCCGGTGATCGTGTTCGACCGCGGCGTCGAGACCGACTGCCCGGTCACGTTCATCCACCCGATCGGCGGCTACGCCTTCGGTGCGGACGCGGCCGAGTTCCTGGTCGAGAACGTCGACGCGGGCGGCAAGATCCTCGCCCTGCGCATCCTGCCGGGCGTGGACGTCCTCGAGACCCGCTGGTCGGGCGCCAAGGGCATCTTCGACGAGACCGACCTGAACGTCGTCGGCGTCGAGTTCACCGACGGTGACGCGGCGAAGACGAAGTCGATCGTGTCGGACTTCATCCAGCGCGAGGGCGAGATCGACGGTGTCTGGATGGACGCCGGCGCCACCTCGGTGGCCGCGATCGAGGCGTTCGAGGACGCGGGCGTCGGAAGTGCCGCCGATCACGGGCGAGGACCAGCTCGACTTCCTGACCAAGTGGCAGGAGGACGGCCTCACCGCCATCGCTCCGACGTACTCCAACTTCCAGTGGCGTACGCCGATCATCGCGGCGACCAAGATCCTCAAGGGCGAGGAGGTCCCGAAGGAGTGGGTCCTGCCGCAGCCGAAGATCACCGAGGACGACCTGGGCGACTACGTCGACCCGGACATGCCGCCGCTGCACTACGCGCTAGTGCGGCTGCGAGGACATGCCCGGCTACCCCGGTCCCTGGCAGTAGGACGAAGTGAAGCTCGGCGCCAACACCTGGATCTGGACCTCGCCGCTGACGCGACGAGGGCCTGGCCGAGCTCGCGCCGCGGCTGCGCGACTGGGGGTTCGACATCGTCGAGCTCCCGGTCGAGCAGCTCGGCGACTGGAGCCCGGAGCGCGCCGCCGAGATGCTGGCCGAGCATGGGCTCGGCGCCTCGGTGTGCGTGGCGATGGGTCCCGGGCGCGAGCTGTGTGGCGCCGATTCCGACGACCGTCGCGACGACCCAGGCGTTCCTGCGGGAATGCCTGGACGTCGCGGCGACGGTCGGCTCGCCGGTGATCGCCGGCCCGATCTACACGTCCGATGGGGCGCACCTGGCGCGTGAGCGCCGAAGAGCGCCGTGCGTCTGTACGCGCGAGCTGCGCGAGAACCTCGCGCCGGTCTGCGACCACGGCGCCGAGCGCGGCGTCAAGGTCGCGGTCGAGCCGCTCGTGCGGTACGAGACCAGCGTGATCAACACCGTCGAGCAGGCGCTCGAGGCGATCGACGGCCTGCCGCCCGAGGGCTGCGGCCTGCTGGTCGACACGTACCACGCGAACATCGAGGAGAAGGACGTCGGCGACGCGCTACCGCCTGGCCGGCGACCGGCTCGCCCACGTCCACGCCTCGGCCAACGACCGCGGCGCGCCCGGGGCCGACCACATCGACTGGCCGGCGGTGCGCGACGCGCTGCGCGACGATCGGCTACGACGGTCCCGTCGGTGATCGAGTCGTTCACGGCCGAGAACGAGACGATCGCCACGGCGGCCTCGATCTGGCGGCCGCTCGCGGCGTCGCAGGACGCGATCGCCGTCGACGGCCTGCGCGTTCCTGCGCGAGCTGTTCGCCTAGCCGACGGTCTGCGTCACGGCGCCCAGGTTGGGCCGGGCGAGGTAGAACCCCTGCCCGCAGGCGATCGCGAGGTCCATCAGGCACGCGAGCTCGTCCTCGGACTCGATGCCCTCGGACACGACGACCGCGCCGACGTCGCCGGCGAACGCGACGATCGCCGCGGCCAGCGCCTGCCGCACCGGGTCCTCGTCGATGCCGGACACAAGGGTCCGGTCGAGCTTGAGGATCTCCGGGTTCACGCGCGTGACGTGGCGGAACGAGGCGAAGCCGGAGCCGACGTCGTCGACCGCCACGCGGATGCCCTCCTCGCGCAGGCGCGCGAGCGTGGTCGTGAGCGCGCCGTAGTCCTCGACGGCCTGGTGCTCGGTGAGCTCGACGACGAGGTTGCGGTCCCCGACCGGGCAGATGATGCCCTCCAGGCGCTCGTCGGCGAGCAGCGCGGGGGAGACGTTGAGGGCGAGGTAGAGGTCGGGCGGCAGGCGGTTGTCGGCGCTCAGCGCGAGCTCGACCACGGCCAGCTCGAGCTCGACCCCGAGGCCGAGCGCGTGGGCGTCGAGGAACGTCGACTCGGTCGGCAGCGCGTTGCCGTCGGCTCCCGTGAAGCGGGCGAGCGCCTCGGCGCCGACGATCCGGCGGCTCACGAGGTCCACGATCGGCTGCAGCGCGACGTCGAGCCCGTTGCCGCCGGCGAGGCGCTGGATCCGCTCGCGCGTCTGCTCGCGGGTGCGGCGGTCGAGGGTTGCGATCTCGTCCTCGCGGCGGGCGCGCTCGCGCTCGGTCTCGAGGCCGCGGGCCAGCTCGTGCTGGAGGTCGCGCAGGCGGTCGCCGACGGCGACGAAGCCGATCACGAGGCCGACGGCCGGGACGGCGAACTGGCCGGCCCGCAGCGTCAGGCTCGCCCACCAGGCGCCCGCGTACGGGTCGGAGGCGAACAGGTAGGCCGCGAGGTCGAGGCCGGAGAGCGCCAGCAGCGCGATCACGCACATCTCGCCCCAGGTCGGGCCGCCCTCGGCGCTGCGCCACCAGGCGGCCGCGGCGGCGAGCGTGCCGGCGGCGAGGATCCCGGCGGCGATCTTCGTCGCGGTCGCGTAGCCGCCGAACGGCGTGGCGAGATCCCCGAACGGCGCGTCGGCGACCGCGCAGTAGAGGAGCAGGAGGATGCCGCCGGCGCCGTAGGCCGCCACGGTCCGCGGGCGTGCCGGGACCTTGGCGACGGCCAGCACGGCGGCGCCCAGCAGCGCGGCGTGCCAGGTCAGGTAGCGGGCGGCGGTCGCGTCCGGCTCGTCGCTGATCGGGCCGCCGTCGGGGAACAGCGTCGGCTGGCCGAGCAGGTTGAGGACGAGGCCGGCGAGCGCCACCGTGACGCCGGCCGCGATCCACAGCAGCCGCGGGTCGGGCAGCGCGCGCGCACCGGCGAAGCTCAGGTGCGCCACGAGCGCGGCGCAGACTGCGCCGGCGCCGAGCGTGGCCGGCACCGCGGCGGTCGGCCGGCCGCCTGCGTCACCCCAGATCGCCACGAGCGCGGCAAGGGCAGCGGTGACGAGGCAAGCTCCGAGCAGGCGGGCGTTCACGCTTACCGGCGCCCGCATGCTCAGCAGCGGGGACATCAGGTCTGCGAGTCCCCGTCTGAGCAGCGATTTCAAACGTTGTGGGGCGCCCCGGTCCGGCTTTGTCGCTAGCCTGACCTGGCCGCAGGGGACACTTCATGGCTGCTACCGCGACCGACATCGAGCCGGCGTTCGTCACCGAGCGCTTCGAGCCTTCAGGCGACCGGCTGGAGGTCGCGGGTCACTGGGTCAACCTCCGTGGCCGCCATCTCGTGCGCCCGGTGCTGTGGCTGCACGACGGCGCCCAGCGGCGCCGGATCGTGGCGGTGCTCGACCACAAGCCGTGGGCCGCGAGCGAAGGCGCGCCCTGGCTGGCCGCCTTCCCGTGGCCGTCCGGCGGCGCCGTGGCGTTCGACCGGGCAGAGCTCGAGGTCGGCCGCGAGCTGGTCGTCGAGCTGCCGCTGAGCGGCGAGCAGCCGGCCGCGGTCGAGACGCCGCGCCCGGCGCGGCCGCGCCAGCCGAGCGAGGCCGACGCGCTGCGCGCCCAGCTCGCCGAGGCGCGCGCCGAGGCCGACCGCGCCCGCGCCGACGGCGAGCGGCTCGTCAACGACGAGTACGAGCAGCGCCGCCGCGCGCTCGAGACGGCCGAGTCCGCGACCGCCCGCCTGAGCGAGGCCGAGGCCGCGACCGACCTCGCCCAGCGCCAGCTGCTCGCCGCCCGCGCGAGCTACGCGGAGCTCGAGGCCGAGCGCGACGCCGCGGCCGCCCGAGCCGACGCCGCCGAGGCCGAGCGCGACGGTCTCGTCACCCGCGCCACGACCGCCGAGGCCGAGCGCGACCTCGCGGCCCCGACCCGACCGCGCCGACGGCCTCGCGGCCGAGCGCGACGCGGCGGTCGCGCGCGCCGACGAGCTCGCCGCGGAGCGCGACTCCGCGGTCGCGCGCGCCGACGAGATCGCCGCCGAGCGCGACGCGGCGCTCGCGCGCGCCGACGAGCTTGCGGCCGAGCGCGACGCTGCGGTGGCGCGCGCCGACGGCCTCGCGGCCGAGCGCGACGCCGCGATCGCTCGTGCGGAGGCGGCCGAGGCCGACCGTGCCGAGCTCTCGGAGCTCGGGGACGCCGCGACGCCGGCCGAAGACGTCGCGGCGCGGCTGGCGACGCTGGAGGCGCAGCGGGATGCCGCCAACGCGCGGGCGGCGGAGCTCGTGGCCCAGGCCGCGGCCGGCGATGACGCGACCGTCGCGATCGAGCGCGAGGGGATCGCTGAGCGCGAGCGGCTGGAGCGGCAGCTCGAAGCCGCCCGCAGCGAGCGCGACCGGGCGCGCGAGGACCTGACCGCCGTCGATCCCGGCGAGCGCGACCGGCTGCGCCGCCGCCTGGCCGCCGCCGAGGAGCAGCGCGACCACCTGCGGGCCCGGCTGGCCGCGGCCGAGGAGGAGCGGAACGCGCTCCGCAACCAGGTCGTCGTCGCGCAGACCGCGCCGGCGCCGACGCCGACCGGGCGGCGCCCGTTCGCCGAGCCGGCCAGCCCGATCGGGCCGCCGCAGTCCGGGCCCGGGCTCTGGGTCGCCCGCATCGTCGCGCTCGGCCTCGTCGCCGTGCTGCTGATCGCGGCGATCGTGATGTTCGCCGGCGTGCTCTAGCGCCCCGATTCAGAATCTGACGGCATCGCTGCGGTGCATTCGGTCGATGACGAGTTGACAGCCATATGGGCTGTTTTGTCGTCGTGCGACGAGTTTGCCTCGTATAGCGGGGTCAACTCGTCGTGCGAGCCCGACCCCTGCTTACCTGCCCGCAGTTCGCCGGACGCTAGCCGCTCGGGCGCCAGGGCGGCGCGGCGAACGCCGCCGCGAGCGCCTCGCGACCGCCGGACAGCACCGGCGGGCCGTGCGTGGTCAGCACGCGCTCGAAGTCGAGCTCGAGCAGCGGCTCCAGCGACGGGATCAGGCGTTCGCGGTACCAGCTCGTGCTGGCGCTGTCCTGGAAGACCCAGACGCGCAGGCCGCCCTCGACGCCGACGATCGCGTCGCCGACCGCCAGCGCCGCGGCGTCCGGGATCAGCACCGGCGCCTCCTGGCGGCGCGGGTTGCCGATGCGGTGCAGGCTCAGGCCCAGCGGCAGCTCGTCGCCGGGCTCGACGGCCCGGAACGCCGCGCGCGACCGCAGGCGCTTCGCGACCGCCGCGTGACCGAGGATCGTCCCGCCCCAGCGCTCCGCCGCGGCCTCGGCGTCGCGGGCGTGGTACGGGATCGTGATCGGGATCGCGACCTCGCCGTCCACGATCGCGTCGAGCTCCTCGGGGCCGTCGGCGGGCAGGATCGGGTCGACCAGCACGGTCCCGTCGCCCTGCCGGACCGCCCAGGACGCGACCTCGGCGCCGAACTCGCCGGGGTGCCACTCAGGATGGCGCGCGGTCCAGCGCCAGACGCCGGGCGCGACCTCGGCCGTCACCGCGAGCTAGAGGCCGCCGCTGCGGTTCGTGCGGCGCTCGTGGTTCTGCTGGCGCTCGGCGATGCCCTGCGCGACCGCGAACGCGATCAGGCCGGTGACGAGCGCGGGGAAGAGCACGCCGAACACCGCGATCAGCGCGATCGAGACGGACCAGGCGCTCAGGGCGAACATGCCGCGCATTCTACGCGTCCGCGCGGCGCCTCGCGCCGCGGTTCAGCGCTGATCGCCGTGGTCGCGGCCCGGTCGCCGCGCGCCGGCCTGCCGCCGCGCTGCCGCGGTCGCCGCCGCGCTGGCCGGCGCGGTCGTCAGCGCGTCATCAGGACCGGCAGGCTGAAGCTGGGCGGGCGGCGTGTCGCGAGGCGGTAGACGGCGACGCCGTCGGCCGCGGACGGCGTCGGCAGCGTCACGGCGACGCGGCCCCGGCGGTCGGCGCGGACGCTGCGCACGGTGCGGGTGCGGCCCGGGACGCATCCCGTCTGGACGCGCACCTGCACGGCGCCACGACCTCCCGGAACGCGGCCGGTCACACGCAGCCTGCCGTCGGGGAGCGTCCGCCGGCCGGTGATCCGCAGCTGCCGCGTGACCCGCAGCGCGCGCGACTGGTGCCCGGCCACGACCGCGTGCACGCGGGCGCGCCGGCCGGCCAGCCGCAGCGTCGTGCGGAAGCTGCCGTCCTGCGCGACGGTCGCGTGCCCGAGGATCCGCTTGCCGCGCAGCAGCGTCACGGGCTGCCCTCCGTAGCGGATCCGCGCAACGCCGGCGACGCGGACCCTGCCGGCGTGGCGGGCGACGTCGGTCAGCACGATCGCGCGCTGGCACGGAGCGGGCGGCGAGACCGGCGGCGTCGCGTCGGGCGGCGGCGGGGTCGTGTCGTCCTGGATGACGTTGGTCGAGCTCCAGTACACCGTCCCGCCGTCGCGGGTCACGGCGACGTCGACGCCGGTCGCCGGTCCGACGGTGCCGGTGACCGCGCCGATGCCGGGATCTAGAGCCCATAGGCCGCCGCTCTGGCTTGCGACGACGAACAGGCGCGTGCCTTCCGGGTTGAGCGCCGCGAACAGCGGAGCGTTCCCCACCGCGAACGTGTCAACGACGGTCGCGGTCTCCGTGTCGATGACCGTCACGGTGTTGCTGGCCTGATTGACGGCGTACGCCCGCTCCCCGTCCGGGGCCACGGCGATGCCGTACGGCGAGTTGCCGACGACGACCGTGGAGACGACGGCGCGCGTCGCGGTGTCGATCACCGAGACCGAGTTCGACCCGAAGTTGGTGACGAGGACGCGGTCGCCGTCGGGGGTCGGCGCGACCTCCACCGGGAGGCTCCCGACGGGAACGGTGGCCACGACGGAGCGCGTCGCCGCGTCGATGACCGAGACCGAGTTCGTGGCAATATTCGTCACGTAGATCTCGCTGCCGTCGGGGCTGACCGCAAGACCCTGCGGCGATCCGCCCACCGGGATATCCGGACCCGCGGACCCGCCGGTCGCGGCGTCGAACATCGAGACGGTGCCCGCCGCCACGTTGCTGGAGTACACGAACTGCGCCGCGCCGGCGCTGCCGGCCGACGCCAGCGCCGCGAGCCCCGCACCGAGCGTCACCACGGCGAACCGTCTCCGTGCCCACATGTCCATCGACCTCCCGCCACTTCGGTCGAGCGGAGACCGCCTCCGTCCGCGAGGCAGTATACGGCTCGTGCCCGGATCGCACGAATGGATTTCCGGTGCACCGGGAAGGCTCGTATCGGGAAGATCGAACGACCCGGGAGGCGAGCAACGTGGCTGCACCGACGCACGAGACCACTGAACGCCAGCACGCGGCAACGGGCAACGGATATGCCCCGCCCGCCCGGGCTGCAGCGTGGAGGCAAGTCCGGCAAGGCGCTGGCCTCGCTGATCCTCGGGATCATCTCGATCCCGGCCGCCCTCCTCCCGATCTTCGGCGTGCTCTTCGGCATCCTCGCGATCACGTTCTCCTCGCTCGGCAAGAAGGAGATCCGGCGCGACGGCATGACGAACATGGGGCAGGCGACCGCCGGCCTCGTGCTCGGCATCGTCGGCCTCACGCTCGCCGTCGCGCTGTGGGTGATCGGCGCGATCGTCGTCGAGTCGTCGAACTAACCCGCGTGGATGGCCAGCACGCTCGCGAGCGTGTCGGCCTCTGACGCAGGCTTGTCCGGGCGGTGGCGCAGCACGCGCGCGAAGCGCAGCGCGACGCCGCCCGGGTAGCGCGGGCTGGTCTGGACGCCGTCGAACGCGATCTCGACCACCAGCTCCGGCCGCACGTGCACCACGTGCCCCTCGCGGGCGACCTCGAGCTCGAGCAGCCGCTCGGTCTGCCACGCGAGCATCGCGTCGGTGAGGCCCTTGAACGTCTTGCCGAGCATCACCAGCCCGTCGTCGGACGCGCGCGCCGAGGTGCAGGTTGCTGAGCCACCCGCGCCGCCGGCCGTGGCCCCATTCGGCGGCGAGCACGACGAGGTCGAGCGTGTGCCGCGGCTTGACCTTCAGCCAGCCGGCGCCGCGGCGGCCGGCGGCGTAGGGCGCGTCGAGCGCCTTGACGATCACGCCCTCGTGCCCGGCCGCGAGCGCAGCGGCCAGCACCGCCCGGGCGCCGTCCGCGTCCTCGACGACGCGGCGCGGGACACGCGCCGCCTCCGGCACGAGCGCGGCGAGCGCGGCGAAGCGCTCGCTGCCCGGGCGGTCGATCAGGTCCTCGCCGCCGGCGTGCAGCACGTCGAAGAACAGCACGGTCAGCGGCCCGTCGCGCTTGGCGCCGAGCCGGCTCGCGGTCACCTGGAACGGCTCCGGACGCCCGTCCGGCCGCAGCGCGATCGCCTCGCCGTCGAGCACGACCGCCTCGGCGGGCAGCGCCAGCGCGGCCTCGACCACCTCCGGCAGCCGGGCGGTCACGTCGTCGAGCGTGCGCGTGAACACGCGCACCTCCGAGCCGCGCCGGTGCACCTGCACGCGCACGCCGTCGAGCTTGAAGTCGACGGCCGCGGGCGCGATCCGCTCGAGCGCCGCGTCGACGTCCGCCGCCGTGCCCGCGAGCATCGGCTGCACGGGCCGCAGCAGCTCGAGCCCGACCGCCTCCAGCCCGGCCGCGCCCTCTGCGAACGCGATCGCGGCCACGGCGCCGAGGTCGCCGCGCAGCATCAGCGCCCGCCGCAGCACGTCGCGCGGCACGCCCGCCGCCTTCGCCACCGCCTCGGTCATCACGCCGGCGAGCGCGCCCTGCCCGAGATCCCCGAGCAGCAGCGCGACCAGGAACCGCTGCTCGGCCTCCGTGGCGCGCCCGAACAGCGCCGCCAGCGCTTCGCGCCGCGCCGCCTGCGAGCCCGGCCCGCGCAGGCCGCCCACGCGCGTCAGCTCGTCCTCGACCTCCGCGACCGTCAGCGCCGGCTCGGCCGCCGCCGCGGGCAGCGCCTTGAGCGCCGCCCAGCCGACGCCGATCTGGCGCTGCGTCAGCTCCCCGGACAGCCAGGCGACGGCCGCCGGCGTCTCGGCGGGCTCGACGCGCGCGAGCAGCTCGGCCAGCCGTGCGACCTTCGCGTTGCGCGCCGCGGTGGCGCGCACGGCGGCGTGGGCGTCGACGAGCTCGCGCAGCAGCATCCGGCTGCGCAGTCTGGCATTGACAGTGGTTGTGGAATTGTGGAACAATCATGCGGCATGGCTCGCCTCTACGTCCTGCTCGCCGCCGTCTGCTTCGGCACGACCGGCACCGCCCAGGCGCTCGGCCCGGACGCGACCGAGCCGGTGGCCGTCGGTGCGGCGCGCATCCTCGTCGGCGGGATCCTGCTCGCGGTCGTCGCGTACGCGCTGCGCCGCGGCCCGCGCCGGCGCTGGGCCCGCGCGCCCGTCGCGGTCGCCGTCGTGGGCGTCGCCGTCTACCAGCTGGCGTTCTTCGCGGCGGTCGCCGACACCGGCGTGGCGGTCGGGACGATCGTGGCGCTCGGCTCGGCGCCGACGCTGACCGGGCTGTTCGAGTGGCTGCTCGACCGCCGGCGGCCCGAGCCGCGCTGGACCGCCGCGACGCTGCTGGCCTGCGCCGGCGTCGCGCTGCTCGCGCTCTCCGGCGGCGAGGCGAGCGTGTCCGCGCCGGGGATCGCGCTCGCGGTGACCGCGGGCGGCGCCTACGCCGCCTACACGCTGGCGGCGAAGCGGCTGCTGGCCGCGGGCCATGCGCCCGAGGCGGTGATGGCGGCGGCGTTCGGGCTCGGCGCGGTCGTGCTGCTGCCGGCGCTGTTCCTCAGCGGCGCCGCGTGGCTCGCGCAGCCGGACGGGATCGCGCTCGCGCTCTACCTCGGGATCGTCCCGACCGCGCTCGCCTACGTGCTGTTCGCCCGCGGGCTGCAGGGCCTGAGCGCATCCGAGGCCTCGACGCTCACGCTCGCCGAGCCGCTGACCGCGGGCGCGCTGGGCGCGATCGTGCTGGCCGAGCCGCTCGAGCGCCGTCTCGGTCGCCGGCGCCGGCCTGGTCCTGTCCGGTCTCGTCGTCCTCGGACTCCGCCTCCCGGCGCCCGTGGTTGCAGCCGCGGGCCGCGCCACGGGATGATGGGGCCGCGATGGCCGCTTCCCGCCCGCTGCAACGCACCTCGACGGTCGACGCGCTCGCGGCCGCGCTGCGCGGCGCGATCCTCGACGGCGACCTGCGCCCCGGCGACCGCCTGCGCGAGCAGGAGCTGTGCGACGCCTACGGCGTCGCGCGCCACTCGCTGCGGGCCGCGCTGCGGACGCTGGCGGGCGAGGGGCTGGTGCGGATCGAGCCGCACCGCGGCGCCCGCGTCGCCGAGCTGACCCGCGACGACGTCCGCTGGCTCTACGAGCTGCGCGCGGCGCTCGAGATCGAGGCCGCCCACCTGGCGCTCGAGCGCAACGGCGGCCGCCTGCCGGCGCCGGTGCACGCGGCGTCCGAGCGGCTGCAGGCCGCCTGCCGCGGCGACTCCTGGGGCGCGATCAACGAGGCGCACGCGGCGCTGCACGGCGCGATCGTCGCGGCGGCGCAGAGCCCGCGGATCACGGCGGCCCACGAGGCGCTGAGCGGCGAGATGCGGCTGTTCCTGCTCGCGCTGCAGCCGCACCTGCCGGCCGCCGAGCTCGCCGCCGACCACGCGGCGCTCGTGCGCGGCCTCGAACGCGACGGCCCGGCGGTGCTGCGCGACCACCTGCGGCGCGCGGCGGAGACGCTGGCGTGACCGACGAGCGGCTCGAGCGCCACCGCCCGGCGCTCGTCTACGACCCGCAGGAGGCGTACCGCGCGATGTCGGCCGCCTCGATCACCGACCACAACGGCAACACGCTGCAGCGCCGCGACGGTGCCGTGCTCGCGCGCGCCGGCGAAGGGCTGTCGCTCGACCTCCTGACGGAGTACGCGGTGCGCGCCGGCGACCGGCTCGACGAGGCGGGCAACCCGCTCCACGCCGCGCGCCGCTTCCAGGCCGACCCGGCGTACGCCGAGCGCGCCTACGCCCGCGTGGTGCCGGACGGCGACGCGGTCTGGCTGCAGTACTGGCTCTGGTGCTACTACAACCCCAAGCACCTGCTCGGCTTCGGTCGCCACGAGGGCGACTGGGAGGTCGTGCAGGTCAAGCTGGGGGAGGACGGCGAGCCCGAGGCGGCCACCTACTCGCAGCACTCGCACGCCGAGGCGCGCGACTGGGAGGACGTCCGCCGCCACGACGGCGCGCACCCGATCGTCTACGTCGCGCCGCTCTCGCACGCCTGTTACTTCCGGCCGGGTGCGCATCCCTACGTGCTCGGCGTCGACAACCCGGACGGTTCGCAGCCGCCGGTGCTGCCGCGGCTCGAGCCGTTCGGCGACTGGTCGGGCTGGGACGGGCGCTGGGGCGCGTCGGTCGGCGTGCTCGGCGGGCGGCTCGGCGGCCGCAGCCCGGCGAGCCCGGGCCGGCAGGGCGACAAGTGGTCGGACCCGGGTGCGTGGCACGCCGGCGCGCGGCGGCGGGCGCCGCTGCGGACGGGCAGCCGCGCCGTCCGCTTCGCCGGCAAGCTGACGTACCCGAAGCTGCTCGACCTGACGGCGCGGCGCGACGGCGAGCAGATCGTCGTCGGCTTCCGGCTCGACACGGCGCCGCAGCGGCGCGCGACGCGGCTGCTGGTGACGCTGCACCGCGCCGACCGGCGCGCGCTCGTGCTGGCGAGCCACGCCGAGCCGATCGAGGGCACGGAGGGCGAGGTGCGCGTGCCGGCGCCGGCGGGCGAGGTCGTCGTCCGCGGGTCCGCGTACAACTCACTGCGCCAGCGCAGCGACCCGCTCGAGGTGCCGGTCCGCTGAAGGGGACCGGCCGGGCGGGCGATCGAGCTTGTCGGCCGCCCGCCCGGCCGAGAGGAGGAGGGGATGTATCGAACGCTCCGGGGGAGTGAGCGTTCGCTCCTTGACTAACCGTCACCAGCGAAGGGAAACCGGTGATGGTCAGCATGAGAACCGATTCACGCTTCTAGGTCACCATGGTGACCGAAATCCGGGCTGCAGCATCCGACACGCGGTCGTGTGATGCTGTGGGCCCTGAACGACAGGGGGGAAGTCGATGCCGAGAAGAATCGAAGTTGGACCGTTGCTGGTCGCCCTCGCGGCGGTCGTGCTGCTCGTGAGCCTGTTCCTCGAGTGGTACGGGCCGCTGACCGCGTGGGAGGTGTTCGAGATCACCGAGGTGCTGCTGCTCGCGCTCGCGCTGGCGGCACTGCTCGTGGCGGTCGGGCAGATCGTGCCCGAGGTCGGCTGGATCGAGCGGCGCTACATGCCGGCGATCGTGCTCGCGATCACCGTGCTGGTGGTCGCCGTGCTCGTCGATCCGCCCCCGGCCGCCGGCCCGGAGGAGCCCGCGACGGGCGCGTGGCTGGCGCTCGCGGCGGTGCTGCTGATGCTGAGCGGGACCGTGCTGAGCTTCGGCAAGGTGTCGTTCGCGGTCAACATCGAAGGGCGCGACGACTCGCGCGAGCGGGTCGCCGTCGTCGACCACCGGCAGGACACGACGGAGACCGCGGCCGTCCCCGAGGCGGAGCCGCGGCGCAGCATGTGGCGCGGGAACAAGCCGCCTGAGGAGGGAGACGCGACGAAGGAGCGAACCGGGTAGCTGATGGCAGACGTCCGCGAGATCGGATTCGAGCTCGAGCGATTCGGCTGGGCCGACGGCGGCCTGGAGGTCGTCGGCCGCTGGAGCGGACTCGAAGGCCGGCGGCTCGGCCGCCCGGTCCTGACCGTGCTCGTCGGCGGCCGCCGACGCCGGCTCACGGCGCTGCCCGGCGGCCACCTGGCGCCGGCGGACGATGCCCGCTGGCGCGCGAAGTTCGCCTACGACGGCGATCCGGAGGGGATGACGGGCGCCGAGCTGGAGATCGGCCGGCGCCTCGTCGTCGACCTGCCGCCGCCGCGCCGCCGCCGCAAGCGCGCGCCCGACGAGTCCGACCCGCTGCGCAACGAGCTCGCGGAGCTGCGCGCGCAGGTCGCCGAGCTGCGCCTGTCGCGCGCCGCGCCGGTCGAGCCCGAGCCTGAGCCGAGCCCGAGCCCGAGTCGCCGGTGCCCCACGACCCCGTGGGCGAGCTGGAGATCCTGCGCCGCGACCTGGCGGCGCGCGACGACGAGCTGATCGCGCTCCGCGCGGGCCTGTCCGCGGGCGCCGACGAGGTCGCCTCGCTGAGCACCGACCTCGACGCGCGCGAGGCGCAGATCGCGTCGCTGCAGCAGCAGGTCGAGGACCAGCGCGGCCGCAGCCAGGCCGCCGAGCAGGAGCTGACGCGCGAGGTCGAGCGGCTGGGCGGCGAGCTCGCAGCGCTGCGCGAGACGCACGGCAAGCTCGACGCCGACCACGGCGAGGCCGCCCAGGCGCGCGACTTCCTGACCGCGGAGCTGACCGCTGCGCGCACCTCGCTCACCGCCGTGGAGGCCGAGCGCGACCGGCTGGCGGCCGATCTGGCCGCCGCGCGCGAGGAGCTGGCAAGCCGCGAGAGCGAGCTCGGCGAGGCGCGCGAGGTGGTCGACTCCACGCGCGAGCAGACCGAGCAGCGGCTCGCCGCCGAGCGCGCCGCGAGCACCGAGGTGCGCGAGAAGCTGGCGACGGCGCGCGAGGAGGCCAGCAGCACGATCGAGGCCGAGGCGCGCGAGACCGAGCGGCTGCGCGCGGAGCTGCTGACCGCCCGCGAGGAGGCCGAGCGCGCGCTGACCGCCGAGCGCGAGGAGACCTCGCGGCTGCGCGCGGAGCTGGCCACGCGCGCCGCCGCCGACACGAACGGCACCGACGGCGGCGAGGCCGAGTCGGCCGCCAAGCGCATGTACGAGCGGATCGCGCACGAGCTCGAGCGCGAGCGCAGCACCAACCGCAGCCTGCGCCGCGAGCTCGACGCCGTCCAGGCGCAGACCGCCGAGCACCGCCGGGTCGCGTCGGCGGCCGCCGCGAACGGCGTGGCGTCGACCGACGACGCGCCGCTCGCGGCCACCCCGGCCGGGCGGCTCGCCGCGTCGCGCCGCACCGAGGTCGGCCGCGCCGCCGCGCACCACCGCGCCGGGGCGGCCCGGGTCGCCGCGGCGCAGCGCGTCCCCGAGCACCACGGATCCGCGATCGCCGTCTGGGGCATGCGCCTCGCCGCCGTCGCGCTCGTCGCCGGGCTGCTGGTCGCGGCGCTCATCATCATCAGCGCGGTGGCCTAGGAGCCCGTTGGACAATCCCGGTACACCTGCTGCGGGGCATCCGCGGCCACATCAGGCCGACCGATCATTGTTCAACGGACTCCTGACCCGGTGACAGCCACGGCGCCGCGTCGGCGCGCGATCGGCAGCCGGCGGGCGCTGCTGGTGGTCGCCGCCGCGGTCGTGCTCGCCGCGCTCTCGCTGCTGATCCCGTGGTCGCTGGCGTTCGACCCGCAGGCGTGGCTCGTCTGGGGGAGGGAGACGCTGCGGCTGGAGCTGGACACGAGCGCCGGGCCGTCGTGGAAGCCGCTGCCGGTGCTGGTGACGGCGCCGCTGTCGCTGACCGGCGATGCGGCGCCCGCGCTGTGGATGATCGTCGCCCGCGCGGGCGGGCTGCTCGCGGTCGCCGGCGCGGCCGCGCTCGCCTGGCGGTTCGCGGGGCGGACGGCGGCGGTCGTCGCCGCGCTGCTCGTCGTCGTCTCGCCGTGGTGGGCGTACAACACGATCCTCGGCAACTCCGAGGGCCTGCTCGCCGCCGCGCTGCTGTGGGCGATCGTCGCGCACCTCGACGGGCACCGGCACGCGACGCTCGCGCTGCTGACCGCGGCGGCGCTGCTGCGGCCGGAGGTGTGGCCGTTCCTGGGCGCCTACGGCCTCTGGATGTGGCGGACCGAGCCGGCCGTGCGCCGCTGGGTCGTCGCCGCGGGCGTCGCCGTGCCGCTGCTCTGGCTCGGGCCGGACCTGCTCGGCGTCGGCGGCGCGGTGCGGGCCTCGCGCGCCGCCCGCGGCGAGCCGAGCCCGGGCAGCGCCGGCCTCGACGACGTCCCGGGGCTCGCCGTGCTCGCGGACGCCGTGTCGATGATCACCTGGCCCGCGGCGCTGGCCGTCGCGGCCGGGGTCGTCCTCGGGCCCCGGACCGTGCGCGTGCTGGCCGCGGGCGCCGGCGCCTGGATCCTGCTCGTCGCGGTGATGGCGCAGGCCGGCTACGCCGGCAACCCGCGCTACCTGGTGGCCGCGGTCGCCGTCGGCTGCGTCGTGGCCGGGGTCGGCGTCGCTCGGCTCGGGGCCGTGATCGCCGGCCGGCTGTCGCGCGGCCCGCAGGCGGTCGTGGCCGCGCTCGCGGTCGCCGTCGTGGCCGCGGCCACGCTGGTCTCGCTCTCCGACCTGCGCATGCGGCGCTACGAGATCGAGCTGCGGGCCGAGCGCCAGGGCCAGCTCGACGGGCTGCTGGCGGCGGCCGGCGGGCGCACGGCGCTGCTGCGCTGCTCGCGGATCCGCACCGAGCCGGACGTGCGGCCGCTCGTGGCGTGGCAGCTCGACCTGCCGATGCTCGACCTCGACGTGCCGCCGCGCCGCCCGGCGGTCGTGATCCGCTACCGGTCGCACTACACGGGCGCCTGGAAGCCGCTGAGCGACCCGGCGGCGGAGGGCTACCGGCAGCTCGCCGCCAGCTCCGGCTGGCAGATCTGGGCGGCCTGCGGGCGCGCCCCCCAGTCGCGTGGATAACGTGGTCGCCGTGACGACGGCGATCGTGGTGCACGGCGGCGCAGGTCCGCTGCCGCAGGACGAGGAGCGTGCCCGCCGGATGCGCGCGGGCGCGGCGGCGGCGGTCGAGGCCGGGCACGCCGTGCTGGCCGCCGGCGGCTCGGCGGTCGCGGCGGTCGAGGCCGCCGTCGTGGTGCTCGAGGACGACCCCGAGTTCAACGCCGGCCGCGGCGCCGCGCTGACCGAGTACGGGCGCGTCGAGCTCGACGCCTCGATGATGGACGGCCGCACGCGCGGCGCCGGGGCGGTGGCCGCCGTGCGCGGGGTGCGCAACCCGGTCCGCGCCGCCCGGGCGATGCTCGAGGAGGGCCGGCACGTGCTGCTCGTGGGCCAGCCCGCCACCGACTTCGCCGGCACCGCGGGCCTCGACTTCATGCCGGAGATCTGGTTCGTGACCGACCGCGAGCGCCAGGCGCTGACCGACGGCGGCGCGGCCGCGGCGGCGCGCGGGACGGTCGGCGCCGTCGCCCGCGACGCCGACGGCCACCTCGCGGCGGCGACGTCCACCGGCGGCGTCGCCGGGCAGCGGCTCGGGCGCGTCGGCGACTCGCCGCTGATCGGCGCCGGCACGTGGGCCGACGACGCGACCGTCGCGGTCTCGTGCACCGGCCATGGCGAGTCGATCATCCGCGCCGCGCTCGCGCACGAGCTCGACGCGCTGCTGCGCCACCGCGGCCTGCCGCTCGAGCAGGCCGCCGCGACCGCGATCGACGGCCTCGCCCGCTACGGCGGCGACGGCGGCCTGATCGCCGTCAGCGCGAGCGGCGAGGTGTCGGCGACGTTCAGCTCGGGAGCGATGACCCGGGCGTGGCGCGTGGGGGACGGGCCGGTGGTCGCCGCCGTCGGGCCCGGCGAGGGTGGCTGACCAGGTCGAAGAGACGGCGGACCGCCTCTACGGCCTGCCGCTCGAGGACTTCACCCGCGAGCGCGACGCGGCCGCGAAGGCGCTGCGCAAGGAGAAGCTGCGCGACGAGGCGGCGGTCGTCGCCAAGCTGCCGAAGCCGAGCCAGGCGTCCTGGGCCGCGAACCACCTCGCCCGCGAGCAGCGCAAGCTCGTCGACGCGCTGCTGGCCGCCGGCGAGGCGCTGCGCGAGGCCCAGGATGCCGCGATGTCCGGTGGCGGCGCGCAGGCGATGCGCGAGGCGGGCGCGGACGAGCGGGCCGCCGTCGAGGCGCTCGTCGACGCCGCGCGCGAGCTCGAGCCCGGCGGCCGCAAGCCGACCGAGACCACGCTCGAGCGGCTCCGCACGACGCTGCACGCGGCCGCGGGCGACGACGACGTGCGCGCGGCGCTCGACGCGGGGCGCCTGGTCGAGGACGCCGAGGGCGCGACCGCCTGGGGCCTGCTCGCCGCGCTCGGCGGCGATGACGCGGAGGATGCGCCCGCGCCGGCCAAGGCGAAGGCGAAGCCCGCGGCGGCGAAGGCGAAGCGGAAGACGAAGCGCGCGGCGCCGAAGTCGGACGAGGACCGCGAGGCCGCGAAGCGCGAGGCGGAGGAGCGCAAGGCCGCCGAGCAAGGAGGAGAAGGAGCGCCGCAAGGCGCTCGAGGCCGAGCTGAAGGAGTCGCGGGCCGAGAGCAAGGAGCGCGAGCGCGACGCCGGCCGCGCCGAGCGCGACGCGGCCCGGGCGGCGCGGCGGCTCGAGGACGCGCTCGCGGCCGCCGAGGACGCCCGCGAGGAGGCGGAGGACGCCAAGGCCGCCGCCGTGTCGGCGAGGGAGCGCGCGGAGGCGGCCGCCGACGCCGTCGCCCGCCTCGAGGAGCAGCTCGACTAGGACAACGCCGCGGCGAGCACGGCCGGGTCGCGCTCGCCCTCGGGCAGCTCCATCGCCATCAGCCGCGCGAGCTGCGCGCGGCCGCGCACGTCGAGCTTGCGGTAGATCTGGCCGAGGTGGTACTCGATCGTCTTCGGCGAGAGGAAGAGCGACGCCGCCGTCTCGCGGTTCGTCATGCCCTGGGCGACCAGCACCGCGATCTGCAGCTCGTGCGGCGTCAGCTGCTCCGCCGCGGTCTCGGCGCGCCGCGCCTGCTGCTGGCCCGTGGCGCGCAGCTCGGTCCGGGCCCGCTCGGCCCACGCGCGCGCGCCGAGCCGCTCGAACTCGTCCAGCGCCGCCTTCAGCGGCTCGCGCGCCTCGGCCCGCTGCCGCGCCCGCCGCAGCCGCTCGCCGAACACGAGCTGGGTGCGCGCGCGCTCGAACGGCATCGGCAGCCCGTCGTGCAGCGCCAGCGCCTCGGCGAAGCGGTCGCGGAACTCGGCCTCGGGCGCGAGCAGCGCGCGCAGCCGCGCCGCGACCGCGCGCGTCCAGCCCGCGCCGGTCTCCGTCACGTTGTCCTCGAGCCAGGTGACGACGGCCTCCGCCTCCTCGCGCCGCCCGGCGCGCAGGTACGCCTCGGCGAGGTCCGGGCCCCACTGCACCAGCGCCGGCTGCATCCGCAGCCGCAGTGCCACGCGCTGGGCCGCCTCGAGCACCGCGATCGCCTCCGGGATCCGCCCGAGCCCGAGCTCGAGCAGCCCGAGCGCCGCGTTCACGTAGACGCCGGTCGCGTCGGCCTGGAAGCGGGTGACCAGCGCGTGCGCCTCGGCCGCGTGCCGGCGGCAGTCCTCCTCCTGGCCGAGCGCGGCCTCGACCTCGGCCAGCGCCGCCAGGCTGTGCGAGAGCAGCGGCAGCTGCCCCGTGTCCTGCGCGAGCTGCACCGACTCGCCGGCCTCGGCGCGCGCCGCGCCCCAGCGGCCGAGCCGCAGGTCCAGGTGCGCCTTCGCGGCCAGCGGGTAGATCAGCGCGCTGACGGCGCTCGCCGCGCGCGCGGCCGGGATCAGCCGGTCGAAGATCCGCGCCGCCCGGTCCCACTTCTCGATCCAGATCGACGAGTGCGCGGCCATCCCGACGATCTCGACGATCGCCAGCGGGTCGCCCTCGAGCAGGTAGGGCTCGCACGCGGTCAGCAGGGCGTCGCCCTCGGCGACCTGCCCGACCGCCAGGTGCGCCTCGCCGATCACGGCCATCGCCAGCAGCTCGACCGCGGGGTCGACCGACGTCGCCAGCGCCCGCGCCCGCTCGGCGGTCGTGATCAGCGCGTGCATGTCCCCGGTCATCATGTGCGTCACCGACGCCTCGAGGAACATCCCGGCCGCCCGCCGCGGATCGCGTGACCGCACGCGCTCGGCCTCGGCCACCAGCAGCTCGTAGGCGACGAGCGGCGAGCCGCGCCGCATCTCCACGTGCCCGGTCATGCGCTGCACGTCCGCGGCCAGCAGCGGGTCGCTCGCCAGCCGCCCCGCCTCGCGCAGCAGCGTCAGCGCGTGGTCGGCCTCGCCGGAGCGGATCGAGTCGGTCGCGGCCTCGAGCAGCCGCCGGGCGCGCGCCTCGTCCGCGGGCGTGAGCTGGGCGGCGCGCAGGAAGTCGCGGGCGGCCGTCGCGTGCGCGCCGCGGCCACGGGCGTCGATCGCGGCCGCCTGCAGCGCCGCCGCCACCTCCTCGTCGGGCGCGACCGCGCACGCCGCCAGGTGCCAGGCCCGCTCCGGGCTGCCCGCGGGCGCGGCGGCGGCCAGCGCCGCGTGGGCGGCGCGGCGCTCGGCGGCGCTCGCGGCGTGGTAGGCGGTCGAGCGCAGCAGCGGATGGCGGAACTCGACCTCGCCGTCGGCGATCGTGACCAGCCGCGCCGCCTCGGCCTCGCCCAGGGCCTCGATGCCGCCGGGCAGCGCGTCCAGCCGCCCGGTGTGCGCGGTGGCGGCGACCAGCAGCGCGCGCCGCGCGTCGGCCGACAGCCCGTCGAGCGCGCGCCGGAACGCCCGCTCGACGCCCGTGCCCGGGCGCAGCGGCTCCTCCAGCGGCTCGCGACCGGCGAGCTGGCCGTCGGACAGCAGGCGCGGGATCTCCAGCAGCGCCAGCGGGTTGCCGGCGGCGGTGCTGACGAGCCGGTCGGCGACCGTCGGCGCGAGCCGCTCGGCCTGCGCGGACGTCAGCAGCTCGCGCGCGTCCGCCTCGCCCAGCGGCGTGATCCGCAGCCGCTCGAGCCACGGCACGTCGAGGCCCGCGACCGCGGTCCCGTCGCGCAGCGCGCCGAGCATCGCCACGCCTTCGGCGCCGAGCCGGCGGCCGGCGAACAGGAACGCCTCCAGCGAGGACTCGTCGAGCCACTGCGCGTCGTCGATCACCGCGAGCACCGGGGCGTCCTCGGCCGCGACCGCGAGCAGGCTCAGCAGCGCCGCGGGCACCGTGAAGCGGTCCTGCGCGGTCGCCGGGCCGAGTGCCAGCGCCCCCTTCAGCGCGGCGGCCTGGACGCCCGGGATCGCGTCGAGGCGGCCCAGCAGCGGCGTCACCAGCTCGGCCAGGCCCGCGAACGGGATGTCGGACTCGGTCTCGATCCCGCGCGCCCGCACCACCGTCAGGTCCGACGCCTCGGCCATCGCCCAGCGCAGCAGCGCGGTCTTGCCGATGCCGGCCTCGCCATGCAGCAGCAGGGCGCCGCTGCGCCCGGCGCGTGCATCCTCCAGCAGACGGCCGATCCTTGCCCGCTCTCGTTCGCGTCCTACGAACATGGCCGCGCGAAGTCTATGCAGGCGAGAGCGCCGTCGAAACGGGTCGGACGGGTGGGCAATTCGTCCAGGTCGAGGCCGCCGAGGCTGCGCTCCATCCACGCACGCGCCGCCGCGGCCGGGACCTCGCGCAACGTGACGGCGCCGTGGCGCTTCGCCAGCCGCTCCCCGTCCGGCCCCAGCACGAGCGGGACGTGCGCGTAGGCGACCTGCGGGAGCCCGAGCGCGCGCGCGAGCCAGATCTGGCGCGGCGTCGAGTCGAGCAGGTCGTCGCCGCGCACCACCTCCTCGACGCCCTGCGCCGCGTCGTCGACGACGACCGCGAGGTTGTAGGCGTGCCCGCCGTCGTTGCGGCGCACCACGAAGTCGTCGACCGCGGCCTCGAACCACCCGCGCAGGCGATCGGAGAACCCGACGACGTCGCCCTCCGTACGCACCCGCAGCGCCGGAGCGCGCCCGGACGCCCGGCGCTCGGCGCGCTCGTCCGCCGTCAGCTCGCGGCACGTCCCCGGGTAGACGCCGACCGGCCCGTGCGGCGCCGACGCGGCCGCGCGGATCTCCGCCCGCGTGCAGAAGCACTCGTACGTGTCGAGCCGCTCCAGCGCCGCGTCGTAGAGCGGGCCGCGCGCGGACTGGAACACGACCTCGCCGTCCCAGTCGAGCCCGATCGCGGCCAGGTCGGCGAGCTGCTCCTCCGCCGAGCCCGGGCGCACGCGGCCCGCGTCCAGGTCCTCCATCCGCACGAGGAAGGCCGACCCGGCCGAGCGCGCGAAGTGCCAGGCCAGCAGCGCCGTGCGCAGGTTGCCCAGGTGCAGCGTCCCGGTCGGGCTGGGGGCGAAGCGGCCGTTCAAAACGGCAGGCCGGCGGCGATCTCCGCCAGCCGCGGCGCGACGCGGTCGCGCTCGGAGAACAGCAGCTCCACGTCCGGCCACTCGATCCCGACGTCGGGATCGTCGAAGCGGAAGCCCGACTCGGTCGCCGCGTCGTAGTAGTTCGTGCACTTGTAGACGAAGTCCGCGACGTCGGAGACGACGCAGAACCCGTGCCCGAAGCCGACCGGCACGTAGAGCTGGTGGCCGTGCTCGTCGTCGAGCTCGAAGCCCTCCCACTCGCCGAACGTCGGCGAGCCGCGGCGCAGGTCGACGACGACGTCGAAGACCGTCCCGCGCGCGGCCCGGACGAGCTTGCCCTGCCCGGGATGCGTCTGGAAGTGGATCCCGCGCACCGTCCCGCGCCGCGAGCGCGAGTGGTTGTCCTGGACGAAGTCGGTCGGGACGCCGTGCGCGCTCCACGTCTCGGCGCGGAACGTCTCGACGAAGAACCCCCGCTCGTCGCCGTGCACGGTGGGGGCGAGGAGCACGATGCCGTCGAGTCTTGTCGAGAGCCTCTGCATCTCCTGGAGGAGGTTATGACGCGGCCGTCGAAAGACGCTGCGCCATGCCGAGGACCGCCACGATGCCCCCAGCCGCCCGCGGCCACCAGACACTTTCCGCGTACATCTCGTCCCGCTTCGACGAGTTCTCACGCTCGCAGAAGGACGTTGCCCAGTACGTCGTCGACCATCTCGACGAGGTCGCCTTCCACACGGCCGAGGAGCTCGCGCGCCGCGCCAGCACGTCGTCGTCGACCGTCGTGCGGTTCTCGCAGGCGCTCGGCTTCGAGGGCTTCCCGGAGCTGCAGGAGGCCGCGCGCGAGGAGTACCGCCACCACCACCGCAACGCGTCGACCCACCCGAGCGGGATGGAGGCCGCCGCGCCGCTGTTCTCGCTCGACCAGACGCCGTTCGAGCAGGCGGTCGCCGCCGATCACGTCAATGTCGAGGAGACGGCGCGCAAGGTGTCGCGCTCGCAGATCGAGGGCGCGATCGAGGCGATCGCGACCGCCGACCGCCTGCTGATCGCCGGCACCGACCAGATGGCGTTCTTCGCGTCCTACCTGCGCCATCTGCTGATGCTGCTCGACATCCGCGCGGAGATCGCCGCCTCGCCCTCGCAGGAGGCGCTGTCGCGGCTCGGGCGGATCGAGGAGGGGACGCTGGTCATCGGCCTGTCGGCCGGCCGTCCGCACCCGCTCGTCGTGCGCGCGATGAAGATCGCACGCCATCGCAAGGCCTCGACGCTGGCGATCGTGGACGCGACGCTCTCCGAGGTCTCCAAGCTGTCCGAGCGCACGCTCTACTACTCGTCGAACTCGCCGGCCTTCGTGCGCTCGCACGCCGGCCTGCTGTCGATCATCCAGGCGCTCGCCTACGGCGTCTACTCGCGCGACGCGGCGCAGTACGACGACCGCATCCGCGCCTTCAAGCTCAAGTGACCGCGGGCGGCCGCGGCGGATCGTCGCCGGCCAGCGCGTTGCGGATCCGGTCGGGCAGGTCGCCCTCCGGCGTCGCCAGCCGGTAGCCGATCATGTCGGCCGCGGAGACGACGCGCTCGAGCCGTTGCCCGCAGCTCGCGCACAGCGGCTCGGCGTCCACGACCTTCACCCTCGTGCGGCACCCGAGACAGCGGAAGTTGTGGATGTCCTGCCTCCTGACGTGTGCACGCCGGCGGCGTGACACACCGAGCCTAGCGCTTAGGTCGCGCCGGTAGGCTGGGGTTCCAAGGAGCCCAGCCTCGCAACCTGATCTCCGTCCGCGAATCGCGAGGAGACCGGCAGTGCCGAGATGGGCTGGGCCGCGCCGCAGGATCGCCACGACGGTGGTCGGCGGGCTCGTCGTCACGGGCATCCTGGCGTACGTCCTGATGGGCCGGCGCGACGAGTTCGCGGCCGCCCTCCAGTCGGCCCCGGCATGGGTGCTGGTGGTGGCGACGCTGCTGCAGCTGCTCGCGCTCGTCTCGCGCACCGAGGCCTGGCACGAGTGCGTGACCGCCGCCGGCGGGACGATCGCGCGCGTGCGGCTCTACCGCGCCGCCGGCGTCGGCTACCTCGGGAGCCAGCTCAACAGCCACGTCGGCGCCGCCGCCCGGATCGCGACGCTGCGGCGCGCGAACCCCGACGACTGCCCGCGGGTACCGGCGCTGATCGCCGCCGAGGTCCCGATCCTCACGATCGAGGGCGTGCTCGCGGCGATCGCCTCGTTCACGCTCGTCGGGCCGCTCGGGCTGCCCTGGTGGCTGCCGGCGCTGCTGCTCGCGGCCGCCGTCCTGATCGTCGCCGGGCTGCGCAACGTCGCCGGCCGCTGGCGCCAGGGCTTCTGGAGCGGGCTCGCCGTCCTGCGCAGCCTCGGCCCGCGCAACCGCGTGATCGCCCTGATCCTCGTCGCCGTGTTCGCGCAGATCGGGCGCAACTGGCTGATGCTGCACGCGCTCGGGGTCGACGCCTCGGTGTTCGACGCCACCGCCGTGCTGATCGCGATGGTCGTGCTCGCCCAGCTCCCGGTCGGCCCGAGCGTCGGCGCCGCGGCCGTCGTGGTCATCCTCGGCTCCGGCGGCGTCGCGCTCGCCGCTGCGGCGGGCGTGCTGCTCACGGTCACCGGCACGTTCGGCGCGCTGCTGTTCGCCACCTGGGCCGGCGTGGACCGGCTGATGCGCCTGAAGACGGCAACGGCCCGCCACCATGGCGAGCCGTTCGACGTTCCGTCTCGTGCCTAGCGCGCGCTCAGGGCGCCGCCGCAATGCGGGCAGGTGGTGCGGTGCGATACGCGCTCCGCTCCCCACAGCCGCAGGCACTTCGAGCAGATGAAGCCGAACATGGCCTCAGCTCCTTTCGAGGAGGCGTGCGAGGTCTGCAACCTCGTTGTCGGCAATCGCCTCCTCGAACTAGAGTAGCCGAACGCTCTGCGCCGGCGCGAGCAGCATCGTCGCGCCGCTGCGCGGGTCGCGCGGCGAGCGCCGGTGCTCGCGCAGGACGACGGCCGACCACGGCCTGCCGGCGTCGATCTCGCCCGCGATCGTCGGCCGCCACCTCGCGCGGCACCCAGCCGATCTGATCGCCGCCCGCGAGCACCATGATCGCGTTCGCGTCGTGCTCGTTGCCGGGGTCGCGCCGCAGCGTCAGCGGCGAGCCCGGCGCGGCGGCGTCGGACTCGAGCGCGGCCGCGTGATGGCGGCCGGCGCCGGCCACGGCGCAGACCCGCAGCCCGCGCGCGGCGAGCTCGGGCGCGTCACGCCCCAGGTAGCGCCCGTCGGCGGCCACCGGCGTGTAGCCCGCGAGCCACACCTCACCGCCGTCGTCGGGGTACCAATAGCGTTCCTCGAACACTGTGATCACGTCCACGCGGCTATCCTGCCAATGATGCGCGACGAGTCGACTTTCCGGGTCAAAGCCGGGCTGGCGGAGATGCTCAAGGGCGGCGTCATCATGGACGTCGTCGACGCGGAGCAGGCCAAGATCGCCGAGGACGCCGGAGCCGCCGCGGTGATGGCGCTCGAGCGCGTCCCGGCCGACATCCGCCGCGACGGAGGCGTCGCGCGCATGTCCGATCCGCTGCTGATCAAGGGCATCCAGGAGACCGTGACGATCCCCGTCATGGCGAAGGCGCGGATCGGCCACTTCGCCGAGGCGCAGGTGCTCGAGGCGCTCGAGGTCGACTACGTCGACGAGTCCGAGGTCCTGACGCCCGCCGACGAGGCGAACCACATCGACAAGTGGGCCTTCAAGGTCCCGTTCGTGTGCGGCGCGACCAACCTCGGCGAGGCGCTGCGCCGGATCGCCGAGGGCGCGGCCATGATCCGCTCCAAGGGCGAGGCCGGCACGGGCGACATCGTCGAGGCCGTGCGCCACATGCGCCGCATCGGCGGCGACATCAAGAAGCTGACCGTGATGGACGACGCCGAGCTGGCGACGGCCGCCAAGGAGCACCAGGCGCCGCTCGATCTCGTGCGCCAGGTCGCGCGCGACGGCAAGCTGCCGGTCGTCACGTTCTGCGCCGGCGGCATCGCCACCCCGGCGGACGCCGCGCTGATGATGCAGCTCGGCGCCGAGGGCGTGTTCGTCGGCTCCGGCATCTTCAAGTCCGAGGACCCCGCCACGCGCGCGGCCGCGATCGTCGAGGCGACGACCCACTTCGCCGACCCGGTCCGCGTCGCCCGCGCCTCCGAGGGCCTCGGCACCGCGATGGTCTCGCTCGAGACCCGCAAGCTCGAAGAGCAGCAGCTGCTGGCCAATCGAGGCTGGTGAGCGCCCCCCTCGTCGGGGTCCTGGCGCTCCAGGGCGACTTCCAGGCGCACACGCGGGTGCTGCGCGACCTCGGGGCCGAGGTGCGCGAGGTGCGCGTGCCGGGCGACCTCGAAGGGCTCGACGGGCTCGTGATCCCGGGCGGCGAGTCGACGACGATGTCACTCGGGATCGAGCGCGAGGGGCTGGCCGACCCGCTGCGCGCGCTCGCCCGCTCGGGGACGCCGGTGTTCGGCACCTGCGCGGGCATGATCATGCTCGACCGCGCGCACCTGGGCGTCATGGACATCGAGTGCCGGCGCAACGCGTTCGGGCGCCAGATCCGCTCGTTCGAGGCCGACCTGCGGATCCCCGGGGTCTCCGGCCCGCCGGTGCGCGCGGTGTTCATCCGCGCGCCGTGGGTCGAGGTCTGCGGCGACGACGTCGAGGTGCTCGCCGCGGTCGACGGCCATCCCGTGGCGGTGCGCCAGGGGAACCTGCTCGTGATCTCCTTCCATCCGGAGATCGCGGGCGAGACCCGCCTGCACGAGCTGTTCCTCGCGCAGGTCGGGTCTCGCAGCGCTGCGTCCTAGAAGCGGACGTTGATCAGGTAGTCGAACCCGACCTCGGCGGTGATCAGCCCCGCCTCGGGCTCGTCGGGGTGCGACAGCCGCGGGTCGTCGTGCTCGACGACGTAGTACTTCTGCAGCCCGCGCTGGGCGCCGGAGGCGAAGATGTCCGGCCAGTCGATCGCGCCCGGCCCGACGTCCTCCCAGTCCTGCGCGTCCGGGCGGTCGGCCCAGGTGCGGTCCTTCACGTGGTAGAGCGGGTACCGCTCAGGGTCCGCGCTGAGGTACTCGAGCGGGCTGACGCCGCCCTCGATCGCCCAGTACAGGTCGAGCTGGAACTTCACCAGACCGGGATCCGTGTCCTCGAGCAGCGTGTCGAAGAGCGGAGCTCCGTCGGCGCGCTTGTTCGTGAACTCGAAATCGTGGTTGTGGTAGAAGAACTGGAGCCCGTGCTCGGCGGCCTGCTCGCCCGCCGTGTTGAGCTGCTGGGCGAGCGCCTTGTAGCTCGCCTCGGTGAACGGATCCTGCTGGTACGCCATGCCGATGTACTGCTGGCCGGCCGCCTCGGCGTCCCGGAGCGCCTGCATCCAGCCGGGCCCGCGCGGATCGTCATGGCTCGACACGGCCCGCAGGCCGGCGTTCTGGAGCTGGTTGGCGAGCTGCCTGCCGTTCCAGCCGTAGCGGCCGGCCAGCTCGACGTTGCGGTAGCCGATCTCGCCGAGCGCGCGGAAGACGCGGCGCGCGTTGCGCTGATCGTCGTTGATGATGTGACGCAGCGTGTAGAGCTGGATCGAGATGTCGTCGAAGCCGAGACGCCCTCGATACGCGCGTGCCTGCGCCGCGCGGCCCTTCTTGCCGAGTGCCGAGGGCGCGAACGCACCCATGCTCGCGGCCGCACCAGTCCCCACCGCGGCGCCGATGAATCGACGCCGATTCAGCCCGTTCTCCATTTCCGCTCCTCCCGCGGTCCGGATTTGTTGCTGGCACGGCAATATACCCCGCGCTTTTGCCCTCCCAACGTCAAGATCCGGACACGATGGCCGCGGCGGCCTCCTGCAGGTCGCGGCCGGTGAAGTCGGGCGGCGGCACGCTGTCGAGCAGCGCGCGCTCGCGCCGCGCGACCCAGGCCGTGTGCAGCCCGGCCCGCTTGGCGCCCGCCACGTCCCACCAGTGCGCGGCGACGAAGCAGACGTCGTCGGGCGCCGCCCCGATGCGCTCGAGCGCCATCCGGTAGGGCCGCGGGTCGGGCTTGTAGGCGCCGGCCTCCTGGGCGCTGAGCACGCTGTCCAGGCGGTCGCGCAGCCCGGCGAAGCGCAGCACCGAGTCGGCGTCCGCGGCCGCGCTCTGCGAGAGGACGCCGAGCCGGATGCCCTCGCCGCGCAGGATCTCGAGCGCGGCCGGGGCGTCGAGGTACGCCGGCATCGAGCTCATCAGCTCGAGCGCGGTCGCAGCCGCGCTCTCGTCACGGCCGCGCAGCCGCAGCCGCCGCCGCAGCGCGGACTCCAGCAGCGCCCGGAACGGCGGCAGCGTGCCGGTCATGGTCGCGACCATCGCCTGCGCGATCGCGTCGTCGAGCGCCGCCTCGACCAGCTCCTCGTCCGGCCCCGAGTCGCCGAGCGGCTGCGCCATCACCGCCGGGTCGACGAGCGTCCCGGTGAGGTCGAACAGCACCCAGGCGACAGGCATGTGGGGCACCGTACACGGGCAGGCCGGTCACATGAGCACGTTCTCCGCACCATCGGTTCCGCTGAGCCAGATCGGCCGGATCGCCCACGACATCGGCCTTGCCGGCCTGCTCGGCGGGAATCTCTTCGGCCGCCTCGCGCTGCACCCGAGCGTCACCGAGATCTCCG
Organism: uncultured Solirubrobacteraceae bacterium; assembly: GCA_963843485.1. GTDB lineage: Bacteria > Actinomycetota > Thermoleophilia > Solirubrobacterales > Solirubrobacteraceae > DASSUW01. The sequence goes on along the minus strand of CAWJKK010000001.1, from coordinate 32,216 downwards.
ACGCGTCCGAGCGCGGCCGCGTGGTCAACGCCGCCTGGAGCCGCTACGGCGCCGTCAACTCGCTGTCGCTGCTCGCGGTCGTCGGCGGCTGGGCGGGCGCGCGGGCGGACGAGGCCGCCGACCGCCGCCTGTCGCCGCCCGAGCGCCGGCTCGCTCGCGCCAAGGACGTCCTCGTCGGCGCGGTCGGCGTGACCGGCGTCGCCACCGCGGTGCAGGGCATCGCGTTCGCCCGTAGCGCTCCCGGCGGCGCGGTCCCGCTCGCCGACGGCGACCACGCCGCGCCGAGCGCCTCCGACCGCTCCCGGCGCGCGAAGCGGCGCGTGAACGCTCTCGGTGCCGCGTCGCTGGTCGCGGAGCTCGGGCTCGTGGCGGTCAACGCCGCGTTGCAGCAGCGGCAGCACCGGCGGCCGGCGGCGCGCCGGCTCGTCCCCGGGTTCGGCCGCGTCTAGGGCGCGAACCTCGGCTGGGTAGGGAAGCGAGGTGCATTTCCCCCCAAGTTCCTCCGTCGCCGCGCCCGTTGGGGAGTTGTGCACCGTGACGGTGCGTTTCTCCCCGAACGCGGCGGCGATCGCAGCAGTCGGGGAGAAATGCACCCCGGCCTCCTTACCCAGCAAGTAGTTCGACCCGCAGCTACACCACCAACCCGTGCCGCATCGTGTTCTCGGTCACGACGCGCGGCTCCACGAACTGCAGCAGGTACCCGGGCCCGCCGGCCTTGGTGCCCGTCCCCGACAGCCGGTTCCCGCCGAACGGCTGGCGCGCCACCATCGCGCCGGTGATGGCGCGGTTGACGTAGAGGTTGCCGACCGGTGAGCGGTCGACGACGTGGTCGACCGTGTCCGGGTTGCGCGCGAACAGCCCGCCGGTGAGGGCGAACGGGGAGGCGTCGACGCGGTCGCACGCCTCGTCGACGTCGCGCACGCGCTCGACCGCCAGCAGCGGCCCGAAGATCTCCTCGCCGAGCACGGGCGAGTCGGCCGGCAGGTCGGCGGCGAGCGTCGGGGCGGCGAACCAGCCGCCGCCCGGCACGTCGCGGGCGCGGGCGGCGATCCGGCCGGTGCGCTCGGCCTCGGCGGCGTACTTCGCGACGCGCTCCTGCGCCGCCTGCTCGATCACGGGCGGCACGTCGATCGAGAGGTCCTCGGCCTGGCCGACCTCGAGCACCTCGACGGCGCCGGCGAGCCGCTCGACGAGCGCGTCGTGGATCGCCTCGTGGCACGAGCACCCGCGCGGCCGCGGAGCACTTCTGGCCGGCGTACAGGAACGCCGACTTCACCAGCGCGGGCACGACCTCGTCGAGGTCGGCGTCGGAGTCCACGATCACGCAGTTCTTGCCGCCCATCTCGGCCACGACCCGCTTGAGGTGCTTCTGGCCCGGGCGGCACGTCGGCGGCGGCCTTGATGATCTCGAGCCCGACGGCCCCGAGCCGGTGAAGGCGATCGTGTGCACGCGCGGGTCGCGCACGAGCTTGGCGCCGACCTCGCCCTCGCCCGGCACGCAGCGAGAACACGTCGGCCGGCAGGCCGGACTCGCGCAGGGCGCGCGCGAGCAGCAGCGCGCAGCCGGGCGCCTGCTCGGCCGGCTTGAGCACGACCGCGTTGCCGGTGGCCAGGCCGGCGGCGACCATCCCGAGCGGGATCGCGACCGGGAAGTTCCAGGGCGAGATGACCGCGACGATCCCGCGCGGCGCGTAGCGCAGCTCGTTGCGCTCGCCGGGCGGCTGCAGCAGCGGCGCGCCTTGGGCGAGATCGATCGCGCCGCGCGCGTAGTACTCGAGGAAGTCGATCGCCTCGCAGACGTCGGCGTCCGCCTCCGGCCACGGCTTGGCGCACTCGCGGACCTGCGAGCGCGGCGACCTCGAGCCGCCGCTCGCGCAGCCAGGCGGCGGCGCGCAGCAGCACCGCGGCGCGCTCGGCCGCGGGCGTCGCGGCCCACGGGCGGGCGCCGCGCCGCGCCGCCTCGAGCGCGGCGTCGACCTCGGCCGGCGTCGCCGCGGCCGACTCCGCGACCACGCGCTCCGGCTTGCCCGGGTCCGTCGACACGATCTCGTCACCCTCGCGGCGGTCGTCGCCGATCCAGACCGGCACCCGCAGCGGCCCGCGGGCGTCGTGGGCGGCGAGCGCGTCGGCGAGGCCGGAGCGCACGTGCGCGCGCCGCAGCTCCAGGATCGGCTCGTTGGCGAACGCGGTCACGTGCCCACCGGCGATGACGGCTGGGGCTTGGCGAGCAGCTCCTCGAGCGCGGCACCGCGCGCCTGCTCGTGCAGGAAGCTCTCGTTCGACGTGTTCTCGAGCAGGCGCCGCACGAGGTAGGCCATGCCCGCGACGAGATCGCCGACCGGGCAGTAGGTGCGCACGCGCAGGCCCTGGCGGGCGATCGCGGTCCTGCAGCGGATCGCCGAGCCCGCGCAGCACCTGCAGCTCGAGGTCGCCGTCCTCGCCGCCGGTCAGCCGGCTGTAGGCGATCGCGTGGCTGACCGAGCGCAGGTTGTGCGAGGCGATCGCGACGCGCACGGCCGGCCGCGCGTCGAGCAGCCGCCGCGTCAGCGCCTCGAAGTTGAGGTCGCAGTCGGCCTTGACCTCGAACACCGGCGCGTCCCAGCCGTGCTGCTTGGCCTCGACCACCTCGTGGTCCCAGTAGGCGCCCTTGACGAGCCGGACGGTCAGCGGGTGCGCGCGCTCGTGGCGGCCGAGCCACTCGAGGATCGTGTCGAGCGTCTGCGGCGAGTCGCGCAGGTAGGCCTGCAGCACGAGCCCGGCGGACGGCCCGGCGCGGAACTCGTCCTCGGCCAGCAGGTCGAGGATCAGCTCCAGCACCGCGTCGCGCGAGTCCATCGACTCCATGTCGATGTGCAGGTGGGCGCCGAGCTCGGCCGCGCGCCGCAGCAGCGGGCGCAGGCGGTCGGCGGCGTCGCGCTGGCCGCGCGCCGGGGCGTCGGGGCGCAGCAGCGGCGTCAGCGCCGACACCTTCACGGTGAGGTTGGCGCGCGGGAGCGCGCCGGCGCTGTCGCGCTCGAGCTGCGGGCGCTCCGGCCAGCGCCGGGCGGCGGCCGCGAGCGTGTCCAGCGCCTCGGTGCAGCGGTCGGCGTAGCGCTGGGCCTCGGACTGGGTGACCGTCGCCTCGCCGAGCAGGTCGACCGAGGAGGCGACGCCGTCCTTCCACAGGTCCCGCAGCACGCCGAGCGCGGCCTTCGGGTCCTCGCCGACGATGAAGCGATGGGCCATCCGGCGCACGCCGGCGGCGGCGGCCGCGCCGAGCGCCGCGCGGCCGGCCTTCGTGTTGCCCATCCGCATCGCCACGTTGACCGGCGGGCCGGGCGTGCCGACCTCGCCGAGGAAGCCGGTCAGGTGGCGCGCGAGGTCCTCGAGCGACCGGCAGGCGGGCACGACGTCGACGAACCGGAACAGGGCGGCCTTGATCTCGGCGTCCTGCGACGCGAGGTCCATCGCCTTCTCGTCGAAGGCCTTCAGCGGGTTGCGGGTCGCGGGCATCGCGGCCGCCAGCCGCGAGCCGACCTCGAAGAGCTCCTGCTCCAGCACGCGGTCGTCCACCATCTCCGGGAACATAACGGCCGTGAGCCGCGAGCCGACTCTTCTGTCCGTGGTGGCGCCGATGCACGACGAGGCGGACACCGTCGCTGCGTTCCACGAGCGCGTGATGGCGGCGCTCGAGGGCCTGCAGGTCGAGCTCGTGGTGGTCGACGACGGCAGCCGCGACGGGACCGCCGCCGCGCTCGCCGCCGTCGCCGCCGCCGACCCGCGCGTGAAGGTGATCTCGCTCTCGCGCAGCTTCGGCCACCAGGCCGCGCTGACCGCCGCGCTCGAGTACGCGACCGGCGACGTCGTCGTGATGCTGGACGGCGACCTCCAGGATCCGCCCGAGGTGATCCCGGAGATGCTCGACCGCTGGCGCGAAGGCGCCGACGTCGTCTACGCCGTGCGCAGCGCGCGGGCGGGGGAGACCGCCTTCAAGCGCACGACGGCGCGCTGGTTCTACTCGCTGTTCGAGCGGCTGGCCGACATCGAGCTGGCGCCCGAGTCGGGCGACTTCCGGCTGATGGACCGGCGCGCGCTCGACGCGCTGCTGGCGATGCCCGAGCGCAACCGCTTCCTGCGCGGGATGAGCGTCTGGATCGGCTTCACGCAGACCGCCGTGGCGTTCCAGCGCGAGGCCCGCAGCGCCGGCCGCACGAAGTACACGTTCGCGCGCATGCTGCGGTTCTCGTTCGACGCGATCACGAGCTTCTCCACCCGCCCGCTGCAGATCGCGACGCTGCTCGGCTTCTTCTGCTCGCTGCTGGCGTTCCTGGCGATCCCGCTGACGATCGTCGCCCGCTACGCGAACATCTACGAGCGCGGCGTCCCGTCGACGATCGTGATCGTGCTGCTGCTCGGCGGCATCCAGCTGATCTGCGTCGGGATCATCGGCGAGTACGTCGGGCGGATCCACGACGAGGTCAAGCGGCGCCCGCTCTACGTGGTCCGCGACAAGACGAATCTCGACCCGTGAGGATCGCGGTCATCGGCGCGGGCGTGTGCGGCCTCGTCGCCGCGTACCGCCTCGCGCAGGCGGGTCACGCCGCCGACGTGTACGAGCGCTGGCCCGGGCTGGGCGGCCAGGCGGCGACGCTCGACGTCGGCGGCGGCCACCGGCTCGAGCGCTACTACCACCACCTGTTCACGACCGACCGCCACATCGCCGCGCTCTACGACGAGCTGGGGATGCCGGACGAGATCGAGTGGCGGCCGTCGAGCGTCGCGATGTTCGCCCACGGCCGCCAGTGGCCGTTCACGACGCCGCTCGACCTGCTGCGCTTCGGCCCGCTGCCGCCGCCGGCGCGCGTGCGGCTCGGCGCCTCGGTGCTCGCCCTCCAGCGGCTGGCGAGCGACCGCGCGCCGTACGAGCGCGTCACCGCGCGCGAGTGGATCGAGCGCTGGATGGGCCGCGCGGTCTGGCGCGAGGTGTGGGGGCCGATGCTGCGCGGCAAGTTCGGCGCGCGCGCCGACGACATCGCGATGGTCTGGATCTGGAACAAGCTGCGGCTGCGGCGCGGGGAGGACGCGGCCGACGAGCGGCTCGGCTACCCGCGGCGCTCGTGGGAGCCGCTGTTCGCGGCGCTGCAGGAGCGGATCGAGGCGGCCGGCGGCCGCGTGCTGACCGATCGCCCCGCCGTCCGCGTCGACCCGGGCTTCGAGGTCACGTACGGCGCCGCCGGCTCGTTCCGGGCCGGCCACGACCCCGCCGCGTTCACGGCGGCCGGCTCCGAGCGCTACGACCGCGTGCTCGCGACCGTCCCGAACGACGTCTTCGAGCGGCTCGCCGCGCCCGGCCTGGTGCCGGACGCCTACGTCGAGCGCCTGCGCTCGATCGAGTACTTCGCGGCGCTCTGCCTGCTGCTCGAGGTCGACCGCCCGCTCAGCCGCTTCTACTGGACCAACGTGGCCGACCGCGACCTGCCGTTCGTCGGCGTGATCGAGCACACGAACTTCGTCGAGCCGCTGCGCTACGGCGGCCGCCGCTTCGTCTACCTCGCCAACTACCTGCCGCACGGGCACGAGCTGCTCGAGCTCGACGCGCCCGCGCTGCTCGAGCGCTACACGGACGGCCTGCGGGCCATCAACCCGGCCTTCGACCCCGCGTGGGTGCGGGCGAGCTGGCGCTTCGTCGAGCCCGCCGCGCAGCCGCTCGTGACCGTCGGCTACGGCGAGCGCATCCCGCCGCTGCAGACCGGCGTGCCGGGACTGGTGCTCGCGAACACGACGCAGATCTACCCGGAGGACCGCGGCACGAACTACGCCGTGCGCCTCGGCGGCGAGGCCGCCGAGGCGCTGCTGGCGTAGCGCTTACGGGGTGACGGTCAGCGTGTCGCGCATGAACGGGTGGACGATGCAGATGTACGTGTAGCTGCCGGGCGCCGTGAAGCGGACCTGCGTGCTCGCCGGGACAGGCGACGCCGGGTCCGAGTCCAGGATGCCCGTGTTGACGAACCCGTTGCCGTGCGAGGTCGGGCTCAGCGGCGCGGGGCCGGCGGGCGGGGGGTCGCTCGGGTAGGCCGCGCGCGGCTCGAGCACGATCGTCGGCGGCCCGCCGCCGCTGAGGTCGGGCGTGATGAACGCGGCCGCGATCTGGTCGACGTACAGGTTCTCGCCGTTCGACGGGCCGAACGTGACCGTGTGCACCTCCGGGCTGCGCCGCGGCATCCGCAGCGTCACCACGTCACCGACCTTGAACGTGGGCTTGGCCGGGAAGAACTTGAAGATCGCCGTGCCGCGGCGGTCGTCGTTGCCGGCCTGGACGATCTTGTTCAAGCGACCCGGGCCGCGGGTGAGCCGCTGGGCGCGGCGCAGCGCGGCCTGCTGCTCCTTGCGGGCGGCGCGCCGGTCCTTGCGCGCGCCGGGCACGCGGGCGCGGCGGCCGACGACCTTGACGGTGCCGTCCATGCCCGGATGCACGATGCAGACGTAGTCGAACGAGCCCTTGCGGTTGAAGCGCAGCTTGTACGGCTGCGGCGGGCCCTCTGCCGGCAGCCCGGAGTTGTGCAGCGTGTCGCGGTCGAACCGCTTGCCGCCCTGGGGCAGCGCCACGAGCGGGTTGATGATCAGCCGCGGCTGCCCGTTGAACCAGAACGGCGCGCCGGCCTCGTCGAGCACGCCGGACACGAGGTTCGCCGCGTCGGGCTGCACGAACGCGGGCGGGTCCTCGCCGCGCGGCACGAACGTGATCGTGTGGAAGCCGTTGTTGTTCCAGCGGACGGTGTCGCCCTGCCGGATCGTGACCCGGCGGCGGAAGAACACGTTCGCGTCGGCGCTCGCCGCGCCGAACGCCTCGCGCGCCGCGTTCGTGAACGGACCGGCCTCCACGGTCTTGGTGCGCGCGTCGGCCGCGGCCGGCGCGAGCAGCGCCAGCACGACGAGCGCCGGCGCGGTGTGGCGGATATGGCGGCTCATCACTCCTCCTCGTTGGTTTTCCAGGGGCGTAGGACGGGGCTCGTGGCGACCGCCGCACCGTCCTCGTAGAGCACGACCCGGGCGCGGCGGCGCGCATTCCCGATCGCGAAGCGCACGCGCCCGGCGGTCTTCAACCGCCGGTGCGCGACCTGGCGCCACGCGTAGCGGTCGCGGAAGTGCCGCTCGAGCGCGAGCACGGAGCCCGGCCGCGGCGGCGACACGCGGGCGACGAGCTGCGACCCGTGGGCGCGCAGCTGCAGCCCGGTCCGGTGCAGGGGCACGGCCGGCGCGGTCGCCGCGACCACCTCGACGCTGCCGCGCATGAACGGATGCAGCGAGCAGACGTACGGGAAGCTGCCCGCCGTGTCGAAGCGGTGCGCGAACTCGCCGTGGCGGGCGAGGACCGGCGAAGCGAACGCGCCGGCGGCGACGACCGTGTGCGGCTCGCCGTCGTGGCTGCGCCAGACCACGGTGGCGCCCGGGGCGACGGTCACGCGCGGCGGGTCGAAGTAGCGGCCGGGGATGTCGACCGGCGTCGCGGCGAGCGCCAGGGCGGCCACGAGCGCGGCGCTCATCGCCGCACCCGGTAGAGGCCGATCATCCCGCGCATCATGTGCTGCTCGACGTGGCAGTGGTACAGCCACGTGCCGGGCGCGTCCTCGCGGAAGCGCACGCGGAAGCTCTCGGCCGGGCCGACGCGTCCGCGTGTCCTCCGGCACGCCGGCCGCGGTCAGCCAGCGGTGCCCGTGGACGTGGAACGTGTGGAACTCGTCGCCGAGCGTCAGCACGTCCCACTGGACGACCTCGCCGACGCGCGAGCGGAACACGGGCGTGTTGCCGACGAACGCGCGGCCGTTGATCGTCTGGAAGCCGTTGAGCGCGGAGAAGAACACGACGAACTCGCGGTCCGGCCGGCGCTCGCCGCGGCCGCGGATCGAGAGCGCGCCGTACATGCCGCCGGTGATCGAGTCGTGCATCGACGCGCGAGTGGTCGTGGTACGGCCAGACGCCCGCCGAGTCCGGGCCGGCGGTCAGCTCGTAGGTGAAGCGCCGGCCGGGCCGCACGTCGCCGCCCGGGCCGGAGAAGCCCGGGAGGAACGCCCCGTCGGAGCCGACCGGGTACTCGACGCCGTGGAAGTGCATCGAGTGCGAGGCGCCGCGCAGCGTGTCGCGGTTCTTGAAGTGCACGAGGATGCGGTCGCCGACGCGGGCGCGGATCAGCGGCCCCGGGATCCCGTCGTCGTCGGCCACCAGCGAGCGCCGTGCGGGCCAGGGCTTGCGCCACCCGCGCGTGAAGCGGCGGTAGACGACCGTGCGCAGCCGGGTCTCGGAAGGCTCGAAGCGCTCCTTCTCGATTGCGTCCTGTCCATTCGGCACGACGTTCCAGCTCTGGGGCACCGCCGCGATCCAGAACTCCCGCGTCGCTGCGCCGGCGCTGCTCGCGGATGCCAGACAGAGCACCGCGGCCAGCCCCGTGGCGCACCACAGGGTCCTCATTGGGCGACGCTACGGGGCGGTCCGGCGCCGAGCCCTATACCGACGTATGGTTCGCGCAATGAGGATCGCGGTAGCCGCCGACGAGCGCACCGGCGTCGCCGACGCCGTCGTGGCCGAGCTGCGGTCGCGCGGCCACGAGCTCGTGCTCCACGGCGCCCTGCACGAGGGCGAGCGCGACGACTGGGCGTGGGCCTCCGAGGCCGCGGCGCGCGACGTGGCCGACGGCCGGGCCGCGCAGGCGGTCGTCTGCTGCTGGACGGGCACCGGCGCCTCGATCGCCGCGAACAAGGTCGGCGGCGTGCGAGCGGCGCTCTGCGGCGACGCGGCGACCGCGGCCGGCGCGCGCCGCTGGAACGACGCCAACGTGCTCGCGCTCTCGCTGCGCACGACGTCGGCGGCGGTGCTCGAGGAGATCCTCGACGCCTGGTTCGGCGCCGAGCCCTCGCCCGAGCCGGACGACCGCGCCAACGTCGCGCACCTCGACGAGATCTGACCGTGCCCGCGTACGAGCTGCTCCGGGTGCGTACGCGCGACGGGCAGGAGACGACCGTCTACCTGGTGCGCCACCCGCGGGCGGCGACGCGCGTGTCCGTCGTGCACTTCCCGGTGCCGGAGCGCCTGGACCGCTGGTGCGCGGCCGCCGGGCACCCGGAGGCGATCGTGGCGGGCTTCTTCCTGCGCGACCCCTACCGGCCGCTGGGCGAGGTCCGGATCGCCGGGCGGGCGGTGGCGCACGAGCCGGTCACCGGCCCATGGGGCCCGCGGCGTGCCTGCGTGCACGTGGACGGCGACGTGCGGCTGGCGGCGCGCGCCGACCTGCCCGCGGACCCGATCGGCGACCTCCTCCAGGCCGGGCCGATGCTCGTGCGCGACGGGCGCCAGGTCGACGGCGACGAGGAGGGGTTCTCGGCCGGCTCGGCGCAGTTCGACTCCGACATCACCGCCGAGCGCCACCCGCGCTGCGCGTTCGCGATCGGCGACGACGAGCTGCTCGCGGTCTGCTGCGACGGCCGCCGGACCGGGGTCGACGCCGGGCTCGACCTCGGCGAGCTGGCGCGGCTGCTGATCTCGTTCGGGGCGCGCGACGCGATCAACCTCGACGGCGGCGGCTCGGCGACGCTCGTGCATCGCGGGCACCTGCTGAACCGGCCCTACTCCGACCAGGACCAGCCGGCGCCGGAGTCGCGCGCGGTCGTCACCGCGTTGACGTTCGACCCGGCGTGAAGCCGCGCACGCGCGACCGCGCCGGGCTCGCGCTCGCCGTCGTGGCCGCGCTGCTGCTCGCCGCGGCGGCGGTGACCGGGTACGCGGCGCGCTCGCTGCTGGACGCCGGCGAGTTCTCCGACCGCGCCGACGGCCGCGCTGCAGGACGAGCGCGTCCGCGACGTGCTGGCCGAGCGGATCACCGACGACCTCGTCCTCGCCAACGAGCCCGACCTGCTGACGGCGCGCCCGCTGATCGCGTCGGCGGTCGGCGGGGCGATCGGCGGCGACGCCTTCGCGGGCATCTTCCGCCGCGGCGTCCGCGACCTCCATCGCGCGCTGGTCTCCGGTGACCAGGACACGCTCACGCTCACCCTCGTCGACGCCGGCACCGTCGCCGCGACCGCGCTGCGCGAGCTCGGGCGTGCGCCCGCGCGCGGCGGCGACGCCGCCGACGCCGGGTCGCCCGCCGATGCCGCCGCTTCGCAGTTCGCCCGCGCCGACGCGCGGCTCGCCGTCGGCGGCGCGTTCGGCACCGCGGTGACGGAGCTCGCGGCGGCGCTCGAGCGCGTCCGCTGGATCTCGATCCTGCTCGCCGTGCTGGCGCTCGCCGCCGCCGCGGCGGCGATCGCCGTCGACCGCGACCGGCGCCGGACGGTCACGCGCCTGGGGCTCGCGCTCGTCGCGGCGGGCGTGCTCGTCTGGGTGATCGCGACGCTCGTCCCGGCGCTGGCGATCGACCGCATCGAGGACCCGGCGCTCGAGGCCGCCGCGCCGGCCGTGGCCGACGCGTTCCTCGGCGACCTGCGATCCGGCGCGCTGCTGCTGGCCGCGATCGGCGTCGTCGTGGCCGCCGCGGCGGCGTCGGTCCTGCGGCCGCGTCCGATCGCCGACCGCATGCGGGCCGCGCTGCGGCTCGCCGTCGACGAGCCGCGCACGCCCGGCTTGCGCGTCGTCCGCGGCGTCGGGCTGATCGCCGCCGGCGTGCTCGCGATCGCCGCGCCGCAGACGGCGCTGCGGCTGGTGATCACGATCGCCGGGCTGCTCGCGCTGTTCGCCGGCGTCGAGGCGCTGCTGCGGCTCACGTACCGCCCGCGCGAAGCGCCGGCAGCCGCCGCCCGCAGCCGCCGCCGCTGGATCCTCCCGGCCGCCGGCGCGGCGCTGATCGTCGCGGCGGGCAGCGCCGCGTTCGCGGCGGCCGGCGGGGTCGACGCCCCCGCGGCCGCGCCGACCGCCTGCAACGGCCACCGCGCCCTCTGCGCCGAGCGGCTCGACCAGGTCGCGCTCCCGGCCACCCACAACTCGATGTCGGTTCCGCTTCCGGGCTGGTTCGCGGCGCTGCAGGAGCGCCCGATACCCGGCCAGCTCGCCGACGGCATCCGCGGCCTGCTGCTCGACACGCACTACGCCGACGCGCTGCCGAACGGCCGCGTCCGCACGGTCTTCGACAGCCCGGAGGACCTGCGGCGCGCGATCGACCAGGACGGCGTGAGCCCGGAGAGCGCGGCGGCCGCGCTGCGCCTGCGCGACCGCCTCGGGTTCCGCGGCGAAGGGGAGCGCGGCATCTACCTCTGCCACGCGTTCTGCGAGCTCGGCGCCACCCGGCTCGACGGCGTGCTCGACGACCTGCGCGACTTCCTCGTCGCCAACCCCGGCGAGGTCGTCGTGATCGTCAACCAGGACGCGATCACCCCGGAGGACTTCGTCGCCGCGATCCGCGAAGCCGGCCTCGAGCCGTACGCGGCGACCCTGCGCGAGCCGCTGCCCACGCTCGGCGCGATGGTCGCCGACGGCCGCCGTCTCGTCCTGCTGGCCGAGAACGAGGCCGGAGCGGCGCCCTGGTATCAGCTCGCCTACGAGCGCCTGCTGCAGGAGACGCCGTTCATGTTCGATGGCCCGGCCGCCCTCACCGACCCGGCCGGCCGCGCCGCGACCTGCCGGCCCAACCGCGGCCCCGCGGGCGCGCCGCTGTTCCTGCTCAACCACTGGATCAACACCGACCCGGCGCCGCGCCCCGGCAACGCCGCGCTCGTGAACGCGTACGAGCCGCTGCTCGCCCGCGCCCGCGCCTGCGCCCGGCTGCGCGACCGGACGCCGAACCTGCTCGCCGTCGACTTCTACCGCCGCGGCGACGTCTTCCGGGTCGCCGACACGCTCAACGGCGTCGGCTAGGGCTCCTAGGCGTTGAGCCCGAGCGCGCGGCCGAGCTCGTCGTCGCTCGGGTTGCGCAGCACCTGGCGGGCGCGCGTGATCGCCACCGGGGTCTCGTCGGGCTCGATGCCCAGCTCCTCGAGCAGGCCCGAGGCCCGCTCGTCGGTGTCGAGGTCGATGAACGAGTACAGGATGTCGTGGCGGGTCGCGAAGTCGCGCAGCCTGCGCGTGTCGGGCGAGTGGCCCGACCCGACGATCCGCAGCGCGGACGGCCATCCCGAGCATCATCGACCGGCGCAGGAGATAGGTGCGGAGCACGAGGTCGCGCAGCGGCCCGTCGGCGTCGAGCGCCTCGCCGAGCCGCTCCGCGGGCACGATCACGACCTCGCCCGCCTGCGCGGCGACCGCCGTCAGCAGCGTCGCCTGGCCGCGCAGGATGCCCAGCTCGCCGAGGAAGCGGCCCTCGCCGTGCACGGTGCGGATCGTGTTGTCGTGGCCGAAGCCGTCGACCATCGCGACGGTGCCGGAGACGACCGCGACGAAGTCCGAGCCCGGCTGGCCGGCGCCGAACAGCGGCTCGCCGGGCACCAGCCGGCGGCGCTCCCCGAAGCGCTCGAGCACGCCGATCTGCTGCGCGGTGAGCCGCGGGAACGCGCCGCCGCCGTCCTCGGGCTCCGGCGTCTCCTCGAGCCCGTCGAGCAGCAGCGGGGCGGCGTCCGGGGTCGCCTCGCCGCGCAGGCGGCCGATCGCGGGCAGCCCGGCGGCGACCGCCGCGTCCGCGGGCGGCTCGGGCTGCGGCTCGGCCGGCGGCGGCGCAGGAGCGCTGCCCGTCAGCAGCGCGGCCAGCGCCTCGGCGTCGTAGCGGCCGGTGACGCGCGTGCCGTTGACGAAGAACGTCGGCGTGCCCTCGGCGCCGCTGGCCTGCGCGCTGGCCACGTCGCGCCGCACGCGCGCCGCGAACTCGCCCGTGCCGAGGTCGCGCGAGAAGCGCTCGAGGTCGAGGCCGACCGCCTCGGCGTGCTCGACGAGGTCGCCGGGATCGAGCTCGTCCTGGTGCGCGTAGAGCTGGTCGTGCATCTGCCAGAAGGCGCCCTGCGCCGCGGCGGCCTCGGCCGCCTCGGCGGCCAGCTCGGCGCGCGGATGCACGTCCGGCTGCGGGAGATGGCGGAAGACGTACCGCAGCTCGTCGCCGAAGCGCTCGCGCAGCAGGTCCGACCACGCCGGTCGCGCGCCCGCAGAACGGGCACTCGTAGTCGCCGTACTCGACCAGCTCGAGCGGGGCGTCGACGAGCCCGCGGATGTGGTCGCGCTCAGGCGAGACCGGCGTGTCGAGCGTCATCACCGGCGCGTACTCCTCCTCGTTGGAGAGCACGCGGACCGCCCGGAAGACGGCCCAGCCCAGGAGCGCCGCGAGCACCGAGGCGCAGAGCACGCCGAGCCGCGCCTCGTCCTGCAGCCCGGTGTCCTCGAACGCGAGGTCGACGACGAACAGCGAGACCGTGAAGCCGATGCCGCTGAGCGCCGCGCCGCCCCACAGCTCGCCCCAGCGCATGCCGCCCGGCAGCTTGCCCAGGCCCAGCTTCACGGCGAGCGTGCTGACCAGGCCGATGCCGACGAACTTGCCGACCACGAGCGCCGTGATCACGCCCCAGGTCACGGGCGAGCTGAGCGCGCGCTCGATCAGCTCCTTGTCGATCACGACGCCGGCGTTGGCGACCGCGAAGATCGGCACGACGACGAAGCTCGTCCACGGGTGCAGCAGCTCCTGCAGCCGCTCGTTCGGCGACACCGCCCGCTCGACCGAGAGCTTGGCCGAGCGCGCCAGCTCGGGCAGCGGCGACTGGCCGAAGGCGCGCGCCAGCACCCCCGCCTCCTCGACCTCCTCCGGCCGCGGCGGGTAGGCCGAGATCAGCAGCCCGAGCACGACGCCGCCGAGCGTGGGGTGGACCCCGGACTCGAGCATCGCCACCCACAGCACGGCGCCGACCGCGAAGTACGCCGGCCCGCGCCAGACCCGCAGCTTCTCCAGCAGCAGGATGCCCACCAGGCACAGCACCGCGACGCCGAGCCAGTCGAGCGCGAGGTCGTCCGTGTAGAAGACGGCGATCGCGGCCAGCGCGCCGATGTCGTCGACGACCGCGAGCGAGAGCATGAAGACGCGCAGCTGCGTCGGGAAGCGCGGGCCGACGATCGCCAGCGCGCCGAGCACGAACGCGGTGTCGGTCGCCATCGCGACGCCCCAGCCGCGCGCCGCCTCGCCGTCCGGGTTGAAGCCGAGGTAGATCAGCGCCGGCAGCGCCAGCCCGGCGATCGCCGCGAACACCGGGATCGTCACGCGCCGGCGGTCGGTCAGCTCGCCCATCGTGAGCTGGCGCCGCAGCTCCATGCCGACGACGAAGAAGAAGAACACCATCAGCCCGTCGTTGACCCAGTGCTGCAGGTCCTCGCTGTGCTCGTAGGAGCCGACGGAGATGCCGACCTCCGTGTGCCAGAGGTCCGTGTAGAGGTCGCCGAGCGGCGAGTTCGCCCAGACCAGCGCGAACACCGTCGCGGCCAGCAGCAGCGCCGCGCTGCCGGTCTCCGTGCGCAGGTAGTTGCGCAACGGTGCAGCGAACTGCGCGACGAACTCACGCTGACGGCCCGACGTCACGGAGTTCGTCACCGGCTGGATCCTATATTTCGAGCCGCGCGTCCTCGAGGTCGAGCTCGCGCTCGAGCCGGTGCATGACCTCGTTGGAGATCCGGCCCGCGTCGCGCAGGCGCACGATCTCGTCGCGCTGCGCGTCGAGCACCGTGCGCACCATCTTCTGGTACTTCTTGGAGCGGTGCTCGAAGTCCTCGCTGCCCTCGTCCTCGCCGCTGCGGGCCGCCAGGCGGTTGCGGCGGTACGTGTAGAGCCCGCGCATGCGCTCGGCGGTGTCGTCGCGCGTCCAGTCCTCGGCGGCCAGCTCGTCGAGCCTCGCGAGCGCCGCGTCGGTCGCCGCGCGGCGGCCGAGCAGCTCCTCGCGCTCCTCCTGGTCGTCCGGCGGCAGCCGCATCAGGCGGATCACGGTCGGCAGCGTCAGGCCCTGCAGCACCAGCGTCGCGAAGATCACCGCGAAGGTCAGGAACAGCACGAGGTCGCGCTGCGGGAAGTCGCTCGGCAGCGCCAGCGCGGCGGCGAGCGAGACCGAGCCGCGCATCCCGCACCACGCGATCACCGTGCGCGCCTGCCAGCTCCCGCGGCGGGCGCGCTGCTGCGGCCGGCGATCGAGCGCGCGGACGACGAACACCGCCGAGTGGACCCACGCGAGCCGCACCAGGATCACGGCGAGGCTGACCGCGACGGCGTAGACGAGCAGCGACCCGGTCGAGCGGCCCGACAGCCCGTCGAGGATCTGCGGCAGCTGCAGCCCGATCAGCACGAACAGCAGCGCGTTGAGGAGGAAGACGAGGATCTCCCAGACCGCGTAGCCCTGGAGCCGCTGCTGGGGGCTCGAGATCCGCGGCGCCTGCCAGCCGACGACGATGCCGACGGTCACCGCCGCCAGCACGCCCGACGCGTCGAGCGCCTCGGCCGGCAGGTAGCCGGCGTAGCCGCTGAGCAGCGACAGCGTGATCTCGACCGGCGGGTCGTCGATCCGGCGCCGGACCTCCACGATCACGGCGCCGACGGCGAGCCCGATCAGGATCCCGCCGACGGCGCCGAGCACGAACTCGAGCCCGGCGTCGAACAGCGAGAACGTGCCGCCGACCGCGGCCGCGACGGCGACGCGGTACGCGACCAGGGCCGTGCCGTCGTTGACCAGGCTCTCGCCCTCGACGACCGAGACGATCCGCCGCGGGACGTTCATCCGGCGCGCGATCGCGCTCGCCGCCAGCGGGTCGGTCGGCGCGACGATCGCTCCGAGCGCGAACGCCGCGGCCCACGGCAGGTCGTCGATCAGCGCGTGGGCGACGACCGCGACCGCGCACATCGTCGCCAGCACGAGCCCGATCGCCTGCAGCGAGATCGCCCGCAGGTCGGTCTTGAGGTCGTAGAGGTTGGCGAAGAACGCCGCCGAGTACAGGAGCGGCGGCAGGAAGATCACGAGCACGAGCTCCGGCTCGAGCGACACCTCGGGCAGCCCGGGGATGAAGCCGAGCAGCAGGCCGCCGACCACGAGCACGATCGGATACGGGATCCCGAACGCGCGCGCGGCCGACGCGAGCACCGCGACCGCCACGAGCAGGCTGACGAGGATCAGCTCGACGCCGTGCATCAGGCGGGCTGGAAGTGGACGACGCCGTCGCCCTCCAGCTCGCGGATCTCGCCGCGCTCGAGCAGCAGGTCCGCGTGGCCGAGCACCTCCGAGAGCGTGAGGAACGCCTGCGTGAGCGCGACCTTGCCCCACAGGCGCTGCGCGATCTCGTACGCGGTCAGCGGCGTCTCCTCGACCAGGCCGCGGATCCTGGCGGCGCGCTTCTCGTGCATCGCGAGCCGCTCGTCGATCAGCGCCACGTGGTTCGTCACCGGCTCGCCGTGGCCGGGGAGCACGACCTCGACCGGCAGCTCGCGCGTCTCGCGCAGCGAGCGGATGTAGGTCAGGAGCGCGCGCGGGCGGCCGCCGTCCGGCTCGCCCGAGCGACCGCCGAGGGCGCGCGCGATCAGCGGGTTGGAGGAGATGTGGCCGATCAGGTGGTCGCCGCCGATCAGCAGCGCCCGCGGCTCGTCCCAGAAGAGCGTGTCCGAGGGCGAGTGGCCCGGCCGGTGCAGGACGCGCAGCGTGCGGCCGGCGAACGGCAGCTCGCTGCCGTCGGCGAGCGGGCGCGCGACGTGCGCGCTGCCGCCCCAGTGGCGGAACGCGCGCGAGACCGTGCGCAGGGCGTTGACGACGTCCTCCGGGATCCCGTGGCGCAGCATCAGCCCGACGGCCAGCTCGTCGTCGGCCTCCGCGTGCGCGTCGAAGTCCTCGACCACCCCGGCCAGCAGGTCGAGCGCGCAGACCTCGGCCCCGGAGCGGCGGGCGAGGATGCCCACCAGCCCGAGGTGGTCGAGGTGCTGATGCGTGACGACGATCCGCTCGAGATCCTCGATCCGGCGCCCGTGACCGGCGAGCTGCTGCTCGAGCTCGTCGAGCGCGCGGCCGGAGTTGGGCCCGGTGTCGACGAGCGTCAGCGGCTCGTCGTCGATCAGGTAGCAGTTCACCCGTCCGACCGCGAACGGCGTCGAGATCGACAGGGCGTGGATCCCGTTCATGCCCGGATCAGGGCGAGGACCTCGTCGCGACGCCGTTCCATGTCCTCGCGCGAGACCACGCTCTCGAGGTTCAGCCGCAGCAGCGGCTCCGTGTTCGACGGCCGCACGTTGAAGTGCCAGTCGTCGTAGTCCACCGACACGCCGTCGAGCTTGGTGATCCGGCCGTCGCCGTAGCGCTGCTCCAGCTCGGCCATCTTGGCCTGCGGGTCGGCGACCTCCGAGTTGATCTCGCCCGAGATGAAGTAGTGCGAGCGCAGCGGCGCGAGCAGCTCGGAGAGCTTCGCGCCCTTCTTCGAGAGCAGCTCGAGGATCAGCAGTGCCGGGATCGTGCCCGAGTCGGCGTTGTAGAAGCCGCGGAAGTAGTAGTGGCCGGAGACCTCGCCGCCGAACTCGCCGCCCTCGGCGCGCATCCGGCGCTTGAAGAACGCGTGGCCGACGCGGTTGACGTGCGCGCGGCCGCCGAGCCGCCGCACGAGGTCCGGCACGGCGCGCGAGGCGCGGACGTCGTAGAGGATGTCGGCGCCCGGCTGCTTCTCGAGCACGGACTCGGCCAGCAGCGCGGTCAGGAAGTCGCCGTCGACGAACTCGCCCGTGTCGTCGATGAAGAAGCAGCGGTCGGCGTCGCCGTCCCAGGCGATGCCGAGGTCGGCGCCCTCCGCGCGCACCTTCTCGATCACGAAGCGCCGGTTCTCGGGCAGCAGCGGGTTCGGCTCGTGGTCGGGGAACTCGCCGTCGGGGACCCAGTAGGTCGTGACGAGGTCGAGGCCGAGGCGCTCGAGCAGCGGCCCCGCCATCGGGCCGGCCATGCCGTTGCCGCCGTCCACCACCACGCGCAGCGGAGCGATCGCGGACGGGTCGATGAAGGCGAGCGCAGCGCGCTGGAAGCCGGCGTGGACGTCGACGTCCTCGCTGCTGCCGCCGCCGGGCGCGTCCCCGAGGCCGGCCTCGATCAGCCGCCGCATGTCCTGGATGCCGCTGTCGCCGGAGAGCGCGACCGCCCCGCGCTCGACGAGCTTGGCGCCCGTGTAGGCCTTCGGGTTGTGCGAGGCGGTGCACATCAGGCCGCCGTCGAGGTCGTGCGAGCCGACGAGCCAGTAGAGCATCTCGGTGCCGACCATCCCGGCGTCGAGCACGTGCGCGCCCTCGGCCACGAGACCGGCGCGGTAGCGGGCGGCCAGCTCCGGCGCGGTCAGCCGCATGTCGCGCCCGAGGCCGACGCGCAGCTCGGCGACCGGCTTGCCGGCCAGGCCCGCCAGCACGCGCGCGAACGCGCGGCCGACGGCCTCGGCGACGTCGCCGTCGATCTGGCTCCCGTACAGGCCGCGGACGTCGTAGGCCTTGAAGATCTCCGCGCTGACCGCCATGGCGCGCCAGGATACGCCGCCATGGATGTCGTGATCCTCTGTGGCGGCCGCGGCACGCGGCTCAACGGCGAGACCCCGAAGCCGCTGATCGAGGTCGGCGGGCGGCCGATCGTCTGGCACGTCGTCTCGATCTACGCCGCCCAGGGCTTCCGGCGCTTCCTGCTGCTCACCGGCTACCGCGGCGAGGCGGTCGCGCGCTGGGCCGCCGCGGCCGAGTGGCCGGACGGGGTGCAGGTCGAGTGCGTCGACACCGGGCTCGACACGCCGACGGGCGGCCGCGTGCAGCGCGTCCGCGACCGGCTCGGCGCGCCGTTCTGCCTGACCTACGCCGACGGCCTGGCCGATCTCGACCTCGGCGCCCTGACCGCCGCCCACGCCGCGAGCGGCGCGCTCGCCACGGTCACGGTCGTGCGGCCCGAGCTGCCGTTCGGCGTCGTCGAGCTCGACGGCGGCGACCGCGTGCGGGCGTTCCGCGAGAAGCCGCCGGTCGACGCGTGGGTGAACGGCGGCTTCCTCGTGCTCGAGCCGGGCGCGCTCGCCTACCTCGGGCCCGACTCGGTGCTCGAGCGCGAGCCGCTGGAGCGGCTCGCCGCCGACGGCCGCCTGGGCGCGTTCCGCCACCGCGGCTTCTGGCGCTGCCTGGACACGCACAAGGACGCGGCGGCGCTCGAGGACCTGTGGGCGGCGGGCGACCCGCCGTGGCTCACGTCGCCGGCGCGGGCTCGGAGCGCTGGCGCTGCCGGCACACCACGTTAAGATCGACGGCCATGGCCGGACACTCCAAGTGGGCGGGGATCAAGCACAAGAAGGCGATCGTCGACGCCCGCCGCGGCAAGCTCTTCACCAAGCTCGCGCGGGCGATCACCGTCGCCGCGAAGGAGGGCGGCGGCGACGTCGAGGGCAACCCCGGCCTGGCGCTGGCCGTGCAGAAGGCCAGGGACGCGTCGATGCCGAAGGACAACATCGAGCGCGCGATCGCCAAGGGCACCGGCGAAGGCGCCGACGCCGACGCGCTCGAGGCCGTCATGTACGAGGGCTACGGCCCGGGCGGCGTGGCGGTGCTGGTCGAGGCGCTGACCGACAACCGCAACCGCAGCGGCTCGGAGATGCGCCACATCTTCTCCAAGCACGGCGGCAACCTCGGCGAGCCCGGCTCCGTCGCCTACCTGTTCGACAAGAAGGGCGTCGTGGTCGTCGACGGCGAGCGCTACACCGAGGACGACCTGATGGCCGCGATCGACGCCGGCGCCGAGGACATCCAGATGGACGCGGACGTCTTCGAGGTGCTGTGCGAGCCGGCCGACCTGCCGAAGGTGCGCGCGGCGCTGAACGACGCGGGCGTCGAGGTCGAGGACGCGCAGGTCGCGCAGCGGCCCAAGAGCCTCGTGCCGCTCGACGAGGACGGCGCCGTGAAGCTGATGCGGCTGATCGACGCCCTCGAGGATCAGGACGACGTCGACGCCGTGCACGCGAACTTCGACGTCGACGCCGACGTCCTCGAGCGCGTAGCGGGCTGAGCCTGCTGCACACCGGGTACTAGAGCGACCGCATGCGGTCGCCCTGGTCACCTGCTGCCGTGATGCTCGTGGCGCTGATGGCGCTGGGGAGCGTGGTCATGTGGCTCGGCGTCCCGCTCGGGCTGATCTACCTCGCCTCCCAGCTCGCCGACGGCCCCGAGCCCAGCCTCGGCCCGTACCTGCTCGTGATCCTCGGGCTGCCCGTCGGCATGGCCGTGATCGGCAAGTGCCTCGGCGCGCTCGACCGCACGCACACGCGGATCACCGGCGCGCAGACCGACCAGTACCGGCCCGGCTGGACGAAGTCGATGCGCGCCGAGCGGCAGACCACGCGCCGCGGCGGGATCCTCGACCGCGTGATGATCATCTCGGTCGGCGTCGCGCTCGTCCTGTTCGCGGTCTGGTTCTTCGGCTTCGCCGGGTCGTCGCTGCCGGATGGGTAGCGACACCCATGGCCGCGGCTGATCGCGCTGCCACCCTCTGAGCGTGTCGCTGTTCTGGCGCGTCGTGACCATCAACGCCACCGTCCTCATCGGTGCCGCACTGATGCTCGCCTTCACGCCGGCCACGATCAGCTCGTCGCTGCGCGCCGCCGAGGCGGCCGTGCTGGCGGCGGGCCTCGCCGCCGTGATCGCGCTGAACTTCGTGCTCCTGCGCCGTGCGTTCGGTCCGCTGCAGCGCCTGACCACCCTGATGCGGCGGGTGGACCCCCAATCGCCAGGCCGCCGCATCGACGTGCGCGGCGCGACCGCCGAGGTCGCGGATCTGCTCGCGACCTTCAACGACATGCTCGATCGGCTCGAGCATGAGCGCCGCGAGAGCTCGCGGCGCGCGCTCGCGGCGCAGGAGCGCGAGCGGCGCCGGCTGGCGCGCGAGCTGCACGACGAGCTCGGCCAGACGCTCACCGGCGTCGTGCTGCAGCTCGACGGGCTCGAGCGCACGGCGCCGCCGGAGCTGCAGGCCGAGGTCGGCGCGGTGCCGCGAAGCGGCGCGGGCGAGCGCGGAGGAGGTGCGCGACATCGCGCGCGGGCTGCGGCCGCAGGCGCTCGACGAGTTCGGGCTGCGCAGCGCGCTGGTGACGCTCGCCACCGGCTTCGCGGAGCGCACCGGCCTGCAGGTCCGCCAGCGGCTCGCGTCGGAGCTGCCGGAGCTCGCGCCGGAGCAGGACCTCGCGATCTACCGGGTCGCCCAGGAGAGCCTCACCAACGTCGCCCGCCACGCCGAGGCCGGCGGCGTCGAGATCGTGCTCGACGCGAGCGCCGCCGCCGTCGTGCTGCGGGTCCGCGACGACGGGCGCGGGCTCGAGCCCGACTCGAACGGCGACGCCGGCGGTCTCGCCGGCATGCGCGAGCGGGCGATGCTCGCGGGCGGCGCGCTGACGGTGCGCCGCGTCCAGCCGTCCGGCACCGAGGTCGTGCTCGAGGTGCCGCCTTGACCGTCCCGCTGCGCACCCGCGTGCTGCTCGCCGACGACCACACCGTCGTGCGCCACGGGCTGCGACGCGTGCTCGAGTCGGCGCCCGACCTCGAGGTCGTCGCCGAGGCCGCCAACGGCATCGCCGCGACCGAGCGCGGGCTCCAGGACGACGTCGACCTCGCCGTCCTCGACGTCGCGATGCCGCTGCGCACCGGGCTGCAGGCGGCGCGCGACCTGCACCGGCGCCGGCCCGAGCTGCGGATCCTGATGCTCTCGATGCACGACCAGGAGGACTACTACTTCGAGGCGCTGAAGGCCGGCGCCTCCGGCTACGTCCTCAAGACGGTCGCCGATCGCGAGCTGGTCGAGGCGTGCCGCGCGGTCATGCGCGGCGAGCCGTTCCTCTCGCCGCCGACCGTGCGCGCGCTGATGCGGGCCTACCTCGCCGACCCCGCGTCGGCGCGCGAGAGCCCGCTGACCGCGCGCGAGCAGGAGGTGGTCAAGCTCGTCGCGGAGTCGCAGTCGACGGCGCAGATCGCCGAGCTGCTCACGATCAGCCCGCGCACCGTCGAGCGCCACCGCGAGAACGTGCTGGCCAAGCTGGGCATGCGCGACCGCGTCGAGCTGACGCGCTGGGCGATCCGGCACGGGCTCGTCGAGCCCTGAGCCGCGGGCAGGATGGGGAGCGTCCCGAATGGGATCCGGCGCCCGTGGCCGCGAGTCTGTGGGCATGACCAGACCACGCCAGAACGAGTCCGATCCAGTCAGCCTGATGATGGTCGCGGTGGTCGTCGCCGCACTGATCGTCGGCCTGGCGGTGTTCGTGTTGTAGGAGGCGTCCGACGCGCCGCGCAGAATCCTGCCGGTGCACGTGATCGTCCTCGGCATCGACCCTGGGGTGGCCAACACCGGCTACGGCGTCGTCGCGCAACAGCGCGGGCGGATGTTCGCGCTCGACGGCGGCGTCGTCGAGACGCGCCGCCGGGACCGCCGAGGCCGCCCGGCCTGACGATCATCCACGAGCGCGTCGGCGCGCTGATGGACGAGTACCGGCCGGACGCCGTCGCGCTCGAGGACGTCTACTTCGGCGCCAACGCCCGCTCGGCCTTCGCCGTCGGCCAGGCGCGCGGGGTCGTGATGCTCGCCGCCGGCCAGCGCGGCCTGCCGTGCTCCTCCTACACGCCCCAGCAGGTCAAGGGCGCCGTCTGCGGCAGCGGCCGCGCGGAGAAGGACCAGGTGCAGCGGATGGTGCAGACGCTGCTCGCGCTGCCCGAGCTGCCGCGGCCCGACCACGCGGCCGACGCGCTCGCGGTCGCGATCTGCCACGCCAACGGCGCGCCGTTCGCGGCGGCTCTGGCGGCCTCGTGATCGCGCTCCTGGAAGGCCGCGTCGCGGTCCGCCGCGCCGACCACGTCGTCGTGTCCTGCGGCGGCGTCGGCTACCGGCTCGCCGTCTCCGCGGAGACGCTGCGGCACGTGCCGCGGGTGGGGGAGGCCGCGACGCTCTTCACGCACCTGATCGTGCGTGACGACGCGCTGCTGCTCTACGGCTTCGCGACCGAGGAGGAGCGGGACCTGTTCCTGCTGCTGCTCGCCGTCCAGTCCGTCGGCCCGAAGATGGCGCTCGCCGTGCTCTCCGGCGGCCCGCCGCGCGAGGTGCTCGGCGCCGTCGCGGCCGGCGACGTCGCGCGCCTCACCGCCGTGCCCGGGATCGGCAAGCGCACCGCCGAGCGGATCGTGGTCGAGCTGCGCGAGAAGGTCGGCCCGGTGCTCGACGACCCGATCGTGATCACGCGCGGCGGCGACGACCCGCGCTCGCTCGCCCGCGAGGGCCTGATCGGGCTCGGCTTCTCGCTCGCCGAGGCCGGACAAGCTGCTCGACGGCGCGCCCGGCCAGACGGCCGAGGACCTGATCGCGCACGCGCTGAAGGGCGCCCGCGGATGATCCGCACGCCCGGCGCCGACCGGCTGCAGACGCCCCAGGAGCGCCCGGAGGAGGACGCGGACGCGTCGCTGCGCCCGCGCGCACTCGGGGAGTTCGTCGGCCAGGAGGCGATGAAGGAGCAGCTGAGCGTGAGCATCGCCGCCGCCGCCGCGCGCGGCGAGGCGCTCGACCACGTGCTGCTGGCCGGCCCGCCCGGCCTCGGCAAGACGTCGCTCGCGCAGATCGTCGCCGCCGAGCTCGACGTCCCGTTCATCCCGACGGCCGGGCCGGCGCTCGAGCGCAAGGCCGACATCGCGTCGTACCTGAGCGCGCTCGAGCCGCGCGCCGTGTTCTTCGTCGACGAGATCCACCGGCTGCCGCGCGCCGTCGAGGAGACGTTCTATCCCGCGATGGAGGACCACCAGCTGCCGATCACGGTCGGCGCCGGGGCGGGCGCGCGGGTCGTGACGCTCGACCTGCCGCCGTTCACGCTGATCGGGGCGACGACGCGCGCCGGGCTGCTGACCACGCCGCTGCGCGACCGCTTCGGCATCCAGCACCGGCTCGACCACTACGACCCGTCCGAGCTCGCCCGCATCGTCATCGCGCTCGGCGCGCGTGCTCAACGTGGCGATCGAGGCGGCCGGCGCGCGGGCGATCGCCGAGCGCGCACGCGGTACCCCGCGTGTGGCCAACCGACTGCTGAAGCGGGTACGCGACTTCGCGCAGGTCCACGGCGGCAGCGCGATCGACGCGACGGTCGCCGGGGCGGCGCTCGACCTGCTCGAGGTCGACCACGAGGGCCTCGATCGGCTGGACCGCGAGATCCTGACCGCCATCTGCAGCGGCTTCTCCGGCGGCCCCGTCGGCCTGTCGACGCTGGCCGTCGCGGTCCAGGAGGAGCCGGACACGATCGAGGACGTGTACGAGCCCTACCTGTTGCAGCGGGGCTTCCTCCGCCGTACGCCGCGTGGCCGCTGCGCGACCGTGCACGCGTTCCGGCACCTCGGGCTCGAGCCGCCGGCGGGCGACTCGACATTGTTCTGATCGAGCCTTTACGCCGTGCTCTCTACGCTATCCGCCGATATGGCGCACCTGTTCATCTGCCCGAACTGCGGCCAGCGCACGGCGTCCACGGATCGGCAGCAGGGCTTCCGCAACCAGCCCCGCGGATGCTCGAAGTGCGGCTTCGGATTTCTCTTCGAGCTGCTCGACGACTACTATCCCGCGCCGAACGCCGCCTTCTTCGTCTGTGACCAGCGGGGGCGCATCATCGGCTGCGGCCGTGGCGCCAAGGAGCTCACTGGGCTCTCGGACGAGAAGGTGATGGGCCGCGAGGTCCGCGAGGTGCTCGGCCTCGACTTCGACGGCGGAGCGGACCACGTGGGCACCGTGCTCGAGTGGGGCGTTCGACAGCTCGGAAAGCCAGTGCTCGTGCATGCGGAGGGCGATCTGCCCGCGAAGGCGGTCGCAGATCTGTTCCCGGCGTACGATGACGACGGCGGCCTGCTGCTGGTGCTCACGCCGTCAAAGTAAGCCGAACTACCCTTTCCCCCTCAATGTCCGAACGCCGCCGCTCTCTCTTCGTCCTGCTGGCCGTCCTCGCGCTGATCGCGGGGTCCATCTACGCGGTCTCGAGCCGGGACACGGTGCTCGGCCTCGACCTGCAGGGCGGCGTGCAGCTGATCTACGCGGGCGAGCCGACGGCGCAGCAGCCGACGGTCACGCAGGAGGCGCTGCAGAACTCGCTCGACATCATGCGCGAGCGCGTCGACGCGTTCGGCGTCGCCGAGCCCGAGCTGCTGCTCGCCGGCGACAACCAGATCGAGGTCAACCTCCCAGGCGTCCAGGACGCCGAGGACGCGGAGCGCCAGATCGGCTCCACGGCCCAGTTGTTCTTCTACGACTGGGAAGCGAACATCCTCGACGAGAACTGCAGGGCGGACCCGAACGAGAACGCGAACGCCAAGCAGGCGATCACCGGCTTCAAGAACGCGGTCGAGCGCGCCGCCGGCTGCGAGCCGCAGACCGACGGCAACAACAACGCCGCCGACCGCTCGCGCTTCTACGCGTTCAACAAGACGACGAACCGGCCGCTGGACAACGGGCTGCCGTCCGAGAGCCGCGAGGCCAAGCGCGAGGACCTGACCGCGGAGGAGCGCGCGAACGCGGAGATCCTCGAGGTGCCCGAGGGCATCCTCGTGGTGCGCGACGAGAAGCCCTCCGCCGAGGCGCCGGACCCCGACCGCTGGTGGGTGATCTCCGACAACCCGGCGCTCTCCGGCACGGACATCAAGAACCCGGAGCAGAACTTCGACGAGTCGCAGCAGCCGATCGTCTCGTTCGAGTTCACCGACCGCGGCCGCGAGGCGTTCCAGGAGATCACCGCGAACGATCGCCCAGCGCGGCGTCGACAACGCGTTCCCGGGCGACAACCCGCAGAACTCCTCCCAGCACTTCGCGATCGTGCTCGACGACGAGCTCGTCTCGGCGCCGTTCATCAACTTCCGCGAGAACCCGGAGGGGATCGACGGCCGCACCGGCGCGCAGATCTCCGGCTCGTTCACGATCCAGTCGGCCCAGGACCTCGCGCAGATCCTCGAGATCGGCGCGCTGCCGATCCGCCTCGAGCTGATCTCGCGCTCGCAGGTCTCGGCCTCGCTCGGCGCCCAGGCGCTCGACCAGGGCCTCGTGGCGGGCGCCGCCGGCTTCCTGATCGTCGCGCTGTTCCTGCTCGTCTTCTACCGCGTGCTCGGCCTGATCGCGGTCGTCGCGATGGGCATCTACGGCCTCTACTTCTACGCGATCGTCGAGCTGCTCCCGATCGTGCTCACGCTGCCGGGCATCGCCGGCCTGATCCTGACGCTGGGCGTCGCGGCCGACGCGAACATCGTCATCT
Source organism: uncultured Solirubrobacteraceae bacterium (assembly GCA_963843485.1). Lineage (GTDB taxonomy): Bacteria > Actinomycetota > Thermoleophilia > Solirubrobacterales > Solirubrobacteraceae > DASSUW01. The sequence continues at coordinate 6,080 of CAWJKK010000001.1, read as the reverse complement.
TCGAACGCGTGAAAGAGGAGCTGCGCGGCGGGCGCAGCGTGGGCCAGGCGATCTCCGCGGGCTACAAGAAGGGCCTGACGGCGATCCTGGACGCGAACATCGTCACGGTCCTGGTCGCGTTCGTGCTGTTCGTGCTCGCGACCGCCGGCGTCAAGGGCTTCGCGTTCATGCTGGGCATCGGCGTCATCCTCTCGATGTTCACGGCCGTGCTCGCGACGCAGGCGATCCTGTACTCGCTGCGCGGCACGCGCGTGCTGCGCTCGCGCGCCGCGCTCGGGTCGCGCGACTCGAAGCCCATCCGGTTCAACTTCATGGGCTACTCGCGGTGGTTCTTCGCGATGTCCGGCGTGATCCTGCTGATCTGCGCGTTCGCGCTCGCCGGCCAGGGCCTGAACTTCGGCATCGACTTCGAGGGCGGCACGCGGATCACCACCGCGCTCGAGCGGCCCGCGCCGGTCGACGACGTGCGCAACCTGCTCGCCGAGCAGGGCCTCGCCGACGCCGAGATCCAGACGCTCGAGAACCCGGAGCTCGGCGAGAACGTCATCCAGATCAGCACCGAGGAGCTCGGCGACGCCGGCGTCAACGGCATCGAGGAGGCGCTGGACGACGAGTTCGGGATCCCGGAGGCGTCGCCGCCGAGCACCGAGCAGATCGGCGCGAGCTTCGGCCAGTCCGTGGCGACGAACGCGATCCGGGCGATCATCGCCTCGCTGTTCATCGTCTTCGTCTACATCACGCTGCGGTTCCAGTGGAAGTTCGCGGTGCCGGTGCTGATCGCCCTGGCGCACGACCTCCTGATCACCGGTGGCGTCTACGCGTTGGTCGGCCAGGAGGTGACGGCGTCGACGGTCGCGGCGCTCCTCACGGTGTTGGGCTTCTCGCTCTACGACACGATCGTGGTGTTCGACCGCGTGAGAGAGAACATCCCGCGCATGCCGAACGCCGCCTTCTCGCAGATCTACAACCGCTCGATGTCCGAGGTGATCGTCCGGTCGCTGGCCACGAGCTTCTGCGCCGGCCTGCCGATCCTCGCGCTGATGCTGTTCGGTGGCGAGACGCTGCAGGACTTCGCGTTCGCGCTGCTGATCGGCACGCTGTCGGGCACGTACTCGTCGGTGTTCATCGCCGGTCCGGTGCTCACGTACTGGAAGTCGCGCGAGCCCGTGTACCGGGCGCGCGAGGCGCGGATCAAGGCCCAGTTCAACGGCGAGGTGCCGGCCTACGCCGTGGCGACGGCCGGCGCGCCGGTCGACGTCGCGCCGAAGGATCGCGGTCGCCGCCGCGACCGGCTCACGCAGCCGGTGGATCCGGCGGCCGGCGTGTCGCGGGCCGAGTTCGACGACATGGTGCGCGACCTCGGGGTCGAGGAGGAGCGGCAGCCCGCGACCACGGGCAGCGGCCGCCGCCCGGCCGGCGGTCGCCGTGCGCGCTCGCGCACGGAGGGCGGGGCGCCGCAGCCGCCGACGTCGGGAGGCTCGACCGAGGCGGGCGGCGAGGACAAGCCGAAGAAGCCACGCAACCGACGCCACGGGAGGCCCCGCTGATGGCCGCGCTGGTCTGGGTCATGATGGGCATCGCCCTCTGGCACTTCTCGATCTTCGTGCCCGACCACTTCTGGGCGGGCATCGTGGGCGCGTTCGCGGGGGCCGTGGTCGGGTCCGTCGTGTTCGGCTTCGTGATCCACGGCTTCACGGTGCCGGGGCAGAACGACACGAGCCTGATCACCGCCTTCGAGGCGATCCCGGGCGCGGTCCTCGGCATGGCGGTCGTGTACCTGATCGGCATACGCCAGGAAGAGCAAGAGGGCGAGCCCTACCCGGCGTGAGGCTGCTGGCGGCGATCACGACGCCGTTCCGGGCCGACGGCGAGCTCGACCTGGAGGCGTTCGGCGCGCACCTGGAGTGGCTGGCCGAGGCCGGGCTCGACGGCGTGTTCGTCGGCGGCACGACCGGCGAGGGGATCCTGCTCGCGGACGACGAGCTGGCCGCGCTCGTGGAGCGCGCCGCCGCCGTCGACTCGCTGCAGGTCATCGGGCAGGTCGGCCGCGTGTCGACGCGTGCCAGCGTGGGGCTGGTGCGGCGCGCGCTGGCCGCGGGCGCGGACGGCGTCGCCGCCTACGTGCCGTGGTTCTATCCGCTCGGCGAGGCCGGGACGCGGGCGCACTTCCTGGCCGTGCTCGAGGCGGCGGGCGAAGCTCCGGCGTACCTCTACAACATCCCGCCGCGCACGGTCAACGACCTGTCCCCGGCGCTCGCGGGCGAGCTCGCCGCGGCGGGCTTCGCGGGGATGAAGGACTCGACCGGTGACATCGATCGCCACCGCGAGTACCTGGCCGTGGCCGAAGGCACCGGGTTCGAGGTCTACACCGGCACCGAGCCGCTGCTCGCCGAGTCGGTGCGGGCCGGGGCGACCGGGACGATCAACGGGCTGTCGAACGTCCGGCCCGAGTGGTTCGTGGAGCTGCGCGAGTCGTTCGACGCCTCCGCCGACCGGATCACGGCGGACCTGACGGCCTTGAAGCGCGAGGTCGCGGACGAGGGCTCGACGGTCGCCGCGATCAAGCGGCGCGTCGCCGAGCGGCTCGCGGAGCGCGGGGTCTCGTACCCGACCGCGCTGCGCGCTCCGTTCGGCTAGGCGACCTCCTCGGTCTCCGGCTCGACCTCCTCCTGCGGGGCGCCGCGGGTGGTCGGCGCGGCCCCGAGCGCGCGGATCATGCGCTTGCGCGCCTTCGCCTCGGCGGCGGCGGCCTTCTGCAGCTTGCGGTCGGCGCGTGCGAGCTTCGAGCGGTCATCGACCTCGAGCACGGTCTCGAACGCCTGTGTCGCGCCCTGCAGGTCGAGCAGCGAACGCTGGTAGAGGGCGGTCTGGCGCGCGGCCCACTGCGGCGGATTGAGCTTCTGGATGCCCGCGACCGCGTCGTCGAGGATCTTGCCGTAGCGCCGGAACATCGACGCGAGCGCGTCCGGCGACTGCGCCTCGGCGAAGTCGATCCGCTTGATGCGGCGCAGCAGCCGGCGGTCGAGCGCGGCGAGCTGCTCGGCGAACACCGGGCCGAGCACGGCATCGGGCACGAACTGGCGCTCGTCGTGCGTGAGGCACTTGCGCAGGCCGAGGTCGGACCCGAGCTTCTCGATCCGGACGAGCCGGACCTTCAGCGCGTCGGCGGCGTCGATCAGCATCTCCGGCGCGAGCTCCTCGCTGGCGGCCGAGAGCTGCTCGAGCTCGGCGTCGAGCGCCTCGACCTCCTTGACGAAGCGGCCCGGCTGCGGGCCGGCGCCCGCGGGGATGCGCAGCTTCGCGATCGCGTCGGTGCCGCTGCGGACGTCCTCGATCGCGCGCACGACGAGGCGGTCGAGGTCGACCAGGTCGGCCGGCCAGCCGCGGCCGGCGACCGCCTCGTTGACCTTCTCGCACTCCTGGTCGACGCGCTCGATCCAGCGCTGCTCGGCCTGGCGCGAGTCGGCGGACGCGTTCTGCGGCGTGTCGTCGCCGCCGCCGCAGCCGGCGAGCGCGCCGGCGGCGAGCACCGCTGCCGGCAGAATCCACGTCGCCGCCATCGCACGCCCGGTCATCCGTTGCCTTCTCTGCTCGGCCCGCGTCGCTTTCCGGACTATCGGGTACCCGCCCGCGGCGGTCCTCATCCGGTGACGAACTGCGCTGGGTAGCGAAGCGGTAACGTAGAACGTTCCAATCGGGCTCGCCGGGCGAGGGGTGTGGAACGTTTTGCGTCTCTGGTACGCAAAACGTTCACACCCGTCCGCGCGGCGGGGCTCGTGGAACGTTTTGCGTACAGCCCCATAACGTTCCACACCCCCGCGTCGGACCGGGCCGGAACGTTTGTCGCTATAGCGCGTAACGTTCCACACCCTCGCCCGCGGGCGACCCGGTGGAACGTTATCGAGGTAGCGAGCCCGTCCCGGCCGAGCCGTAAGGCAGCCATCCCGCGATTCCGTCCCAGGGCGGACGTACGCTGCGGCGACCGTGGTTCGAGCCGAGACCCGCTTCACCGTCGCCCCGTACGAGTTCGCCGCCGCCGAGCGGCTCGCCGCCGCGCTCGGCGTCTCGCACGTGCTGGCGCAGGTGCTGGTGCGGCGCGGGCTGGGCGAGCCGGAGGACGCGCGTGCCTTCCTGGCGGCGCGCGAAGCGCATCCGCTCGACGCGTTCGGCGGCCTGCGCGAGGCGGCGGGGCGGATCCTCGGGCACGTCGGCCGGCGGTCGCGGATCACCGTGCACGGCGACTACGACGTCGACGGCGTGACCGCCACGGCGGTGCTCGTGCGCGCGCTGCGCACGCTCGGCGCGGAGGTCGACTGGTACCTGCCGAGCCGGATCGACGACGGCTACGGGCTCGCCGCTGCCACCGTCGCGCGGCTCGCCGAGCGCGGCACCGACCTGCTGGTGACGGTCGACTGCGCGATCACCGCGGTCGAGGAGGTGGCGGCCGCGCGTGCGGCCGGGCTCGACGTCGTGGTGACCGACCACCACACGCCGCGCGCCGACGGCCGGCTGCCGGAGGCGGCGCTCGTGCACCCGCGCGTCGGCGGCTACCCGTGCGCGGACCTGTGCGCGGCCGCGGTCGCGTACAAGCTGGCGGGCGCGCTGCTCGAGGGCGCGGGCGAGGACCCGGCGCTCGCCGACGAGGACCTCGACCTGGTCGCGCTGGCCACGGTCGCCGACGTCGTGCCGCTCGTCGGCGAGAACCGGCGGCTGGTGCGCGAGGGCCTTCGCGCGCTTGCGGGCACGCGCAAGCCGGGGCTGCGGGCGCTGATGGAGATCGCGCGCGTGGACCCGGGGACGCGTCGACGCGACGGCGATCGGCTTCCGGCTCGCGCCGCGGATCAACGCCGCCGGGCGGCTGCACCGCGCCGACGCGGGACTCGAGCTGCTGCTGACCGAGGACCCGGCGCGGGCGCGGGCGATCGCGACCGAGCTCGACGCGGTGAACGCCGAGCGGCGGGACGTGGAGACGCGGATCCGGTTCGCCGCCGAGGCGCAGGTGGCCGAGCAGGGCCCGGCGCCGGCGTACGTGCTCGCCGACGACGGCTGGCATCCGGGCGTGATCGGGATCGTCGCCGCGCGGATCGCCGAGCGCCACCACCGGCCGGCGGTGCTGATCGCGCTCGAGGGCGCGGAGGGCACCGGGTCGGGACGGTCGATCCCGGCGTTCGACCTGCTGGGCGGGCTGACCGCGGCCGGCCGCCACCTGGAGCGCTACGGCGGCCACCGCGCCGCGGCGGGGCTGACGATCGCGCGCGAGCACGTCGACGCGTTCCGCGAGTCGTTCGCCGCCCACGCGGCCGAGCTGCTGGAGCCGGACGACCTCGTGCCCAAGGTGCGCGTGGACGCGGTGGTCTCCGGCGACGTGCTGACGCTCGAGCTGGCCGAGGAGCTCGAGCGGCTGGCGCCGTTCGGGCAGGCCAACCCGCCGGTGTCGCTGCTCGTCCCGGCGGCGCACCTGGCCGACGCGCGGCCGATGGGCGAGGGCCGGCACGCCAGCTTCACGCTGCACGCCGGCGGCGCCCGCTCGCGCTGCGTGCAGTTCGGCGCGGGGACGAAGCTGCCGTGCGGGCCCGAGGAGCCGGCCGAAGCCGCGGTCCGGCTCGAGGTCAACCGCTGGAACGGGTCCGGTGGAGCCGCGGCTCGTGCTGCGCCACGCCCGCCGGCGCGGCGCCGGCGCCGATCGAGGTGCTCGGGGAGCCGGCCTGGCACGCCGGGATCGCCGCCGAGCTGGCCCGCGACCTCGGCTCCGGCCCGGCCGGCCCGGCGCCCGCGCCCAGCCCCGGCGTGCTCTCGCTGCTCCAGCCGGCGGCCCGCGAGGCGCGCGGCGCCGGCATCGCCGGTCTGCTCGCGGACCTCGTCGCGACCGGTGAGCCGGTGCTCGCCGTGGTCGCGCACGCGCCGTACCGGGCGCGGGTGCTGCAGGACCGGGTCGGCGGCTTCGCCGCCTGCTCGTGGGCCGCGCTCGAAGACGCTCCCGAGCTGCTCGCCGGCTTCGCCCACGTGGTCGCGGTCGACCCCCCGGCGCGGGCCGCGAGCCTGCAGGGCGCTCGTACGTCCGTCCGGCGGTCCGCGCGCGC